>NZ_JBJNLL010000002.1:0-1390421 GCF_052169095.1 Serratia sp. CY33802
GTCGTAAGTAACCGATAGAAGCAAATGTCAGATCGCGATGCGCCTGTTAGGGCGCAGCTGGCAAGAGAGCCTTATAGGCGCATATGAAAAACCTCCGGCTATGCCGGAGGATATTTATTTACCCCTGCAGCGCCGCATACACCGCATCGCGGATCTGCTGCGGATAGCGGCCGCACATGCCCTCAAACGCGGTGTTGGTCAGTATCACCACGCTCAGCTGCGCCTGTGGATCAAAGAACCAGCTGTGGCCATAAACGCCGCCCCAGGTCAGCGTGCCGACATGCTGCGGCGTCTGCGCCGCTTCTGCGTCCACCAGCAGCGCGCCGCCGAAACCAAATCCCCAGCCCGGCCCTTGCGTTTGCGCCTGCGCCCCCACATGCGGACTGCGCAGCAACGCCACCGTGTCCGGCTGCAAGATGCCCTGCCCGCCGCTGCGCAACGCTTCCACCAGCTGCAGCACATCGTCGGCATCGCCGACCATGCCCGCGCCGCCGGAAGGATAAGCCTCCGCGTTAAGCGCCCGCGCGGGTGAAAACAGCACCTCGCCCCCCGCCATCTCCTCCGGCAGCGCCACCCGCAGGCCTTCATGCATGCGCTGCGGCCCTTGCGGCGTGTTGTAATACGGCGTCGCCAGATTCGCGGCGTCCGTCGTATAAAACGCGGTATTGCCGAGCCCCAGCGGCCGCGCCACCCATTCGACAAACAGCTGCGGCAGCGGCATGCCCGTCACCCGCTCCAACACCGCGCCAAGCACGTCGATAGCCAGCGAATAATTGAAGCGCTCTCCCGGTTGCGACAGCAACGGTGCCTGCGCCAACAGCCGCAGGTTTTGCTCCAGCGTCAGCGTCGACAGCTCCACGCCGTCCTGGATCCCCAACTGATGGTAAACGCCTGCCGGCGGTTGGTTCAGCCGATAGTCCAGCCCGGCGGTATGACTCAGCAAATGACGGATCTTGATCGTCGGGCGCCGGCCATCCGCCAGCGCCGGGGTAAACCACGGCAGCCAGTCGCTGACCGCATCGTCCAGGCTCAGCTTGCCCCGTTCAATCAGGCGCAGCGCCGCCAGCGTGGTATAGGGTTTGGAAACCGACGACAGCCGAAACTGCGTTTCTCGCCGCATCGGCCGCCGCGCTTCGCGATCGGCATAACCGGCCGCGCCGGCGTAACAAATCTCGCCCTGCCGCGCCACCAGCACCACGCTGCCCACGATGCGCCCTTCGGCCATCGCCTGTTGATCGATCGCCGCGATCCGTTCTGTTAACGCCCGTTGTGTTGCCGACATGATTTTTATCTCGCTGAGGGAAAGTAAAACCAGTCTAAAACGTTCGTCATAAATTAAAATAAGGCATAATTTAATGAATCATTAAGCACAGGTTATTAATAGATGAGTTCACTCCTGCAACTGCTGCCCTATTTCGAAGCCGTCGCACGCCTGGGCAACTTTACCCGCGCAGCCAACCAACTGGGCGTCACGCCGCCGGCGGTGTCACAAAACATTCAGGCGCTGGAGAATCAGCTGGGGGTGCGCTTATTTCACCGCACCAGCCGCTCGGTGCGCCTCAGCGACGAGGGCCGGTTGTTCTATCAGAAGGTCTCGCCGGCCATGAGCCAGATCGACGTGGCGGCAGACGACGTGCGCACCCTGGGCGCACAGCCGGCGGGCCTGCTGCGCATCACGCTGCCGCAACTGGCCGCTTCGCTGCTGGTGATGCCGCACCTGGCGGAATTTCAACGGCGCTATCCCGAAGTACAGCTTGAGCTGTTTACCGAAGACCGCTTTTCCGATCTGGTGCTGGGCAGTTTCGATGCCGGCATTCGCATGCACGCGATGCTGCAAAAGGACATGATCGCCGTGCCAATCGACAACGGCCAGCGCCGGGTGCTGGTCGCCTCGCCCGACTATCTGACGCGCTGCGGCGTACCGGCCACGCCGGACGATCTGCCAGCTCACCACTGCCTGCGCTACCGCTTTCCCGGCAGCGGAAAAATGGAGCCCTGGTATTTCAGCCTGGGCGACGATGAACGCGCGCTGGACGTCAGCGGCAGTTTGATCTTTAACGAGGATCGGTTGATCAAGGATGCGGCATTGGCGGGCCTGGGTATCGCACAGCGTTTTCAGGGCACGGTGGTGCAAGAACTGGCGCAGGGGCAACTGGTGGAAGTGCTGCCGGAGTATGCCAGCGAGGCATCGGGATTTTTCATCTACTTTCCCGCCGGCAGGCATCTGCCGCTCAAGCTGCGCGCCTTTATCGATTTCATGCGCGAGCGGCGTGAACGGCAGCATCGGTGGTAGGGGCGCCTCGCCGGCGCCCCTGAGCGTCAGTGCTTCTCCAGCGCCTGGATGATGTGGTAAGCCGCCTCGACGCGATCGTCATTCGGGAACCACTTGTTGGCCAACATCACCACGGCGATATTCTTCGCCGGGATAAACACCGCGTAGGTGGAGAAACCGCCGGTAGAGCCGGTTTTGTTATACCAGCCGGCGCGCAATTCCGGCTGCGGCGGCGTGATGGCGGTGGCCGGCGTGCCGTTCATGATCATCCCGGCGTTGTTGCCTTCAACCAAACGCGACAGCTTCACCGGATACGGGTAGTTCTCCCACATCAGATCCTGCGTGAACGCACCCGCCTTGTAATAACCGACGTGCGTGGCGGCCAGCGCCTCGCGCCACGGCTGCGCCACCTTCACCTGCTGCAGGTTGGCGTCCAGATAGCGAATCAGATCGCGGGCGTTGGACTTGATGCCGTAAGATTCGGCGTCCAGCGGGCCGGGATTGACCCGCACCGGTTTATCGTCCTTGCTGTAGCCCTGCGCATAGTTGGCCATCTGCGCAGCCGGCACCTGAACGTAGGTGTGGCTCATGCCCAACGCCGGCAGCATCCCCTGTTCCATCGCCTGGATAAACGGCTGGTCGAGGCTCTTGGCGGCGATCATGCCCAGCATGCCGATGCCGAGGTTGGAATAGACGCGGTAGCTGCCCGCCGGGTGTTTCGGCTGCCAGGCCCGGTAGTACGCCATCAGTTGGGCGTTGTCGGTTACGTCGTCCGGCACGAACAGCGGCAAACCGGAGGTATGCGTCGCCAGATTCAGCAGGCTGACGCCGTCGAAGGCGCTGCCGCGCAGCTCGGGCAGGTAGCGGCTGGCCGGGTCTTTAAACGACAGTTTGCCCTGCTGCTGCGCATAGACCGCCAGCGTCGCGGTGAAGGTTTTGCTCAGCGAGCCCACTTCGAACAGCGTCTGCTCGGTGATCGGTTTGCCGGTCTGCTTCGAGGCAACGCCATACGGGTAAATCTGCTGTTTGCCGTCGACCGACACGGCGATCGCCATGCCCGGCACGCCATATTTTTTCATCAGCGGCTGAATAACGGCGTCGATATCCTGCTGCTGCACGGCGTGCGCGGTCGGCAGGATCAGTGCGGCGATCAGCGCGGCCGCCAGGCGGTTCATTTTCGTCATGATAGAAGCTCTTAGGTTGCAGGGCATCGGCCGCGGCCAAAAGTTTTTGTTGGCGTTATACACGGCGCTTTCCCTGATTGATGATGTCATTCCTTTACGGCTGCCGCGACGCTCTCAGCAGCCGCGCCAAATATCGGATTTTGCCGCCGGGTTGACAAGCGATAATAATTTCAGCCAGCATAAAGAAAAACTTATGGCTATCGACAATGCGCAATCGACTTCCCCTCAACGCCCTGCGGGCGTTCGAATCCTCCGCCCGCCACCTGAACTTCACCCGCGCCGGCCTGGAGCTGCGGGTGACCCAGGCCGCCATCAGCCAGCAGGTACGCATGCTGGAAGAACAGCTGGGCATCCAGCTGTTCCGCCGCCTGCCGCGCGGGCTCGATTTGACCGAAGAGGGTCAGGCGCTGCTGCCGGTGTTGAGCGACGCCTTCGACAGCATTGAGGCGGTGCTGCAGCAGTTCGAAGGCGGGCATTTCCACGAGGTGCTGACGGTGGCGGTGGTCGGCACCTTCGCCGTCGGCTGGCTGATGCCGAGGCTGGCGGCGTTCCGCACGGCGCACCCGTTTATCGATCTGCGGGTGCTAACCCACAACAATCTGGTCAATCTGTCGGCCGACGGTATGGATTTCGCCATCCGCTTCGGCGAAGGCCTCTGGCCCGCCACCTGCAATATTAAGCTGTTCGACGCGCCGCTGACGGTGCTCTGCCCGCCGACGGTCGCCGCGCGCCTGAGCACGCCGCAGGATCTGCAGCACGAGCAGCTGATGCGCACCTACCGCAAGGATGAATGGGAGCGCTGGTTCACGGCGGCGCAGGTGACGCCGTGGCGGATCAACGGCCCGGTGTTCGACTCGTCAAGGCTGATGGTGGAAGGCGCGATCCAGTGCGATGGCGTGGCGCTGGCGCCGGTCAGCATGTTCCGCCGCGAACTGGCCGCCGGCGCGCTGCAAAGGCCGTTTGCCGCCGAGGCCGCGCTCGGCGCCTATTGGCTGACCCATTTGAAGTCGCGGGATCTGACGCCGGCGATGAAAACCTTTATCGGTTGGATCCGCCGGGAGGCGGAAGAGGAGCAGCGGCGGGACTAGGCGGAGCCGCGCCGGATCAGCGTCGGCGGCAGAATGACGTTCTGCGCCGGCAGGTCGGCGTCACCGATACGCTGCAGCAGGCGCGCAGCGGCGCTGCACCCCACTTCCCGCGCCGAGCTGGAGACGAAGGTCAGCGGCGGTTCGGTCAGCTCGGCCTCCGGCACGTCGCCGAAACCGATCAGCGCTACCTGCCGGCCGTAGTAGGCGTCGACCCCGTCCGAGCCGATGCTGCGGCCGCTGCGCGTCAGGCCAAAATAGGCGCCGAGCGCGACCGACGCCTTGTGGCAAACGATGGCGGTAATGTTCGGGTAGTGGCGCAGCAGCTGTTCCGCCGCTTCCGCCGCCTCACGCTGCCGGCAATCACACTCGACGATCCATTCGCTGCGAAACGGCAGACCGTACTGTACCAGCGTGGCGCAAAATCCGCCCAGCCGCTCGGCGCGCGTCAATGAGTCGCTCTGGCCGCCGAGGTAAGCAATTTGGCTGTGGCCGCGTTTGATCAAAAATTCGGTGGCCAGCTTGGCGGCCTGCATATTGTCCGGCCGCACCACGTCCACGCCCTCGAGACCGCTGGAGCGCGCCACGCACACCAGCGGCACGCCCTGCTCGGCCGCCTTTTCCTTCAGGCCCGCCGCCGCGCGGATGCCGCCCGCCAGCACGATGCCGTCAACGCCCTGCGCCAGCAGCGCGTCAAACGCCCGCTGCAAGCCTTGGCCATCGCGCCCGCTCTGGGTTAAAAACAGCAGCTTGTCGTGCGCCTCCAGCGCCTCGCTCAGCCCGGCGGTCATTTCGGCATAGAAGGGTTCGCAGATGTCGCGCAGAATAAGGCCAATCACTCCGGACTCCGCGCCGCGCAGCGTCGCCGCCTGGCGATTGCGCACATAACCTAGCTGCTCTATCGCCTGATTGACCTTCTCGACGGTGGTCGGCGAAATGCGCCCCTTGCCGCTCAACACCAGGGAAACCGTGGTGACCGACACGCCCGCCTGCTGCGCCACATCGGTGATGGTGATTTTTTTGATGCTCATAGTCTCTGCGAACCCGTTCCTGGGCAACCCGCGCCGTAATGATCAAGGGTATACCGAATCCGTTAGCTCAGTAAAACGTTTTACTGCCTGCCGCATTGTCGCCAAAAACCGGGCGGCAGATTTGTGATTGGCGGCGCATTTTTGCTAGGTAAAACGTTTTATCTTCTTTTTACCTAATCAGAAGTCCCCTTTTTGCTCGTCTTTTCGCCAGGAGAAGTCGGTTATGTCAGCAGCCAACAAACCCAAAATCACCCTCTGGGAGTTCTTCCAGAGCCTGGGCAAAACCTTCATGTTGCCCGTCGCCTTGCTCTCTTTCTGCGGCATCATGCTGGGGATCGGCAGCTCGCTGAGCAGCCGCGACGTGATCACCCTGATGCCGTTTATCGGCCACCCGATCTTCCAGCTGATCTTTACCTGGATGAGCAAGGTAGGCTCCTTCGCCTTCAGCTTCCTGCCGGTGATGTTCGCCATCGCCATTCCGCTGGGCATGGCGCGTGAGAACAAGGGCGTCGCCGCCTTCTCCGGCTTCGTCGGCTTCGCCGTGCTGAATCTGGGCACCAACTTCTACCTGACCGCCGCCGGCGTGCTGCCCACCAGCGATCCGCTGGTGCTGAAAGCCAACAATATCCAGAACATCCTCGGCATTCAGTCGATCGATACCGGCATCCTCGGCGCGGTGATCGTCGGCATCATCGTCTATCGCCTGCATGAACGCTTCCACACCATCCGCCTGCCGGACGCACTGGCGTTCTTCGGCGGCACGCGCTTCGTGCCGATCGTCACCACCGTGGTGCTGGGCCTGTGCGGCCTGGTGATCCCGCTGATCTGGCCGTGGTTCGCCGCCGGCATCACCGGGCTGGGCTGGGTGATCAACAGCGCCGGCGCCTTTGGCCCGATGCTGTTCGGCACCGGCGAACGCTTGCTGCTGCCGTTCGGCCTGCAGCACATTCTGGTGGCGCTAATCCGCTTTACCGAGGCGGGCGGTACCATGGAGGTGTGCGGCCACAGCGTCAGCGGTGCCCTGACCATCTTCCAGGCGCAGCTCTCCTGCCCAACCACCACCGGCTTCGCCGAGAGCGCCACCCGCTTCCTGTCGCAGGGTAAAATGCCGGCGTTTCTCGGCGGCCTGCCGGGCGCGGCGCTGGCGATGTACCACTGCGCCAAGCCGGAGAACCGTCATAAAATCAAAGGGCTGTTGATTTCCGGCGTGGTGGCCTGCGTGGTTGGTGGCACCACCGAGCCGATCGAGTTCCTGTTCCTGTTCGTCGCGCCGTTCCTGTATCTGATCCACGCGCTGCTCACCGGGTTGGGCTTTACCGTGATGGCGCTGCTGGGCGTGACCATCGGCAACACCGACGGCAACATCATCGACTTCGTGGTGTTCGGCATTCTGCACGGCACCGCCACCAAGTGGTATCTGGTGCCGGTGGTGGCCGCCGTCTGGTTCGTCGGCTATTACGCCATTTTCCGCTTCGCCATCCAGCGTTTTAACATCAAAACGCCGGGCCGTGAGAGCGACAGCGCCGTCAGCCAAAGCGCGACGAGTGGCGCGGTGGGCAAATCCGGCTACAACGTGCCGGCGATTCTGGCGGCGCTCGGCGGCCCGGGCAACATTATCACGCTGGACAACTGCATCACCCGCCTGCGCCTGTCGGTCAACGATATGAGTCAGGTGGACGACGCGGCGCTGAAGGCCCACCGCGCCATCGGCGTGGTGCATCTCAACGACCATAATCTGCAGGTGGTGATCGGTCCGCAGGTGCAATCGGTGAAGGATGAATTAGACTCACTGATAGCCACGGCGCAACCTGCCGCGGCGCTGCAGGGAGCCACCCATGTTTGATTTCTCCACCCCGATCGACCGCCACGGCACCTGGTGCACCCAGTGGGACTATATCGCCGATCGTTTCGGCAGCGACGACCTGCTGCCGTTCACCATCTCCGATATGGATTTCGCCACCGCGCCGTGCATTCTCGAGGCGTTGCAGCAGCGCCTGCAGCACGGCGTGCTGGGCTACAGCCGCTGGCAGCATGAGGATTTTCTCGGCGCGCTGCGCCACTGGTATCAGCAACGCTTCAACACCGCTATCGACACCGCAACGGCGGTGTACGGCCCTTCCGTTATCTACATGGCGGCGCAGCTGATCCGCCAATGGTCCATACCGGGCGACTATGTGGTGACCCATACCCCGGCCTATGACGCCTTCTACAAGGTGATCCTCGCCAACCAGCGCCAGCTGCTGGCCTGCCCGCTGCACAAGGCCGGCGACGACTGGCGCTGCGACATGGCGCATCTCGAAGCGCTGCTGGCGCGGCCGCAGACCAAGATCCTGTTGCTGTGCAGCCCGCATAACCCCACCGGCAAAGTGTGGCGCCGCGACGAGCTGCAGCAGATGGCCGAACTGTGCGAGCGCCATGACGTGCGCGTGATCAGCGATGAAATCCACATGGACATGGTCTGGGGTGAACACCGCCATACGCCGTGGAGCCAGGTGGCGACCGGCGCCTGGGCCTTGCTGACCTCCGGCTCCAAGAGTTTCAACATTCCGGCGCTAACCGGCGCCTACGGCTTTATCAGCGACGACGCCAGCCGCGAAGCCTATTTCCAGCAGCTCAAAGCCCGCGATGGCCTCTCCTCGCCGGCGGTGCTGGCGGTGGCGGCGCACGTGGCCGCCTACCGCCACGGCGAACCCTGGCTGGACGCCCTGCGCGACTACCTGCAGGATAATCTGACCTACGTCGCCGAGCGGCTGGAGCAGGCGTTTCCCGCGCTGGGCTGGCGCCCGCCGCAGGCCACCTACCTGGCCTGGATCGATCTGCGGCCGCTGGCCGTGGACGATCGGGCGCTGCAGCAGGTGCTGATCGAGCGTGAAAAGGTGGCGATCATGCCGGGCTTTACCTACGGCGAGGAAGGCCGCGGGTTCCTGCGTCTCAACGTCGGCTGCCCGCGCAGCAAGCTGGAGGCCGGCATGGACAAGCTGATCGCCGGATTGAGGTTGGTGCTGGACGAGCAATAACGCGAGGGGGCGAGCCTCTGCCCGCCCCGGCGTTACGCCTGAACAGACGGGATCTCCTCCAGATGACGATAAACCGTCAATCCCCACTCGTTGGCCAGCCGCACGTCGTTATCGGCCCCCGCAGACGCCCCTTCGATGCGATACACCGCCTGACACTGTGCAATCAGCCGATGCGCCACCGGGTAAAGAAACGCCTCGCTCACCGCATCGCCAAGCTGAGTGGAACCTGCCGCCGCCGCCAAAGGCAGCGCCAGCCACTCGCCGATCACCGGCACGTGCCCCCGCTGGTAAACCGCCAGCGCGGCCTGTTCCAGGCGCGCCAGATTGGCGGCGATACGCTGCGGATCGCCATCGGTGCCGCTGCGATAAGGGCCGGCAATCAAGATTTGTTGTGCTTTCATCGTTCTTCCTCCAACGTCCGGTTCAAGGCGACAAACTGCAGCAGCATGATGGTCTTGGCGTCAACGATCGTGCCCTGGCGAATCGCCTGCAGGGCTTGCGCCAGCGGCAGCTCGAGCACCTCCAGATCTTCCCCCTCCGCCGCCAACCCGCCGCCCTCGTTGATGCGGTCGCCCGCCTGATATTCGCCGACGAAAAAGTGCAGCTTCTCGGTGACCGAGCCTGGGCTCATATAGGCTTCGAATACTTTCTCCACGCTCTGCACGAAATAGCCGGTTTCCTCTTCCGCTTCGGCGCGGATGCGTGCCTCCGGCGACGCGTTGTCCAGCAACCCGGCGGCAGCCTCAATCAACATGCCGTCATGGCCGTTGACGAAGGCCGGAAAGCGGAACTGGCGCGTCAGGATCACCGTTTGCGCCTGCCGGTTGAACAGCAAAATGACCGCGCCATCACCGCGATCGTAGGTCTCGCGACTTTGCCGCTGCCAGACGCCGTCGCGCCGCAGAAAATCAAAGGTGGTTTTTTTCAGCAGGTACCAGTCATCGGACAACACCCGGGTTTCGACAATGCGAACCCTGTCTTTAGTGGCTATCATCGGTTTACTCCGCCAGAGGAAGGAAATTGATACTATCGTGCAGTTTCGTGTATGATCAAGATATTTCGTGCAAACCAAATTTGAGAGGAAAATGGCCATGTTGACCAGCCAGCGCAAGAAAATCATCCTGGAAAAACTGGCTCAGGACGGCCAGGTGTTAGCCAAGCAGCTCAGCGAGATGTTCGGGCTGTCGGAAGATACGGTCCGGCGCGATCTGCGCGAATTGGACGCCGAAGGGTTGCTACAGCGGGTGCATGGCGGCGCCCTGCCGGTTTCTTCCGCCATTGCCAGCTTTGCCGAACGCAATCAGTTGGAATCCGGCGCCAAACGCGCGATCGCCAAAGCGGCAGCGGCGCTGATCGCCCCCGGCCAGGTAGTGATTATCGACGGAGGCACCACCTCTGCAGAGCTGGTCAGGCAACTGCCGGCCAACCTCAACGCCACCATCGTCACCCACAGCCCCAGCGTCGCCGTGGGCCTGGTCGATCACCCCACGGTCGAGGTGATTCTGATCGGTGGCCGGCTGTACAAGCATTCGATCGTCAGCGTCGGCGCCGCCGCGGTGGAAGCGATGTCGCATATTCGCGCCGATCTCTATTTTATGGGCGTGACCGGCGTACACCCCACTGCGGGGCTGAGCACCGGCGATCTGGAGGAGGCTTACATCAAACGCGCGCTGGCGGCCCGCGCGGCGGAAACCGTGGTGCTGGCTTCCGCCGCCAAGCTTAACGCCGCCTCGCAGTATGCGATCGGCGATATTACGCTGGCGCACACCATCATCGTTGAGCGGGCTACCGATGACGCGCTGATCGCGCCGTTGCAGCAGGCGGGCGTCAGCGTGTTGAAAGCCTGATTCACGACGATAATGCGATATATCTCGCATTATTTGTGATTAACATCACTTTTTTATGCAACGCGATGGCAAGTTTCATCCATTTGTTTTTATACTGTTCTGCACTTTACCTACGATAATTAGCGAGTGCCCAGCATGATCGATCCCCGCCTACCGCTTACCGACATTCACCGCCATCTCGACGGCAACATCCGCGCGCAGACCATTCTCGACCTCGGTCGCCAGTTCAATCTCGCCCTGCCGGCCAATGATTTGGAGAGCCTGCGCCCGCACGTGCAGATCACCCATGCCGAACCGGACCTGGTCAGCTTCCTGCAGAAACTGGACTGGGGCGTGGCGGTGCTGGGCGATCTGGACGCCTGCCGCCGGGTGGCTTACGAAAACGTCGAGGACGCCGCCAACGCCGGCCTGCACTACGCCGAGCTGCGTTTTTCCCCTTACTACATGGCGATGAAGCATCAGCTGCCGGTCGCCGGCGTGGTGGAAGCGGTGATCGACGGGATCCGCTCGGGCTGCCGCGATCGCGACATCGACATTCGCCTGATCGGCATCATGAGCCGCACCTTTGGCGAGGCTGCCTGTCTGCAAGAGCTGGAAGGGTTGCTGGCGCACCGCGACGGCATTACCGCGCTGGACTTGGCGGGCGATGAGCTGGGCTTCCCCGGTAGCCTGTTCCTCAGCCACTTCAACCGCGCGCGCGACGCCGGCCTGCGCATCACCGTGCACGCGGGCGAAGCCGCCGGCCCGGAAAGCATCTGGCAGGCGATCCGCGAGCTGGGTGCCGAACGTATCGGCCACGGGGTGAAAGCGGTCGAAGATCCAGCGCTGATGGACTTCCTGGCGGAACACGGCATCGGCATCGAGTCCTGCCTGACCTCCAACATCCAGACCAGCACCGTGCCGTCGCTGGCGCAGCATCCGCTGGCCACTTTCCTGCGCCACGGCGTGCTGGCGTCGATCAACACCGACGATCCGGCGGTTCAGGGCATCGAGATCGAGCATGAATACCGCGTCGCTGCGCCGCAGGCCGGGCTGACGCCGGAAGAAATCCGCACCGCTCAGGAAAATGGCCTGAAGCTGGCTTTCCTCAGCGAACAGGAAAAACAGGCACTGCGCGCCAAAGTGCAGGGCTAAATCTCCCAAGGCGCCAAACGGCGCCTTCTTCTCATCCCCCGTTTTCTTCCGCCTGCTCGTCTTTATCGCTGTTTTCACCCCATCACTCTGTGGCAAGAGAGGAATTCCGTATGTCTGACAAACTACGCCGCATCGTGCTGACCGGCGGCCCGGGTTCGGGCAAAAGCACGCTCATCGACGTTCTTCATCGCCGTGGTTACCCGCACTCCTTGGAGGCGGGCCGGGCGATTATTCAGCATCAGGTGAATATTGGGGGTAATGCGCTACCGTGGGGCGATCGTCAGGCTTTCGCCGAGCGGATGCTCGATTGGGAACTGCATTCATGGCGCGAAGCGACGGGTGCAACATGTTGGTTCTTCGATCGCGGCCTGCCGGATATCGCCGGTTACCTGACGCTGTGCGGATTATCGATCCCCGCCCCCTTAACGGCGGCGATCGACGCCTTTCGCTATGCCGATACGGTGTTCATCACCCCACCGTGGCGAGCGATTTATGCGCAGGACAGCGAGAGGAAACAGTCTTTCGCCGAAGCCGAGCAGACCTATCGGGCGATGGTGGCCATCTATCGCCGTTATGGCTATCGGCTGCAGGAGCTGCCGCGCGTTTCACCCGATGAGCGCGCCGACTTTCTGCTCGACGCGCTGAGCCACCGTTAGCGGCCTGCGGCCTATTTGGCCACCAGCGCCTCCGCCTCGGCCCGCTGTTTAGCGGTTTTACGCGCATAGCGCTGCGCCAGCACCGCGCACACCATCAGTTGAACCTGGTGGAAAATCATCAGCGGCAGCACCATGGCGCCCACCGCCGCGGCCGGGAACAGCACGTTGGCCATCGGGATGCCGTTCGCCAGGCTCTTTTTCGAGCCGCAGAAGACGATGGTGATCTCATCGGCGGTGTTGAAGCCCAGCCAGCGCGCCGCATAGGTGTTGATCACCAGCACCACCGTCAGCAGCACCAGCGACATCACCAGGATAGTCAGCAGCGACCAACCGTCGATACGGTGCCAAATCCCTTCCACCACCGCCGCGCTGAATGCGGTATACACCACCAGCAGGATCGATGAACGGTCGGTCAAGTTGATCAACTTGCGATGGCGATCGACCCACTTGCCGATCAATGGCCGCGCCAGGTGACCGACCACAAATGGCACCATCAATTGCAGAATGATCGAACCGATGGCGTGCAATACGTCGGTATTGCCGCCCTGGGTATGCATCAATGCTCCCACCAGCAGCGGCGACAGGAACACGCCGAGAATGCTCGACGCCGAGGCGCTGCAGATCGCCGCCGCCACGTTGCCGCCCGCCGCCGACGTAAAGGCGATGGCCGATTGCACCGTGGCCGGCAGCGCGCACAGGTAGAGGAAGCCGAGATAGACCGTCGGCGTCATGATGCCCGGCACCAGCAGGTTCATCGCCAGCCCGAGCAGCGGGAACAGCGCAAAGGTGCTGAGGAACACCAGCAGGTGCAGCTTCCAGTGACTCATGCCGGCGATGATCGCCTCGCGCGACAGCTTGGCGCCGTGCATAAAGAACAGCAGCGCGATGGCGGCGGTGGTCAGGTGTTCAAAGAAGGTTTTCCAGATGCCTTCGCAGGGGAACAGCGAGGCGACGATCACCACAAAAATCAGAACCAGCAAAAATTTATCAATGCGCAAACGCTGCAACCAGGACATGAAACGGATTTCCTTGCACGTAAAGTCGTAAAAAGGCCCGACGTTGCGCCGGGCACAGAGGAATGAACGGGATCAGACCACCGGCAGCGCCTGCTGCAGCCGGGCCGATTCCAACCCCAGTTCGATCAATGCCATTACCGCGATGGCGTCGGCGGCCGGCACCGGATTTTCGCCTATGCCGGCAATCGCGTCGCGCACCGCCGCGTAATAAGCCGGGTAATTGCCGGGAATATTGAGCAGCGGTTTCTCAGCCAGCAGATCGTCACGTGACAGCGTCACTACACCCTCGCGCATGTCATAGCCCCAGTCGGCCTGTGGCAGGCGCTCGCCGGCCTTCAGCCGGTCTTCCTGCGGATCCAGACCGTATTTGACATAGCTGCCACGGGTGCCGTGCACCACGTAGCGCGGGCTCTCTGCCGCAGCCAGCATGCTGGCGTGCAGCACCACACGGCGATCGCCATAGCTCAGCAGCGCGTGGAAATAGTCCACCGCCTGCGCCCCCGGCCGCAGCTCACCCAGATCGACAAACAGCCGTTCGGGTTTGCCGAAGAGTTGCAGCGCCTGATCGAGCAGATGCGGCCCCAAATCGAACCAGATACCGCTGCCGACGCCGCCTTGTTCACGCCAGCGCTGGCGCACCTGCGGCCGATAGCGATCGAAATGTGACTCGAAATACACCACCTCGCCCAGCGAACCGTCGTTTAACAGCGCTTTAAGGGTGAGGAAATCGCTGTCCCAGCGGCGGTTGTGGAACACCGACAGCAGTAAACCACTCTGCTGTGCCTGCTGTTGCAGTGCCTGCGCTTGTGACAATGTCACGGTAAACGGTTTATCCACCACCACGTGCTTGCCGGCAGCCAACGCCTGCTGCGCCAGCGGGAAATGGGTATCGTTGGGGGTAGGAATGACGATCAGATCGAGGGCCGGATCGGCGAACAGCGCCTGCGCACCACCCACCACCGTCATCGACGGCCAGTCGGCGTGCACTTTGCCGGCATCGCTGCTGGAGACGGCGGCCAGCGCCAGCCCCGGCGTACCGGCAATCAGCGGCGCATGAAAGGTTTTGCCGGCGTAGCCGTAACCGACCAGCCCGACACGAATTTTCTCAGCCATGGGATTTCCTCTTGCTGGCTCACGACAGACCCTTTCGATTTGACACCATGCGGCCGGATGGAACAAGAAGTAAATGAGATGTTAATTCGAAGCGAGGCCGGCGTAGCCAAACGTGCGGCCCGGCGTCGCGATGCCGAGCTATCCGGTTGATAGAGATGACGAAGCCTATATTACCCGCTAAGCTATGCCGCCTGTGATCCCCGTTTCAATCAGGAAGCCTTTATGTCTCAAGCTGAATACACTCGTATCGGCGGTTGGTTGCTGGCCCCGCTGGCCTATCTGGTCGTCACCCTGCTCAGCGCCAGCCTGATGCTGCTCCTGTACGCCATGGCGATCTTCATGCCCGAGTCGCGCGACTATCTGTTGACCAACGCCCAGGCATTTACCCTGCAATGGTACTTTTCGGTGCTGACCACGCTTTTGATGTGGGGCTTCACCCTGTGGCTGGTGTTTCTGTTTTGCCAGCGCTCGCAGCGCTTCCCCAAACTGTTCTTGTTATGGCTGCTGATCACGGTAATTCTGGCGGTGAAAGCCTTCGCCTTCGCGCCGGTGCCGGATGAAGTGGCGGTGCGCAGCCTCGGCTGGCCGCTGCTGATGGCGGCGCTGCTGGTGCCTTACATCAAGCGTTCGCAGCGGGTCAAAGGGACCTTTACCGAACGTTAAAGGGAGTTGCAGCACGTTTTATTGGGTGATTTGTGTAAATTTTCACCAAAAAAGGCAATACCCCTGCGATTCATATGTTGTCGTCCGGCCGCCGATTCCCGATAATAGGCGGCTTTTATTTTTTTAGGCATCGCAATGACCGAATACCTGCTCCTGTTTGTCGGCACCGTACTGGTGAACAACTTCGTTCTGGTGAAGTTTCTTGGCCTGTGCCCGTTCCTCGGCGTTTCCAAGAAGCTGGAAAGCGCCATCGGCATGGGAATGGCCACCACCTTCGTTATGACGCTGGCCTCCGTCAGCGCCTGGGTGATCAACACCTTTATTCTGGTTCCGCTGGATCTGGTGTATCTGCGCACGCTCTCCTTCATTCTGGTGATCGCCGTCGTCGTTCAGTTCACCGAGATGGTGGTGCGCAAGACCAGCCCGGCACTCTACCGCCTGCTGGGCATCTTCCTGCCGCTGATCACCACCAACTGTGCGGTGCTGGGCGTAGCGTTGCTTAACGTCAACCTCGGTTATAACTTCCTGCAGTCCGCCGTTTACGGCTTCAGCGCCGCCGCCGGTTTCTCGCTGGTTATGGTGCTGTTCGCCGCCATTCGCGAACGTCTGGCGGTCGCCGACGTCCCGGCGCCGTTCCGCGGCTCCTCGATCGCACTGATCACCGCCGGGCTGATGTCGCTGGCCTTTATGGGCTTTACCGGGCTGGTGAAATTCTAATGACTGCGTTGTGGATAGCTATCGCGGCTTTGAGCGCGCTTGGGCTGCTGTTCGGACTGGTGCTGGGCTACGCCGCGCGCCGTTTTGAGGTGGAAGAGGATCCGGTCGCCGAGCAGGTCGACGCAATCCTGCCGCAGAGCCAGTGCGGCCAGTGCGGCTACCCCGGCTGTCGCCCCTATGCCGAGGCAGTGGCCAACGGCGAGATGATCAACAAATGCGCACCAGGCGGCGAACAGGTGATGCTGAAACTGGCGGAGCTGCTCAACGTAGAGCCGCAGCCGCTGGGTAGCGAAGCCGCCGCCGAGCCGGAGCGTAAGGTGGCCTATATCGACGAGGCCAACTGCATCGGTTGCACCAAGTGCATTCAGGCCTGCCCGGTGGACGCCATCGTCGGCGCCACCCGCGCCATGCATACCGTCATTACCGACCTCTGTACCGGCTGCGATCTGTGCGTCGCCCCTTGCCCTACCGACTGTATTGAAATGAGACCGGTCGCTACCACCACCGCCAACTGGAAGTGGGACATGAAGACGATCCCGGTGCAAGTGATCCACGTGGAGCAACATGCTTAATCTGTTCGCCGCCTTTAAAAAAGACCGGATCTGGGATTTCGACGGCGGGATCCATCCACCGGAAATGAAAACGCAGTCCAGCGGTACGCCGCTGCGTGTCGCTCCCCTGCCCAAGACCTTTATCATTCCGCTGCAGCAGCACCTGGGGCCGGAAGGCGAACTGTGCGTCAACGCCGGCGATCGGGTGTTGAAAGGCCAACCGCTGACCGTCGGCCGCGGCCGCACCGTGCCGGTGCATGCCCCGACCTCGGGCACCGTCAGCGCCATTACGCCGCACATCACCGCCCATCCGTCCGGGCTGACGGAGCTGTGCGTGATAATCGAGGCAGACGGGGAAGACCGCTGGTGCGAGCGCGATCCGGTGGCGGACTATCGTCAATCCCCTGTTGCGGAACTGATTCAACGTATTCATCAGGCCGGCATCGCCGGTCTGGGCGGCGCCGGTTTCCCGACCGCCAGCAAGCTGCAAGGCGGCATGAGCGGCGTGGAAACGCTGATCCTCAACGCCGCCGAGTGCGAGCCTTACATCACCGCCGACGACCGCCTGATGCAGGAACATGCCGATCAGATCATTGAAGGCACGCAGATCCTGCAACACATTCTGCAACCCAAGCTCACGCTGATCGGCATCGAAGACAACAAACCGGAGGCAATCGCGGCGCTGAAACAGGCGTTACGCGGCCAGTCCAGCATTGCGCTGCGCGTCATCCCGACCAAATACCCGTCCGGTGGCGCCAAGCAGCTGACCAAAATTTTGACCGGCAAGGAAGTGCCGCACGGCAAACACTCCTCCGCTATCGGCGTATTGATGCAAAACGTCGGCACCGCCTTCGCCATCAAGCGAGCGATCGTCAACGGCGAACCGCTGATTGAGCGCGTAGTGACCCTGACCGGCGAGGCGATCGAGCGCCCCGGCAACCTGTGGGCGCGCATCGGCACGCCGGTGCAGCACCTGCTTGACTTCACCGGTTTCCGCCCGCAGGCGCAGCAGATGGTGGTCATGGGTGGCCCGCTGATGGGCTTCACCCTGCCCGCGCTGAACGTGCCAATCGTCAAGATCAGCAACTGCATTCTGGCGCCGACGGTCGATGAAATGACGCCGCAGGAACCCGAGCAATCCTGCATCCGCTGCGGCCTGTGCGTGGACGCTTGCCCCGCCGGGCTGCTGCCGCAACAGCTGTACTGGTTCAGCCGCGGGCAGGAGCACGACAAGGCACGTAACCACAACCTGTTCGATTGCATCGAATGCGGCGCCTGCGCGTTCGTCTGCCCCAGCAACATTCCGCTGGTGCAGTACTACCGTCAGGAAAAGGCCGAAATCAAGGCTATCGATCTGGAGGCGGCGCGCACCGCCGAGGCCAAGGCCCGTTTCGAAGCCAAGCAGGCCCGTCTGGAGCGCGAGAAACTGGCGCGCGAAGAGCGACATAAAAAGGCCGCCGTGAAACTGACCGACGACGATCAGGGCGCGGTGCAGGCCGCGCTGGCGCGCGTACGCAGCAAGAATGCCGAAGCGGCGGTTACGCCGGTCGACGGCCAGCAGCCGGACAACAGCGAGATGATCGCTGCCCGCGAAGCACGTAAAGCGCAGGCGCGCGAACGACGTGCCCAGCTGGCTGCCGAGGTGGAAACGAAAGCACCGCCGGCGGCCACCGGCGACGACGCGCGTAAAGCCGCCGTGGCCGCGGCGCTGGCCCGCGTGAAAGCGCGTAAAGAAGCGCCGGCCGCAACAGAGGACGATCCGCGGAAAGCGGCCGTTGCTGCCGCCTTGGCGCGCGTGAAGGCCAAAAAAGCGGAGCAACAATCTGATGCCCCTGCAGCGGCGGAACCGGCTCCGGCAACCGCCGAGGAAGATCCGCGCAAGGCCGCGGTGGCAGCGGCTATCGCCCGCGCCAAAGCCAAAAAAGCCGCGCAGCAGGCGGATGCTCCTGCAGCGGCGGAACCGGCTCCGGCTGCCGTCGAGGAAGACCCGCGCAAAGCCGCGGTTGCCGCGGCACTGGCACGTGTAAAAGCCAAGAAAGCCGCGCAACAGGCGGATGCTCCTGCAGCGGCGGAACCGGCTCCGGCTGCCGTCGAGGAAGACCCGCGCAAAGCCGCGGTTGCCGCGGCACTGGCACGTGTAAAAGCCAAGAAAGCCGCGCAGCAGGCGGATGCTCCTGCAGCGGCGGAACCGGCTCCGGCTGCCGTCGAGGAAGACCCGCGCAAAGCAGCGGTTGCCGCGGCACTGGCACGTGTAAAAGCCAAGAAAGCCGCGCAGCAGGCGGATGCTCCTGCAGCGGCGGAACCGGCTCCGGCTGCCGCCGAGGAAGACCCGCGCAAGGCGGCGGTGGCAGCGGCTATCGCCCGCGCCAAAGCCAAAAAAGCCGCCAGGGAATCGCTGACGGCGGAAACGGAAGACAAATGATGACAGCGGCGCCTGGCCACAGCCCGGCGCCGTTTAATCGATAGAAATCAGGTAGGTGTAATCCACTTCAATCTGGCGCAGTTTGGATTCCGGATTCCACTCTTTGGTTTGAATGATCTCCATTTCCATACTGCCGCGCACCTCATCCTTCAGCCCCGGCATCACATGCGACATCAGGTAGCCGAAAAACTGCAGACACTCTTTCGCCGTGCCCTTATGGTTGATGGAGATAAACTCGCGGCTCGGCAGATGGAAGGTGTCGATCTGATGGTTGGAAAGAATATCCTTTTTGTGTTCAGGATCGACCGCCATCACCAACGTGGACGAGAGCTCGTCGCCCTCCCCGGCATGAGGAGAATAAATGCTGTAAATTCGCCGACAGTCAACGTGCAACCCCTTGAAGAAGTCGTTGAAAATCTCGTCCTTCATCGCCATGCAGGAAGAATATTCCAGCTCCTGTTCGGAGGCGAAATCCAACCGGCGCGTGAAGCCGACCAACTGCATGTCGGGCAGCGTCAACCGCTTCACTTCCGGATAATAACCGGCACCGTAGCTGGCTTCGAAGTTAAAGCGCGGCATCAGGTTTTTCACGTCCCAGTGCGCCATCGAGCGGTAGCGATTGGGCGTGGTGCCGAAGCGCTGCTTGAACATGCGGGTGAAGGTCTGCTGTGAATCGAAGCCCAGCTCATCGGAAATGTCGATGATGGAGCGGCGAGTAATGCGCAGCGCCACCGCGGCGCGCGTCAGGATGCGCGAACGGATATAGGTGGCGAGTTGAATGCCGGTAATACGCTTGAATTTACGCTGCAGATGCCACTTGGAATAGCCCGAAATACGCGCGACTTCATCCAGGTTTGGCCGTTTCTCCAGATGTATCTCCACCCACTCAATTAGCTCTTCAATAAAAAAAATGTCTTCATTTGTCATTATTATGGATTCACTGACTCAATAATGTTCGCGATAGTAACCTACACGGATTATGTGAAAGTTGTTATTTTGTGCGGAAATCTGGAGAAAAATGATATCTCATTCAGACGCTTAACCCATTTTCCGCGGTCGATGGCGGCACAAGTTCCACTGACAATTCCTCACGTTAGCCCATTTACCGGCCAAAAAAAAATCAAATCGCGCCGTCCCGATCGCCAGATGTGCGGAAAGCCGAATACCCCTACCATTAAGGCGTATTACCCTCGCATCGAATCAGGTAGAATGCTCGGCTATTATTTTTTGCCGCGCCCGCAATTCGGCGCATCGAAACTGCCGCAGGCGCGGCGCAGAAGGTATCGTTACTCTATGAAGTTCAGGCCGGTATCACCCACAGCCGCCAAAGGCTTACACATCGCCAGCTCGCCGTTCACCCACAACCAGCAAAGCACCAGCCGCATTATGCTGTGGGTGATGTTGGCGTGCATTCCCGGCATCGCGGCGCAGATTTGGTTTTTCGGCTACGGCGTGTTGATCCAGGTGGCGCTGGCGGCGATCGTCGCGCTGGCGGCGGAAGGCGCGATCCTAAAACTGCGCAAGCTGCCGGTGCGCAGCCGGCTGGCGGATAACTCCGCCCTGCTGACCGCGCTGCTGCTCGGCATCAGCCTGCCGCCGCTGGCACCCTGGTGGATGATCGTCATCGGTACGTTCTTCGCCATCGTCATCGCCAAGCAGCTGTACGGCGGCCTTGGGCAGAACCCGTTCAACCCGGCGATGGTCGGTTACGTGGTGCTGCTGATCTCCTTCCCGGTGCAGATGACCAGTTGGCTGCCGCCGGATGAGCTGCGCGCCACCGCGCTACCGTTCCACGACACACTGCTGGCCATTTTCAGCGGCCATACTTCGCAAGGCGCGACGCTGCATGAACTGCAGATGGGCGTGGACGGCATCAGCCAGGCCACGCCGCTCGATGGCTTCAAAACCGGCCTGCGCAGCGGCCACAGCGTGGAACAGGTGTTGCAGCAGCCGCTGTTCGGCGGCGCCCTGGCTGGCATCGGCTGGCAGTGGGTCAACCTCGGCTTCTTGGCCGGTGGTCTGTTTATGCTGGCGCGCCGCCTGATCCATTGGCAGATCCCGTTCAGCATGTTGGCCGCCATCGCTTTCTGTTCCGGTCTGGCCTGGTGGCTCGATCCGGCGCATCAGGCTTCGCCGCTGATCCACCTGTTTTCCGGCGCCAGCATGCTGGGCGCGTTCTTCATCGCCACCGACCCGGTCAGCGCCTCCACTACACCGAAGGGCCGTTTAATCTACGGCGCGCTGATCGGCGTGCTGGTGTGGCTGATCCGCGTCTATGGCGGCTACCCTGACGGCGTGGCCTTCGCCGTGCTACTCGCCAACATCACCGTCCCGTTAATCGACCACTACACGCAGCCGCGCGTGTACGGCCATCGCTAAGGAGCCGCCATGCTGAATTCCATGAGAAAGCACGGCACCACGCTGGCGGTGTTTGCGGCGGTCACCACTGGCCTGACCGCCGTGGTCTACGCCCTGACGAAAACCACCATCGCCCATCAGGCGGCACTGCAGCAAAAAGCACTGCTCGATCAGGTGGTACCGCCAGAAAACTACGACAACATCATGCAGAACGAGTGCTTCCTGGTCAGCAACCCGGCGCTCGGCGACGGCGCGCCGCACCGTTTATACCTGGCGCGCAAAAACGGGCAGCCAACCGCCGCTGCGCTGGAAACCACCGCGCCGGACGGTTACTCCGGCGCCATCAAGCTGCTGGTCGGCGCCGATTTCAACGGCACGGTGCTCGGCACCCGGGTGATTGAGCACCACGAAACCCCGGGGCTGGGTGACAAAATTGAACTACGCATTTCCGACTGGATTTCTTTCTTCAGCGGCAAGAAAATCGAAGGCCCTGACGATAAGCGCTGGGCGGTGAAGAAAGACGGCGGTATGTTCGACCAGTTCACCGGCGCGACCATCACCCCGCGTGCGGTGGTCAATGCGGTGCGGCGCACGGCGTTGTATATGGAAACGCTGCCGCCTAAACTTGAAAGCTTACCTGCGTGTGGAGCCAGCGAATGAGTGAAGCCAAAGAATTGATCGTCCAGGGGTTGTGGAAAAATAACTCCGCCCTGGTGCAGCTGCTGGGCATGTGTCCGTTGCTGGCGGTGACGTCCACCGTCACCAACGCGCTGGGCCTGGGGCTGGCCACCACGCTGGTGCTGACGTTGACCAACGCCTCCATCTCCGCGGTGCGCCGCTGGGTACCGAGCGAGGTGCGTATTCCTATCTACGTGATGATCATCGCCGCGGTGGTGAGCATCGTGCAGATGCTGATCAACGCCTATGCCTTCGGGCTGTATCAGTCGCTCGGCATTTTTATTCCGTTGATCGTGACCAACTGCATCGTGGTGGGCCGCGCCGAAGCGGTGGCCGCCAAGAAACCGGTCGGCCTCTCGGCGCTGGACGGCATGGCTATCGGTCTCGGCGCTACTGGCGTGATGGTGACGCTGGGCTCGATGCGCGAACTGCTGGGCAACGGCACGCTGTTCGACGGTGCCGACCTACTGCTGGGCAGTTGGGCCAAGTCGCTGCGCATCGAAGTGGTGCACTTCGACAGCCCGTTCCTGCTGGCGATGCTGCCGCCGGGTGCCTTTATCGGCCTGGGGCTGCTGCTGGCGGTCAAATATCTGATCGACGAGAGAATGAAGGCGCGCAAAGCCCGCGCCGTGGCAGTGGAACCGCTGTTGGAACAAGGACGTGCTGAGAAGGCCTGATGAACAAGCAGAAGCGACTGGAAATTCTGACCCGGCTGCGCGACAACAACCCGCACCCGACCACCGAGCTGGTGTACACCACGCCATTTGAACTGCTGATTGCGGTGCTGCTGTCTGCGCAGGCCACCGACGTAAGCGTCAACAAGGCGACCGCCAAGCTGTACCCGGTCGCCAACACCCCCGCCGCCATGCTGGCGCTGGGGGTTGATGGCGTCAAGGAGTACATCAAGACCATCGGTCTGTTCAACAGCAAGGCCGAAAACGTGATCAAGACCTGCCGCATGCTGCTGGAGCTGCACGGCGGCGAAGTACCGGAGGATCGCGCCGCGCTGGAAACACTGCCGGGCGTCGGCCGCAAGACCGCCAACGTGGTGCTCAACACGGCCTTCGGCTGGGCGACCATCGCCGTCGACACCCATATCTTCCGGGTGTGTAATCGCACCCACTTCGCGCCGGGCAAGAACGTCGATCAGGTGGAAGAGAAGCTGTTGAAGGTGGTGCCCGCCGAATTCAAGGTCGATTGCCACCACTGGCTGATCCTGCACGGGCGCTACACCTGCATCGCGCGCAAACCGCGCTGCGGTTCCTGCATTATCGAAGACCTGTGCGAGTATAAAGAAAAGGTTTATCCGGAATCCTGAGCCTGTTGGGTGCGGCAAACCGCACCCGTCGCTTCATCTCTCCCCGCCAGCGCCTCTTTTTTATCGGAAATGTGATATCGCGCAGCAGTAACCCCGGTGTTATCACGGTTTTCAGTGAAAAACTCAGTGCCGTGTTATTTTCAAGCGAAAAATTAGTCGAAAATTGCGGTGAACGTCACGCTTTCAGGATCACAAGGCGTTCACAAATGCCAGCCCCGTTTTCTTAAATTTCTATAATTTTACAAAATGCGTCATATGCACAACATTCCAATGGATTAATAACCACACATACACTGATGCGCTAAAAAATAGCAATTCAGCAGAATATATCCCTGTTTAAAATCCGTATAGCTTTTAATCAAAACAAAAAATCGGCAAATCATTAAAACCCGAAAGTTAATACTGCATAACATTTGCAACATCGCAGCATAATCCTGCGAGCGTTAAATGTAACCGAATATGACAAACTGCTTGCCACGTTGACAAAGATAGTGAACATTAACCGCCGTCCCCATCCTATAACAACGCAAAAGGATGCCGTTCCGCATCAACTTTTGTACTTTCCCGTCCTCCAAAGACGGGCTGCGAAAAAACAGAGGTACCAGTGTCAACAGCAAACAACCAACACCCGGAGAGCGTTAGCCTTAACGCGTTCAAACAACCGAAAGCGTTCTATCTGATCTTCTCGATCGAACTGTGGGAGCGTTTCGGCTATTACGGCCTGCAGGGCATCATGGCGGTTTATCTGGTCAAGATGCTCGGCATGAGCGAAGCCGACTCCATCACCCTGTTCTCTTCCTTCAGCGCCCTGGTATACGGCTTCGTCGCCATCGGCGGCTGGCTGGGCGACAAGGTGCTGGGTGCCAAACGCGTGATCGTGCTCGGCGCACTGGTGCTGGCCGCCGGTTACGCCATGGTGGCCTACTCCGGCCACGACATCTTCTGGGTCTACATGGGTATGGCGACCATCGCCGTGGGCAGCGGCCTGTTCAAGGCTAACCCGTCCTCCCTGCTGTCCACCTGCTATGAGAAAGACGATCCGCGTCTCGACGGCGCCTTCACCATGTACTACATGTCGGTGAACATCGGTTCCTTCTTCTCCATGCTGGCCACCCCGTGGCTGGCAGCGAAATACGGCTGGAGCGTGGCGTTCTCCCTGAGCGTGGTCGGCATGCTGATCACCCTGGTCAACTTTATGATGTGCCACAAGTGGGTGAAGGAAAACGGCTCCAAGCCTGACTTCAAGCCGCTGCATCTGCCGAAACTGCTGATGGTACTGGTCGGCATCGTGGCGTTGATCGCCGTGTCCAGCTGGCTGCTGCACAACCAGGTGATCGCGCGCTGGGCGCTGGCCCTCGTTTCCGCCGGCATCGTGCTGGTGTTCGCCAAGGAAACCTTCGCCCTGCACGGCGCCGCACGCCGCAAGATGATCGTCGCCTTCCTGTTGATGCTGGAAGCGGTGGTGTTCTTCGTGCTGTACAGCCAGATGCCAACCTCGCTGAACTTCTTCGCCATCCACAACGTGGAACACAGCATCTTTGGCGTTGCCTTCGAGCCGGAGCAGTACCAGGCGCTGAACCCGTTCTGGATCATGCTCGCCAGCCCGATTCTGGCCGCGCTGTATAACAAAATGGGCGATCGCCTGCCGATGCCGCACAAGTTCGCTTTCGGTATGATCCTGTGCTCCTGCGCCTTCCTGGTGCTGCCATGGGGCGCCAGCTTCGCCAACGAACAGGGCATTGTGTCGGTCAACTGGCTGATCCTGAGCTACGCGCTGCAGAGCATCGGTGAGCTGATGATTTCCGGCCTGGGTCTGGCGATGGTGGCACAGCTGGTGCCGCAGCGTCTGATGGGCTTCATCATGGGTTCCTGGTTCCTGACCACCGCCGCCGCCGCGCTGATCGCCGGTAAGGTTGCCGGTCTGACCGCCGTCCCAAGCGACATCAACGACGCGCACGCTTCGCTGGCCATCTACAGCCATGTGTTTATGCAAATCGGCATCGTCACCGCCGTCATTGCTATCCTGATGATGCTGACCGCGCCGAAACTGTACCGCATGACGCTGGATACCACCGAAGACGCCAATCAGAAAGCGCAGGAAGCCACCGCGGCTCACTGATCGTCGGCAGATTGGGCGTAAATAAAAACACCGAGGTTAACGCCCCGGTGTTTTTTTATGCCCGCAATAAACGGGTTTACGCTGATTTGGGTTTATCGCTCAGGTTAGCCCACATGAATTCGCTTACCAGTGCGCTGTGGAATGCCGCCTGTTGCTTGTCGGCGGCGGCGCTGTGCCCGCCTTCGGTATTTTCATAGAAATAAGCCTGCTGATACCCCATCGCCTGCATGCGCGCCGCCATTTTGCGCGCGTGGGCCGGGTTGACCCGATCGTCGCTGGTCGCGGTATAGAACAACACCGGCGGATAGGCCGTCTGCGTCTGAATGTTGTGGTACGGCGAGAAGGTCTTGATGTAGGCCCACTCCTCCGGCTTGCTCGGGTCACCGTATTCGGCGATCCACGACGCGCCGGCAGAAAGCTGCGTATAGCGCTGCATGTCCAGCAGCGGCACTTCGCAAACGATGCAGCCGAACAGCTGCGGATACAACGTCAGCATATTGCCCACTAACAGGCCGCCGTTGCTGCCGCCGCGCGCGCCCAGATGCGGTGCCGAGGTCACCTTGCGTGCGATGAGATCTTCGGCCACGGCGGCGAAATCCTCGTAGGCGCGATGGCGGTTCTGCTTGAGCGCCGCCTGATGCCAGGCCGGGCCGTATTCGCCGCCGCCGCGGATGTTGGCCACCACGTATACCCCACCGCGTTCCAGCCAGGCCGGCGCCTTGCCGCCGAGATAGCCCGGCAGCAGCGGCACTTCAAACCCGCCGTAGCCATACAGCAGCGTCGGCGTGCTGCCGTCCGGTTTGAGATCTTTGGCGGCAATCTGGAAATACGGCACGCGGGTGCCGTCCTTGGAACGCGCAAAATGCTGGCTCACTTGGTAGCCTGACGCGTCAAAATCCTGCGGCGCCTGTTTCAGCAGCGTCGCCTCACCGCCATCGAGGTTGCCCATATACAGCGAGGTCGGTTGCAGGAATCCGCTGACCGTCAGGAAATAGGCGTTACTCTCTTCGTCGATGCCGCCGGCGGAAAGGGTGCTGATGGCGCCGGGGTTGCCCAGCGGACGACGTTGCCAGCTGCCGCCCTGCGGCGTCAGCACTTCCAGACGGTTGACCACGTTATCCATGATACTGAGGATCAGATGATCGCGGGTGCCGCTGTAGCCGCTCAGCGCCTGCTCCGCCGTTGGGGTAAACAGCAGTTGCAGCTCGCGCTTACCCGCCAGATAGTCATCGAAGTTGGCCGCCAGCAGCGCGCCGGACGGATAGCGCTTGCCGCCCACCTCCCAGTCGCTGCTCGGTTTGATCAGCAGCCATTCCCGATGCGTATCCAGCTCGGCGTCGGCCGGGATGTCGATTTTTTTCTGCCGGCCGTCCTGCATCAGCAAGAAATAGTCGCGGCGGTAGAAGTCCAGGCTGCGGCCGACGAAATCGCGCTCAAAACCCGGCGTGCGGTCGTGATAGGCGAAGACCGCCATGTCCTCGGGCTGCGCTTCGTACAGCGTTTCGGCGGCGCTCAGCGGCGTGCCGCGCCGCCAGCGCTTGGCGATGCGCGCGTAGCCGGACTGGGTCATCGAGCCGGGGCCGAAATCGGTGGCGATGAACAGCGTATCCCGATCGACCCAGGAGACCCGACTTTTCGCCACCGGTACATTAAAACCGTCTTTGACGAAGCGTTTGGCCACCAGATCGAATTCGCGGATCTCGGTGGCGTCACCGCCGTCCGGCGACAGCTGCATCAGGCAATAACGGTATTCCGGCGCCAGCGGTTGCGAGCCCTGATAGACCCAATCCTTGCCCTCCGCTTTGCCCAACGCATCGATATCCAGCACCGTCTCCCAGGCCGGTTTGGCCTTGCGGTACTCGTCCAGCGTGGTGCGCCGCAGCAGGCCGCGCGGGTTGGCCCGATCCTGCCAGAAGTTGTAATAGTACTCGCCGCGTTTGCTCACCCACGGGATTTGGGTGTCTTTATTAAGGATATCCAGGACTTCGCGCTCAATGCGCTGAAAGTCTTCGCCCTGGCCGAAACGCGCCACGGTGCGCTGATTTTCCTGCTGCACCCATTGCAGCGCTTTTTTACCCTGCAGCTCCTCCAGCCACAGGAAGTCATCGCCGGCGGCCGCGCCGCCCTCCGCCGCCATCGCCAGGCGGATACTGTTAGGTAATGAAGTCATCGCGAATACGGCTCCTGCGGTTTGCGCACTGAGTTTAATGAACTGACGTCGATTGGTGACCGGCAAAATCAAGCTCCTTTTGAGTCGGCTGCAACGCCGCCCCGTCATGGGCGACAGCCTGTGAAATAAGAGTCATTTTCAACAAGGTAGGCGTTTGGCGGCGCGGAGTCAAAGCCCGCGGCCACCGCGTTGAGTCAGGATTGAGGATAGTGGATCAGATCGTGGATGCGCACCGTTTGTGAACTGGCGTTGCGGTAGGCGTGCGGCCGATCGGCCTGAAAGCGCATCGCTTCGCCGGCCGCCAGGCTGTGCCATTCGCCGTCGATCGCCAATTCTAGTCGGCCGCTGATCACGATCACATGCTCGATCACGCCCGGCTCATGGGGCGACGATTCGCTGAGCGCGCCCGGTGCGAGATCGATGACGAACATATCGAAACCCAGCTGGCGGTCGTAGGGAAACAGCGGCACCACGCGCATATCAGCATTGTCCTGATCGTACACCGGCAGTTCACCGTAGCGGTGCAGCGTCGCCTGTTGCTGAGCGGGCGACGCCTCAAGAAAGGCGGAGAACGCCACGTTGAAGCCGGTGGCGATCTTCCACAGCGTCGCCACCGTCGGGCTGGATTCACCGCGTTCAATCTGCCCGAGCATCGCTTTGCTGACGCCGGTGTATTCCGCCGCCTGCGTCAGGCTCCAGCCGCGCTGTGTGCGCAGCGTGCGAAGGGTGTGCGCCAAATGGCCGGCAAGTTCCTGCATCCTGTTCTCCTCTGCGTATCGTGCCCGATTATACCCGCTTGTGCGCTATAGCGCACGGTGCTATGCTGATTTCTTGTCGTGCGTTATAACGCACAATTACCGATTGGAGCTCCTCATGCGCCCAGCCCTCTCCCTGCGCCATCTGACCCTGCCCGCCATCATGGCCGGTTTTGTCGCCGTTCTGGTGGGTTACACCAGCTCTGCCGCGATCATTTTCCAGGCCGCCGCCGCCGCAGGCGCCACGCCGGCGCAGATCGGCGGCTGGCTGAGCGCACTGGGGATCGCGATGGGTGTCACCTCGCTCGGACTCTCGCTTTACTACCGCACCCCGATCCTCACCGCCTGGTCGACGCCCGGAGCGGCGCTGCTGGTCACCAGCCTGCCCGGCACGCCGATCAATGAGGCGATCGGGGTGTTTATCTTCGCTTCCGGTCTGATCCTGCTGTGCGGCGTCACCGGGCTGTTCGCCCGCCTGATGGACTACATCCCGCAGGCGATTTCTGCGGCGATGCTGGCGGGGATCTTGCTGCGTTTCGGTCTGGACGCCTTCGCTTCGCTGCAGCTCAATTTTCCCCTCAGCGCCGGCATGGGGCTGGCCTATCTGCTCAGCCGCCGTTATCAACCGCGCTACGCCATCGTGCTGACGCTGGCGGTTGGGCTGGCGATCGCCGCGCTGCAGGGCAATATCCAGCTGACGCAGCAGGCGCCGGCGTTCGCCATGCCGGAATTTATCGCGCCGCATTTCAATTGGCCGACGCTGCTCGGCATCGGCGTGCCCTTCTTCGTGGTCACCATGGCTTCGCAAAACGCCCCCGGCATCGCCACGCTGCAGGCGGCAGGCTACCGCGTCCCCACCTCACCGCTGATCGCCTGGACGGCGCTAACCGCGCTGCTGCTGGCGCCATTCGGCGGTTTCTCGGTGTGCATCGCCGCCATTACCGCCGCCATTTGCATGGGGCCGGACGTGCATCCCGATCCACAGCGGCGCTATATGGGCGCGGTGGCCGCCGGCGGCTTCTATCTGCTGGCCGGGTTGTTCGGCGGCGCCATCGGCCTGTTGTTCAGCGCGTTGCCGGTCGCCTTGATCCACACCATTGCCGGGCTGGCGTTGCTCGGCACCATCGGCGGCAGCCTGCAACGCGCGCTGCATGATGAAAAACAGCGCGACGCGGCGCTGATCGCCTTCCTCATCACCGCCTCCGGCGTCACGCTGCTCGGCATCGGTTCGGCCTTCTGGGGCATTGTCGGCGGAGCTATCGCCCATCTGCTGCTGTCGCTGCCGCGGCGAGCCTCCGAGGCGTAACGGGCGGTCTACATTGACAAGCGACGCCGTGGCGCCTTCACTTTCTCTGTCGTCTGAATGTCAATTCACCTAATAAGTGACGCCGTCACCAAGGAAGCTTATGACCGAGAAAGCCGCGCTGTTGGCCCAGCGCCTGATACGCAATGTCGAACAGGTAGAGATGAAGCATGACCGGCGGCCGCCGCTGTATGACAGCGTCGGCGCTCGTCTCGGCACCGGCACCGCCGCCGACAAGCTGGGCGCCTCCTTCGATTGTGTGGCGCCGGGCATGCGCTCCTGCCCCTACCATTTTCACTATGCTCAGGAGGAAATGTTCATCATTTTGGAAGGCAGCGGTACGCTGCGCGTGGCCGGAGAAATGCTGCCGATCGTCAGCGGGGATGTCATTTTCATTCCGCCTGGCCCGGAATACCCGCACCAGATCATCAACACCTCCGATGCGCCGCTGAAGTACCTGTCCGTCAGCACGCGCGAACAGCCGGAAGTGGTGATGTATCCGGACTCAGGCAAATACCAGGCGATGGCGCGCGGCAATGACGGCGAACAGGTGCGTTATCTGCAACGCCCTTCAGCCTCGCTCGATTACTGGCAGGATGAACCCTGAATCGCCGGCCGGCAACGGGAGATCCAACGCGCGCGCCGCCAGCTCGGCCACGCGGAAGTCGATATCCGCCGCCTGCCCGTCTTCCATAAACCAGGCGGCGGAGAGCCCCGCCCAGGCCAGGATCCATTGCAGCAAGCGCCGGCGTTCCAGCCCGGCCAAGCGACAGACCTGTTCCACGCGCCGCTGGAAAATGGCCGGATCGGTGGCGATGCCGTAGTTGGGATTACAGAAGATATTGGCGTAATCGAAGCCCCGTTCGCCGTACAAACGCTTGGGATCGATCGCCAGCCAGCCGCGTTCGCCGAAGTCCAGCACGTTGTCATGGTGGATATCACCGTGCAGCACGCTTTCATCTCGCGGGCTACTCAGCAATTCCGCCGCCGTCGTGGCGCTGAGACGCAGCATGCCGCCGTGCGCCTGCGCCGCCGGCCACAGCGAGCTGAACCACTCTTGCAACGGGATCAATTCGGGCAGCGGTGCCGCGCGCGGCGCATGCAAGGCGGCGATCGCCCGGCACAGGATCGCCGTGGCCTGCTCATCGTCGCCATCACGCACCAGCTGCGCCAACGAGCTTTCGCCCTGTGCGCGCTCCAGCAGAATGCCGTCTTCGTGCCACGCCAACACCTGCGCGGCGCCTTCCCCGCGCCACCAGCACATCAGCTGGCCGCCGAAGCGCTCCTCCTGCTCGCGGGCGATCTTCAGCATGGCGGCCTCGCCCCGGTAACGCACCGGCATCAGCAGGCTGCTGTGGGTTTCGAAGGCTTTACCGTCCTGTTCCAGTTGCCAGCGTTGCAGGTAGGGAGTAAAAAGCGGGTTCATCGTCTCATGCGTCCTTGTGGCCGATCTGCGCCGCACTGTCACATTCGGGTGAGAGACGACGTATAAAATAAAGAGGGATGATACGCTCATATATCATCGGTGTGCGGCGTCTGGCCGCCGTTTCCTCAGTATCCTAACCAAGTTTGTCGATTTTATTAACCGGTCTTGCGCGGGGTTTGATCATGACATCATTAAAACGCACGAATTATCCGCAGTTGCCTACGCCGGGCGGCCCCTATGTGCATGCGGTGCGCCACGGCGATCGCCTGTATGTGTCGGGCTTGACGGCCTTCGCCACCGACGCGCAAGGCTTGAACGCGCCGGAACAGACGCAGGAGATCCTCGAGCAATTGGCGACCATCGCCGCCAGCGAAGGCGTGAATCTCAAGGCCTTGATTAAAATCAGCGTGTTCCTGACCGACATCGCCGATCTGGCGGGCGTGCGCCCGGTGCTGTTTGACTATTTCGACGGCGCGCTGCCGGCCTGTTCACTGATGGCGGTCAGCGCGTTGTTCTCACCGCAGGTGTGCGTAGAGATAGAGGCGGTGATGGCGTTGCAATAATGCGCGGCTAGAGCACAATGCTGATTCAGTTAAGCGTTTTTCTGCAGGCGTTCGTGACATTTTCGGTCGATAAAAGTGAGATGCCTCATGTGGCTCACGCACCTCGACCGAGCCAGGGGCCGAAGGCGCGGCCCCTGGCAACCCGCGCCTTTGCCCTATCAGACGGTTGGCTTTGCCAACTGCCCTCTCTCCGCCATAGCACATTGAGGCCGGTTGCGACAGGCGTCCCTGCCTGTCTCACCTAAAACCGCCGTCCATGGCGGTTTCTCCTAATGCGCTATGCCTGCGTTCGGCGTCTTCAAGGGCGCCCAACACCGCGCTCATCTCCAACTTCTCTGCCATAACCTCATCAGCGGCAGATTTCCCGGTAGCTGCCAGCTCGGGTGTTGACCTTTAACGCGCATCACCGGCTGCCGAGCAAGGCGGCGTTGTCAGGGGCAACCGGCCAGGGAAGGCCGGTTGAGGCGAGACTAACAGGGACGTTTGTCGCAGCCGACCCGCCCGACAATGCAGACACGGCGAGGGTATCCGCGCAGCGGACAGGCGGTGTTAAGCAAAGGCGCGGGTGTAGGGGCCGCGCCATCGGCCCCTACAATTGCCGTTCATGTTGGCCACAAAGAAATGCGGAACATTGACGGCAATTCCCCTGCACAGAACGCCCAGAGGCTGGATAAGAAAAATGCCACTCAGGCTTAAGTGAGCGGCATTGCGGCTAGAGCGCACCTTCATCCGGCATGCAGGGGCCGATCTTGAACCAGGCTTTGGCGATCTGCCCCTGTTCCACTTCGTAAATGGCGATGACATCCATTTTGCCGCGCCCCTGCGGGAAGTTGCGCGTCACCACTTCCTGATCGACCACCATATTCCCCACCGCCATGCGTTTTATCCGTTCGCCATACAGACTCGGCTCCTGGAAACGCACAAGATGCCGTTCACGGATCGCCGCCTTGCCGCTGGCCAGCAGCGTGTCGGGATGCTCGTAATACTGCGCGTCGTCCGCCCAGCAGGCCATAAAGGCCTCGATGTCGCGGGCGTTATAGGCGTCAAGCTGTTGTTGAACCACATCCTGCGGGCGTGCCGTTTTATCGTTCATCACATCCTCCTGCCGAAGTTAACCGCCGCATACGTCGAACCCATCACGTTAACCGCCCAGTGCTGCAGCTTGATGACACGGCGAGTTTTGAATAAAAAACCAAAAATAGCGAATAAATAACCTATCACGCCCGATGGGTAATTCAAGCGCCCGCGCATAAATTTTCTGCGCCGCGCCAGGGGCGGTGAAAACCGCATAACGCCACGCGTTAATCTTTGCGGCGGTTAGGGAAATTCTGCTAATTTAGCGTGAACAGCCTGATGATAACGAAACGCTATGCAGCAAAAACCGGTGTTGGACGAAGCCAGACAGTTAAAACGACTCAACGCCGCCACGCGGCGCCAATCCCATATGTACAAATGGATCGCGCTGATTGCTGCGCTAGATGCGCTGTTGGTGTTTTGGTATGACCGGGATATGCGCAACGTCACCTTCTCGGGAGCGGTTGCGCTGGTGTGCGGCTATTTGTGGATCCGCGATCGCAACAAGGCCCGGGGTTACCGGCGCGAGTTCGACCGCAAATTCGGCAAGCGCAGCGGCGATTAAGGCTGCATTGCTTCCAGCACTTTAGCGCTGTCGACGATCTGCACGAACTTCACGATTTTTCCGGCGCGAAGCGTATAAATATGCGCAAAGGAGGCGCTGAAGGATTTGCCGGTGGCCCGGTAAGTGCCGTGATAAAAACCCTGAGCGATCACGTTGTCGCCGGCATCGTAAAAGTGATCGACGTCGGCGCGGTAACCTTGCCATTCGCTGCCCAGGCGCTGATGCACGTTCTTGATGATGTTCTCCGGGCCGATATAGGTACCGGCGTAAGGGAAACCCGCGGCTTCGGTCCACTCTGCATCGGGGGCCAGCGCCGCCAGCAGATTGCGGCCGTTTTCTTCGGAGCTGCCTTCATAGGTTGCGCGCACTATTTCAAGAGGGGTTGGCATGTCTCTTCTCCAAATGGCTGATGAGGATATTCCGGCCATCCCCGCGGACACAGGCTCTCACCAAGCGGAGACGGCGGAATGCGGCTATTCTAGGTTGCTTGTTTCGCTGCAAAAACCGCAGTTATGACAATAGTGGGTTGCACTTTAGTAAACAATAGCCATTTTTCTGTCATTTTCCCGGCATCCGACACGGCTATGCTGATTGACCGATTTTCCCCAACAGGAGCTGAACGTGTCTTTACCCTCGCTGACGCAAGAGTTGTTACAACCGTTTTCCCCCTACCAAACGCTGGCGCAAACGCTGTTGCCGCTCACCCTCGAGTCGGACGACGGTTCGCATGACGTGGCGCACCTGCATCGAGTCTGGAAGAACTGCCGCCACATCAGCAAGCTGGAAGGCGGCGACCGGCGCATTCTCTGCGCGGCGGTGCTGCTGCATGACGCCGTGGCGGTGGAAAAAAACTCGCCGCAGCGCCATCTGGCCTCGCGCATGGCGGCGGAGCAAGCCACGCTGACGCTGACCCGGCTGGAATGGGCGCCGGCGGACATCGCGGCGGTAGCCCACGCCATTGAAGCGCACAGTTTTTCCGCTGGCATCCCCCCGCAAACGCTGGAGGCAAAGATCCTGCAGGACGCCGATCGTCTCGACGCCATTGGCCTGATTGGCGTGGCGCGCTGCTTCTATATCGGCGGCCGCATGCGCAGTGCGCTGTACGACGCCGCCGACCCGCGGGCCGAACATCGCCAATACGACGACAAACGTTTCAGCCTGGATCACTTCGAAACCAAGCTGTTCAAACTGCAAGACGGCTTCCAGACTGCCGCCGGGCGGCACATGGCCAAGCTTCGCACCGAACGCATGCGGCGTTTTGTCGATGATCTGCTGGAAGAGGTGTAATGCCGGCCTACGGGGCATTTTCGTTATGCCCATAACATTTTCGGTCACATAACACCGTTAAACTGAAAGCCAACTTCACCGAACGGGCGGCACAGATGAAAAAGTTGACGTTGAAAGAGATGACGGAAAGCGAGCAACGGGAAGTCAAAACCGAGCTGGACAAAGCGCGTAAAAGCCACGGCCGGCCGCTGACCAACGCCGAACAGCACAAGGTCAAGGATGAAGTGGTGGCGCGCATCATGGCCGCCAGAGCAAAGCTCGCCAAGGCAGAGCGTGCAGAACGCAAAGCCAACCGCTACCGGCCAAGCGGCGACACCTTCAGTTGGTCTGCCACTATCGGCTCCCGCCCGCCGCGCTGAGCCAGTCAAACCCTCCCCGCCGCGGCGGGGATTTTATTTATTAGCCAAACTCATCCCTGCTGATGAATCATGAATAACAATGTTATCAATCTGTTGTAAATTGACAGCCTGATGAAGAATATTCATTATCACCCCACTTCCCCTTTTCACGAGACTGCCATGGCCTACCCACGCAACGCTGATATTCTGATGACACCTGCGTTGTCCGTTGGCGGTTTGGCGGCGGTTAAATCGAAGAAACAGACGCTCATTTGACCGGGGCGCGCTGTCCGGTCAGATGAGCTGACTGGATGGCCTGCAACGCCCCGCCTTCAATTTTCTCATCTGGCTTCTCTGTCGGTCACACAGAAGGAATATTTTATGGCCTCATTTTCGGGTATTTGGGTGGCGATGGTTACCCCTTTCAATCAAGATGCCGTCGATCTGCCGGCGGTTAAACGCCTGGCGCGGCACCTGCTCGACGCCGGCATCGACGGCCTGGTGGTCTGCGGCTCTACCGGTGAAGCCGCCGCGCTGAGCAAGGAAGAACAGCTGGCGGTGCTCGACGCCGTGCTGGAGGTGGCGCCCGCCCATCAGGTGGTGATGGGCCTTTCCGGCAATAACATGGCCGCCACGCTGCAGATGCAGCAGGCCATTCAGCTGCGCGACATCGCCGGCGTGCTGATCCCGGCGCCTTACTACATCCGCCCTTCGCAATGCGGCCTGATCGACTATTTCACCCAGTTGGCCGACGCCTCCACCGTGCCGGTGATCCTGTACAATATTCCGCAGCGCACCGGCATCGCCATGGAGCTGGCCACGCTGCGCCGGCTCGCACGTCACCCGCGCATCACCGCCATCAAGGACTGCGGCGGCAACCCTGACGCTACCATGGCGCTGATCGCCGACGGCGAAATCGATGTGATGACCGGGGAAGACAATCTGATCCTCACCACGCTGTGCCTCGGCGGCACCGGTGCCATTTCCGCCGCCGCGCATGTTCACCCGGAACGTTTCGTCCAGCTGGTACAGCAAGTCGCCACCGGCGATCTGGCCGCTGCGCGCAGCAACTTCTATGAGCTGCTGCCGATGATCCACCAGATGTTCAGCTTCCCGAATCCGGCGCCGGTCAAGACGGTACTGGCCCAACAGGGGCTGATCGCCAATGAGTTACGTTCGCCCATGCAGGTGGCGCCGCAGGCGCTGCAACAGCAGATCGCCGCAACGCTGGCGCAGTTGCAGACAGCCGAGGCGCTCATCGGTTAAATTTGTAAGCTAAGCCGCTGTAATTTTGGCGCTATGGGACTACGATGAGAGGTTAAGCATGCCCGTCATTCGTCATCAACAAGGAGCTTCCGATGAAACTGTTCTATAAAGCCGGCGCCTGTTCGCTGTCCCCGCATATCGTGCTGCGCGAGGCAGGGCTGGATTTTACGGCGGAGAAGGTCGATCTGGCGCAGAAGAAAACCGAGAGCGGCGCCGATTACCTCGCCATCAATCCCAAGGGACAGGTCCCGGCGCTGCTGCTGGACGATGGCAGCCTGCTGACCGAAGGCGTGGCGATCGTACAATACCTGGCGGACCGCGTGCCTGACCGCAACCTGATCCCGGCGGCGGGCACCCTGTCGCGCTACCACGCGATCGAATGGCTGAACTACATCGCCACCGAACTGCACAAAGGGTTCAGCCCGCTGTTCAACCCGAAGACGCCCGAGGAATACAAAACCATCGCGCGCGCCAGGCTGGAGCAGCAGTTCAGCTATCTGGATTCGGTGCTGGCGAAGCAGCACTTCCTGTTGGGGAGCCGTTTCAGCGTGGCTGACGCCTACCTGTTCACCGTGCTGCGCTGGGCATTCGCCCTGCAGTTTGACGTGCGCAAGCACGCCCATCTGGCGGCCTGGTTCGATCGCGTTGCGGCGCGCCCGGCGGTAGATGCGGCGCTGAACGCCGAAGGATTGAAGTAAACACTCGGCCCCGGTGGCTATCGCCGGGGCCCGTTGCACTTACAGTTTTACCGCTTTGAATTCGCTGCGCGGCTGCACGATCCGATCCTGCGCCGCCACTACCTGCAGCTCGTATTCCCCCATCTCCTGAGTCGTCAGCATCACCTCATACACGGCGGCGGTCACGTGCTCCAGCGCTTTATCCAGCGCCTCGCCCTTCAGCAGATCCACCAGCAGCAGACCGCTGGTCAAATCGCCGACGCCGACCGGCTGACGCGCGCCGAAGTCCACCAGCGGCCGGCTGATGTGCCAGGCCTCGTCCGCCGTCACCAGCAGCATTTCGAAACAGTCGGCGTGATAGCCGGCGCGGGCCAGGTGCTTGACCAGCACCAGCCGCGGCCCTTTGGCAATCAGCACGCGGGCGGCCTGCACCGCATCAGCCACGTCGGCGACGGCCATCTGGCTCAGCATTTCCAGCTCCAGCAGGTTCGGCGCCACCATGTCGCTGCACGGCAACGCCTGGCGGCAGTGAAACTCGGCCACGCCCGGCGCCACGATACAACCTTTTTCCGGATGCCCCATCACCGGATCGCAAAAATACCAGGCGTTCGGGTTCGCCTGCTTAACCTGACGCACGATCTCCAGAATATGGTCACCCTGCTCCGGCGAACCGATATAACCGCTCAGCACCGCATCACAGCGCTTCAGTTGATCGATATTGGCGATACCCTGCGCGATCTCAGTCAGGTGGCTGGCCGGCATGACGCAGCCGGTCCACTGGCCGTATTGCGTATGGTTGGAGAACTGCACCGTGTTCAGCGGCCAGACGTTGACGCCCATGCGGCGCATCGGAAACTCAGCCGCACTGTTGCCGGCGTGACCAAACACCACGTGCGACTGGATAGAAAGAATGTTTTTCATCGACAGAACTCGTTCGGAATACGGCAGCCGGGCGGCTGCGCAAAAATAAAGGGGCCGCCAGGGCCCCTTACCGTCATTATTCGCTTACTGCCAATCCACCAGGCAGTAGTGTTTCTTGCCGCGACGCAGCAGCGTGTAGCGGCCGAACAGACGATCTGAATCGCTGAAGCGGTATTCGGCATCGGACTGTTTCTCACCGTTGATGGTCACCGCGTTGGAGCCGATCATGGTGCGCGCCTGGCCGCGTGACGGCACCAGTTCGGCATTCACCAACGCCTGCTGCAGATCGGCGTCGCCATCCAGTTTGATGGTCGGCATACCGTCCTGCGCCAGCTGGGCGAAGTCCGCTTCGGTCATGTCATGCAGCGCACCGGAGAACAGGCTCTGGGTGATGCGCTTGGCGGCCGCCAGGCCTTCCGCACCGTGCACCATGCCGGTCACTTCCTCCGCCAGCACGTACTGGGCGCGCGGCGCCTTGCCGCTGTTTTTGTCTTCTTCTTCCAGCGCGTTGATGTCTTCCAGGCTCATGAAGGTGAAGAATTTCAGGAAGCGGTAAACGTCGGCGTCGGCGGTGTTGATCCAGAACTGGTAGAACTTGTACGGGCTGGTTTTTTCCGGCGCCAGCCAGACCGCGCCGCCTTCGGTTTTACCGAACTTGGTGCCGTCTGCTTTGGTGATCAACGGCACGGTCAGGCCGAACACCTGCTTCTGGTGCTGACGACGCGTTAGATCGATACCCGAGGTGATGTTGCCCCACTGGTCGGAACCACCGATCTGCAGCTCCACCTGGTGGCGGTTGTACAGCTCGGAGAAATCGTAGCCCTGCAGCAGGTTATAGGAGAACTCGGTGAAGGAGATGCCGGAGTCGTCGCGATTCAGGCGCTGCTTGACCGCTTCCTTGTTGATCATCTGGTTGACGGAGAAGTGCTTGCCGATGTCACGCAGGAAGGTCAGCACGTTCATGCCGCCGAACCAGTCGTAGTTGTTGGCCGCGATGGCACTGTTGCTGCCGCAGTCGAAATCGAGGAACGGGGAAACCTGTTTGCGGATCTTCTCGACCCACTCGTTCACCGTATCGGTGGTGTTCAGCTTGCGCTCCGCCGCTTTGAAGCTCGGATCGCCGATGAGGCCGGTGGCGCCGCCCACCAACGCAACCGGCTTGTGGCCGGCCAGCTGGAAGCGCTTCAGGCACAACAGAGGAACCAGATGGCCCAAATGCAAGCTGTCAGCGGTCGGATCGAAACCGCAATACAGTGCAATTGGCCCTTGCGCCAGTCGCTCCGCTAACGCTTCCTCATCCGTAACCTGGGCAACGAGGCCCCGCTCTTGCAGTTGTTTAATCAAGTTGCTGCTTGCCATCAATGACTCCATGTATAAACGAATGCACCTTTGCCGGTACACGGCCTTTCGCCCAGTGGCGAAATAAAAATTCAGGGTAGCGCATAGAATAAAGCGCCGGCGGCGTCAGCACCAGCGCTTAGAGGGGATTTTACGTCTTCAAGGTGCCAGTCGGTCAATTTTCCAGTCATTCCCGTCCCGCTGATACAGGAAACGGTCATGCAGGCGATGGGCGCCGCCTTGCCAGAACTCGACGGAGTCAAATTTCACGCGGAATCCGCCCCAGAAACTCGGCAACGGCACTTCGCCCTGCTGGAACTTTTGCTTCAACTCGAGGAATTTGCTTTCCAGCACGCCGCGCGCGGAAATGCGCGACGACTGCTGCGACACCCAGGCGCCGATCTGGCTGTCCTTCGGCCGGCTGTTGAAGTACTTCAGCACGTCGAGGGTCGACAGGCGCTCCACCTGCCCCAGGAAAATCACCTGACGGTCGAGCATGTGCCAGGGGAACAGCAGGCTGATATGCGGGTTTTGCGCCAGCTGCTGTGCCTTGCGGCTGCCGAGGTTGGTGTAGAACACCAGCCCCTGCTCATCGAAATGCTTGAGCAGCACGATGCGCTGATACGGCTGGCCGTGTTCGTCGACGGTGGCGACGCACATGGCGGTAGGATCGGCCAGGCGCGCGTCGCAGGCCTGTTTCAACCAGCGCTCGAACAGTTCGAGCGGGTTGGCGGTCAGATCGTTGCGGCGCAGGCCGCCTCGGGTATATTCACGGCGCAGGTCCGCAACATCAAACTCATTCTTTTCAATCATCTGGTTTATCGACCAACTGAAAAAATCCGTCGTTACATTCTGCGCCTGCGGCGTCAGGAACTCAATCGCTCCGACGCCGCCGTGACCGTCACTCCGTCAACACGCAGTCGCTCATGACTACCTTGCCGTTGCGCTCAAGATAGGCGTTACGATCTTTCGACCAAAAAGTGTATTTACCGTCGCTGTATTTGGCACCGGTCAGCGCCAGCACCTGCTTAAGATGCAGTTGCTCGCCGTCCATCAGCAGGCTGACTTCGCTCGCCTTGCCGTCGAGCCCCACCGTCAGCGGCGTAGTGCCGCACTGGTAGTGCATCGTCTGGCTGCTCTGCGGCAGGATGTAGCTGCAGCCGGACAACGCCAGCGCGCCGGCGACGAAAATGACTTTTTTCATGCTGTTGCTCCTTAGAGAAATCCTTCACAGGTTATCCTAACAGAGCTAACGGCCCCTCAACGGCAAAACCGGATAAATCCCACCCAGCACCGTTTCACGGCTGGCGCCGGTGACCGAAGGCAGGTTGCCGGCCTGGCCGGACAGCGTGCGAAACGCCAGCCAGGCAAAGGCCAGCGCCTCCATGTCGTCTCCGCTGACGCCGCAATCGTCGGTCAGCCCGACCTCCGTGCCCGGCAACAGCGCAGACAGGCGCGCCATCAGCAGCGTGTTGCGCGCTCCGCCACCGCAGACCAGCAGGCGCTCGCACCCGCCGGCCAGTTGTACCTGTTCGCTGATGCTGACGGCGGTCAGCTCTGTCAGCGTGGCCTGCACGTCGACCGGCGCGATCGCCGGCAATCCGGCCAGCTGCCGCTCCAGCCAGGCGATATTGAAATACTCGCGGCCGGTGCTTTTCGGCGCCGGTAGCGCAAAGTAAGGATCCGCCAGCATTTGCTGCAACAGCGGCAAGCAGACTCGCCCCTGCATCGCCCAGCCGCCGTCCTGATCGTAAGGTTGCGCACGGTGACGCCAGACCCAGGCATCCATCAGCATATTGCCCGGCCCGGTATCGAAACCGCGCACCGGCGCACCGGGCAACAGCAGAGAAAGGTTGGCAATGCCGCCGACGTTCAGCACCATACGCCGCTCGACGGGATGCCCCAGCAGCGCCTGATGAAACGCAGGCACCAGCGGCGCGCCCTGCCCGCCGTAGGCCATATCGCGCCGGCGGAAATCGCCGACGGTGGTGATATTGGTCAGCGCGGCGATGCGATTGTTGTCGCCGAGCTGCATCGAGAAACGCGCGTCGCCTTCCGGTTCGTGCCACACCGTCTGGCCGTGGCAACCGATGGCGGTGATCTGCTCGGCGTCGATGCCGGTTTGCTTCAGCAGGCCAAGCACCGCCTCGCCAAACAGCGTGCCCAGCCGTGCGTCCAATCGGCCGACGGCGGCCAGCGTGGTCTGCTGCCCCTGGCACATCCCCAGGATCTCTTTTTTCAGCGCGATCGGCATCGGATGGCTATAGCTGGCCTGCTGCGCCACCATGCGATCGTCGATCGCGGCCAATACCACATCGATTCCGTCCAGACTGGTGCCGGACATGACGCCTATATAGCGGCCTGACTTCATAGCAACATCCTCTAACCCGCGCGGTAAGCAAATTTCATCCTGACAAATAAACCAGAATTGCCGGATTAACGCCATGAATTATGATGCTTTTTTTACAGGCCGTGAGCCAGGTGCGCCGCGGTGGCACATTTCATGTGTTAAACCGTGCGTTAACCGGCAACGGAATGTCGGTGAGGCTGTCATAAAGGTAAACCGCGGTTTATTATTGGTTGAACAGAGAAAAGTTAAGCTGCGTGCAGCGATGAGGCATGGCGCTGTATCAACTTTCAGCCATACTTTGTCTATCATTTTCACTGAATCTTGCCTGGTGAGCATTGCCAGGTTATGGACTACTACCATCAGGAGTTTTATATGATCAAGCGTCTTCTCGTCGTTGCCGTCGCCGCCGTTACGTTGGCTGGGTGTGCCAATGAATCCATGTCCGGCGATGTCTACTCGTCCTCGCAGGCCAAACAGGTGCAGAACGTCACCTACGGGACGCTGGTTTCCGTGCGTCCGGTGAAAATTCAGGGCGGGGAAGGTTCCAACGCCTTGGGGATGATCGGCGGCGCAGTGATTGGCGGGCTGTTGGGTAACACCGTTGGCGGCGGTACCGGTCGTACGCTGGCTACCGCGGCGGGCGCTATCGCCGGCGGCGCAGCAGGCAACAGCATCGGTGAAGTGGCCGGCCGTACCTCAGGCTACGAGCTGGAAATCAAAACCGACCAGAAAGAGAACATCGTCGTGGTGCAGAAAGCGGGCGACACCAAGTTCAGCCCGGGCCAGCGCGTGCGCATGGCGCGCATGGGCGACACCATCACCGTCTCTCCGCTGTAAGTCAGCCGGCGGCACACGGCAAACCGGAGGCAATCGCCTCCGGTTTTATTTCTGATGCTGTGAAACTGTAATCGTAGAAAATAAGAATATTATTATTTGTTCTGCAGTTCGGTGATATTTTGTTCTAACTTGCCAATCAGCCCTACCAACAGATGCACTTCGTCGGCGGTAATGCCGCTTAAAATCTCACTGCGCGTAGACGTGATCACACTATCGACTTCTCTGATGATCGGATCGGCCGCTTCGGTCAACTTGATGCGCTTCGCGCGGCGATCGTTGGCACAGGTGTGACGCGTGATAAGCCCCTTCTCCTCCAGTTGGTCCAGCGTGCGAACCAGTGACGGTTGCTCGATACCGATCGCCTTGGCCAGCTGGATTTGCGACTGCTCCGGCGGCAAGCGATTGATATTGTGCAACGTAACCCAATGCGTTTGGGTCAGCTCCAACGGCTTGAGCCGGTGATCGATGAGCGCTCGCCAAACACGAACCAATCGTGCTAAATCTGAACCTAATGTTGACTCCACTTACCCCTCCTTATAATTAGCATGCTAACATTACCTCCCAGAGCTTAGACTATTTTGGGTAACTCACATTAAAAACACAAATGTATATAATGTATATTGTGGAAATAACCACTATTTTTAGCCGCTATTGTTTAATCGTTATGCAAATATTCAACATATTCACCCTTAGGGATTGTTAATGTGAATACATCATGGTTACACACCTCATCCCCCTTACCCGATTTGGTCCTGGGGGCATCGCTTTATTTTCCACCTATATTTAAAGCTTTTTTACTAGGACTGGTCTTATGGCTGCTGATTCATCAGCTGCTGAGAGACTGGATGTATTCCGGTGAAATCTGGCATCCCATGTTGATGGACCTGTCCATTTTTGTTCTGACCGTCAGCGGTTCCTTATGGATTTTAGCGAGTTGGTAACCCATGCAGCATAAAACATTAAAATACTTCTCTACGGTGATCGTCTGCGCCATTGCCGTCTGCGCCGGTTGGTGGCTCTGGAATTATTATATGCAATCCCCATGGACCCGTGACGGAAAAGTGCGCGCAGAACTCGTCAATATCACCCCTGAAGTCTCTGGAAGATTAGAGAAAATAAGCGCGAATGACAATCAGTTCGTACCTGCGGGAAGTCTGATTTTTACCCTCGACCCGGTGCCCTACCAGATTGCGCTGGACAATGCCGAGGCCGCGGTGGCAAAAGCGCAATCCGATCTGGCCAAAGCGGACCATGAGGCTGCCCGCCGCCGCGGTTTACCGCGTAACGTTATTTCCGCTGAAGACTTGGACGAGTCCAATTTAGCCGCTCAGGCAATGAAGGCCGCCTATAAAGCCGCCCTGGCCAACCTGGAACAGGCCAAATGGAATTTGAGCAAAACCAAAATTTATGCGCCAACCGACGGTTATATCACCAACCTGCAGGCACGCGTCGGAAACTACGCCAACGCCGGCACGCCCCTGGTGGCGTTGGTGGATGTGCATTCGTTTTATGTGCTCGGATATTTCGAAGAAACCAAGCTGAAGCATATAAAAGAAGGCAATAAAGCGGACATCGTTTTATATAACGGCAACACGCCGCTACAGGGGGAAGTAGAGAGCATCGGACGCGCCATTTACGATCAGAGCGTCGACAGCAGCAACGATCTATTAATGGACGTTAAGCCCAATGTTCCTTGGGTACGTTTGGCCCAGCGTGTGCCGGTGCGGATAAAATTGCTCAACGTGCCCGCCGATTTGACGCTGGTCGCCGGTACCACCTGCACCATTTCGATTCATCAGCGGAACTAAAGTGTGAACCTGCCTTTTCTGGAGTGGAGCCGTACCCCCTGGGGTAAGGCGACCGGCGGCCAATGGCGCTATGCGCTGCGCAACTCGCTGGCGATGTGTCTGGCGTTGTGGGTGGCGTTCGTGCTCGAGCTCGACGAACCCTATTGGGCGCTCACCTCCGCCGCGGTGGTGAGTTTCCCCACCATCGGCGGCGTGATCAGCAAAAGCATCGGCCGCATCTTCGGCAGCCTGGTGGGCGCCGCCGCCTCGGTAGCGATCGCCGGCCACTGTCTGAACGATCCCTGGCTGTTTACGCTGTTCATCGCCGCCTGGATCGGGCTGTGCACCTACGTCTCGAATCATTACCAAAACAACGTCTCTTACGCCTTCGCGCTGGCGGGCTATACCGCCGCCATCATCGCCTTCGGTACGGTCAACGTCACCGATACCCAGCAGATATTCGATATCGCTCAGGCGCGGGTTTGCGAAGTGATCACCGGTATTCTGTGCGGCGGGTTGATGATGATGATCCTGCCCAGCACCTCTGACGGCGAAGCCTTGCTGACCTCGCTGCGGCGCATGCAGCTACGCCTGCTGGAGCACGCCGCCATGCTGTGGCAGCCGGAGGTCACCGCGCAGATGCGCACCTCGCACGAGGGGGTCATCGGCCAGATCCTGACCATGAACCTGCTGCGCATTCAGGCATTCTGGAGCCACTACCGGCTGCGGCGGCAAAATAACCTGCTCAACTATCTGCTGCACCAGCAGCTGCGCATTACCAGCGTCATTTCCAGCCTGCGCCGCATGCTGCTGAACTGGCCGGATCGCCCTGCTAATCTGATGCCGGTGCTGACACAGCTGCTGGACGAGCTGCGCGATCCCGCCACCGATAAATATCGCTTGGCGCGTCTGCTCCAGCAGATCGCCCCGCAAGATGCGACGGACTACCGCCATCGCGCCTTCTGGCTGCGGTTGCGCGATTTCTGTTGGCTTTACCTGCGCTGCAACCGCTGGCTGCTGCGGTTGGAAAGCGCCACGGCGGTCAGCGATCTCCAGCCGCCGCACGTCACCTCACTGGCGCGCCACACCGACAGCTACGAAGCCGCCTATAACGGCCTGCGCACCTTTTTATGCATCGTGATCGGCTGCGCCTACTGGATCAACACGCAGTGGGACGCCGGCAGCGCGGCGCTAACGCTCACCGCCATCAGCTGCGTGCTCTACTCCTCCACGCCTTCGCCGATCAACAGCGTCAGCACCTTGCTCAAGGCGGTGCTGCTGCTCTCGGTCGCCTGCTTTGTGGTGAAATTCGGTTTGATGATCCAGATTGACGACTTCTGGGTGTTCTGCGCCTTCCTGTTCCCTATTCTGGTGACCATGCAAATGCTCAAGCTGCAGAATCCGCCTTATGCCGCGCTCTGGGGGCAGCTGATCGTCTTCATGGGCTCGTTTCTGACCGTCAGCAACCCGCCGAGCTATGACTACCAGTCCTTTATCAATGACAACATCGGTAAAATCGTCGGTGTATTGCTGGCCGGGTTGGCGTTTCAGATCCTACGCCCCAGTTCGGACAAGCGAAAGAGCCGCCGTATTATCCGCGCGCTGCGGCGCGATTTTATCGATCAGTTGAGCAAAAAGCCGCAGCAGAGCGAAAGCCAGTTCGAATCGCTGATCTACCATCGCATCAGCCAACTCAATCAGAGTCAGGATCAGGAGGCCCGCACCTGGCTGCTGCGCTGGGGCGTGGTGCTGCTCAACTGCAGCCATATCGTCTGGCAGCTGCGCGACTGGCAGACCCGTTCCGATCCGCTGTCGGCGGTGCGCAACGTCTGTATCCACTGCCTGCGCGGCATTATGACGGAGAAAGGCGTGCAGCACAGTTCGCTGGACGCCACGCTGCAGGAGCTGCTGCGCATGAGCAACGCGTTGGCGCACCACCCGGAACAGGCGGCGCGCGATCTGGCCGGCCTGATCTGGCGGCTCTACTGCTCACTGCAGCAATTGCAACAGGCGATGGGGCAGCCCGCCGCCGCACCGGCCGTTAGCGGCGGATGATCACTTGACCACGCCGCAGGCGAAGCGTTCGCCGCCACCGCCGAGCGGCTGTGGATGATCCGAATGGTTATCGCCGCCGGCGTGCACCATCAGCGCCTTGCCCTCTATTTCGCTGATTTTTTTCAGCCGCGGTGCCAGCACCGGATAGTTTGCCATGCCGTCGGCGGTCACATAGATGGCCGGCAAATCCCCCAGGTGCCCGTCGGCGTACGGCCCGAGGTGTTTCCCGGTCTTTTGCGGGTCGAAATGTCCGCCGGCCGCCAGCGCCGCCACCGCTTTACCTTCCTTCATGCCCGGCTCGCAGCTGCCTTTTTCATGCACGTGGAAACCGTGTACTCCGGCCGGCAACGCTTTCAGGCTCGGCGTGAACAGCAAGCCATACGGCGTTTCGCTGATGACTACCTTGCCGATATCCTGACCGATACCCTGCCCGGTCACCAGATGCATCTCAACGTCAGCTGTCGCCGCCTGAGCCGCGCCACACGCCATCAAGCCGAGTGCCGCATACCAATAACGTTTCATCAATCAGTCTCCTTAATGACTACATCGAGCTATCAGTATAGGAGAGCCTGCGCCGGCACTGTTAACCAACGCACAATCTCGCTAATTTGATTCGCAGGCCTAATATTTAGCACTAATAATAATTCTACCGATGTTGGTCCTCTGACCAGCTGTCGTTCGGCTAACGTTGTTTCCCTGTTTCCACCGCCGACGCATGAGAGTTCACTCCCCGGCCAGGCGGCATACTTCATAAGGAACTGATATGGGCATCTTTAGCTATAAGGATCTGGACGAAAATGCGTCGAAGGCGCTGTTTTCCGACGCCTTGGCCATCTCTACCTACGCTTACCATAATATCGATAACGGCTTCGATGAAGGCTATCACCAGACCGGTTTCGGCCTCGGTCTGCCGCTGACGCTGGTCACTGCGCTGATCGGCAGTACCCAGTCGCAGGGTGGCCTGCCTGGCCTCCCTTGGAATCCCGACTCCGAACAGGCCGCGCAGGAGGCGGTAAACAATGCTGGCTGGTCGGTGATCAGCGCCGCGCAGCTCGGTTACGCCGGCAAAACCGATGCGCGCGGCACCTACTACGGCGAGACAGCCGGTTACACCACCGCGCAGGCCGAGGTGCTGGGCAAATATGACAGCGAAGGCAATCTCACCGCCATTGGCATCTCATTTCGCGGCACCAGCGGCCCGCGCGAGTCGTTGATCGGCGATACCATCGGCGATGTGATTAACGATCTGCTGGCCGGGTTCGGGCCGAAAGGCTATGCCGACGGCTATACGCTGAAGGCCTTCGGCAATTTGCTGGGCGACGTGGCGAAATTCGCTAAGGCCCACGGGCTGAGCGGCGAAGACGTGGTGATCAGCGGCCACAGCCTCGGCGGGCTGGCGGTCAATAGCATGGCGGCGCAGAGCGACGCCAACTGGGGCGGCTTCTACGCGCAGTCCAACTATGTCGCCTTCGCCTCGCCGACCCAGTACGAAGCCGGCGGCAAGGTGATCAACATCGGCTACGAGAACGACCCGGTATTCCGCGCGCTCGACGGCACCTCACTGACCCTGCCGTCACTGGGCGTACACGATGCGCCGCACGCCTCCGCCACCAACAATATCGTCAACTTCAACGACCACTACGCGTCGGACGCCTGGAACCTGCTGCCGTTTTCCATTCTCAACATTCCGACCTGGCTGTCGCACCTGCCGTTCTTTTATCAGGACGGCCTGATGCGGGTGCTGAACTCCGAGTTTTATTCGCTGACCGACAAGGACTCGACCATCATCGTCTCCAACCTGTCGAACGTGACGCGCGGCAATACCTGGGTGGAAGACCTGAACCGCAACGCGGAAACGCACAGTGGACCGACGTTTATCATCGGCAGCGACGGCAATGATTTGATCAAGGGCGGTAAAGGCAACGACTATCTCGAGGGCCGCGACGGTGACGATATCTTCCGCGACGCCGGCGGCTATAACCTGATCGCCGGCGGCAAAGGCCACAATATCTTCGATACCCAGCAGGCGTTGAAAAACACCGAGGTCGCCTACGACGGCAACACGCTTTACCTGCGCGATGCCAAGGGCGGCATTACGCTGGCGGACGACATCAGCACCCTGCGCAGCAAAGAAACCTCCTGGCTGATTTTCAGCAAAGAGGTGGATCACCAGGTGACAGCGGCCGGATTGAAATCGGATGTGGGCCTCAAAGCCTATGCCGCCACTACCACCGGCGGCGACGGCGATGATCTCCTGCAGGCTCGCGGCCACGACGCCTGGCTGTTCGGCAACGCCGGCAACGACACGCTGATCGGCCACGCCGGCGGCAACCTGACCTTCGTCGGCGGCAGCGGCAATGACATCCTGAAGGGCGTCGGCAACGGCAATACCTTCCTGTTCAGCGGGGATTTTGGCCGCGACCAGCTGTATGGCTTCAACGCCACCGATAAACTGGTGTTTATCGGTACCGAAGGCGCCAGCGGGAATATTCGCGACTACGCCACGCAGCAAAACGACGATCTGGTGCTGGCCTTCGGGCACAGCCAGGTCACGCTGATCGGCGTCTCGCTCGATCACTTCAATACCGATCAGGTGGTGTTGGCCTAAGGATCGGCATAAAAAAAAGCCGGGCGCTTTCGCCGCCCGGCTTTTCTCTTTCTGCTCCGCCTTAGGGCACGTCATACCCCAGCGCCGCCTTGCGAATGCGGAACCACTGCTGGCGGTTCAACACCAGTTTCTGCGCCTTCAGCGCCGAGCGCACCCGCTCAATCTTGCCGGAGCCGATAATCGGCAGCGGCGAAGACGGCAGGCGCATCACCCAGGCGTACACCACCTGCTCGATGGTCTCGGCGCCGATCTCTTGCGCCACCCGCTGCAGCTCGTCGCGCAGCGGCTGGAACTCAGCATCGTTAAACAAGCGGCCGCCGCCCAGGCAGGACCAGGCCATCGGCTTGATGCGCAGCTGCTGGCACTGGTCGAGCGTGCCGTCCAGGATCGCCGGTTGGTGAATCGGCGAGATCTCCACCTGATTGGTGACCAGCGAGAACGGCAGGCGCGACTGCAGCAGTTGGAACTGCGCAGGCGTAAAGTTGGAGACGCCAAAATGGCGCACCTTGCCGCTTTTGTGCAGCGCGACAAAGGCTTCGGCCACGTCGTCAGCGTCCATCAACGGATCCGGGCGGTGGATCAGCAACAGGTCCAGGTAGTCGGTATGCAGATGGCGCAGCGACTGTTCCGCGCTCTGTACGATATGATCGCGGTCGGTGATGTAGTGGCCGATCGGGTTGCCGGGCTTGGCGGTGGTGGCGATGCCGCACTTGGTCACCAATTCCAGCGACTGGCGCAGCGCCGGCTTCAGGCGCAGCGCATCGCCGAACGCCTGTTCGCAGGCATAGCCACCGTAGATATCGGCGTGATCGGCGGTGGTGACGCCCAGTTCGACATGCTGTTCGATGAACGTCAGCAGCTGCTGCGGCGACATGCCCCACTCCATCAACCGCCAGTAACCGCAAATCATGCGGGAAAATTCAGGCCCCTGCGGCGCGAGACGAATACGTTCTACCATTGCGAAAACCTCATGACATTAGTTGTCAGTCAGCATACACAAGCCGGTGAGGCACAGGGAAGCGGTAAGCCACACGAACGTGCGGCAGATCAGGAAAGGTTAAAACAGCGACGGCTGCTCCGGCAGCGGCTCGTCGGGCGCTTTATTGGCACGTTTCAGCCGCAGGAAGCGTTGACGGCACAGGCGCAGCACCTCGCGCTTTTGCGCGTCGCTCATGTTCATCCAGCCGAAACGCTCCTCGCGGCTGCGTAGGCAGCCACGGCAGAATCCGCGATCGTCAGCCTGGCAAATGCCGCGACACGGGCTGGGAATGTCGAAAAACTCAAGCTGCTGCGCCACGGGGCTCCTCCTGCGTTCTCTTGCTAATTGAAGACGCCATCGCCGCCGCTGGCAAGTCCCTTTTCGCCATTGCGGCGAAAATAGTCGCGCAAATAGCGCAGCGCCTGGCGGCTTTTCTCCGGCATAGTGCGTTCGAGCGTCAGCGCGTTCAGCCGCAGCGGCGCCGGCCGCCACTCCGGCAACAACAGCAACAGCTCGCCGCGCTGCAGCTCATCGCCAATTTCATACAGCGGCTGAACGGAAATGCCCAGCCCGGCACGGGTAAAGGCGCGCATTACGTTCATGCTCTCACTGACGATCTGCCCTTCCGCCAGCCGCAGCTTAACCTGCTGGCCGGACTGATGCAGCAAGTCCAGATGGGCCCCGCTGTAGCCGCTGGAGATCCAGCGGTGCTGCACCAAATCCTGCGGTTTTTCCGGCACCCCATGCTGGCTGAGATAACGCGGCGCGGCGCACAGCACCATCGGCCACGCCGTCAGCGGATGCGCGATCATATTGGCGTCCGCCAGTTGACGGTTGGCCCGCAGCGCGATGTCGACCCGCTGTTCTATCATGTCGACGATGCGATCGTCCGCCAGCACCCGCAGCGTCAGCTTGGGGTGCGCCTGCAGCAGCGGCGACAATGCCTCCGCCAACGAACGGCCGCCGATGCCGACCGGGGTGGCGATGCGCAGCTCGCCCACCAGCGTATCCCGCAGCTCCGCCAGCCGCTGCTCCGCCTGCTTCGCCTGTTGCAGCATCGCCTCGCAGCCGGGATAGAACGCGGCTCCCGCCTCGGTCAGCGCCAGACGGCGGGTGGAACGATGCAGCAATGGCACCCCGAGCGCCTTCTCCAGCGAGCGCATATGCTGACTGACCGCCGACGGCGTCATGCCCAGACGCCGCGCCGCGCCGGCCAGCGATCCCTCCGCCACCACGGTGGCGAATACCGCCATTCGATTGAGTTTATCCACGATTATGAAGTTTTACTTAATCAAGAAAGCATGAATATGGCACTAATCACGGCTATTGTTAAGGACTAGAGTAGACACCACGCAGCAGGCACATCGGCCTGCCTTACGATACTGAACCTATCCCCGAAGGAGCATACAGATGAAAGTAGCCATTATTGGAGCAACCGGTTTTGTTGGCCGCCGCGTGGTAGATGAAGCGCTGGCTCGCGGTATTCAGGTAACGGCAATCGCCCGCCAGAAAAAAGATTTGCCGGAGCACGCCAATCTGACCATCGCACTGGGCGACGTCGCCGACACCGCCTGGCTGGCGGGGCAGTTGCACGGTCAGGATGCGGTGATCAGCGCCTACAATCCCGGCTGGGGCGAAGACAACCTGTATGAGAAGACTACGCGCGGGGCCCAGCAGATCCTTACCGCTGTCGGGCAGGCAGGCGTCAAGCGCCTGTTGGTGGTGGGCGGCGCAGGCAGCCTGGAAGTGGCGCCGGGCGTTGAACTGGTGGATACGCCGCAGTTCCCGGAAAATATCCGCCCCGGCGCGCAGGCGGTGCGCGATCTGCGCAATAAACTGCGCAACGAATCAGCACTCGACTGGACCTATCTCTCGCCGGCCGCCCTGCTGGAGCCGGGCAAACGCACCGGCCAGTTCCGCCTCGGCACCACGCAACTGCTGATGAACGGCGACGCGCCGGCCAGCATTTCGGTGGAAGATCTGGCGGTCGCTATCGTTGATGAGATTGAAAAACCTCAATTTATTCGCGCGCAATTCACCGCCGCCTACTAAACGGCCCCACCGCCAGGCCATAAGGCCTGGCGGTTTTCACGTATTCTCCGTCGCCAGTATTCTGAATTTCTAAGGTTTTCTTAAGTTTCATCCGGTAGATTTCACGACATTATCTACTTTCAGGATCCCGGCATTGGCAATGTGGTTACGTCAACGCTTACAGTGCAACAGCCTCGGTTTTACCCTCGCCACCGCCCTGTTCTTCACTCTATTTCAAAACGCGTTATTCCTGCATCGCGCCTGGTCGTATATCACCTTCGATAGCGTCCACAGCGTGATTTTCGCGGCGAGCATGCCGGTGGTGATCTTTTGTGCGCTGAATATTATCTTCAGCGTGTTGACCGTGCCCTACCTGCGTAAGCCGTTGATCATCTTTTTCTTGCTCGGCAGCGCCGCAGCCAACTATTTCATGTTCAGCTATGGTGTGGTGATCGACGGCAACATGATGCAAAACGCCTTCGAAACCAACCCGCAGGAGGCGACCGCGCTGCTGACGCCGCGCATGGGATTGTGGCTGGCGCTGCTCGGCATTCTGCCGGCGGTAGCGGTCTGCTTCACCCAAATTCGCCAGACTCGCCCCTGGTGGTACATGGTCGGGCTGCGCGCCGCTAACGTCATGCTGTCGTTGGTGGTGATCCTGATCGTCGCCGCGCTGTTCTACAAAGACTACGCTTCACTGATCCGCAACAATAAAAGCGTGGTGAAGATGTTGACGCCTTCCAACTTCGTGGCCGGCACCATCAAGTTTACCGAACAACGTTACTTCACCCGCAATCTGCCGCTGGTCAAGATCGGTGAAGACGCGCGTAAAGGGCCGCTGATCGCCAAGCAGACCAAGAAAACGCTGGTGATCCTGGTGGTGGGCGAAACCGCCCGCGCCGAAAACTTCTCCCTCGGAGGTTACGGGCGCGAAACCAACCCGCGCCTGAAGCAGGACGACGTGGTCTACTTCAAGAACGCCAGTTCCTGCGGCACCGAAACGGCGATCTCCGTACCCTGCATGTTCTCCAACATGCCCCGCAAGGAGTACGACGCGACTCAGGCAACGCATCAAGAAGGCATGCTCGACGTGCTGGCGCATGCCGGCGTCAATGTGCTGTGGCGCGATAATGACGGCGGCTGCAAAGGTGCCTGCGACCGGGTGCCGCACGTGGACATGACCAAGCTGAAACTGCCGCAGGACTGTGACGGTGAGGTTTGCATGGACAACGTGCTGCTGTACAAGCTGAACGACTACATCAATAGCCTGAAAGACGACGGCGTGATCGTGCTGCACCAGATGGGCAGCCACGGCCCGGCTTACTACCGCCGCAGCACACCAGAATTCCAGACGTTTTCGCCAACCTGCAACAGCAATCAGATCCAGGATTGCAGTCATGAACAGCTGGTGAACACCTACGACAACTCAATCCTGTATACCGACGCAATGCTCGATGCCACCATCAAGCTGCTGCGGCAGTATGACGACCGGTTCAATACCGCGCTGGTCTACCTGTCCGATCACGGCGAATCGCTGGGGGAAAACGGCATGTATCTGCACGGCACGCCTTATGTCTTCGCGCCGAGTCAGCAAACGCACGTGCCTTTCCTGATGTGGATGTCTGCCGACTATCAGCGCAATTTCGGCATTGATCGCCAGTGCCTGAACACGCTGGCGGAAAAGGACGACGTGTCGCAGGACAACCTGTTCCACACCCTGTTGGGCATGCTGAACGTACAGACCCGCGAATATCAATCCCAGTTGGATATCCTGCAGCGTTGCCGCAACGCGGCGTAGCGCTTAACTTCCGCGTGCCGCTGGGGCACAATAGTTTGCAGACAACCGGCGTTTTGTGCGCCGGTTTTTTTATTCCCATTGACCTAGACCAATCGGTCTATTATGCTCGGCGCCATGATGACCAAATCAACGCATTGCAACGTGGATACACGTGAACATCTGCTCGCCACCGGCGAAACCCTCAGCCTGCGCCTGGGCTTTACCGGCATGGGGCTGAGCGAACTGCTGGCTACCGCGGGCGTGCCGAAAGGCTCGTTCTACCACTATTTTCGCTCGAAGGAAGCCTTCGGCGAAGCGATGCTGCAACGCTATTTCACGCATTATGACGCACAGATGCAGGCGCTGTTTGCCGACAGATGCGGCGATGCCCGCCACCAGCTGCTCGGCTATTACGCCCAGGCTATCAGCTATCACTGCCGCAGCGAATGCCATAACGCCTGCCTGGCGGTGAAGCTTTCCGCCGAGGTGAGCGATCTGTCGGAACCGATGCGCCATGCGCTGGAAACGGGCACCGCTCGCGTGATCGGCCACTTGCAGGAGGCCATCGAGCGCGGTATCGCAGAGGGCTCGCTGTCGGTGGCCATGAGCCCCGCGGCGACTGCAGAAACGCTGTATTCACTGTGGCTCGGCGCCTCGTTGCGCGCCAAGATCCGTCACTCGCTGGCGCCGTTAACCAGCGCGCTGGAAAGCATCGAGTTGCTGCTGCGCCCGCCGCAGCCGTAACACCACCGTCTTTTTTCGTGAAAATGCAGTTCGTGTTTTTTTATCGCCCATCACTAGACGACCGGTCTATTAAATACAGGATGCACTATGAAGACTGAAAAATTGCTCTCTCCGCTGAAGGTTGGCGCCGTCACCCTGCCCAACCGCGTGTTTATGGCTCCGCTGACGCGTCTGCGCAGCATCGAACCGGGCGATATTCCTACGCCACTGATGGCGGAATATTATGCGCAGCGCGCCAGCGCCGGCCTGATCGTGACCGAAGCGACGCAGATCTCCTTCCAGGCGAAAGGCTACGCCGGTGCGCCAGGCCTGCATACCCCGGAACAGATCGCCGCGTGGAAACACATCACGCAGGCGGTACACGACAAAAACGGCCACATCGCCGTACAGTTGTGGCATGTAGGCCGCATCTCCCACGCCAGCCTGCAGCCGGGCGGGCAAGCGCCGGTCGCGCCTTCGGCCATCAACGCCGACACCCGCACCACCGTGCGTGATGAAACCGGCGCCTGGGTACGCGTACCGACCTCTACGCCGCGCGCGCTGGAAACCAGCGAGATCCCGGGCATCGTTAACGATTTCCGCCAGGCGACCGCCAACGCGCGTGACGCCGGCTTCGACTTCATCGAACTGCATGCGGCCCACGGCTATCTGCTGCACCAGTTCATGTCACCGGCTTCCAACCAACGTACCGATCAATACGGTGGCAGCATTGAGAACCGCACCCGCCTGACGCTGGAAGTGGTCGATGCCACCATTGCCGAATGGGGTTCCGAGCACATCGGTATTCGTATCTCGCCGCTGGGGCCGTTCAATGGGCTGGACAACGGTGAAGATCAGGAAGAAGCGGCGCTGTATTTGGTGGAAGAGCTGAATAAGCGCAACATCGCTTACCTGCACATCTCCGAACCGGACTGGGCCGGTGGCAAGCCGTATTCCGACGCCTTCCGCGACTCGGTGCGCGCCCACTTTAAAGGGGTGATCGTCGGCGCTGGCGCCTACACCGCCGAAAAAGCCGAAGCGTTAATCGAAAAAGGCTTCATCGACGCGGTGGCCTTCGGCCGCAGCTATATCGCCAACCCGGATCTGGTCGAGCGTTTCCGTCAGCACGCCCCGCTGAACGAACCTAAGCCAGAAACCTTCTACGGCGGTGGTGCCGAAGGCTATACCGACTATCCGTTTCTGGCGAAGTAACCCGTCCTGACCCCAACGGCCACGCAATCGCATGGCCGTTTTTTATGCGCCGCGCGCAAAAAGGCCCGCACAAGGCGGGCCGGGGTTCCCTGGTGTTGTTTATGCTGCAGTTCAATTTCTACACGGTTATGTGGGGAATTGATAATTGATTGTGCAGATCAATTACTTCGTATCGATCGGTACGCTCGATCAATATTTAAACACCACCGCTCCAACCCCGACATGTGACATTGTCACTCATTCGTCACATTGAATTCCCTTGTAGGACAAGGCTATACTCGCTTGTGCTTCAATCCACCCGCCGTCTGCCACGGCACAGTCAATTCAGAGGAATTATGCGCTTACTCCATACCATGATCCGCGTCGGTGACCTGCAACGTGCCATCGACTTTTACACCAAGGTATTAGGCATGCGTCTGCTGCGCACCAGCGAAAACCCGGAGTACAAATACTCCCTGGCTTTCGTCGGCTATACGGAAGAGAGCGAAGGCGCGGTTATCGAACTGACCTATAACTGGGGCACCGACAGCTACGACATGGGCACCGCCTTCGGCCACCTGGCATTGGGCGTAGACGACGTTGCCGCCACCTGCGACAGCATCCGTCGCGCAGGCGGCAAGGTCACCCGCGAAGCCGGCCCGGTGAAAGGCGGCACCACGGTGATCGCCTTCGTCGAAGATCCGGACGGCTACAAAATTGAGCTGATCGAAAACAAACACGCCGGTCAGGGCCTCGGCCATTAAGCCACCCCTTCAGGGCGCGCTGGCGCCCTGCTGATTCTCCGCGCGATAGCGCCTGCAACCGGGCGCAAAATTTGCCATAATGCGCGCTGCATTCGATGAAGATAAGAAACTGATGGCCGAAAAAAGTGATCTTAACGCCCTGAGTGGTCGTTTTCGTGGGTTTTATCCCGTAGTAATAGATGTTGAAACCGCCGGCTTCAACGCCAATACCGATGCGTTGCTGGAGATCGCCGCCGTGACGCTGAAAATGGATGAAGATGGCTGGCTGCAGCAGGACGAGACTCTGCACTTCCACGTGGAGCCTTTCGAGGGCGCCAACCTGCAGCCGGAAGCGCTGGCGTTTAACGGCATCGATCCGCACAACCCGTTGCGCGGCGCGGTCAGCGAATACGACGCGCTGCACGCCATTTTCAAAGCGGTGCGCAAAGGGCTCAAGGACCGCGGATGTAACCGGGCCATTATCGTGGCGCACAACGCCAACTTCGATCACAGCTTCCTGATGGCCGCGGCCGAACGTGCCGGCCTGAAGCGCAATCCGTTCCATCCGTTCGCCACCTTCGACACCGCTGCGCTGAGCGGCCTGGTGCTGGGCCAAACGGTGTTGGCGAAAGCCTGCATCGCCGCCGGTATGCCGTTCGACAGCAGCCAGGCGCACTCTGCGCTGTACGACACCGAGCAAACCGCCCTGCTGTTTTGCGAGCTGGTTAACCGCTGGAAACGTCTCGGCGGCTGGCCGCTGCCCGCCGGCGATCTCGCTGAATAAGCCCAACAAAAAAGGCGGCCCAGTTTGCACTGGCGCCGCCCGTTACGCGATAACCACAAGCCTGTCGATTAAGACTGCTGGTCTTCCTGCGCTTTATACTTTTCTGCCGTTTCTTTGATCAGCTGCTGCAGTTCGCCGCGCTGATACATTTCGATGATGATATCGCAACCGCCGACCAGCTCACCGTCTACCCACAGCTGCGGGAACGTCGGCCAGTTGGCGTATTTTGGCAATTCGGCGCGGATGTCCGGGTTTTGCAGAATATCCACGTAGGCGAAACGCTCGCCGCAGGCGGACAGCGCTTGCACTGCCTGCGCGGAGAAGCCACAGCTCGGCAGCTTTGGCGAACCTTTCATGTACAGCAGAATCGGGTTTTCAGCGATCTGGTGCTGAATTTTTTCAAGTGTCGTCGTCATTTATTGCTTCCTCAAGCCACATTTCATGGCTACAACATGCATCACGCGGGCTATTGTAGCGGCTGGAACAGTCGCAAGAAAACGCCATCTTTTGCAAGGATATTCGCCCGCCGCCGATCGCGTTTCACCGGCCACGTCATTCCGGTCAAAACATACGTTGAGAATAACATTTTTAATCCGACCATTTCACTAATATATTGCGCCGCGATGACGGCGCGACTTAATTATATCCGCCACCGCCGACTGGCGCTTTTTTATACACCAACAGGCTGATTTTGAAACAAAAAAAATGTCATTAACGTTTTCTCACAATATGGATTATTATTTATGAGTTCTTCGCTGTTTTATATGGCGAAATTCGGGAATACTGTAACTCTTTCGATATCCGCTTCGGGGCCAAGGTTGGTGACGTCGACATGCGTTTAATTCTTACGCTCTTTGCGCTGCTGTTTACGCAGCTCTTCTTCAATTTGGCGCACGCTGCGCCACAGGCACGTGTTGCCGCCGAGCAGCGTAAAAGCCATGCTAATGAAGCGCGGCCCGATGACCGCAGAAAAAAGAAAGCGGACAAAGCCGCTAAAAAAGCCAAAGTGACGGCCCCCGAGAAAAAAACCAAGACCGCCAAGGCGAAAAGCGAGAAAAGCGCGAAAAAGATCGCCAGCGCCAAACCCAAGGCCAAAGCGCAAAAAACTGCCAAGATTAAAGTCACCCCGCCGAAGAAGGGCTATAAAAAAGGCTATGGCCGCCACCGCGAAGCCGGTATGGCCACCGCCAAACTGGTGCGTGACGAGAAGCCGTTAAAACTCAGCCCAGCGCACAAAAAACGCTACCAGCATGCCAAGCAGACTGCGATGGCCAAGCTGATGGATCAGATGGGCAAGCCTTATCGCTGGGGCGGCAGTTCGCCGCGCACCGGCTTCGACTGCAGCGGCCTTATCTATTACGCCTATAAAGACGTGGTGAAAATCAAAATGCCGCGCACCGCCAACGAGATGTATCACCTGCGCGACGCGGCGCCGATCAAGAAAAGCGAACTGGAAAGCGGCGATCTGGTGTTCTTCCGCATCAACAACCGCGGCGTGGCGGACCATGTTGGCGTCTACCTCGGCAACGGCAAATTCATCCAGTCACCGCGCACCGGTGAAGAGATCCGCATCAGCCAGCTCGACAACGACTATTGGCAGAACCACTACATCGGCGCACGCCGCGTAGTAACGCCGAAAACTATCCGTTAATTCCCTGCTCTGTGCGGTTGCGGCCCCGGTCGCAACCGCCTGCTCAAGCTATCGCCCATCGCACCTCCCCACGCGCATTTCTCGCTTTTCTTCCTGTTTTTTATGATGAAAATTGTTAAGATTGAATGACCACAATAAAAAACGGCCCATATGACTCTCGCCCGGCGAGAGGCGAATGGCGCTGTAAAGGAGGAAGCAATGTCGTTTGAATTACCTGCATTACCGTATGAGAAAAACGCGCTCGAGCCGCACATCTCCGCCGAGACCCTGGAATACCACTACGGCAAGCACCACAACACCTACGTGGTTAACCTGAACAACCTGGTGAAAGGCAGCGAGTTCGAGGGCAAATCGCTCGAAGAGATCATCAAGACCTCTAACGGCGGCGTCTTCAACAACGCCGCGCAGGTGTGGAACCACACCTTCTACTGGCACTGCCTGTCACCACAGGGCGGCGGTGAACCGCAGGGCGAACTGGCGGCAGCGATCGTCAAATCCTTCGGCTCTTTCGCTGCGTTCAAAGAGCAGTTCACCGATGCCGCAGTGAAAAACTTCGGTGCCGGCTGGACCTGGCTGGTGAAAAAACCGGACGGCGCGCTGGCGATCGTCAACACCTCCAACGCGGCCACCCCGCTGACCGGTGAAGACAAACCGCTGCTGACCGTTGACGTGTGGGAACATGCGTATTACATCGATTACCGCAATGCGCGTCCAAAATACCTGGAAAACTTCTGGGCGTTGGTCAACTGGACCTTCGCAGCGGAAAACCTGGCGTAAGCGCAGGTTCTGAGGTGATGAGGCGCAGCCTGGCTGCGCCTTTTTTATAACCGGGGGTAAATCAGTTCAACGCGGCAACGAAGCTGAAAGCGATAATGACCGCCAGCGCGCAGACGGTAGTGAACAGCGACATCTTCAATTCGGTATCCATGACAACTCCTTTAAAATGGGCTTTCCTAAGGATAAAAGGCGCACAATTAGTACGTCAAATCATTTTCCCACAGTTCGCCGATAAAATCTTGTTATCATTTCCCGGTTTATAATCTCGATTACCTCTTCCACTTTTGTTCAATATGCGACAAAATTCGCAGTTCACAACTGCGTACCGGCATTCATGCCCCTCCTGATTAAGCGCTGAAGACTTCAACACACTAAAAACTCAGTTTTCGCTTCTCTGGAGAAGGATCTACGTAGGCAAACGATTAACATCACACTTACATGCTGTAAACATGTGAGTTCAGGAGTCATTCCTTACATGGCAACGATTAAAGATGTGGCCAAACGCGCGGGCGTTTCCACCACCACCGTTTCGCACGTCATCAATAAGACTCGTTTCGTCGCCGAAGAGACCAAAGCGGCCGTGTGGGCCGCCATTAAAGAGCTGCACTACTCGCCGAGCGCCGTGGCGCGCAGCCTGAAAGTCAATCACACCAAGTCGATCGGCCTGCTGGCCACCTCGAGCGAAGCCCCCTACTTTGCCGAAGTGATCGAGGCGGTGGAAAACAGCTGCTACAGCAAAGGCTACACCCTGATCCTGTGCAACTCGCACAATAATCTCGACAAGCAGCGCGCCTACCTGGCGATGCTGGCGCAAAAGCGCGTCGACGGCCTGCTGGTCATGTGCTCCGAGTATCCGGATCAGCTGCTGGGCATGCTGGAAGACTACCGTAACATCCCGATGGTGGTGATGGACTGGGGCGCCGCGCGCGGCGACTTCACCGATACCATCATCGATAACGCGTTCGAAGGCGGCTATCTGGCCGGCCGTTACCTGATCGAGCGCGGCCACCGCGATATCGGCGCCATTCCCGGCCAACTGTCACGCAACACCGGCGGTGGCCGTCACCAGGGCTTTATGAAGGCGCTGCAGGAAGCGAATATCGACATTCGCGAAGAGTGGATCGTCCAGGGTGACTTCGAGCCGGAGTCCGGCTATAAGGCGATGCACCAAATCCTGTCGCAAAAACAGCGGCCGACCGCGGTATTTTGCGGCGGCGATATCATGGCGATGGGGGCCATCTGCGCCGCCGACGAGCTGGGCCTGCGCGTGCCGCAGGATATTTCCGTGATCGGCTACGACAATGTGCGCAACGCCCGCTACTTCACCCCGGCGCTGACCACCATTCACCAGCCGAAAGAGCGCCTGGGCGAAATGGCCTTCACCATGCTGCTAGATCGCATAATCAGCAAGCGCGAAGAGTCGCAGGTGATCGAAGTGCATCCGAAGCTGATCGAACGCCGCTCGGTCGCCGACGGCCCGTTCATCGACTACCGCCGCTAATCCCCCGCGCCGGAAGCCTGCGCAGCTTCCGGCTCCACCTCACTCAGCCACTCCTGATTCAACGTCTCTCCATCACCCAGATACGCCAGCAGCCAGCTCATCGCCGGTGACGGTTTATCCTGCTGCCAGGTCAGGCAGCACGGGCTGGCGGGAAACGGCTGCTGCAGCTGCAACGCCTTCAACTCACCGCGCTGCACCCGCGGCAGCGCCAGATGCGCCGGCATCATACCGACGCACAGCCCGGCGCACAGACAGTCGAACGCCGAGGTCCAGTCCGGCACCACCAGCCGCCGCTGGTTATCCAGCGTCCAAGTGACACGCTTGGGCAGATTGCGCGAAGTGTCCTCCAGACAAAGCGCAGGGTACGGCCTAAGCCGATCGTCATTCAACGCCCCTGCCAATTGCGCCAGCGGGTGCTGCGGGCTAACCACGCACAGCCAGTTCATATCCCCCATGTCGCGAAAGGCGAAGCCGCCGCCGACCGGCACCGCGCGGGTGGCGCCAATCGCCATATCCGCCCTGCCGTCCACCAACGCATCCCACACGCCGTTAAACACCTCGGGTTGCAACATCAGTTCAACGTCGGGGAAATGGCGGTAGAAATCCAGCACCAGTTGGCGGCTGCGCTGCGGTTTGACGATGATGTCCACGGCGATATTCAGCTGACCGCGCCACCCGTTAGCCACCTGCTGACAATGGCGGCGTGTGTCGAGCATTTTTTTGATAACAGCTCGCGCATCCTTGATAAATAACGCGCCGGCCGGCGTCAGCTCCACATCACGGTGACGCCGCTCAAACAGCGGCACCGCCAGCCATTGTTCCAACTGCCGCACGGTGTAGCTCACCGCCGACGGCACCCGGTGCAGCTCCTGCGCCGCCGCGCTGAAACTGCCGGTGCGCGCCACCGCGTCAACCACTTCAAGAGAATATTCAGACCACATCGCTTTGCCTTCAATTTTTTTAACAGCACTTTGCAAATATTACCGTTTCACAAGCAGAGATCCAGCCGGATACACTGGCCGGCGCTAAAAACCTGCGACACTAAAATATTAACGAGAAATACCATGCGAAACTCCTTTGGTTTTATGTTCTATCTCGCCGGCCTGAGCATGCTGGGTTATCTGGCGACCGATATGTACCTGCCCGCCTTTGGCGCCATGCGGGAGGAACTGCAAATTTCCGCCGGCGCGGTCAGCGCCAGCCTGAGCATATTTCTGGCCGGCTTCGCCTTCGCGCAGCTGCTGTGGGGGCCGCTCTCCGACCGGCTGGGCCGCAAACCGGTATTATTGATTGGCCTGACGCTGTTCGCGTTCGGCTGCCTGGGCATGCTGTGGGTGGAAAATGCCGTGCAGCTCTGGATACTGCGCTTTATTCAGGCCGTCGGCGTCTGTTCCGCCGCCGCCATCTGGCAAGCGCTGGTGGTCGACCGCTATCGCGAAGGCCAGGCCAATCGCGTATTCGCCACCATCATGCCGCTGGTCGCGCTGTCGCCGGCGCTGGCGCCGCTGCTTGGCGCCTGGCTGCTTAACCACGCCAGCTGGCGTGCGATCTTCGCCGTGTTGCTGGCCATCACCGCCCTGCTGCTGCTGCCGACGTTGCTGCTCAAAGATCGCGCCAAAACTCAACCCGCCGCCGATGCGCCAAAAAGCAGCGTCAGTTTTTGGCAATTATTGAAATCCCCGGTGTTCAGCGGCAACGTCGCCATGTACGCCGCCTGCTCGGCCGGCTTCTTTGCCTGGTTGACCGGCTCGCCGTTCATCCTCGGTGATATGGGCTATGGCCCGAGCGACATTGGTCTGAGCTATGTGCCGCAGACGCTGGCTTTCCTGCTGGGGGGCTATGGCTGCCGCGCCGTGCTCAAACGCATCAATGGCAAAACCCTGCTGCCGTGGCTGCTGGTAGCTTATGGTGTCAGCATGGTGGCGCTGTATCTGGTGGCGACCGTAACCACTCCGACGCTCACCACGCTGCTGATCCCGTTCTGCGTGATGGCGCTGGTCAACGGCGCGGGCTACCCGATCATGGTGGCGAATGCGCTGATGCCGTTCCCGGAAAGCAGCGGCAAAGCCGCCGCGCTGCAAAATACGCTGCAGTTGGGGCTGTGTTTTGTGGCGAGCATGCTGGTGTCGGCGTTTATTGCCCAGCCGCTGCTGGCGACGGTGACGGTGATGGTGTCTACGGTGATCCTCGCCGCGCTGGGCTATTTCCTCCAGCGGGGAAAAGCGGGCGATGCACAGCAAAAGGCGCAGCGGAAACATGCTAACTCAGCGTCATAATTGCCAAGATTAATAATCACTTAAAGAATATGCGCGCCGAGTGCGATTTACAGTTGAGTCAACGCCTCGGCACGCCTATACTCAAAAACAACTTTATAAAGTAACACCTTATAATCTCTATATCTCAATTAGCTCTTGTGTACGCGTCTTGCGTCACACTCTTTTTTAAAGAGGCGTTTATCCTGCGCCATTTGCGTCGGGTCGTTTCTTTAAATTTCCTCTGTTCATAGTCGGATATCAGACGCCGCGGGCTTATTTCCCGTCGGTATACGTATGCACCCGCAGAAATTGTCTAAGCTGTTTCCTAACGGGTCATCAGTCAGAAGAAGGTGATGGAGAAGCTATGAGTTCATCGTGTATAGAAGATCTGAGCATCCAGGATAACCAGTGGTATCGCATCGCGCACGAAATGCTCGGTCTGGCCGGTATCGAAATCAATGGATCGCGCCCTTTCGATATTCAGGTTAAAAATCCCGAATTCTTTAAACGCGTTTTGCAACAAGGGTCACTGGGCCTCGGCGAAAGTTATATGGACGGTTGGTGGGAGTGCGAACGGCTGGATATATTCTTCCAGCGCGTGGTCAGCGCCGGGCTGGAGAAGAAACTTCCCCACCACTTGAAAGATACCCTGCGGATCGCCGCCGCGCGCCTGACCAACCTGCAATCGAAAAAGCGCGCCTGGATCGTCGGCAAAGAACATTACGATCTTGGCAACGATCTGTTTACCCTGATGCTCGATCCTTACATGCAGTATTCCTGCGGCTACTGGAAAGACGCCACCACGCTGGAGGAAGCGCAGGAAGCGAAGCTGCGGATGATCTGCGAAAAACTGCAGCTGCAGCCAGGCATGCGCTTACTGGACATCGGCTGCGGCTGGGGCGGTCTCTCCGCCTATGCGGCGAAGAATTACGGCGTGTCGGTGGTCGGCGTGACCATTTCCGCCGAACAACAGAAACTGGCCCAGGCTCGCTGCGCCGGGCTGGATGTGCAGATCCTGCTGCAGGATTATCGCGATCTTCATCAGCAGTTTGATCGCATTGTCTCGGTCGGCATGTTCGAGCACGTCGGGCCGAAAAACTACCGCACCTATTTCAATGTGGTAGAACGCAATTTAGCGCCGCACGGCCTGTTCCTGCTGCACACCATCGGTTCCAACAAAACCGACATGAACGTCGATCCGTGGATCAACAAATATATCTTCCCGAACGGCTGCCTGCCTTCAGTGAGCCATATCGCCGAAGCCAGCGAGGGCCATTTCGTGATGGAAGACTGGCACAACATCGGCGCTGACTACGATCGCACGCTGATGGCCTGGTTCGAGCGCTTCAAACAGGCGTGGCCGCAGCTTGCCCCGCGCTACTCCGAACGCTTCGAGCGGATGTTCAGCTATTACCTGAACGCCTGCGCCGGCGCGTTCCGGGCGCGCGATCTGCAACTGTGGCAGGTGGTATTCAGCCCGAAAGGCGTTGAAGGCGGCATCCGCGTCGCCCGCTAAGCCACTTGCCCGACAAAAAAGGCCCCGGTAGTCACATCGCCGGGGCCTTTTTTGCTCGTTCGAAGCGTACGGCTTAGCCGCAGTAAACGCGGATGATTTTATCGTCGCTGTCGCCAAGGAAGTTCAGGCGGCGCAGGTTGAAATCCATGGTGACGGCAGAGTTGTACGGAATGGCTCGCACCTTGGCGTCGATCCGTACGCCTTCCAGCGAGGTCATCGGTTTGCCGACGAAGTTTTGATACTGTGATGCGCCACAGGTATCGTCCGCATCGGCCATTTGCGCGCCCGCGCCCTGCTCAGGCGAACTGCTGCAGGCGCTCAGCGCCAGCAACGCGGTTAACAACAACGTTTTCCCATAAAACTTCACGCGTTTCTCCTCTCTGCTTATGATTCGATTCCGGCGGCAACGCCTGAATCGCTGTCAGTCTTTGTGCGCCGGCGCCACCGCCGCCGCCAGCGTCGCTTCCCGGTTGGCCAGCACGCGCTCGACGGTGTCCACCACCGCCTGCGTTTGCGGATCGATCTCGATGTTCACCTTGTCGCCGAGGCGTTTTTTACCCAGCGTGGTGCGATCCAGCGTTTCCGGGATCAGGTGCACGCAGAAACGGTTATTCACCACTTCGCCGATGGTCAGGCTAATGCCGTCGATGCCGATGAAACCTTTGTGCAGCACATATTTCATCAATTCCGCATCCGGCATGCGCAGCCATACCTGCCGGTTATTTTCCGAGGTATAAATCTTGGCCACCTCCGCCGTGCAGATAATATGGCCGGACATCAAATGGCCGCCAATTTCATCATTGAACTTCGCCGCGCGCTCGATATTGACGATGTCGCCCAGCGCCAGATCGCCGAGGTTGGTCAGGCGCAACGTTTCTTTGATCAAATCGAAGCTGACGCGGTTGCCTTCCACCGCGGTGACGGTCAGGCAGCAGCCGTTATGGGCCACCGACGCGCCCAGCTCCAGCCCCGGCAGCAGCTCGGTAGGCATTTCGATCACGTGGGTGCGGAAATTGGGTTTCTCATCAATGGCGACCAGCGGCGCGGTGCCTTGTACGATACCGGTGAACATATGTGCCTCTTCTTGCTAAATAGGTTAAAACGCTACCGGCAGTTTGCCCCAGTTGGCGCTGAAAACCAAATCCGCGACGGTAAAAAAGGAATGGCTGCGCATTTAATAACTATTTATCTGCGGCGTTTGCTTAACGACGCCGAGCAGGTACAATCTTTTTGACAAAATTCCGCTATTTTAATTGTTGTCCTCTCGCGGCAGCCCTCCCTCCCACATATATAAATAGAAAAGGTGTATGCGTGCAGAAGTACTTAATTGAAGCGCGTAGTTTATTGGCTCTCGCTATCCCGGTCATTATCGCGCAAATATCGCAAACCGCTATGGGCGTGGTGGATACCATCATGGCCGGCGCTTACAGCGCCACCGACATGGCGGCGGTGGCGGTCGGCACCTCAATCTGGCTGCCGGCCATCCTGTTCGGCCACGGTCTGCTGCTGGCGTTGACCCCGGTTATCGCTCAGCTCAACGGTGCCGGCCGCCGCGATCGTATCGGCCATCAGGTGCGCCAGGGTTTTTGGCTGGCCTCCGGCGTCTCCGTACTGCTGATCGTCGTGCTGTATAACTGCAAGTTCGTCATCGACATGATGCACAACATCGATCCGCAGCTGGCGGATAAAGCCGTCGGCTACCTGCACGCCATCATGTGGGGGGCGCCGGGCTACCTGTTCTTCCAGGTGATGCGCAACCAGTGCGAGGGGTTGTCTAAAACCAAGCCCGGCATGGTGATCGGCTTCCTCGGCCTGCTGGTGAATATCCCGATCAACTACATCTTCATCTACGGCAAGTTCGGCATGCCGGAACTCGGCGGCGTCGGCTGCGGCGTCGCCACCGGCAGCGTCTACTGGATCATGTTCCTGATGATGCGCTGGTACGTGAAGCGCGCGCCGTCGCAGCGCGACATCAAACGCCAGGCCGGCGATCTCGGCGGCCCGGACTGGGCGGCGCTGAAGCGCCTGATCGGCATCGGCATGCCGGTGGCGCTGGCGCTGTTCTTCGAAGTCACGCTGTTCGCCGTGGTGGCGTTGCTGGTTTCGCCGCTCGGGATCGTCGCGGTCGCCGGCCACCAGATCGCGCTTAACTTCAGCGCGCTGATGTTCGTGCTGCCGCTGTCGCTGGGCGTCGGCGCCACCATCCGCGTCGGTTATCGTCTGGGGGAAGGCTCGGTCGAAGGCGCGCGCGTCGCCGCCTATTCCGCCATCGGCGTCGGCATCACCATGGCCGTCTGCACCGCGCTGTTTACCGCCACCTTGCGCGAACCGATCGCCCTGCTGTACAACGACAGCCCGGCGGTGGTGGCTATGGCCTCGCAGCTGATGCTGTTGGCGGCGCTGTACCAAATTTCGGACTCGATCCAGGTGATCGGCAGCGGCGTGCTACGTGGTTATAAAGACACCCGAGCGATCTTCTTCATCACCTTTATCGCTTATTGGGTATTGGGCCTGCCGAGCGGCTATCTGCTGGCGTTAACCGACGTGGTGGTGCCGGCAATGGGGCCAAGCGGCTTCTGGATCGGCTTTATCATTGGCCTGACCTTCGCCGCCATCATGATGGCGCTGCGTATGCGCTGGCTGCAGAAACAGCCGACCGCCGTCATTCTGCAGCGATCCACGCGCTGAATCCGCTCCCGGCCGGTTTCATCCCCGGCCGGGCTGCGGTTTGCGGAAAAAAACGCCGGACTGCGCACAACCTCAGCAATCGCGTGAAATACCGAATAAAATTGCGCTTTTCCCCTTGCCAGCGCGCAGGTAGCTCGTTAATATTCGTCCCCGCTGTCAGCCATGACAGACAGGAAAAGATGCGTCCGTAGCTCAGTTGGTTAGAGCACCACCTTGACATGGTGGGGGTCGGTGGTTCGAGTCCACTCGGACGCACCAAATTCCAGAAGCAGTACAGTGCGTCCGTAGCTCAGTTGGTTAGAGCACCACCTTGACATGGTGGGGGTCGGTGGTTCGAGTCCACTCGGACGCACCAAATTCCAGAAGCAGTGCAGTGCGTCCGTAGCTCAGTTGGTTAGAGCACCACCTTGACATGGTGGGGGTCGGTGGTTCGAGTCCACTCGGACGCACCATATTGCTGATTTATCTCTCCCCCTATCGCGTTATACTTCCCGTTGTTTCGTCTCTGCTCGACCGCTCGATTTCTCATGTCGATTGCGCCAAACTACCGCCATCCACCATCAGGAACGCCACATGACCACCTTCACCGCCAAAACCGCCTTTTTACCGCTCGACAATGGCCTTGCCCGCCGTGAAGGGGTGATGAGCGACGGTTCGCCGGCGGCGGAAGTGCGTTTCGAGGCCGGCGCCTTTGGCCAACTGCAAAAGCCCCCGCATGCGCTGCAAACCCGGGTGATATCGGGTGAATTCGAGTTCACCCTCGGCGGCGATACGCGGACAGTACGGGCCGGCGAGAGCCTGATCCTGCCGGCCAACGTCGCCAGCGGCTGCTTCTGCCTGAGCGCCGGCGTGCTGCTGGAAATCCCGCAAACGCGCTAAGCCGTATTTACAGCAAGGTTATTTGCGCAACAAGCTGTACGCAACGCGTTGCATTTGCGCCACATTTGCCCCCGTTTTGACATATCCGCCACACCGCTGCGGTTTTTTATTTTGTTTCCCGCCGCTTAGCCTTTATAATGCGCAACGTCTATCAGTTGAATGGTTTCAGCCCTTGATCTGCGAAAACGCAATAACAACACGATTTCATCTCACCCCGTTGCGCAGCATCTCCGCGCCCCCGCGCGGGCTGAATTTTTCCGCCCCACTTCAACTGTCGTCACCTATCCTTAACTATGTTTTTCACCACCAGGCACGGCTCAAATTCCCTATCGGCGTAAATAGCGCCGGTCAAATTCGTTTTTTTATCCATCACAACTTGTAGAAAACTCCGCCATGAAAAAGACCAAAATTGTTTGTACCATCGGTCCAAAAACCGAATCGGAAGAAATGCTGACCAACCTGCTCAATGCGGGCATGAACGTGATGCGTCTCAACTTCTCTCACGGCGACTATGAAGAGCACGGCAACCGCATCAAGAACATGCGCGCCGTGATGGCGAAAACCGGTATCAACGCCGGCATCCTGCTGGATACCAAAGGCCCGGAAATTCGCACCATGAAATTGGAAGGCGGTAAAGACGCCTCGCTGGTCGCCGGCCAAACCTTCACCTTCACCACCGACCAGAGTGTGATCGGCAACAGCGATCGCGTAGCGGTCACCTACGCCGGCTTCGCCGCCGACCTGAAGATCGGTAACACCGTGCTGGTTGACGACGGCCTGATCGGCATGGAAGTCACCAACGTGACCGAGAACGAAGTCGTTTGTAAGGTGCTGAACAACGGCGATCTGGGCGAGAACAAAGGCGTCAACCTGCCGGGCGTGTCCATCCAGCTGCCTGCGCTGGCCGAAAAAGACAAACGCGACCTGATCTTCGGCTGCGAGCAAGGCGTCGACTTCGTGGCGGCGTCCTTCATCCGTAAACGTTCCGACGTGCTGGAGATCCGCGAGCACCTGAAAGCGCACGGCGGCGAGCAGATCCAGATCATCTCCAAGATCGAGAACCAGGAAGGCCTGAACAACTTCGACGAAATCCTCGAAGCGTCCGACGGCATCATGGTTGCCCGCGGCGATCTGGGCGTGGAGATCCCGGTCGAAGAAGTGATCTTCGCCCAGAAGATGATGATCGAAAAATGCAACCGTGCGCGTAAAGTGGTGATCACCGCCACCCAGATGCTCGATTCCATGATCAAAAACCCGCGCCCTACCCGTGCGGAAGCCGGCGACGTTGCCAACGCCATCCTGGACGGCACCGATGCTGTCATGCTGTCCGGCGAGAGCGCCAAGGGCAAATATCCGCTGGAAGCGGTCAACATCATGGCGACCATCTGCGAGCGCACCGATCGCGTGATGCCAAGCCGCATCGACTCCCTGAACGATCGCCGCAAGCTGCGCATCACCGAAGCGGTGTGCCGTGGCGCGGTTGAAACCGCCGAGAAACTGGACGCGCCGCTGATCGTCGTCGCCACCAGCGGCGGCAAGTCAGCGAAATCCGTGCGTAAATACTTCCCGAACGCGGTGATCCTGGCGCTGACCACCAATGAGACTACCGCGCATCAGCTGGTGCTGAGCAAGGGCGTCATCCCGCAGATGGTCAAGGAAATCGCTTCTACCGACGACTTCTACCGCATCGGTAAAGAAGCCGCGCTGGCCAGCGGCCTGGCGCAAAAAGGCGACGTCGTGGTGATGGTTTCCGGCGCGCTGGTGCCGAGCGGCACCACCAACACTGCCTCGGTACACGTGCTGTAATATAAAACGTGACATAATTGCCTTGATCAAAACGCCGCTTTGCGGCGTTTTTTTTATCAGCAGTAACCTATTTTTCTCAAAACGCAACCGCGGACCGCTCATTATTTAGCTAATAAAGAATCGGAGTAGTCCCATGGAAGCCGGCTGTTTTCCCTCGTTTTTTTAACTAATTTGTAAAACCAGATGCAAGTTTGAGCGAACGATCAAAATAAAGCACCTCAACACTAAAAAATTATTCTCTTTCGAAAAAAGTTTGTGTAATACTTGTAACGCTACATGGAGATTAACTCAATCTAGAGGGTGTTATAATGAATCGTACTAAACTGGTACTGGGCGCGGTAATCCTGGGTTCCACTCTGCTGGCTGGCTGCTCTAGCAACGCTAAAATCGATCAACTGTCTTCTGACGTTCAGACTCTGAACGCTAAAGTTGATCAGCTGAGCAACGACGTGAACGCAATGCGTTCTGACGTTCAAGCTGCTAAAGACGACGCAGCACGCGCTAACCAGCGTCTGGACAACCAAGCTCACGCTTACAAAAAGTAAGATAGCTTTGGTTATTGAAAACGGCGCACATTGTGCGCCGTTTTTTTTCGCCTGTATCCTGGACTGATTTTTCCTGCATAGCGGGCAAAAAAAGAGGTTCAGCACGCTGAACCCCTCTTCGACCGCTCAATCTTGCAAACTTAGTTCACCGAACTGATTGGCGCTGCCTTGAATGGGCTCTTATTCGCCGCAGGCGCCGCTGCAGGCGTTAAACTCACCTCAGACGGGCTCTCCCCTACGTTGACCAGCACCGGCATGCCAGAACGGCGTACAACCGCGCTATCGAACACGGCGCGATCGGTCTGACCATCCGCAGCAAAGGCTTTCTCCGCTTTAGACAACGCGATCGGCATGGTCTGCGGATCGTCGCTTTCTACCCGCGACAGCGGCTGGTGCACTTCCACATAGCGTTTGCCGTCCGGCTCAACCGAAATCTTCACCGGATCGTTGATCACCTGCACCCGTGTACCACGCGGCACCTGATTGAACAGCGCTTCGATGTCCGTCGGACGCAGGCGAATGCAGCCGGAGCTGACGCGCATGCCGATACCGAAGTTGGCGTTGGTGCCGTGGATCAGGTATTCACCGCGCCCCATCGCCAGACGCAGGGCGAACAGCCCCATCGGGTTCTCAGGCCCGGCCGGCACCACTGCAGGCAGCGTCACGCCCTGGGACTGATAGCGCTTGCGGATGTTGGCGGTGGGCGTCCAGGTCGGGTTAGGGATCTTCTGGCTGATGGAGGTCACTTCCAGCGGCGTGTGCATCCCGGTCTGGCCGATGCCGATCGGATAGACGATCACTTTGTTCTCGCCTTTCGGGTAGTAGTAAAGACGCAGCTCGGCCAGATTGACGATAATCCCTTCACGCTTAGTGTCAGGCAGCAGCATTTGGGTCGGAATGGTCAGTACCGTGCCTGGCTTGGGCAGGAACGGGTCGGTGCCAGGGTTGGCTTCCAGCATGCCCAGCAGGCCAATCTTGTAGTCGGCGGCGATCGCCTCCAGCGGACGGCCGTCGTTTGGCACGGTATAAGTGGTGTTTTCACCGATCAGACGGCTGTCTGGCGGCGGCAGCGGGTACTCGGTCGCACTGGCGGCCTGCGTGCCGGCCAGTACGGTGGCGAAGACCATGCCCATTAAACTCAACGCACGTTTCATTATCATCCCTATATTTTTTATGACGGTTCGCCCCCAAGGCTAACGAGCGCCCGACGGTGGGTAAATCAGACAATACCTGATTAATACTAGCAACGCTGGCATCAAAGGCAATAAGTTCTCTAAAAATCAACACGTTATAACGTAATCACCATCGTTGATTGTCAACGAAACGTCAATAGGTAAGCTGCTGAAATATCACTGAATTGGGGGATGGTTCCTGGGGAAAACAACGGATTGTAAAGACTCATTGACAAAGCGAATATATCAATGAGCCTTGAGGAGAAAGGCGTTAAGGATCAGGCCAGCTGCGCCGCTTTACTGCGAATGGCACGGATCATCGCCTCCAGCCCCTGCGAGCGTGAAGGCGTCAGATGTTGGCTGAGCGCCAGTTCGCCGAAAAACGGCCGCACATCGAGATCGACGATCTGTTGTGGCGTTAATTGACGATAAAGAATAAACACCACCGCCAGCAGCCCTTTGACGATCGCCGCATCGCTGTCGCCGTGAAACTCGACCTGCCCCTGCTCATCGAGACGCATCACGATCCACACCTGGCTCTGACAGCCGGAAATCAGGTTGCCGGCCTGCCGCTCGGCCTCGTCCAGCGGCGGCAACTTGGCGCCAAGTTCAATCACGTACAGGTATTTCTCCTCCCAGTTCAGACAGCGGGAGAAATTACGCACCAATTTATCTTTGTCCGGCAAATTCGCCATGGGGATCCTTTTGTACCGCCGGGGACGCGCCCCGGCCTAACCTAATAGCTGATGAATGCGTTGCAGCCCGGCCACCAGCCGGTCCACCTCTTCGCGGGTATTATATAACGCCAGCGAAGCGCGGCACATGCTCGGCACCTGATAAAACGCCATCAGTGGCATGGCGCAGTGATGGCCGGTGCGAATGGCGATGCCATACTGATCGAGGAAGCTGCCGACGTCATAGGCGTGGTGTTCTCCCAAATTAAAGGCGATCACCCCGGCCCGATGTGCCGGACCATAGATTTTCAGCGTCGGCACCTGCGTGAGCGCCTCGAGCGCGTAGTGCATCAGCGACTGTTCATAATCGTGGATCGCATTCAAACCCAGGGCTTCGACGTAATCGAACGCCGCCCCCAGCCCCATGATGCCGGCGGTGTTCGGCGAACCCGCCTCGAAGCGCCACGGCGGATCGGCGAAGGTGGTGCCCGCCGTCAGGCTGACCTGGCGGATCATCGAGCCGCCCCCTTCCCACGGTGGCATCTGCTGCAGCAGCGCCTGGCGGCCATACAGCATGCCGATACCGGAAGGGCCGTACAGCTTGTGGCCGGAAAACACGTAAAAATCGCAGTCTAGCGCCTGGACATCGACGCGCTGGTGCATCACCGCCTGCGCGCCGTCCACCAGCACCGTCAGATCCGGCGCCAGGCCTCTGGCGCGGGCGATGATGTCGCGCACCGGGTTGACGGTGCCCAGCACATTGGAGACCTCGGTCAGCGCCAGCAGTTTGCAGGACGCGTCGACCAGCTCCGGCAACCGCGCCAAATCCAGCGTGCCGTCGGGCTGCAGCGGCCAAACCCGCAGCTGCAGCCCGCGCTCCTGCGCCAGCATCTGCCAGGGCACGATGTTGGCGTGGTGCTCCATCTCGGTGATGAGAATCGCATCGCCCGGCTGCAGCAGGTGGCGGCCAAAGCTGTTGGCCACTAGGTTGATGCCTTCGGTGGTGCCTTTGACAAACACCATCTCTTCCGCCGAGGCGGCGTTGATAAAGCGCGCCGCCTGTTCCCGCACCGCCTCCATCTGCTGAGTCGCCTCGGCGCTCAGGGTGTGGATGCCGCGATGCACCGCGGCATAGCCGTGGCGGTAGAACGCCAACTCGCGGTCGATCACCACCTGCGGTTTCTGCGCGCTGGCGGCGCTGTCGAGGTAGGCCAGCGGTTGGCCGTTCACCTCACGCGTCAGCAGTGGAAAATCGCTGCGCACGCGTTCAATCGGATAACTCATGCAGCCTCCCCCGGCAGGCGCTGGGCGATGCGCGCCAGCACCCGTTCCCGGATGGTGTCATTGGCGATGCCTTCGGTCAGCTCGGCGGCGAAGGCGAAGATGATCATCTGCTGCGCCGCGTGTTTGTCGATGCCGCGCGACTGCAGATAGAACAGCTGCTCTTCATCGATGCGCCCCACGGTGGCGCCGTGGCTGCATTTGACGTCGTCGGCGTAGATCTCCAGCTGCGGCTTGGTATCCACCTCCGCCACCTTCCCCAACAGCAGGTTATGGTTGGTCATCTGGCCGTCGGTTTTGATCGCGTGCTTGGCCACTTTGATCATGCCGTTGAACACCGCCTTGCCGCGATCGCTGACCACGGTTTTATGCAGCTGACGGCTCTCGCAATAACCTTTGTTGTGCTCCAGATAGGTGCGGGTATCGCAGATCTCTTTGCCCACCGGCAGCACCAGGCTGTTGATTACCAGGTTCGCGCCTTCGCCGTTCAGCTGCGCGCTGGTGTTGTGACGCGTCAGACCGGCGCCCAGCAGGAAGCTGTCGCTTTTCACCCGCGCGTCGCGGCCAATGACCAAATCGTTATGGGCAAAGTGGTAGCTTGGCTGGCTCTCAAACGCCAGCTTGCAGTGCAACAGCCCGGCGTTGTCCGCCACGTTGGCGGTCAGGCGTGCGCCGGTGAAGTGCGCGGCCTCGCCCAGGCTGACGTAGTGTTCGATCACTTCCGCCTCGGCCCCGCGCCCAATATCCAGATGATGGCGGTGATGCACGGTGTTCACTTCCCCGCTGGCGCCGCGTCCGCTGCTGATATGCAGCAGGTACAGCGGACGAGCCGGGGCCTTGCCGGCCGGCAGGCGAATCAGGCTGGTTTCCTGCGCCAGGCTTTCGGTCAGGTGCAGGAAAATTTCCGGTTGGATCGCCTCCGGCAGCGCCTGTGGCGTGCCGTAGGCGGTCAACTCGAACTGGTAATCACCCAGATCGTCATCGCTCAGCGCGGCGCTGTAGCGGCCGTCGATAAACACCAGCCGGCAGGCATCGATGCCGAGCGCCAGCGCCTCGAGCTGCTCTGCGCTCACCAATGCGGGCTGCGGCTCGAGGAACTGCTGCTCCAGCAGGCTCTCCAGCGGCGTGTATTTCCAGTTTTCATGCTTGCGCGTCGGCCAGCCGAGGCGCAGCGCCTGCTGCCAGTGCGCCAGCGCATGCGGCGAACGCTCGCCACCGCGGCCTTCGAACAGGCGATACAGCTGCTGCAGCGCGTTTGAATTACTGTTGGTCGGTAAGCCAGCCATAGCCCTGCTCCTCCAACTGTTTTACCAGCGAGAAATCGCCGGATTTGACGATGCGCCCCTGGGACAGCACGTGTACGTAATCCGGCTGGATGTAGTCCAGAATGCGCTGGTAGTGGGTGACGATGATAAAGGCGCGCTTGCCGTCCCGCAGCGAATTGACGCCGTTGGCGACGATCTTGAGCGCATCAATGTCCAGACCGGAGTCGGTTTCATCGAGAATGCACAGATCCGGCTCCAGCGCCGCCATCTGCAGAATGTCGTTGCGCTTTTTCTCACCGCCGGAAAAGCCGACGTTGACCGAACGGGTCAGCAGGTCGGCCGGCATGTCCAGCAGCGCGATTTTCTCTTCGATGAAATCGGCGAAGTCAAAGCGATCCAGCGGCTCCTGCTCGCGGTATTTGCGCACCGCGTTGACCGAGGTCTGCAGGAAGAAGTGGTTGCTGACGCCGGGGATCTCCACCGGGTACTGGAAGGCCAGAAACACGCCCTCGCCGGCGCGGTCTTCCGGATCAAGCTCCAGCAGATCCTTGCCCTTGAAGGTGACTTCCCCTTCGGTCACTTCGTACTCTTCACGCCCGGCCAGCGTGGCGGACAGCGTGCTCTTGCCCGAGCCGTTCGGCCCCATGATGGCATGCACTTCGCCCGGTTTGATCTCCAGATCCAATCCCTTGAGGATCTCGTTGCCTTCCACGCTGACTTTCAAATTCTTGATGCTTAACATGCTGTGTCCTCAGATAGCGCCGACGGCGCTAAAAATGCGGCGATTAACCCACGCTGTGTTCCAGGCTGATGGCCAGAAGTTTCTGCGCCTCGACGGCGAACTCCAGCGGCAGCTCGGAGAAAACGTCCTTGCAGAAACCGTTGACGATCATCGAAATGGCGTCATCCTCGCTGATGCCGCGCTGCAGGCAGTAGAACAGCTGGTCGTCGCCGATCTTCGAGGTGGTGGCTTCGTGCTCCAGCTGAGCGCTGTTGTTGCGCGCTTCAACGTAAGGGAACGTGTGGGCACCGCTGTCCGGCCCGATCAGCATCGAGTCGCACTGGGTAAAGTTACGGGCGTTTTCCGCCCCCGGCAGGATTTTCACCAGGCCGCGATAGGTGTTCTCGCTGTGGCCGGCGGAAATGCCTTTGGCGATGATGGTCGACTTGGTGTTTTTGCCGATGTGGATCATCTTGGTGCCGGTGTCCGCCTGCTGATGGCCGCTGGTCAGCGCCACCGAGAAGAATTCGCCGATCGAATTGTCGCCCTGCAGGATCACGCTCGGGTATTTCCAGGTGATGGCCGAGCCGGTTTCCGACTGGGTCCAGGACATTTTCGAGCCGGCGCCTTCGCACAGCGCGCGCTTGGTGACGAAGTTGAGGATACCGCCCTTGCTCTCACCGCCGGAGAACCAGTTCTGCACCGTCGAGTATTTCACTTCGGCGTCTTTATGCAGGATCACTTCCACCACCGCCGCGTGCAGCTGATAGCTATCGCGCACCGGGGCAGAACAGCCTTCGATATAGCTGACATAGCTGCCTTCGTCGGCGATCAGGATGGTGCGCTCGAACTGGCCGGTTTTGGCGGCGTTGATACGGAAATAGGTCGACAGCTCCATCGGGCAGCGCACGCCTTTCGGCACATAGACGAAGGTGCCGTCAGAGGCCACCGCGGCGTTCAGCGCAGCGAAGAAGTTATCGTTGGACGGCACTACGCGCCCCAGGTACTGACGCACCAGATCCGGGTATTCCTGAATCGCTTCGCCGAACGAGCAGAAGATCACCCCGCTCTCCGCCAGTTTTTCACGGTAAGTGGTAGCGACCGATACTGAGTCGAAGATGGCGTCCACCGCCACTTCGCTGCCCTCGCGCACCGGCACGCCGAGCTGATTGAACGCCAGCTCCACTTCGCTGGTCAGGTAATCTTTTTCCGTCGCCGCGCCCGGTTGCTGCTCGGCGCCGGGTTGCGAACCGCAGGCATCGTCGCAGCTGCCGCAGGACGGCGCCGAATAGTAACTGTAGTCCTGGTAGTTAAGGCGTTCGTAATTGGCCTTCAGCCAGTGCGGCTCTTCCATCTGCAGCCAGGCGCGGTAGGCCTCGAGGCGGAATTCCAGCATCCACTCGGGTTCGTTGCGCTTGGCCGAGATGGCGCGAACCACCTCTTCGTTGATGCCTTTGGCCAACTCATCGGTTGCCAGCTGGGTGAAGAAACCTTCTTTGTAGCGACCTTCGCTGACCCAAGCCTGCACTTCATTAGGCATTTCTACATTGCTTCGTGTCATGTTGATTGCATCGCTCAAACGCCAAAGCTCTCGCCGCACCCGCAGGCATGCTGAGCTTTAGGGTTGTTGAATTTGAATATCTGATTCAGCCCTTCGCGGACGTAATCTACCGTGGTGCCATCGATGAACGGCATGGCCTTCAGCGGCACATAGAGTTTGGCGCCGTCGCGCTCAAACAGCAGATCGTCATCGGCGGGTTCGCGGGTCAGATCCAGCACATAGGCAAAGCCGGCGCAGCCGGATTGTTTCACCCCTAGCTGCAGCCCTTTCACCTGCGGATCCTGCTGCATCAGTTTCGTTATTTGTCGTACGGCGCTGTCGCTGAGCGAAATGCCTTGCCAGACATTTTCATCCAGAGAAAAGGTGCCGACATTTTCCGTTTGCATAGGGTCTACCTCACACTCGTGTTTGGCCACAGCCAATCTGGGTTGCTTATATGTTAGTGATAACGATTATCACTTCAACCGTTTGTTTTGCGGGGGTATCCACCGCGAGCGCGGTTTTTCGCTGCGGCGTGCGGCAAGCCAGCGGGACATCCGTGGTGGCTTGCGGCATCTGGCGGCAAGGTGTGCATGCTATCCCTATGAATTTGTTCTTTATCCTGCATCACCGTACCGCACTCCCCGGTGGCCCGTCAGCGTTACAGTGCCGCGGTACACTGCCGATCTAAACATTCATAGAAAATACCTATTTCTGCATTCTGTCTGTCGTAAATGTGCGTTTATCGGCATTTCGTGGCGCGGCACCAGCGCGCGCCCCTCAGGTTAAAGTTTAGTCGCTCAGGATTAAATTGGGTCGTCGGCGGCCTTTTACACCCCCACGATGAAAAAACGCCGCGCCGGGGATTGATCGGCAACGCGGCAATTTATATGATAATGATTATCATTCAATTTGAATTTGAGCGCGAAGCCAATGACTCTTTCGATCAACGCATGGTTGCTGGGCAAGATTGATGACTACAAATTCAGCGTGCGCGACGCTACGGTGGACTTTTATATGGCCGAAGCGGCGCTGCGGCGCCCGGAATGCAATATCGACCACCTGAAGCGGTACAACAGCGTCAGCCTCACCATGGCCAATCTGTGCCTGGAGAACGGCGATGACGACAGCTACCTGCACGCGCTCAGCAAACTGCATAATCGGCTGATCGTCGAGATCAACAATCCGCAGCGCTGCCAGCTGTTTCGGGTGCAAAGCTACCACTTCGCCCGCCACACGCTGACGCTGATCTGCCAAAAATATGCAATGGAAGGCACCTGGGAGAAGGCGAACGCGTTTCAGAAGGACTTCGTCAAACGCGTACCGTTTCAGCTGTAAAGCGAAAGGCTCCGCAGGCCGGCAGCCTGCGGAAACCGGCGGGGATCAGTCGATGACCGCCGTGGTCAGACGCGAGGTGCAGCACAGCCGATCGCGCGCGTCGAAGATCTCGATTTGCCACACCTGATGGCGACGGCCGACGTGCAGTGCGCGACATACCCCGCGCACCTGGCCATCGAACACCGCGCGCAGGTGGTTGGCGTTGATCTCCAGCCCCACCACTTTCTGCTCGCCCTCACTGCACAGGTAACCGGCCATCGATCCCATCGATTCCGCCAGCACCACCGACGCCCCGCCGTGCAACAGCCCGAACGGCTGGCGGGTACGGCCATCGACCGGCATGGTGGCCTCGAGGAAATCCTCGCCCAATTGGGTAAACTCGATGCCCACATGGCTGACCATGCAGCCGTCGCCGGCGCGGTTCAGCTGCTCCAGCGATGTTTCACGTTTCCACAATTTCACTCAATCATCTCCAGAAGTGCCTGTAATGGGTGGCGCACGCCATTGCCCTCGATGCGTTTCACCTGACTGCGGCAGGAATAACCGGTCGCCAGGCAGCGCTGCCGCGGCAAACGCTGTAGCGTCGGGTGCCATGATAGCTCATAAATGCCGAGCGAGTTTTGCAGGTTCTTGGCTTCATGGCCGTAAGTCCCCGCCATGCCGCAGCAGCCGACGCTGACATTCTCCAGTTTGGCGCCGAAGCGGGCGAAGATCGCCGCCCACTGTTGGCCGCTGGCCGGCAGCGCGGTGGTTTCGGTGCAGTGACCGAACAGATACCAGGGCTCGCCGGTCGCCGGCTGTTCGGCGCGATCCGCGATCCTCTGCTGCAGCCATTCATGCACCAGTTGCACCTGGAAATCGCCGCGCTCGGCGCCGAGGATCTCGCGGTATTCGTCGCGGTAACACAGCACCAGCGCCGGATCGACGCCCACCAGCGGCATGCCGAGCTGGGCTACGCGGTTAAGAAAATCGGCGGTTTTGCGCGCGGTGCGGGCAAACCGCGTCAGGAAACCTTTCACATGCTGCGCCTTGCCGTTCGGCGAGAACGGCAGCAGCACCGGTTTATAACCGAGCTTCTCCACCAGCCGGACAAAGTCCGCCACCACTTTGGCGTCGTAATAGCTGGTGAACGGATCCTGGACGATCAGCACGTGTTCTGCGCGCTGCTCGGCGCTCAGCCCTTCCAGCTGCTCCAGCGTCAGCATGGTCGCACGGTGGCCGGACAGCTGTTGACGCAGCGTCGGGCTGGACAGCAGCGGCAGATCGACCATGCCGATGGCGTTGCGGCTCATTTCCCGCAGCCACGGCTGGCGGAAGAAGAAGTTGAACACCTTCGGCGCGCGGGCCATCAACGGGGTATAGCTCTCTACGCCGGCGACCATGTAGTCGCTCACCGGGCGCAGATAGCGGGTGTGGTAGAGCTGCAGGAAGCGCGAACGGAATCCCGGCACGTCAATCTTGATGGGGCACTGGGTGGAGCAGGCCTTGCAGGCCAGGCAGCCGGACATTGCCTCTTTCACTTCGTGCGAGAAGTCGTACTCCCCCTTGCCGGCATGCCAGCTGTTGCGGGTCTTTTCGATCAGGCCACGCAAGCTGAGACGCTGCTGCGGCAGCTGTTTCTCCAGCGCCAGCGGATCGACGCCCTGCTCGGCCAACAGACGCAGCCACTCACGCACCAGCGTCGCCCGCCCTTTTGGTGAATGAATGCGATTGCCGCTGATCTTCATCGACGGGCACATCGGGCTGCGCACGTCGAAGTTGAAGCACAGGCCGTTGCCGTTACACTCCAGCGCGCCGCGGAACGAGGTGCGCACCTCGACCGGTATCTGGCGATCGAAGGTGCCGCGTTTGACCGCGTCTACCTCCATCATCGGTGCATCTACCGCCAGTGGCGAACAGATCTTGCCCGGGTTCAAACGGTTATCCGGATCAAACGCCGCCTTGATGCGGCGTAGCTCTTCATACAGCGTTTCCCCGAAGAACTCAGGGCTGTACTCGGCACGGAAGCCCTTGCCGTGCTCCCCCCACAACAGACCGCCGTATTTGGCGGTCAGCGCCACCACCCGATCGGAGATCTGCTTCATCAGCACTTCCTGCTGCGGGTCGCACATGTCGAGCGCCGGGCGCACGTGCAACACCCCGGCGTCGACGTGGCCGAACATGCCGTAGCTCAGGTTGTGGTCGTCAAGCAGTTGACGGAATTCGACGATATAGTCCGCCAGGTGTTGCGGCGGCACACAGGTATCCTCGGCAAACGGAATCGGCTTGGCGCGCCCCTTGGCGTTGCCCAGCAGCCCGACCGCCTTCTTGCGCATGTTGTAAATGCGCTCGATGCCAGCCAGATCGCCGCAGATCTGGTACCCGATCACGCCGCCCTGCCGCTGCGCGATCAGTTCATCCAGCCGTTGGCACAGAGCCTCCATCTGGCCGTCGATCAGCGCCCGATCGTCGCCGGCGAACTCGACGATGTTCAGCCCGAGCATTTCTTTATCCGGCACGTCGGCGATCAGTTCGTTCACCGAGTGCCAAACAATGTCTTCACGCGCCAGATTCAGCACCTTGGAATCGATGGTTTCCACCGACAGCGCCTTGGCCTCGACCATAAAGGGCGCATTGCGCAGCGCCGAGTCAAAGGAGTCGTACTTCACGTTGACCAGGCGGCGCACTTTCGGCAGCGGCGTGATATCCAGCCGCGCCTCGGTGATAAACGCCAGCGTGCCTTCGGCGCCGGTCAGGATGCGCGTCAGATCGAAGGTTTGCAGATCGTCGCTCAGCACGTGGCGCAGATCGTAACCGGTGAGGAAGCGGTTGAGCTTGGGGAATTTCTCCAGGATCAATGCGCGCTGCTCACGGCAGCGATTGAGCACCGTGCGGTAGATGCGCCCTTCCGCGGTCTCTTCCAGAGCAATCGTTTCCGCCAGCGCCGTCGGCATGGCGCGGGTATCGATCATCTCGCCGCCCAGCAGCACCGCCCGTAAGCCCAACACGTGATCGGAGGTTTTGCCGTATACCAGCGAACCTTGGCCGGAGGCGTCGGTGTTGATCATGCCGCCCAGCGTGGCGCGGTTGCTGGTGGACAGTTCCGGCGAGAAGAAGTAGCCGAACGGCCGCAGGTATTGATTCAGCTGATCCTTGATCACGCCGGCTTCGACTTTCACCCATCCTTGTTCGACGTTGATCTCCAGAATGCGGTTCATATGGCGCGACATATCGACCACGATGCCGGTATTGAGCGACTGGCCGTTGGTGCCAGTGCCGCCGCCGCGCGGGCTGAAGGTCAGCGTATTGAATCGCTCTTCCCCGGCCAGACGCGCAATCAGCGCCACGTCAGCGGTGGAACGGGGGAACACCACCGCATCGGGCAACAGCTGATAGATACTGTTGTCGGTGGCCATCGTCAGGCGGTCGGCGTAGCTGGTGGCGGTATCGCCGTTGAATCCGTTTTGCTTCAGTGCTTCCAAAAAGTCGAGCACCCGTTGAACGAGGCCGGGCGCCTGAGAAATCTGTGGGATCATTCGCTTTTTTGACCCTGTCCGTCTATTTTTTATGCGCTGATGTACGCTGAATCGGGCCTTTAATTCAGACCCACCCTATTTTTTAGTGACACTAAAAACTAACATACTCGTTTAGTGAAGGCATTCACATTATTACCGCCCTGCGAGCGCCGCCACAGGCGGCCGCCCGGCGATGATAAACCGACCGACAGGCACCCAGATTCGCCGGTGCCAGGGATTTAATTGACCAGGATGAGAACCCACTGATGCCACTCCCGCAATCGCGTTACGACTTACCGCGAATTATTTTCGGCGTGCTGTTTATCGCCATCATGATCGTTGCCTGTTTTTGGGTGATCCAACCGTTTATTCTCGGCTTCGCCTGGGCGGGCATGGTGGTGATCGCCACCTGGCCGTTGCTGCTCAAACTGCAAAAGCTGCTGTGGGGCCGTCGCTCGCTGGCGGTGTTGGTCATGACCCTGCTGCTGATCCTGCTGTTCATTCTGCCGATTTCCCTGCTGATCAGCAGCGTGGTGGATAACAGCGCGCCGCTGATCGCCTGGGCCAGTTCACCCGGCAAGCTGCACATTCCCGATCTCGCCTGGCTGCAGTCCGTGCCGATGATCGGCGACAGGCTCTATACCAGCTACCACACATTGGTTAACGCCGGCGGCGCTGCGCTGCTGGCGAAGGTTCAGCCGTACTTCGGTCAAACCGCCACCTGGTTCGTGGCGCAGGCGGCGCATATCGGCCGTCTGCTGCTGCACTGCGCGCTGATGCTGCTGTTCAGCGCCTTGTTGTATGCGCGCGGCGAGCAGGTGGCGCTGGGTATCCGTCACTTTGCGGTACGCCTCGGTTCCAAACGCGGCGATGCGGCGGTGCTACTGGGCGGCCAGGCGATCCGCGCCGTCGCGCTGGGCGTGGTGGTGACGGCGTTGGTGCAGTCGGTGCTGGGCGGCATCGGTCTGGCGGTGAGCGGCATACCAGCCGCCACCCTGCTGACGATGCTGATCTTTATCTGCTGCGTGGCACAATTGGGGCCGCTGTTGGTGCTGGTGCCGGCCATCATCTGGCTGTACTGGCACGGCGACACCACCTGGGGCACCGTACTGCTGGTCTGGAGCTGCGTGGTAGCGACGCTGGATAACGTGCTGCGCCCGGTGCTGATCCGCATGGGCGCCGACCTGCCGCTGCTGCTGATCCTGTCCGGCGTTATCGGCGGTTTGCTGGCCTTCGGTATGATTGGCCTGTTCATCGGCCCGGTGGTATTGGCAGTATCTTATCGCCTGCTGACCGCCTGGATGGATGAAGCGCCAGAGCCGACCACCGCGCCGGAGCAAGTCATCGAAGATCTGGAAAAACGCTAATCCCCCCCTTCCGCCCGCATCGTCGGGCGGAACATTTCACTCAGGTCATTATTCCTACCTCATTCGAGTAATATCTCCGCCAAATATAATGCCGCCCTATATTGATTACGGTACAGCGAATGAAAGGTGCAATGTAAATCCCTGTTTGTTGCAAGCGGCAAAAAGAGATAACTCCCACAAATAAAATGTGATGGCGCTATCGATTAGGATGATTCTTAATGACTAGTCGCGTTCAAAAATCTAGTATTATGGCCATCTATTGCTTCAAATCACTGATTTTAAAGCAACCTTTCTGAACAATGTAATGCCATACATGTGAATTGCTGTGTGTAGTCTTTGCCCATCTCCTACGGTGGGCTTTTTTTTATTCTTTTTTCGTCGAATTGATTATTTTACGCGCCGTTATTTACATTCGGAAATAAAAAGGCCGCAGCGTTAACTGCGGCCCGGCGTTAATGCCTCAGCGAGGCCGAGACATTATTTCTTTTTCGACAAATTGATCCAGGTCTGCACCACGGTGTCTGGATTGAGCGACAGGCTGTCGATGCCCTGCTCCATCAGCCACTCGGCGAAGTCTTCATGGTCAGACGGGCCCTGGCCGCAGATGCCGACGTATTTGCCGTGGCGTTTGGCCGCCTGAATCGCCATCGACAGCAGCGCTTTCACCGCCTCGTTGCGCTCGTCGAACAGCTCCGACACCACGCCGGAGTCACGATCCAGCCCCAGCGCCAGCTGGGTCATGTCGTTGGAACCGATAGAGAAGCCGTCGAAGTGCTCGAGGAACTGATCCGCCAACAGCGCATTGGACGGGATCTCGCACATCATGATCACTTTCAGCCCGTTTTCACCGCGCTTCAGCCCCTGACGCGCCAGCTCCGCCACCACCGCTTCCGCCTGGGCCACGGTGCGCACGAACGGCACCATGATTTCGACGTTGGTCAGCCCCATTTCGTTACGCACGCGTTTCACCGCCTCGCACTCCAGCGCGAAGCAATCGCGGAAGCTATCGGCCACGTAACGGCCGGCGCCGCGGAAGCCCAGCATCGGGTTCTCTTCGTGTGGTTCATACTTATCGCCGCCCACCAGGTTGGCGTACTCGTTGGATTTGAAGTCGGACAGGCGCACGATCACACGCTTCGGCCAGAAGGCGGCACCCAGCGTCGCGATCCCTTCTGTCAGGCGGCCAACGTAGAACTCGACCGGGTGGTCGTAACCCTGCATTAACGCGCGAATTTCGTTTTGCAGCGCCGGCGTCTGCTGATCGAACTCCAGCAGCGCGCGCGGGTGCACACCGATCATGCGGTTGATGATAAATTCCAGCCGCGCCAGGCCCACGCCTTCATTTGGCAAACGCGCAAAGTCGAAAGCGCGATCCGGGTTGCCGACGTTCATCATGATCTTCAGCGGCAGATCCGGCAGCTCGGTCACTTCGGAGCTCTGCACGCTGAAATCCAGCATGTCGCTGTAAACGAAGCCGGTGTCGCCTTCCGCACAGGAAACGGTGACTTTCTGGCCGTCTTTCAGCACATCGGTGGCGTGGCCGCAGCCCACCACCGCCGGGATGCCCAACTCACGGGCGATGATCGCCGCGTGACAGGTGCGCCCGCCGCGGTTGGTGACGATCGCGGCGGCCTTCTTCATGATCGGCTCCCAGTCCGGGTCGGTCATGTCGGTCACCAGCACGTCGCCCGGCAGGATGCGATCCATTTCGCTGATGTCGTGGATCACTTTCACCGGACCGGCGCCGATGCGATGACCGATGGCGCGGCCTTCCACCAGCACCGGGCTAGTGCCATTCAGCTGGTAGCGCTCCATGGTTTGTTCGTTGGAGCGAACGGTTTCCGGACGCGCCTGCACGATCAGCAGCTTGCCGGTATGGCCGTCTTTCGCCCATTCGATATCCATCGGGCGGCCGTAATGTTTTTCGATCAGGATCGCCTGCTGCGCCAGCGCCTGCACTTCGTCATCCGTCAGCGAGAAACGGCTGCGCTGCGCTTCAGGCACGTCTTCGATGCGCACCTGTTTGCCGTGATCCTGCGACGGCGCGTACACCATGCGGATCTTTTTCGAGCCCAGGTTGCGGCGCACGATCGCCGGCTTGCCTTTTTGCAGCGTCGGTTTGTGCACGTAGAACTCATCCGGGTTCACCGCGCCCTGCACCACCATTTCACCCAGACCGAAGGCGGAGGTGATGAACACCACCTGATCAAAGCCGGACTCGGTATCGATGGTGAACATCACGCCCGAGGAGGCCAGATCCGAGCGCACCATGCGCTGTACGCCCGCCGACAGCGCCACGCCGCGGTGGTCATAGCCCTGGTGCACGCGATAAGAGATAGCGCGGTCGTTGAACAGCGAGGCGAACACGTGCTTGATCGCCACCATTACGGCGTCGATGCCCTGCACGTTGAGGAAGGTTTCCTGCTGGCCGGCGAAGGACGCGTCCGGCATGTCTTCCGCCGTGGCGGAGGAGCGCACCGCAAAGGAAGCTTCCGGTTCGCCGTCGGCGAGCTGTTGGTAAGCCTGATGAATTTCACGCTCGAACTCGGCGTGGAACGGCGTGTCGATCACCCATTGGCGGATCTGGGCGCCGGCCTTGGCCAGTTGGGCAACGTCGTCAACGTCGGTCTGATCCAGTAGCTGATAGATGCGCTGGTTAACACCGCTTTGTTCGAGGAAATCGTTAAACGCCTGTGCGGTGGTGGCAAAACCGTTCGGCACGGCCACGCCCAAATCGGAAAGATTGGTGATCATTTCACCGAGGGAGGCGTTTTTGCCGCCGACACGGTCAACGTCGTGCATGCCAAGCTGGTTGTACCAAAGCACATTACGCAAGTCTGGGCCATTGTTGGACATCGAGACAATCCTTATTGCTATCAGTAGGGTAAAGACGGATTTAATTCGCTTGCTTTACGGCGCCGCTAACACGGAGCCGAATCAGACTAGCACACTGATCTGAGGAAAATGGAAAGGTGAATCGATCAACCCACTGAAGAAAGTGGTTTTTAAGAGAATGTCCTAACCGGCTGATTTGGCAGGGAACCGTTCCCAATCGCACGAAAAGCTTAGTTCTCAACAAATTACGTTCTTTTTAAACTTCTGTTTTAATGACCGCGCAAACGCTACCGTTTTTGGTGAAAATAACGGCAAATTTACGTTTCGGGTCGAAAAACCTCGTTGCGCCACAATTTTTACCGCCGGCAAAACGCGCTTTTCTTCACGCGCCGGCGCAAAGCGCTTTACCGTCCCGCCGTCACAATTTTTTCCCTCCCCCCTTTACCGACGGATCGTCCGCGGCCCATGATATTGACAGTGATGACAGCAGGAACACCGTTTTCAGGTAAGGAGCCTCGGGTGGAAAGAAGCGTTTTTTATATTTCGGATGGTACGGCGATCACCGCCGAAGTGTTGGGGCACGCGGTGCTGTCGCAGTTTCCGGTCACGGCGACCACCTTTACCCTGCCGTTCGTCGAAACCGAGGCGCGCGCGCGCGCAGTTCGCCAGCAAATCGATGATATTTATAATCAAACCGGCGTGCGGCCACTGGTGTTTTACTCCATCATCTCGCCGGAAGTGCGCGATGTGATCGTGCAGAGCCAGGGCTTCTGCCAGGATATCGTGCAGGCGCTGGTCGGCCCGCTGCAGGGCGAGCTGGAAGTGGAACCGACGCCGGTGCCGAACCGCACCCACGGCCTGACCGCCAGCAACCTCGGCAAGTACGACGCGCGCATTGCCGCCATCGACTATACCCTGGCGCATGACGACGGCATTTCGCTGCGCAACCTCGATCAGGCGCAGGTGATCCTGCTCGGCGTGTCGCGCTGCGGCAAAACCCCCACCAGCCTTTATCTGGCGATGCAGTTCGGCATTCGCGCCGCCAACTATCCGTTTATCGCCGACGATATGGATAATTTGCACCTGCCGGCCTCGCTGAAACCGTTTCAGCATAAATTATTCGGCCTGACCATCGATCCGGAACGCCTGGCCGCGATCCGTGAAGAGCGGCGTGAAAACAGCCGTTACGCTTCATTACGCCAGTGCCGCATGGAGATCGCCGAGGTCGAGGCGCTGTTCCGCAAAAATCAGATCCGCTACCTCAATACCACCAATTATTCGGTCGAAGAGATTTCCACCAAAATCCTCGACATCCTCGGTATGAGTCGCCGCATGTTCTGATCATTTTCTCGCGGGGCCGCCGTGCCCCGCCGCCTGCCGTTTATTTCAACAGCAGCTGATTTTTTTGTGCTTTTTTTCGCGGTTTTGATCAACAGAACACAATCTCTACGGTTGAATTCAGCGCTTTTTGCGTTATTGTGATCGCCATCACTTCCCGGCACTCCTGCCGCAGAGAAGAACAGTTTCCAGGGAACAACATGCACAAAACAGATGAACTGCGGACCGCGCGCATCGACAGCCTCGTCACGCCGCAAGCGTTGGCAGACAAGCTGCCGATCTCGGCGGCCGTCGCCGACAACGTGACAGCGTCACGAAAACGCATTGAAAAAATCCTCACCGGTGAAGACCGCCGCCTGCTGGTGGTGATCGGCCCCTGCTCCATCCACGATCTCGACGCCGCCGTCGATTACGCTGGCCGGTTGAACGCCCTGCGCGAACGCTACCAGGATCGTCTGGAAATCGTGATGCGTACCTACTTCGAAAAACCGCGTACCGTCGTCGGCTGGAAAGGCCTGATCTCCGATCCGGCGCTGGACGGCACCTTCCAGGTCAACCGCGGCATCGAAATGGCGCGCCGCCTGCTGCTGGAAGTGAACCAGCTCGGCCTGCCGACCGCCACCGAATTCCTGGACATGGTCGTCGGCCAATACATCGCCGATCTGATCAGCTGGGGCGCCATCGGTGCGCGCACCACCGAAAGCCAGATCCACCGTGAAATGGCCTCGGCGCTCTCCTGCCCGGTCGGCTTCAAAAACGGCACCGACGGCAACACCCGCATCGCCATCGACGCCATTCGCGCGGCGCGCGCCGGGCACATGTTCCTGTCGCCGGACAAACATGGCCAGATGACCATCTACCAGACCAGCGGCAACCCGTACGGCCACATCATCATGCGCGGCGGAAAGACGCCGAACTACCACGCCAGCGACATCGCCGCCGCCTGTGACAGCCTGCGCGAGTTCGATCTGCCTGAACACCTGGTGATCGACTTCAGCCACGGCAACTGCCAGAAAATGCACCGTCGCCAGCTGGAAGTGGCCGACAACGTCTGCCAGCAGATCCGCGCCGGCTCCGCCGCCATCACCGGCGTGATGGCGGAAAGCTTCCTGGTGGAAGGCACGCAGAAAATCGTCGCCGGCCAGCCGCTGACCTATGGCCAGTCGATCACCGATCCTTGCCTGAGCTGGTCCGACAGCGAGCAGTTGCTGGCGATGCTGGCGGATGCGGTTGATAGCCGTTTCTAACCCAGTAGAGGCCGGGGCCACGCCCCCGGCTTTATTCCTTCTGCCCCGCTCATCTATACTGATTGCAACGCTTTAGCGCCCGCCGAAACGCACTGGGAGCCCCGGCATGATTCACTCTCTGTTATCCATCCCCTGCGTCACGCTGCAGGGCGAGCAAAAAACGCTGGGCGATTTCCCGGCGCGCGCTTACCTGGTGGTCAACACCGCCAGCAAGTGCGGCTTCACCCCGCAATACCGTGGGCTGGAAAATTTGTGGCAATACTATCGCGAACGCGGCCTGGTGGTGCTCGGCTTCCCCTGCAACCAGTTTGGTTCTCAGGAGCCGGGCAGTCCGCTGGAGATCGCCAACTTTTGCAGCCTCAACTACGGCGTCAGTTTCCCGCTGTTCAGCAAGATAGACGTTAACGGTCCCGGCGCGCACCCGCTGTTCAATGAGCTGAAACGCCTGGCACCCGGCATTCTGGGCAGCCGCCGCATCAAGTGGAATTTCACCAAATTCCTGCTCACCGCCGACGGCCAGCGTATCACGCGCTTTGCGCCGATCACTAAGCCCGAGCGTTTGTTTGACCGCATCGAAACCCTGCTGAAATAACGCCCCTTTTTTACGGGCCGAGTGCGCTCGGCCCGCCGCCGGATGTCCGTTCGACAAAAAGGTTCCATCGGTAAGAAAATTTTCCTTGATGTAACCTTTCCTTCACATGATAATGATTCTCAGTTTGATATTAATTACCATTTAATGGTCTGTTTTATAAGCACAATGATGATGGATACTGCCAACACGCCTACCCCCGCCGCCGCGGCCCCGACCGAGCACAGCGCAAACGCGCCGCCCAGCTACGACAGCGCACAGCTGCTCGGCACCGACGGCATCGCGTTCATTACCCATCAGGGCCAGCGCTATCAGCTGCGGCAGACCAAAGCCGGGAAATTGATCCTGACCAAATAACCATAGAACCCTCAAACGCCAGCCACCCCGATCGGTTGATCCAGGCAGCCAGCAAATCTATTGATATGTTTTATTACATACGGAGAGTTGCACCATGCCTCTGACATTTTCCACCCGGCTGCGTTTTTCCGCTTTGAGTCTGGCGATTGCCTGCGCTCTGCCTACGGTGGCCTTGGCACAAAACACCAGCACAACATCCTCTTCCAACGCGGCGCCGGCTAAAAAAGCCAAAGCCGCCGACGAGACCATGACGGTGGTCGCCACCGGTAACCAACGCAGCAGCTTTGAAGCGCCGATGATGGTCACGGTCATCGAAGGCAACTCGCCAGAAAGCCAGACCGCCACCTCGGCCGCCGATATGCTGCGCCGCGTGCCGGGCATCACCGTGAACGGCACCGGGCGCAGCAACGGTCAGGACGTAACGATGCGCGGCTACGGCAAAAACGGCGTGCTGACGCTGGTTGACGGCATCCGCCAGGGGACCGATACCGGCCACATCGGCGGCACCTTCCTCGATCCGGCGCTGGTCAAGCGCATTGAAATCGTGCGCGGTCCCTCTGCGTTGCTGTATGGCAGCGGCGCGCTGGGCGGCGTCATCGCCTACGAGACCGTCGATGCCGCCGATCTGCTGCTGCCGGGCCACGATACCGGGTTCCGCGTCTACGGCACCGCCGGCAGCGGCGATCACAGCCTGGGCATGGGCGCCAGCGCCTACGGCAAGACCGATAACCTCGACGGTTTGCTGTCGTTCGGCACCCGCGACGTCGGTAATCTGCGTCAGGGCAACGGCTTCGATGCGCCTAACGACGAAACCATCAGCAACGTGCTGGCAAAAGGCACCTGGAAAATCGACGACAATCAGTCATTGAGCGGCGATCTGCGCTACTACAACAACAGCGCCCAGGAGCCGAAAAACCCGCAGACGCCGGGCAGCTCGAGCGGCAACCCGATGACCAACCGCTCCACCCTCCAGCGTGATGCCGCTCTGAGCTATAAGCTCAAGCCGGTCGGCCAGGATTGGCTGGACGCCACCGCGAAACTGTACACCTCGGAAGTCAAAATCAATGCGCACAACGCCGGTGCGACCGACGAATTCCGCAAGCAGACCACCAACGGCGGCAAGCTGGAAAACCGCACGCGTCTGTTCGCCGACAGCTTTGCGTCACACCTGCTGACCTACGGCTCCGAAGTGTATGAACAGAAACAGCAGCCGGGCGGCGCCACCACCAGTTTCCCGCAGGCCAAGATCAACTTCGCCTCCGGCTGGCTGCAGGATGAAATTACGCTGCGCGACATTCCGATCACCGTGCTGGCCGGCACGCGCTACGACGATTACAAAGGCAGCAGCCAGGGCCACGAAGACGTCAAGGCCGACAAATGGTCGTCCCGCGGGGCCCTGAGCTACTCGCCGACCGACTGGCTGATGCTGTTCGGCTCCTATTCCCAGGCCTTCCGCGCCCCGACCATGGGCGAGATGTACAACGATTCGCGTCACTTCCCCGGCAACTATTGGGTGCCTAATCCGAATCTGCGGCCGGAAACCACCAGCACCACCGAAGCCGGTTTCGGCTTGCGCTTCGACGATCTGCTGCTGGCGGATGACAGCCTGCAATTCAAGGCCAGTTACTTCGATACCGACGCCAAAGACTACATCTTCATGTATGTCACTCGCACGCAGACCGCCTCAGCGAATATCTCTCGCGCCAAGATTTGGGGTTGGGACACCTCGCTGAACTACCAGACCAAGTGGTTTAACTGGGATCTGGCTTACAACCGCACACGCGGCAAGGACAAGTCTCGCAATGGCGAATTGAACGCGAAAAGCGGCGATTGGCTGGCCGACATCAGCCCGGATACCATCACCAGTTCGCTGGACGTGCCGCTGGGCGAAACCGGTTTGTCCGCCGGCTGGGTCGCCACCTTCGCCGAACGCGCCACCCGCGTACAAACGGGGACGCCGGAGCAAGGCGGCTATGGCGTCAACGACTTCTATCTGAGCTACAAGGGCCGCGATCGGCTGCAGGGCATGACCACCACCGTGGTACTGGGCAACGCCTTCGACAAAGAATATTACTCGCCGCAGGGCGTCCCGCAGGATGGCCGCAACGCCAAACTGCTGGTCAGCTACCAGTGGTAATCATTTGACTATCTGGCGGACAACCCGGTTGTCCGCCGTTCGCATTACAGCGCAGGAGAATCCCGCATGAGCAACACCCTATACGAACGCTACCAACAGGCCAAAATCGACCACCCCGGCAAATACGCCCGCGATCTGGCGGCGATCCTTGGCGTCAGCGAAGCGGAGCTGACGCACGCCCGCGTCGGCCACGACACTCGCCGCCTGCAGGCCGACGCGCGCACCCTGCTGACCGAGCTTGAGCAGGTCGGCGTCACCAAGTCCATCACCCGCAACAGCTATGCGGTGCATGAGCAGATGGGCCGCTACCGCAACCAGCACCTCAACGGCCACGCCGGGCTGATCCTCAACCCGCGCGAGCTGGATCTGCGCCTGTTCCTCAACCACTGGACCAGCGTTTTCGCTATGAGCGAAACCAACAAACGCGGCGTGCGCCACAGCATCCAGTTCTTCGACCAACAGGGCGATGCGCTGCACAAGGTCTACACCACCGAAGAGACCGATCTGCCGGCCTGGATGGCGCTGGTGGAGCGCCACCTGAGCGAAGAAAACCCGGCGCTGGCGCTGCAACCCGCCGAGGTGAGCACCGCGGATGAAACGACGCAGGATCATGCCAAAATCGACGGTGAATGGCGCGCGATGACCGACGTTCACCAGTTCTTCCAGCTGCTGAGCCGCAATAAGCTCACGCGCCAGCAGGCGTTCCGCGCCGTCGGCGACGATCTGGCCTATCAGGTAGACAACAGCGCGCTGTCGCAGCTGCTGCAAGCGGCGCAGCAGCAGCAAAACGAGATCATGATCTTCGTCGGCAACCGCGGCTGCGTGCAGATCTTCACCGGCCAGATCGAACGTTTGATGCCGCAGGAAGGCTGGATCAACGTGTTCAACCGCCGCTTCACGCTGCACCTGATTGAAGACGCCATCGCCGAAAGCTGGATCACTCGCAAACCGACCAAGGACGGCATCGTCACCAGCCTGGAGCTGTTCGCCGCCGATGGCACGCAGATTGCGCAGCTGTATGGCCAGCGTACCGAAGGGCAGCCGGAACAAACCCAGTGGCGCGAGCAGGTTGCCGCGCTCGCCGCCAAGGACATCGCCGCATGAAATCTTCCTTGATCCGCCGCCTGACGCTGATGATGACGCTGGCGCTGCCGCTCACCGCGGCGGCGGTGCAGCGCATCGTCTCGATCGGCGGCGACGTGACGGAAATCGCCTTCGCGCTCGGCGCCGGCGACGACGTGATCGCCCGTGACAGCACCAGTCTGCATCCGGAGGCGGTGAAAAAGCTGCCGGACGTCGGCTACATGCGCCAACTGAACGCCGAAGGCATTTTGGCGCTGAAACCGACGCTGGTGCTGACGACCGAGCTGGCGCAGCCGGCGCTGGTGCTCAAACAGTTGGCGGACAGCGGCGTCAAAGTGGTCAGCGTGCCGGGTGACACCACCCTGCAGGCGGTGCCGCAGAAAATCGCTACGATCGCCGCCGCGTTGCAACGCGTTGAGCAAGGCAAACAGCTGAGCGAGCGCTATCAACAGCAGCTGGCGGCGGTCGATACCTCTCCGCTGCCGGTCAAGGTGCTGTTCGTGATGAGCCACGGCGGCATTACGCCGATGGCTGCCGGGCAACACACCGCCGCCGACGCGGTGATCGCCGCCGCCGGACTGAAAAACGCCATGCAGGGCTTTGACCGCTACCGTCCGCTGTCGCAGGAAGGCGTCATCGCCAGCGCGCCGGATCTGTTGCTGGTCACCACCGACGGCGTGCGCACCCTCGGCGGCGAACAGCAGCTGTGGACGCTGCCGGGCCTGGCGTTGACGCCGGCGGGCAAGCAGCGCCGCGTACTGATCGTCGATGACATGGCGCTGCTGGGCTTCGGTCTGGAAACGCCGGCGGCGCTGGCCAAACTGCGCCACGCGGCGGAGCAAAAGTAATGCGCAGTCGCACCTCGCCTCAGTTGGCCATCATCGGCCTGCTGGTGCTGCTGACGTTGCTGGCGCTGGTCGCCGCCAACCTGGGCGCGCTGACGCTGTCGTTTCGCACCCTGTGGCGCGAACCCTTCAGCGACGCCGCCTGGCACATCTGGCTGAACATTCGTCTGCCGCGCGTGCTGCTGGCAGTAGTGATCGGCTGCGCATTGGCAGTGTCCGGCGCGGTGATGCAGGGGCTGTTCCGCAACCCGCTGGCGGATCCGAGCCTTCTGGGCATCAGCAGCGGCGGCGCGCTGTTTGTCGCCCTGTTCATCGTGATGCCGCTGGCGTTGCCGGTGACGATCGCGCTATACGGCCATATGCTGGCGGCGTTCCTCGGCAGCCTGCTGGTATCGCTTTTGATCTACGGCATCAGCCGCAGCGGGCACGGCAATCTGTCGCGGCTGCTGCTGGCGGGCATCGCCATCAACGCCCTGTGCATGGCGGCCATCGGCGTGCTCTCCTACATCAGCAGCGATCAACAGCTGCGCCAGTTCTCGCTGTGGATGATGGGCAGCCTCAGCCAGTCGCAGTGGCCGACGCTGGCCGTTTCCGCCTCGCTGATCCTGCCTACGGCGCTGCTGACGCTGTTGCAGGCGCGCCGGCTGAATCTGTTGCAGCTGGGGGACGAAGAGGCCCACTACCTCGGGGTGAACGTCCAGCGCGCCAAGCTGCAGCTGCTGTTGCTGAGCGCCCTGCTGATCGGCGCGGCGGTAGCGATGAGCGGCGTGATCGGCTTCGTCGGTCTGGTGGTGCCACATCTGGTGCGCATGCGCCTTGGCGGCGATCACCGCTGGCTACTGCCCTGCTCCGCGCTGGGCGGCGCCTGCCTGCTGCTGGTCAGCGATACGCTGGCGCGCACACTGGTGGCGCCGGCCGAAATGCCGGTAGGCTTGATGACCAGCCTGATCGGCGGTCCTTACTTCTTATGGCTGGTGATGCGCCAGCGGGAGCGAACCGGTGGATAACGCCGCCTGCCTGACAGCCCGAGAGCTGCGTTACAGCCTCGGTACGCGCCGCTTGATCAACGACGTTTCGCTCAGCCTCGCCAGCGGTGAGATGGTGGCGATTATCGGCCCTAACGGCGCCGGCAAATCGACGCTGCTGCGCTTGCTGACCGGCTATCTGACGCCGGACTGCGGCGAATGCCGGCTGCTCGACCGCCCGCTGGAACACTGGGCGCCGCAGCAGTTGGCCAAAGTCCGAGCCGTGATGCGCCAATACAGCGATCTGGCGTTTCCCTTCAGCGTGGAAGAAGTGGTCAGCATGGGGCGATCGCCGCACGGCAAACGCGACGAGCATCAGGCGATCCAACAGGTGATGGAACAAACCGACTGCCTGGCGCTGGCGCAGCGCGATTACCGCCGGTTGTCCGGTGGCGAACAGCAGCGGGTGCAGTTGGCGCGGGTGTTGGCGCAGCTGTGGCAACCGCAACCGTCTCCCGCCTGGCTGTTTCTCGACGAGCCGACCTCGGCGCTGGATCTGTATCACCAGCAGCACACCCTGCGCCTGCTGCGCTCGCTGACACGTCAACAGCCGCTGGGCGTCTGCTGCGTGCTGCACGATCTCAATCTGGCGGCGCTGTACGCCGATCGGATCCTGCTGTTGCATCAGGGACGTCTGGTGGCGAGCGGCACGCCGCAAGAGGTCCTGCAGACGGAGATCCTCACCCGCTGGTATCAGGCCGATCTCGGCGTGGTGCATCATCCCGAAGTGTCTCTGCCGCAGGTCTATCTGCGACAATGAAACGTTCAAGGGCGCCATGAGGCGTAATGCCGCTCAGTTAATCCTGAGTGGCATTTTTTTATCCAGCCTCTGGGCGTTCTGTGCTGGGGAATTGCCGTAAATGTCCGCATTTCTCTGTGGCCAATATGAACGGCAATTGGAGGGGCCGATGGCGCGACCCCTCCACCCGCGCCTTCGCTTAACACCATCTGTCCGCTACGCGGATACCCTCGCCGCGTCTGCGTTGTCGGGCGGGTCTGCTGCGACAAACGTCCCTGTTAGTCTCGCCTCAACTGGCCTTCCCTGGCCGGTTGACCCTGACAACGCCGTCTTGCTCGGCAGCCGGTGATGCGCGCCCAAGGTCAACACCTGAGCTGGCTGCTACCGGGAAATCTGTCGCTTATGAGGTTCTGGTAGAGAAGTTGGAGATGAGCGCGGTGTTGGGCGCCCTTGAAGACGCCGAACGCAGGCATAGCGCATTAGGCGAAACCGCCATGGACGGCGGTTTCAGGTGAGACAGGCAGGGACGCCTGTCGCAACCGGCCTCAATGCGGTATGGCGGAGAGAGGGGAGTTGGCAAAGCCAACCGTCTGATAGGGCAAAGGCGCGGGTTGCCAGGGGCCGCGCCTTCGGCCCCTGGCTCGGTCGAGGTGTGGGAGCCACATGGGGCATCTCACTTTTATCGACCGAAAATTTCACGAACGCCTGCATAAAAACGCTAACTGACCAGCATTACGCCATGAGGCGCCCTTTTTCATCTCAACTGGAGCAGGAAATCTCCAGATGTTTGCCCCAATCCGGCGGCAGCGCAGCAAGATCGTCATACTCCGGCGCATCGTCGAACGGCCTCAGCAGAGCCTGATGCAACCGCCGCAAACGGCCCACGTCGTCTTTCTCCGCATCCTCAATCGCCTGCTGCGCCAGATAGTTGCGCAGGATCAGGCGCGGGTTCACCGCCTTCATCGCCCGTTGCCGTTCCGCATCGCTGACCTGTTCCTGTTGCAAGCGCTGACGATACTGTTGATACCAGGCGTCGAACGCCGCACGGTCGATAAACTCGTCGCGCAGCGGCGACTGCGCCTGCTGCTGTTCGGTCTCGCTCAACAAGCGGAACGTGCGGGTATAGTCCCGCCCTTCCTGCGCCATCAGGCTCAACAGACCGGTGAGCACGTCATTATCCTGCGCCGTCGGCGTGAAGAAGCCGAGTTTGGCGCGCATCTGTTCACCGTAGGCGCGCATCAGCGCCGGCTCATACGCCGACAGCGCCTGCTGCAGCTGCTCGGTGGTCATCAACCCAGACAGGGTTTGTGCCAGGCGATGCAGGTTCCACAGCGCCACCGCCGGCTGATTGTCGAAGGCGTAACGCCCCTGGTGATCGGAGTGGTTGCAGATATAGCCGGGCTGGTAGTCGTCCAGGAAGCCATAAGGGCCGTAATCGATGGTGATACCGAGAATCGACATATTGTCGGTGTTCATCACGCCGTGGGCGAAACCGACGGTTTGCCAATGGGCGATCAAACGCGCCGTGCGTTCGACCACGTCGGTAAACCACAGCAGGTAACGCTCAGCCAGATCCTGCAACTGTGGCCAGTGACGGGCGATGACGAAATCCGCCAGCTGCCGCACTTGCTCCGGCTGTTTACGGTAATAAAAGTGTTCGAAGTGGCCGAAGCGCACATGGCTTTCCGCCACTCGCATCAGCATGGCGCCGCGTTCTGGCTGCTCGCGATATACCGGTTGCTGGCTGGTGACGATAGTCAACGCTCGGGTGGTGGGGATCCCCAGATGGTGCAGCGCCTCAGAGGCAAGAAACTCGCGGATAACCGAACGCAGCACCGCGCGGCCATCCCCCATGCGTGAATATGGCGTTAGCCCGGCCCCCTTCAAGTGCCAATCGCGGTGGCTGCCATCCGCCATGACCTGTTCGCCCAGCAAAATGCCGCGGCCATCACCCAGTTGCCCGGCCCACACGCCGAACTGGTGGCCGCTGTACACCTGTGCCAGCGGCTGCATACCGGGCAGCAGCGATTCTCCCGCCCAAATGGGGGTTTTATCCTGGGTAAACCAGCTTTCATCCAGCCCCAGCTCGCGTGCCAGCGGCTCGCTATGGTACAGCAGGCGTGCATCCTTGAGCGGTGTCGGGTTCAGGGCGGTGTAGAAACCGGGTAACTGTTGGTAGTAAGCGTTATCGAACTGCGGCATAGGCCCTCCGTTTCAGCGTAGTGTAGAGCCTGAACGGGCGGATTAACACCGAAGGAATGCAGGGAGAACGCATCCGCCTGTCACCAGGGCGGATGCGGGGAGTTTGGCGTTGCCCCTCAGCTGAGGAAACGCGCTTTAACGTCGGCTGACAAACGCAGTTATCAGCATAAAGCGATGGCGAATAACGGCGACGGGATCACAGTAACCTCACCCCGTGCATTATTTACCTCATTGTGTGTAGTTTTTTATATCACTTCTTAATTATTGAACTCGCTGGGCCTCGCCAGCAAAGCTTGCAGATTATCCACACCAACGCTGGGCCATAAAAAACCTTGCAGGCCTAAAACACCGGCGTATCTGAGTTTATTAAAGTACTCTTTTTTCTCTATTCCTCCGACGATTACGCCTTTACATAACAGGTTGATATTCTTTAACAACGAGTCGATGACCACGTCATATCCCTGATGGGTAAACAGCTGCCAGTAAAAACGCTTGTCTATCTTTACATAGTCAAACAAACCATCGTACAGCGCGGTCAACGTGGCTTTACCGGAACCGAAATCATCGAGCCACAGCGAAAACATTTCGCTTAATCGCCGCACGCTCGGGTTGTTCTTCCCGGCCGAAAGATTCGGAAAACTCTCACTGATTTCAAATGCAATAAAAGGATATTGCCCGATCCGTTGACATAACGCCGAATCAGAAAGAATAAGTTCGACGATGGTTTCTTCGATATTGATGGTCAACTGCACGTTGTTACCGGTAAACCAAGCCGCATGCTGCTCCGCAAGTTTCAATTGCTCATTAAATAACTCAATCCTTTGTTCAGACGTCAATAAATTAATCCCAATTTCGGCCGGCATGGCTAAATCACCGTCGAGACTGTTGAAACGGCTCAACATTTCAACCGCCAACAGCCCGCCCTCCATTGAGTAAACAGGTTGCAAAACATAGCTACTAATAAAGTCAGCTTCGAGTTGGATGTTCATTTTAATGCCACAGGATGAATGGCTAGCGTATCATCGTATATCAATATATTTTATCGATCAATCCCTCTGGGATTAATCGGAAATATCAATGTAAATACCCATGAAATATCATTTAATTGATAGATTAAAGCTATACGACAATCGTGAAAGGCGCAAAGAAAAGCAGCCTGACTTATGCCATAGCGACCGCCAAACGCGTTATGTGAAAAGGTATTTGGCTTAAGTTGAATGGATTGGCGGCTAAATTTGACTTATCCCCCTTGTTTTATTTAAGAAAAATCTTAAATAAAGTAAAATAATCTTTCCTCCTTAACGCGGATTTTTCCCACCGTTAACGACGACTGATTAAATTTAATAACGCATCAATTCCGCCCGTTATTCTCGGCATTGAAAATGTAAAAAAGTGCCCATCTTGATTTTCAGAAAATCTGCGCTACGCCCCTGCTAAACGCCGATTTCAGCGATAAAAAAAGGGATGAGCACGCTCATCCCCTTCACCATTCCCACTCCGGCTAACGGATCGTTTCGCTCAGCCATTGCCGCAACTCGGCTAATTCGGCCGCCTGTTGAGGATACTCCGCCATCAGTCGGTCACAGCAGGCGGCGACGGGCTCACTGCGGTACGCGCAGCCCACCAGCATGTCCGCCAACCGCTGCAGCGGAGCGGGATTCAGGCTATCGGTGAACACCTGCGCGCGAACAATCGCCCCCTTCTCCACATCGAAGAACAAGTCTACGCCGCCCCAGACGAAACGCTCGTTAAGCAAGTGGCTGAACGCCGGCGCCTTGCCAAAATTCCATTCCCAACTGCTCTGTTTGGCGAACTGCGCGGCAAAATCGGGCAGATCGGGGAACACGTCCGGCGAAATAATCTCCGGCTCGACCGTCTCGCCATAGTGGGCGAAGAAGGCCTGTACGATGGCGTCGCATACCTGCGCATGGCTGATACCCGTCAAAAACTCCGCCAGATTGGCGACGCGCGAACGCACCGAGGTAATCCCCTTGGCCTGCAGCTTTTTGGGATCCGGATTGAGATAGTCCGCCAACCGTTCCAGATCGGCATTCAGCAGCAGCGTACCGTGATGGAAACCGCGATCCTGCGTTTCTCGATAGGCCGAGCCGGATATTTTGCGCGGCCCGTCGGCGGTTTCCATCACCAGATCGTTACGCCCCGATGCGCTGGCCGCCACGCCCAGCTCCCGCAGCGCTTGCAGAATGATGTCGGTCGAGACGCTCTTGTCGTAGCCCGGCTTGCCGGCCATAAAGGTGAAGCAGGTATTGCCCAGGTCGTGAAATACCGCCCCGCCGCCGCTGCTGCGCCGCGCCAGCCGAATGCCATCCTGCTCCATGCGCCGGGTATTGCACTCTTTCCAGGGGTTCTGCGACTGACCAATCACCACCGTTTCGGCATTGCGCCACAGGAAGAGAATTTTTTGCGTGGTCATTTCGCGGAAGATGCACTCTTCCACTGCCAGGTTGAACCAGGGATCGTAGGAGTCGGAGATCAGTAAACGCAGGCTGTTCATGGCAGGCACCGTTCAAAACACGAGATGCCGCCATGATACACCAAATCAACGGGTTAAGGTTAAATGCGTCGCGCCTGCCAGTACACACGCTTCCAATAGACGTTATCGAGCGAGGAGCGGATCACCCCGCGACTGGTCGAGGCGTGGATAAATTGGTCGTTGGTATCGTATATGCCGACGTGCAGGCCGTTCTCACCGCCGCCGGTTTTGAAAAACACCAGGTCGCCCGGCATCAACTCATCACGCGAAACCTTGGTACCCAGCGAGGTTTGTTCTTCGGTCGAACGCGGCAGCTGCATGTCGAAACGATCGCGGAACGTGCGGTAAACAAAGCCGGAACAATCCACGCCGCCGCGATCCAAGCCGCCGTAACGGTACGGCGTGCCGTACCACTGACGCAGTTGCTCGTTGAGCTGGGCCACCACCACGATAGAGTCCGCCAGGCGGCCGCTCGGCGGCGGCGCATGGCTGCTGCAGCCGGCGAGGATCAAACTGGCTAATAAAAACCACACACGCATCCGCATAATATTCCTTCATTGAACACGCTGCCGCATTATGCCAATCGGCACACCACCACCGCCTGCGAGGCAAAGCCGGCCCCACGTAAGGAGAGCGCTATTTGGCGTTAATTTATCTCCCGCACGGGGAAAAAGGCAAGCGCCATGAGGGAGATAATAGCAGGATCGCCGGTTTTGACCCTATTCCGGCGATTTTGTCTCGGATTTGCTGTTAATCAGCCCGACGCCGAACAGAATAAACAGCGTGCCCAACGTTTTCAGCAGCGTAGCGGATTCGTTAAACCACGGCAGGATCACCGCCGCCAGATAGACCAGCGCGTAGCTAACGCTCAACAGAGGATAAGCACGATTTAACGGCAGATGGCGCAGCGCGAAAAACCAACACAGCATCGACAGCGCATAGCCGAAGATGCCGCCGCCCACCGCCAGCAGCGGTAGCCAGTAATTGCCGATCAACGCCAACGAGACATCGGCGAACGACATCAGCGGGATCTGCACCATGCCCCACTTCATCAGCAACTGCGCCAGCGTCACCAGCAGTACGCTGGCGGCGCCCCAGGCATAGCCCTTCATGAATGCACGCTCATCAGCAGGATCCCCAGCATAATCGACGCCACGCCGCACCAGTGGCGAGCGGTCGTCGGCTCATGAAACAGCCAGCGCGCCGCCAGCGTCACCATCACGAAGTTAAGGCTGAGCATCGGGTAAGCCAGGCTGAGCGGCAGACGTTGCAGCACATTGAGCCACACCGCCATGCCCAGCCCCAGCAGCAGCACCGCCAGCGCCAGCCAGCGCAGCGTCTGTTTCAGCCGCGCCTCGCCCGCCCGTTCCCAACAGTGCGCCGCCTGTTTCTGGCACAGCTGCCCACCACAGGTGAGCAGACTGACCACTATCACCAACAGAAAACCGATCATGGTTGCTGTTTATACCACATCAGCACCAGGCGGTTCATGCGATCCACCTTGTCTGCGGCAGGCAGCTCCTGCGGCAGCGCTTCGCCACGTGACAGTTGCAGCACCAACGATACGTTCCCCTGCTTACGCGCCTGCGCCAGCCACTGCGGGAAATCGGCATCGCTGATCAGGTGGCCTTTGGCGTCCGGATACTCCAGACCATAGGCCACCTCGCCTTTCTGGCTGTACATCAGCACGTCGCTGCGCTTCAGCTCCCAGGCCAGGCCGGCCGCCAGCCCAACGCTGTCGCTTAGCACGTAACGACTGTCGCCCAGTTCGGCCATCGTGGCGCGGGCGAAGTTTTGCGGCAGTTTGGAATCGGTCACCTGTTGCGGAATGGCGTAACCGATCACCAGGCACAGCAGCACCGGGCAAGCCGCCGCCCAGCGCCATTGGCGGCCGTTATCGCGTGCGGAAACCAATGCGAACAGCAGCCAACCACCGAAGGCGATCAGGCCGAGCACCACTTTCGGCCACTCTTGGGGAGTAAACAGATGCGCTTTCGGCAGCAGACCGGAGCTCAACACCACCAGCGCCACGATGCCAATCAGCCCGAACAGGCCGTTCAACCAGGCATTGGCCTTGAACAGCTTGGCGCGCAGCGTGGCGGCATAGTCTTCCGCATAGGCGGTCATCAGCAGCGCCAGCGGCGCCATGCACGGCAGAATGTAGGTCGGCAGCTTGCCTTTGGCGATGCTGAAGAAGATCAACGGCATCATCGCCCAACTCAGCAGGAAGAACAGCTCCGGGCGCTGCACGCGCTCGCGCCAACCTTTGAGCAGCGCGCCGGGCAGCAGCGCCAGCCAAGGCAGCACCGCCGCCAGCAGAACCGGCAGGTAATACCAGAACGGCGCCTTGTGTTGAGCATTATCTTCGGCGAAACGCTGAATATGCTCGACCCAGAAGAAATAATTCCAGAAGTCGGGTTCGCGTTGCGCGATCGCCAGCGCCCACGGCAGGCTGAGCAGCGTCGCGGTCACGATCGCCACCGGGCCATAGCACAGCAGATCCTTGATGCGGCGTTGCTGGATAACGATCGGGATCACCGCGATCACCGGCACCGCCAGTGCCAGGAAGCCCTTGGTCATAAAGCCCATGCCGCAGGCCAAGCCCAGCAATGCGTAAGCGCCCAGTTTTCCCTTGACCGAGGAGGCCTTCAGCGTCAGGTAATAACTGACCATCGCCGCCGCCAGCCACAGCGAGATCATCGGATCCAGCACGCTGTAGGTGCCGATGCTGAACACCAGCACCATCGACAGGAACATCAGCGCCGCCAGGCTGGCGCGGCGCGCATTGCGCCACATCAGCATCGCCAGCGCGAACACCAGCAGCGCGGTCATGCCGGTGCTGAACACCGAGCCGAAACGCACCGCAAAGTTGTTTTCGCCAAACAGCCACTGGCTGATGTTATTGAACCAGTAACCCGCTACCGGCTTTTCGAAATAACGCAGCCCCAGCAGGTGTGGCACCACCCAATCGCCGCGCTGCAGCATTTCACGACTGATCTCGGCATAACGCGTCTCATCCGGCTGCCACAGCAGGCGGCCGTTAAGCGGGATCAGGTAAACCAGAGCAAAAAAAACGGCCAGCAGAATGGCCCAGGATCCTTTTAGCGCCTTCATGTAACGTCCTTCACATCGGTTTGACAGCCCAGCCAACCTTCGCGGCCGGGGAAAGGAGCACGCTTGATGCGGCCCAACGGCAGTGACGCCAAATCTTGTGGTAACAGCGCGCTAAGCGGACAGAATTCGATGCCCTGCTGCCGTGCGCGTTGCAATAACTGTTCGAACATCGCCGCTTGCGACATGCCTTCCACTTCGGTGTGAATGGTGTACACCGGCACGCCGCGATCGTTCTCGATGGCGCGCAGAATGTAGTCGTTGAAGTCGGCCATGCTGACTTCGCTGCCGATCACTTCGTCGAAGGTCGGCAACGTCACCGGGATCTGCACCGTGCCGTGGCGCCCGTCGCTCAGCACCGGACGGAACGGATGGGTGCCGCGGCAATCGCTGTTGTAATGAAAGCCGAAGCGCTGCTTGACCTCCAGCACGCGCGTATCGGCACGCCAGCCCGCCACTGCGGAGCATTTCACCGGCTGGCCGGTGCTGGCGCTCAGTGCGTCGACGCCCCGCTGCACCTGTTCGGTCAGCTGCGCTTCGCTCCACTTGCCAACCTTGGCCTGCCACCCTTGGTGATCCCAGGCGTGCAGCCCGACTTCATGGCCGGCTTCGGCGGTGCGCTTCATCAGCGGCCCCAGCGCGCGTGAAATGTTGCGCCCCGGCCAGGCGGTACCAGCCAGCAGAATATCCAGCCCATACAGCGAGGCGGCGTTCGAACGCAGCATTTTCCACAGAAATTTCGGACGCAAAAGGCGCCAAAGATGGCGCCCCATGTTGTCCGGTCCCACGCTGAAGAAGAAGCTGGCCTGAATGTCGTACTTGTCGAACAGGTCCAGCAACTGCGGCACCCCTTCACGGGTGCCGCTGAAGGTATCTACATCAACCCGCAGACCGACTTTCTTCATGCACCGTTCCCTTCCTGAACGGTAGTGCGCAAGAAGTAGTCCAGCGTATCGGCGACGGTTTGCTTCATCTCGATGGTTGGCTGCCAGCCCAGCAGGCGGTGAGCGTTCTTGATGCTCGGCGTGCGGTGCTCGACGTCCTGGTAACCTTTACCGTAGTAGCTGCTGCTCTCCACGTCCTTGAAGCCGGCAAACGGCGGGAAGCGGTCGCGCAGCGGGTGGTTGTTGAAGCTTTCCAGCAGCATTTCCGCCAGCTCGCGGATGCTCGCTTCGTTGGTCGGGTTGCCGATGTTGACGATCTGGCCGTCGCACAGGCCATCACGGTTCTCAATGATGCGGAACAGCGCTTCGATGCCGTCGTTGATGTCGGTGAAGCAACGTTTCTGTGCGCCGCCGTCCATCAGTTTGATCGGCGAACCTTCCACCAGGTTGAGGATCAGCTGGGTGATGGCGCGGGAAGACCCGATGCGCGCGGCGTCCAGGTTATCCAGACGCGGCCCCATCCAGTTGAACGGACGGAACAGCGTGAACTTCAGGCCTTCTTTGGCGCCGTAAGCCCAGATCACCCGATCCAGCAGCTGTTTGGAGACCGAGTAGATCCAGCGTTGTTTATTGATTGGCCCGACGATCAGACGCGAATGGTCTTCATCGAACTCTTTGTCGTCGCACATGCCGTACACTTCTGAGGTGGACGGGAAGATGATGCGCTTGTTGTATTTCACGCAGTCGCGAACGATCTTCAGGTTCTCTTCGAAGTCAAGCTCGAACACGCGCAGCGGGTTACGGGTGTATTCGATCGGCGTCGCGATCGCCACCAGCGGCAGCACCACGTCGCATTTCTTGATGTGATACTCGATCCACTCGGAGTGGATGCTGATGTCGCCTTCCACGAAGTGGAAACGCGGGTTGTCGAGGAAGCGGCTGATGGCGTCAGAGCCGATATCCAGGCCGTAGATGTCGTAGCGATCGTCACGCAGCAGGCGTTCGGTCAGGTGGTTACCGATGAAGCCGTTAACCCCGAGGATCAGCACGCGAGTACGGCGTTTCATTACGGCATTCGGCTTGGCGGCCAGGCGCACGTCGGTGACGATGCCCATTTCTTGCGCCAGGCGGCTGCCCTGCACGTACAGACCGCTGTCGTTCTGGCCGGCGACGATCTCCAGCGCGCCTTCGCCACAGGCGATGACCAGCGGCGAGGCGCTCAGCACGGTGCCCGGTTGTTTATCATGTTGGGTATCCAGCACGCGGGAGCGCCAGACGATCAGCTTGCGCTGGCCGAGGTAGCTGAATGCGCCCGGGTACGGTTCGGTGACGGCGCGTACCAGGTTGTTGATCTCTTTGGCGGACTTGTGCCACAGGATCTCGCCGTCCGCTGCGGTGCGGCGGCCGAAGTAGCTGGCCTGAGACTCATCCTGCTTGGTGAAGGTGGCGGTGCCGTTCTTCAGTTTCGGCAACTGCTCTTGCAACACGACCTGCGCGGCTTCCAGCACTTTTTTGTGCAGCGTCAGCGCGGTGTCGTTGTCTGCGATGGTCACTTTCTGCTGACCAACGATGTCGCCGGCATCCGGGCGTTTCACCATCTTGTGCAGCGTGGCGCCGGTTTCAGTTTCGCCATTCACCAGCGCCCAGTTCACCGGGGCGCGGCCACGGTAGTGCGGCAGCAACGAACCGTGCAGGTTGAAACCGCCCTGCGGCGCCAGCGACAAGATCTCGTCGCTCAGCATGTGGCGGTAGTAGAACGAGAAGATCACGTCCGGCTGCAGTGCGCGGATGCGGTCAACCCATAGCGGGTGATTTACGTCTTCCGGCGCATAGACCGGCAGATCCAATTCGGCGCCCAAACGGGCCACGGAGGAGAAGAAATTGTTCTCACCAGGGTCGTCGGTGTGCGTGAATACGGCCTGCACGTCATAACCCGCCTCAGTCAGCGCTTTCAGACCTGCGCAGCCAATATCGTGGTAAGCAAATACAATAGCTTTCATCATTCTTCTTCCTGAGTATTGTGGTCCTGCTGTGCACCGACCACTTTCTGAACAAAATAGCGAGGACGCGCACGCACGTCGGTATAGATGCGGCCGATGTATTCACCCAGTAGCCCCATGCCAACAAACTGGGCGCCGATAAAGGTGAACAGCACGGCGAAGAGGGTGAACACGCCGCCGGCGGCCCATTCAGGGCCGAGCAGCAGACGCAGCGCAATCAGCACCAGTGCCAATACAAACCCGGACAGCGCCACGATGCTGCCGACCACGCTGAGCAAACGCAGCGGCGTAGTGGTCAGGCAGGTGATCAGGTCGTACATCAGGTTGATCAGCTTCATCAGGCTGTACTTGGAGTCGCCAAACTCACGTTCGGCGTGACGCACGTCGATCTCGGTCGTGCGACGGGCGAAGGTGTTCGCCAGAATCGGGATAAAGGTGCTGCGCTCGTGGCAGTGCAGCATCGCCTCAACGATATGACGACGGTAGGCACGCAGCATGCAGCCATAGTCCCCCATCGACTTGCCGGTGGCGCGTTGAATCATCATATTGATCACGCGCGAGGCGCTTTTGCGGAACCAGGAGTCTTGACGGTTGGCGCGCACGGTGCCCACCACGTCATAGCCCTCTTCCGCCACGCTGACCAGACGAGGGATCTCCTCCGGCGGGTTCTGCAGATCGGCGTCCAGCGTAATCACCAAATCGCCGGTCACCTGATTGAAACCGGCCATAATGGCCGAGTGCTGGCCATAGTTGCGGTTCAGCAGGACAGCGACCACGTTGCTGTCCTGCTTTTCCGCCGCCGCAGTCAGCATGTCGGCGGAATTGTCGCTGCTGCCATCGTCGACGAGGATGATTTCATAGGGTTGAGATAACTGCTTACAGGCGGCAGTAGTGCGTTCCAGCAACGCCGGCAGGCTTTCCTGCTCGTTGTATACCGGGATGACTATCGACACTTTTTTAATCGGTTCAACGCGAGACACGTAAAGACTCCACAACAGAAGACAAGGCATTGACCACGCGATCCACGTCGGCGTCGGTCATATCAGGGAATAGCGGTAAGGTGCACAGCCGCGCCGAGTTCCATTCGGTATTCGGCAACGACAGCTGCGGATAGCGCTCACGGTAGAATTTCTGGGTGTGCGCGGCACGGAAATGCAGCCCGGTGCCGATGCCAACCTCTTTCAGGCGCTCCATCAGCTGGTCGCGATCGAGGCCGCAGCGCTCGGGATCGACGCGCACCATAAACAGGTGCCAGGCGTGGTCATGCGGATAATCCGGCACGCCCAACGGTTGGAACGGCGAGCCTTCCAGCGCGCTCAGGTAGCGCTGCGCCAGCGCCTTGCGACGCGCGTTCAGCTCGGCGAAGCGCGAAAGTTGCACCACGGCGATCGCCGCGTGAATGTCGGACAGATTGTATTTGTACCCCGGTTCCACCACTTCGGCCTGCGGTTTGCGGCCAAGCTGCTGGCGATCGAAGGCATCGACGGCCAGACCGTGGAACTTCAGGCAACGCAGGCGATCCGCCAGCGCATCGTCGTCGGTGGCGATCAGGCCGCCTTCGGCGCAGGTCACGTTTTTGATCGCATGGAAAGAGAAAATCGCCGTGCCGCGCGCGCCGACCCATTCGCCGTTGTAGCGCGTGCCGACCGCGTGGGCGGCGTCTTCGATCAGCGGCAGACCATGGCGTTCGGCCACGGCGCGCAGCGCATCCATCTGCAGGGGGGCACCGGCGTAATGCACCGGAACAATCGCTTTGGTATTCGGGGTGATGGCAGCCTCGACGTCGGCGGCGCTGACCATCAACGTATCGCGGTCAACATCGATCATCACCGGCGTGGCGCCCAGCAGCTCGATCATGTTGAGGGTGGAGACCCAGGTTTGCGAAGGGGTGATGACTTCGTCGCCAGGGCCGACGCCAAGCGCCATTAACGTGATGTGCATGCCCGCCGTGGCGGAACTGACCGCGATGGCGTGCTTACAGCCGAAGGTGGAACAGAAGTCGCTTTCCAGTTGCTGGTTTTGCGGCCCGGTGGTGATCCAACCGGAGCGCAACACTTTCTCTACCGCGGCGATTTCTTCATCGCCGATGGCCGGACGAGAGAAAGGCAAAAATTGATCCATAGTTAACCCCAAACGTATCGAGCTGCTTTTGATGACACTGTAAATCCCTTTCGTTTAACGAATATTAAACGCCAGAGAAGAATCGTTTCCGTGGATTAACTGACAATGTAAGGCCGCAAGCTTAACTAAACCTTAAGACGAGACTCGTCATCAGTGGGAGAACTGATAGGAAGGTGCCGTCATCATTAATTTAAATTTATTATTAAAATCAATTTCTTATATTTATTAATAATTATTTACTTATTTTATTTTTGCCGAATCAAGCGTAGCACGTCATCGACGTTTTTCAAGAAAATCCACGAGAAAATGAGAGGCAGCACAATAATAGCCGATGATTACCCGGCTATTTATATTCACTACGTTTAGTTTTCGTTTACATTTATGCCGCCGGGGCGAATTAAGCCGTGCGGGTCATGATCCAACGCTGGTTCCCCACCCATTGCAGGTGGAAATCCACTTCATAGATCTGCGACAACAGTGCGGGCACCATCACCTCACGGGTGATGCCCTGCGCGACCAACTGCCCAGCGTGCAACAACCAAACCCGATCGGCCTGCTGCAGGGTATGATTCAGATCGTGCGCACACACTAGCGCGCTGCGCCCACTTTGGCAGAATTCGCGCAGCAGGCGATCCAGCGCAACCTTTTGCGCCACATCCAGGCTATTGGTCGGTTCATCCAGCAACAACAATCGGCTATGCGGGTTGACGCTGGGCCACACCTGCAGCAATACCGCCGCCAGTCGCACCCGTTGCCATTCTCCGCCGGAAAGCTGCGCCAGCATGCGTGACAGTTTATCCACCAGCTTCAACCGCTGGCACAGATAGAGGATGGCTTGCTCCACCTCGGTTTGCGCCGCGCCGGCAGGCCGGTGCAACGCCAAATACTGAAACACCGGCATGAGCGACACCGGCGGCTGTTGCTGGCTGAGATAACCGCGTCGGTGCGCCAGCTCGTCGCCCGAATAACCGGACAGCGCGCGTCCGTCCAGGCAGACTTCGCCCTGCCCCGGCAGCATGCCCGCCGCCCGGGCCAGCAAGGTGCTCTTCCCTGCGCCATTTGGGCCGATCAGGTGAACCTGCAACCCGCCGTCAATCTGTGCCGTAAAAGGCGCCAGGCGCCCCGCCACCCCAACCTCAACGAGTTGCAGCATCCGTATTATCCCGCCAGCGCTTGTTTCACCGCCGCCACCAGCGCCGGATCCTCTGGCGTGGTGTCAGGCGAGAAGCGCTGGATCACCGTGCCGTCGCGTGCGATAAGGAATTTCTCGAAGTTCCACAGAATATCGCCGGTATGCTTCGGCGCACGCCCTTTGCTGGTCATCCGCGCCAGGAACTCGCTGCCTTCCGGGGCGACAGCTTCCGGCTGGGCGGCAATCAACGCCTGATACAGCGGATGACGGCCTTCGCCGTTCACCTCAATCTTGGCGAACATCGGGAATTGCACGCCGAAGGTTCCGCGGCAAAACGCCAGGATCTCTTCATTGCTGCCCGGCTCCTGACCCAGAAATTCATTGGACGGGAACCCCAGAACTTCCAGCCCCCGATCGCGATAGGTTTCGTACAGCGCTTCCAGCCCTTCGTACTGCTTGGTCAGGCCGCACTCCGAGGCTACGTTGACCACCAGCAGCACCTTGTCCTGATAGCTCCCCAGCGTGGTGGCCTGATTTTCGATGGTCTGTAACGGCAGATTGTAGATTGGCTTACTCATCGGTTGTCATCCTTTGGTTTTTTAATGGCAGGTGAATAAAGAAAACTACCTTACGCCCTTTGTCCGGGTCAGTAACCAGATAAATAGCGGCGCCCCCAGCGTGGCGGTCACCACGCCGATCGGCAGCTCGGCCGCCAGCAGCGCAACGCGGGCCACCACATCGGCCACCAGCAACACGCCGGCCCCCGCCAGCGCGCAGGCCGGCAACAGATAGCGCTGGTCAGTCAGGCCCGTGAGCCGCAAAATATGCGGGATCACCAGGCCGACGAAGCCGATCACCCCGGCCAGCGCTACGCTGACACCGACCAGCCAGCCGATCGCCAGCACCAGCAGATTGCGCCACAGATGCAGCGACAGCCCGAGCTGTCGCGCCTGCACCTCGCCCAGCGCCATCAGATTGAGCACCCGCCCCTGGCCACACAGCCACAGCAACACCGGCAGCAGCGCCAGCACCAGCCACTTTTGGCGCCAGTCTACGCCGCCGAAGCCGCCCATCATCCAGTACATCAGCTGCCGCAGATCGAGACTGGTACTGAAATAAACGGCCCAGGTCATCAGCGCGCTACACACGATGCCCAGCGCCACGCCGACCAGCAACAACCGCGCATTGGTCAAGCGTCGCCGGCGAGCAAAGCCCAACAGCAAGAAAGTCATCACCAGCGCACCGACTATCGCGGCGGCGCTCATCAGCGCCACCGGCAACAAACCGTGCCCCAACAACACCGTCAGCACCAGCGCGACACCGGCGCCGTTAGCGACGCCCAGCAGACCGGGCTCCGCCAGCGGGTTTTCAAACAGCGCCTGCATCACCGCGCCCGCCACCGCCAGGGCAGCGCCGACCAGCATCACCGCCAGCGCGCGCGGCAAGCGCAGTTGCCAAACGAACAGTTGCGCCCGTTCGCTGAACCATTCTGACGGCCATATCCATTGGTCGCCGGCGCAAAGGCTGAACAGTAAAGCCACCGCCACGCCCAGCGCCAACAGACTGACCTGGCGTTTATCGCAGTAACGTTGATGTTGCAACAGTAAGGTGAAGGTACGGCTGGTTGGCATGGCGCGGCGATTCCCTGCCGGCCGCTGTCGTGGCCGGATAATTGACGTCTGAGTCGAATATTAGGGGGTTAACGCCGCAAGGGGAAGCCTTGCGTAGGCGATGGCGCAGGAAAGCAGCGGCTGGTCCTGCCCGTCATCGCAACGATGATGGCAAAACCAGCCGCCGATAAACTCAGGGATTAACGATGCGGGCCGGCGTTGCCCGGTGGATAAGGCTGACCGCGGCCGCCATCACGGCGGTCATGGTCACTACGATCGTCATGACGGCGGTCGTGGTCGCGATTATCGCGATCGCCGTGGAACGGATTGCCGCTGCGTGCCGGCTGGCGATGTTCATAGCCACGCGGCGGCGAAGGTTGCCAGCGTCCGCCGTCCCAGTACAGACCGCGCGCATTGCGCTCCCCCAGACCTCGGCCCTGGTGCGCATGCCACCACTGCGGTGGGCGCCAGTCGTAGCCATCCCAGTAGTAGCCGCGGCGGTCCTGATCCCCCAGGTGCAGAGAAACGCCCGGCACGTTGATATCGACGGAGACATCGGCCTGTGCCGCCAGCGGCAGCAACAGAGGGAAACACACCAGCAACAGGATCTTTTTCATTTTGCCTTCTCACTCTATTTTTCTTGCTGCAGTGGTTATATCAGCGCATTTATTTAACGACTATCTCATCGATGCCTATTTTCAGATCGTTTTCGACGGCCTTACACAATCCCTACACTGTTTGCCGCCGCCTTTAATTATCATAGCCACTGACAAGGCTTAATGAATTGCTGACATCGCTTAAGCGACGCGACAATTATAATTAACCGGATTCCCATCGGAGGATAATAAAATGATTAAACGTATAGGTAGGTTGTTAGCCGTTGTAGCCTTGGCCTCAAGCCTCAGCGCCTGCTGCTGGGGCCCTCACTGGGGCGGCGGCCACCGCGGCGATGGCCCTGGCCATTATTACGGCCGTTACTGAGGAGAGAAAATAGATTCACTCATCAACAATAATAAGATATAAGAATATTCCGCAACTGAGGTTAAATTAATCCCCCATACCGACTTAACGAACAAATTTAATAGTCGCCTTGAGAATTAGGAATAAACTGAATTTTGTCCCAGAAAAGAAAAAGGCCGCGCAAGCGGCCTTTTTTGATGTCACGTCACTCACCCTTTCGGGCTGGCGTTTTCTACCCGGCTTTTCAGCTTCTGCCCCGGACGGAAGGTCACCACGCGGCGCGCCGTAATCGGAATGTCTTCGCCGGTCTTCGGGTTACGCCCCGGACGTTGGTTCTTGTCACGCAGATCAAAGTTGCCAAAACCCGACAGTTTTACCTGTTCGCCATTCTCAAGGGCCCGACGGACCTCTTCAAAGAACAGTTCCACCAGGTCTTTGGCGTCCCGTTTGCTAAGCCCAAGCTTCTCAAACAGGTGTTCTGACATTTCAGCTTTAGTAAGCGCCATAGGTTCAATCCCTCAAGGATGCTTGGAATCGCTGTTTTAGAGCCTCTACGCATTTTGCAACGGTAGCGGCTATCTCCTCTTCTTCCAGTGTACGAGCGGTATCCTGCAATACCAGACTGATAGCCAGGCTCTTGTCACCTTCTGCCACGCCCTTGCCACGGTACACGTCAAACAAGTTTACGCCAACTACCTGATTTGCGCCAACTTTCTTACACTCGGCCAAAATATCTTCTGCGGGGACGTTTTCAGCCACCACAACAGCGATATCACGGCGGTTTGCCGGGAAGCGCGAAATCTCCCGCGCCTGAGGCACGGCGCGGCTCGCAAGCTTGTTCCACTCCAGTTCAAACACCACGGTGCGGCCGTTAAGATCCAGTTTACGTTCAAGTTCCGGGTGAACCACACCGATGAAACCAACGCGTTCGCCGTGCAAATAAATCGCCGCACTTTGCCCTGGATGCAGGGCCGGATTGGCTTCCGCCCGGAACTGAATTTCGGATAATTTACCGGTCAGCTCGAGGACAGACTCCAGATCCCCTTTTAAATCATAGAAGTCGACGGGCTTGCGCGCCAGATCCCAATGTTCATCGTGCGTATGGCCGGCGATCACGCCTGCCAGCATGACGTCCTGACGGATACCCAGATTTGCCGCACTATCAGGCACAAAGCGCAGGCCGCTTTCGAACAGGCGCAGACGCGTCTGCTGGCGGTTCTGGTTGTACACTACCGCGGACAGCAGGCCGGTCCACAGCGACAGGCGCATGGCCGACATTTCGACCGAAATCGGGCTCGGCAGGATCAGCGCTTCTTCATTCGGATGCAGCAACGCCTGCACTTTCGGATCGACGAAGCTATAGGTGATCGCTTCCTGATAACCGTGATCGACCAGCATGGTCTTCACGCGCTTGAGCGTCAGATCGGCTTCGCGATGCTGGGTCATCACCAGATCGGCACGCACCGGCACATCCGGGATGTTGTCGTAGCCGTAAACACGCGCCACTTCTTCCACCAGATCCTCTTCGATCTCCATATCGAAACGCCAGCTCGGCGCGATCGCTTGCCAGCTGTCGCCCTGCTCGGTCACCTGGCAACCCAGGCGACGCAGAATGTCGCTGACCTGCTCACTCGGCACCACGTGGCCGATCAGGCGATCCAACTTCTCGCGGCGCAGCGTGATGGTGGCGCGCTTTGGCAATTCGTTTTCATCGGTCACGTCAATAATCGGACCGGCCTGGCCGCCACAGATGTCGAGCAGCAGGCGCGTGGCGCGCTCCATCGCTTTGTACTGCAGCGCCGGATCGACGCCGCGCTCATAGCGATGAGAAGCATCGGTGTGCAGGCCGTGACGGCGTGCACGGCCGGTGATCGACAGCGGGCTGAAGAAAGCGCACTCCAGCAGCACGTCCTGGGTTTCCCCGTTGACGCCGGAATGCTCGCCGCCGAAGATGCCGCCCATCGCCAACGCTTTTTGATGATCGGCGATCACTAAGGTGTCGGCGTTCAGTTTGGCTTCGTTACCGTCCAGCAGCGTCAAGGTTTCCCCTTCTTCCGCCATGCGCACCACGATGCCGCCGTCGATGCGGCTCAGATCGAAGGCGTGCATCGGCTGGCCAAGTTCCAACAGCACATAGTTGGTGACGTCGACGACGGCATCGATAGAACGGATACCGCAACGACGCAGTTTTTCACGCATCCACAACGGGCTTGGCGCCTTGACGTCGATGCCTTTCACCACGCGGCCCAGATAACGCGGGCACGCCTGCGGCGCGTCAACGCGGATCGGCAGCGTGGCGTCGATAGTGGCAGCCACCGGGCTCATATCCGGCTCGGTCAGCGCAACCTGGTTCAGTACGCCCACGTCACGCGCAACGCCGATGATGCCCAAGCAGTCGGCGCGGTTCGGCGTGACGCTGATCTCGATGGTGTTGTCGTTCAGTTTCAGATAGTCGCGGATGTCGGTGCCGATCGGCGCATCCAGCGGCAGCTCAATGATGCCGTCATGATCGTCGGAAATGCCCAGCTCGGAGAATGAGCACAGCATGCCTTCCGAAGGCTCGCCGCGCAGCTTGGCGGCCTTGATTTTGAAGTCGCCCGGCAGCACCGCGCCCACGGTGGCGACCGCCACTTTCAGGCCGGTGCGGCAGTTCGGCGCACCGCAGACGATGTCGAGCAAGCGATCGCCGCCCACGTTAACTTTAGTGACGCGCAGTTTATCGGCGTTCGGGTGCTGACCGCACTCGACCACTTCACCCACCACGACGCCGTTAAACGCGCCGGCAACCGGATCCACGCCGTCCACTTCCAAACCGGCCATGGTGATTTGATCGGATAATGCTTCGCTGCTGATGGCCGGGTTTACCCACTCGCGCAACCAGAGTTCACTGAATTTCATGTGATATTCCCGCCTTACTTAAACTGTTTGAGGAAACGCAGATCGTTTTCGAAGAATGCGCGCAGGTCGGTGACGCCGTAACGCAGCATCGTCAGGCGCTCCATGCCCATACCGAAGGCGAAGCCGGAGTAAACTTCCGGATCGATGCCCACGTTGCGCAGCACATTCGGATGCACCATGCCGCAGCCCAGCACTTCCAGCCATTTGCCGTTCTTACCCATCACGTCCACTTCAGCAGACGGTTCGGTGAACGGGAAGTAGGACGGACGGAAACGAACCTGCAGGTCTTCTTCAAAGAAGTTATTCAGGAAATCGTGCAGCGTGCCCTTCAGGTTGGTGAAGCTGATGTCTTTATCGACGATCAGCCCTTCCATCTGGTGGAACATCGGGGTGTGGGTCTGATCGTAGTCATTACGATAAACGCGGCCCGGCGCAATGATGCGGATCGGCGGCTGCTGGTTCTTCATGGTGCGGATCTGCACGCCGGAGGTCTGAGTGCGCAGCAGGCGCGTGGCGTCGAACCAGAAGGTATCGTGGTCGGCGCGCGCCGGGTGATGCCCTGGAATATTCAGTGCGTCGAAGTTATGGTAATCGTCTTCAATCTCCGGGCCGGTAGCGACGGAGAAGCCCAGCTCGCCGAAGAAGGTTTCGATGCGGTCGATGGTGCGGGTCACCGGATGCAGGCCGCCGTTTTCCATGCGACGGCCCGGCAGGGAGACGTCGATGGTTTCAGCCGCCAGGCGCGCGTTCAGCGCGGCGCTTTCCAGCGCGTTCTTGCGCGCGTTCAGGGCGTCTTGCACCTCTTGCTTGGCCTGGTTGATCACCGCGCCGGCCGCCGGGCGGTCTTCCGCCGGTACGTCGCGCAGAGACTGCATCTGCAAGGTGAAATGACCTTTCTTGCCAAAATATTCGACGCGTACCAAATCTAACGCGGCAACATCCTGGGCATCTTCTACGGCTGCCTTGGCACTGGCAACCAGCTCTGCGAGATGTGGCATTGCTTTCCTCTTCCTCTGGCCGGGATGGCCCTAAGTAATTGTTATCTATTATTCGAACACGCCTTTGAGCAATCTTCAAAGACTTTTCAATGCGTTGTCGGCCGGATGGCTCACCTGCGCGGCACAGGGCCGGCTGAGTACCCGCCGTTCTCACCGCAACGCTTTGCAAGGCGAGCCGATGGCCAAAAACAAAAAAGCCTCCACGAGGGAGGCTTAGGCGCTACTTTTCGTTTCTTTTCTTACGCGCAAAGCCTCCTGAAATCAGGCGCTAAAGTAAAAAAAGAAACGAAAAATAGCTGCGTGCATGATTGCGGTACCTTGTCGATGATTGACCACCAGTGATATAGCGGCGGGCAATGAAAGTCAATATTTGTCGCTGAAAACAAAGATTAAAAGAGGGAGCAAGCTCCCTCTTCTACTGACTTACGCCAGAGCTGCTTTCGCTTTCTCAACCAGTGCGCCGAAGGCCACTTTGTCGAAGACTGCGATGTCAGCCAGGATCTTACGGTCAATTTCGATCGACGCTTTTTTCAAGCCGTTGATGAACTTGCTGTAAGACAGACCGTTCTGACGAGCAGCTGCGTTGATACGTGCAATCCACAGCTGACGGAACTGACGCTTACGTTGACGACGGTCACGGTAAGCATACTGGCCTGCTTTGATTACTGCCTGGAAGGCAACACGATATACGCGCGAACGGGCACCGTAGTAACCTTTCGCCTGCTTCATAATTTTCTTGTGACGTGCGCGTGCAATTACACCACGTTTTACGCGAGCCATATGCTCTCTCCTAAAGTCTTATTCTAAATTCAAAAAAAATGGCTTATGCGTACGGCAGGCACGCGGTAACCAGGACCAGATCGTTTTTAGACACCATGCCTTTCGGACGCAGGTGACGTTTACGCTTGGTTGCTTTTTTGGTCAGAATATGACGCAGGTTGGCATGTTTACGCTTAAAACCACCGCTGCCGGTTTTTTTGAAGCGCTTGGCTGCACCACGTACAGTTTTAATCTTTGGCATTTTAATTAAATCCACTTCGCATTGTTAAACAACGAATCAGTTGGGCGAATAAAACCCACACAGCGCAAGCGCCGCGCGGGTTCCATTACTTGTAAGCCTTACTGTTTCTTCTTAGGAGCGAGCACCATAATCATCTGGCGGCCTTCGATCTTCGTAGGGAAGGATTCGACCACTGCCAGATCCATATCTTCACACAGGTCTTTACGGACGCGGTTAAGCACTTCCATACCGATCTGCTGGTGCGCCATCTCACGCCCACGGAAACGCAGGGTGATTTTGGCTTTATCGCCATCTTCCAGAAAGCGAATCAGGTTGCGTAGTTTGACCTGATAGTCGCCATCATCGGTGCCAGGACGGAATTTGATTTCCTTAACCTGGATAACTTTTTGCTTCTTCTTCTGTTCTTTCGTCGACTTGCTCTTCTCGTAGAGGAATTTGCCGTAATCCATGATTCGGCAAACTGGCGGTTCGGCATTTGGGCTGATTTCTACTAAATCAACGCCCGCTTCCTCAGCTTTTTCAAGAGCTTCATTCAGACTGACAATACCAATCTGCTCGCCATCGACGCCGGTTAGGCGAACTTCTTGCGCGCGAATTTCTCTGTTAATGCGATTAGGACGCGCCGGTTGAACTCGTTTTCCGCCTTTAATACTTTATTCCTCCAGTTGATGAAGACTACGGCTGCGAATCTCTTTCAGCAGCTTGTCTACGACTTCGTTTACGTCCAGGCTTCCCAAGTCTTTGCCACGGCGGGTACGAACAGCAACTTTGCCTGCTTCGACCTCTTTGTCACCGCACACCAACATGTAAGGGACTCGACGTAAAGTATGTTCGCGAATTTTAAAGCCAATCTTCTCATTTCTCAAGTCCGCTTTCACGCGAATACCTGCATCCTGCAGTTTTTTGGTCAATTGCTGGACGTAATCAGACTGGCTATCGGTGATATTCATCACCACCACCTGCACCGGAGCGATCCAGGTCGGGTAGAACCCGGCATATTCTTCGGTAAGGATACCGATGAAGCGTTCCATGGAGCCCAAAATGGCGCGGTGAATCATTACCGGCACGACGCGATCGTTGTTTTCGCCAACGTACGATGCGCCCAAACGGCCCGGCAAGAAGAAATCGAGCTGCACGGTACCACATTGCCATGCGCGATCCAAACAATCATGCAGGGTAAATTCAATTTTCGGTCCGTAGAAGGCGCCCTCACCCGGCTGATATTCAAACGGAATGCCGTTCTCGGTCAGCGCGGCGGCCAGGTCTTCTTCCGCACGGGTCCACATGTCGTCGGTGCCGATGCGTTTTTCCGGACGCGTGGACAGCTTGACGGCAATCTTGTCGAAGCCGAAAGTGCCGTACACGTCATACACCATGCGGATACATTCGTTCACTTCGGCGCGCACCTGCTCTTCGGTACAGAAGATGTGGGCGTCATCCTGCGTGAAGCCGCGCACGCGCATCAGGCCGTGCAGGGAACCCGAAGGCTCGTTGCGGTGGCAGCTGCCGAATTCACCCATGCGCAGCGGCAAATCACGGTACGACTTCAGGCCCTGGTTGAAGATCTGCACGTGACCCGGGCAGTTCATCGGCTTGATGCAGTATTCGCGGTTTTCCGACGCGGTGGTGAACATGGCGTCTTTGTAGTTTTCCCAGTGGCCGGTTTTTTCCCACAGCACGCGGTCCATCATGAACGGACCTTTCACTTCCTGGTACTGATACTCTTTGAGCTTCATGCGCACGAAGGCTTCCAGCTCGCGGAAGATAGTCCAACCGTCGTTGTGCCAGAACACCATACCCGGCGCTTCTTCCTGCATGTGATACAGGTCGAGCTGTTTGCCGATCTTGCGGTGATCGCGCTTGGCCGCTTCTTCCAGACGCTGCAGGTAGGCGTTCAGCTGCTTCTTGTCTGCCCAGGCGGTACCGTAGATACGCTGCAGCATTTTGTTTTTGCTGTCGCCGCGCCAGTAAGCGCCGGAGGTTTTCTGCAGTTTGAAATGGTGGCAGAAACGCATGTTCGGCACGTGCGGACCGCGGCACATGTCGACGTATTCTTCGTGGTGATACAGGCCCGGACGATCGTCATGGCTGATGTTCTCATCCAGGATCGCCACTTTATAGATTTCGCCGCGCTCAGCGAAGGTGTCACGGGCTTCTTGCCAGCTGACCTTCTTCTTGATGACGTCGTAATCCTTATCGGCCAACTCGTGCATCCGCTTTTCCAGCAGATCCAGGTCTTCCTGCGTCAGGGTGCGGTCGATGTCCACGTCATAATAAAAACCGTTGTCGATCACCGGACCGATCGCCATTTTGGTATCCGGCCACAGCTGCTTGATCGCATGACCCAGCAGGTGCGCGCAGGAGTGGCGCATGATTTCCAGACCGTCTTCATCTTTGATGGTGATGATGGCCAGCTGCGCATCCGATTCGATCAGATCGCCGGCGTCAACCAGCTCGCCGTTGACGCGGCCGGCGATACAGGCTTTCGCCAGGCCAGGGCCGATATCGCGCGCGACATCCATCGGGGAAACGGGGTGGTCGAAATGACGCTGACTTCCGTCAGGAAGGGTAATAACAGGCATTAATAATTCCTTATCTACAGTGGTGACCCACACGACAGATCACATGCAGTACGAAAATTGGATTTTGGGTTTGGTCAGCCAGGTTTCAGATCTCGCCCACAATTGCCAGATTGAAACCTCACTGGGTATACAGAATGGAACGCATACCTTCTCAGCCGCATTCGGCTAAGCGAATAGTATCACTAAAATTGTTCCGGATAAATAAAGTGCAACCGCCCTCACACTTTCGCCTCATTCGATGCCAAAACGCCTTTCAGATAGCTGAGGGTAGCCAACAGACACAGGCCGTAGCCCAACAGTTCGCACCCCTCTTCCACCATGTTTTTCACCACTCGGTTGTAGCCGTCCAGCATCAGCGTTTGCCACAGCGCGCTCATGCCGAACAGGCGTGAAAACACCAGAATGCACAGCAGGCCGGCGCACATCATGCCGTAGCCGGGATGCGTCACGAAATAGGCCAGACCGCGCACCGTGGCCGCAATATGCCGTGCCGCATGCCACAGGCAGGCCAAGGCGACCGCCAGTGCGAACCACACCCAGGCGCCATGCCACAACGCATCGAACGCGAAGTCCATCTCGCGGATCAGCATGCAGAGAAAGAAGCCGCCAACCAGCAGCCAGGCGGAACGCCGTTCAGCCTGTCGCCGGGCCGCGGCGAAAAAACCGCCGGAGATGGCGAGCAGCAACAGTTCCTGTGCCGCTTCGGTCAGCGAGGTTTCATGAACGAAGTTATGCAGCCAGTGCACATCGATAAACACCAGGCCGACCAATGCCGCCATGAAGGCGGCGGAAAGCGCGAATGCGCCGATTTTCCCCAGTAAAAGATGCAGTTCTTGTTTCATAATCACACTCATTATTATTTACAGCGCATCTATGGTATCCACCTGTTCTCAGGGATCGTGGCAATTGGTGCCTAATGCCCTGAGCCACGCGAAAGGTGGTCGTTAATTACGCCGAAACAATAAAAAAACCCCGGCACCTGGGCCGGGGTGGGGCCAGTCTTTCCTGGCTGTCACTTCATCGTCGTCAGTATTCCAGGCTCTCATCCCTCTATCATCGAGACGCGCAAAGGAGCCCGAAGATTACGCCTGCGCAGGTGATACCGCGATACGGCGGGCATTGGTGTTAACGCCCCACAAGCCTGCCAACGCACTGACCACTGCGCCAATCAACAGCGCAAAGAATGACCATAATGCGGCCCGCGACAATTCGTCTGCAGCAGCGGCAGCCTGTTCGCGCGCCTTCTGTTTCAGCTCCACATACTCCTGTTTTGCCTGATTGATTTTTGCTTCGGCGTCATCCAAACGCTGATTAACCAGCTGCGCAGTTTTATTTTTGGCTTCGACCAAATTCTTCACCGTCTGGTCCACTTCCTGCGGCGTCATATCGGTATTTTCTGCCAAGGCCTTTTTCAGGGCGTCTTGATCCACATCTTGCGAGATGGCCTCACCCTGTTTTTTAAGCTTGGCGACCAGTTGATTAATAATGGCGTCGCTATTGTCAGGCTGAAGTGCCAGGGCTTTTACTGCGTCCGCCAAATCAGTTTTGGCCGCATTCAACTGCTGTTGCATGAATTCAGGCTGCAATGACGGGATACCGCTTTTTTTAAGCGCCGTAACCACATCGCCTTGCAGCTGTTCAGGTTCCAAGGTTGTGTCGATGCCCAACTTGTCAAACACTTTACCGCCGGCGTCCGCCAATCCGGATGCCCCTTTGCCAATCGCTGAACCGGCGCCGGAGAGCAAGCTGCCGGAGGTCGAAGCGATAGCGCCCAGCGCATTGCCGGTCGCCTTCACTGCAGACCCGACCAGCATCCCACCCAGTACCGCCGCCACAATCAGTGACGTAGCCCAGACCAGGAAGCCATGAATAAGTCCGTCATTAGCAGCCAAACGCCCAGCAATAAAAGCGCCGGCGGCCAAACTAATAATGATTGAAACAGCGGACCAAATCACTACGGTGGTACCGGCGCCGTTTATCGGATCGTCTGATGTCGGATCCACGATGGAGAATCCAAGACTGGTGCCTAACGTCGACAGCAACAGTGAAACAGCCAATACGGTGATCACGCCGCCGATGACGCTGCCCCAGGAGATTTTTTTCGCCGCTACCCATTCTTTTGCCACTTCCATAGTAAAACTCCTTTTAAGTTTTCGATTATAAAGAAATGCCAGAAAGCCTTACCATTATAGACTCGCTTCATCAATCAGGCGGTTAAAGGGTGAAAACAGTTAAAAATAATTAATGATAATAACATCAAGAGTGCGTCTACTCTCGCGGCGATACGCTGACAGACCGTCTTAGCATCACTATTCTTACGCTATCCACCAGTGAACAGGGTCTTAGCGCAAAACATGAACCGGTTACTCGCAGCCCTCATCGTGGCGTGCGCGGCATTGGCGACGTTATATGGGCTGGTGCATTTTGGCGCGCGTTCGGTGCCGCGCGCGATCGCGGTCAACGAGGCGCCGCTGGGGTGTGAGGATGAACCTGAGCTCGCCGGCGAGTGCGGCGATGACGATGAGGCTCCCGCCGACCAATTTCGCCGGCCGGCGACGCTGAACGCCCGGGCCGACGGTTAATTAACGTTACGAGCTATCCCCATTGCCGCCAGGCGTACGGCAGGCTAGGCTGTTCAGCTCATGGGCCGCCGTTTGGCGGCTTGAACGTTGCACAGGGAGTCTATTTTATGACGGGTATTTTGCAGTTATTCCAGGCCATCGGACTGGGTTTGGTGCTGCTGTTGCCGCTGGCCAACCCGCTGACCACGGTGGCGTTGCTGCTCGGGTTGTCCGGCAATATGACGCGCGAAGAGCGTAATCAGCAGTCGCTGATGGCCTCGGTTTATGTGTTCTGCATCATGACGGTGGCGTTTTACGCCGGGCAGGTGGTGATGAACACCTTCGGCATTTCGATCCCCGGCCTGCGCATCGCCGGCGGCCTGATCGTCGCCTTCATCGGTTTTCGCATGCTGTTCCCGCAGCAGAGCCCCGAAGACGCGCCGGAGGTGGAGAGCAAGTCGCACGAGCTGCGCCACAAGACGTCGGCCAACATCGCCTTCGTGCCGCTGGCCATGCCGAGCACCGCCGGGCCGGGCACCATCGCGATGATCATCAGCTCGGCATCGAGCGTCAAAGCGAACTCGCTGGGCTTTGAACCCTGGGTGTTGGCCGTGGCGCCGGTCGCCATTTTCCTGACGGTCGCGGTGATCCTGTGGGGCTGCCTGCTCAGTTCCGGCGCCATCATGCGGTTGGTGGGGAAAAGCGGCATCGAGGCGATCTCGCGCCTGATGGGGTTCCTGCTGGTGTGTATGGGGGTACAGTTCATCATCAACGGCGTGCTGGAGATCATCTCCACCTATACGCCGACCGCCTGATCATACAAAACGGGCGCGACATCGCGCCCGTTGCCGTTATTTCCCCGCCGGCGCCTGCGCGCCCAAAATGCCCTTGCCTTCCGGCACTTCGGTAAAGCGACTGAGGATCTCGCTGTAGGTCTTGGCCGGATCCAAATCCGGGAACTGCGCCGGATAGATAAACTTCGCCAGATACTCCAGCCCGACGATGTTGTACGGGTGGTTGTAGAAGTTATGGTAGATGCCGTAGAACCGCCCTTCCTTCACCGCCGACACCTGCGAGAACCCTGGGCGCTGCTTCATGCGGTTGAAGGCCTCATCCACCTGCTGCTGCGTCACGCCATAGCCGAACGGCACCGCGGCATTGGTCTTGCTGGCCCACTGCGAGCCGGAAACGATATACGCATCCGGTTTCATAGCGATCACTTTTTCCAGCGCCACGTCGCCGGTCGCACCCGGCAGCAGCGCAGAACCGATGTTACGCGCGCCGACCGCCTCGACCAGTGCCCCCCAGCCGACGTGCGCATGGGTGAAGCAGCAAGATTCCAGGCCATTCAGGCCGGCCTTGGCTTCGAAGAACACCAACGGTTTGGGTTCCACCGACTGCGTTTTGGCCAGAATGGCCTGATAATGCTGCTGATAATAATCGGTATATTGCTTGGCTTCGCTTTCACGGTTGAGGGTTTCCCCCAACAGCGTCACGCTTTTCGGCGTGTTTTCCACCGGCTTGAGCATGGTATCGATAAACAGCACCGGCACGTTCAGCGCCTTCAGCTTATCCAGCACGCCGGTTTGGCTCAGCGAAGGCTTGGAGCGCAGCTGGGCGATCATCAGATCGGGGCGCTTGGCGATCACGCTCTCCAGATTCACCTCGCCTTTATCGCTGAATCCCATGTCGATGATGTTTTTCGCCGCCGGCCATTTGCTCTGCAAGATTTCCCAGGTCGCCGCGTCGCTTTTCTTCAGCAGGTTATTCCAGGCCACCAGCCGGCCGAACGGGTTGGCGCGATCGAGCAGCGCCAGCGTGAGAATGTCGCGCCCGTCCTGCACCACGATGCGTTTCGGCTCCTGCGGGAGGGTGACCGTCTGGCCGGAGGTGTCGGTCAGGGTCAACGGATAGGTAGTGGCCATCGCCGGAGAGGCGAGTAAGGCGGCGCAGACCAGCGCCGGCAAAGTGATTCGACGGTGCACGAAAGACTCCTTAGTCATGAATACATTCAGGAAATACTAATGAGAATGGCTTGCATTATCAAAGATAACGCCCAGCATGCCGGCGATTAATTGCAAAGGGATGTGTAAAGGAAGGATAAGAGGCGCGCCGGAGCCGGCGCGCCCAGGGGATCACATCAGGCCGTAGATCAGCGCCGACAGCGCAATCAAGCCCATCACCAGCACGAAGACGTTGCTCGCCGCGCGATATTGGCGCATGGCCGGCACCGCACGCACCGCGTACATCGGCAGGATGAACAGGATCGCCGCAATCAGCGGGCCGCTGATGGTTTCGATGATGTGCAGCGCGCTGGGGTTCCACACCGTCGCCGCCCAGGTGAGCAGGAACAGTGCCACCGCCGAGATGCGGTGCGTCATGCGCGAGCTGAGCGGCTTGCCGACCGCGCGCGTGACGCCATCGATCAGGCTGGTCGCCCCTTCCGTCACCCCCAGCGAGGTGCCGAGATAGGATTTAGCCATTGCCAGCATCGCCATCACCGGGCCGAGATAGGCGATCAGCGGGTTGGAGAACTTGTTGGCCAAGGTGGTCAGCACCGTGATGTTCTGATCTTTGGCCTGCTGCATGTCTTCATGGGACAGGCTCAGCACGCAGCTGAACACGAAGAACAGCACGGTAACGCAGATCAGCACATAGCTGTAGCGCATGATGCGCGCACAGCGGCGTTCCGCCTTGTCGCCATACAGGCTCTTCTGCGTCGAGGCGAAGGAGGAGATGATCGGTGCATGGCTGAAGGAGAACACCATCACCGGCACCGCCAGCCACAGCGAATGCCACAGCCCCGGCGTATCGAAGCGGGTGGCGGCCAGGCCATTAACGAAGTTGGCGGTATTCCAGCTCGGCATCAGGTACAGCGAAATGCCCATCAGGAACACCAGCAGCGGGAACACCAGCATGCCCATTGCCGCCACGATGCTGTCTTTGCCGCGCAGCAGCACCAGATTGAGCACCACCACCACCGCCAGGCTCAGCCAGATGCGCGGCAGCGGCGCCACATGGAACTGATGGATCAGGAAGCTGTCCAGCGCGTTAGTGATCGAAATGCTGTACACCAGCACGATCGGGAAGAACGCCATCAGATACAGCACCATGATGATTTTTCCGGCCAATACGCCGAAATGTTCCACCACCACATCGTGAATATTGCCGTCGCGGCTGGAGCCGGAAAGCACGAAGCGGCTGAGCGCGCGGTGCGGCAAATAGGTCAGCGGGAAAGCGAACAGCGCCATCAGCAGCAGCACCAGCGGGCCGTTCAAACCGGCGTTGATCGGCAAGAACAACGTGCCGGCGCCCACCGCGGTGGCATAAAGACCGAACATCCAGACGGTGTCGGTTTTGTTCCATTTGGCAGGCTGAGCGGCCGTCAGCGTGCCTGAATCGGGAGAAATCGTACTCATGAGACAGTCTACCTTAATCTGCGGCGCCAACGATTGCGCCTAACGGGATATCCTTCTCCGCGAATTTTTTAATAGTAATCAGTGAATTAAAGCGATATTTCATACTTACGCCTGATGAAAGGACGGCAAAGGATAATGAAAAATCCGCTGCGGGTCTATGTTTTATCGGCCGAACGAACGATTTGTGAACAGAAAATGCTGGAAAAAACGGCGCAGACAGAAAAAACTAAGGGCCCCTTGCGGAGCCCTTAAGCGGTTTACTTCTTCGCGTCCGGATGGTCCGGCACCTCGGCGCTGCCCATCTCCTTCTCGTCGCGGATCATCGAGCGGTCTTTACGCACGTCGGCCACGTCGGAGGCGCTCACCGGTTTGGCACTGTTGCCCCAGCTGGTGCGGATGAAGTTCACCACGTCCGCCACCTGCTGATCGTTCAGACGCCAGCCGAACGGCGGCATGGTGATGTTGGACACCGCCCCCTGCACCGCCGGCGTAGTGTTGCCGGTCAGCACGATGTGGATCAGCGAGGTCGCGTCCTCGGTCTGCACCACCGGGTTGCCCTTCAGCGACGGGAAGGCGCGCTTGTAGCCCACGCCGTCGGTGCGGTGGCAGGCCGCGCAGTTATCGACATACAGCGCCGCGCCGGGCTTGCTGTCGTCACCGCGCCACAGATCCTTGGCCACGCTGTCTTCGACCGGCGCCGCCTGCTGCTTGCCGTCTTTCGGCGGCAGCGATTTCAGGTAGCGTGCGATGGCGGTCAGATCGTCGTCGCTCAGGTATTGCAGGCTGTGCTCCACCACGTCGCTCATGCCGCCAAACACGATCGCCTTGTCGTTACGGCCGGTTTTCAGGAACTCGGTCAGCTCGGCTTCGCTCCAACTGCCCAGGCCATCCTTGCGGTCGCTGCGCAGGCTGGAAGCCACCCAGCCGTCGATCGGCGCGTTGCTGCCGGACAGGTAGTCGTCGCTTTCGCTGTTGCTCAGCGCTTTTTCCTGCATGGTGATGCTGCGCGGGGTATGGCAGGCACCGCAGTGGCCCAGGCCTTCCACCAGGTAGCGGCCGCGCTCAATCACCGGATCGGCCTTGGCGTCAGCCACGAAGTCCGCCGGCGACGGCGCGAACATGCCGCGCCAGATGCTCAGCGGCCAGCGCATCGACAGCGGCCACGGGATGTCGGAGTCCTTATTGGCCTGCTCCACCGGCTGCACGCCGTGCATGAAATAGGCATACATGGCCCGCATGTCGTCCTCTTTCACCAGCGCGAACGACGGGTACGGCATCGCCGGGTACAGGGTGCTGCCGTTTTTGGCTACGCCCTTACGCACCGCGTTGTCGAAATCCTCGAAGCTGTAATCGCCGATGCCGGTTTTCTTGTCCGGCGTGATGTTGGTGGAGTAGATGGTGCCGATCGGCGTCTCCATCGCCAGACCGCCGGCGAAGGTTTTGCCGCTCTTGCCGTCGGTGTGGCAAGCCACGCAGTCGCCGGCGCGCGCCAGGTATTCACCGCGCTTGATCAGCTCGCTGCTGACGGTGGCGTCCTGCGCCCAAACGGAAAAACTCACTGCACTGAGAACCAGTGCCGGTACAAATGCTTTCATCGTTCGCCGTCCTTATGCCTGCACCAATGGGCCTGGGTTTTTCAGATACTGCTCGCGAATGGCGCGGGCAGACCAGTAAGCCAATGCCGCCACGGTGCCGGTCGGGTTGTAGCCCAGCCCCTGCGGGAAGGCCGATGCGCCGATCGAGAACACGTTGTGCACGTCCCAGCTCTGCAGATAGCGGTTGACCGCGCTGGTCTTCGGATCCTCGCCCATTACCGCGCCGCCGTTCATGTGGGTGGTTTGGTAGCTGGTGGTGTCGAAGTGGCTGTTGGCGTTTTTCGGGCTGCCGGCGATCAGTTTCGGGTTCATCGCCTTGGCGATCGGCGCCATCTTGTCGTACATGAACTGCGCCATCTTGATGTCGTTTTCCTGCCAGTCGAACGTCATGCGCAGCAGCGGCTGGCCAAAGACGTTCTTGTAGTTGGGATCAAGATCCAGATAGTTGTTGCGGTACGACTGGTGCGCGCCGTGGGCGTCCATCGAAACGTGGTGGGTGTAGGCATCCGCCACCGCCGCTTTCCATTTGCTGCCCCAGGCCGGGGTGCCCGGCGGCGTCGGCAGGCCGGAGATCGGCTTGGTGCCCGCCTGGTTGACCCAGAACGGCGAACCGCCGACGAAGCCTTCTTTGGCGTGGTCGAAGTTATCGGCGTTGAAGTCGTCCACGCCCACGCCGTTGCCGCCGGCGCCGATGAACGGGTTGGTGAACACGTCTTTATCGAAGAACGCCTTGATGGTGGTCATGTTCTGGTAGGCGAAGTTGCGCCCGACCACGCCTTCGCCGGTCACCGGATCGTAAGGCTTGCCGATGCCGGACAGCAGCATCAGGTGCACGTTGTGGAACTGGAACGCGCCCAGGATCACCAGATCGGCCGGCTGTTCAATCTCGCGGCCCTGCGCATCGACGTAGTTCACGCCGGTGGCGCGGGATTTGTCGTCGGTCAGGTTGACCTTCAGCACGTTGGCGTTGGTGCGCAGCTCGAAACGTTTCTCCATGCGCAGCGCCGGCAAAATGTTGACGTTCGGCGAGGCCTTGGAATACATGTAGCAGGCGTAGCCGCTGCAGAAACCGCAGAAGTTGCACGGGCCCATCTGCGCGCCGTACGGGTTGGTGTAAGAGTCCGAGGTGTTGGCGGACGGCAGGTTGTAAGGGTGATAACCCACCTCCAGCGCCGCTTTCTCGAACAGCTGGGCGGAGTAGGTATTTTTCTGCGCCGGCAGCGGGAAGTCGCTGGAACGATCCGCCGCAAAGCGGTTGCCGCCCTTCTGCGCCACTTTCTGCCCTTTGATGGTCCAGGCGGTGCCGGAGGTGCCGAACACTTTCTCCGCTTTATCGAAGAACGGTTCCAGCTCGTCGTAGGTCACGCCGAAGTCCTGGATGGTCATGTCCTTCGGAATGAAGTTTTTGCCGTAGCGCTCTTCATAGTGGCTGCGCATGCGCAGTTCGATCGGATCGACGCGAAAATGCACGCCCGACCAGTGCAGGCCGGCACCGCCAACGCCGGTGCCCGGCAGGAACGCCGCCAGCTGGCGGTAAGGCACCGCGGTCTGGCTGCTGTTGTGGCGAATGGTGACGGTGCTTTTCGACAGATCCTGGAACAGTTTGCGGCGGATGTTATAGGTCAGCTCGTCGATCACCTGCGGATAAGAACCGTCCGGATAGGTGTCGCGCATCGGGCCACGCTCCAACGCCACCACGTTGAGGCCGGCCTCGGTCAGCTCTTTGGCCATGATCGCGCCCACCCAGCCGAAACCGACGATCACCGCATCTACTTTTTTCATTACCGTTGCCATGATCAGCCCCTCTCCCCACGAATCGAGACCGGCGGGAAGGGATAACGCTCCCCTCGCTCAACCCAGTCCATAAAATCGGCGCGCGCGCCCGGAAAATTAATCAGCTTCCAGCCCACCATGTCTTTGTTGCCGCCATGGATAGGATCGCTGAAGAAACCTTCGCGGGTGTTTTGCAACAGATAGGAGAAGAACAGTTTCGACGGCAGCTGCTGGAACTCCGCCTCGCCGGACTCGAACTTTTGCAGCATGGCGTCTTGCTGCGCGCCATCCAGTTCGGCGAAGGGCTTGCCGGCGGTTTTCTTGCTGTAGGCGTCGGCGTCACTGATGCCGAGGTTGTAGATTTGCTTGGGCACCAGCGGCAGCTGATAACCCATCTCCTTCGGCACATCGGGGTTGAATGGCCCCTGCATGTACCAGATGGAGCCGGTGGCGTATGGGGTATTCATCTGGCGATCGATAAACTCCGGTACGCCGGCTTCCAGTGCGCCAGGGCCGCGTTCGTCGGCCGGGATCAGGCGCGCGACGGCGGCCCTGATGAAGGCCCACTCTTCCGGGGTGAAAAAGGTCGGTTGGTAATCGTTCTGCGTTGAAGTGTTCGGGGCCGCGACCGCTGGTGCCGGTGCCGTCAGCGCGCCAACGCCACTGCCACCAATTACCGCCGCAGGAATTAAGGTCATCGATTTCAACAAGAAATCGCGCCGCGAATTGTTGGTTTTATGATTCGACATGTCACATTCCATCCAAAGATAGTCACAACTATTTAACCGCAACCTTGCGGTCGATACGGGTTTTTAAAATAATTTGTTACTTATTTGTCTATTTATTGAAGGTCAGAATGCGAGCAAATGCAAAAATGTTACCGGTAACTTATTGAATGAACGTAAAGATTTATCTGCTAACGTAAATTTAACTTTTTGTGCGGTTTTTCTGATAACCGGTGAGGAAATAACGAAAAATGAGAGGTGCGTCGTGCTCTTAAGCGGCGCCATAAACAAAATCGGCCGCGTTCAGCGGCCGATTCGACAAAAGAGAGGGTTACTGCGACATCGCCTGGTAGGCGGTGGTCACCTTCCACAAATAGCGCGGCGCCTGCGGTGCCGGGTGCTTTTTCTGGATGTGCTGATAAAACTCGTCCGGACTCATCTGATTGATGCGATTCACCGCCACACGCTTGTCCGAGGAGAAGGTGCGTAACATGGCACCCGCCCCGTTCACGTACGAAACGATGGTGGCATAACGCAGAGTCTGAGGGTTGTTGATCCCGGCTAGCTGCTGGCTTTGAAGAATATTGATATAGGCCGTTCCCAGATCAATATTGACCGCCGGATCTTTCAGCTCACGCGAGCTGGGTTGCCCGTTTCGTCCTTTCATGCGATAGGCGTCGCGGCCGGCGGTAGAAGCCTTAAGCTGCATCAATCCCACTGCGTTCGAGGTGCTGACCACGTTCGGGTTAAACCCGGACTCCACCTGAATAATCGCTTTAATCAGCGTTTCGTCAACGCCGTAGTTGCTGGCGGCCTGACGAATGTAATCGTTATAAGCAACCGGGGTGCCTGTGCGGTTTACCGGTGCCTGCGGAGGGGGTTTTAACCAACCGCCGCGCGTTGTGCCACTGCCTGAAATATTGCTTGCCGTTTGCGGGTCTTTGGCGCACCCCGACAAAAGCAAAATTGCCGTAAGGCAACCTATTTTTGTTTTCACAGAATCCCTCACTCCTTTCAATGAGTTGCGTAGCATATACAACTTGTAAGGACACCTGCAGTAATTTTTTGGGCTAATCTCAAGCTATCCATATACCAAGAGGTGATTTATGAGTCAATCTGCAACAAACTGCTTTGTGGTGACTTTTCGCTATCAGGAAGCGGGATTAACCGACCTGGCGAAGCTGACCGGGCAATTGACGCGCGAAGGTTTTGTCACGTCGGTGACAGACGAAAATGGCGTTCACCATGAGCTCGGCAGCAACAGTTTCGCGTTCATAACCGTGCTGGATCAAGAGGATGTACTGCGCCTGGCGCAGGGGTTCGGGCAGTTGGCATTGGGAAAACAGCCGGAGGTGACGATATGCACCTGTGAGGACTACCTTCAGCGGTTACATACTGATACATAAAATGCTATAACTCCCCGGACGGTATTATTTTTTCAGTTGGAGAAATACCCCGCCGGCGGTGGGCAAGTGACGCTTGACTTCGCCTCAATTGATATTGATAATCATTTTCATTTGAACCAGGAGACGTCATCATGCCATTGATAAGTTGCGCTTTTCGTCGCAGTCGCCCTTCCCGCGCTGCCGCACTGTTACGCCCTTTTACGCTCGCCTGCCTGCTGCTCGGCGCCGCCTTGGTCAGTCAAAACGCGCTGGCGGAAAAAAAGCTGCGCGTGGTGACAACCTTTACCATCATTCAGGACATTGCCCAGAACGTGGCCGGTGACGCCGCCGTGGTGGAATCCATCACCAAGCCGGGTGCCGAGATCCACGACTATCAACCGACCCCGCGCGACATCGTCAAAGCGCAGCACGCCGACCTGATCCTGTGGAACGGCATGAACCTGGAACGCTGGTTCCAGCGCTTCTTCGAAAACATCAAACAGGTGCCGGCGGCGGTCGTGACCGAAGGCATCACCCCGCTGCCGATCCGCGAAGGGCCGTATAACGGCAACCCGAACCCGCATGCCTGGATGTCGCCAAGCAACGCGCTGGTGTACATCGAGAACATTCGCAAAGCCCTGGTGGAGCACGATCCGGCACATGCGGAAACCTATAACCGCAACGCCAAAGCCTACGCAGAGAAAATCGGCGCACTGGACGCCCCACTGCGCGAACGCCTGGCGCGCATTCCGACCGCACAGCGTTGGCTGGTGACCAGCGAAGGCGCTTTCAGCTACCTGGCGCAGGACTATCAGCTGAAAGAAGTCTATCTGTGGCCGATCAACGCCGATGAGCAAGGTTCGCCGCAGCAGGTGCGCCGGGTAATCGACGCGGTGCGCGCCCACCATATTCCGGTGGTGTTCAGCGAGAGCACCATTTCCGACAAGCCGGCCAAGCAGGTAGCGAAAGAAACCGGCGCCAAATACGGCGGCGTGCTGTACGTGGATTCGCTGTCCACCCGCGACGGCCCAGTGCCGACCTATATCGACCTGCTTAACACCACCGTGCAAACCATCGCCAAAGGATTCGATCAATGACCCATGAACCGTTTGTCCGCCCTGAATTGAACGTGGACGACGTCACCGTGACCTACAACAACGGACACACCGCCATTCACAACGCCAGCTTTACCCTGAGCGGCGGTTCGATCTGCGCACTGGTCGGCGTCAACGGCAGCGGTAAATCGACGTTGTTCAAAAGCATCATGGGCCTGGTCAGGCCCACCAGCGGCCGGGTGTCGCTCATCGACAAACCGGTAGCGGACGCGCTGAAAAAGAACCTGATCGCCTACGTGCCACAGACCGAGGACGTCGACTGGAACTTCCCGGTGCTGGTGGAAGACGTGGTGATGATGGGCCGCTACGGCAAGATGAATTTCCTGCGCATTCCGTCGCGAGAGGACCGGTTGCGGGTTGACAAGGCGCTGGAGCGGGTCGGCCTCAGCGAGCTGCGCGGTCGGCAGATCGGCGAGCTGTCCGGCGGCCAGAAAAAGCGCGTGTTTCTGGCGCGCGCGCTGGCGCAACAGGGCACCGTGCTGCTGCTGGATGAACCGTTCACCGGCGTGGATGTGAAAACCGAGAATGCCATTATCGAGCTGCTGCGCGCATTGCGCGACGAGGGGCATCTGATCCTGGTCTCCACCCACAACCTCGGCAGCGTGCCGGAGTTTTGCGATCGGGTGATCCTCATCAACCGCACGGTGCTGGCCGCCGGCCCAACCGAAACCACCTTCACGCAGAGCAACCTGGAGCAGGCATTCGGCGGCGTGCTGCGCCATATCAACCTCTCAGGCCCGGACCTGCACGACGACAACGATCCGCGCACCGTTACGGTGTTGACCGACGATGAGCGCCCGGCGGTGTTCTACGGCCACACCAAGAGCGATCCGCCGGCCAACAGCCAGGCCAGGGAGAAACAATCCTGATGCTGGACCTTCTGCTGCAACCTTTCAGTTATAACTACATGGTGAAAGCCATCTGGGTCAGCGCCATCGTCGGCGCCGCCTGCGCGTTCCTGTCCGCCTATCTGATGCTGAAGGGATGGTCGTTGATGGGCGATGCGCTGTCGCACTCGGTGGTGCCCGGCGTGGCCGGCGCCTACGCCCTCGGCCTGCCCTACGCCGCCGGCGCCTTCTTTACCGGCATGCTGGCGGCGCTGGCGATGACGCTGGTGCGCCACATCACCCGGCTGCGCGAAGACGCCATCATCGGCTTCATCTTCTCCACCTTCTTCGCCGTCGGTCTGCTGATCGTGTCGCTCAACCCTACCTCGGTCAACGTACAGTCGATCATCTTCGGCAATATCCTTGGCATCGCCGACGAAGACGTGCTGCAGGTAGAAATCATCATCGGCGTTTCGCTGCTGATCCTGTGCCTGGTGTGGAAAGACCTGCTGGCGGTGTTCTTCGACGAAAGCCACGCGGTCTCGATCGGCCTGTCACCGCTGAAGCTGAAGATCCTGTTCTTCACCCTGCTCAGCGCCTGCACCGTCGCCGCGCTGCAAACCGTCGGCGCCATTTTGGTGATCGCCATGGTGATCACGCCGGGCGCCACCGCCTACCTGCTGACCGACCGCTTCAGCCGGCTGGTGATCATCGCCATCATCATCGGCGCATTGACCAGCGGCATCGGCGCCTACCTGAGTTTCTTCCTCGACGGCGCCACCGGGGGCGTTATCGTCACCCTGCAAACGCTGGTGTTCCTGGCGGCGTTCTTCTTCGCGCCGAAACACGGCCTGCTGGCGTCCCGGCGTCGTGTGGCACAGTCGCAAACCGGAGGTCGCTGATGGACACCCTGTATCAACTGCTGAGCGAACCCTTCGCCTACCCGTTCATGCAGCGGGCGATCGTCGCTGCCATCGTCACCGGCGTAGTGTGCGCCGTGCTCTCCTGCTATCTGGTGCTCAAAGGCTGGTCGCTGATGGGTGACGCCATCTCGCACGCGGTGCTGCCCGGCATCGTGGTGGCGTTCGTGGTCGGCATCCCGCTGGCGATCGGCGCCTTCCTCTCCGGCATCTTTTGCGCGGTAGCCACCGGCTACCTGAAAGAGAACAGTCGGGTGAAAGAAGACACGGTGATGGGCATCGTTTTCTCCGGCATGTTCGCCTTCGGCCTGGTGCTGTTCTCGCGCATCGATACCGACCAGCACCTGAGCCACATTCTGTTCGGCAACATGCTGGGCATCACCGACGGTGAGCTGAAGCAAACCCTGCTGATCGCCGGCATCACCCTGGCGGTGGTGTTACTCAAGCGCAAAGACTTCATGCTGTACTGTTTCGATCCGCACCATGCCCGGGTGATTGGCCTGCCGGTCAAGCTGCTGCACTACGGGCTGCTGTGCCTGCTGGCGATGACCATCGTCGCCTCGCTGCAAGCCGTGGGGGTGATTTTGGTGATTGCCATGCTGATCGCCCCCGGCATCATCGCCTTTATGCTGTGCCGCCGGTTTGATCGCATGCTGATGGTGGCGACGGTGGTGTCGGTGTTCTCTTGCGTGCTCGGCACCCTGATCAGCTTCCACATCGACGGCGCCACCGGGCCCTGTATCGTCATCGTGCAGGCCGTGCTGTTCGTTGTCGCCTTGTTGTACAGCAAGCTGCGCCCGTTACAGGGTAACCAAAACGCCCCGATGGGCAGTTAAACGCCCCTCTGATGCGGCGGTGTGCCCCGCCGCATCCTATTCCTCCGCTGGCTTATTCGTTGTCATCAAGTTGCAATCGGTATTACGCTTAAATTAATCAATAGGGTATATACTTTGAGCTGGCGAGGCGCTGAAAAAATCGCCGCCTTTGACGCCGGCTGTGCGCCGCGTCGTGTTTTCACCACGGGAAAGACGCTAACCTAATGAATTATCAGGCAGCACAGAGGGGGAAATACCATGTGGCAAGCCGTTAGCCGTCTGTTAAGTGAACATCTTGGCAGCGCAGAGATACGCGAAAGGATTGAACTGCCCGGGGGCGACATTCACCCGGCGTGGCGCGTGAGTTACGGTGACAACGAGGTGTTCGTGAAATGCGACGCCCGTGAACAACTGCCGATATTCACCGCCGAGGCCGATCAGCTGGCGTTGCTGGCGCGCAGCAAAAGCGTGCGGGTGCCGGAAGTGTACGGCGTCGGCAGTGATCGCGACTACAGCTTCCTGCTGCTGGAGTATCAGCAGTTGAAACCCCTCGACGCCCACGGCGCCTACTGTCTGGGCCAGCAGTTGGCGCACCTGCATCAGTGGAGCGAGCAACCGCAGTTCGGTCTCGACTTCGACAGCGATCTGACCACTACTCCGCAACCCAACGCCTGGCAGCGCCGCTGGTCGGAATTTTTCGCCGAACAGCGCATCGGCTGGCAGCTGCAGCTGGCGGCGGAAAAAGGCATGACCTTCGGCGACATCGACGACATCGTCGATCGGGTGTATCTGCGCTTGCAGCACCACCAGCCGCAGCCTTCCCTGCTGCACGGCAACCTGTGGCCGGGCAACTGCGCGATGACCGCCAACGGGCCGATACTGTTCGATCCGGCCAGCTACTGGGGCGACAGAGAGTGCGATTTGGCGATGCTGCCGCTGTATCCGGAGCTGCCGCCGCAGATCTACGACGGCTATCAGAGCGTGTGGCCGCTGGGGGCCGGATTTATCGAACGCCAGCCGCTGTATCAGCTGTACTACCTGCTCAACCGCAGCAATCTGTTCGGCGGCCAGCATTTGGTGGCTGCCCAACGCGCGGTGGAGGCGCTGCTGCAGCCCGAAGCGTCATAACGTTCCGGGGCGCCGAGCGGCGCCCCGTTCATGGTTCAGGCCGCGCCGGCCAACTGCCCCAACAGGCGGATCACGAACCAGGCGATCACCGCAATCACGATAGGCAGGATGTACAGCGGGAAGTATTGCAGGAAGATGGTGTGGTGCGGCAGCGTAATGCGCTCCTCAAGCTGTTGGCGCGTGTGCCCTTCGCTGCCCTTGGCCTGCTCCAGGATCATCTGGTCTTCCAACCCTTCGCGGATGAACTTGACCTGACGCGACATGCGCGCGCCGGAGGCCTGCAGCGCCAGCCCGACGAAGATCAGAATATAGATGATGATGAACATCAGATTGGCGCCGCTGAACAGGCTTTTATCCACGTCAGGCACCGGTGAGTTGTACCAGAAAAGGTTCAGGAACGGCGTGTTGAAACGCACCATGTCCACCATCACGTGGACAAAATCCAGCATCACTGCGTTGATGCCCTTGGTTTTTTCACTGTGCTGATAGATAAAGCCCAGCACGGAAATCAGCGTCGACAGCAACGCCGGGATAAAAACCACCCATCCGAGAATGCGTTTCAAAATGGCGAGACGCCCGGCCTGTTGATACGTCATGTGTTCCCCTTGTTAGCGACGTAACCGAATCGGCTAAGTCTACCTGCTGTTGGCGAAACTCGCCCACCGTTTTCTTCACTCCCTCTGTGCTACAAGCTTAGCCGAATTCGTCGAAATCAAAAACTTAACGGCGCCGGCACACTATCATTGAAGGGGTAACGTTATCCATTCGGACAGAGGCCGCCATGATTCGACTGATTATCTTATTGCTGGGCGCCCAGGCGCTGCACGGCCAGCGCCGCCTGCTGGTGCTGTTCGGTTGGCTGTGGATAGCCGCAGGGGCGCTGATGTTGTTCGACATACTGCAGGATGGCCGGTCGGTGCTGGCGCTGGATGCGCTGGCGGTCATCCTGGCGCTGGAGGGGCTGGTGGCGATATCCGCTGCGCTGGTGATCGGCTCTTCGGCCAGCAGGCCGGTGTTGCTGAAGGGATTGGGTTTCGTGTTTATGGCCTTTTTAATGCTGGACGTGCCCGCAGACGATAACATCGTCGCCACCGTGGTGTTTGGCAGCGCGCTGCTGCTTGACGGCGCCGTGCGCATCGCCTCCTCCACGGTGATTCAACACAGTCGATGGAAAGGCGTGGCGCTGGCGGGCGGCGGCGAGATCCTGCTTTCGTTGATGATTTTTGTCGGCTGGCCGGCGCCGCATCGGATGACGGTGCCCTTTTGCCTCGGCGTGATGATGGTGCTTTCCGGCTGGGCCTTATTGCGTATCGCCCGGAGACTGACAAGCTTCTCTCTGAATCAGCACCCCGCGCGGCAGCCACCGCACCCGGAGGATGAGACTGCGCCACTCACGGTGTACGTCTGGACACCGATTGGTGCGGCTAAAGATCCGCGCCGGCGTTACATCGTCGACCGATACATCGCGGCGGTCGACGGCGGCGGCAATATCTCCACCGGTCATGCCGCCCTGGCGCTCGCGCCGGATGTGTATATCAGTCACTACCCGCTCAACGACATCAGCCATTCCGTTCAGGATTTCCGCCAGTTGTTGCATGCCGGCGAGCAGAACAACGTCGACGGGCGTTTCCTGCCCGACCTGCCGGGTGAGATCGCCGCCTGGTGCCCACCGGACAAGAAAATTCAATTCTACCGCTATAACCCGGCGGCGCTGCGCGCATTCTGGCTGCGTTATCGGCAAGACGCCACCTACAATCTGACCCGACGCAACTGTTCCACCACGGTCATCGGCGCGCTCGACAGCGCGTTGGAAGGCGTACTGGGCGATAAACACCTGTGGCGCCGCTTTCTGTTGCTGGTGCTGGATCCCAATCTGTGGATGCTGGCGGTACTGCGCAGCCGCGGCGAAAGCATGGCCTGGACGCCGGGTTTGGTGCTGGACTACGCACGCATGTTGCAACAGGTCACCGAGCGTCAACATCAGCGCTGGTGGCTAAAATTGCGCGAGGCGTGGAATATCCTGCGTTTTGGCAAAAGCCAAACGCGCAGGCAAAGGTTTTAGTCTCGTCACAGGCGATGATAAAGTGTCGGGCACATTCACCCGCGCCGGCAGGAGTTAACCGTTAATGGCTTATTCGCAACGCATTGAAACCGCAATTTTTGATATGGACGGCTTGTTGATCGACTCGGAACCGCTATGGCTGCAGGCCGAGCTGGATATCTTCGGCGCGCTGGGTTTGGATCTGTCCGACCGTCACAAGCTGCCGGATACGCTGGGGTTGCGCATCGATCTGGTGGTGAAGATGTGGTACCAGGCGATGCCGTGGCAAGGGGTTTCGCTCGATGAGGTGTCGGCGCGGATTATCGAGCGCGCCATCGAGCTGGTGCACGAGACGCGCCCGCTGCTGCCGGGCGTTCAGCAGGCGCTGGAGCTGTGCCGCAGCCAGGGGCTGAACGTTGGCCTCGCCTCCGCCTCGCCGCTGCACATGCAACAGCAGGTGCTGAAGATGTTCGATCTTGAAGGTTACTTCGATCAGCTGGTTTCCGCCGAATACCTGCCGTACAGCAAACCACACCCTGAGGTCTACCTGATCGCCGCCGAGCGCCTGGGCAGCGATCCGCTGCGCTGCATCACGCTGGAAGACTCCTTTAACGGCATGATCGCCACCAAGGCCGCACGCATGCGTTCCATCGTCATCCCGGCGGCCGAATACCGTCACGATCCGCGCTGGGCGCTGGCGGACCACAAGCTGGAGACCCTGGAACAGCTCACTCCCGCCCACTTTGCCTGACCTGCGGCGCCGGCCATCGGCGCCCTGGCTTTCCGCTCTGCGCCATAAAAGGGATCCGTGCCGCAAAACAAACGAAACATCGTTTCATTATTATTGAATCGGCATGCTGTTGTTATTATGCTGGGTGGCAGGGAAAGCGACGGCCCACGGCGCGTTGTCACTGCCACGCAGCGCGGTTCAAGGCCGCCGCTTCCTCCCGCCACACGCCAAGCCACCGTCTTTTTTCTCATCTTCATGCATCGCCCATCGCCCGCTTTTTGTTCTCGCCAGTCAAAATCGATGATTTGTTACGCAGCACCGTAACAAGCCGTTGTAAAACAGGGAAAAATAAACAATTGGTTACAGGGTAACTGCTTCCACTACTGGGAATTTTCCCATATACTGGATAAATTAACAGTTTACCAGCCGGAATCGCAACAGCATGACCGCGGAAGGACATCTCATTTTCTCTGTCGCTTGCGCGATCTTCGCCAAGAAGGCGGAAGTGACGCCAGAGCTGGCTACCGGCGACTGGTGGCACATCATACCCGCCGCGCTGCTCACCTCGCTGCTGCCGGACATCGATCACCCCAAGTCGGTACTGGGCCAGCGCCTGCGCTGGATCGCCCTGCCCATCGCCCGCGCCTTCGGCCACCGCGGTTTCACCCACAGCCTGCTGGCGATCGCCGGCGGCATGGCGCTGTTTCAGCTGGACGTGCCGCGTAGCTGGCCGATCCCGGCCGACGCGCTGCACGCCATGATCATCGGTTACTTCAGCCATCTGCTGGCCGACATGCTCACGCCCGCCGGCGTGCCGCTGCTGTGGCCGTGCCGCTGGCGTTTTCGCCTGCCCCTGCTCAACTCGCAAAAAGGCAACCAGCTGGAGCGCGTACTGTGTCTGTGCCTGGTGGCGTTTGCCATCTGCTGGCAAGGCGATTTCACCCTGCCGGTGCAATCCTATGTCGAGCAAATCAGAAATATCAGACTCTGATCACAAAAATACGCCCAACCCATCATCTTGATGTATATAAAACAAACAAAAACACACAAAAAGCTATATCAAATTCCATTTGGATATAAGTAGGCCACTCAGCAAACTGTTACGATATTTACATCGCGACATACGTGATGCGTAGTCGTTTTTATAAGAAAGATTATTGGAGACATTGGGGATGAATCTTCCGCTCGTGATTAACGTGCTGGTGTTTGTCGCGCTTCTTTTGCTGCTGGCGCAAACCCGCCACAAGCAATGGAGCCTGGCGAAAAAAGTGCTGGTCGGCCTGGTGGTCGGCGTAGTATTCGGTCTGGGCCTGCAGCTGGTGTACGGCGCCGACAACCCGGTACTGAAAGAATCCATCAGCTGGTTCAACATCGTCGGCAACGGCTATGTGCAACTGCTGCAAATGATCGTCATGCCGCTGGTGTTCGCCTCAATCCTGAGCGCGGTCGCCAAACTGCATAACGCCTCTTCTCTGGGCAAAATCAGCGTCCTGACTATCGGCACGCTGCTGTTCACCACGCTGATCTCGGCGCTGGTGGGCGTGCTGGTCACCAACCTGTTCGGCCTGACCGCCGAAGGCCTGGTGCAGGGCGCGCAGGAAAGCGCGCGCCTGACGGCGATCCAGACCAATTACGTGGGTAAACTGGCCGATCTGACCGTGCCGCAGATGGTGCTGTCGTTCATCCCGAAAAACCCGTTCGCCGATCTGACCGGCGCCAGCCCGACGTCGATCATTAGCGTGGTGATTTTCGCCACCTTCCTCGGCGTGGCGTCGCTGCAGCTGCTGAAAGACGACAAGCCGAAAGGCGAGCGCGTGCTGGTGGCTATCGACACCCTGCAGGCCTGGGTGATGAAGCTGGTGCGTCTGGTCATGAAGCTGACGCCGTACGGCGTGCTGGCGCTGATGACCAAAGTGGTCGCCGGTTCCAACATTCACGACATCGTCAAGCTCGGCAGCTTCGTGGTGGCCTCGTACATCGGCCTGGCCATCATGTTCGTGGTGCACGCTGTGCTGCTGGCCTTCACCGGCGTTAACCCGATGAAGTTCTTCCGCAAGGTGTGGCCGGTGATCACCTTCGCCTTCACCAGCCGCTCCAGCGCCGCCAGCATTCCATTGAACGTGGAAGCGCAGACCCGTCGTCTGGGCGTGCCGGAATCCATCGCCAGCTTCTCGGCGTCGTTCGGCGCCACCATCGGCCAGAACGGCTGTGCGGGTCTCTACCCGGCAATGCTGGCGGTAATGGTTGCGCCGACCGTCGGCATCAACCCGCTGGATCCGGTGTGGATCGCCACCCTGGTTGGCATCGTCACCCTCAGCTCCGCCGGTGTGGCGGGCGTGGGCGGCGGCGCCACCTTCGCCGCGCTGATCGTACTGCCGGCGATGGGCCTGCCGGTGACGCTGGTCGCGCTGCTGATCTCGGTCGAACCACTAATCGACATGGGCCGTACCGCGCTAAACGTCAACGGCTCCATGGCGGCAGGCACCATCACCAGCCAGCTGATGAAGCAAACCGACAAAGCCGTGATGGACAGCGAAGACGAAGTCGAATTGGCTCACAGCTAACGCCCTCTCAGATCGAAAAAACCGGGGATTATCCCCGGTTTTTTTATGCCCCGCGTTCGGTCGTTACGGCCGCTCGCCGTTCGCCAGCCGCCGGTTGATATCGGCGATCACATCCGGTAATTGCGCCAGCGTGTCTATCACATAATGCGCGCCCGCCGCGTACAGCTTATCGGCGGCCGCCGTGCGGCGCTGCTCTATTTCCCCTGCCGCCATTTGACGGTACTCCGACCAGGTAGCGCCGAACTCGTTGCCGGACAGCGCCAGCCCGACGCTCCACATCCCGGCGTTCAGCCCTTCGGCAATGCCCGGCACCGCGTCATCGACCTTCACGCAGTGCGCCACCGCATCGATGCCCAGCGCGATGACGTTCTGCAACGCCATCCACGGCCCCGGTCGGCCGCCGGCCGCAAGATCGTCGGTGGCGACCCAATAATCCGGCGCATAGCCGCGCTGCGCGGCGGCCGGCGCCAGCACCTCCATCACCGCGCGCGGATAACCGGAGCAGGAACCGATTTTGATGCCCTGTTCGCGCAGCCCGGCAATCACCTGCGGCACGCCCTCGATGGGATCGGCAAAGTCGATCACTTTGGCGATTTGCAGCGGCATAAACGCCTGATACAGCGCGTCGATATCCTGGTGGCTCATCGAGCGGCCCAGCTTCTGCCGCCAGCGCGCGTCAACCGCCGGCAGTTTGCCCAGCGCCTCAATGTGTTGCCATTTGCCGAGCCCCATCGGAATGCGCGCCTCCGTCAGGCTGATGTCGATATCGAAGGTTTGCTTGAACGCCTCGACAAAAATCTGCGTTGGCGCAAAGGAGCCGAAGTCCACCGTGGTGCCGGCCCAGTCGAGGATCACTGCGTTGATCTGTTTCATGGTCAATCCTTATTGATTCCAGTACATCGCCTGCCCGACGGCCGCCAGCAAGCGTTCGATATCCTGCGGATAAATTTCCCCGATGTTGCCGATGCGGAAACAGTCGCTCTGCGACACTTTGCCGGGATAAATCACGAAGCCTTGCTGCTTCAGGCGCTGATAAAACTCGGCGAAGCGGTAAGTGTCGGCCTTCGGCGAATAGAACGCGGTGATGATCGGCGAGTGCAGCGCATCGTCCAGCAGGGTCTCAAAGCCCAGTTCACACATGCCCGCCACCAGCCGACGCTGATTGGTCTGATAGCGGTGGTGGCGCGCGGCAATACCGCCCTCGTGTTCCAGCTCTTTCAGCGCCTGCGCGAAGGCCAGCACGGTGTGGGTCGGCGACGTAAAGCGCCATTTGCCGGCCTGGTCTTCCATACAGCGCCACTGGGCATACAGATCCAGCGACAGCGAGCGCGAACGGCCGGCGCATTTCTCCAGCTCGCTGCGGCGGGCGATGACGAAAGCGAAGCCCGGCACGCCCTGAATGCATTTGTTGGCGGAGCTGATCAGAAAATCGATGCCCAGCGCGTCCACATCCAACGGAATGCCGCCGAAGCTGCTCATGGCGTCAACGATAAAGGTTTTACCGTTGCGCGCCGCCAGACCGGCGACCTTCTGCAGCGGGTTGAGCATGCCGGTGGTGGTTTCACAGTGCACCATGGCGATATGGCTGATGCGCGCATCGCTTTTCAGCACCGCCTCCATCGCCGCCACGTCCGGCTCATTGACCTCGCCGCAGTCGAAAGCGTGGTGGTCAATATCCATCAGCCGCGCCATTTCGATCATTCGCGCCCCATAGGCGCCGTTGTTGACGATCAGCAGCTTGTCCTGCGGGCCGATGACCGTGCCCAGCACGCCCTCTACCGCGAAGCTGCCGCTGCCTTGCAGCAGCACCGAAGTATAACCGGCGGACGGCGTCGCCAGCGCCACCAACCGTTGGCGGATGCGCTGCACCACGCCCAGGTTGTAATCTTCATCCCAGGTGCAGCTGTCATACAGCATCGCCTCTTTCACCGTTTTCGATGTGGTCAGCGGACCGGGGGTCAACAGCAGGTAGTTACGATCGGACATGTCATTCACCTATTTGGTCTATACCAGATTGCGGGCATTGTGGCGGCAAATTCCTTCCCCGGTCAAACGACAAAGCGCGGTGAAACAAAAAATTCATCTGGCTATGTATAATAAGCGCGTGCCGGAATGTCGGGCCGATGCCATAGCGAGATGAAATGAAAGAACATCAGGGCGATATGCCCCATTACCTGCAGATCAAGGATCAGCTTCAGGCGCGCATCACCCGCGGCGCGCTGCAGGCGGGCGACAAGCTGCCTTCGGAGCGCGAGCTGTGCGCCATCTTCTCTACCACCCGCGTTACCATTCGCGAGAGCCTGGCGCAGCTGGAAGCCACCGGCGCCATCTACCGTGCCGATCGCCGTGGCTGGTTCGTCACGCCGGAACGGCTGTGGCTGGATCCGACGCAGAACACCAACTTCCACCGCCTCTGCCAGGAGCAAGGGCGCACGCCGCGTACCGCGCTGCTGTCCGGCGAAAAAACCACGGTGCCGCTCGACGTGATGCAGCCGCTGGCGCTCGAACCGTTCGATCAGGTGTATCTGCTGCGCCGGGTGCGCTATGCCGACGGCCGCGCCATCTGCTATTGCGAGAACCACTGCCTGCCGCAGCGGGTGCCGGAACTGCTCCGCCACGATCTCAACGGCAGCTTGACCGAGGTTTATCAGCAGCATTACGATTTGATTTACAGCAACATGCACCTGTCGTTCTACCCGACCGCCCTGCCTTACCGCGCCGCCAACGCGCTCGGCGCCATGGTCGGCCTGCCCGCCTTATTGCTGCGCCGCTTGAATTACGATCAGCACGGCCGCATTCTCGATTTCGATATCGAATACTGGCGCCACGACAGCCTGCGCATCGAGGTCGATACGCTTTAATCTCCTGAATATCGGGGCTGCGCCTGCCGCCCCCTTTTCTCTCCCACGCCCAATCCCCGTTGCCGGTAAATATATTTTGCCGCTTTCATTTGTTTGTCATATTCGCCGATTAGCTTGGCCGCATATCTGGTGTATACCAGTTTCGCATTAACCCGCAACAGTGAGGCTGAAGCTATGAAACTTTCTCGTCTGGTCGTGATGACCGCCATCGCACTCGGCTCCGCGCCGGCCTGGGCCGCCGATGCGGTGGTGACCGTCTACTCCGCCGATGGCCTGCACGACGGCGATCACAGCTGGTATCAAACCCAGTTTGACGCCTTCACTCAGGCAACCGGGGTCAAGGTGCAGTACGTCGAAGGCGGTTCCGGCGCCATCGTCGAGCGGCTGTCGAAAGAGCGCAGCAACCCGCAGGCCGACGTGCTGGTGACGCTGCCACCGTTCATCCAGCGCGCCGCCGCGGAAAAACTGCTGCAGGACTTCACCCCGCAGCATGCGGCGCAGATCGCCAACGCCCAGCCGCAGTTCGTGCCGCTGGTGAACAACTACCTGAGCTTCATCTATAACGCCAAACTGCTGCCGCAGGCGCCCGCCAGCTACCAACAGCTGCTGGACGCGCAGTTCCGCAACAAGCTGCAGTACTCCACGCCGGGCCAGGCGGGTGACGGCACCGCGGTGATGCTGCAGGCGTTCCACAGCTTCGGCAGCAAAGACGCCGGTTTCGACTACCTCGGCAAGCTGCAAAGCAACAACGTCGGCCCTTCGGCCTCCACCGGCAAGCTGACCGCGCTGGTCAATAAAGGGGAGCTGCTGGTGGCCAACGGCGATCTGCAGATGAACCTGGCGCAGATGCGCAGCAACCCGAACGTGAAGGTGTTCTGGCCGGCCGGGCCGGACGGCAAGCGCAGCACGCTGGTGCTGCCTTACTATGTCGGCCTGGTGCAAGGCGCGCCGCAAAGCGCCAACGGCAAAAAACTGATCGACTTCCTGCTGAGCAAAGAAGCGCAGAGCAGCGTCAGCGCCATTTCCTACGGTATGCCGGTGCGTAAGGACGTCACCCCGACCGACGATAACTTCAAGCAGTCGCAGGCGGCGCTGAAAGGCGTGGACATCTGGGCGCCGGACTGGAATCAGGTGGTGAGCAGCCTGTCCGCCGATATCTCCCGCTGGCACCAGGTGACCGAATGACGCTGACGATGCCTTCTACCCTCTCTTCCCGCGCCGAGGCGCGGGATCGCAGCCAGGACATCGCCGGGCCGTCGGGCATTCAGCTCGACCGCGTCAGCGTGTCGTATCGCGGCACCGAGGTGCTGAAACCCCTGACGCTCACCATCGCCCCCGGCGAAGTGCTGGCGCTGATCGGCCCCTCAGGCTCGGGCAAAACCACCGTGCTGCGGGCCATTGCCGGATTCGTGCAGCCGTCCGCCGGGCGTATTGCCATCGGTGACGTCGATGTCACCGACGTGCCGCCTTATGAGCGCGGCCTGGGCATGGTGGTACAGAACTACGCGCTGTTTCCGCATATGCGCGTCGAAGACAATGTGGCGTTCGGCCTGCGCGCGCAAGGCAAGCCGCGCGGCCTCACCGCCGAGCGCGTCGAAGAAGCGCTGGCCATCGTCGGCATGTCCGCCTACGCCAAGCGCTATCCCAGCCAGCTTTCCGGCGGCCAGCAGCAGCGGGTGGCAATCGCTCGCGCCATCGCGGTGCGCCCCAAAGTGCTGTTACTGGATGAGCCGCTGTCGGCGTTGGACGCGCAAATTCGCCACAGCATGGTGGAAGAGATCGCCCGCCTGCACCGCGAGCTCCCAGAGCTGACCATCCTGTACGTCACCCACGATCAGGGCGAAGCGCTGACGCTGGCGGACAAGATCGGCATCATGCGCGACGGCCACCTGATCGCCCACGGCGAGACCCGCGCGCTTTACCATCATCCCACGAACCGCTTCGCCGCCGAGTTCCTCGGCCGCGCCAACCTGCTGCCGGCCACCGCGCTGGAGACCACTACCGGGCAAGGCATGACCACCGTCAGCTGCGCCGGCAAAGTGATCGGCTGTTTCACCTACGGCGCACAACGCGGCTTCGACAAGCTGCTGTGCATCCGGCCGCAGCATATTGCGCTCGATGCCGACGCCCAGCGCAGCAACAGCCTCATCGGCACGCTGCGCGATATTCACTGGCAGGGGGAACTGACGCACCTGCAGTTCGACGTTCAAGGCCATCCTCTGCGCGTGGTCACCACCCATCGCAGCCGGATGCCGCAGATCGGCGAACGCGTGCCGCTCTATTTCGCCCCCGACGATGCGGTACTGATCGAGGACTGACATGATCGACTCTACGCTTATTCGCCCGGCCCTGCGGCTGCGTTTCCCGCGCCGCCTGTGGATCCTGCTGCCGCTGCTGGTGCTGGCGACGCTGTTTTTCTACCCGTTGGCGCTGATCGTCAAACAGGCATTTACCGACGATCAGGGGCTGTTCAGCGCCGCCGCGCTGCAGCAGGTGTTCGAATCCCGACGCTTTGTCGGCGCCCTGCTCAACACGCTGCAGATTGCGCTACTGGCGACGCTGGGCTGCCTGGTGCTCGGCACCCTGCTGTCGCTGCTGCTGGTGTTCACGCCGTTCCCCGGCAGCCGACCGATCGCCCGGGTGATCGATACCTTTATCGCCATGCCGACCTTCCTGATCACGCTGGCCTTCACCTTTATCTACGGCTCCGCCGGCCTGCTGAACGGCACGCTGATGGCGACCTTCGGTTTCACCCTGCCGCCGGTAGACTTTCTTTACTCCATCTGGGGGGTGATCCTGGCGGAAATCACCGTGTTTACGCCGCTGGTGATGCGCCCGCTGATGGCGGCATTGTCGCAGATCGATCGCAGCCAGCTCGAGGCCGCCAGCATCCTCGGCGCCCGGCCGGGGCGCGTGGTGCGCCAGGTGATTTTGCCGGCCGCGCTGCCGGCCTTGCTGGCCGGCGGCAGCCTGTGCCTGTTGTTGACCACCAATGAGTTTGGCATCGTGCTGTTTATCGGCGCCAAGGGCGTCACCACGCTGCCGATGATGGTCTACTCCAAAGCGATTCTGGAGTCGGATTACGCCGTCGCCTGCACGATCGCCGTCGTGAATATCGCGCTGTCGCTCGGGCTGTTCTCCCTTTACCGCTACGCCGCGGCGCGCGCCGGGCTGAGGAACTGACAATGTTGATTTGGTCCCCCACCGGACGCACCCTGACCTGCACGTTGACGATCACGCTGTTCGCCCTGTTCTTCTGCCTGCCGCTGGCGGTGATCCTGATGTCCAGCCTCAGTGAGCAGTGGAACGGCGTGCTGCCGAGCGGTTTCACCCTCAACCACTTCCGCCAAGCGCTCAGCGGCGCCTCCTGGGACGCGCTGGTCGCCAGTCTGGCTATCGGTTTCAGCGCCAGCCTGTTCGCGCTGCTGTGCGGTACCTGGGCGGCGCTGGCGCTGCGCCACGTGCCTGAACGCGGCCGACAGCTGCTGGGCACGCTGTTTTTCATTCCCAGCGCGGTGCCTTCGGTCTCTATCGGTTTGGGGATGCTGGTGGCGTTCAGCCAGGGGCCGCTGCAGATGAACGGCACCTTCCTGATCGTGCCCACCGCTCACTTCGTGCTGATTTCCGCCTTTACCTTCGGCAACGTGATGGCCGGGCTGACCCGGCTACCTGGCGACTACGAGAACGTCGCCGCCAGCCTGGGCGCGTCGCCGCTGTTTCGCCTGCGCCACGTCACCCTGCCGATGATCGCCCCCTATATGATCTCCGCCTTCGCGCTCAGCCTATCGCTGTCGATGGGGGAGCTGGGCGCGACCATGATGATCTACCCGCCGAATTGGGCAACGCTGCCGGTCACCATTTTTAGCCTGACCGATCGCGGCAGCATCGCCAACGGCGCGACGCTGACCATGATCCTGGTGGCGGCCACGCTGTTGCTGATGTTAGTACTGGAGCGGATTGCTCAGCGGCTGACGCCGGGCGCAAAATAGCAACAAGGCGCTGCCATGGCGGCGCCTTGTTCTTCGAAGCGAAGGGTCAGAACGGGTAGTCGTGATAGCCCTGCTGTTCGGAAATGCGTCGGGCGGCGACGTGCAGCAACGCCACATACTCCTCCCGCGCAGCTTCGGAAAAGCGCAGCGTCGGGAAAGAGATGCTCAGCCCGGCGATCGCTACCCCGAACCTGTCAAAGACCGGTACCGCGATGCAGCGGATCCCCGCTTCTTGCTCTTCGGCATCTTCGCCGTATCCCTGCGCTCGAACCCGATCTAGTACCGGCAACAGTTCGGCGGCGCTGGCCAACGTATGTTCGGTGCTGCGGGTAAACTCAATCTGCGACAGGATCTGCGCCACCTCATCCCGCTCGCGCCAGGCCAGCAGCACTTTACCGATGGCGGTGCTGTGCAGCGGGTTGCGGCGACCGATGCGCGAATACATACGCAGGTTATACATCGCGTCGATCTTGTGGATGTAGACGATGCCATCTTCGTCCAGAGCGCCGAGGTGGATGGTCTCGCGGGTAAGATTCGACAATTCGCGCATCTGCACGTCGGCGCTGCGGATCAGATCGACGTTCTGCAACGATTTGGCGCCCAGCTCGAACAGCTTGAGCGTCAGCGCATACTTTTCCGTCTCGCCCTCCTGTGAAACGTAGCCCAGCGCTTTCATGGTCTGCAGAAAACGGTAGACAGTGCTTTTAGACATCATCACCCGCTGGGACAGTTCGGTAATGCCAATCTCGCGCTCATCGCCGAGCGCCTGCAAAATGCCGAACACTTTCATCACGGATGAGACGGCATCCGGTTGCTTGTCTGAATCTGCGTTAGCCATGGTGCATACCCTACTTAACGGTTTTGTTTCAGGAAATTTAAACAAGGGTTTCAGTATAATCGGAACAGATCGCAGCGCGCAACGCAGCTGAGCGCTAAGCAATTGAAGCCAAATGGATAACCGTTGGCCCGCTCACCGCCGTTTACAATTAAGCGGACAAGGGGCATGCAATCACAGGCGAATATGATTAGCATGATAATACTCCCCTGAATAAATACCGCTGAGACCAACATGCGTCCTTGTTCCGACGGCCTCCCCGTCCCGCAACGCTATGGGGCGATCCTCGCCATCGCCCTCGGCATTACCGTATCCGTGCTCGACGGCGCGATAGCCAACGTGGCGCTGCCCACCATCGCTCGCGATCTCAACGCCAGCCCGGCCAGTTCCATCTGGGTGGTCAACGCCTATCAGTTGGCGATCACCGTCTCTCTGCTGTCGCTGGCGTCGCTCGGCGATCTGGTCGGCTACCGCCGTATCTACCAGGCCGGGTTGCTGGTGTTCAGCATCACCTCACTGTTCTGCGCCCTGTCCGACTCGCTGCTCACGCTGACCATCGCCCGCGTGCTGCAAGGCTTTGGCGCCGCCGCTATCATGAGCGTCAACACCGCGCTGATCCGCATCATCTACCCGCAGCGTTTTCTCGGCCGCGGCATGGGCATCAACTCGCTGATCGTCGCCTGCTCCTCGGCGGCCGGGCCGACGGTGGCGGCGGCGATCCTGTCGGTCGCATCCTGGCAATGGCTATTCGCCATCAACCTGCCGATCGGCATCGTCGCGCTGCTGCTGGGGATGAAATTCCTGCCGGCCAACGGCCAAAAAAGCGATAACCGCCGTTTCGATCCCACCAGCGCCGTGCTGAACGCGCTGACCTTCGGCCTGCTGATCACCGCCATCAGCGGCTTCGCCCAGGGCCAGAGCCTGACGCTGATCTTCAGCGAGATCGCCGCGCTGCTGGCGATTGGCGCGGTGTTCGTGCGCCGTCAGTTACGCCAGGAATTCCCTCTGCTGCCCGTCGACCTGCTGCGCATCCCGATCTTCGCCCTGTCGATGGGCACCTCAATCTGTTCGTTCGCCGCGCAAATGCTGGCGATGGTGTCGTTGCCGTTCTTTCTGCAAAGTGCATTGGGCCGCGACGAGGTGGCGACCGGGCTACTGCTGACGCCGTGGCCGCTGGCGATCGTGGTGATGGCGCCGATCGCCGGCCGGCTGGTGGAGCGCGTGCACGCCGGCCTGCTGGGCTGCATTGGGCTGGCGGTGTTCGCGCTCGGACTGTTCTCTCTGGCGCTGCTGCCGGCGGCGCCGTCGAATATGGACATCATCTGGCGCATGATACTGTGCGGCGCCGGTTTCGGCCTGTTCCAGTCGCCCAACAACCACACCATCATCTCCGCCGCGCCGCGCAACCGCAGCGGCGGCGCCAGCGGCATGCTGGGCACCGCGCGCCTGCTGGGGCAAACCTCGGGGGCTGCGCTGGTGGCGCTGATGTTCAACCTGTTCCCCACATCCGGCACCCACGCTTCACTGATCCTGGCTGGGGTGTTCGCCACCCTGGCGGCGGCCGTCAGCAGCCTGCGCATCACCCAATCGACGGCGCAAGCGGCGCAGCCGAGCCGCGAGGTGAAATAGCGGGTAAACGAAACGGGCTCCCATCGATTGTAAAACCGACGGGGCCAGCACTGACGGACGGCCTGAGCCGGGCCGCGTCGGATGCAATGCCGTGAGCATTGCAAGCCAGGCGTCAGTCTCCGTGCCTCAAGGGGCTTCGGCCTTGTCGTAAACAGGCTAAATAGGCGTCGTCATCCGGATACCAGCCAACAATGTGTTGGCCGTCGTGATCCATCCCCTCGAAGGCTTTCAGTAGGCCGGGGGTGAACATGCGCTTTATCAGATCTTCAGACTGCGCGCTGTCGATTCGACAGTCACAGCGCGTCTCTCCGTCAACCTGAACGAAGTTCTGCAACGAAGCGAGACATCGCGCGTCGAGGTCGCCATGGACATGGATAAACTCCCCCGTTTCTACCAGGGTGAGCGCGGTCAGGTCTCCCCCCACCACGAACGCGCCGTCGTTTCCTGAGCTGCAATAGGCATGGCGTATGCGGACATCGTCACGCACGACCAGTCCGCCCCAGCAAATCAGCGTATCCGCCTGCAGCCGCCCCAGCACGACAATGCCGCCGTCCTCTCGCTGCGGTGACACCGCCAGGCATCCCTCCACGATCACATCGCCGTCCACGATCAGGTAATCGTAATCGTGGCCGTCGTGCTCGTCGGGGAAAAATGCCGGCAGGCGCAGATCGCCTGAATGCCAGCGAATAGCCGGCGGTTCATCATCGTCATCATGCCGGTTCAACAATTCCGCAACCGCATCGGCGACACCGCCAGCCAACTCGGTCAGGCGCGCCGACACCTCATCACCGTTGAGTAAGGGAAGGTGGTTGATTTTCATAGGACCTCAGGGAAAAATGTCATTGCGCCAAAGCATATAACATGCGCATCCAAAGCCAAACAGGCGGTCGTGACCGAGCCCGATGCGGCTTGCCCTCTCACCGGGTGGACTGGCACCGTGCCGGCCCAGACCGAGAGGCCGAAAGACGCTGTTTGCAGGTGGGCTTCAGGGACTTCGGACGCTGCTGCACCGCGTTAACGCCCGTAAATTCTGGTAAAGCGCTTTACCCCATTCATCGCCGAATTTCATTGCTGAATCCGCCGCCGCTGAAAAAGCGGTTCAGGCATGCCATAAAAAAACCCCGGCAAGCCGGGGTTTTTCCTTTCATTCAGCCGATTACTTCAGGTACTGGCCGGAACGCAGCGCTTCGATACGCTTGTCGAGCGGCGGGTGCGACATGAACAGCTCGCTGAACGACTTGGATTTGCCGTTGATGCAGAACGCCATCATGCTGCCCGCTTCCTGCGGTTCGTAGCTGGTTTTCAGGCGCTGCAAGGCGGCGATCATCTTCTCGCGGCCTACCAGTTTGGCAGAGCCTGCGTCGGCATAAAACTCGCGGTGACGCGAGAACCACATGGTGATGATGCTCGCCAGGATGCCGAACACCAGTTCCAGCACCATCGACACGGCGAAGTAAATCATCGGGTTGCCGTTGCCTTCCCCTTCGCCATCACCGTCGCGGTTGCCGAGGAAACCGGCGGCGACCTGCGCGATCAGGCGTGAAATGAAGATGACAAAGGTGTTCACGATGCCCTGAATCAGGGTCATGGTCACCATATCGCCGTTGGCGACGTGGCTGATTTCGTGCGCGATGACCGCTTCCGCTTCGTCGCGGCTCATGCTCTGCAGCAGGCCGGTGCTGACGGCGACCAGCGAGGCGTCGCGGCGTGCGCCGGTAGCGAAGGCGTTGATGTCCGGCGCGTGGTAGATAGCGACCTGCGGCATGGCGATGCCCGCCTGCTGCGACTGACGGCGTACCGTTTCCAGCAGCCAGTTTTCTGTTTCGTTACGCGGTTGTTCAATCACTTCCCCGCCGACAGAGCGCAGCGCCATCCACTTGGACATCAGCAACGACACGAAAGCGCCGCCGAAGCCGAACAGACCGGCCATGATCATCAGGCCCTGAACGCTACTGGATTGGATTCCTGTCAGGCTGAGCACCAGCCCGAAAACCAACATCACCGCCAGGTTGGTGAGCAGGAACAGAGCTATACGCATCATAAATTGTTTACTTCCTCATAAATGTTAACAAAACGCTGTCTAAGATACCCTAGATCGTATGGGCATCCGTCACAGTTTCAAGAGTCGCGCGTCATTAACCTACTAAAAATACGAAACTTTACAAAAACGGCGCGCGACCGGGATTTGGCAAATTGTAAACGATTGTTGCGTAAGGCGTAGGGTTTTTTACCCTAAATTTGTCAGGCGATGCATCAGCCCACCTCCCTTCACCCTGCTGGGAAGCCGGCTTTCGCGTCGCCATAAAAAAACGCACCCGAGGGTGCGTTTTTCATCCTGCCGTACGCGGCCTTATTTGGCCGGCGTTGGCTGCTGAGCGGGCTGATCTTTTTCCAGATGAGCCAGGTCCAGCGCGATATGCACGGATTCATCCAGGTACGGATCCGGCTCCTGGTAATCCTTAGGCAGATCGTCGAGCGATTTCAGCGGCTTCTTGCCCGCGCGTTCCAGACGCTCGTTGATGCGTTTCAGACGGGTCGCGTCGTCATCGTGGTTCTCTTTCTCGCGCACCGCCAGATTGAGGGACACGATGTTGCGTTTATCCTTCAGCGCCTTGTAATGCGCGATATCCTGCGCGATGTACTGGAACTCTGGATTTTGCGCAATGCGCTGCTGGTGATCTTTCAGCAGCTCCGGCTCGAACGGCGTCATATCGCCTGTCTTGCTGTAGGTCGCCGCATTGATGCTGTCCCACGGCATAGCGTTGTCTTCAAACGCTTCGCCGGTTTCCGCCGGATCGACGCCGGTCGGCATCAGAATGTCCGGCGTCACGCCCTTGCGCTGGGTACTGCCGCCATTGACGCGGTAGAACTTCTGAATGGTGTACTGCACCGAGCCAAGCGCTGGCCACTCAGGGCGCAGCATCTGGTCGTAGATGCGGTTCAGAGAACGGTACTGCTGCACGGTGCCTTTACCGAAGGTCGGTTCGCCGACGATCAGCGCACGGCCGTAATCCTGCATTGCCGCCGCGAAGATCTCGGAGGCGGAGGCGCTGAAGCGATCGACCAGCACCACCAGCGGGCCTTTGTAGTAGGTCACGCCGTCGGTGTCGGCGTCTTCACGCACTTTGCCGTTGTTGTCGCGCACCTGCACCACCGGGCCGCTCGGAATGAACAGGCCGGACAGCGACACCGCTTCAGTCAGCGCGCCGCCGCCGTTGGTGCGCAGATCGATGATCACGCTCTTGACGTTCTGCTTGGCCATCTTCTGCAGCTGCACTTTCACGTCATCGGTCAGACCGACATAGAAGCCAGGGATGTCGAACACCGCCACCTTCTCTTTGCCGACGGTCTTAATGGTCATTTTCACCGCGCGGTCTTCCAGACGGATGCGCTCGCGGGTCAAGGTGACCACGCGGGTTTTGGTGCCCTTGCCGGCCGGCAGGATCTCAAGGCGCACCTTGCTGCCCTTCGGCCCTTTGATCAACGACACCACGTCGTCCAGGCGCCAGCCGATCACGTCCACCATCGGTTTGCCGGCCTGGCCGACGCCGACGATGCGATCGCCTACGGTGATCGCCTTGCTCTTCGCCGCCGGTCCGCCCGGCACCATCGAGTTGATCAGGGTGTAGTCGTCATCCATCTGCAGCACCGCGCCGATGCCTTCCAGCGACAGGCTCATCTCGGTGTTGAACTGCTCGGTGTTGCGCGGAGACAGATAGTTGGTGTGCGGGTCGATTTCATGCGCAAAGGCATTCATCGCCAGTTGGAAGACGTCTTCGCTGTTGCTTTGCGTCAGGCGCTTGATGGCGAACTGATAACGCTTGGTCAGCGTGTCGCGGATTTCTTTGTCGGTCTTGCCGGTCAGCTTGAGGTTCAGCTCGTCATACGTGACTTTCGCATCCCACAGGCTATCCAGCTCGGCCTTGTCTTTCGGCCACGGCGCTTTGCTGCGGTCGAGATCGATAGTGCCGTTGCCGGTGAAGTTCATCGGCTTGTCCAGCAACGACAACGCATAGGTGTAACGCTCAAAGCGGCGTTTCTGCGCCAGATTGAACAGCGCGTAGAAGGTGTCCAGCTTGCCGGTTTTCAGCTCTTCGCCAACCTGATTGCGTTTGCCGGCGAACTGCGCCACGTCGGAGGCCAGCAGCACGTTATGGTTGTAGTCCAGCATGTTCAGGTAGCGATCGAAGATCTTGCCTGAAAACTCCGCATCGAGGGCGAACTGGCGGTAATGAGAGCGAGTGAAGCGCGAGGTGACGCGCTCACTCACCGTAGCGTGCTGGGGTTCCTGTTGCAGTTGGGGCAGTTGGCCGATGCGGATGTTGGCTGTTTCCGCGCCGTAACTGACACCCGCCCACAGCAGCCCTGCAATCGCTGTTAATCTGACGAATTTGTTCATGCCTGGGTTGGCCTCCGTATCAGAACTGCAAGTGTTCTGCGCGCACAATCATCGCCAGACCGGAAGAGAGCTGCACACGTACGCCATCTTTAGCGATTTCGAGTACGGTAGCATCCATCGCGCTCTTGCCTGCTCTGACTTTGATTTCCTGGCCAATTTGCAGTTTAGAGATATCCGTGACTGGCGCATAACGCGGCTGGCTTTCCTCTTTGGCTGCACGAGGTTGGCGAGCGGGCTGTGGGCGAGTTTGTGGGCGCGGCTTGCGGTTTTCCGGCGCGGCTCCGCCTTCGCGACGTGCAGCGGGCTTTTTACCGGCTGGACGCGGACGGCGCGGAGCGGCATCGGCGGATTCGCCGGCGGCTTCACGTTTTTTGGCGTTTTGTTCGGCACGCTGTGCCTGAACGCGCGCTTTGGCTTCTTCAAGCTGCTGGCGAGCATGATCGACATGCTGCTGCTCAAGTTCACCGCACGGATTGCCGTCCAGATCGACGCGCTGTGCGCCAACCTTGACACCGTACAGATAACGCCAGCTTGAGGTATATAGGCGCAGGGCAGAACGCAATTGCGTTTTGCTGAGATTTTCTTCCCCCTGCACGCGCTCTACCAAATCCTGAAAAATACCGATTTTCAGCGGACGAGCTTCGCCTTCGGCGCTAAAGCAGAGCGGAAAACGCTCGGCAAGAAAAGCAATGACTTCTTTACTAGAGTTCAACTTAGGTTGATTTTCCATGAAATTTCCTGATTACAACGGTATTGCCAACAAGCCACAGGCATGAACAGGCGTCATTATAATGACGCCATCGGTAATTGCCACGTTAACCGTCGATCAACTTGCCGCTACAGTCACATATTTCGCACTGTCACACTGTTCCAGTTGCTCACAAAGCCCCGCCACCACTGCTTTCAGGCCCACTTCATCCTGTTCGTCGAAGCGTTGATAAACCGTGCTGTCGATATCCAAAACGCCGATCGCTCGGCCGCCAACCGCCAGCGGCAGCACGATTTCCGCGTTGCTGGCCGCATCGCAGGCGATATGGCCCGGAAACGCATGCACGTCACCGACGCGCTGTACGCGATTTTCCGCCACCGCCGTGCCGCACACGCCCTTGCCCACCGGAATGCGCACGCAGGCAATCTTGCCCTGGAACGGCCCCAGCACCAGTTGGTCGCCCTCCATCAGATAGAAACCGACCCAGTTCACGTCATCCAGACGCTCGTTGAGCAACGCGCTGGCGTTGGACAGCGCCGCGATAAAGTTGGTTTCCCCGCCGAGCAACGCGCTCAGGTCACGTTTTAATTCCGCGTAGAATTGTTCTTTTGTCATGTGTTAACCATTGAAACAGTGAAGATGGCCAGAAGCCCAAAGCTTAGGCCCTATAAAATAAGCATTAAATGCGTATAGCCACAAGGTTAATCATCTGTTGCTTCACAAAACCCCGTCGCTCGGGGTATGTTTGCCGCTCAGAATCCCGGTTTACCTCGTTTTACCGTCCGGCGCCCGATCGCCGGTGACGCGGCCGGTTTATTTTTCAGCTACGCTGACACTTCCGGCGGGCTCAAGGGCAGCTACTTGTCAAAAATGAAAATACACGCGATCACCGCTCCCCTTTCCAAAGCGCGTCACCAGCGCTGCTGCGAGTGCGACCTGCTGTTCGTGCTGCCGCCGCTCAGCGGCAATCAGGCCGCCTATTGCCCGCGTTGCAACGCCAAGGTGGTGAACGGCCGCGACTGGTCGATGACGCGTCTGACCGCCATGGCGATCGCCATGCTGCTGCTGATGCCGTTCGCCTTCACCGAACCGCTGATCAGCATTCGTCTGCTCGGCACGCGCATCGACGCCAGTTTGCTGGAGGGCATCTGGCAGATGAGCCGCCAGGGCGATCCGCTCACCGCCAGCATGGTGGCGTTTTGCACCCTCGGCGCCCCGCTGACGCTGGTGCTGTCGCTGCTGTACCTGCGCGTCGGCCATGCGCTCGGCATGAACCTGCGCCCGGTGCTGCTGATGCTGGAGCGGCTCAAAGAGTGGGTAATGCTGGACATTTATCTGATCGGCATGGCGGTGGCGGCGATCAAAGTGCAGGATTACGCCGACATCCAGCCCGGCAGCGCGCTGATCGCTTACCTGTCGCTCACGGTGCTGAGCATCCTGACGCTGATCCACGTCAACCTGGAGCAGCTGTGGGAGCGCTACTATCCGCAGGAACAGCCGGAAGGCCCGCCGACGGCGCTGCACATTTGTCTGTCCTGCCACTATACCGGCTATCCCGACGCGCGCGGCCGCTGCCCGCGTTGCCATGTGCCGATGTGCCATCGCCAGCCCTACAGCCTGCAGAAAACCTGGGCGGCGCTGATCGCCGCGATGATCCTGCTGATACCGGCCAACCTGCTGCCGATTTCCATCATTTACGCCAACGGCACGCGGCTGGAAGACACCATTTTCTCCGGCGTGGTCTCATTGGCCACCTCCGGCAACGTGCCGATCGCCGCTATCGTGTTCATCGCCAGCGTGCTAGTGCCCTTCACCAAGGTGATCGTGCTGATCATGCTGTTGCTGAGCATCCACTTCAAAACCTCGCACAGCCTGAAAACGCGCATTCGTCTGCTGCGCCTGGTCACCTGGATCGGCCGTTGGTCGATGCTCGATCTGTTCGTTATCGCCTTGATGATGTCGCTGGTAAATCGCGATCAACTGTTATCTTTTACTATGGGACCGGCCGCGTTTTACTTTGGCTCGGCGGTCATTTTGACTATTCTTGCCGTTGAATGGCTCGATAGCCGATTGATTTGGGATGCACATGCAACAGGAAACGCCGACTACACCGACTGAAGCGCGGGTCAAGAACAAACGCCGCATTTCACCGTTCTGGTTACTGCCGTTCATCGCCCTGCTGATCGCCGGGTGGCTGGTCTATAACAATTTCCAGGAGCGCGGCACCACCGTCACCATCGATTTCCAATCAGCGGCAGGCATCGTCGCCGGCCGCACGCCGGTGCGCTACCAGGGCGTTGAGGTCGGCACGGTGCAAAAAATCAGCCTGAGCAAAGATTTACGCAGCATCGTGGTGGAAGCCAGCATCAAAAGCGATCTGGAAGACTCGCTGCGCGAAGGCACCCAGTTCTGGCTAGTGACGCCCAAGGCCTCGCTGGCCGGGGTATCCGGGCTCGATGCGCTGGTCGGCGGTAACTATATCGGCATGATGCCCGGCAGCGGCAAGGAGCAAACCCACTTCACCGCGCTCGATACCCAGCCGAAGTACCGCCTAAACACCGGCGAACTGATGATTCACCTGCATGCCGACGACCTGGGTTCGCTCAACAGCGGCTCGCTGGTCTATTACCGTAAAATCCCGGTCGGTAAGGTGTATGACTACACCATCAGCGAAGGCAACAAGGGCGTGACCATCGACGTGCTGATCGACCGCCGCTTCGCCAACCTGGTGAAGAGCAACAGCCGCTTCTGGAATGTCTCCGGCTTCAAGGGCGATTTCAGCCTGTCCGGCGCCACGGTGCAAATGGAGAGCCTGGCGGCGCTGGTCAACGGCGCCATCGCCTTCGATTCGCCGGCCGATGGCCAGCAGGCCAAGGGCGATCAGAGCTATACCCTGTATCCGGATCTGGCCCACAGCCAGCGCGGCGTCAATATTTTGCTGGATCTGCCGAGCGGCAACAGCCTGAGTGAAAACCGCACGCCGCTGATGTACCAGGGACTGCAGGTCGGCACCCTGACCAAGCTGACGTTGCAACAGGACAGCAAAGTCATCGGTGAACTGACCATCGATCCTTCGGTGGTCGATCTGATGCGCAGCGGCACCCGCATCGTGATGCGCAGCCCGCGCATCAGCCTCAACGACGCCAAGCTCAGCCAACTGCTGACCGGCACCACGCTGGAACTGGTGCCGGGTGAAGGCGAACCGCAGCAGCGCTTCAACGTGCTGGACAGCAGCGAAACGCTGTTGCAACAGCCGGGTGTGCTGACCGTCACGCTGAATGCGCCGCAAAGCTACGGCATCGACGTCGGGCAGCCGCTGGTGGTGCACGGCGTGAAAGTCGGCCAAATCCTGAGCCGCACCTTGACCGCCGGCGGCGTGGTGTTCACCGCCGCCATCGACGCGCAGTACCGCGGCCTGCTGCATAAAGACAGCAAATTCGTGGTCAACAGCCGTCTCGACGTCAAGCTGGGCATTGACGGTATGGAAGTGCTCGGCGCCAGCGCCCAGGAATGGGTGGACGGCGGCGTGCGCATTATCCCCGGCAGCAAAGGGGAACCAGGCGGCCAGTACCCGCTATACGCCAACAGCGAAAAAGCCGAGGAAGGCATCGTCGGCAACGCCCCTTCTACCACCCTGACCCTCAGCGCCACCAGCCTGCCGGACGTGCAGGCCGGCTCGGTGGTGCTGTACCGCAAATTCCAGGTGGGCGAGATCGTCAACGTCCGGCCGAAGGCCAACGAGTTTGAGGTGGACGTCTACATCAGCCCGGAATACCGCAAGTTGCTGACTCGCGAAAGCATCTTCTGGGCCGAAGGCGGCACCAAAGTGCAGCTCAACGGCAGCGGCCTGACGGTGCAGGCCTCCCCGCTCAACCGCGCGCTGAAAGGCGCCATCAGCTTCGACAACCTGCAGGGCGTGACGCTGAACAAAGGCGCCAACCGCGTGCTCTACGCCAGCGAAACCGCCGCTCGCGCGGTGGGCAGCCAAATCACGCTGAAAACCTACGACGCCAGCAAGCTGTCGGCGGGCATGCCGCTGCGTTACCTCGGCATCGACGTCGGCCAGGTGGAGTCGCTGCAGCTGGCGCCGGAGCGCAACGAAGTGTTGGCTAAAGCGGTGCTGTATCCGGAATACGTGCAGACCTTCGCGCGCCTCGGCAGCCGCTTCTCGATCGTGTCGCCGGAGATCTCCGCCGCCGGCGTCAGCAACCTCGATACCCTGCTCCAGCCTTATATCAACGTGGAGCCGGGGCGCGGCCGCGAGCTGCGCACTTTCGAACTGCAGCAGGCCAGCATCACCGACTCGCGCTATCTCGACGGCCTGAGCGTCGTGCTCGACGCCGCCGAAACCGGCTCGCTGCAGATCGGCACGCCGGTGCTGTTCCGCGGCGTAGAGGTCGGCACCATCACCGGTTTCTACCTTGGCGCCATGTCCGACCGGGTGCACGTTGCGCTGCGCATCAGCAAGAAGTATCAACATCTGGTGCGCAACAACAGCGTGTTCTGGCTGGCGTCGGGTTACAACCTGCAGTTCGGCCTGACCGGCGGCGTGATCAAGAGCGGCACCTTCCAGCAGTTCATTCGCGGCGGTATCGCCTTCGCCACCCCGCCGACTATTCCGCTGGCGCCGAAAGCGACGCCGAACAAGCACTTCCTGCTGAATCCGGAAGAGCCGAAGGACTGGAAAACCTGGGGCACCGCCATTCCGCGCGATTAACTTTCGCGTTTTCCTCAGGGCCCGGCAATGCCGGGCCCTGTTTTTTTCCGCTTTGTGATAAACTCTCGCCCTTGTCTTTATTGCACCCTGAGAGTTCGCCCCGTGGCCAAATCCACCGCCGTTTTTCTGCCCCCCGCTTTCCTCGACGCCACCCGCGCCATCATGCCCGCCGAGCTGGCGATGGACGATTTTATCGCCGCTTGCCAGCGCCCCCTGCGCCGCAGTCTGCGCGTCAACACGCTGAAAATCAGCGTCGCCGACTTCCTGGCGCTGGTGCAGGATTACGACTGGCGATTGGAGCCCATTCCCTGGTGCGCGGAAGGGTTCTGGATCGAGCGCGACGATGAAGAGCTGCGATTAGGCAGCGCCGCCGAACACCTGAGCGGTCTGTTCTATATTCAGGAGGCCAGCTCGATGTTGCCGGTCAGCGCGCTGTTCTCGGGCGACGCGGCGCCTACTCGAGTGCTGGACGTGGCGGCGGCGCCGGGCTCCAAAACCACCCAGATCGCCGCGTTGATGGGCAACCAGGGCGGCATCGTCGCCAACGAATACTCCGCCAGCCGGGTGAAAGTGCTGCACGCCAATATCAGCCGCTGCGGCGTGAAGAACACCGCGCTGACCCACTTCGATGGCCGGGTGTTCGGCGCTGCATTGCCGGAGAGTTTCGACGCCATTCTGCTCGACGCCCCCTGTTCCGGCGAAGGTGTGGTGCGCAAGGATCCGGACGCCATGAGCAACTGGTCGCCGGACAGCGTCGCCGAGATCGCCGCCACCCAGCGCGAGCTGATCGACAGCGCGTTTCATGCGCTGGCACCGAGCGGCGTGATGGTTTATTCCACCTGCACGCTCAATGCGCAGGAAAATCAGCAGGTGGTGCGCTGGCTGCTGGATACCTATGGCGACGCAGTCAGCGTCGAGCCGCTGGGTGAGCTGTTCCCCGGCGCCGACAAGGCGTTGACCGCCGAAGGCTTCCTGCACGTCTTCCCGCAGATTTACGACAGCGAAGGGTTTTTCGTCGCCCGCCTGCGTAAAAAACACGCCGTGGCGCCGTTGGCGAAGCCGACCTATAAAGTCGGTAAATTCCCGTTCAGCCCGCTATCCGGCAAAGAGGCGGCGCTGGTCGCCCAAGCCGCCGCCGCATCCGGCTTAACCTGGGGCGATGACAGCCGACTGTGGGAGCGCGACAAGGAAATCTGGCTCTTCCCGGCCGAGCTGGAGCCGCTGTTTGGCAAAGTGCGCTTCTCGCGTATCGGCCTCAAGCTGGCGGAGCGCTTCCCGAAAGGTTTCCGTTGGCAGCACGAAGCGGCGATCGCCCTCGCGGGTGCCGGCGGCAAACAGCATTTCGAGCTGGACGCCGCGCTGGCCCAGGAGTGGTATCACGGCCGCGATCTCTACCCTGAGCAGCCGCCGGCGGGCGACGAGTGCATCGTCACCTATCAGGGGCAACCGCTGGGCATCGCCAAACGCATCGGCAGCCGCATAAAGAATAACCTGCCGCGCGAACTGGTGCGCGACGGCGTGCTGGATTTCCACCTGTAAACGATACCGCGCCGGGGAATGAAATTCCCCGGCAATAAAATAACGCTAATAATATTCCCATCGCCGTTCGTTATTATTCTAATCATTTCACTTTATCGGTATACCTCGCCTACAAGCCCCGTCAACCGGGGGAATGAGAATAAAAAGTTTCTCGTTTTCATCAAGACAATTCCCGATTCTTATTCTATTAATTAAAGTGCAGCTAAATGAATACGTTCAACTCACCTCTGGGTGGCGTCTTTGCGGGCTTTCTCTCATACGGCAAGGAATATAAGATGAAAAAAACTCTGATGGCATTGACCTCGGTAGCAACCCTGCTGTGCGCCAACGGCGCGGCTAACGCAGCAGGCACCATTCAAGGCACGTTAGGCGTGACGCTGACCATCGGCGCCGGTTGCGTCGTGGGGGGCGGCAGCAGCAGCGGTTCCGTCAACGACTTCGGCTCCATCAGCTTCGGTACTTACTCTTCACTGGCCAACATCATCGACGCCAGCGCCACCGGCGCAGGGGGGGCCGGTACGCTGTCATTGACCTGCACTACCGGCACAGACTACACGGTGGCGCTGGACAACGGGCTCCATGTCACTTCAGGCACCCAACGCCGCATGGCCAGCACGGCAGGTGCCTTCATCAGCTATAACCTGTACCAGGATGCCGCACGCACCACCGCCTGGGGCAGCGGCGCCAACGCGCGGACCGGCACCGGCACCGGCGCCGCCGTTCCGCTGATCGTGTATGGCCGCGTCCCGGCGGCCGGTTCTACCCCGGCGGCAGACACCTATAACGACACCGTCACGATGACGGTCACCTGGTAACGGTGCGGCGCGCGCTTTGCTGCTGCGGATTATGGGCGTGCAGCCTGTTGGCGCAGGCCGACAGTAAAACCGCGACCCTCGGCGTCAGCGCGACCTTGCTCAGCGCCTGTGAGGCCGGCAGCAGCTCAGGCGGCAATGTCAGCTTCGGCACGCTGAATTTCGGCACGCTGTATTTTCTCAGCACCGCAACCAGCGTCGCCGGGCAACAAAACGCCGGCGCCATTCGGGTGAAATGCACCAACGGCACCAGCTACAGCGTTCTGCTTGGCGGCGGGCAAAGCGGCAATACCGCTGCCCGCTACCTGCAAAGCGCGGCCGGCCAACGGGTGAATTACAACCTGTATACCAACGCCGCCCACAGCACCATTTGGGATAATCTGACGGGCGTGTCACAAACCGCCAACGGTTCGGACAACTGGCTGCCGGTCTATGGCATGATTCCGGCGCAATCCACACCTCCGACAGGCAGCTACACCGATACGGTACAGGTCACGATCAATTGGTAATGACGATGCGCGCTTCAATTTGCGGTTTGCTGTTCTGCCTGCCGCTTTCCCCGGCCCAAAGCGATACCGGCGTCAACGACTTAACCAAAAGCCAGCCGTTCACCGTCAATGCAACCGTGGTTAAAGGCTGCGTATTGGGCAGCGGCGTCAGTGACGTGACCACCTTCGGCACCCTGAACTTCGGCCAGTTGTCCTCACTGAGCAACGCAGTCAGCGTCGTCTCCAGCAGCGGCGCCGGTTCGGTGCTGTTTCGCTGCAACCCGGGGCTGAGCGTCACGCTGGCCCTCGGCGTCGGCAATCACGTGACCGGCTCCATCGCCGGCGGCAGAAAATTACAAAACGCCGTCACGTCGGAAACGCTGCTGTATCAACTTTATCAAGACAACAACTACGCCACCCTTTGGGGCGATGGCGCTAACGGCGGCGCGGCGCAGACCGTCGCCGCCACCGGCAGCACGCAAGAAATCAAGGTTTACGCCCGTCTGTTTTCGACCAGTACCCTGCCCACCAGTGGCGTTTACAGCGATACGGTCTTGTTGACGGTCACTTATTAAGTTTTTTTGCAATAAGGATTGAGTTATGCGCATACCCTTCCGTCTGCCGTTAACGGCAGCCTTGCTCCTGGCAAGCCAACAGCACGCCCTGGCCGCGGCTTCCATACTCATTTGGCCGATCGATCCGGTGATTGAAGATCAACAACAGGCCACCGCGCTGTGGCTTGAAAATCGCGACAGCAAACCGGTCTATATGCAAATTCGCGTGTTGGGTTGGAAGCAAACCGCCGGCAAAGACGATTACAGCAACCAAAGCGACGTGATCGCCAGTCCGCCGGTGGCGTCGATCGCGCCAGGCAAACGCCAGCTGATACGCCTGATCAAACAGTCGGCGCCGGCGGCGGGACAGGAGCGCGCCTATCGCATTTTGGTCGATGAAGTGCCGGTGAAAGAACAATCATCGGATGCCGCCCCCGGCGGTGCAGAAATGGGGCTGAAATTCCAGATGCGCTACTCGGTGCCGCTGTTCGTCAGCGGCAAGGGGATTTGGACCAAACAGGACAGCGAAAAACCGCGCGATTACGCGACCGCCAGCCAACCCAAGCTCAGCTATCGTTTACAGCAGCAAAGCAGCGAACGCTGGCTGGAGGTGCGAAATCAAGGCGCAGTGCATGCCCGAATCTCGAAAGTGACGCTGCAAGGGCGCAGCCTAAATCCCGGCCTGATGGGATACGTGCTGCCCGGTTCACAGATGCGCTTCGCTTTGCCGCCCGCCGGCGGTTTCAGCAGCGGCAAGCTGATGGCCACGGTCAATGACAACAAACAGCCCGTAGCCATTCCGTCTTATTGAGGCCCAGGTGCAGCCGATAGAGAGGCTATCGACGCGGCGTTTCAACCTCAAGCCGCTGGCGTTTGCCATGCTGAGCATGGCGGCCGGCGGCTGGCTGCCGTTTGCGTTCGGCGACGATCTGCCCCCACCGCCCAGTGCCGTCAGCATGCCGGACACCACGCTGTATCTGGAGCCGGTCGTCAACGGGCGCCAAACCGGCAACGTCGTGCCAGTCAACTATCGCGGCGGCCATTACTACATGACGCCCCAGCAACTGCTCGACGCCGGGCTGCCGGTAGCGGATAAACAGGCGAAAGACATCGCCGTCGATCGGCTGGAGAAGGTGGATGTCAGCTACAGCGGCGAGAGCCAGCAGTTGCTGATCAACGTGCCCAACGACTGGTTGCCGCAGCAAACCATCGGCGCCCATTCACCGCTGCAACGCTTGCCGGCGCAAAGCAGCCTGGGTTTGCTGTTTAACTACGACATCTATGCCAGCCAAAGCAACGGCAATGGCCGACCAGGCTACCTGTCGGCGTGGAGCGAACAGCGGCTGTTCGACGGTTTCGGCGTCATCGCCAACACCGGCATCTACCGCAGCGGGTTTAACGGCGGGCCAAACGACGATGGCGGCCGCTATATTCGATACGACAGCTACTGGCGCTTCAACGATGACCAGCGGATGCTGAGTGTGATCGCCGGTGACCTAACCACCGGCTCGCTCCCCTGGAGCAGCGCCGTGCGCATCGGCGGCTTGCAATTGGCGCGCAATTTCGCGGTACGCCCGGATCTTATCACCTATCCGCTACCGCAATTTTCCGGCCAGGCAGCATTGCCCAGCAGCGTCGATTTATACATCAACAGCTATAAAAACAGCACCACCAACATCAATCCCGGGCCGTTTACCCTCAACAGCGTGCCCTACATTAACGGTGCGGGTCAGGCCACGGTTGTCACCACGGACGCCCTCGGCCGTCAGGTCAGCACTACGGTACCGTTCTACGTGGCCAGCAACCTGCTGCAGACCGGCATGAGCCATTTCAGCGTTTCCACCGGTTTGCTGCGGCGCAACTACGGGTTGAATTCTGCCGATTACGGGCAATGGGTTGGTAGCGCCAGCTTACGTTACGGCGTCACTGATTGGTTAACCCTGGAAGGACGTGCCGAAGGCGCAGCCGAATTGGCGGTCGGCGGCGGCGGCGCCGACATTCGCGTCGGGCAATGGGGGGTTTTCAACGCGTCCTACAGCGTCAGCCAGGCCGGCGACGAAGCGTTTAACGGTGGCCGGCCGATACAATCCCCCACGTATTATGACCCGCTGACCGGCAGGCCGTTGCAACAGCCGGATCCCCAGCCCGTCTATCGCTACACCGGCAACCACGGCGATCAGAGCAGTTTTGGCTACACCTACAGCAACTCACGCTTCAGCCTCAACGCGCAACGTATCCTGCGCAGCGCCGATTTTGGCGACATTTCCGTGTATAAAAGCGACTACCGTCTGAGCCGCCGCACCGATCAATTGACCGGCAGCGTCAGCCTGGGCCGGCTCGGCAGCCTCGGCGCCGGTTATTTTGACGTACGCGACGCCATCGCCCAACGAACTCGCCTGATGAACCTGTCCTACAGTGTGTCGCTTTGGCGCAACAGCAGCCTGTACGCCTCGCTGAACCGGGAAATCGGCAGCAGCGGTTACAGTGCCCAACTGCAGCTCTCCATTCCGTTCGACAGTTGGGGTACCGCCAGCTTCAGCGCCGCGCGCGACAACAACAACCGCTGGAGCGAACGCGTCAGCTACAGCCGCGCCGCGCCGACTGATGGCGGTTTCGGTTGGAATCTGGCCTACGCCAATAACCCGAGCGGCGGCGATTACCGCCAGGCGGATCTGACCTGGCGCACCCGCAGGCTCGAAGCCCGAGCGGGCGTATACGGTACCCGTGATGAAACCAACCACTGGGGAGAAATCAGCGGTTCGCTGGTGGCGATGAACGGCGGCGTGTACGCCACCAACACCATCAACGATGCCTTTGCGCTGGTGTCCACACAAGGATACGCCGACATTCCGGTGAGCTATGAGAACCAGCCGATCGGCAAGACCGATGCCCAGGGCTATTTACTGGTGCCGACCGTCACCTCTTACTACCATGCGAAATTCCAGATTGATCCGCTCAGCCTGCCCGCCGACGTCGCGCTGCCGACGGTGGAAAAAACCGTCGCCATTCGCGATCACAGCGGTTTTCTGGTCGAGTTTCCCATCCAACCCATCTCCGCCGCCGACGTCGAACTGGTTGACGAGCAAGGCAAACCGCTGGCCAACGGCAGCCAGGTGGCGGTGGTTGGCGGCCATCAGCAAAGCTATGTCGGTTGGGATGGCATGACCTATATCGACCCGGTGCAACAACACAATCGCCTGAGCGTGATCCCGGCCGACGGCGGCCCGCCGTGCCAGGCGGAATTCAGTCTGGCGAAGCCTCAGGGCATCCAGCGCGTCGGCCCGGTTGTCTGCCGCTAATTCAACGACGGAGAGTCACTATGTTTCGGGGATTGAAAGCCTTATTGTTAACCCTTTCGCTGCTGCTCTGTCAGCGCGCATTCGCCGACTGCGCCACCACCAACGGCACCGTCACCTTACCGGGGAGCAGCTCTTTCGTGGTCTACAATGGGCAGATCAACGCCCAGGGCACCGCCGGCCTCAACTGCACCGGCCTCGGCCTCAATTTGCTCACGCAAAACACCGTCACGGTCAAGATCGCCTCCACCACCAACAATATGGCGGTTGCCAACACCGACGGTTCCGGCGATAAAATCGCTTACCTGATCTACCCCGACGCCAACTATCAATATCCTTACAGCATCGGCCAAACCATCGACTACAGCTCGCTGAACCTGCTGTCGCTGATCCTGATTTCCTCCAACGTCAACTTTCCGCTGTATATCAAAACCACCGCCGGCGCCAACGTGCGCGCAGGCACCTATACCGACAGCATCAACCTGATCTGGAATTACCATATTTGCGGCCTGGGCGTGCTCGGCCTGTGCGTTTGGTGGGACGGCGTCGACAAACCCAGCACGGTCAGCGTCAGCGTCACCATCACCAAAGACTGCCTGATCGGCACCGCGCCCAACGTCAACTTCGGCAGCATGGCGTTGGTCGGGCAGTTCAATCCTGTCAATCAGAGCATCACCCTGACCTGCACCAAAACCGAGGGATACAACACCTATTTCACCAACGGCAATAACCCGGTCTCCGGTTGGCGACGCATGAAAAGCGGTACCAGCAATTTCATGCAGTACCAGATTTACTTGCCTAATACGACGACCGTTTGGGATAGCACCAACAAACAGAGCGGCGCCGGCACCGGCCTGGCGCAAAGCATCCCGTATAAGGCGGCGGTCAATGCGGCGCAGACGGAAGTGGCGGTCGGCAGCTATCAGGACACGCTCAGTTTTGTGGTGGAGTACTAGGCGTTGTGTTTTGCCGGCGTGGAAATTGTTTCCAAAATGTAATTTTTATGTGGCATTTTTTGCTCATTTGGCTATGCTCTTACCAATGGCCAAACTGGTCTAACCTCCTACCACACCATTGAGCAAGGAGTTCCCATGAGCAAAACCGTCGTAAAAATTGGCAGCTTCGAGGTCGATGACGCGCATCTTCACGCCGGCGCCGACCGCACCGGCACCCTGAGCATTCCCTGCAAGTCCGATCCGGATCTGTGCATGCAGCTGGACGGCTGGGATGAACATACCAGCATCCCGGCCATCCTCGACGGCAAACAGTCGCTGCTGTACAAGCAACACTACGATCGGCAAGCGGACGCCTGGGTGATGCGGCTGGCATGAAAATGCATCAGAACTGCTGACGACGCGCTGTTTTCATCGGAAACAGCGCGTTTTTTTATGCGATGGCGATGCCGCGGCCGGCAAAGAAAGGGGCAAAGCGGCTGAGCGGCAGGTGCACCCGCTCCCGCGTCGCCGGGCTGTCGCCCGAAGGATTGTGGAAGATCACGCTTTGCGCATCGGCGGCGGTGATCAGCACCAGATGCCCGCCCCGCTGCGGCGGCGTACTCTCCGGCCGGCGAATGGAGGGATGCACCGAGGCGATAAAGTAGCGGCATTCATGAAGCAGCGCCGGCACCTCGGCGGCCTCTAGCCCCACCTTCACCTCCGCTTGCAGCGCGAACTGCTCGCGCACATACTCGACGAACGGCGCATAAATCAGCCCCTTTATCCGCTCACCTTCGCGTACATAGGCGCCGTAGGGCAGGCTGCGGCGCGCCAGCTCCAGCAGCGGCGGCGCTTCGCCGTCGCGGTGGCCCAGCACCATTTTCAGGCAGGCCATGCCGCACACGTGGTTGGCCCACTCGACGTACTCTGCCCGATCGCGGGCGCCGCTGCGCGCCCAATTTTCGTCTTGCGCCAGCGTCGCGCGGCCGGCGATCAGATCGGCGGCCAGCTCCGGGCTCGCCCACTGGCACTCGTAGGGAACGGCGCGCATAAGATTAAAATTTGTCGACGACTTTGAAATTCATCAGCACCAGCGTCATGTCCGGCGAGAACAGGTCATACTCTTCGAAGAAGCGCTGCAGCTCTTTGCGCCAGTGCGCCAGCGAGCGATCGCCCTCGCCTTCGGCAAAGGCGTGCGCTTCATCAACCTGATCGTAAGTTTTCATTTCCACCGCGGTCAACTCGACTGCGCAAACCGGCTCACCCTTGCCGTCCACCACCAGGAACAGATCGCCGGCCTGTGGGATCCCTTCGCCGTCCAGGTTAGAACAGGTGGCCGTTTTGGTGCCATTGAGGATCAATTGCACGACTTCATCGGCCTGCTGCTCGGTATCGCCGAACGCCCAGCGCTCAAGGTGCTCGTATTTCTGTGGAATTGCCGTCGCCATGATTATACCTTTAGGAAAAATGCATCAATGCAGACAGGATAGTACAACGTATTGCCGGCCGTCTGCATCCGTCGCAAGCGCGACTGCGCGTTTTGCCAGCGCCACTTTTACGCGTTTTTACCTTTCTTCGCTGTGCCTGCCGCGCTGCCGGGCGCATACTGTGAACATTATTCACCCAATGGCGACTGCCAGGCGGTAACATGCAGCAAAATGACATCGATGCTGACGATACCTTCAGCGATTTACTCAACGGCGTCGCGTTAGTGACGCTTGTCCTCATCACCCTCGCCGGCGGGTGGTATTTCGGCTAAAAGGGGCGCAACGTGGCAACAAAACGCATGGGCAACAAGCTCAGTAAAATGGTCGTGGTGCTGCTGCTGATCTGCCTGGCGTTGCTGCTGTTGCGTTGGGCGGCGATCGCCTTCGGTTAATGCCGCGAGACGACGCCGGCCGAACGCCGGCGCCCTGTTCATCGCCGCCGTGGCGCGGTCGGCTCCAGCAACTCCTGCAAATAGGCCAAACGCGCCTCCCCCTGAAGCAACCAGCGGCGACACAGCCAATGCTGCGTTTCACCCGTGCGGCTCAGGCGGTAGTACTCCGCCAAGGTTTCGACCCAGTTCATGATGTTTTCTCCTGCTTTTCGACACCGTCAGTATTGAGCGTAAAAACCAGAAGAAATACTGATGGCTTGTTTTTTATGCTTCCTGTTTTAGGCGGCGGGTAGCGAAGCCGCAGTTCAGCTGTTACATTGGGCAAAAATCAACCCACCGAGGTGTAGACCATGACGTTCTCGGAACAGGAGATTAAACCCGTATGGGATGAGGTCGCACGCCTGATCGGCGACGGCGTGATGCAGCTGCGCCATCGCGGTGAAGCGCTGTCGGTGGAAACGCTGGAAAAACATCTGGCGCGGCAGTTGGCGGACAGCAACGATATCGAACGGCGCATCCTACTCGGCGCCGCCATCAACATGCTGAAAGGCGGAAAATGAATCGCCAACCGAAAAGGTTGGCGATTCGACAGAAGCCCGAGGTATGCAAGCCCGGCCTTCTGCGCGCTACTATGTCACGCTAATATGACGTAATTAATAGGAATTGTCGGGTTTTTGCCCAAAACGCCCTATTTTTGTTGCCTGCATTACGCCAACACGAAATCGCCGGCATCCAGCGGCTGCCCCACCACTTTCACCAGGAAGTCGTTGCCGTCAAAGGCGCCGCCCAGGTTGATCGCCACATCGCTGACGTGATTTTGCTCATCGTAGCTCAGCTTCGCCTCGCCCGCCTTGCCGCTGAACTGATCGACGAAGCGGATGCCGTCGGCGCTGCCGGTGTTGAACAGCGTCAGATCGATCTTGTCCTCGCCGCGCACGAAGTCGCGGATCCAATCCGGCGCCGCCGCCGTCGACTCATCCGCCGCAAAGTAGACGAAGGTGTCCTTGCCGGCACCGCCCCACAGCTGATCCGCCCCTTTGCCGCCGTACAGCACGTCATCGCCCGCGCCGCCCTTGAGCACGTTATCGGCGGCGTTCCCGACCAGCACATCGTTACCCGACCCGCCGATGGCATTTTCAATCGTCACGCCTGCGGCGATAGACACATTGCCTTTCAGGCCACCAACGTCCGAGAACGCCTTTTCATTCAGGTTGATGCGCTGATTTTGACCGAAGCCGGAGAAGTCGAAGGTGTCGTTGCCGCCGGCATCCCAAGCGGTGAAAATTATCTTGTCCTGCGCGCCGGTGGCGGTGAGGAAGTCGCGATCGGTGTTGGAATTGAATCCGTAAACCGTATCGCCGGTGCGGGTGTTCATGTTGGCACCGTAGAAATGCTGGATCGCCGTGATGTCGTTGAGCAACGGCCCGGAAGAGTACGCGCCTTTAAAGTCCTGCCCGGTGTTACTTTCGCTGAAATAGCTCATCAGGCTGTGCGCGCGGCTGTCCTCAAAGTAGGTCGCGTCTTTAGCGTAGGTGATGCTGACGCCCGGCGCGGCGTTATAGTCGCCCGGATGCTGCAACCCCAGCGCATGGCCGATTTCATGGGTGAAGGTCTGGCGACCGTACTCGTTCTCATGGATCTGGTTGTTGACGAAGGTATGGTTCTTGGCGTTATACCAGGTTTGCCCGGCGACCGAAGGCGAGGTGTCCGGGTTATACGCAAAGGCATAGGAGCCGCGCGAGCTGTAGTCGAACAGGCCGAATTTGATGTTGGCAGCGGCGGTGTTGCTGGTTTCGGTGAAGGTGATGTTAGCCACGTCTGACCATGACTGCAGCGACAGTTTAGCCTGCTCGCGCTGTTCGGCGTTAAAGCTGCTGAAGCCGCTGATGCCCATGCTCGACATGTTGCCCGGCGCCTTTTCCCAGAAGCTGTAGGTCAGAGAGACCGGCGTGTCGGTCACGCCCTTGTCGTGCCAACTGCGATCGCCGCGCACCAGCTCCAGGCCGGCGTTTTCGAACGTTTTCGACGGATGAAGCACGGTAATGGTGTCGTCTTCATCGGGTTTATAAGCGCCCAACAGGGCTAATACGCCTTCGGCCTTAACGGAAGCATTGCTTGATGACATAACCTTATCTCCATATTCGTCAATTCAATCGGGGGGATGCCCCAACTGGCGGATTGCCTGAACGGCAGCGGCCCGGTGTTGAATCAATACGGGGATATCGGTAATGCGGTGGCGCCTTCCCTCGGCACTCTGAATGAGAACGATAATCCCTTAAGAGAAAAGAATAGACACATTTTCGTCGAGTACAGAATTTTCTCAGATAAAGTCCGACTATGCATTTGCGCCATACGAATGATTTTCAAGATAATCATCAGCATTATCACGATGAGCGGAAAAAACGCATAAAAAAACCGGGGCAATCCAACCCCGGTTATCCATAAGAAACTCTGGACTCAGACTAACCAACCGAGTAGCAGCGTCGCGCCAATGACCGTGGAAGCGCCGCCAATGCGCGTGGCGATTTGGGCGAATGGCATCAGCCCCATACGGTTCGACGCCGACAGGATCGCCACATCGCCGGTGCCGCCCAGGCCACTGTGACAACAGGTGACGATTGCCGCCTCCACCGGGAACATCTTCAGGTAAGGCGCAATCAGGAAACTGACCAGCCCCATCGACAGCACCACCGAGCCGCAGACCACCACATAACCGACCGAGAACACTGCCACCACGCTTTCCAGCGGCACGTACAGCATGCCCAGACCGATCATCAGCGGCCACACCAGCGCCGTGGAGACGAACTTGTAGAAACTGTGCGCGCCGGTTTCCATCGAGGCCGGGATCACCCGGCAGTACTTGCACAGCACCGCGAACAGGATCATCAGCACCGGGCCGGGAATATGCACGATGTGTTCGAACAGGCCGCCGACGATAAAGAAGGCGCAGATCACCAGCAGCCCGCCGCCCATCAGTTGGAAATCGACGTTGCCGCTTTGCTCCTTGATGGCGAACATCGCGTTCTCCTGCGCCGAACGGATCAGCATGCCGTCGCCGCTCAGCGCCTTGCGTTGCATGCCGATACGCGCCAACACCCCGGCGGTCACGATGGCGAAGATGTTACCCAGCACCGCCGCCGGCGCCAGCTGCGCGACGTAGACGTCCGGCGTCGAGCCCAGGATCGCCGAATAGGCCAGCGACAGCGGTAAAATCCCCTCGCCGATGCCGCCACCGATGATTGGCACGATGATGAAGAAGAAGGTGTGATAGAAGGTAAAGCCGAACAGCTTGCCCACCAGCAGCCCGGTGATCACCGCCGTGATCGTACCCACCACCAGCGGCACGAACATGCGAATCATCCCCTGGATCAGGATCACCCGGTTCATGCCGAGAATGCTGCCGACCACCAGACTGGCGATGACGAAATAAAGCAGGTTGGCGTCTTTCATCAGCAGATGGACCGTGCCCATAACGTTGGGCTGGAAGACATTGAAATAGACCAGCACCGAGGGCACCATCAAACACAGAATGGCCGGCCCGCCGATATCGCGCAGCACGGGAATGCTTTTTCCCAACTGAGCCAGCGCAAAGCCCAGCGTCATTATCACTGCCAGGCCGCCGATCATATTTTTCGGCAGGAAGTTGGCATAGGCGGAAATCGCCACGATGGCGCAAATCGTGATAAACAACGCGATCGGTACCGCGCCGATATCTATTTGACGAAGTTGATTAATTAATCCTGAGGATTCGGACGATGCCGTATTTTTATCACAGGCCAGTTCTGCATTTATCTGTTTCATTATTCACCCTGCTGACAAGCGTACAGTACGGTTAGATTCACCTGGCGCAACATCCCGCCATTGCCAAGCAAAAACAAATGATTACGAAAAATCCTATTGTGGATTTCGCTTTTTCTAATAAGAAATAAAACAGTAGACAGCCCTGAAGATATGATAAAAAATAAAAATGCAAAACTAAATTACACCGACGGAATTCAATATTGTGACCCTCCGCCAAGGTTGGTTTTAATTAATTATCGTCAGCATTTTGTAATTAAAGTAAGCAGGTTTAAATTCGCTGCTATGCTATAGGAGGGCGAAAAAGCCCCCTGTTTTATTAATAAAGAACCGGAAACGCAGTAGCTGAATCCGGTCAGCTTGATCCGAACCTTAATCCTGCGCGCGGCACCGCTCGGGAAAGAGGCATAATATGACTCATAAGGAAGTAGAATATGTCTTCACGCGCTGTTACCCCACAAACTCTCGCTCGCTACGGCATCCATCAGGCCGCCGATATCGTCTATAACCCCAGCTATGAATTGCTGTTCGCCGAAGAGACCCGCGCCGACCTGCCGCCGCTGGAACGCGGCACCCTCACCCAACTGGGTGCGGTCAACGTCGCGACCGGTGAGTTCACCGGCCGTTCGCCGAAGGACAAATACATCGTGCGCGACGACACCACGCGCGATACCGTCTGGTGGTCGGACAACGGCACCGGCAAGAACGACAACCAGCCGCTCTCGCCGGAAGTCTGGCAGCATCTGAAGACGCTGGTGGGCAACCAGCTCTCCGGCAAGCGTTTGTTCGTGGTGGACGCGTTCTGCGGCGCCAACGCCGACACGCGCCTGAAAGTGCGCTTCATTACCGAGGTGGCCTGGCAGGCGCACTTCGTGAAAAACATGTTTATTCGCCCGAGCGACGCCGAACTGGCGGACTTCGAGCCGGACTTCGTGGTAATGAACGGCGCCAAATGCACCAACCCGGACTGGCAGCAGCAAGGGCTGCATTCGGAGAACTTCGTCGCCTTCAACCTGACGGAACGCATGCAGCTGATCGGCGGCACCTGGTACGGCGGCGAAATGAAAAAAGGCCTGTTCTCGATCATGAACTACCTGCTGCCGCTGAAGGGCATCGCCTCGATGCACTGCTCGGCCAACGTCGGCGAGCAAGGCGACGTGGCGGTGTTCTTCGGGCTGTCCGGCACCGGCAAAACCACCCTCTCCACCGATCCGAAACGCCAGCTTATCGGCGATGACGAGCACGGCTGGGACGACGACGGCGTGTTCAACTTCGAAGGCGGCTGCTACGCCAAGACCATCAAGCTGTCGCCGCAGGCGGAGCCGGAAATCTATCAGGCGATCCGCCGCGATGCGCTGCTGGAAAACGTCACCGTGCGGGCCGACGGCAGCATCGACTTCGACGACGCCAGCAAAACCGAGAACACCCGCGTCTCCTATCCGATTTATCATATCGAGAACATCGTCAAACCGGTGTCCAAAGCCGGCCATGCGCGCAAGATCATCTTCCTGACCGCCGACGCCTTCGGCGTGCTGCCGCCGGTGTCGCGCCTGACGCCTGAGCAAACCCAGTACCACTTCCTGTCCGGCTTCACCGCCAAGCTGGCCGGCACCGAGCGCGGCATCACCGCCCCGACGCCGACCTTCTCCGCCTGCTTCGGCGCCGCTTTCCTGACGCTGCACCCGACGCAGTACGCCGAAGTGCTGGTGAAACGCATGGAGGCCGCCGGCGCCCAGGCTTACCTGGTCAACACCGGCTGGAACGGCAGCGGCAAGCGTATCTCGATCAAAGATACGCGCGGCATCATCGACGCCATTTTGAATGGCGACATTGAACAGGCCGACACCTTCACGCTGCCGATCTTCGGGCTGGCAGTGCCGACAGCGCTGCCGGGCGTCGATCCGTCGATCCTCGATCCGCGCAAAACCTACGCCGACGAATCGCTGTGGCAGGAGAAAGCGCAGGATCTGGCGCAGCGCTTTATCGATAACTTCGCCAAATATACCGTCACCCAGGCGGGCGAAAAGCTGGTGAACGCCGGGCCGAAGCTGTAACGCAGACGTTTTGCATCCTGCTGTTTAAGGGCCGAACTTTCGGCCCTTTCTTGTTTTCATCCTTCCGCCAGCAAACCCGGCATCACCAGCGCCACCGCCGCCGCGATGCGCTCGTCGATCGCGCTGCCGGGCGGCAACAGCCCCAGCGTCATCTGCCGCAGCGGTTCGGCGATGGCCATCGCCAACAGCAGATCGCTGGTTTGCGCCCAGTCACGCTCACGCAGCCACCCGCACTGCTGCTGGCGCCGCAGCCAGTTCGCCACCGTCGCCCGTCCGCGCAGAATGCCGTTGCGCTGATAGCTGTCCAGCAGCGCCTCGCGCCCCGGAAACTCGCTTTGCAGCAGCCGAAACATCCCCACCGCTTCGGCGCTCAATACCTGCTGCGCCACCGCCTTCAGCCCTTTTTCCAACAGCGGCGCCACCGCCTCCCACCGCCCGGCATCCTGGGCGAAGGCCGGCTGAAACGCCTCGGTCCAGCCGCTCACCGCCTGCGCCACCAGTTCGTCGCGATTGGCCGCAAAGCGATACAGGGTTTTTTTAGCCACCCCGGCGCGTTTCGCCACCGCATCCACCGTTGCCGCGGCATAGCCGCCGTCGAGCAGCAACGCCAGCGTCGCCTGCGCCAGCGCGGCGCGCAGCGCCGTTTCCGGCGTGGCCGGCCGGCCGCGAGCACGCAGCGGTTCTTCATTCGGGTTCGCCATATTTATTCCTCACAAGCATTGACAGACTCAGCATAGCGGCATAACTTTATTTTGGAAACACAATTCGTTTCCAAAATAAAACAGGAACCCATTATGACACATCCTTCCTTGCTGGCGCCCTGGGGCGTTAACGATATCAACGAGTTGCTCAAACCTGAACCGCTGCGGCTGGAGATGGGGCTGAGTCGCAGCGCCGACGGTTTGCTGACCGTCGCGGTCCGTACCGATCTGCACGGCTGCAAGGGGCGCATGCTGGACTGGTGGTTCACCTTCTTTGAGAACACGCAGCACATCAACTGGTGGCACCCGCACGATCACGTCGAACATCGCGGCTGGGACCGCCATTGGAAAAAAGGGGAAAGCTACGTCGGCGCCAGCATCGAAGCGGTCGAATGGCTGGCGGAGCTGCCGCCGGTCGCGGCGCGCCTCAAATTCCACGCCGCCGAGGACTTCTTCGCGCCGCAGCCGCTGCGCCAGGCGCGTGATGCGCAGGCGCTCTCCGCCGCCGTGTGTGCGCGCATCGGCTTCGGCGATCAGGTGGCGTTGGATGACAACGGCGATCCCTGCGACGGCGAGATGCTGCATCTGGCGCGCGATACGCCGTACGGGTGCGTGCTACGCAGCCGTTTCCTGCTGGGTAAAGCCTGCGCCAACGCCCACGACGAACTCTCGGACGACATCGGGTTTAACCTGATGCGCCACTGCTACAACGAGTTCAGCTATCTGGCACAGTTCCTGCCGTCGCTGTACTATGCCGAAAACGGCCGCGAGCCGGCGCCGTTACTCTGGTAAGCCACCGGCGGGGCCTGTTATTTTTTCGCGATGACGGAGAACTCATGGAAAATCCAGGCTATAGCGGCGGCTGCCTGTGCGGACATATTCGCTTTCAGGTGCACGGCCTGCCCGGTAACCCACACAGCTGTTCCTGCGAATTTTGCCGGCGCCACTCCGGTGCACCGACGCTCTGCTGGGTCGAATTTCCGCGTCAGGCCGTCGAGTGGAACGGCCCGGGCGGCATGCCCACGCTCTACCGCTCTTCCCCCTATTCCAGCCGCGCCTTTTGCCCGCGCTGCGGCAGCACGCTGGGGGCGATCGACGACGAGCCGACGGTGGCGTTGAGCACCGGCAGCTTCGATCGGGCCGATCTGCCGGAGCTGCGCCCGGTCTCGCACGCGTTCGCCGATGTTTGCCCCGAATGGTGGCATATCGACGGCATGCGCTGAGCGCCTCACAGTTCCCGCTGAAATCAATTGATTGTTTTGTCGTATAAATTTAGAACTGACGAACAATAATTCAAATGTATGGGAACGGGGATGAATCAACAGACTCTCGACGCGCGCCGTTCGCGTCAAGCGTTGCTGGCCGGCTCGGTTGGCAACTTTATCGAATGGTATGAGTTCGGGGTGTACGGGTTCCTGGCTACCGTCATCGCCGCCAATTTTTTCACGCTGCAGGGTGAAAATGAAGTCACCAGCCTGATCCTCACCTACGCCGCCTTCGCGCTGGCGTTTTTCTGCCGGCCGATCGGCGCGGTGATCTTCGGTCGCATCGGCGATCGCATCGGCCGTCGCCCGACGCTGATTGCGGTTCTGTTGTTGATGACGCTGGCCACCGCACTGATCGGCGTCATGCCGACCTATGCCTCGATCGGCGTCGCCGCCCCGCTGCTGCTGACGCTGCTGCGCATGTTTCAGGGGCTGTTCGCCGGCGGCGAATTCGGCGGCGCCGTATCACTGATGACCGAATTCGCCCCGAAGGGCAAACGCGGGCTGTTCGGCGCCTGGCAATCGTTGACCGTCGCGCTCGGCCTGCTGGCCGGGGCCGGGCTGGTGGCGCTGCTGGCCGCGCTGCTCAGCGTGCAGCAGCTGCATGACTGGGGCTGGCGCATTCCCTTCCTGCTGGCGCTGCCGATGGGCGCTGTGGCGCTGTGGCTGCGGCTCAAGCTCGAAGAGACGCCCACGTTTACCCAGGCGCAACAGGCCGCGGAACACAGCGCCGCACCGCAGGAGGCGAGCTTGGGCGGCGTGGCGAAAACCATATTGATCGGCATCGGCCGCATGATGGGCTGGTCGGCCGCCGGCTATACCTTCCTGGTGGTGATGCCTTCCTATTTGCAAACCTCGTTGCACGCCACCTTCCAGCAGGCGCTGGTGGCGACGGTGCTGGCCAACGTCGGCTTCGCCCTGACCATTCTGCCGGCGGGCATCATCAGCGACAAACTGGGGCGTAAAACGGTGATGCTGACGGCGGTGGCGGCGGTGATCCTGTTCACCTTCCCGCTGCTGCACCTGTTGCAGGATGCGCAGAGTTCACTGTGGGCCAAAGGGCTGGCAGTGATGGTCGCCGGCGCCGTAGTCGGCCTGCTGGCCGGCCCCGGCCCGGCGATGCTGGCGGAGATGTTCCCGACCCGGGTGCGCTATACCGGTTTGGGGCTGGCTTACTCGCTGTCCAATGCGGTGTTTTCCGGCTCGGCCGGGCTGATTATCACCGGCCTCATCAAACAGACCGGTAATATCGACATTCCCGCCTACTACGTGGTCGCCACCTCGGTGGTCAGCCTGTTTGCGCTGATGACGCTGCGCCGCGACGATCATCTGCGCTCACTTAACGAACGTTAATCCTCCGGGGGCACATCGCCCCCTTGCCAACTCGTGACCTCGATCACAAGGCACAAATGTTAACGTTAACTTTTGTGATTAACATCTCATGCGTGATATCTGGCCGCTTCATCCCTTCGCGAGTTAACGTTAACAATAGAGCTAACTTCACTCACCGGGGCCCTACCCATGAACCGCGAAACTAAAAAATATTACGTGCTGCTCAGCGGCCTGCTGTTCTTCTTTTTCTTCACCTGGTCTTCCAGCTTTTCGCTGATCTCGCTGTGGCTGAATCAGAAGATCGGCCTGAAAGGCGCCGAGACCGGCCTGATCTTCTCCGCTATCTCGTTGGTGGCGCTGTGCGCCCAGCCGCTGTACGGGTTTATTCAGGATAAACTTGGGCTGCGCAAACACCTGCTGCAGTTTCTCGGCGTGATGCTGCTGCTGACCGGCCCGTTCTTTATCTACGTTTACGCCCCGCTGCTGGCGAGCAGCCTGCCGCTCGGCGCTTTGGTCGGCGGGGTGTTCATCGGCGCGACCTTCTTCGCCGGTATCGGCGCGCTGGAATCTTATACCGAGCGAGTCAGCCGCATCAGCGGTTTCGAATTCGGCCGCGCCCGCATGTGGGGCTCGCTCGGCTGGGCCAGCGCCACCTTTGTGGCCGGTTTTATCTTCAATATCAATCCGAACATCAATTTCTGGCTGGCCTCCGCCGCCGCCGTGGTGTTCCTGGTGCTGCTCAGCCAGGTACGCGAGCTGAAGCCGAACGCCATGGCCGGCCTGGCGTTCGGCAAACCGGAAAACCTGCGGCTGCAGGACGCGCTGGCGCTGCTGCGCATGCCCGGCTTCTGGGCACTGGTGGTGTTTGTGCTGGGGATCAGCGTATACAACGTTTTCGATCAGCAATTTTCGGTCTACTTCGCTTCACAGTTCGCTTCTCGCGCACAGGGCAACGAGATGTACGGTTTTCTCAACTCGCTGCAGGTCTTCCTCGAGGCCGGCGGCATGTTCCTGGCGCCGCTGCTGGTGAACCGCATCGGCGCCAAACAGGGGCTGTTGCTGGCCGGTGGCGTGATGGCGCTGCGCATGTTCGGTTCCGGCTTAGTCAGCGGCGCCCTGATGATCTCCGCCATGAAACTGCTGCACGCCGTAGAATTGCCAATCCTGCTGATCGCTATCTTCAAATACATCGCGAGCCGCTTTGACAGCCGACTCTCCTCCACACTGTACCTGGTAGGCTTCCAGTTCATCACCCAGGTGATGGCCAGCTTCCTGTCGCCGCTGGCGGGCTACGGTTATGACCGCATCGGCTTTGCCGACACCTATCTGCTGATGGGCTGCGCGGTCGCCGCCACGACGCTTGTCTCCTGTTTCCTGCTGCGCGGCGAACGTTCCGCCAGCGTAGCCCCCTTTCAATCCGCCATTAAATCAAGTGAGTCTGTCCAATGAACACTGCCTTAGCTCAAGCCGACCATGCGGTCGAAGCCCTGCGTGCAGAGCGCCGAGACGATTACTACCCGCAGTTCCATCTCGCGCCGCCCGCCGGCTGGATCAACGATCCCAACGGCCTGATCTGTATTGACGGCGTCTATCATGCCTTCTTCCAGCATCACCCCTATAGCGAACACTGGGGCCCCATGCACTGGGGGCACGCGACCAGCCGCGACCTGATACGCTGGCAGCATCAGCCCATCGCCCTGGCACCCGATGCGCCCTATGACAAAGACGGTTGCTTTTCCGGCTGCGCCGTAGATGACAACGGTGTGCTGACGCTGATTTACACCGGCCACGTGTGGCTGGGCGAATCCGGTGACGACAGCCAGGTGCGGGAAGTGCAATGTCTGGCCACCAGCGAAGACGGCATACGCTTCATCAAACACGGGCCGGTACTGGCCCCGCCGGACGGCATTCAGCATTTTCGCGATCCGAAAGTCTGGTGCGAAAACGGCGAATGGTGGCTGGTGGTCGGCGCCAAAGAAAACGGCCTGGGCCAGGTGCGCCTGTACCGCTCTGCCGACCTGCGCGCCTGGCGCTTCGATCGGGTGCTGGCCGGCGCGCAAACGGCGCATCAGGGTTATATGTGGGAATGCCCGGATTTCTTCCCGCTGGGGGAGCAACACCTGCTGCTGTTTTCGCCGCAGGGGGTGGCGGCGCAGGGCTACCGCTATCGCAATCGCTTCCAGAGCGGCTATCTGCTCGGCCACTGGCGGCCGGACGGCGACTTTACGGTGACCCAGCCCTTCTGTGAGCTGGATGCCGGCCACGATTTCTATGCGCCGCAAACCTTCACCGCCGCCGACGGCCGTCGGCTGCTGTTTGCCTGGATGGATATGTGGGAATCCCCAATGCCCAGCAAAGCGCATCGCTGGGCCGGCGCCCTCACCCTGCCGCGCGAACTGACGCTGGCCGCCGACGGCAGCGTCCGCATGAACCCGGCGCGTGAACTGGCGGCGCTGCGCCGAGAGCCACACACGTTTTTGGCGCAGACGCTGACCAATCAGCATCTGCCGCTGACGAACGACGTGCAGGAACTCACCCTGACGTTGAGGCCGGCCGACAACGACGCCGAGCGTTACGGGCTGGCTATCGGGAGTGCGGCGCGCCTGTTTGTCGACAATCAGGCGCACCGACTGGTGCTGGAGCGTTTTCATGAAAACCCCGCCCTGTGCACCTGCCGCAGTGTGCCGCTGCCGGAGGGTGACATCCTGTCGCTGCGGATCTTTATCGATCGCTCATCGCTGGAAATCTTCGTGAATCAGGGAGAGGCCTGCCTGACCAGCCGCTTCTATCCGACGGCGGGCGATCGCCGTCTCCGCCTGTTCGCCGAAGGCGGCCGGGCGCAGTTCGAGCCCATCACGGGATGGCAGTTGGCGAGCATCTGGGGGTAATGGGAATGAGCGCCGGGCGCGCAGCGGCGCGCCCGGTGTGGCTACAGCGAACCACGCTCCAACAGCGGGCAAGGCACTTTCACCGTATCACGCTGTTCCCGCCGCTCAATCACATGCAGCGCCGCAAGGCGGCCCAACTCGTAATGCGGCAGCTGCACCGTCGTCAATGCCGGCAGGAACAGCTCACCGGTGCCGACCATATTGTCGTAGCCCAGCACCGCCACCTGCTGCGGTATCCGCCATCCTTGCGCCAGCAATACCTGATACACCAGAAACGCTATCCGATCGTTTCCGCACACCACGACATCGCAATCGCGCCGTTCTGCTGAGAAATGCCGCTCCAGCAACGCGACGCAGTCGCGATAGCTTTGATCGCCGGCGCTCAGATCGAGATGATACTGCCGCAGCTGTTCAACATCGCGCCCCGCTTCGCGCCAGGCGCGTTCCAGACCGCGGCGGCGCAGCCCCGCCGCCAGCGTATCCGCCGGTAAATGAATGCACAATGGCGCGCGATAGCCTTTGGCGATCAGCGTGCGCGTGGCGTCATACTGCCCTTGCTCATCATCAGGAATGTAGCTGGCGATCGCATGCGCCGGGCTGACGCAGTTGGCCAGCACCAGCTTTTTGTCCAGCAGTTTGGCCGGTAGCGTCACCTCACGCAGCCCCATCGTGGTGAATATCACCCCATCCGGTCGATGCGCCAACAGCAGATCGACGGTCTGTTCGGCGTTGTCGTCGGCAAACAGGTTGACGACGAAGCTGTTCCAGCCGCGCTCACGCGCGGTTTTTTCAATCGACAGGATCATTTCCACCGAGAACGGCGTCGTGGCGGTGTCCAGCGCCAGCACGCCGAGCGTCTGCACGCGATTTCCGTCACCGCGAATACGCCGCGCCGACAGATCCGGCACGTAGTCTAACTGGTCGATCGCCTGTTTGACGCGGTGATAGGTTTCCGGCCGCAGCTTGCCGGGTTCATTGATGGCGCGGGACACCGTCATCAACGAGACTCCGGCAAGTTTTGCGACGTCTTTCAGCGAAGCCATGCGCCCTTCTTTATGATTAATGGGGAAAAGTGAATAATCCCATAACCGGGCGCAGGACTCTACTCTGCGTTAGCAGGCTGTGATGTTCGCCCACAGGATCGCGCCGTCGGCCGTCAGCGGCGCCACTTCGCCGCCCGCCGCCCTCCACCAGACACCCTCGCGCGCCCGCAGTTCTCCGCCCTCCGGCAGCGACCAAACGCCGCTCAGCACATACAGCACGCCCGCCCGGTTGGGTGACAGGGTGACGGGCACCGTGCTGCGCAGCACCTCGGCCGCCTGCCGGCCGCGGCGTGTCATGATGTTGAAATCCTGACTGGCGCCGCCCAGCAACGTCGCTTCCAGCGCCACGTCGCCGGAAAAGGCGAACGGCTCCCCGATACGCGCCAACTGATGGTCGATATGCCCGGCGCTGAACAGCCGCACGCCGTCGCCTTCCAGCAACGTTATCGAGCGATCGATGCCCGCAAAGGCGGAAAACGGCCCGTCCTGCGCGATGGTGGCGATACTGGCGCGCCAGTCGAAATCCGGCTCGCCCGGCGGCCAGCTGACGATTTCACGGGTTTCCCCACCGCCTTTGCGCCACGGGCTGACCGGCAGCGCGGCGAAGTTAAAACGGGTCAGGCTCATTACGCCTCCTGCTGAAAGGTTTTCAGCACCTGCAGGAACTCTGCGCTGCTCTGCTGTTGCAGCGCGTGCCGCCCCTGCTCGATCACCTGCCGGCCACCGACGAACACGTCGCGAATTTGCTCCTTGCCGCCGGCGAACAGCCAGCGATTGAGGATCGAGGCGTCCGGCGCCGCCGCCAAATACGGATCGTCGCCGTCCAGCACCAGCCAGTCGGCGCGATAGCCGCTCTGCAACCGGCCGATCGGCGCGCCGCACGCCTGCGCGCCACCCTGTAGCGCCTGCAGGTACAGCACATCGCCCACCGCCGACTGTTCCGGTGTCGTCAGGCGATTGCGACGCTGATCGCGCAGCCGCTGGCCGTATTCAAACCAGCGCAGCTCTTCCACCACGTTGAGCGAAACGTGGCTGTCGGAACCGATGCCCCAGCGCCCCTGCTGCTGCAGGTAAGCGTCGCCAGGGAAAATGCCGTCGCCGAGGTTGGCTTCAGTGGTCAGGCACAGGCCGGCCACCGCGCGGCTGCGCGCCAGCGCTTCCAGCTCGTCGCGATCCAGATGGGTGGCGTGCACCAGACACCAGCGCTGATCTACCGGCAGGTGGTCATACAGCCAGGCCACCGGGCGCTGTCCGCTCCACGCCAGACAGTCGTTCACCTCTTTTTGCTGCTCGGCGATATGAATATGCACCGGCAAGGTGCGATCCGACGCGGCCAAAATCTGCTGCATCTGCCCCAGCTCCACCGCACGCAGCGAGTGGAAGCACAGCCCCTGGTTCTGCAACGGGCGATCCGCCAGCTGACGGGCAATCACCTGCTGCTGATGCAGATAGCTTTCGGTGTCCTGGATAAAACGTTTCTGCCCCGGCTGGGCCGCCTGGGCGCCGAAACCGGCGTAGCTGTAAAGCACCGGCAGCATCGTCATGCCGATGCCGGCCTGATGCGCGGCCGCGCTGAGGCGGCCGGTCATCTCGCCGCGATCGGCGTAAGGCTTGCCGTCGGCGTCGTGATGCAGGTAGTGGAATTCGGCCACCTGGGTGTATCCGCCCTTGAGCATTTCGATATACAGTTGACGGGCGACTACCTCCACCTGCTCCGGCGTCAGGCGCTGCACCAGGCGGTACATCAGATCGCGCCAGGTCCAGAAGCTGTCCTGCGGATTACCCGCCACTTCCGCCAGCCCGGCCATCGCGCGCTGGAAAGCGTGGGAGTGCAGGTTCGGCATGCCCGGCACCGCGTCGCCGTGCAGCCGGATGCAGCCTTGCGGCTCAGCGTTGGCGGTAACTTGAGTCAGATAACCTTGCGCATCGACGTCCAGCCGGACGTTATGCGCCCAGCCCTCAGGGAGCAAAGCGCGTGGGGCAAAATAAGCAGGCATGGCAGTATTCCACGGTTGATGTAACGGCGAATGAGGCGCGGCGATGGCGCGCATTCAGGAATTTTTGGCGGTCGCCGGCAAGTTTCTGGCGCGACGGCCACTAGTTGTATATACATATACATACGCCGACATCAACAGTAAACTGGTGTTATTATTTTTTTATTTGACGAGGTTAACGTCGTGGCTGAACAACAGACCGTGTTACAACTGGCGGCTGCAATGAGCGATGCCCCCGCCCCGATCTACCAACGGGTCAAACAGGCGATCGTGAATCAAATTCGTGCGGGACATTGGCAACCGCACCAGCGCGTGCCCTCCGAAAGTGAACTGGTGGCGGAACTGGGCGTCAGCCGCATGACCATCAACCGCGCGTTGCGCGAGCTGACCAGCGAAGGTTTTTTGATCCGCATGCAGGGCGTCGGCACCTTCGTCGCCGAAGCCAAGGCACATACCGCGCTGCTGGAAGTGCACAACATCGCCGATGAGATCGCCGCGCGCGGTCATCGCCACAGCAGCAAGATCCTCGAGCTGAAGGCCCGCCCGGCCAGCGAGGAAGAGGCGACGGCGCTGGGCATTCAACCCGGCCAACGGCTGTTCTACTCGCAGATCGTGCATTACGAAAATGACGTGCCGGTGCAGGTGGAAGACCGCTGCGTCAACCCGCTGGTGGCGCCGGATTACCTGAAGCAGGATTTCGACCGCGTCACGCCTTACACCTATCTGACGCAGGCCGCGCCGCTGACCGCCGGCGAACACATCGTCGAAGCGGTGATCCCCACCCGGCGCGAAAGCGAGCTGCTGCAGCTGGAAGACCACGAACCCGGCCTGCTGATCCACCGCCGCACCTGGTCCGGCAAAACCGTGGTGACCTCGGCCAGGCTGCTGTACCCCGGCAGCCGTTATCAACTGTTCGGCCGCTTCACCAGCGAAGTCTGATCCCCGGCGGGCGCGCCCTGCGCCCGCATCTCCGCTGTCGATCACATCCTGATAACAAAATCTCTCCCGCCTCTTGTGACATCCCGGTGAATGCGTTAGGTTGTTTTTAATTGTATATACAACCATGTGGGAGCTGCGGCTCCGGCGGAGGAAAGCAATGACGTCTGAGATTCACTGTGACAGCCTGTGGCACGGCGCCGATATCGTCACCATGCGCGACGGCAACTATCACACCCTGACCGACGGCGCGATCGCCGTACGCGACGGCAAGATCGTCTGGATTGGCGAACATGCGGCGCTGCCGCCCGGCCTGATCGCGGACGAAACGGTGAAATTCAACGGCGGCATCATCACCCCCGGCTTTGTTGACTGCCACACTCACCTGGTGTTCGGCGGCAACCGCAGCGGCGAGTTCGAACAGCGGCTGAACGGCGTGAGCTATGCCGACATCGCCGCGCAGGGCGGCGGCATTATCTCCACCGTGAAAGCCACCCGCGAGGCCGACGAAGCGCTGCTGCTGGAGCAGGCGCTGTTCCGCCTGCGTCCGCTGCTGGCGGAAGGCGTCACCTGCGTGGAGATCAAATCCGGCTATGGCCTCAGCCCGGAAAGCGAGCTGAAAATGCTGCGGGTGGCGCGCAAGTTGGGCGAGCTGCTGCCGGTCGAGGTGAAAACCACCTGTCTGGCGGCCCATGCGCTGCCGCCGGAATACGCAAACCGCGCCGACGACTACATCAATCTGGTCTGCGATACCATCATCCCTCAGGCCGCCGCCGCTGGCCTGGCGGATGCGGTTGACGCCTTCTGCGAACACCTGGCGTTCTCACCGGCGCAGGTGGAGCGAGTCTTCGCCGCCGCCGAAGCCGCCGGTTTGCCTGTCAAACTGCACGCCGAGCAACTCTCCGCCCTCGGCGGCAGCACGCTGGCGGCGCGCCATCACGCGCTCTCCGCCGACCATCTCGAATACGCCACCGAGCAAGATGCCCGCGCCATGGGCGACGCCGGCACCGTGGCGGTGCTGCTGCCGGGCGCCTACTACCTGCTGCGCGAAACCCAGTGCCCGCCGGTAGAGCTGTTCCGCAAGCACCACGTGGCGATGGCGATCGCCAGCGACGCCAACCCTGGCACGTCGCCGGCGCTGTCGCTGCGTCTGATGATCAACATGGCCTGCACGCTGTTCCGCCTGACGCCGGAAGAAGCGCTGGCGGGCGTTACCACCCACGCTGCCAAAGCGCTGGGGCTGCAACACAGCCACGGCACGCTGGAAACCGGCAAGGTGGCGGACTTTGTTCACTGGCCGCTGTCGCGGCCGGCGGAACTGGCTTATTGGTTGGGCGGCCAGCTGCCCTGTACGGTGATTTTCCGAGGAGAAGTACGTCAATGACCATTCGCGATCCTTTTAGCTTCCAGACCGGCAGCCTGCCGCTGCTGATCAGCATCCCACACGCCGGCACACAACTGACGCCGGCGGTCGAGGCCGGGTTGACCGACGATGCCCGCCCTCTGCCCGATACCGACTGGCATATCCCGCAGCTGTACGACTTCGCCCGAGCGATGGGCGCCAGCGTACTGGTCGGCAACTATTCGCGCTTCGTCATCGACCTGAATCGCCCGGCGGACGACAAGCCGCTGTACACCACCGCCACCACCGGTCTGTATCCCGATGTGCTGTTCGACGGCCGCCCAAGCTTCCTGCCGGGCAAAGCGCCGACGGACGAAGAACGCGCCGGCTATCTGCAGCAAATTTGGCAACCTTATCATCAGCAGCTGCAGGACGAGTTGGCACGCCTCAAAGCGCGGCACGGCTATGCGCTGCTGTTCGACGCGCACTCCATCGCCTCGGTGATCCCGCGGCTGTTCGACGGCAAACTGCCGGATCTCAACCTCGGCACCAACGGCGGTGAAAGCTGCGCCCAGGCGCTGAGCGATCGGCTGGTCGCCTGCTGCGAGCAGCAACAGCAGTACACCCACGTGCTGAACGGCCGCTTCAAGGGCGGTTACATCACCCGCGCCTACGGCCAACCGCAGCAGCAACAGCATGCGATCCAGCTCGAGCTGGCGCAGGTCAACTACATGTCCGAACAGTATCCTTTCGCGTTCGAACCGCAGCGCGCCGCCTCGCTGCAGCGCCTGCTCAAGCAGATGATTGAAGGCCTGTTGGACAGCGCCGCCAGACTGAACTGATCCCCTTTACAGGCGCCGCCGGGCGCCTGTTCCTCTCCCTGTCCTTAACCGTAACGTCAGCCGCAATCTGCGCGCTATATCAAAGTTTCGCGTGATTCCCTACTGACTGGTCTAAACAGCGCACAAAACAGCGGCCGACGAAAAACGCGCTGCGCCACAATCAGCCGAAAAGCCCGCGCTCATCGTCAGCGCCGGGCGGCGTGTGGCCGAGCTGGCCCGTTTCGAACCATCACTCTGGAGGCCCTATGTCTGTAACACCGTTAAACTGGCGCGCTGCCGGCGCTCTCGCCGAACAATTGCTGGCCGGCTGGCAACGGCGTGGCGAACCCGGCGGCGCCATCACCCTGTTTGACGCCGAACAACTCCGCGCCACCGCCAGTGCCGGCTTGGCCGATCTGGCGCAGAATACCCCCTTCACCGCAGACAGCGTGGTGCGCTACGCCTCAGTGACCAAGCACATCTTCGCCGCGTTGGCGCTGAACGCCACCGATCGCGCCATTCGACTCGAACAACGCCTGGGCGAACTGCTGCCCACCCTGCAGCCCGCGTTGGCGGACGTTACCGTCGGCCAGGCGCTGGACATGACCGGCGGTCTGCCTGACGTGCGCGAGACGCTCGGTCTGCTGGGCATATCGCTGCATGCCGTCAGCGAGGCGCAACCGGTGATGCAGTTTGTCGAGGGGCTGGAAAGATTGAACTATGAAGCCGGCAGCGAGATCGCCTACAGCAATACCGGCTATCGGCTGCTGGAGGCCGCGCTGCGCAGCAAAGGGTATGATTTCGACCAACTGGTGCAACAGCACATTGCCCGGCCGCTGCAGGTGCAGATGCAAGCGCCGGAAAGCTGGTTCGACGTGGTGCCAGGGTTGGTGCCGGGTTACTGGCGTGCGGCGCGGGGCTGGCAACACGCCAGCGCCGGTCTGCACCTTTCCGCCTCCGGCAGCCTGACCGGCAGCCTCAACGCCCTCACCCGCTGGCTGCAAACGCTGCTGGCCGACCAGGGCCCCGGCCAGGGCGTGCTGGCGCAACTCGGCGCACCGCGCCGCCTCAATCAGGGTCAGCTCAGCGCCTATGGACTGGGGCTGGCGCAGACGCCGCTAGGCCGCCGCCGCTTGCTCGGCCACGGTGGTTCCCACGCCGGTTACAAAACCTATTTCCTGCTGGCGCCCGATCGCCAGGTCGGCGTTGCGCTGGTGGCCAACCGCGAAGACTGCGACAGTTTCGGGATGGCTTTGCAGGTGATGGCAGCGCTGCTGGGCGAACCTTTGCCGCAGCGCAGCACGGCGATCCCCGACGGTCTCTACGCCACGCTGGCGGAGCCGCACTGGCTGGAGGTCAAAGACGGCAACCTGGCCTATCTGGGCAGCGATGAACCGCTGTATCAGGGCGAAGACGGCTACGCGGTGTCGCTGTCCGCCCATATGCCAATCAAATTGAAGTGGACCGGCGAAGCGGTCGAGGGTGAAGTCGGGCATGTGGCGCGCCGTTTCCTGCCGGTCACGGCCAACGGCGACTGCCTGAAGCATGTGCAGGGGTTGTGGTATCACCCGCACTATCGCACCGCCTTTGAAATTCGCGGCAATCGGGTGCATATTGGCGTCGGCCCGGCGGCGCAGACCGGCACGCTCAGCCCGCTCGGCCAGGGCCGCATGCTGGTGGAGTGCCAGGACGGCCCATGGTTGAAACGCTTTTGCCTCTATTTCCGCGGTTACAACGTGGATCTCATCGCCAACCGCAGCCGGATGCTGACCTTCCGCCGCAGCACCGTCGGCCGCGACTGACGCTCAGCGTGCGCTGCCGGTTCTGACCGCCAGCAGCGCATCCGCCAGCCGCCGCTTGTCGGCGGCGCTGAGATTCACCTGATCCACAGACGCCATAAACGCCGCCCGATCCGCCTCGCCGAGCGGGCCGGTACGCAGTCGCTCCGCCAGCCGTTGCAATATCTGGCTGCTCAGCTGCGCGATCTGTGGGCGCACCTGCGCCAACGGGCGCGGCTGCCAGCCGGGCTCCGGGCTCGCCAGCCAGTCGGCGCGATAGCGGTACTGAATCGCCTTGGCGGCGTCCATCTGCGCGGCGATAAAAGGCCGCACCGACGCCGGCTCCAGCCCCAAACGCCCCGCCTCCGCCTGCGCGCTGGCCAACACCTTCGCCTCCTGCGCCAGGTCTTCGATCGGCAAATGCTGCTGCGCCTTGTAACCGGCAACGTCTTTCATCAACGACAGCCGTTGGTTCACCAGTTCGCCGATGGCGGCAGCGCCGTCTGCCAACGCTGGAAAACTGGTCAAACAGCAGGCTATCAATAACGCCCTGAACATGGCGCCTCCCTTATGATGCAGTGAAAAGGTCAGGCGCCAAGTTCACCACGTCAGCCCTGCGCCGGCAAATAAAAAAGGCCCCGCCGCAGCGAGGCCCGATGAGACCCAACCGGCGTTAGTCGAACACGCCGTTGATGACGGAGGCCACAATCGCGGTGCTGAGTGCGACCAGCACCAGATCGTCGCCGGCGATACGCCACTCATAACCCGGGTACTGCGGCAACTCACGCAGCATCGAGTAAGGCACCACTTTTTTGGCGATGCCCGGCGGCAGCGGTTTACCACGCGCCAGATTCTTGGCGATGCCCGGTGGCAGCGAGCTGTAGCCTGTCAGGCCGTAGTTGTGCGCCAGCGAACGGGCGCGGTCGCGCGAAAGGCTGACGGAGACCAGATTATCGTCGTTCCTATAGCCGCCTTTATCTTTATTGCCTTTGTTGCCGTGATTACCGTTGTTGCCATGGTTACCGTTATTGCCGTTATTGCCGTGATTGCCGCTGTTGCCATGGCCGTTCCCGTTGCCGTTACCATTGCCGCCTTTGTCGGCCAAGGCCGGGGCGGATGACAACCCCAGCGATGCAATCAGCGCTAACACCGTGAGAGTCGTACGACGTTTGTTCATGTTGTGTATTCCTGCGTGGGTGACTCTGTTGACTATAGCTAGCCTTTTCCAGACAAAGTATAAGGAAAACTCCGAGATAACGGCGCGCTTTTACGGCATTCGCTTTCAAACCTTGTCTCAACGCAAAACGCCTCGAAAATGCCGATGCTTGTCTCAGATTTTTCTTGAAGAAAAATAAGCCTTACGCTAGCGTGGGAAGGTAACAAAAAAGAGTTAGCGTGCTCTTTTTCGTCGCACCTCAAATCTTATTCTTATCATCCATAATGATAATAGCGAACACTTCCCGCCTCTCCGTGCGGGATTCTTTTTCCCGCCGCCGTCGCCCCAATCTGGTGCTTTATGTTGAGATTTGGTTGCCGATAATTTACATTCGCTGTCTGAGAAACCTCAACCTCCCGCGGTGGCCAGGCTGGCAACGGGTGGGCGTTCAGGAGCAAAAGACGTGCAAATGACCCTCATGGAATACATCACTCGACACTTTAACGGCGATCTTCATCGTTACGCGCAGTCGGAAGGCGTCAGCCGTGAACAAATCATTAGTTGGATAAATAATGAATGTCACGTGATCAAAGGCAGGCTGTTTATGCCGGTGAAGCATCTCCCGGCTGAACAAGCACAGTGATGACAAAAAAACCCCGCCAGGCGGGGTTTTCTGTTTCTGATAGCACGGAAAATCAGAAGTTATAGCCGACCACGAGGTAATAACCCCAACCGGTAGACTTGATCGGGCCCTGCGGGGTACCGATATCCGCGCCATCCTGCCACTGGCCGCCGTTATGGAAATAACGCGCCACGAAAGAATAGTGCCAGTGATCGTAGTTCAGCGCCAAAATGTGGCTGGAGGCGATAGAGTTGCTGGTGCGCACCTGTTTGCCGGTGCCGTCAACCCAATGGCTGTCCTTGCCCAGATCGGAACCAAAGTCGAAGTTGGTGAAGCCGATGTAGCTCAGGTTGCCGCCCCACACCTGGGTCAGCGGCACGAAGTATTTCACCTTGAAGCGGTAACCGTCCCAGCTGTTCTCGTTGGCAGCCTGGTAGTTTTCCCACTGGTATTTGGCATAGATGTTCATCGACAGGCTCATCGGCAGGCCGGTGTCGATATCGGTGCCCAGACCCATGTACCAGGTGTTTTGACGACCGTCGGCGTTGTGGCCCAGGTCATAGATGTAGTTGTTGGCGAAGTACCACTCTTTGAACGGACCGAAGCTCAGATCGGTGCCGGTCAGCTTGTCGATGGAGAAGCGCGGTTCAATCTCCATAAACAGCGGGGAGCCTTTGTCCCAGATGCCGCGATCCGGGGTATTGCCCACGCCGAAGAACTTCGGCACGTCAACGTAACCGTAGAAGTCGAACCAGTCTTTCTTGGCGAAGGCTTCGTATTCGAGATACACGTCGTTATTCAGCTGCGGTCCGAAACGGGTGTGGTAGCTACCCACCACGTTAACGCTCTGGTGCCACCAGTCGGAGACATATTGACTGTCTTTGCTATCAGCCATTGATGATGCACTGTAAGACGCTGCGAGCAGTACACCTGCTGCGAGAGCTATTTTTTTCATTTTATTACCACATGCTTAAAGGGCCATTTCCTGCCCGTTTAGAAAAGATGACAATGAGTCTGCCGACACCTGGCGTTGTCTTCACACAGAAACTCGGATGACGCGCGCATTATAGAAACCACTGACTGTAAGAATCTGTGATCCAGTTACGCATTTCGCGAATAGGTAATCGATTGCGTTCACATTTGTCAAATTATGTTTCATTCAAATTCACATTCGCTGTGATTTTTGTCATGCACATCGATTTTTAGCGCAGTTTTTGAGCCAACTGTCATCAACCGGCAATGAAGAGGAGTACGGCATTCAAGCGGGAAATGCCGGCGAAAACTCGCCGGCGAGAGAGAAGCGGCAGCCAATCACGCTGGCCACATCGAACGACGAATGAGGCTGCAAAAATTACCGCGAACAAAGCTCGGTTCCTTATCCGCCAGCACGTCCGCTTTGACGTTGCCGAAGGTGCTGTCCGGCTTATGTCGAATCCCGTCGTAAAACGCCTGAATAATCGCTTCCTTGAAGTTTGCCCCGCGGGGATGCAACTCCACTACCTGCTCTCGCAGCGCCGCGTCATAGCCCTGGTAATTGATCCCTAACACGTCCATCTCTCCCCCCGCGGTCACCAGCGCAATCAGCGGGTGCATGTATTCCGGGATCCCCGGCGTGGTGTGTAACGCGATCGCCGTCCATACCCGATCGATATCCTGACGGCTGACCCCGTGCCCGCGTAAAAACTCGGCCGCCGCATCGGCGCCATCCACTTCGAAACGTTTGTCGCAGCTGCAGTGATCGTGCGTCAGTCCCATATCGTGAAACAGGCAGCCGACGTACAGCAGTTCAGGATCGTAAGCCAGCTTGCGCTGCTGCCCCGCCAGCGCCGCCCAGTAATACACCCGGCTGGAGTGGTGAAACAGCAGATCTGATTCGGTGTCGCGCACTAACTCGGTCGCCTGACGCGCCATCGCGCTATTCGGCACGCTGATGCCGTTGATGGTTAAACTCATAACTTGATTCTCCCGTTGTCTGGAACCCGGTTAGATTAGGCGTTACACTGAATGTCCTCAATTGCCATTAATCAACGATTAGGGACATCCCCCATCCATCGGGATATCGCATGCCATGAGTAAAACCATCGCTATTCTCGCCGTGCCACAGGTGCAGCTGCTGGACGTTTCCGGTCCGCTGGATGTTTTCGCCGAGGCCAATCTGCAAGCCGGCTATGCCGCCTATCATCTGCAGGTAGTCGGAAAGACGCTGGCGCCGATCGTGTCCTCATCCGGCGTCAAACTCGTGCCGGATCTCGCCATCACCCAATGGCGTGAACAGGCGATCGACACGTTGCTCATCGCCGGTGCACCGGGTATCGCCGACGGCGAAAGCGAAACACGCACGCTGGACTGGCTACGCAGAGTGGTACCCCGCACTCGCCGCTACGGCTCGGTGTGCAGCGGCGCTTTTCTGCTGGCGGAGGCCGGCCTGTTGGATGGGCGGCAAATCACCACCCACTGGGCGGTAGCCGATCAATTGTGTCGCCGCTATCCTCAGGTCACGGTGGATAAAGACGCCATTTATGTGCGTGACGGGCGCCTGCAGACTGCCGCTGGCGTGACCTCAGGGCTGGATCTGGCGCTGATAATGGTGGAAGACGATTTAGGGCGTGAGATCGCGCAGCGGGTCGCGGCCCAGCTGGTGATGTTTTTCCGCCGTCCCGGCGGGCAGATGCAATTCAGCTATCGGGAACAGGCGACCCTGGCCGGGCGCTCAATGCTGCAGGAAGTGCAACGCTGGGCGATAGACAATATCGGGTTACCGCACAACGTAGCCAGCCTGGCGGAACGCGCCGGCGTCACCCCGCGGCATTTCAGCAGGCTGTTCGGCAACGAGGTCGGCACCTCTCCCGCTAAATGGCTCGAGGAAGCCCGCATCGCCGAAGCGCGCAGGTTATTGGAGCTCGGCGTATTGGCGCCAAAACAGGTGGCGGCGCATTGCGGTTTTTCCAGTGCAGAGCTGATGCGGCGGGCATTTATCCGCCGGCTGGGGGTAACGCCGGCGGACTATCGAAAAATGTTTCTCGGTAAACAACTGCGGCGCGAAAGCTGAGATCAGTTTACCGCCGGCACCGCCTTGGCGATGTTTTCCTGGCGGAACGCCACCTCTTCGCCGTTTCTCACCTCCCAGTTGGCAACCGGAATGTCGGTCTTGGGCGCCGCCGCGACGACCGAACCGTAAATCAGCTTGTCGTCGCGGCGCAAAATATAAACGTCGAGCTGATATTCGTGCCGCAGATTCGCCGTGGTCAGGCGCACGGTATCGCCGCGCTCATAGTGATGCACGTCGATTTCAGGCTGTTGAATAAATTGAATGTCGCTTCTCATCGTCGTCGTTCCTTCAGGCAACATGGCTAGTTAAATTCTAGTTCAACATTGCGCCGACGGCGGATAATTTCCGTTAATTTCCGCGAGTTGCCCGCCAACAGATCAGCGAGCCAAGCGTGACCATCGCTACGCCCTGCCAGAAATTGGCGGTCAGCGAGGTGTGCAACACCAGCGCGGCGAACACCGCCGACAGCACCGGGGTGAAATAAGAGACGGTGGCCAGCAGCGTCATGTTGCCGTGCAAAATGCCAACGTTCCAGGCGGCATACCCCGCCCCCATCGCCACTCCGGCGCACAGCAGCGTTACGGTCACGCCAGCGCTGAACTGCATGCCGCTTTCTGCGCTGAAGGCATACTTCAACCACAGCGCCAGCGCGGTCAGCACGATGAACAGCACCACACCGTTGCTGCCCTGGGCGATCTTCTTGGTCAGGTTGCAATACAGCGCCCAGATCACTGCGCCACTGAACGCCAGCGTATAGCTGAGCGGATTGCTGCGCACGTTGGCCAGCATCTGCGCCGGTGACCAGCCGCCCTCGCCGCTCATGATCCAGCCGATGCCGAACAGCGACAGCAGCAGTCCCGGCAGCAGCCACCATTTCGCCTTTTGGCCGTTGAGCGCCAGCGCCATCAGCACGGTGAAACAGGGCCACAGGTAGTTGATCATGCCCACTTCTATCGCCTGCAGGCGGGTATTGGCGTAGCCGAGCGACAGCGACAGGCAGATCTCGTAGCTGACGAACAGCAGGCTGCCGACGATCAGATAAGGCCGCGGAAAGCTGCGCCATTTCGGCACGCCGAGCGCCACCAGCAAAAACACCGCGCTGACGCTGTAGATCATCGCCGCACCGCCTATCGGCCCCAGCCCTTCGCTGACGCTGCGAATAAGGCCAACCACGCTGCTCCACAGCACAATGGCCAACAAACCGAACAGCGTGGCGCGGGTACGCGAGGGCAAAGCGGGCATAAGACAGGTCCAATGGGTTATTTTTTATCAGGTTTTTCACTCTACTGCCGCACGTGCCAAAAAGAAAGGCGGGATACTCCCGCCTGTGAATTTATTGCTGCGGTTGCCGCTCCAACTGCGGCGGCGGCTGGCGAAAGCGTCGGGTCAGCCAGGCCAAATAGCCGAAGCCCAGTGTCGCCCAGATCAGCCCCATGGTCAGCGAGCTTTTCTCCAGGTTCAGCCACAGCACCCCCACCGTCAGCGCCCCCACCAACGGCAGGAACAGGAAGTTGAAGCGATCTTTCCAGCTTTTGTTGCGCCCTTCGCGAATGAAGAAGTGGCTGATCACCGACAGGTTAACGAAGGTAAAGGCTACCAGCGCACCAAAGTTGATCAGCGCCGTGGCGGTCACCAGATCGAACGACAGCGCTGACAGCGCCACCAGCCCGACCATCAGCACGTTCAGCGCCGGGGTGCGCCATTTGGGGTGGATATAGCCGAAGAATTTCTCCGGGAACACGTTGTCACGCCCCATCACGTACAGCAGGCGCGATACGCTGGCGTGCGACGCCAGGCCGGAGGCCAGCGTGTTGATGAAGGTCACGCACAGGAAGATCGACTGGAACAGCTTGCCGCCGACGTACAGCGCGATCTCCGGCAGCGCGGCGTCGGGCTGGTGAAAGCGTTGAATGGACGGGAAAAACAGCTGAATGAAGAACGACACGCTGATAAAGATCACCCCGCCGTACAGCGCGGTCAGGAAGATGGCGCGCGGGATCACCTTGGCGGCGTCGGGCGTCTCTTCACACAGCGTGGTGACCGCGTCAAAACCGAGGAACGAGAAGCACAGAATAGTCGCGCCGGTAATGATCGGCAGCAGATGCGCATTCTCGCTGAGGAACGGCCGCAGGCTCCACACCGTGCCCATCCCCTCGCCGTTGTGCAGGCCGCGCACCACCAGATAGATGAACACTAGAATGATCGCCACCTGCGCCAATACGAACAGGGTATTGAAGTTGGCCACCAAATTGACGCTTTTCAGGTTGATGGCGGTGATAAGGATAACGAAGCCCACGACCCACACCCAGGGCGGCACTTCCGGGAACAGCGCGGTCAGGTAAATCTTCGCCAGCAGCGTATTGATCATCGGCAGGAACAGATAATCAAGCAGCGATGACCACCCCACCAGAAAACCGACGTGCGGGTTGATCGCCTTCTGCGCATAGGTATAGGCAGAGCCGGCGGTGGGAAACTGGCGCACCAGTTTGCCATAGCTGATGGCGGTGAACAGCACGCCGGCCAGCGCCAGCAGATAGGAGGTCGGCACATGGCCGTCGGTGAGGCCGGAGACGATGCCGAAGGTGTCAAACACCGTCATCGGCGTCAGATAGGCCAGGCCCATCATCACCACCTGCCACAGCTTGAGGGATTTGCGCAGCTGCGGTTTGCCCGCCGGGCCGCCGTCGATGGCTTTAATCGTCATGGCATTTCCCCTCTTGGTCCTCTGCTGTCAACCGTGCAACGTCATTCAGAGAGGCCGCAGGGAAACTGCTGCTCAGGCGGCGGTAAAAACGGGTTGGTATCGCTGTCGGGCGGCCGGCGACCGGCCCGTAGGCACTGCGGCACAGACAAACGTCTGCGCAGGGGGCTGACTGAGTCATGGTTATTTCCTCGTCGGCGTCCTGTACGCCGTGATAGAAGAAATTCTGTACCGCAGCGCGCAGCCTCGCCGGCCACAGGAGAGCCGATGAAATGCGCCGGACGCGCGCGGTAGTCGCAGGGTGAGCGGGATCAGGCGTTTTTCAACATCCACTCGATTTCGGTTTCGGTGATCAGGCGCTCGAACTGCACCAGCTCATCAGTTTTGCAGGCCAGATAGACGTGGCTGAAGCGTTCGCCCAACAATGCATTGAGCACCGGCTGATGTTCGAACTCGTACAGCGCGTCGCTCTGGCGGATCGGGAACGGCAGCCCGTCCTGCTCCAGACCGTTGCCGGTCACCGGCTCAGGCAGCGGCAATGCGGTTTCCAGGCCATAAACGATGCCGGCCAGAATGGTCGCCATCACCAGATAAGGATTGGCGTCGGCGCCCGCCACGCGATACTCCACGCGGTGGTTGTCGCGATCGCCGCAGGGAATGCGCAGCGCCACGGTGCGGTTGTTATGCCCCCAGGAAGCCTGGGTCGGCACATACATGCCAGGCTGGAAGCGGCGGTAGGCGTTGACGTTCGGCGCCAGCAGCGCCATCGAAGACGGCATCAGGGCGATCATGCCCGCCAGCGCCTGTTTCAGCAGCGCCGAATCTTCGCCGTCATCGTCGGCGAACACGTTGTTGCCCTGCGCGTTCAGCATGCTGATGTGCACGTGCATGCCGCTGCCGGCGTGCTCCTCATACGGTTTGGCCATAAAGGTCGCCTGCATGTTGTGGTTCTCGGCCACCATGCGCACCAGCCGCTTCAGCGCCAGCGCGTGATCGCAGGCCTGCAGCACGTCGTCGGTATGGTGCAGGTTGACCTCGAACTGCCCCGGCGACGCCTCCGCCACCGCGCCGTCCGCCGGAATGCCCTGCAAACGCGCCAGTTCGTCGATCTCGCTCAGCACGTCGGCGAAATGGTTGAGGTTATCGACGGAGTACACCTGGCTTTGGGTGTTGCGCTCTTGCGTGCCCGGCGCGCACGGCGGCTGCAGATAGCCCTCCGCGTCGCGTTGACGATCGATGAGATAGAACTCCAACTCTACCGCTACCACGGGGGAAAGCCCGCGCTGACGCAAACGCTGCCACACTCGGTTCAGCACATTGCGCGGTTCAACGTCAAAGGGAGTGCCATCTTCATCCAACATGGTGAGCAGCACCTGCGCGATATATTGCGGGTCCGCCGCCGACGGCGTCAGCGTGCCCGGTACCGGCACGCACACGTGATCCGGCTCGCCCAACTCCTGCCCCAGCCCGGCCTCTTCCACCACGTTGCCGAGAATATCCATCGCAAATACCGATGCCGGGAAGTAACAGCCCTTCTCCAGTTTGTTCAGGCCGCCGACCGGGATGCGTTTGCCGCGGAAGCTGCCGTTCAGATCGGTCAACAGTACGTCGACATGTTGGGTTAACGGATAACGTTCCAGATACTTCTTCACTTCGCGCTGGAACGCGCTACTTCGTCTCTCTTCACTGTGCTGAACAAAGTTTTCCACTTCTACGATGTTGGTCTGCATGGTTCACCCGCCGTTTGTGTTTTGCTGTCGTCGATGTTTATTGACCGTATTGTTCAATATAATGCCCACAAATGAAACGTAGATGAAACAAATTTGTTTTGCAAGTGTTACTTTTGGTTTGAATATTGCCCAATCGACTGCTAGATTTATAGAATATTGAACGAAATCGGCGGTGGAGAAGCTTATCGTTCATAATTTCGAACGTACCAAGGGGATAGCATGGACAATATATTTAACAGACCAGTCATTGGCGTCGTCATGTGCAGGTATAGGTTAAACGGGCACCTCACACAGACCTTGCAAGAAAAGTACCTGAATGCCGTTATCACCGCCGGCGGCTTGCCGATCGCCCTGCCGCACGCGCTGGCGGAGCCGGAAATGCTGGCAGAACTGCTGCCGCGCCTCGACGGCATTTTGCTGCCGGGCAGCCCCAGTAATGTGCAGCCGCACCTTTATGGTGAAAACGGCGATGAGCCTGACGCCGATCCTGGCCGAGACGCGTTGAGCCTGGCGCTGATCCGCCAGGCATTCGACAGGCGCATTCCCCTTTTCGCCATTTGCCGCGGCATGCAGGAGATGGTGGTCGCCACCCAAGGCACCCTGCATCGCCGCCTGTACGAACTGCCCGAGCTGCTGGAGCATCGTGAAGATCACGACCTGCCGCTGGAACAGCAATACGCCCCCGCCCACGAAGTCATCGTTCAGGAAGGGGGGCTGCTTTCGCAACTGATACCGGATTGCAACAGATTCTGGGTGAACTCGCTGCACGGCCAGGGCGCCAAAACCCTGGGCGCGAGCGTTCGCATCGAGGCGCACGCCGCCGACGGGCTGGTGGAGGCGATCAGCGTGCGAGATCAGCCCTTCGCGCTCGGCGTGCAGTGGCACCCGGAGTGGAACAGCGACGAGTACGCCCTGTCGCGCCTGTTGTTTGATGGTTTCATTACCGCCTGTCGGAACTATCAAAAGGAAAAACGCCCATGAGCGACGTCAGCTTGGCACCGGGAAAACGTCTGTCGCAGATCCGTCAACAATTAGGGTTGTCGCAGCGCCGGGTCGCCGAACTGTCTGGGTTAACCCACAGCGCCATCAGTACTATCGAGCAAGATAAGGTCAGCCCGGCCATCAGCACGCTGCAAAAGCTGCTGACGGTGTACGGTCTGTCGCTGTCGGCGTTTTTCGCCGAGCCGGAAAAACCGGCTGAGCCACAGATCGTGATAGACAGCGACGACCTGATCGAAATCGGCAGCCAGGGCGTTTCGATGAAGCTGATCCACAACGGCGACCCGAACCGCACGCTGGCAATGATGATCGAGACCTACGAACCGGGCACCACCACCGGCGAGCGCATCAAACACCAAGGGGAAGAGATCGGCACGCTGCTGGAGGGCGAAGTGGTGCTGCAGGTCAACGGCCAGAGCTATCACCTGCTGGCCGGGCAGAGCTACGCCATCAATACCGGCATCCCCCACAGTTTCAGCAACACGTCGGCGCGCATTTGCCGGATTATCAGCGCCCATACGCCGACGACATTCTGATCAACGGAGCCAGGCATGAACTTTCACCACTTGCAGTATTGGCAACAACGGGCGCAGGCCCTGAAGATTGAGCACCAGCTGTTTATCGACGGCCGCTACCAGCCGGCCGCCGCGGGGAAATGTTTCGCCGTGGAAGATCCCGCCGGTCGCCGTGAGCTGGCACAGGTCGCACGTGGTGAAGCCGCCGACATCGATCGGGCAGTCAGTGCGGCGCGCGGCGCCTTTGAACGCGGCGACTGGGCGCAGGCCGCCCCGGCGCAGCGCAAAGCCACGCTGCTGCGTTTCGCCGATCTGATGGAGCAGCATCACGAAGAGCTGGCGCTGCTGGAAACGCTGGACACCGGCAAACCCATCCGCCACAGCCTGCGCGACGACGTGCCGGGCGCCATCCGCTGCATCCGCTGGTACGCCGAAGCGATCGATAAGGTCTACGGCGAAATCGCCCCCACCGGCCGCGAGGCGCTGGCGCTGATCGAGCGCGAGCCGATCGGCGTGGTCGGCGCCATCGTGCCCTGGAACTTCCCGCTGCTGCTGGCCTGCTGGAAACTCGGTCCGGCGCTGGCCGCCGGCAACAGCGTGGTACTCAAACCCTCCGAAAAATCGCCGCTGAGCGCCATCCTGCTCGGCAAATTGGCGCAGCAGGCCGGGTTGCCGGACGGCGTGCTGAACGTGGTGCCCGGCTATGGCCACGACGCCGGCAAGGCGCTGGCGCTGCACCGCGACGTCGATGCCCTCACCTTCACCGGCTCCACCCTGGTGGCGAAACAGCTGATGATTTACGCCGGCGAATCGAATATGAAGCGTGTCTGGCTCGAGGCCGGTGGCAAAAGCGCCAACATCGTCTTTGCCGACTGCCCGGATCTGGATCAGGCTGCCCACAGCGCCGCCGCCGGCATCTTCTACAATCAGGGACAGGTGTGCATCGCCGGCACTCGCCTGCTGGTCGAAGCGAGCATTGAGCAAGCGTTCCTGCAGGCGCTGCGCAAACACGCGGCGGCCTTCGTCCCCGGCGATCCGCTCGATCCCGACACGGTGATGGGCACGCTGATCGACAGCGGCCACTGCGAGAAAGTGGCCGGCTATATCGATCGGGGGCTGAGCCAGGGCGCCGCGTTGTTCCTCGACGGGCGCGACCATCCGCAGGGCGACCACGCCGGCTATCTGGGGCCGACCATCCTCACCCAGGTGAACAACGCCATGAGCGTGGCGCGCGATGAAATCTTCGGCCCGGTGCTGGCGGTGACCACCTTCGACGACGAGCAACAGGCGCTGCAGCTGGCCAACGACAGCGACTACGGCCTCGGCGCCGCGGTCTGGACCCGCGATCTGGCGCGCGCGCACCGCATGGCGCGCCAACTGAAGGCCGGCACGGTGTTCGTCAACAACTACAACGACGGCGACATGACCGTGCCGTTCGGCGGCTACAAGCAGAGCGGCAACGGCCGCGACAAATCGCTGCACGCGCTGGACAAATTCACCGAATTGAAAACCACCTGGATCTCGCTGGAATAAGGGCTTATCTCATGACTGAACACGTAAAAAGCTACTATGCGGCCACGGCCAACGCACATCAGCCCTATCCGCAACTGAATGAATCGATCGAATGCGACGTCTGCGTGATCGGCGGCGGCTATACCGGCCTCTCCTCCGCGCTGTTCCTGGTGGAAGCCGGCTATAACGTGGTGGTGCTGGAAGCGGCGCGCATCGGTTTCGGCGCCAGCGGCCGCAACGGCGGCCAGTTGGTCAACTCTTACAGCCGCGACATCGATGTGATTGAAGAGCGTTACGGCGCGGAAAGCGCCCGCCTGCTCGGCAGCATGATGTTCGAAGGCGCGGAGATCATTCGCAGCCGCATCAGCCGCTACGCCATCGACTGCGACTACCGCCCCGGCGGCATCTTCGCCGCCCTGAACAACAAGCAGTTCCATGCGCTGATCGAGCAAAAGCGCAACTGGGAGCGCTACGGCAATACCCAGCTCGAGCTGCTCGATGCGGATCGGGTGCGTCAGGAGGTCGCCAGCGATCGCTACGTCGGCGCGCTGCTCGATCACAGCGGCGGCCACATCCATCCGCTCAATCTGGCGCTGGGCGAGGCCGAGGCGATCCGCCTGCAGGGTGGGCGCATCTTCGAGCAATCGGCGGTGACGAACATTCGCCACGGTGAACCGGCGCTCATCAGCACCGCCAACGGCCAGGTGAAGGCGCGCTTCGTCATCGTCGCCGGCAACGCCTACCTGGGCGATAAGCTGGAGCCGCGGCTGGCCAAGCGCAGCATGCCGTGCGGCACTCAGGTGGTGACCACCGAACCGCTGGCGCCGGAGATCGCGCAGGCGCTAATCCCGCAGAATTACTGCGTGGAGGACTGCAACTACCTGCTGGATTACTACCGCATCACCGCCGATCATCGTCTGCTGTACGGTGGCGGCGTGGTATACGGCGCGCGCGATCCGGACGATATCGATAACCTGATCCGGCCGAAGCTGCTGAAGACCTTCCCACAGCTGAAAGGGGTGCGCATCGACTATCGTTGGACCGGCAACTTCCTGCTGACGCTGTCGCGCATGCCGCAGTTTGGCCGGCTGGAGAATAACGTGTACTACATGCAGGGCTACAGCGGCCACGGCGTGACCTGCACCCATCTGGCGGGCAAGCTGATCGCCGAGCTGATGCGCGGCGACGCCGAACGCTTCGACGCCTTCGCCAAGCTGCCGCACCTGCCGTTCTTCGGTGGACGCAATCTGCAGATCCCGTTCACCGCCATCGGCGCGGCCTACTACACGCTGCGCGACCGCATCGGCGTCTAAAAACAACAGGCCCGGTCATCCTGGCCGGGCCTGTAGGTTAACGCTTAGACGATCTTTGGTTGGCCGTCCGAGGCGGTCGCCCCGCCATCGACCGGAATGTTGGCGCCATTGATAAAGCTGGCGTCGTCGCTGGCCAGAAACGCCATCACCGCCGCCACTTCTTCCGGCTCCGCCGCACGCCCCAGCGCGATGCGCTCATTGAACTTGTCGCGGATCTCCTGCGGCCAGCCGTTGGTCATGTTGGTTTTGACCAGGCTCGGGCAGACCGAGTTGATGCGCACGCCGTCACCGCCGTGATCCAGCGCCATGGCGCGCGTCAGGTTGACCACCGCGCCTTTCGCCGCGCAGTAATAGGCCGCACCCCAGTCGCCACCCAGGCCGGACACCGACGCGGTATTGACGATACAGCCCTTGGTTTTCAGCAGGTGCGGCAAGGCAAATTTGGAACAGAACACCACGCCATCGATATCGACCCCGGCGATGCGACGCCAGTCGTCGATGCTGGTTTCCAGCACGCTGCCCGCCACGTGTACGCCGGCGTTGTTCAGCAGGACGTCGATGCGGCCCAGTTTTTCCGCCACCTCGTTCATCATTTTTTCAACCGCGACGTGATCGGAAACATCGATATGCACCGCCATCGCGCGGCCCTTCGGCAGCGAAGCGGCGACCTTATCTACCGCCTCTTTGGCCCAGTCGGCCAGCACCACGATGGCGCCTTCGGCGGAGAAACGCCGCGCCGCCGCTTCCCCCATGCCATTGCCCGCACCGGTGATAACCACGACTTTATTGTCAAAACGCATGAGACCTCCTCCATGTGAACGTATTTATATAAGTCATACAAATCTCATTGCCCCGAGGATAAGACGCCTCTCTCCAGAGAACCAGTCAAAACGTGCGGTTTATTAACCAAAAGGAGGTATGTCAGTGATTTCAATGCGCTGGATTAACCTTTATCGGATTTTGGCCAACATATTGATGGATAAAATAAAATCACGGTGAGTCACTATTCGTCAGGTGGATTGTCAGCTAGCGGGATTATTGCGGGTAGGCGGTTATGGCCGCTCAGAGATAAGCGATACGAATGAAAAAAGGCCGCCGCCCGCAGGCGGCGGCGACTATTTTTTCTCGATGGGGACAACCAGCAGATCGACGTTCAACTCATTGATCGCCTGACGCGCCGAAGAAACCAGCCGGCTCCAGACATCGTGGTGATGGCCGAAGATCACCAGATCGAACCCTTTCTCTTTCGCAACCCGGTTCAGCTCTTCCGTCAACGCGCCACGGCTGACAATCACCTCTTCGACCGGGTAGGACGACTGCCCTTTGATCGCATTGAGCATATTCTTCACCCGCTCCGAAAAGGTGCGATCGGTGTAGTTGTAATCTCCCACGCCCAGATCGACGTAATAGCCGGCGCGGTGGATGTCGATATAGATCAGGGAAAGTTTGGCATGGAGCGCGGCAGCCAGCCTGGCGCCCTTGCCCAGCAGAAACTCGGCGTCTTCGCTGAGATCCGTGGCGACAACGATATGCTGATAAGCCATGACGGTGGCCCTCCGCGTCAAACCCATGAACAGGATGGCGTTCCTTGCCGCATGTTTCTTATGCACCTTAAGTTTAGCCCAGCGCCGAGCCCTTCGCCTGCGTCAAAATCGTTCCATTTATGGAACGATGTATCCCGACTTCAGGCTCTACCGGATTTCTCTCTTCTCCCTACACTATAGGCAAGTGCTGAGTTTCAGCCTTATCAATCAAAGAAGATACCCACTGACCTCACGACGAGAAAAGGAAAACACCATGAGCACTCCAGCCAACTTCAACGGCCAGCGTCCTGTTATTGATGCCAATGACGCAGTCATGCTCCTGATCGACCACCAGAGCGGCCTGTTCCAGACCGTCGCCGATATGCCGATGACCGAGCTGCGCGCCCGCGCCGCCGCCCTCGCCAGCATCGCTACCCTCAGCAAACTGCCGGTGATCACCACCGCCTCGGTGCCGCAGGGCCCCAACGGCCCGCTGATCCCGGAAATTCACCAGAATGCGCCGCACGCGCAGTACGTCGCCCGTAAAGGGGAAATCAACGCCTGGGACAACCCTGACTTCGTAGCGGCGGTCAAGGCCACCGGCCGCAAGACCCTGATCATCGCCGGCACCATCACCAGCGTCTGCATGGCCTTCCCGTCCATCAGCGCGGTGGCCGAAGGCTATAAAGTGTTCGCGGTGATCGACGCCTCCGGCACCTACTCGAAAATGGCGCAGGAAATCACCCTGGCGCGCGTGGTGCAGGCCGGCGTGGTGCCGATCGACACCGCCGGCGTCGCCTCCGAGCTGCAGGGTAGTTGGAATCGTGCCGACGCTCAGCAGTGGGCCGAGGTCTACACCAAAATCTTCCCGGCCTATCAGCTGTTGATCGAGAGCTACCTCAAGGCGCAGGACGTGGTGAAAAACAACGAACTGCTGGACTCGCAGCGTTAAAATCGCGAGCATAAAAAACCCCGGCTAAGGCCGGGGCTATTGATCATGTGCCGGTGGCTTTCCCGGCTGTCATGTTATGGCGTAAGCGTCCATCCAACACTCCAACATTACGCAGCCTAAGCACAACTTTTTCACAACAGAAAAAAAGACTGAAAAGTGGCATTATTATTTATGCGATAATCTGTTTTTCTGTTGCCAATAATAATTAATTATTGGAACATCATCGAGGAATCGAACCCCAGTCCGCCAACGAATATTTCGCTGCCGCTCTTCCTGCTGAGCTAATGACGTATCGATAAAGACTCCGGGCGAACCCGGAGTTTATTCAGGCTAAAGGTGTTATTTCTTAACTGCTCCGGCTTAAACCCTCATCGCTGTCGTAAGAAACCGCACCTCGACCGAAAATTACAACGCGACCACGTTGCCGGCAGAAGGACCCTTCATACCCTTTTCGATAGTGAACTCAACCTGTTGGCCTTCGTCCAGCGTTTTGAAATCGTTGCTCTGGATAGCAGAGAAGTGTACGAACACGTCTTTGCCGCCGTCTGCCGGGGTGATAAAGCCGAAGCCTTTCCCTGCATCAAACCATTTTACCAAACCCGTCATTTTAGTAGACATAGAGATATTTCCTTTATATTTTTGCGACGCCATAGGGCGATAGAGGTCTGTTTTTATTGGAAACTTATGGGGCACTAGAGAAGAAAATTCGCGGAAGAAGAGGTATCTGGGGGATATCACTAACACTGAGAACTGCTTTACTAAAACTGCTTTCATAAGGTCTGTATGACAAACCGATGACGCTATTTACACACAGCTAATTTATTTAAGCAAGATATATTTTAAATTATATTCATATGGCTCATAAATTTATTATCGCAAAAGGCCGCTGACGCCTGTCGCTACGGGCAGGTAAAAAAAGGTTTCACCCTGCTGGATTATATCGGCGATTCATTATAAAACTAAGGCTAACTCGCTGCTTACAGGCCGTTAACCGATGATCGATATGCCAGCCGTGCTCGCCGTTTTCACCGTCTATATCGTTGGCGTGGTGATCCCCGGCCCCAATTTTGTCGCCGTCGCCCACAAAGCCGTTTCCGCGCGCCACAGCGAGGCTTTCGCTCTGGTGGCGGGCATTGTCTTGGTCAACCTGTTCTGGGCGAGCAGCGCCCTGCTCGGCGTCGGTATAATTTTCGCCTTGTTCCCCTGGTTGGCGCTAGCGGTAAAAGTGGCCGGCGCAGGTTATTTGATTTGGTTCGGTTATCGGCTGATCGCCCATGCAGCTCCCGGCTCAGGGGTTATCGGCGCGGCGGGTGGGGTGAACTCCGGCTTCAGATCGGCATTCTTGCAAGGGGTCGCCACCAACATCGCCAACCCCAAATCCGTCGCCTTTTACGCCGCGGTGTTTTCGTCGGCGGCGCCTGCCCATGTCTCCATGCCCACCTTCGCCGCCATGCTGCTGGAGGTCGCGGTAGTCGCTAGCCTGTGGTATGGCCTGGTGGCGCTGGTGCTGTCGCACGCGCCGATCGCCAGCGCCTACCGACGCAGTAAAGCCTGGATCGATCGCGCCTGCGGCGTGCTGATCATCAGCCTGGGCATCAGGCAGCTCTTCAGCCGATGATCGCGATCCCGAGCCGCTCCAACAGCTGCGCGGCCTGGTGGCTGTCCATTTTGACGCCCTGCAGATCGGTAGTGCGCAAATCCAACTCGCCCAGTTCCGCGTTGCTCAAATCACACTGGGTGACGTCGGCGGCACGCCAGTCGAAACCGGAGAATTCGCCGCCGGACAGATCGGAGCCGCTGAAGCTGGCGCCGAGCACCTGTGCGCCGTGCCAGCGGTTTTCCCACAGCTCGCATTTCTCCAGCACCACCTTGGCGAAGTTGGCATAGCTCAGGTTGCTTTTGGTGATATAGGCGCTGCAAAACCAGGTGCGGCTGGTGATCATGTTCATAAAGCTGGTGCCGCGAAAATCGGCGCCCTGCGCGCGGCATTCGCGGATCTCGATGCCCAACGCGTTGGCATGACGAAAATCGGCCATCGATAAATCACAGCTTTTAAAACTCGCGTCTTTCAGTATCGCGCGGCTGAAGTTGCCGCCCTGTCGGCTGTCGCGATCGTAGAATTGGCAGCCGATAAATTCGGTGCCGGTCAGATCGGCACCCGAAAAATCACACAGCATAAAGCTGCCGTTTTCAATCTTCTCGCCGGTAAAGCGGTTACGTTCGATCTTCTCACCCTTCAGCGCCAGGCTCATTGCAACACCCCTGTTTATTTATACAGTCAGGGCAGCATTTAATCCTATTCCGACAAGGTTGGCAACCGTCATCGATCAGCGTGCCTCAGCTGCAGGCCGTGCTAACGCCACCTTGACGATGCTGAACGTCCTGATGCTCTCCGCCTGAGCGACGTCAGCAAACAGTTTGGGGTAACGGGAGTTGACCACCCACACCTCGCCATCGCGCAACGCGGCGCCGGTCGGCCCATCCAATCCCGGCGGCGTGGCGACCGCGGCGACATGGGCGCTGGCCCAGCCGTCGGCCGAGGCGAGCAGCGTCACGTCGCCGGACATGCTCCCCTTTTCAGCCGGAAAAGACTGTACGATCACCAATTCGTTGGCGTTTTTGAGCCGCAGCCCGTCCGGCCCTTTCAGCCGATGCGGCAGCCTGATTTCACTTATCGCAGGCGTGTTATCCAGCGTCACCTTCCACAGCAGCCCGCGGGTGTAGTCCGACGCAATCAGGTAGCCATCCGGGTGATAGACGATGCCGTTGAGATAAGGCTGTGTGCCCTGCGCAGCGGCGGGTGCGTCGGCGGGCAGCAGAAGCGATGAGCGCACCAGGATCGACACGTGGCGCGTTGCCCGGTCGATCTTGTAAATCTGCGGCTGGAAGCTGTCGGTTACGTAGATATTGCCCTGCGCATCGAGCGTCAGATCGTTGGCCAGCGTCGGCCCACGGCTTAACGATGAGAGATCGTACGTCTGCTGCAGCGCGCCGGTATCGAGATTGAACTCCAGCACCTGCGCCACGCGATTGCGCGTGCCAGGGGCTGAATGGAGGGAGACGCCCACGTCTTCGTTGCATACCAGCACCCGGTTGCGCTCGGTGTCCACCAGCATGCCGGAGGTGGTAATCAGTCCCTTGTCGGTGGAAAACCGCCGATAGCGGCCATCCGGGTAGACCAGGCCCAGCTGGCCACCGCGCAGGGAGGAGATCAGGAACGCACCGGCGCGCGGCTCCCAGGCGATGCCCTCAGGGTAGGCGCCGGCGGGATCCGGCGAAAACTCGATGCGTTGCGTGGCCTGCGCCTGCATAACGACGCCGAGAAGCAGTGTGGCGCCGGCCAGCTGGGTGACGCGCCGGCGGCGCAACAATAAGAAAGACAAGAGACTGAAGCGGAACATGAGCATGACCCTGATGAGGACTCGGATCGCTAGAGTAGGATCGCGCCGCTTACGGCACCAGCCGGGAAAAAGGCAATGCGCCACTAAAAAAATCGCAGTAATCAGCGCAAAAAAAAACCGCCCGATGCGGGCGGTTGAGGTGACGGCGAACCGTTACTTCAGAGCTTCCTGAATGGCGTCGGCCATTGGGCCGATGTGCTTTTCCGCCGCTTTCAGCTGGAAGTCCACGCCGTTGCCATCGTTGGTATCCGACAGCGTGGCCTTGATCAGTTCCAGCGCCGCCTGCACCGCCACCAGCCGTTTGTGCTGTTCGTCCGTGACCGGTTCGGCGCCCATATTGGCCGGATAGTAATGTTCTAACATCGCGATCTCCTTTTGATGACGTTAACCTCTAACCTACCAGAAAACCGCGCATTTACTAAGGAAACCAAGCCGGGCGCGGCCGAGTGACGATAAATTGCACTATACTGGGCAAACACTCCCCCCTGATACAGGATCATCGCCATGTCATTCCAGGGAAGCTGCCACTGTGGCGCCGTCACCTTCTCCGTAGACGCCGAACTGCCCACTGAAGCCCTCAGCTGCAACTGTTCTATTTGCCGCCGCAAAGGGCTGCTGCTGTCGTTCTTCCCCATCAGCGCTTTCACGCTCAACAGCGGTCAGGACCAGCTCAGCACTTACACTTTCAATCACCACAGGATCCGCCATCAGTTCTGCCGGACCTGCGGTGCCCAGCCCTTCGCCTACGGTACCGCGCCGGACGGCGCCGCGATGTGCGCCGTTAACCTGCGCTGCGTGCCTGACGTCGCGCTGGATGCGTTACAGATCCACCGCTACGACGGGGCCAGCGTCTGAGCGAATCGCGCACTCAGTCGAAGGTAACCCAGCCGGCGTCGGTTTCAGCGGATTGCACGCAGCGCGCCACCCACTTCACGCCCAGTGCGCCGGCCTGCACGTCCGGGTACCAGAAGTCGGCCAGGAAGGCCGCGTCGCGCCGATCGGTGGCGTCCATCGCCAGCGCGAAGCGGCGGTAGAGATTCGACCAGGCTTCAAACAACCCCTCCGCATGACCGCCGCCGATGCGATCGTCCGCCAACGCCGGCGCATCGAGATAGGGCATGCCGCGCTCCAGGATCCGCACCGGCTCGCCCTGCACTTCGAAGCGTAGCTGATTGGGTTGTTCATCCCACCACTCCAGGCTAGCCTTTTCACCGACGATGCGCACCTTTTGACCGTGCATCGAACCGCAGTTGACCGCCGAACACCACACGGAGCCGACGGCGCCGTTGTGATACTCCATCAGCACATAGGCGTTGTCCTCCAACGGCGCGCGCGACGACACAAAGCTTTGCCGGCTGCAGATCAACCGCCGGATCTTCAGCTGCGGCGCCATGGTTTCCGCCAGAAACAGCGTGTGGGTCGCCAGATCGCCCAGCACATAGCTGGGGCCGACAAAGCGCGGATCGACCCGCCAGCGAGTGCTGGGATTATCCTGCTCCACCGGCGCGGCGTGAAAGCCGTGAGCGAACTGCATATTCACCAGCCGGATTTCCCCCAGACGGCCATCGGCAATCATCTGCCGGGCCTGTAAAATCATCTGGTGCCCGGCATAGCCGTAGGTCACGCCGATGACTTTGCGCTGCCGCTCGCACAACGCCGCCAGCGCCTGCGCCTCATCGACGCTGAAACACAGCGGCTTCTCGCACACCACGTGCAATCCCGCCTCCAGCGCCGCCCGGCAAATGGCGTAATGGGTGTTGTTCGGCGTGGCGATCGAGACCGCTTCAATGCCGTCCGCCCGCGCGGCTTCGGCGCGGAACATCTCGGCATAATCCGCATAACAGCGCTCCGCCACCACGCCCAGGCTCCGACCAAAATCACGCCCGCGTTCGGCGTCAATGTCAAACGCGCCGGCCAACAGAGTAAACGCGCCGTCGCGCAAGGCCGCCGAACGGTGGATGTAACCTATCTGGCTGGTGCCGCCGCCGCCGACCATGCCCCAACGCAACGATCTCGCCAAAGGTTTGCTGCCGTTGATCATCGTGTTTCTCCTGATTAAAAGCCGAGGCCGCGCAAGTAGCGCAAGCTGGCGGTGACGTCCTGCAGGCTGCCCTGCACATTGCGCGGATCGCGTTCCTGCTCGATAGTGATCCAGCCCCGGTATCCGCGCTCGGCCAACAGCGCGCGCAGCTGCGGATAATCGATCGCCCCGCAGCCCAACGGGCACATGACACCCTCGGCGCAGGCGGTGAAAAAATCGACGCCGCGCGCCAGCACCTCGCGGAACACCAGCGGATCGACGTCTTTAAAGTGCAGATAATCGAGACGTTCAAAGTGCTTGCTCAGCCAGGCCGCCGGGTCCAGCCCGGCGTAATACAGATGGCCGGTATCCAGGCACAATCCGGCGGTGTAATGCGGAATGTCCGCCGCCAACCGGTCGATTTCGTCGGCGAACTCGATACAGCCGCCGGCGTGCGGATGCACCACCGGCCGCACGCCGTATTCCCGCCAGGCCAGTTCGCTGATGCGCGTAATGTGCCCGATCATCCTCTGCCACTCTGCCTGCGACAAACGCGGCGCTAAATCTGAGCGCCCGGCGAACCTGGCGCGTTGCGGATTGCCGAAATCGATAATCACCAAGAACGGCGGCGCGGCGCGATCGCCCTCGGTCGGCTCCGCCCTGGGCGCCCGCGAGAGGTTGCGGCATATCCGATGAGTCAGGGCCAGCAGGCGCTCAATGTTCGCCTCGCTGACCAGATCGTCAAAAATCGTGCCGGCCACCAGCGACAGACGATGCTGCTCCAGCGCGGCGCACAGCGCCTCGCTCTGCGTCGGCAAATAGCCCCACGGCCCCAGCTCGATGCTGCGGTAGCCGGCCGACGACGCTTCTTGCAGAACCGTGGCGTAGGGCGGTAAATGGGGATTGTTTGGGTCATCCACGCCCCAACTGCAGGGCGCATTGGCGATAGGCAAAGTCATGGCGACGGCTCCTTTCTTGCGGGGAATGCCGGCAGTATCAAACAAAAATTCCAAAACCATCAATAATGAAAATTTTATTTTTTGATAGAGATCGCGCTATTTTTGATGAATTATTTGATAGTTTTTAATCAAATTGAGGCGACGCCTGACTGCGCCATGACCTCGGCAAACACCACTCAGCGGCCGTCAGAGGTTTTCTTTGGTGATCACATCGAAGCGATTAATGATGTGGCGTAATCCCGGTTGTTCATCGGCAGCGAGCAGCGTCTCGACAATCGTGGCGGCCAACTCAGAAATGCGGTGACACAGCAACAGATCCACCGTGCCGTCGAGCAGCGCCATTTCACCGCCCTGCACCGGGCCGTGGCACACCAGCGTGATGTCGCGCTGCCGGCCGCTCTCTCGTAACGCCTGAATAATGCCCTCTACACCGCCGCTCGGCGCGTACAGCGCCGCCAGCTCCGGGTGGTTCGCCAGCAGTTCACGCGTGACCCGGCGCGCCGTTTCCGCGTCCTCGAGGCTGCGCACCGGTTCCAGCACACGCTGGCCGCTCATCTGCTCACGCAGGTAGGAGCGAAAACCGATCTCGCAGGCTTCCTGGCAAGTAAAACGGTTGTCGCCGATGATCACGCCAACATCTCCCTGACGCCGGCACAGACGGTCCACCGCCCAACCGGCGGTGCGGCCCGCTTTTTGATTATCCAGACCGATGTAGCCGGCGCGGCTGGGCACCGATAAATCCGACAGCAGCGCGAAAACGTTGATGCCCGCCTGCGCGGCTTCTTCTACGGCATAGTGGATCAGGGGGTGATCCAGCGCCAACACGCCGATCGCGTCCACCTGGCGGCTCAATTGGCTAATGGCGGCGGCGGTATCGCCGATGGCATTGAGAGAGTGGAAGATGAACTGCGGCGGCTGCCCCGGCTCATGATACGGCGCCGCTTGCACCATCAGTTCATCAGCCAGTTGCGCATAGAAAGAGTGTTCGCGCCGCAGTAGGATGAACCCCATTCTCAGGCGGCGTTCCGGCCTGCCCAGCACCGCCGACAGGCAGTGGGACTTTTCCAACGCGAACCCCAACTTTTTCGCCGCCTCAATCACCCGGCGCTGGGTGGCGGGCCGCACCGACGCGCGTTGGTTGATCACCCGATCGACGGTGGCGATGCCGACCCGCGCCTCTCTGGCGATGGCCGCCATGGTGGTTTTCTTGCCGCTCATGTTCATCTCCATCAACGATTTGATGGAAAAATATCATAGACGTTGCCGCCCCTGATGTGATGCCGTTCGCGATTAACGGTAGACGGAGAACTTCTTGGTAAGCGGTTTAAGCTGTTCAGTGTCGCCGTAGAGCGCCACCGCCACGAAGTCCAACTGCTCGTAGGGGGTATTGGCGGTGTCGGCGATCTGCTGCTCGGCGGAGTGCGACAGCATGGTGGTGGTGAAGAAGTTGGACAGCACGCCCTCCTCCTTGCACTTGAGGATCAGGTTGCTGAGCTGGCTGCTGTTCTTGGCCTGCAGGATGACGATCGGGTAGTGGCTCATATTGGCGCTGACGCCGTCGAGGCTGCTCGGGTAGTGGTGAAACTCGCGCTGCTCGATAAGATCGGTGATGCCCGCCGTCAGATGGCAGGAGGCGTTAAACAGAGTGGCCGGTTCGTGGTTGCGGTTGAGGATGATGTAGAATTTTTTCTCGTTATCGCTGTACATACTCTTCTCCTTGAATAGACAACCCTTTTTACCCAAGCCAAGGGCGGTTTTCAAGGCGAGATAAGGGCCGCGTCCGGCCCCGTGATGACGTTTCAGCCTCAGATCCCGCCTTCGCCCGGGCCCAGCGGCTGCGCCACCTGATGCAGCACGGTGATGTTCTGCAGGATAGTGCCGCCGTCAATCGGTTTCATCTGGCCGTCGCGATCTTTATAGTGCGTCGGTTTGGCGCCGTGGAAGAACAGGCCAGCGTTAACCTGCACGCCCAGATAGCCTGCGCTGGCCGGCAGGCGCTGCACGTCGGTCCAGGGGTTGGAAACCGGCACGTACTGGAAGCCCTCGCCCGTCTTGGCGTATAGCGGGCGCAGCAGCGTGACAAAGGCCATCATCGGCGACAGCGCTTCTTTAAAGATCTGCACCGGCCGATCGACCGTCATCAAGAAACCCTGCGGTTGCTCCTCAACCGTGTCGAGGCTCAGGCTGCTGCTGATATCATCACCCCGGCCGCCATAGCTCCACTCCATCACCGGCGCTCCATTTTCATTCATCATCTCTGACATACACTGCTCCTTATAAATAAAATTGATCGGGCACGCTCGCTGCGTGCCGGAACAGTAAACCGCTGAACGGACACCCGCGTCCACGCAGGGTGGTACGCTGGCGAACCAAACAACGAGGTGCGCAAAAATAAAGCTCGAAATGAATAATTTCTCCGCGTGATAGCGCAGCATTTGAACGACGTCTGTCATGGCGCAGACGCATAGTGAGGGCGTTACCGCCTCTGGAGAGTGTTATGACCGCGATTAAACCGGACGCCATCGACCGCGTCCTTCCCGCCGCTACGCCCTGGCTAGCCGTCATCAACGTGCTGTTCGCCGGCATCGCCGCGGCGCTGCACGTAGGTAAGGCCACCATCGCGCTACCGGCGCTGCAGGCCGAATTCGGCCGTTCGCTCGAAACGCTGAGCTGGGTCATCTCGGCCTTTCCTTTCGTCGGGGTGTTCGGCGGCATCGCCGCCGGGCTGCTGGTGCGCCGCTGGGGCGATCGGCGCCTGCTGGCGGCGGGGTTACTGATCGTCAGCGCCGCCAGCTTTACCGGCGCCACGCTGCACGACTTCAACGGATTGATCGTCAGCCGCTTTGTCGAAGGCCTCGGCTTCGTGATCGTGGTGGTCGCCTCGCCGGCGGTGCTGAACCGCATCGTCGCCCCGGCGCAGCGCAGCCTGGTGTTCGGCATCTGGAGCACCTTCATGCCGGCGGGCATCGCCATTTCATTGTTTTTCGGCCCCCATCTCGCCGGCTGGCAACAGAGTTGGCAGGCCGGTGCGGCGTTGACGCTGCTGGCCGCCCTGCTGCTGCCGCTGACCACGCCCCGACGCGCCGCCAAGACGCGCGTTCCGCCGTTGCAGCTGCGGCATGCGCTGGGCGCGATGCTGCGGGCACGCCAACCGCTGTTGCTGGCGCTGATGTTCACCACTTACAACCTGCAGTTTTTCTCGGTGATGACCTTTCTGCCGATCTTCCTGATGCAGCGCATCGGCCTGTCGCTAGCGGCCGCCGGCGGCATCAGCGCAGCGGCGGTGGCGGCGAACATCATCGGCAACCTCGCCGCCGGGTTCTTGCTGTCGCGCGGTCTGCGGGCCGGTAGCCTGCTCGCGGCTACCAGCCTGGTCATCGGCATCTTCGGCATCGGCATTTTCCTGCCGATGACGCCCAACGGCCTGCTGATCCCACTGTGTTTCCTGTTCTGCGCCATCGCTGGCATGCTGCCCGCCACCATTCTGGCCGCCACGCCGGCGGCGACGCCGGAGCCCACGCTGTTGCCGCTGAGCCTGGGGCTGGTGATGCAAGGGAACTATCTCGGCCAGGTGATCGGCCCGGTCGCGCTGAGCGCCATCGTGGCCGCAGCCGGTTGGGCGGCGCCGGCGTGGCTGGTGCTGGCGGCGGCCCTGTTGGGGGCACTGTTGGCGCTGGCTTTTCTCAGCAGGCGGCATAATGCAGGGTGATAAGCAGAAAAGTCGTTCTGTTTGTTATAAGCGGTGCTGAATTTTCCCTGGTGCAGGTGCCTGCCTATCGCGAAGGATAAGGCCAATGATGATCGAGACCCGACAATGACAAGGCGCCAGTGGCCGCGAAATACACCAGCAGGCCGGCAAAGGCGATCAGTAGCGTTTTCTCGATGACACCGAGTCGTTTGTGTTCAGTCATTTGCATACTCCTTCGTGATATCGGACGAAAGGCCGCCCTCCTAAAAACTAGGAAAGCCTGGCGCAGGCGGCAAGCGCGGCTCACAAAATGAAACACAATCGATAAATTTTGTTAATTATTTAGCCCTCTTTCTTTTCTCGCGCCGCCGCCTGTTCACCCTGCAGCGCCCGCCTTTCCCTTAGTAACCCTATGGTATACGCCGTTAAAAATCCCCTACCGGTTAAGCAAAGGTGATGATAGTGTTGTTTTCATTCAGTTCATCTATGCTGAAAATTCATCTTTTGAGGGACGACTATGATGTCTAAAGGCATTTCCAAGGGATTCTTTATTCTGATCCTGTTCATCGTTACCGCCGCCTTTCTCGACGTGCTGGGGCCTTATTACTCCTCAGTGCTGTGGGCGGTTATTCTGGCGGTGATTTTCCATCCGGTGAAAAAGAAGTTGAAGCAGTACGTCGGCGAACGCAACGGCGTAGTGTCGCTGCTGACGGTGGCGCTGATCTGTCTGATCGTGTTCACGCCGTTGGCGATCATCGCCTCATCGCTGGCGATGGAATTCAACGTGATCTACACCAAGCTGCAAACCAACAACAGCCAATTGCCGACCATGCTGGCGGACTTTATGCGTCACCTGCCCGGCTGGGCGCAGCGCTTCCTGGCGGAGCATAACCTCAACAGCGCCGCCGAGATCCAAAAGCAGCTTTCCGACGTGGCGCTCAAGGGCGGGCAATATCTGGCGGGCAGCGTCTTCCTGATCGGCAAAGGCACCTTCAACTTCGTCGTCGGCTTCGGCGTGATGCTCTACCTGCTGTTCTTCCTGCTGAAAGACGGCCCCTATCTGGTGAACCTGGCGCTCGAAGCGCTGCCGCTCTCCCAGCACGTGAAGCACCACCTGTTCGTGAAGTTCGCCGCCGTCTCCCGCGCCACCGTCAAGGGCACGGTGGTGGTCGCCGTGGTGCAAGGTGCGCTCGGCGGGCTGGCATTTTACTTTACCGGCATCGACGGCAGCCTGCTGTGGGGCGCGCTGATGGCGTTCCTGTCGATCATCCCGGCCGTGGGCTCCGCCATCATCTGGGTACCGGCGGTGATCTACTTCTTCGCCACCGGCATGCTGTGGAAAGCCATTTTCCTGGTGGTATTCTTCGTGGTGGTGATCGGCCTGGTGGACAACATTCTGCGCCCACTGCTGGTAGGCAAAGACACCAAAATGCCGGACTACCTGATCCTGATCTCCACCCTGGGCGGCATGGAGATTTACGGCATCAACGGCTTCGTCATCGGGCCCTTGATCGCCGCGCTGTTCATCGCCTGCTGGAACATCCTGTCCGGCCGCGACAGCGAGGAGAACATCGAAGAGATCGACGAAGAATTCATCGAGGAAGGCAAAAATCATCCCGACGCGGCGGCGGAGTAACCCTCTCGCAGCAAATCACACAGGGGCCCAATTGGGCCCCTTTTTTTGTCTGTGGTATCCTTGCCGCGCTTACAAGGAAGAACGGGTTTCGTTATGCTTATTTTTTACGCCACGCTGGCTATCGCCTTCACTCTGCTGTGCCTGTTAGCCTTTATCTATTGCGCCTATCAGCTGTCAAAGCACGGCGACGTCAAGTTTTTGGCCTCGCTTTCCGTGCTGCTCTTCGCGCTGCTGGCCTTCTATGCCGCTTATGGTTACGTCAGCACCTGGCTGCAACAGCAGGCGGTCGATGTCCGGCTGTATTAGCGCTGCGGGATGAAAAAGACCTGCTCCGGGTCGCCGTCATCGAGATTGTCAATTTGGCCGCTGGCGACAAACCCGGCGTTCAACAGCAGCCGCTGCATCGGCAGGTTGGAACGATTGGTGGAGGTGAACAGCTTCGGATGTCGGCAATGGGATTTCAACGCCGCAATCAGCGCCTGCCCGACGCCCCGGCGGCGATAGCGCTCGCCGACCATCAGCATCTCGACAAAGCCGCAGCCGAAGAAGTGATAGTGCAGCACACCGTAGCCCATCACCACGCCCCGTTCTTCGGCAAGATAGCAGACACTCTGTGCGCACCAGGTGCGGATCTGCGCCGTGCGCTGCGGCTCGTCTTCGGCGACGCTGTCGAGGGCGATCAGGGCTGCGGCATCGGTTTCAGTGGCAAGACGAACAAACATGTTTACCCCTTCATTCTGATGGGTGACGGCGACACCGCTTCAACGAAACGGCAACCGAAGCGGGATAACTTTTACATCCCCGCCGAATTTTGTAATCCTATTATAGAGTTACTAAAACACACGCCAAGGAAGGAAAGCTTTTCCCGATGAGAATACCGCAAATCTCCGCCGCCCTGCTGTTTACCCTGCTGCTGGCGGGCTGCCAGTTCCACAAAACCGTGTTCCCGCCGCCGTATACCGGCACCCCGCAAGAGATCAGCACCTACGAAGTGAAAGGGCTGACATTCGTCACCACCGTCACCTTCAGCGGCCTGTTCGCCGAAGATCTGGTGCGCGAATACGCACAGAAACATCACTATCGCTACTATGTGGTAACGATGCGCAGCAACGGTTTTAAAGATCGGGCCGAGCGCGTGAGCGCGATGATGTATCGGTAATACCAAACAAGTAGCCGGCGCGTTAAACCCAATGATAAAGTGATTTGCGACAAAGAGCTTGCCCGCACCTTAGCCGTAACCTTGTCATCTGCGCGCCAAGACGGGAAATTATCGCTCGTTCTCTCAGGGTAACATTACGATACGCTGCAACGCAGAAAAGGAACCGTTATGCCTTTACTCCCTGCCGTGCACATCGAAACCGAACGGTTGATATTACGTCCTCACAACCTGGCCGATTTCGATGCCTGGTATGCCATGTTTACAGATAAGGAACTGTTCAAATTTATCAGCGCCCCCAATCTTTCACCTGAAGACGGTTGGAATAGACTACTGCGCTATATTGGCCACTGGTCGGTTTTCGGCTATGGGCTGTTCGCCATATTTCGCAAAGTGGACGGACAGTTCCTGGGCGAGACCGGGTTGGCGGATTTTCATCGGGGTCTGGGCAATGACTTCGATGGGAGCCCTGAAGCCGCATGGATTATTGCCCGGGAGGCCCAAGGTCAGGGAGTCGCGCAAGAAGCGGCTGCCGCAGCGCATCAATGGATTGACAGCACGTTATCACCCGCTCAAACAGTTTGCCTTATCGGTGAAAACAATCGGCCTTCCGTTAAAATAGCTCAACATCTGGGTTACCAAATATTTGGCCAATGCGAATACAAAGGCGCATCTTGCTTAAAACTAAGACGGACAATAAAGACTTAAATCTAAATCCACCAGCCGCACAGGCTGGTGGAAGTCACGTGAACACCTAAATTTTTTACTAAAAGATCCCGCTGCAAAACACTGCGTTATCCCAACCCCTTATTTCATCTAGCTGCTTAAGGACGCAGTTGCAACGTGATAATTTGGAACGCATTATGGGCCTCTGCCGTCGGCGGCTTAGGGAAGCGCGAATCGGCAATTGCCTTCATGGCGGCGCGGCAAAGATCCGGATCGCCTCCTTCAGTTCGAACACCGATTGGCATACCGTCCGGCGCCAGCGTGATACGCAATGTGCAACGCTTGCCCGAGTAGGCTTCGGCATCTTTCAAATGACTTTGAATCACGGCCTGCAACTGGGCGATATAGCGTTCTTTCTCTTTTCCCGGTGCCGGCGCCTTTGGGTCGCCAAGATTGGCGAAAAGATCGTCAACCTTTTTATTTTCCGGATTGCTTTGGCTGGGGGCAGTACTCTTGGCACACCCCGTTAATGCCAGTGCGAACATTCCCGCCAATAATATGGCGGCGCCGGTTTTGTAGCCTGAATGCGTAATTTTCATATCCCTGTCCTTATGGATGATTATCAGCCAAATCAACGTGGTATTTGACAAGACCCCCGGTCAATACTTATACAGAATTCACGTAAAACCGCCAATGACATCAAGCTCTGGCACGCGGAAAATCGTGAGTAGATGATGATATGAAACCCTAACCCCATCGGCGGGCCGTACGCCTGAAGGCCATGACTTATCGACATCCCTCGGATGGGCAATCATCCCATCAATAAATTAAGAAATTCTTAATTTTTTATCGCATTAAAAGCACTTTTAACGCTAGCAATCTGGAGATTCTGCCTATACTTACTTTCCTGCCATTAAATTCATTTAAGTAACCAGGATGGTAAGTATGAAAAGTAAACGACTCTTTGCCGCGCTTCTTACTGCGACCACGGTGATGTTCATGGCGGGCTGCGCTTCCAATCAGGCGATTAAAACAACGGATGGCAAGACTATTGTCACCGACGGCAAGCCTCAAGTCGATAAAGATACCGGGTTAGTCTCCTACCGAAATGCAGAAACGGGCAAAACGGAACAGATCAATCGAGACCAGATTGCAAACATGAGTGAGTTGGATAACTAAAAGGAGCTTCAAATGAAAAAAGCGCTTGTTCTTCCCGCGATCGCCCTGGTTGCTATCGCCACACTGTCAGGCTGCACACGCACCAGCTACGCTATTCATACCCACGATGGCCGAACGCTCATCAGTGACGGTAAACCGAAAGAAACCTCTGCCGGTTTGCTCGGTTATACCGATGCCAATGGCGTTAAACAGCAAATCAACAAGACGGAAGTCAAAGAGGTTTCAGAGATCCCTCATTAAGGTTCCGATAATCTTAGCCCGCTAAAACCTAGGGAGCCCATGGCTCCCTCCCAACTCAAACACCAACCGTGCCTGCCCGCGTTTAATGAGAACGTCGATAACCACCTGACATTTCAGCAGACAACGTTCTCAGGTTTGCCATACGGATCTCCCCTTTCCCGGCGTCGAACGGCTATAATCCAAGAAGTGGAGTTATTTGATAACGATAAGGAGGGAGTATGTACAAAACTATTTTGGTTCCCGTGGATATTACCGAGCCGGAATTAACACAGCAGGTCATCCCGCATGTCAATGCGCTCGCCAGGCTCGAAGACTCCCACGTTCATTTCCTGGCGGTGATCCCGTCGCGCGCCACCTACGCGGCCTTCGGCTTTGCCGCCACCGCGGCGGTGGAAACCAAAGATGAAACTATTGCGGTAGCGACCGAGGGGCTGGCAAAAGCGGCGAAACAATTCAGCGTTCCCGAGGATAGAGTGACCACCCATGTGGCCGTCGGCGATCCCAAAGATCAGATCCTGGAACTCGCTGATGCGCTTAACGCGGAGATTATCGTGATGGGTTCCAACCGCCCTTCTGCGATTACTTATCTCCTCGGCTCCAATGCCACTGCCGTCGTCCGCCACGCCAATTGCCCGGTGCTGGTCGTGCGTGAATCGGCTAACGCCACTCGCTGAGCCTGTCCGATATCTCACTCGCATTTGAACAATAAAAAAACGGGAGCCCTAAGGCTCCCGCTCTCATTCAAGCGCCGAACACACTTACATGTGTTTAACGATATGTAAGCACTATAAATCATCATTAAAATAAAGTTTTCGGCCCACAGGAATTATATATGCTCATCATCTACAATTGAGTAACACCCCGAATCAGCTAATAAGTACGTGTATTTATCAACGTAGGAAACTCCCAACCTACTCTCATATTTTATTGTGAGGACGATTTCTTTCGGTAATTCACCACTATTAAGCATTTGAGATTCGCCCAACTGTACTAAACCGCTCTTCATTGAATGAGCACTAAATCCATGGTATGGACTGAAGTGCGGTTCAGTTTGTATTGACAAGTTTTCAGCATCTTCACCAGCCAACTCCAATACACCTCGATATTTATAATTAACTCCGCCCGAGGTAACATAAGGTAGTATTAGTGGGGGTTTTATTCTTGGTTTATATTGATTTTCCTTATCCATTCTAGATTGGTTTATATTTTCCCTATCCATTAAAAGCTGATCTCTTGCTACGGTGACCATTTCACGATATTGGTCTACCGAGTTTTTTAACTCTTCAGCTTGTAACTCCAAAGCTCTCGTGTTTTGTTGCAACTCTTTTTGCTGCTGCAAATACCCAATGACAAGCCAAAGGAAAGCTATAGGTGAAAATGCTCCCGCTAAGAAATCACCCAGTTCATTCCAAGACGTCATTACATCCAACTTCAACCCAACAACTGAGACACCAAGAATAATAAAATAAACAAGAGTTATCGACAGACCAAACCAGAACGTTTTCATTCATACCTCCACTAAAAATCAATGCACACATTAAACGTCCACGTAGAGTTATTGTCAATATCTACACGCCGCATAAAAACTGATCGTGGTAATTAATATAAAAACAACAATACCGAATTTGTCAACTCACGCATTAAAATTAAAAAAACGCCCCATATTCGAAAATTAGTTATACAACTATTGTAAGTATCCCAGCTTTAGTTCCATGCATTTTTAGAGATCTTCCGACATACTGATTATGTCCCCTGAGGAGATCGCCATGCGTAAAGCCCGATTCACTGAACACCAGATCATCGCCGTTCTGAAGTCCGTCGAAGCCGGACGTACCGTCAAGGATGTGTGTCGTGAGGCCGCTATTTCTGATAGCCAGCTATTACAACTGGAAGGCGAAATATGGCGGGATGGAAGCGGCTGATATTAAAAAAATTAAAGACCTTGAAGATGAGAACCGACGCCTCAAACAGATGTTTGCTGACCTGAGTCTGGAAAATCGAGCGTTAAAAGACGTCATCGAAAAAAAGCTTTAAAACCAGCGATAAAGCGTGAACTCGTCAGCTATCTGACGGCGCAATTTGCCATGAGTTTACGCCAAGCCTGCAGGACGTTATCGCTGAGCAGGACGGTATATTTTTATCAGCCCGATACCCGGCGTGATGAACCGGTGATCCATGCGCTGACTGAACTGGCAGAACGCTATTCGCGCTACGGCTTTAAGAAGCTGTTCCAGCTGCTGCGCAGGCAGGGGTAATACCTGGAATCATAAACGTGTTCACCGGATTTACTGCCTGCTGAAACTGAATTTTCGTCGCAAGGGAAAACAGCAGCTGCCTGTGCGTAATCCAGCACCACTGGCGACGCCGCAAGCGTTAAACCAGAGCTGGTCCATCGATTTTATGCACGACGCGCTGGTCTGCGGCAGACGCTTCCGGACCTTTAATGTGGTGGATGATTTTAACTGTGAAGTACTGGCGATAGAAATCGACCTGAATATCCCGGCTCAGCGAGTCATCCGGGTGCTGGACAGGATCGTCGCAAACCTCGGCTACCCGCTAAAAATGCGGATGGATAACGGGCCAGAACTGGTCTCGCTGGCGCTGGCACAATGGGCCGAAGATCATGGCGTGCAGCTCGAATTTATCAAGCCGGGAAGCCTACACAAAATGCTTTTATCGAACGGTTCAACCGGACATACCGGACAGAAATCCTGGATTTTTACCTGTTCAGAACACTGAATGAAGCACGGGAAATTACCGAGCACTGGTCGATGGAATATAACAACGAGCGGCCTCATGAATCCCTGAATAACCTGACGCCGGAAGAGTACCGGCTGATGGCTGAAAACCCGGAACTCTCAAAAAGTGCATGGAACTAAAGCTGGGATACTTACATTACCACACACATTTTAGATATTTGTAATTATTAATATATTCTTTCAATCGGGATGGTAAATCTTTTGGCTGCCAAATGCTTTAAAGTCTATCAAATATTTGTGACCAGAACCGGCTAATTCCTTAATAGGCATATTGTCAAATAGCTTATACTTGATTGCATAACATTCCATATTCCTTCCATGTTCCCCCAAGCAGTTATAAAATAATATCAATAACTCATAGTTTGAAATCTGCGCCCTTAAAATATTAGCATAATCACACTTTACCTTATCATCCAATGATGCCTCGTCTATGAATTTATAAATATGATAAATCATTCTATAATAATGAGCCAAGTTCTGCTGCCTTACGTTATAGAAGGCATCATAATGCCTAATCACATCCTTCCTTATTTCGGTGAAATCATGCAGGTCTGGTCGGTTATGTTGAGAGTAAACTCTTTGACCAAACCCATCATTCCCTTTCAACTTACCATACAGATAATGGAAAGCATCACGTCCTTTTTTTGGTTCTCTGTTTGGCGTTTTAAACGAGATATCTATATCCTCAATAATTCCCTGCAATAAACCTAGCATTTGAAAAAAAACACTTTCAAACCTCTGCAGTTTCAAGAAATCTCGATTTTCACATGCATCTTGAGTAACCTGACTTAAAGACTGTCTCTGTAATATAATTGAGTAAGCCACGCCGCAGAACGCAAACACAGAAAATATCGATGTCAAAACACCCCAAGAATCTCCAAATTGACCAAGCTCCTCCCTACTCCATCCATTGAATGGCCAATTTAAATCATAACTTGCCCAGTAATATACAATACATAAATTTATTGCCACAGTTATAAACACAATTGCCAAAACGCGCATCATGGAAACTCAATAGACATCAATCTAACTATATTACCACATTAAAATATCCCTTAGCTAATTTATCACTCCAAATCCAATGCTGTAGTCAAAAAATTTAAACAAAAGTTCGATCTGATTGCCGTGTTCCTCTCCCATCGTGACGGGTCACGGCGCAATGCATCGTGTTCTTCTCGGCATAATGGGATAGTGAAAAGGTCATGCGCCTTGGTTCCCATCCATCCCTGTCCATGACCGATGATGTGGTGCGTATCGTCAGCCTGGATGCCGCAAATAACGCATAGCTGTGACTTAACCCACTGCAGGTCAGCTTTGCTTTCCCACCGCTTGCACTTTGCTAGCCGAGAGATTGAATGAACCTCTGGCTCGTACTACGAGACAGGAAGTTTACGTTGCCCGATTAATTCAGGCATAACGCTTTTGAAAATGGTCCACGAGGGCATCAATCAGGGCCTACAAGATCATCTAGGGTTGCACTTCTTCGGGCACTTTTCGGAAAAAAATCCTGAAGCAGATGTCAAAATCACCCGATGAAGAGCCCCATCTGGAGTGGCTAACGCCTTTCCACTATCTCCTATATTGCTTAATCAGTATCGCCACAGATTGGGCCGAACAATGTTCGCTGATCGATGATTCAGAGATTCCTAAGGCGGCGTACATAGCCGATGGATTTGAGTGGCACTATATTTCTAAAGAAACAAGGTGCTTGGAACTATGCTGGAGTATGTCATTCCGAGTGAGAAATTATCTATTTCTTTCAAAACCTATTTGCTGGACGTGGTTATTGGTAGCTACACCAAACTTGAGAGAGATCCCAATCTGGCGGATGTTGCATCATCATGCAGTTCTGCCGTAATCACGGGTAAGGCTTTTCCTACAAAAACCACTTATCGTATATAGCTTAGAAATATATTTAGAAAAGCTGATCACAGAGTTAGACATGATGCATCAAAAATTCGAACAAGCTTTGGAAAAATCACTTGTAACATGTCCAGAACGTATTTAGTCGAATGAGTCACATGATCCTTTCATTGTGTGAGGTCCTCAACTAAATTACTCAAGTCTAAGCTGTGGACATTCAGTGAGGACATAACCAGCCTTCTCATCGTTCATAGTAACCCGATTATTGTCCGGTCCCAGCAAACGCTCCTTATCTATAATTTAGACTGGGCTCAATCATATGTAGCTATGCTCAAAATTACCAATGCTAACGAGTTTTGATAACCGTTGCGATTTGAACAATAAAAAACGGGAGCCCTAAGGCTCCCGCTCTCATTCAAACGCCAAACACCCTTACATGTGTTTAACGATAGCGTCGCCAAACTCTGAACATTTCAGCAGCTTAGCGCCTTCCATCAGGCGTTCGAAGTCATAGGTCACGGTCTTGGCGGCGATGGCGCCTTCCATGCCTTTAACGATCAGGTCAGCCGCTTCGAACCAGCCCATGTGGCGCAGCATCATCTCTGCGGACAGGATGATGGAGCCTGGGTTCACTTTATCCTGGCCGGCGTACTTCGGCGCGGTGCCGTGAGTCGCTTCGAACAGCGCGCAGTCGGAGCCGATGTTGGCGCCCGGTGCGATACCGATGCCGCCTACCTGGGCCGCCAGGGCGTCGGAGATGTAGTCGCCGTTCAGGTTCATACAGGCGATCACGTCGTATTCCGCCGGGCGCAGCAGGATTTGCTGCAGGAAGGCGTCGGCGATCACGTCTTTAACCACGATCTCTTTGCCGGTGTTCGGGTTCTTGATCTTCAGCCATGGGCCGCCGTCGATCAGCTCACCGCCGAACTCTTCGCGCGCCAGCTCATAGCCCCAATCCTTGAAGGCACCTTCGGTGAACTTCATGATGTTGCCTTTGTGAACCAGGGTCACGGAGTCGCGGTCGTTGGTGATGGCGTATTCGATCGCCGCACGCACCAGACGCTTGGTCCCTTCTTCGGAGCATGGCTTCACGCCGATACCGCACTGCTCTGGGAAGCGGATTTTCTTCACGCCCATTTCGTCGCGCAGGAATTTGATCACTTTGTCCGCTTCGGCGGAGCCGGCTTTCCACTCGATGCCGGCGTAGATGTCTTCGGCGTTTTCGCGGAAGATCACCATGTCGGTCAGCTCAGGCTGTTTCACCGGGCTTGGAGTGCCCTGGTAGTAACGCACCGGGCGCAGGCACACGTACAGGTCCAGCTGCTGGCGCAGGGCCACGTTCAGAGAACGGATGCCGCCGCCGACCGGGGTGGTCAGGGGGCCTTTGATGGCGACGCGGTAGTCGCGGATCAGGTCCAGAGTTTCGTCCGGCAGCCACACGTCTTTACCGTAAACGTGGGTAGATTTTTCGCCGGTGTAGATTTCCATCCAGGAGATTTTACGTTCGCCGTGGTAAGCCTTTTTAACGGCCGCATCAACCACGTGGATCATGGCAGGAGTCACGTCAACGCCAATGCCGTCGCCTTCGATGAACGGGATGATCGGGTTATGAGGAACAACCAGTTTACCCTGGGCGTCAACCGTGATTTTTTTACCTTCTGCCGGAACAACTACTTTGCTTTCCATCAACCTCTCCTTCAAGCGCAATTTTGTTAATGCTTTGTAAGATGCGTGTAGATACTACTTGAATATTCGGTCCGCGCCAATCCGAAACGGATTCGGTTATAATGCGCTTATCATCCGTAATCTCAACTGTTATGAAAAAATTCTCTGTTAGAAATCACAACGTTAAACGATTCAGCAAGCCGAATACCGCCAAACCCGCCGCGCCGAAGGGGCCGCGTCGAATTGTGTTATTCAACAAGCCCTTCGACGTGCTGCCGCAGTTCACCGATGAAGCCGGCCGCGCCACGCTGAAAGAGTACATCCCCTTCCCCGACGTTTACGCCGCCGGGCGTCTGGATCGCGATAGCGAAGGGCTGCTGGTGCTGACCAACGACGGACAGCTGCAGGCGCAGCTCACCCAGCCGGGCAAGCGCACCGGCAAAATCTATTATGTGCAGGTCGAGGGCGCGCCGCAGGAGAGCGATCTGGCGCCATTGCGCAGCGGCGTCACGCTGAAAGACGGCCCGACGCTACCCGCCGGTGTTGAGTTGGTGGCCGAGCCTCAGTGGCTATGGCCGCGCAACCCGCCGATCCGCGAGCGTAAATCCATCCCCACCAGTTGGCTGAAAATCACCCTGTTCGAAGGGCGAAACCGCCAGGTGCGTCGCATGACGGCGCATATCGGGTTCCCTACCCTGCGCCTGATTCGCTACAGTATGGGTAATCTTTCGCTGGGTTCACTGCAGCCTGGTGAATGGAAAAGCATCGATTCCCTGTAGACCGATAACTGATGGAGGCGCCATGAACTATACGCCGATCGCGCTGCTGCTCGCCGCTCTGGCGGCCCCGTTCGCGGCCCAGGCCGCCAGCTTCGACTGCGCCAAGGCAGCAAACCGCGATGAGCAAGCCATCTGCGCCAACCGCACGCTGAACGATTTGGATGTGCAAATGGCCACCAAGTACCAATTCCTGCGCGGCCTGTTCGCCATGGGCGCGCGTGGCGCGATGCAGGACAGCCAGCAGGCCTGGCTGGCAAAACGCCAGCGGTGCGGCGGCGATACCGCCTGCCTGCTGCAAAGTTATCGCACCCGCATCGCCGAGCTGGACGACATCTACCAGCGCATCGACAAACCGCTGTAAGGAGACCGCATGTTCAAACCGCACGTCACCGTGGCCTGCGTGGTACACGCCGCCGGCAAATTTTTGGTGGTCGAAGAGACCATCAACGGCAAAGCGCTATGGAACCAGCCGGCCGGCCACCTGGAGGCCGACGAGACGCTGGTGCAGGCCGCCGAGCGCGAGCTGTGGGAAGAGACCGGTATCCGCGCCACGCCGCAGGCGTTCCTGCGCCTGCACCAGTGGATAGCGCCGGATCGCACGCCGTTTCTGCGTTTTTGCTTCGTTATCGAGCTGGAACAGCCGCTGCCGACCGAGCCGCACGACAGCGACATCGATCGCTGCCTGTGGCTGAGCGCCGACGAGATTTTGCAGGCGCCCAACCTGCGTTCCGCGCTGGTGGCGGAGAGCATTCGCAGCTACCAGCAGCCGGAGCGCTATCCGCTGTCGCTGGTCGGCAGCTTCGCCTGGCCGTTTTAAGGGCGCCGAGCAGCACAAGATGACCAGTGCGCCGGCGCGGACAACGTGGTAAAATCCTGCGCTTGTTTTTATCAGCACGGTTCGTGTTCAAGTTCGTGAGATCCCCATGTCAGACAACAGCCAGAAAAAAGTAATCGTCGGTATGTCCGGCGGCGTCGACTCCTCCGTTACCGCCTATCTGTTACAGCAACAGGGCTATCAGGTCGCTGGGCTGTTCATGAAAAACTGGGAAGAAGACGACGACGAAGAGTACTGCTCCGCCGCGACCGATCTGGCCGACGCGCAAGCGGTCTGCGACAAGCTGGGCATCGAACTGCATACGGTGAACTTTGCGGCGGAATACTGGGACAACGTGTTTGAGCTGTTCCTGGAAGAGTACAAGGCCGGCCGCACGCCGAACCCGGACATCCTGTGCAATAAAGAGATCAAATTCAAAGCCTTCCTGGAGTTTGCCGCCGAAGATCTGGGGGCCGATTTTATCGCCACCGGCCACTACGTGCGTCGCCAGGACGTGGACGGCAAGAGCCGCCTGCTGCGCGGCGTCGACGGCAACAAAGATCAGAGCTACTTCCTCTATACCCTGAGCCACGAGCAGGTGGCGCAAAGCCTGTTCCCGGTCGGGGAGTTGGAGAAGCCGGAGGTGCGCCGCATCGCCGAGCAACTGGAGCTGGTCACCGCCAAGAAGAAAGACTCCACCGGTATCTGCTTTATCGGCGAACGTAAATTCCGCGACTTCCTCGGCCGCTACCTGCCGGCGCAGCCGGGCCCGATCGTCAGCGTCGACGGCCAGACCGTCGGCGAACACCAGGGCCTGATGTATCACACCCTGGGCCAGCGCAAAGGGCTGGGCATCGGCGGTATGAAAGACAGCAGCGAAGATCCGTGGTACGTGGTGGATAAAGACGTGGCCAACAACGTGCTGGTGGTCGCGCAGGGGCACGATCACCCGCGTCTGATGTCCGTCGGCCTTATCGCGCAGCAGCTGCACTGGGTTGATCGTCTGCCGCTGACCGGCCCGTTCCGCTGTACGGTGAAGACCCGCTATCGCCAGCAGGACATCCCTTGCACCGTGACCCCACTCGACGGCGAGCGCATCGAAGTGCGTTTCGACGAGCCGGTCTCCGCCGTCACCCCCGGCCAGTCGGCGGTGTTCTATCAGGGCGAAATCTGCCTCGGCGGCGGCATTATCGAACAGCGCCTGGCATAATTCGTCTGTCGCAAGAAAAACGCTGCGTTTACCGCAGCGTTTTTTTTTATTCAAAATTCCACCTGTGCCCCCAGTTCAATCACCCGATTCGGCGGGATTTCGAACAGATCCGGCGCCCTCAGCGCGTTGCGCTGCAACAGCTGAAATACCTTGCCACGCACGCGCAGATACCAGGGGCGCTTGCCCAATACCAGCGTATCGCGCGACATGAAGAACGAGGTCTCGTTCATGGTGAAGCTCATCCCCTCCAGCCCGCAGCGATAAAGGATGTCCGTCACGTTGGGCGTCTCGCGCCAGCCGTAGCTTGCCACCACCCGCCAAAAGCTCGCCGACAGCTGTTCAATCGCCACCCGCTGCACGTTGTGCACGTACGGCATGTCGGTGGTGACGATGGTCAGCAGCACCACACGCTCATGCAACACCTTGTTGTGCTTCAAGTTGTGCAACAATACCAGCGGCACCGCATGCGGTGTGCGCTCCATAAACACCGCGGTGCCCGGCACCCGCTTCGGCGGCGCTTTCTCCAGCGACTCGATCAGCGCGCTCAGCCCTTCCTGATTGTCGCGCAACCGGCGGATCAGGCGCGAACGCTCGGTCTTCCAGGTCAGCATGATCAGCAGAATCGTCAGCCCAAGCGCCACCGGCAGCCAACCGCCGGTCGCCAGCTTGATCAGGTTGGCGCCGAACAGCGGTACGTCGATACACAGCATGACCAGCAGCATCAGCCCGCCCAACGCGCGCGGCCAGCCCCAGTTTTTCACCGCCACAATGCTCAGCAAAATCGACGACAGCAGCATGGTGCCGGTCACCACGATGCCGTAAGCCGACGCCAGGTTGCTGGAGTGTTTGAAACTGATAATCACGATCAGCACCGCTGCGAACAGCAGCCAGTTCACCACCGGAATGTAAATCTGCCCGGATTCCTGATCGGAGGTATAGATGATACGCATCGGCGGCAGGTAGCCCAGCCGCACCGCCTGGCGCGTCAGCGAGAACACGCCGGAGATCACCGCCTGCGAGGCGATCACCGTCGCCAGCGTGGCGATCACCAGCAGCGGGATCAGCGCCCAGGTCGGCGCCAGCAGGAAGAACGGGTTGTTGATCGCCGCCGGATTGGCTAACAGCAGCGCCCCCTGGCCGAAATAATTCAACACCAGCGCCGGTGCCACCAGCGTAAACCACGCCAAACGGATCGGCTTTTTACCGAAGTGGCCCATATCGGCGTACAGCGCTTCGGCACCGGTGACCGACAGCACCACCATGCCCAACGCAAAGAATGACACCGCCTTGTATTCGAGGAAGAAATTCACCGCCCAGTAAGGGTTCAGTGCCCGCAGCACGCCGGGGTGATGCAGAATACCGCCGATGCCCAGCAGCGCCAGCGTCAGGAACCAGATAACCATCGCCGGGGCGAACAATTTGCCGACGCTGCCGGTGCCGCGTTTTTGGATCGCGAACAACGCGGTCAGCACCAGCAGCGACAGCGGCACGATAAAGCTGTCCAGCTCGGGGGCGATAATCTGCAGCCCCTCGATGGCCGAGAGCACCGAAATGGCCGGAGTGATCACCCCGTCGCCGTAAAAGAAGCTGCCGCCCACCAGCCCGATCAGCACCGCCGCCGGTACCCAGCGTGCATCCAGCTTGCGGATCGCCAGCGACATCAGTGTCAGAATGCCTCCCTCGCCGTCGTTGTCGGCACGCATCACAAAACAAATGTACTTAATTGACACCACCAGCGTCAGCAGCCAGAAAATCAGCGACAAAAAGCCGTAAATCGAGGCCGGCGTCAGGGTGATGCCCTCCTCCGCCGTCAGGCATTCGCGCAAGGTATACAGCGGGCTGGTACCGATATCGCCGTACACCACGCCGATGGCCGCCAGCGTTACCGCCGGCAGCGGCTGCTTGTTTTTTACGTGCATATAGAGGTCTTTATTTAAGGGGTCACGTTGGCAGTATAGATGCAGCCACCGCACTTTATTTGTCGCCGCAACAATAAGTTCGCACCGCCGCGCCGGCGATTTTCGCCGCCTATTTGCGCAGTTCTGCGCCGCACGGCGCATCCGCCTTGCCGCAGGCGTATTAGACGCTGGGTTTACCCTCGATTTTGTGGCATGATCCGCGGCATTCGTTGTCATCGTTGTTACAGCCACGCCCGATCGTTCCCGTTCGCGGCCGCCGCCGTTACCCTGGCGATACACACAACCTTATGCAGTAAGCCATGTACCGTTCACAGCGTTTACAGGAGTATTCGTGGCGAAGAATTATTTTGACATCACGCTAGCCATGGCGGGCATCAGCCAGGCGGCGCGTTTGGTTCAGCAGCTGGCCCACGAAGGGCAATGCAATCGCGAAGCCTTTCAGACCTCGCTGAAAAGCCTGCTGCAGATGGACCCGCCCTCCACGCTGGCGGTGTTCGGCGGCGAGGAGCGCAATTTGATGGTCGGCCTCGAAACCCTGATGGGCGTGCTTAACGCCAACAACAAAGGGCCGGGCGCGGAACTGACCCGCTACACCATCAGCCTGATGGTGCTGGAGCGCAAGCTCAACGCCAACAAACAGGCGATGAACACGCTCGGTGAACGCCTCGGCCAACTCGAACGCCAGCTGGCGCACTTCGATCTTGAGTCAGACACCATCATCAGCGCGCTGGCCGGCATTTACGTCGACGTGGTCAGCCCGCTCGGGCCGCGTATCCAGGTAACCGGCTCGCCGGCTATCTTGCAGAACCCGCAGGTGCAGGCCAAGGTTCGCGCCACGCTGCTGGCCGGCATTCGCGCCGCCGTGCTGTGGCAACAGGTTGGCGGCAGCCGCCTGCAGTTAATGTTTTCCCGTAATCGTCTGTTCAAGCAGGCGCAAAATATCGTTGCTCATTGTTAATCGATCCCAGGAGTTGCTACCGATGGAATTATCCTCACTGACCGCCGTTTCCCCCGTTGATGGACGCTACGGTGATAAAGTCAGCGCACTGCGCCCCATTTTCAGCGAATACGGTCTGCTGAAATTCCGCGTACAGGTTGAAGTACGTTGGCTGCAAAAACTGGCCGCCTGCGCAGAAATCAAGGAAGTTCCCGCTTTTGACGCCGACGCAAACGCTTTCCTCGACAAAATCGTCGCTGAATTCAACGAAGAAGACGCTCAGCGTATCAAAACCATCGAGCGCACCACCAACCACGACGTGAAAGCGGTCGAGTATTTCCTGAAGGAAAAAGTGGCGGCGGTGCCTGCGCTGCACGCGGTGTCCGAGTTCATCCACTTCGCCTGCACCTCCGAAGACATCAACAACCTGTCGCACGCGCTGATGCTGCAAAGCGCCCGTCAGGACGTGGTGCTGCCTTACTGGCGTAAAATCATCGATGCGCTGAAAGGGCTGGCGCTGGAATACCGCGATATCCCGCTGCTGTCGCGCACCCATGGCCAGCCAGCGACCCCGTCGACCGTCGGCAAAGAGTTCGCCAACGTGGCTTACCGCATGGAGCGCCAATACCGCCAGCTGGAGCGCGTGGAGATCATGGGTAAAATCAACGGCGCGGTCGGCAACTACAACGCCCACATCGTCGCTTACCCGGAAGTGGACTGGCATCAGTTCAGCGAAGCGTTCGTGACCTCGCTCGGCATCACCTGGAACCCGTACACCACCCAGATCGAGCCGCATGACTACATCGCCGAGCTGTTCGACTGCGTAGCGCGTTTCAACACCATTCTGATCGACTTCGACCGCGACATCTGGGGCTACATCGCCCTGAACCACTTCAAGCAGAAGACCATCGCCGGCGAAATCGGTTCTTCCACCATGCCGCACAAGGTCAACCCGATCGACTTCGAAAACTCCGAAGGCAACCTGGGCCTGGCCAACGCCGTGCTGGGCCACCTGGCGGGCAAACTGCCGGTCTCCCGTTGGCAGCGCGACCTGACCGATTCCACCGTGCTGCGTAACCTGGGCGTGGGCCTGGGCTATGCGCTGATCGCCTACCAGGCCACCCTGAAAGGCATCAGCAAGCTGGAAGTGAATCAGGCACACCTGCTGGACGAACTGGATCACAACTGGGAAGTGCTGGCCGAGCCGATCCAGACCGTGATGCGCCGCTACGGCATCGAGAAGCCTTACGAGAAGTTGAAAGAGCTGACCCGCGGCAAGCGCGTGGACGCTGCCGGCATGCAGGCGTTCATCGATGGCCTGGCGCTGCCGGAAGAAGAGAAAACCCGTCTGAAGGCGATGACCCCTGCCAACTACATCGGCCGCGCCACCACCCTGGTCGACGAGCTGAAGTAAGCGCTTTAGCCCGATAAAAAGGCGGCCCGCGGGCCGCCTTTTTGCTTATTATTCGCCGCGCAACACCTGCAGCCGAGCTATCTGCCGCCCCTGCGCATCGAAGTTGTCCGCGCTCAGCCAGCGCGCCAGCGCCTGTCGTACCGTCGGCCACCGGTCGGCGGTGATGGCGAACCAGTCGGTATCCCGGCTGCGCCCCTTGACGATCACCGCATAGCGGAAGTTACCCTCGTAGCGAAAGCCAAAGCGCAGCGCAGCCTGGCGGGAGGGCGCGTTATGGCTGTCGCACTTCCACTCGCAGCGGCGGTAGCCCAGCGTGTCGAAGGCATAGCGCAGCAGCAGCGCGATAGCCTCGGTGGCGCTGGAGCGCTGTTTCATCAACGGCGACCAGCTGACGTGGCCGATCTCCAGCACGCCATTGGCCTCGTCGATGCGCATCAGCGCCACCGTGCCCACCGGCGCGTCGCTGGCGGCGTCGAACACCGTCAGATTAACCAGCGTCGGGTTGGCCTGCAGCGTTTCCAGATGCTGCAGCATCGCCGCCGGCGTATCGGGCCGCTCGATAGACAGATAGGTCCAGTCGCGGCCGTCCGGCGCCAGTTGAAACGCCTCGAACAGCGCGGCGTAATCCCGCTGCGGCTCGAGCGGCGCCAGCGAGCAGAAACGCCCGCCGAGCGTCGCGCCGCCCGGACGGCGAGCCGGCTGCCAATCCGGCATCGGTTCGCCAATCGGCTGACCATAACGATTCATTGCCATACACGCCTCCTGCGGTTAACGGGTATAAACGATAAACGAGCTTCTTCTGCCGATTTTGTCGTACAGCGAGCGCGCCGGCGCGTTGTACTCCTGGGTCATCCAGTAGACCCGATCGCTGCCGCGCGTCTCTGCCAATCGGTACGCCTGTTCGAACAGCTTTTCCGACACCTTATGGCCGCGCGCCTGCGGCGACACATAGAGATCTTCGATATAACAATAGCCGACTGCGCTCCAGGTGGACGGGTGGAACACCAGGTTCATCAGCCCCAGTAGCTGGCCGTTGGCATCCTCCGCCACCAGCCCGTACACCTGTTCATCCTGCCCCAGGCGTTCGTAGGTGCGATCGGTCACCTGCGGCGCGACATCGGCGCGGTAAAAGTCGAGATAGCCCTGCCAGAGCGCCAGCCATTGCGCTTTGTCGTCGCCATTGATTCTGCGGATAGTCACTTCAGGGTTTGATGGGTTCATAGCGCCTCACGGTGTAAGATATTATTTCCATTAGGGAAATAATCGGATAGCGGCAGAATACACCGCATGGCGGCGGTACAATACGGACCAATTCAAAACGCCGAGCAGACCAATTTTAGCCATCGCTTTCCACCGGCAGCGCGTTGAACACCTGCGCCAGCGTGGCGATAAAGCGCACGATCTCATCCGGCGTATAGGCCGAGAAGCCGAGCACCAACGCCCCGCGCTGCGGTGTGCCGGTGTAGAAGTCCGCCAGGCCGTACAGCCGTATCCCCCTTTCGGCGGCCGCCACCACCAGCCGCCGCTCCGTCGCCGCATCCGCCAACGGGCAAACCAGCTGCAGCCCGCCCTGCGGCAGCGCCGGACGCGTCCAGGCAGCAAGGTGACGATGCACCGCGTCGTACAGCACGTCCAGCCGCGCTTTGTACAGCGTGCGCATATTGCGCAGATGCTCAGCGTAGCCGCCCTCGTGCAGGAAGTGGAACAGCGTCATCTGCGCCAGCGCCGACGTGTAGCCGTCCTGAAACTGCCTGGCGGCGACCAAGGGCCGCACCAACTGAGGCGGCGCGATCATGAAACCGATGCGCAGCCCCGGAAACAGCGTCTTGCTGAAGGTGCCGATGTACAGCGTACGCCCGCCGCTGTCCAGTCCCTGCAGCGCCGCCTTGGTTTGCCGGTCGTAGTTGAACTCGGCGTCGTAGTCGTCTTCGATGATCCAGGCCCGGCAGCGCTGCGCCCACTGCAACAGCGCCAGCCGCCGCTCGAGGCTCAGCGAATACCCCAGCGGGTAATGATGGGACGGCGTGATGTAAACGCCCCGCCCGCCGCCCGAAGCCTGCATCAACTGCCCGACGTCCAGCCCTTGTTCATCGATGCCGATCGGCCGCGCCTGCAGCCCCGCCGACTGCACCAGTTTTTTTGCCCCCTGGTAACCCGGCTCTTCGACGAATACCGCATCGCCGGGATCGAACAGCACCTGCGTACACAGCGCCAACGCCTGCTGAGAGCTGGTGACCACGATCACCTGTTCCGCCGTCGCCTTGACGCCCCGCTCCCGCTGCAGATAGTGCGCGATCTCCGCGCGCAGCTCCGGCAGCCCTTGCGGATCGGCATACCCCAATAATCGCTCGCCGTGCCGCCGCAGCGCCTGCTTTTCCTGCCGCAGCCATTGCTCGATGGGGAACGCCCGCAGGTCCGCCAGCGAAGGCGTCAGCGAAGCCTGGCGGCAGGTGTGCGGCGTATGGCTGACCGCCAGCAGCGCCCGGCCGCGATCGCTCAGCTCGCGCTCCGCCAGCCGCGCCTCTTGCCCCGTCGCCGTCGTCAGCAGTTCACGGCCGAGCAGCGTGTCACTACGATAACGCACAAAGCTGCCGCGCCCCACCGTTCGGCTGATGAACCCCTCAGCCTCCAGCCGCGCGTAGGTCTGTTCCACCGTGTCGCGCGCCACCGTCAGCCGGGCCGCCAACGCACGGCTCGGCGGCAGCTTCGCCCGCCAGGGCAGTTCTCCGGCGGCAATCAGTTGCAACAGAGCCTGATGCAGCGCCGAGCGCCGGGTCAGGCCTTGTTGCCGCTGCTGCGCGAAGGCGGCCAGGATTGCCGCGTCATCCGCGTAGGGTGGGTGATCACTCATGGGCAGTCTGTTTCTCCGAGCTTAAGGCGATTGCACACTACTCTACCCCATTTCCCCTCTTGGCGGCGGCAGTTGCGCTGCCCGGCGAAATCCCCTTAAATAAGCCATCGCAATGCGGCTACAGGATTTCCGTCGGCTATGAGCAAGGAGACCAACCAGCGTCTGCTGGACAAACTGCAGCAGGATCTGGCCAGCGCGGGCGCGATGCCGCTGTATTTGCGCTTCAACGCCTCGGTGCGCCAGGCTATCGATCAAGGATTGCTGAATGCGGGGGATTTTTTGCCCAGCGAGCGCCTGTTCACCGAACGGCTCGGCATCTCGCGCATCACGGTACGCAAAGCGTTGGCCTGCCTCGAGCAGGACGGCCTCATCGGCCGTTCACGCGGTTACGGCACCTTTATCCAACTGCAACGGCCCGAACCGAAGCTGTTCTATTCTTTGGCAGACGTCAAAGGATTCTCGAGCGAGGTGTTACAGCAGGGGCGCCGGCCAGATACGCAATGGATCAGCCGCGAGCGGGTACCCGCCAGCGCTGAACTGGCTGAAAAGCTGCAGCTGGCGGCCGGAACGCCGATCTACACACTCAAACGCATTCACTTGATCGATCGGCGACCGATGTCGGTGGCGGTGTCCTACGTGGTGGCGGCGGCGATTGCCAACGTCGACGAGATTGGCATCTCGCTCTATGACTACTTCCGCCGCAATAACGTGGAGATGGGATCGCTGCGCAGCCAGGTCAGCGCGGCGATGGCCGACGACGACATCCGCCGGGCGCTGCAGCTATCAGAACCGATGCCGCTGCTGATCGTGCGTCAAACGCTGTTCGACCACAGCAAGAAGCCGATCGAATACAGCGAAAGCTTCTGCCGCAGCGACATGTACGAGTTTACCAGCGAAAGCTGATCCGTTATGCCTCGCCCTGCCGACGGCGGCGAAAGCGCACGAACGCCTGGGCATACGCCTCGACATCCAGCGGATTTACCCGCTGCAGCTCAGCCAGCAGCGCAGGATCCATCGCCTCGGCGCCGTTCAACGCACCGCAGACAGCGGTGGCCATCGCGCCGATGGTGTCGGTATCGCCCCCCAGGTTGGCGCACAGCACGGCGCAACGGGTAGGGTCGGTTTGCGCCAGCTGCACCATGGCCAGCGCCGCCGGCACCGACTCGATGGTGCTGACCCCGGCGCCGATCAGTTGATACACCCGCTCGGAGGCCTGCTCGGGATCGGCCGCTTCATCCACCACCTGAAACGCCAGCTCGATGCGCGCCGCCAACGAGGGGCTGAACGTCGTCTCCTGCCGGCGCTGGGCATACTCCGCCACGCCCGGCAGCGCCAGGCGAATCGAGGCCCAGTCCGCCCCTTCCACCGCCCGCGCGACGGCCCAGGCGATCGCCACGGCACCGGCGACGGCAATGTCAGATTTGTGCGTCGGGCTGGAGGCCAGCCACACCTGCTGACAGAAATCCTCCAGCGGCGCGGAAGGCAGCACGCAGCCTAAAGGCGAAATGCGCATCGCCGCACCGTTGGTGATGCCGTTGTTTTCCAACTCGGCGATTGGCGTTCCCGCTTTCTGCTCGCTCAGCGCCAGTTTGGAACTGGGGCCGAGAATGTTCTTGTTGAAGGCATCAAAACTGTCCACCCAGCGGATCACGTTGCGAGCGATCAACTCTGGCACCACCTCGCCTTTCGCTTCCCGCAGCGCATCGGCCAGCGCTAACGCCATCGCGGTATCGTCGGTATATTGCCCGGCCTTGAAGTAGCAGGCGGCCGAGTTCTCCGCCGGCCCATCAAGGAAACCGTCTATCCAACCGAAATGGCGCTTAACCCGCTCGCGCGGCCACAGCTCGGAAGGCATGCCGAGCGCGTCGCCCAGCATCTGTCCGTAAAGTGCGCCCGCTATGCGTTCTGCCTGGGTTAACTGCTTCATCCGTCGCTCCTGAGAAAATATGCCGATACCTCGATAATACCTTATTAGTACCTTTAAAGCTTATCAAGCGCCCCGGTTCACATTTTGCTTTCGCGACAATGCCTGGCGCGTTTAAGTTGCGTTTAACGTTGCCCCGTCGCTGTTTATCCGACGTTTATCAGAACTTGTCGATAATGTCGGCGAACAAATTGATAACGCTTATTTTAATACATTGCTTCGGTTCTCTTGCGAGCCGGGCGGGTTATACCTACCATAGCCTCAGCACTTTTTGTCAAAATGGTTCAGGTGGCCGCGTTATCCCCTGACACGCCGCAGAGCGTGTTCCCTTTTATCGCGTGGGTGACAGGACGTTCACCCGCACAGTCACAGGAGTTCGCCATGCGAGTACTGGTTGTTGAAGATAATGGTTTGCTGCGCCACCACCTTTCCGTTCAGATGCGCGAGATGGGCCATCAGGTCGACGCGGCCGAAGACGCCAAGGAAGCCGATTATTTCCTGCAGGAACACGCGCCGGATATTGCCATCGTCGATCTCGGCCTGCCGGGCGAAGACGGCCTGAGCCTGATCCGCCGTTGGCGCGCGCACCAGACCAAACTGCCGATCCTGGTGCTGACCGCCCGCGAAAGCTGGCAGGACAAAGTGGCGGTGCTGGAAGCCGGCGCCGACGACTATGTCACCAAGCCGTTCCACCTGGAAGAAGTGATCGCCCGCATGCAGGCGCTGATGCGCCGCAACAGCGGCCTGGCTTCGCAGGTGATCGTGCTGCCCCCGTTCCAGATCGATCTGTCGCGCCGCGAACTGAGCGTCAACGATCGGCAGATCAAGCTGACCGCTTTTGAATACACCATCATCGAGACCCTGATCCGCAACGCCGGCAAGGTGGTGAGCAAGGATTCGTTGATGCTGCAGCTCTACCCGGACGCCGAGCTGCGCGAAAGCCATACCATCGACGTGCTGATGGGACGTTTGCGTAAAAAGGTGCAGGCGGAATACCCGCATGAAGTGATCACCACGGTACGTGGCCAGGGTTATCGTTTTGACGCGAAGTGAACATGATGTTCAACAAGAATAAAAAACCGTTTTCGCTGCGCGCCCGCTTCCTGATGGCGACCGCCGGGGTGATCCTGGCGCTGTCGCTCTCTTACGGTTTGGTGGCGGTCGTCGGCTACATCGTCAGCTTCGACAAGACCGCCTTCCGCCTGCTGCGCGGCGAGAGCAACCTGTTCTTCAGCCTGGCTCAGTGGAAAGACAACAAGCTCACCATCGCCATCCCCCCCGATATCGATCTCAACTTCCCGACGCTGGTCTTTATCTACGACGATAAGGGCAACCTGCTCTGGAGCCAGCGCAAAGTGCCGGAGCTGGAGAAGCTGATCAACAAGGAATGGCTGGAAGAGTCCGGCTTCTACGAAATTGACACCGATACCCGCATCAGTAGCGAAGTGCTGGGGGATAACCCCAAAGCGCAGGATCAGCTGAAGAATTATGACGATACCGATCAGAACGCGCTGACGCACTCGGTGGCGGTCAACACCTATGCCGCCACGGCGCGGCTGCCGGCGTTGACCATCGTGGTGGTCGACAGCATTCCGCAGGAGCTGCAGCGCTCAGACGTGGTGTGGGAGTGGTTCAGCTACGTGCTGCTGGCCAACCTGCTGCTGGTGGTGCCACTGCTGTGGCTGGCGGCCTACTGGAGCCTACGGCCGATCAAGGCGCTGGTCAATCAGGTGGGCGAACTGGAGAACGGCGAACGCGATCAGCTGGATGAGAACCCGCCCAGCGAACTGCGCGGCCTGGTGCGCAATCTGAACATTCTGGTGCGCAACGAGCGCCAGCGCTACACCAAATATCGCACCACCCTGTCGGATCTGACCCACAGCCTGAAAACGCCGCTGGCGGTGCTGCAAAGCACCCTGCGCTCGCTGCGCAGCGGCAAGCAGACCACCATCGAAGAAGCCGAGCCGATCATGCTGGATCAGATCGGGCGCATCTCTCAGCAAATCGGTTACTACCTGCACCGGGCCAGCATCAACTCCGGCCAGACGGTGCTGACGCGCGAGATCCACTCGGTGCCGGCGCTGCTCGACAGCCTGGTGGTGGCGCTGAACAAGGTTTACCAGCGCAAAGGGGTGGTGATCACGCTGGATATCTCGCCGGAAGTGACCTTTATGGGCGAGAAGAACGACTTTATGGAAGTGATGGGCAACGTGTTGGAAAACGCCTGCAAATACTGCCTGGAGTTCGTGGAAATCACCTCGCTGCACTCAGAGAAAAATCTCACCATCGTCATCGACGACGACGGCCCGGGCATCCCGGAAAGCAAGCGCCAGCTGATCTTCCAGCGCGGCCAGCGGGTGGATACCCTGCGCCCCGGCCAGGGCCTTGGCCTGTCGGTGGCGGCGGAGATCATCGAGCAATACGACGGCGAAATCGTCATCAGCGACAGTCCGCTCGGCGGCGCGCGCATGCAGGTCACCTTCGCCCGCCAGCACGACACCCACCACAACGAGTAAATTATGCCGCTGCGGCCCCGATCCACGGGGCCAAACTTCCGTTATAATCGCACTCAGGCTCACTCCTCTATCCTGGAATAGAACATGGATTATCAATTAGATCTGGACTGGAACGATTTTTTGCAACGCTATTGGCAAAAGCGTCCGGTGATTCTGAAGCGCGGCTTCAAAAACTTTATCGATCCGATCTCCCCGGATGAGCTGGCCGGGCTGGCGATGGAAAACGAAGTGGACAGCCGCCTGGTCAGCCACCAGGACGGCCGTTGGCAGGTTGCGCACGGCCCCTTCGAGAGCTTCGATCACCTGAGCGAAAACAACTGGTCGCTGCTGGTGCAGGCGGTGGACCACTGGCATGAGCCTTCCGCCGCGCTGATGCGCCCGTTCCGCCAGTTGCCGGACTGGCGGATGGATGACCTGATGATCTCCTTCTCGGTGCCGGGTGGCGGCGTCGGCCCGCACCTCGATCAGTACGACGTGTTCATCATTCAGGGCACTGGCCGCCGCCGCTGGCGCGTCGGGGAAAAAACGCCGCTGAAACAGCACTGCCCGCACCCGGATCTGCTGCAGGTCGAACCGTTCGACGCCATCATCGACGAAGAGATGGAGCCGGGCGACATTCTCTATATTCCGCCGGGCTTCCCGCATGAAGGCTACGCGCTGGAAAACGCGCTCAATTACTCGGTGGGCTTCCGCGCGCCGAACGGCCGCGAGCTGGTGAGCGGCTTCGCCGATTACGTGCTGGCGCGCGAGCTGGGCAGCAAACGCTACGGCGATCCGGACGTTAAACTGCGCGAACACCCGGCGGAGATCCTGCCGCAGGAAGTGGACGCCTTACGGCAGATGATGCTGGATCTGGTGCAACAGCCGGAACACTTCCAGCACTGGTTCGGCGAGTTCATCTCCCAGTCGCGCCACGAGCTGGATCTGGCGCCGCCGGAGCCGCCGTATCAGGCCGGGGAAATCTACGAACTGCTGCAACAGGGTGAAGCGCTGCAGCGCCTGGGCGGGTTGCGCGTGCTGCGCGTCGGCGATCGCTGCTTCGTGAACGGCGAACTGATCGACACCGACCAGCTGCAGGCCGCAGACGCCCTGTGCCAAAACTTCAGCGTCGATGCCGCCCTGCTCGGCGACGCGGTGGACGACCCATCGTTCCTGGCGCTGCTGACCGCGCTGGTCAACAGCGGCTATTGGTACTTTAACGACTGATTGCGAGTACGCGAACAAGCCGCCCTATCGGGTGGCTTTTTTTATGCCTGCCGCGCCTGCGCGCGAAAGCCGGCCAGCGCTTCATTCGCCATGCCCGCCTGCTCCGCCGCCGCGCAAATCTGCCGCCAGGTATTGGCGTCTATCGGTATGCCCTGCTCCAGCCGCGCCGCGCGGTTGGCCTCTTCCCATTCTCCCGGCACCGCGATCGGCTGTTCGCCGCTCGGCGGCGACGCCTTCACCCAGCCGATAAACGCTTCGGCCTCGGCCTGCATTTGCGGGGCGTCGAAGGCCTGAGGATCGAGGATCAGGGTCGTCATGCAGTTGAAGATGGCGTCGCTGTCGGCTTTCAGCGTAGCGTCGTGGGTGGTGCGGCCGCCGGAGAGCGCGCCGCCGAGGATCTCGCACATCGCCGCCAGCGCATAGCCTTTGTGCAAGCCGAACGGCAACAGTGACCCGAACGGCGCTTCGTGCATCACCTTCGGTTCGGTGGTGGGTTGCCCGTGTTCGTCGATCAGATAGCCCGGCGCCACCGACAAGCCTTTGTTATAGGCCACCCGAGTCTTGCCGAAGGCGATGCCGCTGGTGGCGAAATCCAACAGCAGCGGCGTGCGGCCCGGCCGCGGGAAAATGGCGCAGAACGGGTTGGTGCCGAAGCGGCGATCGCTGCCGCCGAACGGCGCCACCATCGGATCGCCCACCACGTTGACGAAGTGAATCGAGATAAAACCGGCGCGGGCGCACTGCTCCGCCCAATGGCCGATGCGGCCGATATGGTGCGCATTGTGCAGCGCCACCGCTGCCAGGCCCAGCTTGCCGGCGCGTTCAATGCCCAGCGCCATCGCTTCGCTGGCCACCACCTGGCCGAAGCCGCGCGCGCCGTCGAGCGTCAGCACCGCGCCAGCGTCGCGCACCACTTCGGCGTGCTGATTGAGCTGTAATTGCCCCTGCGCCAACGACGCCATGTAGCTGGGGATCATGCCGACGCCGTGCGAATCGTGCCCGGCCAGATTGGCCTGCACCAGATGATCGGCCACCAGCTCGGCTTCGCGCGCCGTACTGCCGGCCTGGCGCCAAATCGCCTGAACGAACTGCGCCAAATGCGGGCTGGCGATACGGTATTCGGTGCTCATCATGCGGTCCTTATGCGTGGGGAATGTACCTCCACACTATGAGCAACGCCTTGTTGCGGCAAGCGATTATGCCGATCGCAAGCGTCCCGTTTACCGCGCCCGCTCGGCGGCCAGCGCCGCGATGCGCATGATCACCGCCACCGCTTGCTCCATGCCTTCCAGCGTCACGAACTCGTGCTTGCCGTGGTAGTTGTAGCCGCCGGTGAACAGGTTCGGGCACGGCAGGCCGCGGAACGACAGCTGCGCGCCGTCGGTGCCGCCGCGGATCGGTTTCATCACCGGTTCGATGTCGCAGTCGCGCATCGCCTGCTGCGCCAGCGCGATCACGTGCGGGTGCTCCGCCACCTGTTCGCGCATGTTGTAATAGCTGTCTTCGATGCTCACTTCGATATAGCAATCGCGCGGCAAGCCTTTGCCGACCTCGTGGGCGATGTCCACCATTTTGCGTTTGCGCGCCTCGAACCCCTCGCGCTCGAAGTCGCGCAGGATATAGTGCATTTCGGCGCGCTCTACGCTGCCCTTGATGCTGCTGAGGTGATAAAAGCCCTGGTAGCCTTCGGTGGTCTCCGGCGCTTCGTCCGCCGGCAGCGCCTGATGAATGCGGGTGGCCAGCGACAGCGCGTTGACCATCACGCCCTTGGCGCTGCCGGGGTGCACGCTGTTACCGAGGATTTTGATCGTCACCGAGGCGGCGTTGAAGTTCTCGCACTCCAACTCGCCGACGCCGCCGCCGTCCACGGTGTAAGCCCATTCGGCATTGAAGGCCGCCACGTCGAACAGCTGCGCCCCTTTGCCCACCTCCTCGTCCGGGGTGAAGGCCACACGGATGTCGCCGTGCGGGATTTTGCGCGCGCGCAGGCGCACCATGGCGGTGAGGATCTCGGCGATGCCGGCCTTGTCGTCGGCGCCCAGCAGCGTTTTGCCATCGGTGGTGATCAGCGTCTGCCCCAGCATCTGGTGCAGGATCGGGAACATCACCGGCGACAGCACTTCATCACCGATGCCGAGCGCAATGTCGCCGCCGCGATAGTTCTCGACGATCTGCGGATTGACGTGTTTGCCGCTGAAATCCGGCGAAGTATCCAGATGGGCGATAAAACCGACCGCCGGCACCGGCCAGGCGACGTTACCCGGCCAGGTGCCCATCACGCAGCCGTGTTCGCTGAGCGACACCCGCTCGAAGCCGAGCGCGATCATTTCCTGCTGCAACGCACGCGCCAGCTTCAACTGCCCGTCGGTGCTCGGCACATGCTTTACGTTCGCTTTGGACTGGGTGTCGAAAGAGACGTAGTTGAAAAAGCGGTCAAGTAATTTGTCCATGGTAGCGGCCCCTCAGAATATCGCGTTTCATTATGCGGAACCGATCAGGATCAAATATTGCGTCAGGTCATTTTTAACCAGAATTCGCCAATATCATTAATCTTTGTGATGATTTCTGAGAGGAATAATGCTGTCATCACAGGGTCATTTGTCGCTATCATGATGAAAAACGCGGCATCTGGGCCGGATCGGCTTTCAATTCCGGCATTCAGCGTCTATCATGCGCGCTCGAAAAATTTCCATTGGCGTAACTGGTTTGAGCTTCATTTGATCAGCGGGCATCCCGCAAGCTCCGGCAGTCTTTTCCAGTTGCGGTTCTATCTGCATTAGCCCACGGGATAGAGTAATACGATAAATGACTGAGACATCCTCTCCGACTCCCCTTGTTGAACTGCATGCCCTGAGCAAAGCGTTCGATGGCAAAACCATCATTGCCGATCTGGATCTGACGATTAATCACGGCGAATTCCTCACCATTCTCGGCCCCTCCGGCTGTGGCAAAACCACGGTGCTGCGCCTGATCGCCGGTCTGGAAGACGCCGATCGGGGCCGCATCGCGCTCGACGGCCAGGACATCACCGCCATTGCGGCCGAGCATCGCCACGTCAACACCGTGTTTCAGAGCTACGCTCTGTTTCCGCACATGTCAGTGTTCGACAACGTCGCCTTCGGCCTGCGCATGCAAAAGGTGCCGGCGGCGGAACTGACGCCGCGCGTCGAAGAGGCGCTGCGCATGGTGCAGCTGGATGCGTTCGCCAAACGGCGGCCGGGCCAGCTCTCCGGCGGCCAACAGCAGCGCGTGGCCATCGCCCGCGCGGTGGTCAACAAGCCGAAGGTGCTGCTGCTGGACGAATCGCTGTCGGCGCTGGACTACAAGCTGCGCAAACAGATGCAGAACGAGCTGAAGGCGCTGCAGCGCAAGCTAGGCATCACCTTCGTGTTCGTTACCCACGATCAGGAAGAAGCGCTGACCATGTCGGACCGCATCGTGGTGATGCGCGAAGGCCGCATCGAACAGGACGGCACGCCGCGTGAGATCTACGAAGAGCCGAAGAATCTGTTCGTCGCCAGCTTCATCGGCGAGATTAACATCTTCGACGCGGTGGTTTTGGAGCGCCTCGATCCGCAGCGGGTACGCGCCAACGTCGAAGGCCGCGAGTGCGACATCTACGCCGATCTGCCGGTGGAGACAGGCCAAAGGCTGAAGGTGCTGCTGCGCCCGGAAGATCTGCGGGTGGAAGAAGTGAACGACAGCGCGCAGCACGACGGGCTGATCGGTTACGTGCGCGAGCGCAACTACAAAGGCATGACGCTGGAGTCGGTGGTCGAGCTGGAGAATGGCAAAACGGTGATGGTCAGCGAGTTCTTCAACGAAGACGATCCGGACGTCGATCACTCGCTCAACCAGAAGATGGCGGTGACCTGGGTCGAAAGCTGGGAGGTGGTGCTGGCCGATGAAGAAATCGCGTAAAGTCTTCCAGAATGTGGTGATCGTCGGCGTCGTCGCCTGGCTGCTGCTGTTCGTGTTCATGCCGAATCTGATGATCATCGGCACCAGCTTCCTGACCCGCGACGACGCCAATCTGGTGCAGATGGTGTTCACGCTGGATAACTACCGGCGCTTGTTCGATCCGTTGTACGCCCAGGTGCTGCTGCACTCGCTGAACATGGCGCTGATCGCCACCCTGTGCTGCCTGGTGATTGGCTATCCGTTCGCCTTTATCCTGGCGCGGTTGCCGCAGAAGGTGCGGCCGCTGCTGCTGTTTCTGCTGATCGTGCCCTTCTGGACCAACTCGCTGATCCGCATCTACGGCCTGAAGCTGTTTCTCAGCACCCGCGGCTATCTCAACGACGCGCTGCTGTGGATCGGCGTCATCGACAAGCCGCTGCGCATCATGTACACCTCGGAAGCGGTGATCCTCGGCCTGGTGTATATCCTGCTGCCGTTTATGGTGATGCCGCTCTACTCCAGCATCGAAAAGCTCGATAAGTCTTGCCTGGAGGCGGCGCGCGATCTCGGCGCCAGCAAGCTGCAGACCTTTATCCGCATCATCGTGCCGCTGACCATGCCGGGCATTATCGCCGGCTGCCTGCTGGTGGTGCTGCCGGCGATGGGGCTGTTCTTCGTCGCCGATCTGATGGGCGGCGCCAAGAATCTATTGATCGGCAACGTGATTAAAAGCCAGTTCCTCAATATCCGCGACTGGCCGTTCGGCGCGGCCACCAGCATCTGCCTGACGCTGGTGATGGGGCTGTTGCTGCTGGTCTATTACCGGGCCGCCCGCCTGCTGAACAAGAAGGAGGATCTGGCATGATCGGACGTCTGCTACGCGGCGGCTTTATGACGCTGGTATACGCCTATCTGTATATCCCGATCGTCATCCTGATCGTCAACTCCTTCAACGCTTCGCGCTTTGGCATCAACTGGCAAGGATTCACCACCAAGTGGTACGCCACGCTGCTGAATAACGACAGCCTGCTGCAGGCCGCGGGGCACTCGCTGACCATGGCGGTGCTCTCCGCTACCTTCGCCACCCTGATCGGCTCGCTGACCGCGGTGGCGCTGTACCGCTACCGCTTCCGCGGCAAGCCGTTCGTCGGCGGCATGCTGTTCGTGGTGATGATGTCGCCGGACATCGTAATGGCCATCTCGCTGCTGGTGCTGTTCATGCTGCTGGGCATTTCGCTCGGCTTCTGGTCGCTGCTGTTCTCGCACATCACCTTCTGCCTGCCGTTCGTGGTAGTGACCGTCTACGCGCGCCTGAAAGGCTTCGACGTGAAGATGCTGGAAGCCGCGCGCGATCTCGGCGCAAGCGAGTTCACCATCCTGCGCAAAATCATCCTGCCGCTGGCGATGCCGGCGGTGGCGGCCGGTTGGCTGCTGAGCTTTACCCTGTCGATGGACGACGTGGTCGTCTCCTCCTTTGTCACCGGGCCGAGCTACGAGATTTTGCCGCTGAAGATCTACTCGATGGTGAAAGTCGGCGTCTCGCCGGAGGTCAACGCGCTGGCCACCATTTTGCTGCTGCTGTCGCTGGTGCTGGTGATCGCCAGCCAGTGGGTGATGCGCGATCGCTCGCCCAAGGCAGAATAATCCTTCCCGCCGGGCGCTGCCGCGCCCGGTTGTGATCCCCTTCACAACCGGCACCGGTTGTCACTCAGTGACCATCGGTGCCTATTTCCGCCCCGCCGATTGCAGCGGCGAAAACTTCCCCCTATAACTGAATCCAAGCAAGGTGCCTTATTTTTTCTCGCTTTCAGGGAGTTTATTCAGCAACGTCGTCATCCATTAAAATATAAAAAGGAACTGCCATGAAAGGTATTATCGATAATATCTTAAACAAGCTGCAGCTTTTCTCCAAAGCTATGATGGGGCCGATATTTTTCCTGCCGGTAATCGGTCTGATTCTGGCGCTCAGTTCTATTCTTACCAATGCCACATTAATCAATGAACATTCCGCCGCCTTCTCTATCGGTAAAATGATCGGCGATACCTTCTGGCCGTTATTCGGCAATCTCGGGCTGATTTTCTGTATCGGTATTACCTACGGCCTGGCCAAAGACAAGAAAAGCGAAGCGGCGCTGGTCGCGGTGATGTGCTTTATCATGTTCCTCGGCGCCAATTCGTCTTATCTGCAATTCAGCGGCCACGTCGCGGCCAAGATCAACGGTGAGTATTACGGCACCGGGCAAACGGAACTGCTGGGATTTACCGTGGTAGATATGGGCATTTTCCTCGGTCTTATCCTCGGCGTCACGATTGCCTGGGTGCATAACCGCCTGTGCAACGTCGAACTCAACGGCGTGTTCTCGGTCTACGGCGGCGCCAAGCTGGTGCTGATTGCCATGACGCCGATCATCATGCTGTACGCCGTCGCCTTCAGCTACCTGTGGCCGGCTATCTCACAGGGCCTGATCGCGCTTACCGGCTTTATGAAAAGCGCCGGCTCGCTCGGGGTATTCGTCTACGGCTTCTTCGAGAAATTTCTGATCCCCACCGGGCTGCACCACTTTATCTGGTCGCCGTTCCAGCTCACCAGTATCGGCGGTTCGATCGTACAAGACGGCCAGACCGTCTCCGGCTCGCAGGCGATTTTCCTGGCCTACATGCGCGACCCAAGCATCTCGCCGCTGATGAACGAGGCGCTGCGTTTCTCGCAGCAAGGGATGGTGACCATCTTCGGCCTGTCGGGCGCGGCATTGGCTTTCTATCACACCGCCAAACCGGAAAAGAAAATGCTGGCCAAGGCGATTCTGATCCCGGCCATCACCACCTCGATCCTGGTCGGCATCACCGAGCCGATAGAGTTCACCTTCCTGTTTATCTCTCCGCTGCTGTGGGTGATCCACGCCGTGTTGACCGCGCTCTCGCAGGTAGCCTGCAACCTGTTCCAAGTGCGCCCCTGGGGCGCCAGCGGGCTGGTCGAGTTCCTGGCCTACAACCTGCCACTGCCGGTCTCCCTCACCCGCTGGCCGCTGTATGTGGTCATCGGGCTGGTGCAGTTTGCGGTGTATTACCTGGTATTCAAAACGCTGGTGCTGAAGCTCAATCTGAAGACGCCGGGCCGTGAAGATGATCAGGACGTCAAACTCTATTCCAAACAGGATTACCGGAACCGCAAAAATACCCCGGACGAGCCAAGCGGCATCATTATTCGCGCGTTGGGTGGCAAGGAAAACATTATTTCCGTCGATAACTGCTTTACCCGGCTGCGGGTGGAATTAAAGGATATGGCGCGGGTGGATGAGGCCGCGTTGAAAAGTACCGGCGCCAAAGGCGTGGTGAAGAATCGCCGTGAAGTGCAGGTGATTTACGGCGTCACGGTCGGCAAGGTCAAAAATCAGGTAGAGAAATATTTAGCGGCACTCTAACGCTTTATTAATGGGAGATATCGAATGAAATTAACCGTTCTCGGCGGCGGCGGCGTGCGTTCCCCGTTCCTCGCCAAATCCATCGCCTATAACGCCCATCGCATCGGCATTACCGAAGTGGTGTTTATGGATACCGATGAGCGCCATCTGGCGATCTACGGCGCCCTCGCGCAGGGCGTATTCCAGCGCATTCGCGGCGACATTGCTTTCAGTCTCAGCAGCGATCCGCACCAGGCGCTGCAAGGCGCCGATTACATCATCACCACCCTGCGCATCGGCGGCGAGGAAGGCCGCATCCATGACGAGCGCATCGCGCTCAATCACCAGTTGCTCGGGCAAGAAACCACCGGCGCCGGCGGCTTCGCCATGGCGATGCGTTCGATTCCGGCGATCCTCGACTATTGCCGCCTGATCGAGCAGGTTTCCTCGCCGGACGCGGTCCTGTTCAACTTCACCAATCCTTCCGGCATGGTGACCGAGGCGATCATCAAATCCGGCTTCCAGCGCCGGGTCTACGGCATCTGCGACGCCCCCAGCGAGTTTATCCGCGAACTGGCCGAGCTGCTGGACTGCCGCGAAGACCAACTGAGCGTCGACTGCTTCGGCCTCAACCATCTTTCCTGGTTCCGCAATGCGCGCGTCAACGGCGAGCCGGTCACGGAACAGTTGCTGGCGGATCCGCGCCTGTATCGCGATACCTGCATGAAATACTTCTCGCCGGAGCTGGTGGCGCTGTCAGACAATTTGATGCTCAACGAGTATCTCTACTATTACTACTACCGTGAGCAGGCGATCGCCGCCATCGTCGCGGGCGGCGAGACCCGCGGCGAACAAATCGCGGCGATCAACCGCCAAATGCTGTCAGAGTTAGGCGAGCTGGACATCCCCCACCAGTTGGAACACGCCTTCTCTGTCTACTTCAGCCATTATCTGCAGCGCGAAAACTCCTACATGCAGCGCGAGTCCAACCAGGGCAAGGTGAAAAAACGTGAGATGCTGACGCTGCAACAGTTTATCGAGCAGCCGGACAGCGGCGGCTATGCCGGGGTGGCGATCGACATTCTGGAGGCGGTCAACAGCGGCCGGCAAAAACGCGTAGTGGTATCGATGCAAAACCGCGACACGCTCGATTTTCTGCACCCGGAAGACGTGATCGAAATCAGCTGCGAATTAAGCAGCGCCGGCATTCAGCCGGTAAAAATGCGCGATATTCCCGACACCCAGAAAAACCTGATTTCGCAGGTGAAAGAGTACGAACGGCTGGCGGTGGCGGCGATCCTGACCGGCAACCGCCAACTGGCCATCAAGGCGCTGATGGTGCACCCGCTGGTCAACTCCTACTCGCTGGCGAAAACGCTGGTGGAGGAGTACCTGCTGGCCCACCGTCAGTATGCCAGGCACTGGCGCTAAACGGTGCGATGCGGCCGTCAGCGGCCGCGTCGTTCAAACCAGGCGGTGATCACATTCTCGAATCCCAACAGACAGTGGCCGAAAAATGGGTTGGGATAGTAGATATCGTGATCGTATTTTTGCCGATCCTCAAACAGAAAGGTCATATCGGCCTGCTGCGCCAGCGGGCTGTCGCCGTCGCCGCAGAAGGCCGCCAGCAGAATGTGATTACGCTTCACCGCCTCGCTCCAGCTCAGCGCCGAGCCGCTGTTGCCCGACTTTGAAATCACGATCACCATGTCGAAGCGAAAGCGCGTCTCGCGGTCAAGAATGTCGAAATCCGGCCACAGCGACAGGTAACTGTCTACGCCCAGCGTCATAAACTTGTTGTACATATACTGCGCCACCAGCTGTGAAAAACCGCTGCCGTGGATCAGGATCTTGCCGCTGTCGAGCAGATCGAGAAACTGCGCCTGCTGGGCCGGCGGTGCCGCCGACGTAGGGCGTTCCACCTGGTAGGCCGGCGCCATCGTCAGGTTGAACTTGATGAAATAGACCAGTTCGAGATAGCCGCGAAAGCCCAGCTTTTTAGCCAGCCGCACCAGCGTCGAGGGGGAACTGTAGCAGCGTGCGGACACCGCGCGGATGCCGTCGTCGATGCAGGCGTCCGGGTTGTCGAGAATGCAGTGCAAAATCGTCAGATCCGTCTTGCTGAGCTCCGCCTGGCTGAAGACCTGTTTGAAATTCATCGCCGCCCTCGTTTATTCGCCAAAATTATTGTTTCGCACGCGCTTCACCGCCTGTCCAGCGCGAGACACACAAATTGTGATGCGCTTTAAGCCGCCGAACCCCTTGATTTGCCAACGGGATAACCGCCTTTACCCACCCCGCCCCGGCCCCTATAATGGCCCCTTTCTGGGGTATGGCGCGGCCGAAAACGGCAGCCCATACGGGTTCGGCTCACTACTGCTGAAGGATACGCTGCATGAAAAAGTGGTCACATCTGCTCGCAGCCGGGATGATGGCGCTGAGTTTCTGCTCTGCAAACGCCTCTGACGGCAAGACACTGTACTTCTATAACTGGACTGAATACGTCCCGCCGGGGCTGCTGGAGCAGTTCACCAAGGAAACCGGCATCAAGGTGATCTATTCCACCTATGAATCCAACGAAAGCATGTACGCCAAGCTGAAAACCTACAAAGACGGCGCGTACGATCTGGTGGTGCCTTCCACTTACTTCATCGCCAAGATGAGCAAGGAAGGCATGCTGCAAAAAATCGACAAGAGCAAGCTCAGCCACTTCAAGGATCTCGATCCCACCCTGCTGAACAAGCCGTTCGATCCCAACAACGACTATTCCATTCCTTACATCTGGGGCGCTACTGCCATCGGCGTTAACAGCGACGCGCAAGATCCCTCTACCGTTACCGCCTGGGCCGATCTGTGGCAACCGCAGTACAAGGGCCGCCTGCTGTTGACTGACGACGCACGCGAAGTGTTCCAAATGGCGCTGCTCAAGCTGGGCTATTCCGGTAACACCACCGATCCGAAGGAGATCGAAGCTGCCTACCACGAACTGCAAAAATTGATGCCAAACGTGCTGGCCTTCAACTCCGACAACCCGGGCAACCCGTTTATGGAAGGGGAAGTCAACGTCGGCATGGTGTGGAACGGTTCGGCCTTTGTGGCGCGCCAGGCCGGCACGCCGCTGGAGATCGTCTGGCCGAAGGAAGGCGGGATCTTCTGGATGGACAGCCTGGCCATTCCGGCCAACGCGCGCAACGTCGAAGGGGCGCTGAAGCTGATCGACTTCCTGCTGCGGCCGGAAATCGCGGTGCAGGTGGCGGAGACCATCGGTTACCCGACGCCGAACCTGGCGGCGAAGAAGCTGCTGTCGCCGGAGATCGCCAACGACCTATCACTCTATCCGGATAAGGCGGTGATTGAGCACGGCGAGTGGCAAAACGACGTCGGCGACGCCAGCACGCTGTACGAAAGCTACTTCCAAAAGTTGAAAGCCGGGCGCTAATACGCCCCGCCATCCCACCAGGGCGCGCAGTGCGCCCTGATGCCTTTCTCAGGGCCTGTCGGCCCGCGCCACCTTGCCCACCAGAAACTTGTGCACAAAACGCGGCACCACTTCACTGGCCAGACCGTAGTGTTTCTCGTCGAACTGGCTTTCCACCTGACTCGGCTCCAGGTTCAGCTCCATCGCATAGGCGCCGCCCAGCCGCGCCTCATGCACGAACCCGGCCGCCGGATAGACGTGGCCGGAAGTGCCGATGGCGACGAAGAAATCGGCCTTGCTCAGCGCCTGGTAGATGTCGTCCATGCCCAGCGGCATCTCGCCGAACCACACCACGTGCGGCCGCAGCGGCGCCGGGAACTGGCAGCAATGGCAACGATCGTCGACGCTGAGATCGCCGGGCCATTCGAACACCTGCCCCGACTGGGTGCAGCGCACCTTCAGCAATTCGCCGTGCATATGCAACACCCGCTTGCTGCCGGCGCGCTCATGCAGGTTATCGATGTTTTGCGTGACCAGCAGGAAGTTGTCTCCCAGCCACTCTTCCAGATCCGCCAGCGCGCGGTGCGCGGCGTTCGGGACGATCTCCTCCATCTGCAGCTGACGGCGGCGTTCGTTGTAAAACGCCTGCACCAGCGCCGGATCGCGCTGGAAACCTTCCGGCGTGGCGACGTCCTCCACCCGGTGCTCTTCCCACAGCCCATCCGCGGCGCGGAAGGTGCGAATGCCCGACTCGGCCGAAATGCCGGCCCCGGTCAACACCACCACAAACGGCTTTTTCAGCTCTGCCGCCGCCATGGTGTCACGGTGAAAAATACGTGACCGAAAGCGCTGATGCAGCACATGCTTACTCTTGCGAAACTGACACAGCCGATGGCGAGTGTGCATTAACTCTCTCCTTACTTTTCCCTGTTTACCCTTCTTACTGGACGTTGCGGCGTTGTTGGCTGCATATATTCACGCCTGGCCGCAACGCCCATTACGTTGGGCGAGCCAAATTGAGAAACGCTGCGCCGCGCACGCCGCCGGCGTCGCCATAGCGCGCTTTCTCGATGCGCGGTAGCCGGGCCACCCGCAGCAGGTGAGCCGGCAGCCGCTGCGGCAACGCCTGATAAATGGCGTCGAAGTTCGACAACCCGCCGCCGATCACCACCAAATGCGGATCCAGCACCGTCAGCAGGTTGCCCAGGCAGATCGCCAGCACGTCCATAAAGCGGTCGACGTGGGCCACCGCCTGCGGCTCACCCGCCTGATAATGCGCAATGATCTCGGTGGCAGGCAAGCGCCGGCCATAGAAATGGGCGTACATCCATTCGAAACCGCGGCCCGATATGTAATTTTCGATGCAACCCTGATGGCCGCACCCGCAGGCAACGCGAGGCACATCACGCCCCAGCACCTCGAGCGCGTCCACCGGCAGGCGCAAATGGCCGAACTCGCCGGCGATATAGTTGCGCCCAGGCACCGTCTTGCCGTCGACGATCAGGCCGCCGCCTACGCCGGTGCCGAGGATGATGCCCAGCACCGTCGGGTAGCGGCGGAACTCGTCGTCCCAGGCTTCCGACAGCGCAAAGCAGTTGGCGTCGTTATCGACCCGCACCTCGCGCCCGATCAGCGCCGCCAGATCGCGCGGCAGCGGACGCCCCATCGCCGCCGGCACGTTGGCGGTAAACAGCGTGCCGTCATCGTCGTTGGGCAGGCCCGGAATACCGATGCCGACGCTGCCGCGCCGGCCGCAAAACGCATCCGCCTCCAGGGTCAGATCGCACAGCGTGGCCAGCAGTTGCCGATAATCGTCGCGCGGCGTCGGCACCCGCTTTTGCCAAATGCGCCGCAGGTTGTCGTCGAACACCCCCAGCTCAATCTTGGTGCCGCCCATATCGAAACCGTAGTACATAACCCATCCCCAGGCTAAAAAAACGGGGCGGCATCGCTGCCTCCCCGTGGGTTTTATTGTCCGCTCAGCACCCGCGCCGGATCGATGCGGCTGGCGCGCCTCGCCGGATACCAACTGGCCAGCAGGCTCAGCACGATGGCGGTCGCCAGCACGATCAGCACATCCAGCCAGTGCAGCTCGGAAGGCAGGAAGTCGATGAAGTAGATATCGCCCGACAGGAAGGAATGGCCGACCAGTTTCTCGATGCCCCGGATGATGTTGGTCAGCTGCAGCGAGGCGATCACCCCGATCACCACGCCGCTCAGGCTGCCCAGCAGCCCGGCCAGCAGCCCGTACCAGATGAAGATGGCGCGGATAAAACCGTCTTTGGCGCCCAGGGTACGCAGCACTGCGATGTCGGCGCTTTTGTCTTTCACCGCCATCACCAGCGTGGAGACAATGTTGAAGCAGGCTACGCCGATCACCAGCACCATCGCCAGGTACATGATGGCGCGGATCATCTGGATGTCGCGATACATATAGCCGTACTTGCCGATCCAGCTTTTGATGTAGATATAAGAATTGGTCACTTCGCCGGCGTCGCGCACCAATTTGTTGGCGGCGAACACGTCGTTCATCTTGAGCGCGATACCCGTGACGCTGTCACCCATGTCGAGATACTGCTGCGCATCGGCCAGCGGCACCAGCGCCAGGCTGTGATCGAGCTGGCCGCTGAGCTGCAAAATGCCGGTCACATGCAGGCGAATGCGCTTCGGCTGCAGCAGCTTCATTTCCGGGTCGCTGTTGGGGATCATCACCGTGACATAGGCGCCCTGCTTGACGCCCAGCGCGTCGGCCACGCCCTTGCCGAGGATCACCTGCTGCTCGCCGGGCTTGAAGTTGGCCCAGGCGTCGCCCTGCACATACTGCGGCAGCGCGCTCAGCCGGCTCTCCTGCTGCGGATCAACGCCTTTGACTTCCACCGCGCGCAGCTGCGCGCCGTTTTCCATCAGGCCGGTAAAGTTGATGTACGGTGCGGCGGCCACAATGCCCGGCACCTTTTCCACCCGTTGCAGAATCGACGGCCAGCCGCTGAACGGCTGATTGACCGGTTCGAGTTCGCCATGCGGCACCACCGCCAGAATGCGGTTCTTCAGCTCGCGCTCAAAGCCGTTCATCGCGCTCAGGCCGACGATCAGCACCGCCACCCCCAACGCAATGCCGATGGTGGAGATAACCGAGATCAGCGACACCATGCCGCCGCGTTTACGGCCGCGGCTGAAACGCAGGGCCGTCAGGAAGGACAGTGAGGCTCCCGCCATTACTCGGCCCCCATCAGGGTCAGCTGCGCCTGCAGGTGGCCGTCGGCCATTTCCAGCTGGCGGCTCAGACGCTTGGCCAGTTGCAGATCGTGCGTCACCACCAGGAACGCGGTGCCCTGACGCACATTCAGCTCGCCCAGCAGATCGAAGATGCTGTCCGCGGTGCGTTTATCCAGGTTACCGGTCGGTTCGTCCGCCAGCACCAGCGCCGGGTTGTTGACCAGCGCGCGGGCGATCGCTACGCGCTGACGCTCGCCGCCGGAAAGCTCGGACGGACGGTGTTTGCTGCGCTTTTCCAGCCCGACCGCCGCCAGCATCTCCCGCGCTTTCTCCTGCGCCTGCGCCGGTTTGGCGCCGCCGATCAGCAGCGGCATGGCGGCGTTTTCCAGCGCGGTGAAGTCCGGCAACAGGTGGTGGAACTGATAGATGAAGCCCAACTGGCGGTTGCGCAGCTCAGCCTTGGCCGCCGAAGACATGGCGTTCAGCGATTCGCCCTTGAAAATCACCTCGCCGGAGGTCGGTGAGTCCAACCCGCCCAGCAGGTGCAACAGGGTGCTCTTGCCGGAACCCGAGCTGCCGACGATCGCCATCATTTCGCCCTGCTGCATAGCAAAGCTGACGTTGCGCAGCACGTCGGTGTGCAGGTTGCCTTCCTGATAGGTCTTGCACAGGTTGTCACACTGCAACAAAAGATGGTTACTCATAACGTAAAGCCTCAGCGGGTTGTACGGCGGCAGCGCGCCATGAAGGATAAAGCGTGGACAATAGGGAAACCGCCATCGCCACCACGGCGATGATCGTCACCTGCAGCGGATCGACCGCCACCGGCAGCGAAGCGCCGTCGATCAAGGCGCCGAGGATCGGCATCAGGTTATTCAGGTTGGTGGCCAGCAGCACGCCGAGCAGCGTGCCGAGCAGCGAACCGATGATGCCGGCGCTGGCGCCCTGCACCATGAATACCGACATGATCTGGCGGCGGGTCAGCCCCTGGGTCTGCAGAATGGCAACCTCGCCCTGCTTCTCCATCACCAGCAGGCCGAGCGACGTAATGATGTTAAACGCCGCCACCGCCACGATAAGGCTGAGCAGCAGCCCCATCATGTTCTTCTCCATGCGCACCGCCTGGAACAGCTCGCCCTTGCGATCGCGCCAGTCTTTCCAGACGGTGCCCGCCGGCAGCGCCTGTTGGCTGAGGGTATCGACCGTCAGCGGCTGTTGCAGGAACAGGCGCCAGCCGGTGATGTTGCCGGCCGGGTAACGCATCAGGCGCGAGGCATCCTGTTGGTTGACCAACAGCTGATAGCCGTCCACCTCGCTATTGGCATGGAAGGTGCCGATGAGGGTGAACAGGCGCTGGCTGGGGATGCGGCCCATCGGTGTGAACTGGCTGGCGCTCGGCACCATCACGCGCAGCGAATCGCCGCGCTTGACGCCCAGTTGCCCCGCCAGCTGTTCGCCGATGATGATGTTGTATTGGCCCGGCTGCAGCTGTTGCTGCTTGACGTTGACCAGATAGGGGGTTAGCGGATCGGCCTCGTCGGGATTGACGCCAAGCATCACCCCAACCGCCACGCTGCGGGCGCTTTGCAGCACCACGTCACCGGTGGTCAGCGGCGCAACGCGCGTGACGCCCTGCAGCTTCTGCACCTCGGAGGCCGGCAGCTGCTGCGGGTTGACCGATCCCTGTGGACTGGTGACCAACGCCTGCGGCATCAGGCCGAGGATGTTGTTCTCCAGATCCTTTTCGAAACCGTTCATCACCGACAGCACGGTGACCAACGCCATCACCCCCAGCGTAATGCCGATGGTGGAAAGCCAGGAAACAAACCGCCCGAAGCGGTCTGAGGCTCGCCCGCGCATGTAGCGCAGGCCAATGAATAACGCGACAGGTTGATACATGAAATCCGTTTGATAGCCGTGGCTTAAGCAAAGTGATCATGGATAATAAAGGCTCTCCCTCGTTTAGGGAACACCCGACGGCCTTTTATTGCGTGGCGGCGAAGAGGGAGACGGCGGCAGCTTCGCGCGTTATTTATCCTCAGCCGCAAAAAACAGACGGCATTAACCGGTTAAATAACCGGCAGAAAATTGATGAGCAGCGCTTTTTGCTGTGTCAGTTTGCCGGCCGCTGGGCTACTATAAACAGCATAAAGGCGCTGGGTTATCCGTGCCGGGACGCCATCCAACACATTGATTAAAGATACCTGAATGAGCACTTCCGATAGCCGTAACCGTTCTTCATCCCCTCGTTATTCTCTGCCCGATCGCGCGGGCGATCTGCGCCAACTGGGGCAACTGACCGGCGCGGCCTGTGCCGTGGAATGCGCCGAGATCGTCGAACGCCACCCTGGCCCGGTGATGCTGATCGCGCCGGATATGCAAAACGCCCTGCGGCTGCGCGACGAGATCCAGCAGTTCACTGACCAGATGGTGACCACGCTGTCCGACTGGGAAACCCTGCCGTACGACAGCTTCTCGCCGCACCAGGAAATCATCTCAGATCGTTTGTCGAGCCTGTATCACCTGCCGACCATGGCGCGCGGCGTGATCATTCTGCCGGTCAACACCCTGATGCAGCGCGTCTGCCCGCACGAATTCCTGCACGGCCACGCGCTGGTGATGAAGAAAGGCCAGCGCCTGTCGCGCGACAAGCTGCGCGCGCAGTTGGAACAGGCCGGCTACCGCAGCGTCGATCAGGTGATGGAGCACGGCGAATTCGCCACCCGCGGCGCGCTGCTCGATCTTTACCCGATGGGCAGCGATGAGCCTTACCGCATCGACTTTTTCGATGACGAAATCGACAGTCTGCGTATCTTCGACGTCGATACCCAGCGTACGCTGAGCGAAGTCGAGGCCATCAATCTGTTGCCGGCCCACGAGTTCCCCACCGACAAGAACGCCATCGAGCTGTTCCGCAGCCAGTGGCGCGAGCAGTTTGAGGTGCGTCGCGACGCCGAACACATCTATCAGCAGGTCAGCAAAAGCGCCTGGCCCGCCGGTATCGAATACTGGCAGCCGCTGTTCTTCAGCCAGCCGCTGCCGTCGCTGTTCAGCTACCTGCCAGGCAATACGCTGATCGTCAACACCGGCGATCTGGAGGGCGCCGCCGAGCGCTTCTGGCAGGACGTCAACCAGCGTTACGAAAGCCGCCGCGTCGATCCGATGCGCCCGCTGCTGGCGCCGGATACGCTGTGGCTGCGCGTCGACGCACTGTTCGGCGAGCTGAAGGCCTGGCCGCGCATCGCGCTGAAAACCGATGAGCTGCCGGCCAAGGCCGGCAATACCAATCTGGACTACCATACCCTGCCCGATCTGGCGGTGCAGGCGCAGCATAAATCCCCGCTGGATAATCTGCGGCGCTTTATCGAAGGCTTCGACGGCAGCGTGATTTTCTCCGTCGAGAGCGAGGGGCGGCGTGAAACGCTGCAGGATCTGCTCGGCCGCATCAAGCTGGCGCCGGCGCTGATTCAGCGCCTCGATCAGGCGGAAACGGCGGGCCGTTACATGATGGTCGGCGCCGCCGAACACGGCTTCCTCGACGGCCTGCGCCGGCGGGCGCTGATCTGCGAAAGCGATCTGCTCGGTGAGCGCGTCAGCCGCCGCCGGCAGGACAACCGGCGCACCATCAACACCGATACCCTGATCCGCAACCTGGCGGAGCTGCATCCCGGCCAGCCGGTGGTGCACCTGGAACACGGCGTCGGCCGCTACGTCGGCCTGACCACGCTGGAGGCCGGCGGCATCAAGGCCGAGTACCTGATCCTCTCCTACGCCGGTGAGGACAAGCTGTACGTGCCGGTGTCATCGCTGCATCTGATCAGCCGCTACGCCGGCGGCGCGGACGAAAACGCCCCGCTGCACAAACTGGGCGGCGACGCCTGGACGCGCGCGCGGCAGAAAGCCGCCGAGCGGGTGCGCGACGTGGCGGCCGAGCTGCTGGATATTTACGCCCAGCGCGCCGCCAAGGCCGGTTTCGCCTTCAAACACAACCGCGAGCAGTACCAGCTGTTCTGCCAGAGCTTCCCGTTCGAAACCACGCCGGATCAGGAACAGGCGATCAACGCGGTGCTGAGCGACATGTGCCAGCCGCTGGCGATGGACCGCCTGGTGTGCGGCGACGTCGGCTTCGGCAAAACCGAAGTGGCGATGCGCGCCGCCTTCCTGGCGGTGGAAAACGGCAAACAGGTGGCGGTGCTGGTGCCGACGACGCTGCTGGCGCAGCAGCACTTCGACAACTTCCGCGATCGCTTCGCCACCTGGCCGATCCGCATCGAGATGATGTCGCGCTTCCGCAGCGCCAAAGAGCAGCAACAGGTGCTGGACGACGCGGCCGAAGGCAAAGTGGACATCATCATCGGCACCCACAAACTGCTGCAGAGCGATCTGCGCTGGAAGGATTTGGGGCTGCTGATCGTCGATGAAGAGCACCGCTTTGGCGTGCGCCACAAGGAGCGCATCAAGGCGATGCGCGCCGATGTCGATATCCTGACGCTGACCGCCACGCCAATCCCGCGGACGCTGAACATGGCGATGAGCGGCATGCGCGATCTGTCGATCATCGCCACTCCGCCGGCGCGCCGCTTGGCGGTGAAGACCTTCGTGCGCGAATACGACAGCCTGGTGGTGCGCGAGGCGATCCTGCGCGAAGTGCTGCGTGGCGGCCAGGTTTACTACCTTTACAACGACGTGGAAAACATCGAGAAAGCGGCGCAGCGCCTGGCTGAGCTGGTGCCTGAAGCGCGCATCGCCATCGGCCACGGCCAGATGCGTGAACGCGATCTGGAGCGGGTGATGAACGATTTCCACCACCAGCGCTTCAACGTGCTGGTGTGCACCACCATCATCGAAACCGGCATCGATATCCCCAGCGCCAACACCATCATCATCGAGCGGGCCGATCGCTTCGGCCTGGCGCAGCTGCATCAATTGCGCGGCCGCGTCGGGCGGTCGCACCACCAGGCTTACGCCTATCTGCTGACGCCAAACCCGAAAGCCATGGGCACCGACGCCCATAAACGGCTCGAGGCCATCGCGTCGCTGGAAGATCTCGGCGCCGGGTTCGCGCTGGCAACCCACGATCTGGAGATCCGCGGCGCCGGTGAACTGCTGGGTGAAGACCAGAGCGGCCAAATGACCACCGTCGGTTTCTCGCTCTATATGGAACTGCTGGAAAGCGCCGTCGACGCGTTGAAAAACGGTCGCGAACCGTCGTTGGAAGATCTCACCAGCAGCCAGACCGAGGTAGAACTGCGCATGCCGACGCTGCTGCCGGAAGACTTCATTCCCGACGTCAATACCCGTCTGTCACTGTATAAGCGTATCGCCAGCGCGAAGAACGACGGTGAGCTTGACGAGTTGAAGGTCGAACTGATCGACCGCTTCGGCCAGCTGCCGGATGCGGCGCGCAACCTGTTGCAATGCGCGGCGCTGCGCCTGCATGCGCAGAGGCTGGGGATCAAACGCATCGAGAGCAACGAGCGCGGCGGCTTTATCGAGTTCGGCGACAACAACCGCGTTGACCCGGGTTATCTGATCGGCCTGTTGCAGGGCAATCCGCAGGTTTACCGCCTGGACGGCCCGAGTAAGCTGAAGTTCACGCTCGATCTGGCCGATCGCCAGAAACGCCTGACGTTCACCGAAGAGCTGCTGAACGCCTTCCGCGAACACACGCTGGCGGCCTAAGGCAACGCCCCCGTCGCTACAACGGGGGCGGCTTATCCGCGCGGAAAACCGGCGCCCAGCGGCGCCAGCTGCATCACGCGGCTGGTCACCACCCGGTTTTTGCCGCTGCGCTTCGCCTCGTACAACGCTTCGTCGGTCATGGCGATCGCCTTGTCCAACGTCATGCCGGGCAGATACAGCGACACGCCGATGGACATCGTGATGTGCGCTTCGTCGTGTGCATTCAGCAAGAACGTCGAACTTTCCACCGCGCTGCGAATGCGCTCCGCCACCCCGCCGATGACCTGCGGATCGTAGCTGGCGGTGATCACCATAAACTCCTCGCCACCGTAGCGCCCGACGAAGTCCTCGTTACGCACGCTGTTTTGCAGCAGCCGGCCGACGCTGGCCAGCAGCACGTCACCGGCCGGATGACCGTAGGTATCGTTGATGCTTTTAAAGTTATCCAAATCGAGGATCATCAACCCGCACGGGCGGCGCTCGGCACGCTGCAGCATCAGCTGATAATCGACGCTGGCGCGGTTGTTGATGTGGGTCACACTGTCGGTCGTGGCACGCGCACGCATCGCAAAATAGGCGTAGATGTGGCGCTCTTTGAAATTCAGCGCATGATAGCAAATCGCCAGACAGAGCGCGGAGACCGCCTGGTACAGCAACACATCCGGCCACAGCCCGCTCATGTCCACCAGCAGCCACACCACCGCGATGCGATACAGCGCGATAATGCCGATCGTCAGGTAAAACGTCCGGTGGGATTTTTTCAGCCACACCTGCGACAGCAGCAGCGGCGCGATGATCGAGGCGATGAACAGGTTATCGACGGTGAAACCGCCGGTCAGCGCCATGGCGAACAGAAAACTCACCAGTCCGCTGACGCCGCCGCCGAAGAACGTCACCAGTATCATCGGGATCATCGCAAAGCTGTAATGTACCTTATCGGTCAACACCAGCCGATCCTGACTCAAATACAGCACCGCCACCCCGGCCAGCAGGCCGAACACGACGCGCTTCCACAGTGCGGAACGGTAGGAAAACGGGGCATTCTTGCTGAGAACGAAATAGCTTACCGACAGCGTGGCATAGGTGATGCAAGCGTCGCTGTAAAGGGTGGAAATGGACGCAATGTAAGTCATAAATAGTCAGCGCGCTCCTCGGGATCGCCAGGGGTAATGTAAAGACGTTGAATAACGCATCCCTGTCGTCTCCGCTTCGGCGGCGGCCATTTTACACAGTCTATTAATAGAGTAGCAGTTCTATCTTATCGCCAAGCCGTCTATCTCACGATGCTCGCTTCAGGCTACTCTGTCCTTTGTATATCGGGGGAGAAACGCATGAATATCGACGATGAACTGCAGGCGCTCAGCGAACAGGAAGCGACGCTGGCCTTTACCCATTTTGACGCCACCACCGCCTGGGAGCTGGGCGCGGCGCTGAAAACCGCCGCCGAGCGACGCGGCCTGAGCATCGCCATCGAAATCCAACTGGCCGGGCAGACGCTGTTTTATTACGCCATGCCGGGCGCCACGCCGGACATCGCCGACTGGGTGCGGCGCAAGCGCAATCTGGTGAACCATTTTCACAAAAGCTCTTACGCCATCGGCCTGCGTCTGCAGCAGCGGCAAACGTCGCTGGAGGAGCGTTACGGGCTGAGCGTGCGCGACTATTCGGTGCACGGCGGCGCCTTCCCGCTCACCCTGACCGGCCTCGGCTGCGTCGGCAGCATCAGCATTTCCGGCGCGCCGCAGAAGGAAGATCACCAGCTGTTGGTAAGCACTTTAGCCCACTTTCTCGGCTTATCCCTACCCGCTCTGCACTAACCGCCAAAACCTTGATTATTCCTTTCTTTTTCAGCCGCAGAATCTGCGGCTTACTTACCTCTTAACGGCATTTAGCGCCGGATAAAACGACGACTCTCTGATTTCCTGTGCCAAATTGACGCAGGTCTGGTAATCCGCTGAACAAAAGGCGTATGGTATCTGTCACGTGACAAGACGGACCTCATCGGGCCCGCCATTCCTTTCACTTTTGAAGATTTGGTACGCACCGTAGATGAAAACGCATGAAATAAACAAAATTCGCCCCTTCAGCGCGCTGATAGATGCCTGCTGGCGGGAACCTTATAGCCTGGCGCGGTTGCTGAAAGACGCCATCGCCGGGGTGACGGTCGGTATTATCGCCATTCCGCTGGCGATGGCGCTGGCGATCGCCAGCGGCGTGCCGCCGCAGTACGGCCTGTATACCGCCGCCATCGCCGGCATCGTCATCGCCGTCAGCGGCGGTTCGCGCTACAGCGTCTCCGGCCCCACCGCCGCCTTCGTGGTGATCCTCTATCCGGTCTCGCAGCAGTTTGGCCTGGCCGGCTTGCTGGTCGCCACGCTGATCTCCGGGGTATTTCTGCTGCTGATGGGGCTGGCGCGCTTTGGCCGGCTGATCGAATACATTCCGCTGCCGGTGACGCTGGGCTTTACCTCCGGCATTGCCATCACCATCGCCACCATGCAGATCAAGGACTTTTTCGGCCTGCAGCTGGCGCACACGCCGGAAAATTACGTTGGCAAGCTGTACGCCCTGCTGCAGGCGCTGCCAACGCTGGATCTCGGCGATACCCTGATCGGCGCCGTGACGCTGCTGATCCTGATCTTCTGGCCCAAGCTCGGCCTGCGGGTGCCCGGCCACCTGCCGGCGCTGCTGGCGGGCACCGCGCTGATGGGGCTGCTGACGCTGTTTGACCACCCGGTGGCGACCATCGGCTCCCGTTTCAGCTACCTGCTGGCCGATGGCAGCAGCGGCCAGGGCATTCCGCCGATCCTGCCGCAGCTGCTGCTGCCCTGGGATCTGCCGGGCGGCGGCGGGCAGCCGTTCACCCTGAGCTGGCAAACCGTTTCCGCCCTGTTGCCGGCGGCATTTTCGATGGCAATGCTCGGCGCGATCGAGTCGCTGCTGTGCGCAGTGGTGCTCGACGGCATGACCGGTAAGAAGCATAACTCGAACAGCGAATTGATCGGCCAAGGCGCGGGCAACATCATCGCGCCGTTCTTCGGCGGCATCACCGCGACCGCCGCAATTGCCCGTTCAGCGGCCAACGTGCGCGCCGGTGCCACCTCACCGGTATCCGCCATCATCCACGCGCTGCTGGTGCTGTTGGCGCTGCTGGTGCTGGCGCCGTGGCTCTCTTATCTGCCGCTGGCGGCGATGGCGGCGCTGCTGTTGATGGTCGCCTGGAACATGAGCGAGGCCCACAAGGTGGTTTACCTGCTGCGCCGGGCGCCGAAGGACGACATTCTGGTACTGCTGCTGTGCATGTCGCTGACGGTGCTGTTCGACATGGTGATCGCCATTACCGTGGGCATCGTGTTGGCGTCGCTGCTGTTTATGCGCCGCATCGCCCGCATGACGCGGCTAAGCGAACTGAGCGCCGATGACGGCCGCCTGGTGCTGCGAGTGAATGGCCCGCTGTTCTTCGCCGCCGCCGAGCGCATCTTTACCGAACTGCTGACGCGCAGCGAAAGTTATCGCACGATCGTGCTGCAATGGGATGCGGTGCCGGTACTCGACGCCGGCGGTCTGAGCGCCCTGCGACGCTTTATCGACGTGTTGCCGGCGGACAAGAAACTGGTGATCACCGACGTGCCGTTCCAGCCGCTGAAAACCCTGGCGCGTGCGCGGGTGCAGCCGATCGAGGGCCGCTTGCAGTTCTATCCGACCCTGCCGGAAGCGCTGGCGGCCACCGGCGCCTAAACGTAAAAAAGCCCGACGAGTCGGGCTTTTTTTATGGCGACGAGCGCTTAGTTGCTGGTATCCAGCTCCGGGAAGCTCTTCACCAGGTCGTCGATGGCTTTCATCTGCGCCAGGAACGGCTCCAGTTTGTCCAACGGCAGCGCGGAAGGACCGTCGCACTTGGCGTTGTTCGGATCCGGGTGCGCTTCGAGGAACAGGCCGGCCAGGCCAACCGCCATGCCGGCGCGCGCCAACTCGGCCACCTGAGCGCGGCGGCCGCCGGACGCGGCGCCGAACGGATCGCGGGTCTGCAGCGCGTGGGTCACGTCGAAGATCACCGGATGGCCGCCGGTCACGTTCTTCATCACGTTGATGCCCAGCATGTCGACCACCAGGTTGTCATAACCAAAGTTGCTGCCGCGATCGCACAGGATCACCTGGTCGTTGCCGCCTTCTTTGAATTTGTCGACGATGTTGCCCATCTGCCCCGGGCTGACGAACTGTGGCTTCTTGACGTTGATCACCGCGCCGGTTTTCGCCATCGCTTCCACCAGATCGGTCTGACGCGCCAGGAAGGCCGGCAGTTGGATCACGTCAACCACTTCAGAAACCGGCTGCGCCTGCGCCACTTCATGCACGTCGGTGATGATTTTCACGCCGAAGGTTTTCTTCAGCTCTTCGAAGATCTTCATCCCTTCTTCCAGGCCCGGACCGCGGTACGAGTGGATGGAAGAACGGTTGGCTTTGTCGAAAGAGGCTTTGAATACGTAAGGAATGCCCAGTTTTTGCGTCACGGTGACGTAGTGCTCGCAGATGCTCATCGCCAGATCGCGCGATTCCAGCACGTTCATACCGCCAAACAGCACAAACGGCAGGTCGTTTGCTACGTCGATGTCGCCAATGCTAACCACTTTCTGTTTCATGCTTTCGCCTTTGTTAAGGTTGTAACCGTCGCCTTGCAAACTGCACGGAGTCATTGAATTAATGCAGCGTCACCTGTTTCGGCTCAATCGAGTGGATCTGTACTTTGATCACTTCGCTGACCGGGTCTTCAGGACACTGCTCGACAAAATAGTTGAGATCGGAAATCGCGATGTGGTTGCACTCCAGCTGGGCATAAATCAGCCCGCGGTCGCGGATCTCGTAAGGATCTTCCGGATCGAAGCACAGCACCGTTTCGCTGGTGCGCAGCGCCATTTCCAGCTGCTTTTCTTCCATCAGGGCGGCCTTCAGCGTATCCAACATCTTGCGCACCACCATGATGTTCTCCGACTCGTCGAGGTCGTCGTCTTCCAGTTCGGCGCCCAGCCCCAGGTTGCCCTTGATCCACACTTCCAGCTGGTGCTCGCTCAGGGTTTCGCCGTTCAGCGGGTTGATCAGCCACAGCTCTTCGTCCAGCCAATCGGCGCGCAGGATCAGCTGAGTGGGGAAAATCACCGGCAACAGAGGCAGATCCAGCGCGTTGGCGATGTGCAGGAAAATGGTGCCTAGCGAGACCGGCGTGCCCTGCCGCCCTTCCAGCACCTTGTCCAGCCAGATGGCGTCCGACAGGCGGTAAACGCCGCTGGCGCCGCCGAATCCCCAGGTTTTGTAGAACAGTTCGATGAGCGCATCCAGTTGCTGCTCCTGAGTGATATCGACCGGCACCGCCGCACGCGCTTCATCCACCAGCTGTTGCAGCTTGCGCTCCACGTCGGCAGCGGGAAAATCGCGCCGCACCGACTGCGACACCAGGATCACCCCTTCGCTCAGCGGCGAGGTGTTAAATTCAAAATCAGCAATGCTACTCATAAGTATCCCATCAGAAACGGTATTTTCGTCGTGGCAAGTTTAATTATCAGATACAGACAGCCCAACGCCAGCACGAACGCCACGGTTCGCAGCCGCTGACTTTTGGTCTTCTTGCCCAATGCGACGTAGCCAAGCAGGATATAGATAATAACGCCAAACAGCTTCTCGGTCAGCCATGAGTCCATACCCAGCAGCGGATAAAACCCGAACGTCACCACCAACGCGATGCCGCTGACGAACAGCAGCGTGTCGTTCAGGTACGGCGCTACCTTGACCCAGCGGCGCCCCATGATCGGCGAGCGGCGCCACTGCCAAAAGAAACGCAGCACAAACAAGGTAATACTGATGGCTACCGTCAGCAAATGGAAATGTTTCAACGCGGTGTATGCAGTCATGATGCTCCCTTAAATGGCCCGGGCGTCGTTATTATGAGGGGCGCTTATCCCGGCCATTGGCCGAGCGTCACGCGGTCGTTGTCGCCGTAATCACGGTGGGTGGCGACAGCGGAAAATCCGGCGGCCTGCAGCAGCGCGCGCACGCTCTCGCCCTGCTGCCAACCATGTTCCAACAGCAGCCAGCCCTGCGGCTGCAAATAATGCGGCGCCTGGCGCACGATGGCGGCCAGATCCGCCAGCCCGTGCTCGGCGGCAACCAGCGCGCTACCGGGTTCAAAGCGCACGTCGCCCTGCGACAAATGCGGATCGGCGGCGTCGATATAGGGCGGATTGCTGGCGATCAGCGCGAAGCGTTGCCCCGCCACCGGCGCAAACCAGCTGCCCTGTAGAAATCGGACGTTGTCGATCTTCAGCTTGTGCGCATTGTGCTGCGCCAGCGCAACCGCCTCCGGCTGCACATCGATGCCGATAGCCGAACAATCCGGGCGCTCACTGGCCAGCGCCAGCGCGATGGCGCCGGTGCCGGTGCCAAGATCGAGGAAATGGCAGGGTTGCGGCGGCAGGCGCGCCAGCGCCAGTTCCACCAGGCATTCGGTATCAGGGCGTGGGATCAGCGTCGCCGGCGAGACCGACAGCGGCAGCGACCAAAACTCGCGCTCGCCCACCAGATAGGCCACCGGCTCACCGCGTTCGCGGCGCGCCAGCAGCGTCTCCAGCTGCTGTTGCTGCGGCGGCGTCAGCAGGGTTTCCCCGAACGCCATCAGGAAGGTTCTGGCCTTGCCGGTCACGAAACCCAACAGGATTTCCGCGTCGCGCCGGGCGCTGTCGCTGTGGGTCAAACGCGCGGCGGCGGCTTTCAGCCAGTATTGATAATCCATCACTCTTGCTCGGCGGACAGCGCAGCCAGCTGATCGGCCTGATACTCCTGCACGATCGGCTGGATCAGCATATCCAGTTTGCCTTCCATCACTTCGTCCAGACGGTAGAGCGTCAGGTTGATGCGGTGGTCGGTTACCCGCCCCTGCGGAAAGTTGTAGGTGCGGTTGCGGTCGGAACGATCGCCGCTGCCCAGCAGGTTGCGGCGAGTGGACGCCTCGGCCTGCTGGCGCTTGGCCATCTCGGCGGCGCGAATGCGCGCGCCCAGCACCGACATCGCCTTGGCTTTGTTTTTGTGCTGCGAACGTTCGTCCTGGCACTCCACCACGATGCCGGTCGGCAGGTGGGTGATGCGGATCGCCGAGTCGGTGGTGTTAACGTGCTGGCCGCCGGCGCCGGAGGAGCGGAAGGTGTCGATTTTCAGATCGCCCGGGTTGATGTCCGGCAGCTCGGCTTCCGGCACTTCCGGCATCACCGCCACGGTACAGGCGGAGGTGTGGATGCGCCCCTGGGATTCGGTTTCCGGCACGCGCTGCACGCGGTGCCCGCCGGATTCAAACTTCAGCTGACCGTACACGCCGTCGCCGGAAACTTTGGCAATCACTTCTTTGAAACCGCCGTGTTCGCCTTCGTTGGCGCTCATCACCTCGACACGCCAGCGGCGGCTTTCCGCATAGCGGCTGTACATGCGGAACAGATCGCCGGCAAAGATCGCCGCCTCATCGCCGCCGGTGCCGGCGCGCACTTCGAGGAAGCAGCTGCGCTCATCGTCCGGATCTTTCGGCAGCAGCAACACCTGCAGCTGCTGCTCCAGCGCTTCACTGGTCGCCCGCGCCTGTTTCAGCTCTTCCTGCGCCATCTCGCGCATTTCCGGATCGTCCAGCATCATTTCCGCCGTCTCCAGATCCTCCTGCACCTGACGCCATTCCAGGAAGCAGCGGCTGACGTCGGTCAGCTGCGCGTATTCTCGCGACAGCGCGCGGAACCGGTCTTGGTCGGCGATGACGCCGGCATCGCCGAGCAGCGCCTGCACTTCTTCATGGCGCTCTTGTAACGCTTCCAGTTTGGCAACAATAGAAGGCTTCATGCGTGGTAATAAACCCTGTTAATAGAGAAAACTAATGCTGATCCAGCCCGAGGCTGTCGCGTAATAACTGCAACCGCTCCACGTCGCCGTCGCCGGCGGCCTGCTGGAGGGATTTGGTGGGGGCATGAATAAGACGGTTGGTCAGTTTATGGGCCAGCTCGTGAATAACCTGCTCCACGTTGGCACCCTGCGCGATGGCGGCCAGCGCTTTGGCCTCCATCTCTGCGCGAATTTGGTCGGCCTGCGAACGGTAGTCGCGGATGGTTTCCACCGCGCCCTGCGAGCGCAGCCAGGCCATGAAGTTGGTGCTTTCCTGCTGCACGATCGACTCCGCCTGCACCGCCGCCGCTTTGCGCTGCGCCAGGTTGCTTTGAATGATGGCGTGCAGATCGTCCACGCTGTACAGATAGGCGTTGGCCAGTTTGCCGACTTCCGGCTCGATATCGCGCGGTACGGCGATATCCACCAGCAGCATCGGCTGGTTGCGGCGCGCCTTCAGCGCGCGTTCCACCATCCCCTTGCCGATGATCGGCAGCGGACTGGCGGTGGAACTGATGATGATGTCGGCGTCCGCCAGGCGTTCGTCGATCTCCGGCAGGGTGATCACTTCCGCGCCCACCTCGTCCGCCAGCAGCTGCGCGCGCTCGCGGGTGCGGTTGGCGATGATCATGTGCCGCACTTTGTGTTCGCGCAGGTGGCGCGCCACCAGCTCGATGGTTTCACCGGCGCCCACCAGCAAGACGTTGAGATCGGCCAGCGATTCGAAGATCTGCCGCGCTAGGGTACAGGCAGCAAACGCTACGGAGACCGCGCTGGCGCCGATTTCGGTTTCGGTGCGCACGCGCTTGGCGACGGAGAAGGATTTCTGGAACAGACGCTCCAGCTCGCCGGACAGCGACTGGCCGCGTTGCGACTCGGCGAAGGCCTTTTTCACCTGGCCGAGGATCTGCGGTTCGCCCAATACCAGTGAGTCCAACCCGCTGGCCACCCGCATCAGATGGCTGACCGCGTCGTTGCCCTGATGCCAGTACAGGCTTTTCTTCACCTCTTCCGGGCGCAGGTTGTGGTACGCGCACAGCCAGGCGACCAGCTGCTCGTGCATATGTTCCTGTTGCTCTACGCTGAGGTACAGCTCGGTGCGGTTGCAGGTGGACAACACGACGCCGCCCTGCACCAACGGTTGTTGGAGCAAGCTGGTTAGCGCCTCATCGATGGACTCTGGCGAGAAGGTCACCCTTTCACGCAGAGAAACCGGAGCGGTTTTGTGATTTATACCTAACGCCAGCAGGGTCATTGCTTCGAGTAATACTTATCTTGGTACGGGTTCTCGTTGAACGGCATTCTACTTGATGCGCGGGATCAATAAAAGTAACAACCGCATCTTCCGTTCAATCGCTGTCATAGATGACATCAATTAATGAATAAGCAATAAATACAGCGGGATAAATAGTCATAGGCTAGGTTGATTGCTTAAATTTTAGCGCAGTTTGCGATAACGCGCACGCTATTCGGCGTGCGCAACGGCGGCGTTTGCGCAACTCCGGCACCGCTTATCGGGCACGCCTCCCCGCCTTTAGGCGATTGTGTTACGCTTAATGGCGACCCCGACGCGCGTAACGGGTTGGCATTGCGCCGGCAAAAGCGGAAAGATTCAACGCGATGCAGCAAAAAATTGACGCGCCGCCGCCGCCCCGTTAGCGTGAGCGCTGAATCCGGGTTTCGTCGCGCATGCCCGCAAGGACAAAAGGACAAGAGAAAGTTATGCCAATACGCAAAGTTAGTTTGCTCCGTCTGATCCCGCTGGCCAGCCTGGTGCTGGCCGCCTGTACCACCACCAAGCCGACCGGCCCGGCCACCAGCCCGACTTCACCGCAGTGGCGCGCCCATGAGCAGGCAGTGCAACAGCTCAGCACCTATCAGACCCGCGGCTCCTTCGCCTACTTGTCTGATCAGAAAAAAGTCTACGCCCGCTTCTTCTGGCAGCAGTTCTCGCCGGAGCGCTACCGCCTGCTGCTGACCAACCCGCTGGGCAGTACGGAAATGGACCTCAACGTGCAGAAAAACGTGGTGCAGCTGACCGACAACCAGGGCAAACGCTACGTCAGCGACAACCCGGAAGAGATGATCCGCAAGCTGACCGGCATGGCGATCCCGCTGAACAACCTGCGTCAGTGGATGGTCGGCCTGCCGGGCGAAGCCAGCGATTTTGCGCTGGATGACCAATATCGCCTGAGCAAGCTGACCTACCAGCAAGGCGGCCAGACCTGGAAAGTGGATTACCAGGGCTACAGCAACGAGGTGCAGCCGACGCTGCCGAACCGCCTGGAGCTGCAGCAGGGCGACCAGCGCATCAAGCTGAAGATGGATAACTGGACGCTCAAATGATCCGCCAGTGGCCCTCCCCCGCGAAACTCAACCTGTTTTTGTACATCACCGGCCGTCGTGAAGACGGCTATCACCTGCTGCAGACGCTGTTCCAGTTTCTGGACTACGGCGATACCCTGACCATCGACCCTCGCCAGGACGACCGCATTCATCTGCTGACGCCGGTCGACGGCGTTCCAGACGAGCAGAACCTGATCGTGCGCGCCGCCCGCCTGCTGCAGCGCTATTGCGATGAACGCGGCCTGCAAACCGCGCCGCGCGGCGCCGACATCAGCATCGACAAGCGCCTGCCGATGGGCGGCGGTTTGGGCGGCGGTTCCTCCAACGCCGCCACCGTGCTGGTGGCGCTGAACGAACTGTGGCGCTGCGGTCTTGGCGACGACCAACTGGCAGCGCTGGGGCTCAGCCTCGGCGCCGACGTGCCGGTGTTCGTGCGCGGCCACGCCGCCTTCGCCGAAGGCATCGGCGAGCGCCTGCAGCCGGCCGAGCCGCAGGAAAAATGGTATCTGGTGGCGCATCCTGGCGTCGGCATCCCGACGCCGGTTATCTTCGGCGACCCCGAATTAAAAAGAAACACGCCGGTTCGCTCCTTAAGTGAGCTGTTGCAGGCGCCGTACGCAAATGATTGCGAACCGATCGCAAGAAAACGTTTTCGCGAGGTTGAACAGCTTCTTTCATGGCTGTTAGAATACGCCCCGTCACGCCTGACTGGCACAGGTGCTTGTGTGTTTGCTGAATTCGACACAGAAATCGCCGCCCGTCAGGTGTTAAATCAAGCCCCGGAGTGGTTGTGTGGTTTTGTAGCGCGCGGCGTTAACGTCTCCCCACTACATCGCATTCGTTCCGGGCGGTTTGAGTCGTAGCTCAACGTTTCGCTGCGCAGGGTCATGCACACCTGGCCCTGTTATCCCTGCGCTGCCTGCGGTCTCAATTTTAGTTTTACATACCCGTATGTATATTGCGCCGGCGTCGCCAACTGCCCCTTGGCGATGTCGTATGACAATATCTTCTCTGGACGCAAGCCTGAGGTTCTTCTCGTGCCTGATATGAAGCTTTTTGCTGGTAACGCCACCCCGGAACTAGCACAACGTATTGCCAACCGTTTGTACACCAGCCTTGGTGACGCCGCTGTAGGTCGTTTTAGCGACGGCGAAGTGAGCGTGCAAATCAACGAAAATGTACGCGGCGGTGATATTTTCATCATCCAGTCCACCTGTGCCCCGACCAACGACAACCTGATGGAACTGGTTGTGATGGTCGACGCCCTGCGTCGCGCCTCCGCAGGTCGTATTACCGCCGTTATCCCTTACTTCGGCTATGCCCGCCAGGATCGCCGCGTGCGTTCCGCGCGTGTACCCATCACCGCCAAGGTGGTTGCCGATTTCCTCTCCAGCGTAGGGGTTGACCGCGTTCTGACGGTGGATCTGCATGCTGAGCAGATTCAAGGCTTCTTCGACGTACCGGTAGACAACGTGTTCGGCAGCCCGATCCTGCTGGAAGACATGCTGCAGCAGAACCTGGAAAACCCGATCGTGGTTTCCCCGGACATCGGCGGCGTAGTGCGTGCTCGCGCCATCGCCAAACTGCTGAACGACACCGACATGGCCATCATCGACAAACGCCGCCCGCGCGCGAACGTTTCTCAGGTGATGCACATCATCGGTGACGTGGCAGGCCGCGACTGCGTGCTGGTCGACGACATGATCGACACCGGCGGTACCTTGTGTAAAGCGGCTGAAGCGTTGAAAGAACGCGGTGCCAAGCGCGTATTCGCCTACGCGACGCACCCGATCTTCTCCGGCAACGCCGTGGACAACATCAAGAACTCGGTGATTGATGAAGTGATCGTCTGCGACACCATTCCGCTGTCGCCGGAAATCAAGGCACTGAAAAACGTTCGCACTCTGACCCTGTCCGGCATGCTGGCTGAAGCCATCCGCCGCATCAGCAACGAAGAGTCGATCTCTGCGATGTTCGAGCATTGATTCGTCGTCTTTCCGGTGCGGCGCCCACCGTGCCGGAAAGATAGCGAGCCCGACAGCAGAAAAAGAAAAACCCGTTGGTGCGTGAGCAACAACGGGTTTTCTACTCGTAGTCCAACATGACCTCAGACCTTAATGCACGGCAGATATTCCCTTGCCCTGCTCTTGCTTCCCTTCTGATTTTTTAATCAATGCGACGAACGATGTTGGTCGTTACGGCACCGTTTATCAAAGTGTTTTACCCACCAGTAGCGATCCGCCACCTGCTCGCGGCCGCCTATACGCGCGCCCACCAGCCATAACAGCGCGCCGACGAAGATACTCATGATGGCGCCGTGGGCGAAAAATTGCGGTAAATTGAACTGGGAAACTTCAGCAATAATGGAGTATCCAACGCCGCCGATCATCACGACCAGCCCCAGCCCCATAAAAAAGTTGCCCATTCTGTCCGCGCTTCTACGTTTCATATGCCACCTCCATGATTGCCATGTGCCAACCGGGATAACGCTGCAACTTGTTAACCCACTTTGATAAGTTAAGTATAGTCCTTGTTATGGCAAGGGGATTGCGGAGGCGATCACAAATGGTAAAGAATTATTGACACTTCTTAACACGCCACTGAAAATTAGCAGACAAATTGAATGATTCAGCTAATGAATCATTCGTCTTTCTTACCAACGCCGAAGGCAGAGATCGGATTTTGTCATTCACCGCCCCGACAGGTAGACTAAGGCCCTTTCCATTACCCTGATCATAGTGAATCTCCCAGTGAGCAGTATTAAATTGATAGTCGGCCTGGCCAACCCGGGCGCGGAATACGCCCAGACACGCCACAACGCCGGCGCCTGGTACGTCGATCTGCTGGCACAGCGCCACAATCAGCAGTTGAAAGAAGAGAGCAAGTTCTTCGGCTACACCGCCCGTTTGAATCTGGCAGGCAACGACGTGCGCCTGCTGGTGCCGACCACCTTCATGAACCTGAGCGGCAAAGCGGTGCTGGCGATGGCCAATTTCTACCGCATCGAACCCAACGAGATCCTGGTGGCGCACGACGAGCTGGATCTGCCGCCCGGCGTGGCAAAAATCAAGCTCGGCGGCGGCAACGGCGGCCACAACGGCCTGAAAGACATCCAAAACAAGTTCGGCAATAACCCGAACTTCTACCGCCTGCGCATCGGCATCGGCCATCCGGGCGACAAGAACAAGGTGGTGGGCTTCGTGCTCGGCAAGCCGCCGGCCAGCGAGCAGAAGATGATTGACGAAGCGATCGACGAGTCGCTGCGCTGCACCGAGATGCTGATGAAGGACGGGCTGGAAAAAACCGTTCAGCGCCTGCACAGCTTCAAGGCGCAGGCCTGAACTTTGCCGCAGCGGGCGCCCTGCCCGCTGCCGGCTTTTAGCCGCGCGGGTTGAAGGTCTCCTCGCCCACGCGGCGGTCATCGGCGGCGAACCCCTCTTCTGCCACGTAATACTGCGGATCGTCCAGTTCATGGCTGCAGAACGGCCCGGCGCGCTTGAGCAGGCGCACGCAGTCACCGCTCAGGTGGCGCAGACGAATGCTTTTCCCCGCCGCCAGATAACGCGCCGTCAGCTTATCGATCGCCTCTACGCCGCTGGAATCCATCACCCGGGTGCCAGCAAAGTCCAGCACCACGTTCTGCGGATCGCCTTGCGGCTCGAACAGCTCGGCAAAAGCCGCGGCCGAGCCGAAGAACAGCGGACCATCGAGCCGATACACCGCCACGTCGCCCGTCACCTGCCGCTGGCGCACGCGGATGCGTGCCTGCTGCCAGGCGAACACCAGCGCCGAGATAATCACCCCGCTGATCACCGCCACCGCCAGATCGGTAAAGATGGTGATCAACGTGACGGCGATCATCACCAGCGCGTCCGCCTTCGGCATACGGCGCAAACGGCGCAGCGAACTCCACTCGAAAGTGTTGTAACACACCACCAGCATCACCCCGGCCAGCGCCGCCACTGGCAGCAGGCCGATATAGCGCGACAGGCTAACCACAAATAAAATCAGCAGGATAGCGCCCACCGTGCCGGAGATGCGCCCGCGCCCGCCCGAGGTGAAGTTGATGATCGACTGGCCGATCATCGCACAACCGGCGAAGCAGCCGAACAGGCCGCACACCGCGTTACCGGCGCCCTGCGCGATACTCTCGCGGTTGCCGTTCCCCTTCTTGCCGCCCATTTCATCCAGCACCGTCATGGTCAGCAGCGATTCAATCAAACCGACCAGGGCAATCACTACCGCATAGGGTAGCACCACCCGCACCATCTCCAGGGTAAACGGCGCCGTCGGCAGGCTGAAGTGCGGCAGCGCGCCGGAAATGTCCGCCAGATCGCCCACCCGCAGCGTATGCAGATTGAGGCCGATCGCCAACGCCGAGACCACCAGCAGCGCCGCCAGCGAAGACGGAATGGCTTTGGTCAGGCGCGGGAACAGCACCACCACCGCAATCGCCAGCGCCACCAGGCCGTACATCAGCGGGCCCTGCCCGGCGATCATCTTCAACTGCGCCAGCATGATGACGATCGCCAGACCGTTGACGAAGCCGTGGATCGCCGGCAGCGGCACCAGACGAATGAACTTGCCCAGCCGAAAGGCGCCGATCAGGATTTGAATCCCCCCGGCAAACAGCGTGGCCCACAGTACGTAACCCATGCCGTACTGCGCCGCCAGGCTCATCAGCACCACCACAATGGAACCTGCGGCGCCGGAAACCATGCCCGGCTTGCCGCCGAACAGCGCCGTGACCAGGCCGATAATAAACGCGGTATGCAAACCGACGATCGGCGAAAGACCGGCGACCAGCGAAAAGCCGACCGCCTCGGGGATCATCGAAACCGCCACCACAAAGCCCGCCAGGACTTCATTTTTAACGTCCGCGATCCTGACGTTACTCAGGTTAAACATGCATTATTCACTTATGACAGATGACATCATCTCCCCGCGTAGCGGGTATGGGGTACCGCAAGGGGCGGCAGACTGCTGGCGGGCACAGCTCAGGGTGGCGTAGGCAAGAAATACATCCGGCGCGTTTCCTGTCGGTTAATCGGAACGGCCAGTATGGGTAAATGTGATCCAAATCTCAATCAAAAACCGGTCGCCCGCGCTGCACTCGCCCCAGCCAAGCAAGTCTGATCGAGATAAACGCCCATTACGTGTATAATGGCGGCATTATTTTGCCCTTTATGCAGTTGGTTAAATATAACCGACTGATAGTTAAGATATTTAAGGTGATTACAACATGGGATTCAAATGCGGTATCGTCGGCCTGCCTAACGTAGGCAAATCCACCCTGTTCAACGCGTTGACCAAAGCGGGCATTGAAGCAGCCAACTTCCCGTTCTGCACCATTGAACCGAACACCGGTGTGGTGCCGATGCCCGATCCGCGTCTGGATAAGCTGGCCGAGATCGTCAAGCCGCAGCGCATTCTGCCGACCACCATGGAATTCGTCGACATCGCCGGCCTGGTGAAAGGCGCGTCCAAAGGTGAAGGCCTGGGCAACCAGTTCCTGACCAACATCCGCGAAACCGAAGCCATCGGCCACGTGGTGCGCTGCTTCGAGAACGACAACATCATCCACGTCAACAACAAGGTCGATCCGGCCGAAGACATCGACGTGATCAACACCGAGCTGGCGCTGTCTGACCTGGACACCTGCGAGCGCGCCATCCACCGCGTGCAGAAGAAAGCCAAAGGCGGCGACAAAGACGCCAAAGCCGAGCTGGCGGCGCTGGAGAAATGTCTGCCGCACCTGGAAAACGCCGGCATGCTGCGCGCACTGGATCTGACCGATGAAGACAAGGCGGCGATCAAATACCTGAGCTTCCTGACGCTGAAGCCGACCATGTACATCGCCAACGTCAACGAAGACGGCTTCGAGAACAACCCGTACCTGGACACCGTGCGTAAAATCGCCGACGCCGAAGGCTCCGTGGTGGTTGCCGTGTGCGCCGCCGTGGAATCCGACATCGCCGAGCTGGAAGACGAAGATCGCGACGAGTTCATGGCAGAACTGGGCCTGGAAGAGCCGGGCCTGAACCGCGTGATCCGCGCCGGTTACGAGCTGCTGAACCTGCAAACCTACTTCACCGCCGGCGTGAAAGAAGTGCGCGCCTGGACCATCCCGGTCGGCGCCACCGCCCCGCAGGCGGCCGGCAAGATCCACACCGACTTCGAGAAAGGCTTTATCCGCGCGCAAACCATCGCCTTTGACGACTTCATCACCTACAAGGGTGAGCAAGGCGCCAAAGAAGCCGGCAAAATGCGCTCAGAAGGTAAAGACTACATCGTCAAAGACGGCGACGTGATGAACTTCCTGTTCAACGTCTAATTCCTTCCCCGCAGCGTTTTTCTCCGCTGCCGGAAACGGAAAAATCCACGCTTCGGCGTGGATTTTTTTTGTCTCCAGGGCCTGCGTTTTGGCAACCAGGACGCTGTCTCACCCTCCCGGTTCTTTCCCACTGAACGATCTTCGCCGTACGTTTTATTGCGCCCTTCATGACGGCATTATCCGCATCGCTGCACGAAAAATGGCTCTCGTGTTGATACTTTGTCCTACAGGAAAAAGCTTGTCATCTTCCGTTGCAGTCTTATAATGAGTGTTTACTCACTTATTAAAGGAGCCTCAAAGTGGCCCGTCCCCGCAGTGAAGAAAAGCAGCAGGCGCTCTTGCAGGCCGCCACCGACATTTTTGCCGAACAAGGATTAGCGGCGCCCACATCGGCCATCGCCAGGAAGGCTGGCGTCTCGGAGGGCACGCTGTTCCGCTACTTTGAAAATAAGGACGTACTGCTGAGCGCAGTCTGCGACTACCTGCTTGATGAAATGGAGTGCCTGCTGACGCAAAGCTTACAGGGCGTTTTGCCGGGTAAAGATCACATGCAGGCCGCCTGGGATGCCTACATTGACTGGGCGCTCGCCAATCCCGCCGCGTATGCGACAGGAAACAAATTGATGGTCTCCGGCAAGTTATCCAGCGCGCAGAGGGAAAGAAGCGTACGGTTCGGTGATATTTCCCAACTGGGTATTCCGTTGGTCCAGGGGCTGGATTTACCGCAGTCGAGCGAGTTTCAGGGCATGATCTGCACGGTAATGGCCAATGGCGTTATCGATATGGCCGTTCAAAAACCTCACCTGCTGGATATTTACAAACGCGCAGGTTATGAAGCCATGATGCGAGCCATTGAGCTTCCTGACGTTCATACAGCCATCTAGCTTCTTTTTTTAATTATATAATGAGTGCGTACTCACGCATTAAAAAGACACGACAATCATGCCACCCGTTTCAAAACTAAAAATGCTGCGAACACGGGCCTATCCAAGGCTCCGCCGACTCATATTCGTTTCTCTTATTCTCAGCGTGTCTTTGATCCTCTGCGCTTGCGCAACCGCACCTGCATCAGACCGTTTGTCAGGAACCCAGCATGTTCCAACAACATGGCGGGCCTCCCTGCCTGGCTCGGCGCACGTGCCTGTGTGGAATGCATGGCCCCCCGCCCGAAATGAATCCGGCGCCCGGCGCTTGCGCGCTCCGGCCGGCAAGCCCAGTCACGTAGAGAATGAGCGCGCAGCAAAAACGCCAGTTGCGCGCGCAAATTTGGAGTGCGTTCAAGCGTTATGGAATGACGCCCGCAAACTGGTTGCGACAGAGGCTGCGGCCCTCTATTACGCCTCGCGTACCTGCCGGCGACAACACGCGTTCTCTACCCAAAGCGCGCCATTGCCTGAATCCTTCGAATGGGCGATACAAACGCCCCCTCGCCGGGCGTCTCAATCTGCTCAGAAGGAAGTCGCCGGTCGTGGCAAGACCGCTGCCGATGGAAGCGGGATCAACCGCCACACAACCAAGCATTCGGTTCCCTGGACGTTGGATCTATCGCGCGTGGATACCGATCCCGGTGAAAGTGTGGCGGGTTGGCAGGCTGAACCGCATGAGCATCATAGCCGCGTGCGATCGACAGTGCGGAAGTGGATACGGCGTCTGTTCACTTCGTCAGAGCGAGCAATGCTTCAACGCCAGGCTGAACCGCTGCAGGACAGCGCCGTATTCGTTTGAAATTCAATACAGAGCAATACATCGCCGCGCCGCTGGCGACAGGTTCGACAAATCATTCACCTTATGGGTTCTCCCGATGACACAACTGATAGCTAAAAACACGCGTCCCCGCTTTTGGTCTTTGCGGACCCTGCATGCAGCCGTGCTGGCGATGCCGATTGCCGCCGCCTTATCGGCCTGCGATACGCCGGCGGACAAGGTTGCCCCACCGTCAGATAAACCGACGCTGACAGTGGCCCTGACAACGCCGGCAATACAGTCCGTTTCCCGCACCGTCACGGCCAATGGTTCAATTGCGGCCTGGCAAGAGGCGATCATCAGCCCCGAAGCCAATGGGCTGCGCGTGCAAAAACTGTTGGTGCAGGAGGGGGATATGGTACGCCAGGGCCAACCTCTGGCGGAATTTACACGCGATTCCGTGATGAATGACTGGCTGCTGGCGAAAGCCGATCTCAACGAAGCGAAAGCAGTCGCGTTGAATGCGCAAGCGGATGGAAAACGAGCGCGGTTGTTGCGCGGCGTCGGCAGCCTGAGCGAACAGGACATCCAAAAGTTGTTAACCCAGGAAAAAACGGCGCAGGCGCGTCTGGAATCGGCGAAAGCGCGTATGGCGGCTCAGCAGTTGCGGCTGGACCAGACGATATTACGCGCTCCCGACGACGGCATCATTTCAGCTCGTTCGGCCACGATCGGTTCAGTTCCTATGCAAAGCACCGAAATGTTCCGCCTGATCCGCCAGGGAAAATTTGAATGGCGAGCGGAATTGTCGGCGCAGCAGCTGGAACAAATCCAACCGGGGCAAAAAGCGCAGATCGCTTCACCTGGCGGTAACACCTGGGAAGGCGTCGTACGCCTGGCCGCCCCCACCGTCAATTCAACCTCGCGCCGTGGGATTGCCTATGTGGACATCCTTCCATCGACAGCGAAGAACGCCTCGCCGATTCGGCCCGGCACGTATGCCAGCGGTCTGATTACGGTCGGCGATCGGCAAGGGCTGACCGTGCCGCAATCCGCCGTCGTGGCGCGCGACGGTTTTCACCTGGTGTTCACCGTAGATGACGAGATGCGTGCACATCCGCTTAAAGTCGCGGTAGGCCGTCTGGTGAATGACCAGCAGGAGATCCTGTCCGGTCTTCAAGGCGCGGAACGCATCGTCGCCAGCGGCGGCGTATTCCTCAATGAGGGCGATAAAGTCCAATTGGCCAACACCACCGATGCTTCCCATTCATCGGAACCGCGCTAAGAGGCCCATCATGAATATCTCTACCTGGTCCATTCGCAACCCCATTCCGTCTATCTTGCTCTTTGTCATCTTGAGCGTTGCCGGCTTTTATTCTTTCAAATTGATGAAGATCCAGAGCTTCCCGGACATGGATGTGCCTACGGTGACCGTGTCCGCCTCGCTTCCGGGCGCTGCGCCGCCCCAGCTCGAAACGGAGGTAGCGCGCAAGCTGGAGGACACCGTCTCTTCGGTGCAGGGATTGAAGAACTTGCGTACCACGATCCAGGACGGGCTGGTCGATATCTCAGCGGAGTTTCGTCTGGAAAAACCCGTTCAGGAAGCGGTGGATGAAGTCCGGTCAGCCGTGCAAAGCATTCGCACCGAGTTGCCGACGGATTTACGTGATCCTATCGTTCGCAAGCTCAACATCACGGGCAAACCTATCCTGGCCTTTTCCATCAGCGCCAGCAAGATGGATGAGAATGAGCTGTCCTGGTTCGTGGACAATACCCTGTCGCGGCGTCTGAGAGGCGTCGCCGGCGTAGGGTCAGTCACCCGTGTGGGCGGCGTGAACCGCGAGGTTCAAGTCGAACTCGATCCGGTCAAACTGGAGGCGATTGGCGCCACCGCTGCCGAGGTTTCCCGCCAGTTACGCGATGTACAGATGGACGCGACGGGCGGGCGAGTCGATCTGGGGCGGGGAAAACAACCGCTGCGTTTGGTCGCCCGCGTCAAGAACGTGGATGAACTAGCCGCGGTGGAACTGTCGATGCCCGGCGGACAACGTTTTCGCCTGGACGACGTGGCGACGCTGAAAGACACCATTGCGGAACGCAGTTCACTTGCGCTCCTCAACGGCAAGAAGGTGGTGGGCTTTGAGATCACGCGCGCCAAAGGCGCCGGTGAAGTCGAGGTCGGCGACAAGGTGGAGAAAGTTCTGGCGCAGTTGCGCACGGAGCGGCCTGATTTGCACATCACGCAGGTCTTCGACTTTGTCCGGCCTGTGCAGGAGGAGTTCGACGCCTCCATGCACATGATCTATGAAGGCGCCATTCTCGCCATCCTGGTGGTCTTCATGTTTCTGCGCGATATCCGGGCGACGCTGATCTCGGCGGCGGCGTTGCCCCTGTCGATTTTACCGGCCTTCATCGGTATGGACATGATGGGCTTTTCGCTCAGTATCGTCACGCTGCTGGCGCTGTCGCTGGTGATTGGCCTATTGGTGGATGATGCCATCGTCGAAGTGGAGAACATTGAGCGCCACATCGGCATGGGTAAACCGCCGTTCCAGGCCGCGATGGATGCCGCCTCGGAAATCGGCCTGGCCGTCGTCGCCACGACATTTGCCTTGATCGCCGTTTTCCTGCCGACGGCCTTCATGTCCGGCGTTGCCGGAAGATTCTTCACGCAGTTTGGATGGACGGCGGCGCTGGCGGTGTTTGCCTCGCTGGTTGTGGCGCGCTTGCTGACGCCAATGATGGCCGCCTACCTGATGAAGCCGCATACGCGCCCTCAGCGCGATCCTTTCTGGATGGCGCTCTACCTGCGCGCCTGCCGGTGGACGCTGCGGCACCGCGGGCTCACCCTGGCGCTGGCCGGCGGGTTCTTTATTGGCTCTCTGATGCTTATTCCTCTGCTGCCCCAGGGCTTTTTCCCTGCAGATGACAACTCCCAGACGCAGGTGACGTTGGAACTGCCGCCAGGGAGCACGCTGGAACAAACCCAGGCCATGGCAGAACTCGCTCGGCATCGCCTGGCGCCCATCCCACATATCCGTAACATCTATACCACCATCGGTGGCGGTGCAACGGGCGGCGATGTCATGGCTTCCGATGGGAAAACCGATGTTCGCATGGCAACGCTGACGGTGTTGTTGGATGCGCGTCAAGCGCGCCCGAAGAAGCAGGTCATCGAAGGCGAGATACGCACGGCAATGGCAGCACTTCCGGGGGTGCGCAGCAAAGTGGGGTTTGGCGGCTCAGGTGAAAAATACCAGTTGGTGTTGGCCGGTGATGACCCTCAGCTGCTGGCTAAGGCGGCCGATTCAGTATTAAGTGACCTGCGGCAGCTCCCCGGCCTCGGTAACATTACCTCCAGTGCCGGGCTGGCGCGCAGCGAAATCCTCCTGCAACCCAATTTCGCCAAAGCGGCCGATCTTGGGGTATCGGGCGTCGCGATTGCCGATACTTTGCGTATTGCGACCGTAGGCGACTACGATCAGTTCCTGTCAAAATTCAACGTGGAGCAGCGCCAGATCCCGATCGTCGTCAAGCTGTCAAAAGACATCCGTGAGGATATGGGATTACTTGAACGTTTGACCGTACCCGGTGCCAGAGGCCCGGTGCTGCTCAATCAGATCGTCAACATTGAGCAAGGCAGTGGACCGGCTCAGATCAGTCGCATCAATCGCACGCGCAGCGTGACCCTTGACGTAGAACTGTCGGGCACCCAACTCGGGGATCTGGCCGCTCAGGTGGCGAAGCTGCCGTCAATCCAGAATCTGCCGGTCGGCGTGCACCAGGTTGTGCAGGGTGATGACGAAATGATGAAGGAACTGTTTGCCGGTTTCGGCACGGCTATGGTCGCCGGGATCCTGGCCATCTATATCGTGCTGGTTCTGCTGTTCAAAGACTTCTTCCAACCGATCACCATCCTGGCCGCGCTCCCACTGTCATTGGGCGGCGCATTCGTTGGGTTACTGTTGGCGGGGCAGTCTTTCTCGATGTCATCCCTGATCGGGTTAATCATGTTGATGGGGATTGCGACCAAAAACTCGATACTGCTGGTCGATTATGCGATCGAGTCACGTCGCGGCCACATCGGTCCGAATGGCGAAGTGCTCAATAAACCCATGAGCCGAACGGAAGCGCTGATTGATGCCTGCCACAAACGTTCCCGCCCCGTCATCATGACCACGTTAGCGATGGGGGCAGGCATGTTGCCTGTGGCTCTGGGTTTCGGCAGTGCCGACCCCAGCTTCCGCAGCCCGATGGCGGTGGCCGTCATCGGAGGATTGATTACATCCACCGTGCTGAGCCTGCTGGTTATCCCTGTCGTTTATACCCTGATTGACGATCTTGAAAACTGGCTGCGCAAGTTGCCTAGCCTGCTGGCACGCAGCAAGAATCTGAGTGGTAGGAAAAAAGCCGGGTTTTCCATGCTTTTCGTGGTTCTGCTGTATTGGCTTGCCTTCCCTGTCATTCCGTTCCTCGACATCCCCTACAAGATTGTCGTTGTCTCTACGCTTGTTGTGGTCGGTGAAACCTTGTTTGTCATTGCCATCGCCCTGCTGGGCAAAGAGTATTGGGGCCAGATCAAACACTGGTTACGGCAGAAGGTCTTTAAGCGAAAAGGTTAAGCGCTGATAACGGTTCGCGGTGGCGAAAAGCGTTTTGCCGCCGCCGCTCCCCCATCAACTTCCCTCCCACGCCGAAGGCCGATTCTCGCTGCGCCACTTCTCGCCTGCCGCCGTCCCCGGCGCCGGCGGTTTTAATCCGTCAATCGTCCACAGCGAGAACGGCGTTTCGTCCACGTGCAGTTCCCAGCGCAACCCGCGGGCGGCGATGTAGGGTTGCAGGATGCGGGAGCAGGCCGCCAGGAATTGCTGCTGCTCTGCGTCGTTGTCCATGGCGCGCGCGATATGATCGATGGTCACCCGCACGAAATCATCGGCCGGTTCGCCGCCGAGATAGGCCGAACCTGGCGGCAGCGCGTGGAAGAACACGTTGACGTAAAAGCGCGGCAAAAAGTCCTGATACAGGGCAGTGACCTTCTGCGCAATCGCGCGTTTATCGGCAATACCAAACGCGCCCCGCTCGTTATGAGTATCTGCCGACGGAGAAGGGAAAAGATCTCGGGCTGCTGGTGATGGCGATGATTCAGATTGGCGACAAATGGAATCTGTCCGAGCTGGCCGGGCCGCCGCTGCGCGTGGTTGACCGCGTAACCGGCCACCCTGCCACCCTGCGCGCGGTGGATGTCGTGACCGGCGAATCGCTGCCGGCGCAAAACCTGGCGCTGGCGGCCGGGCCGGGCGCCGACGAAATGACGCAATGGCGGCTGGCCGTCGGCCAAGCCCGTTCGTTGTGATCTACAGCAGCGCAATCATTTTCAGCAATTCCACCCGATTGCGGATGCCGAACTTCTTGCCGGCATTGTTGAGGTGCGAATAAACGGTTTTCGGGTGCAAATTCAGTCGCCGCGCGGTCAGGCGGATATCTTCCGTACGGGCGGTTTCACACAGCACCGCCGCCTCGCCGGGCGTGATCGCCGCCGCCTGATGCCTGTTCAGCGCGCGCCGTTCGCCCGCCTTTTCCCGGCGGCTCAGCGCCGCGCAGGTCTCCCGCACCACCTGCAACGCTTCCCGTTTGTGCAAAATCGCATCCGGCTGCGCCGCCGCGATAAATGCCAGGATCAGCGGCGAAGTCTTATCGACGAAGAACAATATCCGGACATTTTTATATTCAGCGCGGCAAAGGTGAATAAACGTCAAATAGGCTTCGAACCGATAAATTTCATGGGGAAAATCCATGATAATTAAATCAGGCGCCGGGCTTATATTTTTAATAATATTAATATTGGGAGAGGATAAGGTTATCACCCCACCGCCCAATAAAGTTTTCATACCTAACCGGCACAACGACGAACCGTCGATATAAATCACTCTCACTTTAATTCTCCTTATCAGCATGAAAACATGCTTCCACACCTCAGGCGGCTTGTCGCTGCTCTTTTTTGGGGTAATTCGCCTGCAAAGCACACCGATATAAAACATCTTGATAACATGTTTTTCAAATAATCACGCAACAGCCAGTGCATTGATTAATACGCAAAAAAGGCATGAATGTTTCAAATTATTTCATTCACAAAAACTGACAACTCAATAAAAACGCAACGTAATGATATAGATCTATTTTCTATTTCTCAGGACATAAGCATAAATGAAAGAAAATGTAACAATCAACACCCTCGCCTTATTGTCTTATTCAAAACATCTATAGGGAAAATTCTTAGTTTGCTAGGATGAAAATCCATGTTTGCCGACGCGTTTAAAAAACAATTGCGCAACATGATTAACCAACAACCGTACGACAGTAATTTATTACTGCCAGGAAAGCTTTTCTCCAAAGTAAATTAAAGGGCATTTCACATGAATGTTAAATTAGTCGCATTATCCATGCTGGCTCTCTCCGGCGCCTGTGCGGCCGCTTCGTCCAATACGGTGCAATTTAAAGGCGAAGTCAGCACGCAAACCTGCTCGGTGAATATTAACGGCAATCAATCCAACCCGGTTGTTCTGCTGCCGACCGTCGCCGCCAGCCAGCTCGCCACCAAAGGCGCCACCGCCGGCGACACCACCTTTACCGTTAACGTCACGGGCTGTGCGGCGGCAACCAGCGATACGGCGATCAAAACCGTGCTGGCGGGCAACAACCCGACAGTTAACGGCAACCTGGGCAACGCGGGCGATGCGGCCAAAGTGTCCATTCAACTGCTGGACAGCGACGCCACCACGCCGCTGTCGTTCGCCAGCGGTTCGACCGTCACTACCTCTGCAATGACGCTGGCGAAAGACGCCACCTCCACCTCGCAGAACCTGGTGGCCCGCTACTACGCGGAAGACACCGGCGTGGCGGCCGGTTCGGTGATCGCCACCGCACAGTTCGCCATTAGCTACAAATAAGCCGGCGTCAGGCGCCATACCTGTTGATGCCAGCGCCGCCCTTCGCCGGGCGGCGCTGAATGACTCGCTCCCTTTATCGGTTCACGTTTATGCCGCAGATAACCCGCTCCGCCCGCCGATGGGCCGCCCTGTCGCTTTGCCTGATAAGTTTTGCCGCTACCCACGCGTCGGCCAGCGTGACGCTGCTCGGCAACCGCGTGATCTACCCCGCCGAGGCACGGGAAAAAACGCTGCAGTTCACCAACGACGACGGCACCCCGGCGCTGATGCAAATCTGGCTCGACATCAATAACCCCAAATCCACGCCGGAAAACGCCGATGCGCCCTTTGTCGCCTCGCCGCAAATCTTCCGCATGAATCCGCACAGCGGGCAGATGGTGCGGCTGTCGTTCGTCGGCCAGCCGCTGCCGCGCGATCGCGAATCGCTGTTCTACCTCAACTTCCTGCAGGTGCCCGCGGTGCGCCAGACGGACAGCGACAAGAACAAACTGCTGCTGGTGGTCACCAATCGGCTGAAGGTGTTCTATCGCCCCGCCGGGCTGTCCGGTGACGCCAACCACGTTATCGATCGGCTCAGCCTGCGCCAGGCCGGCAACGCGCTGCACGTCGACAACCCGACCGGCTACTACGCCAACGTCAGCCAGGCCGCGATCCTCAGCGGCGCGAAACGCACCGTGATCCCGCAGGCGGATCTGATCCCGCCGTTTTCGCAGGCCAGCTGGCCGGTGAACGGGGAGGTGCGGCAGGTCGCACTGCGCGTCATCAATGACTATGGGGTGGAAATCACACGCACCCTGAACGTCGCGCGCTGAAACCAGACAGGGAGGTTTTCATGTTCGATGCTCGCAAGGCGACGCCGCTGCCCGCACGCTGGTATTGCGCGCTGCTGGCGCTGCCGCTGGGCTGCGCCGCCGCCGATGGCTACACCTTCGATCCCGCGCTGCTACGCGGCAGCGTGCTGAGCAACAGCGCCCTGAGTCAATTCAACCAACAGGACGCCGTCGCCCCCGGCAGCTATCAGATCGATCTGTACCTCAACGGCCAGTTTCTCGAGCGCGATCAAATTCGCTTCGTGCGTGAAGGCAAGCAGGTACTGCCCTGTTTCGATCGGCCGCAGCTGACGCGCTTCGGGCTGAAAAATCCGCCGATGCCCCAAACAGCATGCCTGCTACCCGGCCGGGATTTAAAGGACATTACGGTGAACGCCGATATCTCGCGGCTGCGGCTGGATCTGAGCATTCCGCAGGCGCTGTTGAACGGCCAGCCGCGCGGCAGCGTCAATCCCGCCAGCCTGGACAGCGGCGAATCGATGGCCTTCGTCAATTACAACCTCAACCAGTACCACGTCAGCTACCGACAGGGGCAAACCCGCGATCTCGACTCGACCTACGCCAACCTGAACGGCGGGTTCAACCTCGGGCTATGGCGCTACCGCCAGCAGTCCAGCTACCGCTACGATCGGGAGTTCGGCGGCCACCTGGACACCAGCCGCCGCTACGTGCAGCGCGCGATCTTGCCCTGGCGCAGCGAAATGCTGTTGGGCGAAGGCTTTACCGACGGGCACTTCTTCTCCGGCCTGGGCTTTCGCGGCATTCAGCTCAGCTCGGACGATCGCATGCTGCCGGATTCACAGCGCGGCTATGCGCCGGTGGTGCGCGGCGTGGCAAAAAGTAATGCGCGCGTGACGGTGCTGCAGGGCAAAAACACGCTGTATGAAACCACCGTCGCGCCGGGGCCGTTCGCCATCAACGATCTGTACGCCACCAACTACGCCGGCGATCTCACCGTGGTGGTGACCGAAGCCGACGGCAGCGTCAGCACCTTCACCGTGCCATTCGCCGCGGTGCCGGAATCCATCCGCCCCGGCCAGTCGCGCTACTCCGCGATCGTCGGCCGTTCCCGCTACGTCGGCGACAACGATCTGTTCAGCGAAGTGACCTGGCAGCACGGCCTGACCAACGCCCTGACCTTCAACTTCGGCAACCAGCTGGCGGACGGCTACCAGGCGATGATGCTGGGCGGCGTGTACAGCAGTTGGCTGGGCGCCTTCGGCATGGATACCACCTATTCCCACGCCAGCCTGCCGGACGGCGGCGCCTCCGGCTGGATGCTGCACCTCTCTTACAGTCGAACCTTCAGCCCGACGGACACCACCTTATCCATCGCCGGCTACCGCTACTCTACCGAAGGCTTTCGCGATCTCAGCGACGTGCTCGGCGTACGGCGCGCCGCTACTACCGGCCAAAACTGGCAGTCCGACTCCTACCGCCAGCGTTCGCGCTTCGAGGTCGCCGTCAATCAGGGGATGGGGGCATTCGGCAGCCTGACGATGTCCGGCTCGACTCAGGACTACCGCGATCAGCGCGGCCGCGATAATCAGCTCCAGTTGGGTTGGGGGAAAACCTTCGGCAACGGCGTGGCGCTTAACCTCTCCGTCACCCGCACCCGCAGCCTGGGCTACAGCAACGGCGACTACCGCGGCTACGGGCCGCTGGACAACGTCTACAGTGCGCCGCTGGCGCAGAACACGCAGACCGTCACCGCCCTGTCGCTGAGCTTCCCGCTCGGACGTTCATCATCCGCCCCCAGCGTCTCGCTGTTGGCCAACCACAGCCAGGGTCAGGGCGGCAACTATCAGGCTGCGCTGTCGGGCAGCGTCGGCGACGAGCAGCCGGTCAGCTACGGCCTGAACTTCACCACCGACGACGATCGCCAACAAAGCATCTGGGGCGGCAACCTGCAAACCCGCCTGCCTTACGCCAACGTCACCGGCTCGTTCTCCACCGCGCGCCAGTACCGACAAGGCTCACTGTCGCTGCAGGGCGCCGTGGTGGCGCACCGCGGCGGCGTGACATTAGGGCCGTATGTCGGCGATACCTTCGCCCTGATCGATGCGCCCGGCGCCAGCGGCGCACGGGTGATGGACGGCCAGGGCGCGCGCGTCGATCGCTTCGGCTACGCCCTGGCGCCGTCGCTGGTGCCCTATCACTACAACACCGTCGCGCTGAACCCCGAGGGCATGAACGACAAAGCGGAACTGGAAGACGGCCAGCGCCGCGTCGCCCCGTACGCCGGCGCCACGGTGCGCCTGCACTTCAACACCGTGCGCGGCCAGGCGCTGCTGATCACCGCGCAGCGGCCCGATAACGCACCGATCCCGATGGGCGCCAACGTCCTTGACGCGGCAGGCAACAGCGTGGGCATGGTCGGCCAGGCCAATCAGGTATATCTGCGCAGCGATAAGCGCGCCGGGGAACTGACGCTGAACTGGGGCGACGCACCCGGCCAGCAGTGCACGCTGCATTACCGCTTGCCCGCCGGGGAAGACGGCCCGATTCAGCGGCTTAGCGCCCCATGTCGCTAGCCCATTAAACGTATTCTCAGGAGAGACGATGAAACGTATTGCTTACCCGATCGCCGCCCTGGCGCTGCTTGCTCTGTCGCTGTTCGGCGCGCCCGCCGCGCTGGCCCAATGCACCCGAGTCGCCCCCTGGATCGATTCCGGTTGCGATCCCTGCGGGGTGGGCACGGCGCTGGGCCGGGTCAATCTGACCAGCACTTACCTGCAGCCCGTCGGTACGCCGCTCGGCACCAGCGTGTTCGATCTTACGTCCGGCACGCGCTATCCGGATCCCAACAAGGTGCTGTATGAGTGCGACGCCAGCGATGCGGGGCAGATCTATGAAGTCTTCGCCACCAACGGCGACGATCGCGTCGGCGGCTATTACGATCTGGGCGCCCAAGACGGCAACCCCAACTACTACGCCACCTATTTCCCCTACGTCGGCATCCGCCTGACCCACCTGGATTCCGGCAAGGTTTTTACCCGCTACTGGCAGTCGGCGCCGATTACCCGCTACGCCACCGTCGGCAGCAAAATTCAGATCCGGGTGAAAGACTTCAGCGCCATCCGTGCCGACCTGATCCGCATCAGTTCGCTGCCGGGTGCGGGCGCCAGCAACTACTGTGGCTACAGCGCCGGCAACCCGCTAGTGGGCATGGCATCGACCACCGGCAATTCGAACTATACCTGCACGCAGCCGAACGGCTATGTCACCTTTCAGGGGCCCGGCATCGCCTCGGATCCTATCGGCAGCGACTCCGCCACCAACTACGCCACCTGGGGCACCGGGCGCTGGAACGCGATGGGCATGGGCACCGCACCGATCTCCTCATTGACCTATACCGCCACCTGCGTGGCGCGCAACGTCACGCCGCTGGTGATCCTGCCGACCCTCTCCGTCAGCCAGCTGACCGCCGGGCAAACCTCACAGGCGCAGTTCACCCTCAATATCGAATGTGACAACGCCGCCGTGTCCGGCGTCAGCAGCAACAATACCGCCCTCGGCCTGCAGGTGCCGTATGAAAGCTATGTCGCGGCGCAGCGGCTCGGGTTAGTCAGCGCCAACGGCGGCGTAAGTTACCTGCTCTCCAGCGGCTACGGCACCGACAGCAGCGTCGCCACCGGCGTGGGTATCGCGCTCGCCAACGCCGGCAACGGCGCGCCGATGAACTTCGTCGGCTGGGCGCGCTGCAGCGCCGGGCAATGCCCGCAAGGTAATGACGCCGGCTGGTACCCAGTGCTTAACGGCGCCAGCGGCGGGGGCAGCACCGCGGCGGGGTTTACCCACTACACCACCCAACTCACTGCCACGCTCGCCCGGCTGCCCGGGCAGACCGTCACCGCGGGCAAAGTGGACGCCAGGGCCTACGTCTGGGTTAAGGTGCAATGATGAGAAAGAAATATCTGACGATGGGATGCGCCCTGTTGCTGACGCTGGCGACCATGGGCGCGCAGGCGGGTATCATCGCCTCCGCCACGCGGGTGATCTTTCACGAGGGCGAGACGGAAAAAACCCTGATGCTGCTCAACACCAACGGCTATCCGATCGTAGCGCAAACCTGGGTCGATAACGGCGACGTCAACGCCGCCCCCGAACTGTCCCGTGCGCCGTTTGTCACCCTGCCCAGCGTATTCGCCCTGCCGCCTTCCGCGCTGAAAGGGCTGCGGATCCTGTTTGCCGGCGCGAGCCTGCCCACCGACAGGGAGTCGGTGTTCTGGCTTAACCTGTATGAGATCCCGCCCAGCCGGCCGATCACGCCGCCACAGGCGTCGCGCGTGACGATGGCGATGAACACGCAGATGAAAATCTTCTACCGCCCCAGAGCGCTGAAGGGAAACGCCGACAACGCGGCCGAGGCCGTTTCGTTCACGCTGCAAAAATCACCGCGTGGCTATCTGCTGCGCTGTCACAACCGGTCGGCGTTTTATCTCTCCTTCGCTCGCATCGCCGTGCAAACCGACAGGCGCGATGCCCCGGTGCGGCAAGAAAGCGACATGATGACCGCGCCATTCAGCACGCGGGATTATCACCTCGACGGCGTTGCGGCGTCGGGGCTCCCCTCTCAGATCACCGTTCAGGCCACCCTCATCAACGACCAAGGCCAACAGATCGTCAAGTCATACACAGCAAATCCATAACGATAAAAAGCAGCACATTTTTTTTAAGTACAGGAAATAGGGAAAATGAGTCTAAGCAGATTCCAGCTACAGTTTCACCTGGAGAAACAGGCCAACATCATCAGGCAAACACCGGCGTTTCACGCCGCCATCGTCAAACACGGGGAGTTATTAAAAGAGACCTACAAGAAACATCCGCTGTTTTATAAAATCATCTTCAGGAACAGCCGGTTCATCATTTGCTCCACTATCCTGTCCATTTATTACCACCAGCCCGCCGCCGGGCTGAAAGACATCAAAGCCTTTTTTAAAGGGAAGAATGTGATCAGCGAGAACTCCCTGGACTCCTTTCTGTTTTTTTTGCGGGTCGGCCGTAGACTGGAGGTCAAACCCTGCGAACATGACAAACGCCAGCTGCGCTATAAACCTACGCCGCACGCGCTGGCGGAAACCCAGGCGCTGATCGCCTCAATGGCGTTGCCCTATCAGGCGCTGGCGCCACAGATGCCCATCGCGACGCTGCTGGCGGCGCCCGACTTTCTGCCCACCTTTTTCGCCGCCTACGGGCAGCTGATGCTCAAGGAGATCTACCTGATCGATCTGGTGCCGCAATCCGGACTGTTTATCAGCAAGGACGCCGGCCACATGGTGCTGCTGATGCTGCATATCGAAAGCATCCGGCAGGACTCCCCCTTTCTGCTGCTCTCCTCGGCGAAAATCGCCAAGTCGTGCTCCGTCTCACGCGCGCACGTGAATCGCATTCTGCAGGCGGCGGAAAAATCCGGCCTGCTGACCACCACCAATAACGTGGTGATCGAACTCAACAGCTCGTTCTTTATCATGGCGGAGCGCTACTTCAGCCTCTATTTCGCGATGGTCGAATGCGGGCTTGAATGGGTTTGGCAAACGCAACGAGCGACCGAGCATAGTTGAGCCGTTCACCGCGCTCGTGGCACCTTATCGATCAAGCCCCAGGCCGCCGCTTCGTCGGCGGTCATGAAGAGTCCCGTAGGTGGCGGCCAAGGCGACACTCCCGGCGGATAACACTGCCGCAATGCCGGCCAACGCAATAGACAACGTGTAACTCTGATACAGGTCATACAGCCAACCGGCGGCGCTGCCCCCGCCAACGGCGGCGATCCCCACGGCGAGATACAACGCCCCCAGAATGGCGCCCAGATTAGCAGTGCCGAACCATGTACTGGCCACTGCCGGATACAGCGCAATACAGCCGCCGTTGGCCGCGCCGAATAACAGCGCGAAAATCGCCAGCGCGGTAAAGCTGTGCGCCACACTCCAAAAGCCGCATAACAGGGCCAAACTCAACGTGACGATAACCAAAAAACGCCGCGCGCCCATACGGTCGCCTATCCGCCCCAAAACTAGGCGGCCGCCGATATTGCCCATGCCGATCAAACCGATGAGCAGATTGGCCTGCGTTGCATTTAGCCCCTGTTGTTGTGCATAAGGATTAATATGAACCAACGCCAGGAACAGTCCGATAGAGCCGAAAAATATCGCGATAAAGAACCACCAAAACTGAGCCTGTCTCGCCGCTTCTCGCAACGTAACGCTCCCGTTAAACGCGGAACCCGGTATTGATGTCACCTCAGCGGGACCAAGCCCATCGGGATATTCTCCCACGTCCTCTGGCCTGCCTCGCAAGACGAAGGCGGCAGATAACCCCAGCACAGCGATAGCGACGGCGTAAACTTGTAGGGTACTTTGCCAGGACAAATGCTGCATCAACCCACCAGCCACCATCGGCCCCACCAGCGTTCCCAAACCGGTGCCGGCCAGCGCTAAGCCGGAAGCCGAACTTCGATGAACGACGAACCAGCGTTGAATGGTTGAAACAGCCGGCACGTAAACCAACCCGACGCCGCCCCCAACCAACAGGCAAAACGTGAACAAAAACGCCGTCAGTGTCGACGCCAGCAGGCTACTGCCCAAAAAGCCCAGAGAAAGCAGTAAAATACCGATGCCGGTTACCGTCCTTACCGAAGTACGATCGCTCCAGGCACCGGAAAATACGCCTACGATGTAGTAAATTAACGCCGTCAACGAGAATATTGAGGCGGTAGAAAAACTCCCCGCGCCAAAATTCGCCTGTAATGCAGTAAAAAATGCCCCAAATGAGTAAGCAGCGCCAAAAATAACCGCCAGCAAAAGATGAACGGCACCGACCATGTACCAACCGCGAAACTGCCTTGTCTTTTTCATTATGAATTCCCATCACAATTAACACATTGTTCGCCAAGGCTCGAGCTTAGAAAATCGGGCTCCGCACAGCCTTCTTTAAAATGTGTGTCATAACATGCCGCACCCAGACTAGTTTCAAGCCATTTCCAATTACATTATTCCGAAAACGACACCGTATGAGAATGACCTGAAAATGTCTGAACGGCTGATAACCGCCGCCAGACGTCACTGATATCAGAACGATGACATAATGGCGGAAAGTCTAGCTTTGTCATTTCTCAGCCATAGATATAGTTGTATAGACAAGCCAATGGCAAGATTATTTTCCAAAATTTGTGGTCAGAACTGATGCTGAAAAATAAAAATACATACACCGAAGTTATAAATACAAAGAAAAACATAGGTAAAAATATACAAAGAAGAAACCTGCCACGCTGTTCATCAGTCACGATAAAGATGAATAGCGTGGCTTGGCAGAGGGGTAACTAATCAAATAGATAGTTAGTTAGCAAGCAAGTTAAATATTAAATAACGCCAAATAAGATATGATCATTTTTATTATTTATTTCATTAACACGACTGCGGATATCCTGAGGAAAGGCCGACAGGAATCAATAATCGGCCACCAATGTTTACCTTTCCCGCAATACCCGATCGATCAATCCCCAGGCCGCCGCTTCGTCGGCGGTCATAAAGCGATCGCGATCCAACACCCGCTCCACCTCCTCTTCGCTCAGGCCGCAATGTTGGGCATACAGCCGGATCACCCGCACTTTGGTGCGCTTCATCTCTTCGGCGTGGATCAAGATGTCGGACGCCTGCCCCTGAAAGCCGCCCAGCGGCTGGTGCACGTGCAGGCTGGCGTTGGGCAGCGCCATGCGGTGCCCCGGTTCGCCGGCCATCAGCAGGAATGAGCCCATTGAACGCGCGGTGCCCATGCACAGCGTATGCACCGGCGCGCGGATATACTGCATGGTGTCGTAAATCGCCAGCCCGCTGGTGATCGCCCCACCCGGCGAGTTGATGTACAGGTGGATCGGTTTTTCCGGGTTTTCCGCCTCCAGAAACAGCAACTGGGCACACAGCATTTCGGCCACGTCGTCATTGACCTCACCGTTAAGGAACACGATCCGGTCGCGCAGCAGGCGCGAATAAATATCAAAGGAACGTTCTCCCCGGCTGGTCTGCTCCACCACCATCGGGACGAGCATCATCTTCTCACGCATCGGTGAACTCCTGGGTTGGCAACAAAGAGAAATGTGTTTAACGCGTCAGGCGGCGCGCATCACCGTCGGCGGGCCATCGTTGGCGGCGTCGAGCTGGTGGATAATCCGCAGCAGGCTGCCGCCGCCGGCGTCCGGCACGATCTGCAGGGTGACGACGCTTTCGAGAAACGGCGGTTGGTCGTCGCGCAGGCGATAGCTCACTGCTTCGCCCGGCGTGGCGGCCAACGGTTCAGCCTGCGCCAAATCTCCCGTCGGCAGCCATTGCTCGCGCAATTCGGGAACGCTGAGCGCGCGCCACACTTTTTCCGGCGGCGCCTCGATCGCATACTCCAACACCAGCCGGTCGCGCGGCGGCCGCTCAGCCTGTTTGTTCATTGATCCATGTCCTTCAGCAAGGTTTGCAGCGCGTCGATGCGCGCCGGCCAGTAGGCGCGGTACTTCGCCAGCCACTGGGCGATCTGCGCCAGCCCGTCCGGGTCGACCTGGTAATTAACGCAGCGCCCCTGCTTCGCCTCACGTATCAGCCCGGCATTGCGCAGCACCGCCAGGTGTTGTGACATCGCCGACTGGCTGATGGGCAGCCCTTCGCGCAACGCACTGGCGTTCATGCTGCCGGCGGCAAGTTTGTCGAAGATGCCGCGGCGGGTCGGATCGGCCAACGCCTTGAAGATGTCATTTTCGTTCATACAAACACATTAGTATTCACTTATGTATTATGCAAGCGCCGGGGCAGGAATTTTTTCCGTGAAACGAGACTCCGCGCCGGAACGCGGAGCCGATAGAGGAGAGATTACAGCGGCTTATTGCAAGCGGGCGGGGTCAACGTGGGTTGCCCGGCCGGCGCCCCTTCCTGCGCTTCCAGCGCGAGGCACGCCAGCGGCATGTCTTCGTGGTAGCGCGCCTCGGCGTTCAGGGTCTTCGAGTAGCGATTGTACTTCCACCAGGCGTAGCCCAGAAACACCACCAACCCGCCGACGTTATAGAACACGATGGTCATGATGCTGGCGCCGGTCGGGAACGTCGAGGCGAAGAAACCGACGGTGAAGATGGCGATCAGCACGCTGACGATGGCGATGCCCTGCAGCCGCGAGCCCATTTTGAAATCGCGTGCCACCCGGTCGTACTTCAGCCGCAGATTCAGGTAGGCCAGCATGATGAACAGCGGCGGCAACATCGAGGCGGCAGCGGTCATGTTGATCAGCGTGTTCATCAAATCCTGCACGCTGCTGGAACCCAACGTCGGGATCAGCATCAGCGGGATAACGATGAAGAACTGGATCCAGGCCGCGCGCGTCGGCACGCCGTGCCGGTTCAGGCGAATGGTTTTCTCGCCGAAAATGCCCTTCGGAATTTCGGTGAAGAAAATCTTCACCGGCGCCGCCGTCCACATCAACAGCGAACCGAACATGGCGGTGAAGGAAACAATGCCGACAAAGCGGTTCATCAGCACCGTCGGCAGGCCGAAGTGCGCCGACAGGCCTTCGAACACCTGTACCGTACCGCCGGTAAAGTGCAGGTCGGTGCGGTGCACGAACACGTTGATCAGCAGCGAAGACACCGAGTACAGCACGCCGATGAACAGCCCGGAAACGATGATCACCTTAACAAAAGCGCGGCTGCCGCCTTTCACATCGTTCACGTACACCGCCACGGATTCCGCCCCGCCCGCCGCCTGGAAGATCCAGCGGTAATGCCGAGGAACGCCCAGTTGAAGTTCGGGGTCATCGCCTGCACGTTGATCGGGTCGGCCGGCTCGATGCCGCCCAACACCGCCGCGCCCGCCAAGATGATGTAGGAAAACGTCAGCAGCAGCATCAGCGACGAGGTCACCGAGGTCATCGGCCCCAGCAGTTTTGCGCCGCTGTTAGAGATGTAGGTCGAGAAGGCGAACAGGAAGATGCTGATGATCGCCGTGGTCAGCGGCGTAAATACGTAGTCATAGCCTAAAAACGCGTAAGAGGCGTAGGCGATGACGCGCGGCAGCAGCGCGGTGAAAAAGAACAGGTTCACGAACCAATAGGTGTAGGCGGTGATAAACGCCCAGCGCCCGCCGAGCGCACTTTTCACCCAGGCATAGACGCCGGCCTCGGAATTGCGGTTGAGCGAGACGAATTCGGCGATGATCAGGCAAAAGGGAATGAAGTAAATGATCGTCGCCACCAGGAACACCGGCGACGAGGCGACCCCGAGCTGAATATTGTTGTTAATCACGTTGTTGAAACTGAACACTGCCGCAAACGTCATCGACAGCAAGCCAAACTTGCCGATGGTGTTTCTGTTCGACGCAGCCATAGAGATTCTCCGAATGGTGTAGGGGACTTCGGTTTGTTGTTATTGTTCGGCGGGCGCGCTATTTATTGACGAAATAGCTGTCTTCCACCGTCACTTTTAAAATGACTTTTTTTATCTTGCCGCTTTCTGTGAAGCGGTGAGCCTGGTGGTTTTCGAAAATCACCACGTTGCCTTTACCGACCCGGCGCCTCTCGCCTTCGCCGCTGAAAAACTCGCGGTCGGTTTCGTCCTGATAGGGCGCCACCGTCGTCAGCTCCCGCTTGTCGGCGACCTCGACGGTCTCTTCCCCGTCGAGGTAATAGTGCACGTCGAAGTAACGGCGGTTGCCCTCCAGCCAGCCGTGCTGCCGGCCGGCGCCGACGCTCAGCCGATACGTCAGCGAGTCGCCGATCGAATGGCATACGTTCGGACTGATGCGATCGACATTGGCGATCGCCTCCATGCAGCGCAGCCACTTCTTGCCGCTGTGATAAATGCGCTGAAATTCCACCAGGGATTCGAGAATGATCATGCGTTTTCCTCCGCAGACTGCGGGTGGTGATGAGCGGGCGTGAAGTCATAACCAGCGAGCGTGGCGCCCTGCGTTTGCCGACCGTCGAACGGCACCAGCGTGAAACCGTAGCTGAACGGCGCCAGATAAACCCGGTGGGTATCCAGCACTTCGGAGCCCCAGGAGTTGGAGCCAAGGCCGAGGATCTGGTCGTCCAGGTTCAGCGTCAGGCAGTCGCTCGGTTCCAGCTCGTTGATGTGTTGGGCCTGGTGCAGCCTCTCGGCGCTGTAAGGCCACAGGCTGAAATTAATCGGCCGCCGCGGCTGGATGAAGATCCCCTTGCCCGCCGCATCCTGCAGGCTCAGCCAGCGCACGTCCTGCCGATTGCCGTTGTCCTGCGGGAACGGATAGTGTTCGAACAGCGCGTCGGCGCGCTGCCGGTAGTGACCGATAAGGTTGGTCCGGCAGCTGTCGCGGTAGTTCTCGCCCGGTCCACGGCCGTAGTATTCCACCTGCTCGAAGCGGCGGCTGATGCCGAAATCGAGACCGATTTTCGGGATAATCTGCCGGAAATCGCCGTAAGGCTCACCGGCCAGATCCAGGCTGACGTAGCCCTGCGGGGAGATGCGCCAACGGTAGGTGCAGCGCATGCCGAAGTCGAATACCGGCGGCGCAATCAGGCTGTGCACCTCGAGCAGCAGATCTTCGCCCTGCCATTGCCGGCTAAGGCGGCGGAAGTGCTGCTGCATGATAGGGAAATGATGCGGTAGCCAAATTCCCTCATATTCCTGTTTATGGTTATCGATCACCGGTTTGAAGAAGGTGATGCGCGGCGCGCGCCCCACCACCTCTTCACCGTCTACCCGCCACGAAAGCAGTTCGCCGCTCAGCAGCGAGAACGCCAGCTGGAACCGGCAGCCGCTGACGATCAGCTGATGATTCTCCTCGCGGCATTGCAGCGCCGGCGCATCGGCCAACGGTGGAGCCGGCAGCCGCGTCGCCGTCTGGCGCAGATGCTGATAATGCCCCAGCCGCTGGCCGCTCTCGCCGTAACGGGTGGCGCTGTCCTTATACACCGCCACGTCGATCAGCGTTTCCCCTTGCCCCAGCGCCAACACCGGCAGGTGCATGTCTTCGCTCTCGCCCGGCTGCAGATTCGGCAGCTTGAATTCGTAACTTGCCACCTGGCGGCCGTCGGTCTTGACGCTGACCTTCAGCGTGATGTCCGCCAGCGAGCTGAACCAATAGCGGTTTCTCACCCGCAGCACGTCACCTGCCCCCTCATCCGCCGTCACCTCCACCGGGCACAGCACCTGCTGGTATTCACGCAGGCCGGGGCCGGGGCGCTGATCCGGGTAGATCAAGCCGTCCATGCAGAAGTTGTAGTTGTTCGGGTAGTCGCCGTAATCGCCGCCGTACTGGTAGCGCTCGCGTCCCTGCTCGTCGTGGCTCAGCAGGCCATGATCGCACCATTCCCAGATGTAGTGCCCCTGCAAACTGGCGTGGCGGTTGAACACCGACTGGTATTCGAACAGCCCGCCGGGGCCATTGCCCATGGCATGGGCGTATTCGCACAGGATGCGCGGTTTGGGGTGCGGGTATTCGCCGAAGGCGTTCATCATCGCCACACGGGAATACATGGTGCTGATCACGTCGGTCACTTCGGCGTCGCGATCTTCTTCATAGTGGATCAGGCGAGTCGGATCGAGCGCCTTGCAGCGCCGGGCCATGGCGCGAATGTTGCAGCCATAGCCCGACTCGTTGCCCAGCGACCAGATGATGATCGACGGGTGGTTTTTCTGTGCCGCCACGTGGCGCTCGATGCGCTCGACGTAGGCATGCTCCCAGCGCGGATCGTCAGTGATGCGGCTGAGATCGCCGACGTTAGCGAAGCCGTGGCTCTCCAGATCGGTCTCCGCCATCACGAACAGGCCATAGAGATCGCACAGCTCGTAAAAGCGCGGATCGTTGGGGTAATGGGCGGTGCGCACCGAGTTGATGTTGTGCTGCTTCATCAGCACGATATCGCGCTCCACCCGCGCCATATCGACGGCGCGCCCTTTAAGGTGATCGTGATCGTGGCGGTTGACGCCGTGCAGTTTGAAGTAGCGCCCGTTGACGTACATCAGCCCATCGCGCACCGCGATCTCGCGGAAGCCCACCCGCTGAGGCACCACGCCCAACAGGTTGCCGGCGCCGTCATACAGGCTGAGCAGCAGTTGATACAGGTAGGGATTTTCCGCATTCCACTGCTGCGGGCGGCTGACCGGCAGTTCGAAACGGCAGCTTAGCGCTTGCTCGATGCGCAAATCGTCGCGCCACTGCTCCGCCACGCAGCGATCGCCGTCGAACAGCTGTGCCTGCAGGCGGCAGCCCTCGGCGGCCTGCGATCCGAGATGATGCAGTTCGGCATCGATCGCCAACTGCGCGTCGCAATAGCGCTCATCAAAGGTGGTGACCAACGTCAGGTCGTGAATGTGGGTGGCGCTCTGGCCAATCAGATAGACGTCGCGGAAGATGCCGGCCATCCACCACATGTCCTGATCTTCGATGTAGGTGGAATCGGCCCACTGCATCACCCGCACCGACAGCAAGTTCTCGCCCTGCCGTACATAGGGGCTGATATCGAACTCGGCGCACAGCCGGCTGCCCTTGCTGAAGCCGACATAATGGCCGTTGACGTACACCTCGAAGTAGGTTTCCACGCCGTCGAATTTGATCAGCACTTGCTGATCTTGCCAGCCGGCATCGAGCGTAAAATGGCGCTGATAGGCGCCGGTCGGGTTATTGGTCGGCACGTAAGGCACGTCGATCGGGAACGGGAAGCCCTCGTCGGTGTACTGCAGGTGGCCATGCCCTTCCAGTTGCCACATGCCCGGCACCGCCATATCGCCCCAGTCACTCATCGGCTCGCGGTAAAACGCCGCCGGCACCTGCGCCGGATGCTCGAAGAAGCGAAAGCGCCAGCGGCCGCTCAGCAGCTGGAAGCGTCGACTGGCGTTGCGATCAAAGCTCAGCGCCTGCCCGGCATCCGCATAGCTGAAGAAGCTCGCGCGCGGCGGCAACCGGTGCTCCGACTGTTTTCCAATGTTTTCCCAATTATTCACGTCACGTCTCCCGACACCTGTGCAATGCGGAAACGATAGTAAATATTTAGTAAAAACTACAGTTGATATTTACCAAATGACGACAGGATCACAATAAATCTCAAATATCTTTTTTTATCATGACGTTAATTTTGGGCGCCAACGCCCCCCGCCGAGGCGGGGACCGGTCAGGCGAGGGTGGTGTCGCGCAGCTGCAACGAGCTGGGAACGAAGATCGACAGCGGGACGGCGCGCTCATCGCGCAGCCGCTCCGCCAGCAGGTTGACAGCCTGTGCGCCCATGGTTTCCGAAGGGATGCGCACCGTGGACAAGGCGGGGAAAATAAAGCGGGCAGTGGGAATGTCGTTGACGCTGATGAGCGCGATCTGCCCCGGCACCTGAATGCCGTGTTCGTGCAGCGCGCGCAGCACGCCGATCGCGATCGAATCGGTCGCCACCAGCAGCGCCGGCGGATAGCCATTCTTGCTCTGCAACATCGCTTTCGCGCACTGATAGCCCGACTGGCTGCTGAAATCGCCGTGGTAGATATCCTGCGCCCGTACCACATTTTGCTGCCGGCCATACTCGACGAACGCCTGCTCGCGCTGGTCGATGCCGGCCGGAGCGTCGCGCCCGCCGATAAAGCCGATGCGCTGATAGCCGCGGCCGATGAAGTAGTCGATCACCTTGCGGCTGATCTTGTACAGGTCGACATTGACGCAGTCGAAACGCTCGTCGTCCACCACGCCGTCGATGAATACCACCGGCGTTTCCTGCTGCCTGAGCTGCTCATACAGCGCGGGCTGCGGCCGGCCGATCACCAGCAGGCCGTCGGCCGACGGCAGCGCCTTGTCGCCGTTGAAGTCGTAACCGGCGCTCAGCGCCACGCCCAGCTTTTCGCACTGCGTTTCGATGCCGTAACGCATCGCCAGGTAATAGGGATCGTTGATCTCCACGCCCTGCGTATAGGTGAACAGCGCGGCGAATTGCAGGCGTTGCCCGCTCTGCCGTTTGGAAGGCGCAATCTTGTATTCGAGGCGCTCCGCCGCTTCCAGGATCTTCTGGCGGGTTTGCGCCTTCACGCTCAGGGTGGGGTCGTCATTCAACACGCGCGAAACGGTGGCGACGGACACATTAGCGGCTTCAGCAATTTCCTTCAGTGTGGCCATAGAGTCCCAATGCACAGACGAAAAACGGTAGCTTAATCGGATAGCGCCGCGGCGTACAGCGCCGCCCGCGCCCTCTCCTTCCCAAATCGGGCCAGAGCACGCTCATGCCAGCCGTTGCCGGGCGCCTGCAGCGAAAGATACCCATTTCGTCCGCTGTGATCAAGTTAACGCTTTACTGATTAAAGCGTATTTTTTACTAAATATTTTACTAATATACCTGCCGTTTACCGCTCTCTACGATCGGACTTTTTCTCTTCTCCCAGGGATCCGGGAGCGACCTCGCGTGAGCCGCCGCTCGGCTGACGTTCCGTTCCATCCAACACCAGGCCTATGCCCCATGAAATCACTAAATCATCACGCCCTGTTGCCCTGGTTGCTGCTCGTTAGCGCGCCCGTCTGGGCGGAGCAAGAACCTGTCACCCCGGCGGAGCGCAATCAGCTGCCGCCGCCGCCGTTGCCCGAAACCGCCGCGACCGCCCTGCGCTTTTACGGCGAGCTAGGCATCGGCGGCAGCGTCTATTTGAACGGCGAACATCAGCATCAATACAGCGACGGCACCTATATCGAAGGCGGCCTGGAGATCAAACAGGGCCACTGGTTCGGCCTGATTTACGGCGAAGGCTGGACCGTGCAGGCGGACAGCCAGGGCCATGCCTGGACGCCGGGCCACGGCTGGGGCGGCTTCGAGGGTGGGTTAAACCGCTTTTACGGCGGTTACCGCACCGACGACGGCACCGAGATGATGCTTAGCGTACGCAACGACTCGTCGCTCGACGATCTGCAATGGTGGGGGGACTTCACGCCGGAGTACGGCTACGTGATCCCCAACACCCGCGATCTCAGCTACGCCGCCAAGCTGCAAAATCTGACCGGACGCTTCCGCTACAGTGTGACGGCGGCGCCGGAAAGTCGTATCGACGAGAGCAAGGCGCTGTTGCACTTCGGCAAATACGATCGCTATTCCGACAAGTACACCTACCGGGCGATGATCAACGGCTACACCCAATACGATCTGCAGGACAGTCTGACGTTGCTGAACGGCCTGGAAGTGACGGACGGCCTGGGGCAGCTGTTTTTGCTGGGGCTGCGCGGCAAACACCTGGCCGGCCGCATCTGGCACCACACCGGCAAAGGCGACAGCGGTGGCCACCCCGGCAGCGAGTCGGGCCTGATGCTCAGCGCGATGACGGAAACCGCCAAAGGGCTGTATCTCTCCACCGCCTACAGCTACGCCCGCCACCGGTTTGATAACGCAGCGGATACCGCCACCTCATACGCCCAGTTCGGCGTCTGGTACGAATACGCCGGCGGCAAACTGGCCACCGCGCTGGACAGCAAGTTCTTTATGCGCAATGACAGCACCGGCGCCAGCAACTCGGTGTTTCTGATGCAATATTTCTATTGGTAACCGTTGAGGCTCCTACGATGAACATGACTCCCCTGACCCCGCTGGCCACTGCCCTCGTGCTGATGCTGACGGGCTGCGCGCCGAAAATGCCCGACGCCCCGCTGGCCGAGCGCTACCCAAACGTGATCGATCGCCACGGTGCGCCGCATTCTATGCTCGACTACGACTTCGACGATCACCAGCGCTTCAACCCATTCTTCGATCTCGGCGCCTGGCACGGCCACCTGTTGCCGAGCGGCCCTGAAGGCATGGGTGGCTTCCCCGGCCCGGCGCTGCTGACCGAAGAGTACATCAACTTTATGGCCAACAATTTCGATCGGCTCAGCGTCTATCGAGACGGTAAACCGGTGCATTTCACCATGACGGCCTACAGCCTGCCCGGCGCCCTGGTGCAGCGGCTCAGCGCGCCGGGCGTGACCGTCAACCTGACGCTGCGCTTCGCCGCCGCGCGCACCTCGTTGCTGGAAACCCAGATCCTGACCGACGCGCCGCTGGAGCTGGTGTGGGACGGCGAATTGCTGGAGCGCTACGCCGCCAAAGAGCAAAAGCCGCAGCCGCCGGCCACCGTCGAGCAGGCGTTCCCGAACTACATGCGCCGCATTGTGCCGACGGCGGACGGCCTGCGCGTCACCTTCGGCAAGGTGCGTGCGCCGTCGCAGCTGATGACCTCCGGGCAGTCCGAGTATCAGATCCATAAATCGCTGCCGCAGCGCACCACGGTCGATGGCCACCGCTTCCGCGCCACGGCGCGCATCGCCGGCTCCACCACGCTCTATACCACCTACTCGCACCTGCTCACCGCCGAAGAGGCGCAGCGTGAACAACGCACTATCGCCGACATCCTCGCTCACCCGCAGCGCTATATGGCCGCGTCGGCGCAGCGCTGGGAACGCTATCTCGCCGACGGGCTCAGCAACCCGCACGCCACGGCGGAACAAACGCGCGTAGCGGTCAAAGCGATAGAAACGCTGAACGGCAACTGGCGCGGCGCAGCTGGGGCGATGAAGTTCGACTCGGTCACGCCATCGGTCACCGGGCGCTGGTTCTCCGGCAATCAGACCTGGCCGTGGGACACCTGGAAACAGGCCTACGCCATGGCGCACTTCAACCCGGACGTGGCCAAGGACAACATTCGCGCAGTATTCGCCTACCAGATCCGGCCGGGCGATGCCCTGCGCCCGTGGGATGCCGGTTTTCTGCCTGACCTTATCGCCTACAACCCCAGCCCGGAGCGCGGCGGCGACGGCGGCAACTGGAACGAGCGCAACACCAAGCCGAGCCTGGCGGCCTGGGCGGTGATGGAGGTCTATCGCGTCACCGGCGATAAGGGCTGGCTGGCGGAGATGTACCCGAAGCTGGTGGCCTACCATGACTGGTGGCTGCGCAACCGTGACCACAACGGCAACGGCGTGCCGGAGTACGGCGCCACTCGCGACAAAGCGCACAATACCCCCGACGGGCGCATGTTGTTCACCGTCAAGCGTGGGCAGCGCGAGCAAACGTTGGCCGGCCTCGACAATTACGATCGCATCGTGCGCGAGGGGCGGTACGACAGCATCGAGATCCCGGCTCAGACCGCCGCCTCCTGGGAATCGGGCCGCGACGACGCGGCGGTATTCGGCTTTATCGATCCGGATCAATTGGCGCGCTACGTAGCGCAGGGCGGCAAACGCGAAGACTGGCAGGTGAAATTCGCCGAAAACCGCGCGCCGGACGGCACGCTGCTTGGTTACTCACTGCTGCAGGAATCGGTGGATCAGGCCAGCTACATGTACAGCGACAACCGCTACCTGGCGGAGATGGCCGATATTCTGGGCCGCGGCGCCGAAGCCGCCGCCTTCCGCGCCAAAGCCGACCGGCTGGCGGCCTACATCAACACCTGCATGTTCGACAAGCAAAGCGGTTTCTTCTATGACATCCGCATCGAAGGCCGGGCGTTGGCCAATGGCTGCGCCGGCAAACCGATCGTCGAGCGCGGCAAAGGGCCGGAGGGCTGGTCGCCGCTGTTCAACGGCGCCGCCAGCCAGACGAACGCCGATGCGGTGGTCAGGGTGATGAAGGATCCGCGCGAGTTCAATACCTACGTGCCGCTCGGCACCGCGGCGCTGACCAACCCGGCGTTCGGCGCGGATATCTACTGGCGCGGCCGCGTGTGGGTCGATCAGCTGTATTTCGGTCTCAAGGGCATGGAACGCTACGGCTATCGCGATGACGCGGTGGCGATGGCGCAGGCCTTCTTCCGCCACGCCGACGGTCTGATCGCCGACGGGCCGATCCGCGAGAACTACAACCCGCTCACCGGCAAGCAGCAAGGCGCGCCGAACTTTTCCTGGAGCGCGGCGCACCTGTACATGCTATATAACGACTTCTTCACGCAATAAGCCGCAGCGGCCACCGCCATCGTTGCCCGGCGGTGGCCCGCGTTTATGAGCGGATCGGGATCACCAGCACGTCGATATTCAGCTGGTTGATGGCGTTGCGGGTAGAAGAAAACAGATTGCTCCACAGATCGTGGTGATGGCCGAACACCAGCAGATCGATGTTCTTGTCCACGACTGCCGTGCGCAGTTCGTCAACGAAGCCGCCGCGCCCAATAATCACTTCCGCGATCGGGTAATTGACGTTTTGCGTGGTGGGCTCCAGCTCTTTGCGGATCTTCTCTTCGAACGGCACGCCGTCATAGCTGCGCTCCGAAAAACCGATCGCCGCGTGGTAGGTGTCGTAGTGAACGTCGACATAGATCAGCGAGAGTTTGGCCTGCAGCGCCTCCGCCAGCCGCGCCCCCTTTTCGACCAACCGTTTGCCGTCATCGCTCAGATCGGTGGCGATGACAATATGGTGATAACACATAGCGCCTCCTGTCATGGACTCGGTAGAGCCGAGGCTCCGATATCACGTCAGGGCATATCGTTATGGTTAATTTTAGTTCAGAAATGGCGCGTACGACGGGTGGCGATGCGGTGGGAAAGCCCCGTTGCCGGGGCTGAAGGCAAAAATTACTTCTCGCGCTGCGCCTCAAACCAGACGTTGCACAGCGACAGGATCAGCGTGTTGGCGTCTTTCACCAGCACGTTATCGCCGGGCACCCCATCGGTGCCCTGATCGGTAATGCCTTTGATGGTGGTATCCGCATGCTGAATGGCCACGCGTTCGACCGACGGCGTGCTGATGCCCAGCATCGGGAAATCGATGTAGGAGCTGCTGCCGGAATTGTCCTCGACAAACTCCTGCGCTTCTACGGTGCTGACGGTGGCCCCTTCGCTTTTCAGCGCCGTGCCGTTCCAGCTGAATGCATCCGCCTTATAGCTGATTTTGCCGCCGATCAGGCTCTGCGCCTGCTGTTGATCCCAGCAGCCGGTGGTCTGGGTCGGCACGATCTTGCTGACGCGCCAGTTGCCCAGCAGCTGTTTAGGGATCGGTCCGGTATCGCTCTCCGCCGCCCGAACCTGAGTCGCCGAGACGCAGGCCAACACCACCAGCGGCAACAGCGCCTTGCTCCAAGTGTTCAATCGCATTGTCTATTCCTTCGTTTCAGTACCCAGTCTGCCCTTGCGGGCCAACGGCTATCATAATAAGCCCGCCGATTCGCCGTCAAAACAATCCGCACCGTGCCGGGCAGCGGCCGCTCATAGCTAATCGCTATGAGTCATAGTGAATCAGTATTTTGTTTTAGCCCAGCGATTACCTACAGTCACTGCCACTATTCTGCCTGCAAAAATTAGCAGGCAATGTTGACAAGGACCCTGGGAAAATGACATTTACGCTGAAAAACCTCACCCTGGCGCTGGCCGCCGCCGGCACGCTGCTGCTGACCGCCTGCGGCCCGACCGCACAGGACGATCACCACATCAAGGTCGGCATCAGCGCCGGCATCGATCAGTCGCTGTGGGCGGTGGTGCAGAAAGTGGCCAAGCAGAAATACGATCTGGACGTGGAGGTGGTGACCTTCAACGATTACGTGCTGCCGAACGAAGCGCTGAACAACGGCGATCTGGACGTCAACGCCTTTCAACACAAACCGTATCTGGACAAACAGATGCAGGAGCGCGGCTACAAGCTGGCGGCGGTAGGCAACACCTTCGTCTACCCGATCGCCGGCTATTCGAAGAAGATAACCGCACTCAGCCAACTGCCGGACGGCGCGCAGGTGGCGGTGCCGAACGATCCGACCAACCTGGGCCGCTCGCTGCTGCTGTTGCAAAAACAGGGGCTGATTACTCTGAAAGACGGCGTCGGCCTGCTGCCGACCGCGCTGGACATCGTCAGCAACCCGAAAAAGCTGAAGATCGTCGAGATTGAAGCGCCGCAGCTGCCGCGCGCGCTGGACGACCAACAGGTGACGCTGGCGATCATCAACACCAACTATTCCAGCCAGATCGGTCTGTCGCCGGCGAAGGACGGGCTGTTTGTCGAGGACAAAAACTCGCCTTATGTCAACATCTTCGCCAGCCGCATCGACAACAAAGACAGCGAGAAAGTGAAGGATCTGGTCAAGGCCTATCAGACCGATGAAGTGGCGGCCAGCGCCACCGAAATCTACAAGGGCGACGCCGTCAAAGGCTGGTAATGCCTCGCGTAGGGCCCGTGGCGCCCGGCCACGGGCCCTGCCAACCTCAGCCGCGCTGGATGGAAACGCCGCCGTCCACCAGCATCGCGGTGCCGGTGACGAATGAGGAGGCGTCAGACGCCAGATACAGCGCCGCCTGCGCGATCTCCTCCGGCATCGCCAGCCGCTTCAGCGCGTGCAGTTCGGCCACCTGCGCCAGCGCTTCCGGGGTATTGCTCATCTGCCGCCCCATCGCCGTGTCGGTGCCCCCCGGCAGCAGCGCGTTCACCCGAATGCCGCGCCCGCCGAACTCCACCGCCAGCGCCTGCGTCAGGCCGATCAGCCCCGATTTGCTGGCCGCATAGGCCGCCGTACCGGGAAACGCCGCGGTGTGGCCGACGAACGTGGAGGTGAAGATCACCGAGCCTGCGCCGCGCGCCAGCATGGCGGGGATTTGATATTTGGCGCTGTAGTAAGCGCTGGACAGATTGGTTTCCAGCACGTCGCGCCATTCTGACGCGCTGAGCGCCAGCGACGGCCCCAGCGGCCCCAACGTGCCGGCGTTGTTGAAAGCGATATCCAGCCCGCCGAACTCATCGACGGCCGTCGCCGTCAACCGTTCGGCGAAGGCTTCGTCGCGCACGTCACCAGCTACCGCCAACGCCCGGCCGCCCTCGCGCCGAATGACCTCTACCAGCTCGGCCAACAGCGGCTCGCGCCGCGCGCCCAACACCAGCGCTGCGCCCTGCCGGGTAAACAGCAGCGCCGCCGCTTTGCCGATCCCCGAACTGGCGCCGCCGATCACCGCCACCTTGCCGTTTAATGCGTTCATCGCCCATCCTCTCGCTGTTTAAAGATCCTCAGTGTGAGGCAAGATTCGGCGCCGCGCTGGCCGCAAGCGGACATGTAACTGGCGCCAATAAGAAAGGCGCTGCAAGCAGCGCCCCGGCAACGCGAACCTGGCGGTTAACTTACGGCCTGGCCGCATATTTCCCCTGATTGGCCGGCGTCACCAGCTCGAACGGGATCCAGTAATACGGCTCGAGTTTTTCACCGTTGATCATGCGCTGCGCCACATCGACCGAGGCCTTGCCCTGGCCGACCGCGTCCTGGAACACCGTGACCTGCATCTTGCCGGAGGCCAGTGCCTTGAGGCCGTCCGGCGTAGCGTCGATGCCGCCGATCAGCACTTTCTTATCCGCCTTGCCCGCCTGCTGCAGCGCCATGATCGCACCAATCGCCATCTCGTCGTTGTTAGCGGCGACGATGTCGATCGCTTCGCCGTTGGTCAGCCAGTTCATCATCAGATCCATGCCTTCACTGCGTGAATAGTTGGCGCTTTGCTTCTGCACCACCTTCATTTTCGGGTACTTGGCCACCACCTGCTCCACGTCTTTGGTGCGCTGCAGCGCGCCGGCGTCGGTCAGGTTGCCGATCATCACCGCCACGTTGCCCTGATAGTTAGCCAGCCGCGCCAGCTCTTCCATCTGCAGCGTGCCGGACTCCCGCTCGTCGGAGCCGACGAACACCACGCCCTGCGGCAGTTTGGCGTCGCCCGGCGTGCGGTTCACGTACACCAGCGGCACGCCGGCGGCCTGCACCATTTTGGTCATCACCGGGGTGCTGGCCGAGTTGACCGGATCGACGATAATCGCGTCCACCCCGGCGCTGATAAAGCTCTGCACCTGATCGGTCTGGCGGCCGACGTCGCCGCGCGCGTCTTCGAACTGTACGGTAATGCCGCGCGCCTTGGCCTCCTTGTCGATCGCCTGGCGGATAATGGTGAGGAAGTTCTGGTCAAAATAGGCCATCGATACGCCGATGGTTTGCGCCCATGCCGAAGTGGACGCACACAGCGCCACCGCCAGCCACAGCCCTTTCAGGTAATTCATCATGTGTTCCCCCGGGTAAAAAAACGCCGCCGGCCCACCTTGGCGCCGGCGGCAATTCACGGCAATCAGTGTTTTTTGCGGTTGCGCCGCATGTCGATAGACACGGCGGCGACGATAATCACGCCTTTGATAATGTCCTGAATGTAAGAGTCGACGCCGATAAAGGTGAAGCCGCTTTTGATAAGGCCGAGGATCACCGCGCCGATCAGCGTGCCGGTAATGCGCCCGACACCGCCCATCAAGCTGCTGCCGCCGATCACCGCCGCGGCGATGGCGTCCAGCTCGTACGACATCCCCATGCTCGACTGGCCGCTGCTGACGCGCGCCGCCAGCACCACGCCCGCCAACCCCGCCAGGCCGCCGGCGATGGTGTAAACCGTCACCAGGTACTTATTGACGTTGATGCCGGAGACCCGCGCCGAGGTCATGTTGCCGCCGATGGCGTAGATGTATTTGCCGTAGCGGGTGTGTTTGAGCGCGATGTGGAAGATCACTGCAATCACCAGGAAGATGATCACCGGCATCGCGCCCTGGCCGATTGACGTGAAGCCGTCCGACAGGAAGCTAACCGGGTTGCCCTTGGTGTAGTACTGCGCCAGACCGCGCGCCGATACCATCATCCCCAGCGTGGCGATGAACGGCGGAATGCCGGTGCGGGTGATCAGGAAGCCGTTGATAAAGCCGCAGACGATGCCCACCCCAATCCCGGCGCCGATCGGGATCGCCGCCGGCAGATCGAGCAGCCCCGGGTACATCGGCGAGATGCTGTCCGAGGTCTGCGCCAGGCTGGCCGCCACCACCGCGGTCAGCGCAATCAGCGAGCCGGAGGAGAGATCGATGCCGGTGGTGATGATCACCTGGGTGACACCCACCGCGATGATGCCGATGATCGCCACCTGCAGCACGATCAGCAGCAGGCGGTTCGGGTTCAGCAGGAACGACTGATCGCGCATGTACCAGCCGAGAATTTCGAAGATCAGCGCGATGCCGATCATCACGATGAAAATACCGGTGTCTTTCGGCATTTTGCCGCTCAGCCCGGAGAACAGCGCTCCCTTGCCCGTTGAATCGGCGGAGAGCGGCTTCTCAATCTTTACGTTACTCATGATGTTCACCCTTCGTTATTCTGAGGCCAGCGCCAGGATCTTTTCCTGGTCCGCGTCGTCTTTGTCCAAAATGCCGGTGATGCGACCGCCGTGCATCACCATCACCCGATCGCTCATGCCGAGGATCTCCGGCAGCTCGGAAGACACCAGAATGATGGCGACGCCGCGGTTGGCCAGCTCGCTGATCAGGCGGTAGATTTCCGCTTTCGCCCCCACGTCGATGCCGCGCGTCGGTTCGTCGAGGATCAGGATTTTCGGCTGCGCCAGCAGCCAACGCGCGATCAGCACCTTCTGCTGGTTGCCGCCGCTGAGGTTATTGATGATCTGATCCATGGTCGGCGTTTTGATGTTGAGTTTTTTGATCTGATCCATGCAGTCTTTGGCCATCTGCACATGGCTGACGAAACCGTTCTTGCCGATGTATTCCGACAGGTTGACGATGCTCATGTTCTCGACCACCGACAACACCAGAAACAGGCCGGATTTCTTGCGGTCTTCGGTGAGAAACGCCAGCCCGCTCTCGATCGCCTTCGCCGGGGAATCCACCTTCACCGCCTGGCCTTCGATAAAGATCTCGCCGCCGTCCGCCGGGTGCATACCGAACAGGCTTTCCATCACTTCGCTGCGCCCGGCGCCCACCAGCCCGGCGACGCCGAGGATCTCGCCGCGTTTGACGCTGAACGACACGTCATGAAACCAGCCGCTGCGGCGCAGCCCCGCCACCCGCAGCACTTCCTCGCCGATATTGTTGTTGAATTTGGGGAACATCTGCGTCAGTTCGCGCCCCACCATCATGGTGATCAGCGACTGTTTGGTCAGGTTTTCGGTTTTGTCGCAGGCGATGAAGGTGCCGTCACGGAAAATGCTCACTTCGTCGGTGATGGCGAAGATCTCGTCCATCTTGTGGCTGATATAGATGATGCCTTTGCCCTGCTCGCGCAGTTCACGGATGATGGCGAACAGGTGCACCACTTCGCCTTCGGTCAGCGCCGAGGTCGGTTCATCCATGATCAAGACGTCGGCGTTGTAGGACACCGCCTTGGCGATCTCCACCATCTGCTGATTGGCGATGCTCAACTCGCCCACCAGCGTATCCGGCTGCAGTTTGATGTTCAGCCGCGCCAGCAGCTCGCGGGTCTGTTCGTTCAGCTGCTCGTGGTTGACGAACCCCAGCCGCGCCGGCTCGCGCCCCAACCAGATGTTTTCCGCCACCGTCATGTCAGGCACCAGGTTCAGCTCCTGATGGATCATGGAAATGCCCGAATGCAGCGCCTGCAGCGTATCGCTGAAGGTGACCGGCCGGCCTTTGATTTTGATCGAGCCTTCGTCCGGGTGGTAGATGCCGATCAGGCATTTCATCAGCGTCGATTTGCCCGCGCCGTTTTCCCCCATCAGCGCGTGCACGCTGCCGGGTTTGATTTTAATCGAGACCTTATCCAGCGCTTTGACGCCGGGGAACTGCTTGCTGATGCCTTCGGCCTCAAGAACATAAGGGTACATACCGCTTACCTCCGCACTGACCCACGTTTTCCGCCGCGATCGCCCCACACCGGCGCCCGCGGCGGGCTTCAAGGCTTATTTCTTGTTTTTATCGGCGAATTGCTGGTAATTGGCCTGGGTGATCAGCTGGTAAGGGATCAGCACGTTGCTCTCCACTTTCTCGCCTTTCACCAGTTGAACGGCGGTTTGCACCGCGCCCTCGCCCTGGCCTTTGGCGTCCTGGAACACGCTCAACGCCAGATCGCCCTTCTTGATGAACTCCAGCGCGTCCGGCGTGCCGTCAACGCCGGCCACCAACACGCCGGATTTCTTGGCTTGCTTCAGCGCCAAAATAGCGCCGATGGCCATTTCGTCGTTGTTGGAGGCGATGGCGTCAATCTGCTGGCCGGACAAAATCCAGTCGGTGGTGACGTCCACGGCCTCTTTACGGAAGAACTTGGCGGTTTGTTTGTCGACTATTTTGATGCCGGGGTAGTTGGCCGCCACCTCTTCCACGCCGCGAGTGCGGTCGCGCGTGGCTTCGCTCGACAGCTCGCCCATCAGGATCATCACGTTGCCCTTGCCGTTCATCAGCTTGGCCAGCTCTTCCATCTGGAGCTTGCCGGCCAGCTTGGAATCGGAGCCGACGTAGGCCATGCCGGCCGGCAGCGCCACTTCCGGCTTGCGGTTGACGAACACCAGCGGGATCTTGGCCTTCTCGGCCAGCTTGATCATCGGCTTGACGCCCTGGGTATCCACTGGGTTGAGGATGATGGCGTCGACGCCCTGGCTGACGAAGTTTTCGATTTGTTGAATTTGCTGCGCAATGTCGCCCTTGGCGTCTTCGAACTGGCCGCTGACGTTGCCGTCGGCCTTCATTTTGCTTTGCATCGACTGGCGCAGAATGGTGAGGAAGTTGTCATCGAAGTAAGCCATGGAAACGCCGATCTTGATGTCTTTCGCCAACACGCTGGCCGGCAGCATACACATCAGTACCGAGGCGGCGATCAGTTTCTTCAGCTTCATGTTCGTTACCCTTTAATCGTTAGAATGAAGAGGTCTGTTGGTTGACAGCTAATGAAAAATATTTTTTACATTCAAACAACAATACGGTCGGTGTTATCCCTTTGATACGGCGAAATTACCGCGTTATCGCCGTATTAAGGCCGTGAAAAAAATGGTGATCGATATCTCAAAACAGATTAAAAACAATCAATTGAAATAAACCCCTGGCACAACAAACGGCGTCTTTATCGCGTTTTTAAATGTTTATTTCATAATTTAGATTATTGAAACTTTTTAACCCAAACAAGCGAAACATGCATTTTGGAATGGCTTATTAACAAAAACATGACACGGATCTAACAAATGAAATGAAAGCCACCGGCGAGCGTTCCCCTTTCGTGCGCCGGCAAAAACTGCGAGCGGCTACGCAGTTTGCGGTTTCCGCGTTTCCCGACCATTCTTACTCGGCAATAATGGACATATCCCTATCTCAGGAGGACCTGACATGCAGCTCAGCAGTAAGGTGCGGATGAACCGCCTGTTCAACAACGGCAAGTGCCTGGATGTGGCGATCGATCACGGCATCGCCAACGAACCGGATTTCTTAATCGGCCTGGAAGATATCGAACGGGTGATGGGCAACCTGATCGCCGCGCGCCCCGACGCCATTCAGGTCAACTACGGCCAGGCGGAGCTGCTGCAGCGCGCGCCGCAGCGCGAAAAGCCGGCGCTGGTGATGCGCACCGACGTCGGCAACGCCTATAACGCCGCGCGCCACCGTGAGATGTGGGCGGTGTTGCACAACCCAGAAGCGCCGATCCTCGCCGCGCTGCAAATGGACGCCGCCGCGGTGGTGGTCAATCTGTATATGATCCCGGATGAACCCGGCATTTTCCGCCAATGCGTGGAGAACATCGGCCGCCTGCGCCACGCCTGCGATCGCTACGCCATGCCGCTGATGATCGAACCGCTGGTAATGGCGCCAGCCGGCCAGGGCGCCGCCTACGGATCGCTGGGTGACGTGGAGAAGATCGTGCCGCTGGTGCGGCTGGCGCGCGAGCTGGGTGCCGACATCATCAAGGCCGATCCGACCGATCGGGTGGAGGATTTTCACCGCGTGGTGGAAGCGGCGCGCTGCCCGACGCTGGTGCGTGGCGGCGGCAAGGGGGAGCTGGGGCCGGTGCTGGAAAAATCCGCCGCGCTGATGGCCCAGGGCGCTTCCGGCATGGTCTATGGCCGCAACGTTTACCAACACAGCAATCCGTCGCAGGTGGTGCGCGCCCTGATGGCGATCATCCATCAAGGTGCCAGCGGCCAACAGGCGCTGGAGCTCTACCACCAGCAATGACCCGCTTTTGTAACTAAAATAACCCCTCCGCACCCCGGCAGCATGCTATAACCTGCTGCCGGTAACTGCAGCTTGCCTCATTCCTCGCTAGAATACGCCGTGATATCGCCATTCGGAGAACCGCCATGCCAAAACAACGGGTGCCGCTCAAGCTGAGCACCTCCATCACGCTGATGGTGTCCGCCATCATCGCTTCGGTGCTGCTGGTGGTGTTCGCGCTGTTTTTCGTGCAGATGAGCCGCGAGGGGCAAGATCAGCTGCAGCAAAAAGCCATCGCCGTCGCCAACACGCTGGCGCTCTCCAACACCGTGATCGACGGCCTGCAGCGGCGCGATCAAAGCGGCGCCATTCAGCGCTTCGCCGAGCAGGTGCGCCATCAAAACGAGCTACTGTTCGTGGTGGTGGTGGATATGCAGGGCATCCGCTATTCGCACCCCAAACCCTGGCTGATCGGCAAACATTTTATCGGCGACGATCTGGCGCCGGCGCTGCAAGGCAACGTCAACAGCGCCATCAACCGCGGCACGCTGGCTCCGGCGCTGCGGGTGTTCGTGCCGGTGTATGACGATCAGAAAAAACAAATCGGCGTAGTGGCGCTCGGCATCGCGCTGGACACCGTGCAGCGGGTGGTGGCGGAGAGCCGCTGGATCATCTATTGGACCATCGCCTTCGCCGCGCTGGTCGGCAGCCTGGGCACCTTTTTCCTGGTCTCTGCGCTCAAGCGCATCATGCTGGGTTTTGAGCCTTACGAAATCTCCAACCTGTTCGAACAGCGCAACGCCATGCTGCAGTCGATTAAAGAAGGCGTGATCGCGGTCGATAATGAATCCCGCATCACCATCGTCAATGACGAAGCCAAGCGCCTGCTGCGCCAGAGCGGGCCGGTGGAAAACCTGCTGCTGGAAGCCGCCAGCAAGCATTGGCCGGCGCAGCTGCATCTGGCGGAGGTGCTGGCCAGCGGCGAACCGCTGCGCGATCGGCAGATCAGCTTCAACGGCAGCGAACTGCTGACCAATACCGTGCCGGTGATCGTCAACGGCAAGGTGACCGGCGCCATCGCCACCTTCCGCGACAAAACCGAGGTCAGCCGCTTGCTGCAGCGCCTGAGCGGCATGGCACACTACGCCGACGCCCTGCGGGTGCAGTCGCACGAATTTATGAACAAGCTGCATGTGATACTCGGCATGCTGCACATGAAGGCCTATCAGCAGTTGGAAAACTACATCATCAACACCGCCAGCAACTACCAGGAAGAGATCGGCGCGTTGCTGCGCAAGATCCATTCGCCGGAAGTGGCGGGCTTCTTCATCGGCAAGATCAGCCGCGCCCATGAGGCCGGCATCGAACTGACCATCGAGGAAACCAGCCTGCTGCCAGAAACCGACGATGCGGAGACCACCCATGTGCTGATCAGCGTGCTCGGCAACCTGATCGAAAACGCCATCGACGCCATCGACGGCGTTGAGGGACACGAGATCGGCCTGAGCTTCCATCACCACGACGATCAATTACACTGTATCGTCAGCGACGACGGCCCCGGCATCGATCCGGCGATCGCCGCGCGCATCTTCGAACACGGATTTTCCACCAAGGGAACGGGACGCGGCATCGGCCTAGCGCTGATCCGCAGCCATCTGGAGAAACTGGGCGGCAGCATCGATTTCGAATCCGAACCGGGCGAGCTGACCCAATTTTTCGTGCACCTTCCCTATCAGGCCAAGAGCAGAGCCCATGATTAACGTACTGATTGTCGACGACGACCCGATGGTGGCGGAGCTGAACAAATACTACCTGAGCCAGGTCGGCGGTTTTCACTGCCAAGCGACGGTCGCCACTCTGAGCCAGGCGCGCGCCCTGCTGGCCGATGCCAGCGTCAGCATCGATCTGGTGTTGTTGGATATCTACATGCAGCAGGAGAACGGGCTGGATCTGCTGCCCGGCCTGCGCGAACTCGGCGAGAAGACCGATGTGATCATCATCTCCTCCGCCAGCGACGTGAACACGGTGCAAAAAGCGCTGCACTACGGCGTGGTGGATTATCTGATCAAACCGTTCCAGTTCAGCCGCTTTAAGGAGGCGCTGAGCCACTACCGGCAACAGTCTCAGCTCTTGGCGCAGCGCGAGTTTTCGCAGGCCGACGTCGACAGCCTGCTACGCCGCCAGCCCGGCGGCCAGGAGAGCAAGAAGCTGCCGAAAGGGCTGACCAGCATCACCCTGAGCACGGTGTGCGAGTGGATCGAACAGCAGCACGACAGCGAATTTTCCACCGACAACCTGGCCAACGCCATCGGCATTTCGCGGGTGTCCTGCCGCAAGTACCTCATCTATCTGGCGGAGAGCGGCATTCTCGGCACCCGTATTCTGTACGGCGCCACTGGCCGACCGGTCTATCTGTATCAGTTGAAACCGGATGCGATCGCCATGCTGAAAGAGCATTGCCGCCCGGCCTAAACGACGCCGGGCGCAGCAAGCGCCCGGACGTTAAAGGCTAGAAGTTGTGCATGTAACACTTCGCCTCGGGGTGAGGATCTTTCGAATGTCTGCGCAGGCAACGCTGCTTTTTCTCCTGCTGTTCCAGGTTCCGCTGCTGCCGCTCGGCGGCCTCTGCTGCCTCGCGCTGCTGTTCCCGTGCAATCGCCTGCTCGTTGACCAGCGTCAGGTTATCGACATTCCACACCTTGTGACGCAATGCATCACGCTTTTTCTGGTATTCCTCGGTGATCTTACTGTCCTTCGGCGCCGCCGCATGGTATTCCAGATCCACCCGCGCCTGCGCGAAGCTGGCGCAACACAAGGCCACGCCGGTCAACACTATCATTTTCATCGATAAACTCCTGACAAGTCCCTGTTCTCATCTTTAGCAATTCAGCGGCCGACCATTCAGCCAGGCCCGGCAATATGCGCCGACAAACGGCCGATGCGGCCCCATCAGGGACGTCCGGCGCAGACGCAGCGACAGGCAGCGAACAATATCGGCTCCCTGTTCGCAGGCCGATCGGGCGCTCTGGTGCCCCTGCGCAGAACGTCTCGCCGTTTTCTGTGTTTGCAACCACATTTCCAACGCTTCCCGCTCCGCACGCAGCCGCGCCAGCTGCATGCGCTCCGCCTGAATCTGTTCAGCCAACCAAATATGCTGCAACAAGCCATCCAGCCGCGCCGGGCATCCCGCCGCAGAGGGACTTTCCGTCGAGGCGCCGGGCGAGGAATGGCGATCGATGAACGCCTGACTGCAAAATGAGGCCAGCAGCGCCAGCGCCGCAGCGATTAACGAGGGTATTTTCAATACACAAGCTCCATGAATAAGCCGACTAGGGCGCGCCACGAAAAATGACGCAGAGAACCGTTCAACAGCCATTGAGTGAAGACATATGAGGCTCTGCGGGATCGGGCGCATGTTGCCCTCCCGTCGCCGGCGTTTTCGCGTTTTCGGCATCGCATTCCGCCAGACGCGCCAAGGTTTCAGCCTCGTTCTCCGTGGGTGGTGTCGGCACCGCCATCTCTTGTCGCAGGCCATGCGCCAGCTCTTTCAATTTCTTCTGAAACAGCACGGGAGAAACTCCCTCGCATTGCCGATCGTAACGGGCCGCATTTGCTTGCAGACTCAACAACGACATTATCAACATGGCGACAATACGCTTTGCCATTGAAAACTCCTGTAATGATGTCTAGGTATGTCGATATAAATTCAACAAGCAGAGATTCATCGTTTAAAGATAAATAACGCATCGGAAAAACAGAGTAGCGAATTAATAATAAACCGCTCCATAATATCTCTGAGATAACGTCTGGCGCCACGCTGAATAAAGAGTGGCGATTAGCGCCCCCCTATTTTCGACCAGTCCAGCGTACCGCCGATACCGACCCGGCCTTCATTCAGCACGGAAGCGGCGGATTCACCGGCGATAATACGCTGTTTTTGTTCTCGCGTTGCGGGCTGCGGTGCTCCCCAATTCCCCCGATGAGTGGAGGAGGATGAGGATGAAACAGTGGGGTAAATGGCACTGCATCCGTTTAATACCAGACACAATGCCAGAAGATAATTACGCCATGTCATACTATTCCCCTTAAAATAACGCCATTGGTAGTGACGGTAAATGAAAAATGAGTTTATTTAGTTTAATAACGTTCGCCGCATGCCATCGCCAGCGACAAAAAGAATACGCAAGTGTTAATCACCCGTTATTTTAATTAACCTGAATAAAACAAATATCGCTCAATAAGATAACGCTAATCGCAGAAATGGGCCAGCAGGTTCAGCGCACTTCCGAGTGCGCTGGGATCTTACTCTTCGCCGTCCGGCTGCCAGGCCAACAGATCGCCAGGCTGGCAGTCGAGAATGCGGCAGATCTTGTCCAGCGTTTCCAGCCTGACTCCCTTGACCTTGCCGTTTTTCAACAGAGACAGGTTTTGCTCGGTGATCCCCACCTGCTCCGCCAGCTCCTTTGAACGCATCTTCCTTTTGGCCAACATGACATCAAGACTTACGATTATTGCCACTCTATTCTCACACGAAAGAAAGCTGTTCTTCATTCAGCCGCAACGCTTCCAGAAATACCCGGCTAAATACCAGGATTGCGCAGCCTACGATCAGCGAGCGCACCGACTCGCTATTGACGCCATAATAAAGGATAAACAGCATTTTTTCATCGGCGGTCAATACCATCACCTGCAACAGACCAGCTAACGACGGGAACAACACATCGACGATCAGCAAGATGCCGATGATCTGCAACAGCACCATATTGTTGCGATGCCACACGTTGCCGCGGAAAAATTGATAAAACAGCCCGGCGCCGCACAGCAGCGCGCTGTAATAGGGCAAATAACCGAGCATGTCGATAACCAGCGTGGCGAACAGCGCCCAGCGTTGCTGCGGGATCGCGTAGGCAAGCAGCTCCGGGTAATATTCCCGGTAAGAGGCGACGATATCGCGATAGGCTACGCCCTGCAGCCAATCCCGCACAATGATGAACATCTCAACGCCGGTGCTGACGATCAGCATCGCCATAATGAGCAAACACAGACAACGCACGTACAGCGGCAGATGGATCCTTGGCGCAGCGCCCATAATTTTCTATCCCTTAATCAACAGCAATAAATTATCGTAAAACGATAATTTATTGCTGTCAATGATCAAGTGGACTGATGAGTCAGACGGTGGGCGCCAATGCGCGGGCAATAAAAAAGGCCGGGCTAACCCGACCTTGTTTGACTGCTCGACGCGCTTAGACCAGTTCGATCACGTCGAAGTTGGCTTCGCCGCTCAGATCGGCATCGTAATCAACGCCCTGCAGACCGAAGCCGAACAGGCGCAGGAATTCCGCCTTGTAGCCCTGGTAATCGGTCAGTTCGTTGATGTTATTGTCGTTCAGCTGCTGCCAGATTTCACGGCAGGTTTCCTGCACGGCATCGCGCAGTTCCCAGTCATCCAGGCGCAGACGGTGTTTCTCGTCGGTGTCCGGCGCCGCACCGCTGTACAGCTTGGTCGCGAACAGACGCTGGATCTGCTCGATGCAGCCTTCGTGAATGCCCTGCTCCTTCATGATTTTGAACACGATGGAGATATACAGCGGCATCACCGGAATGGCGGAGGAGGCCTGAGTTACCACCGACTTGAGCACCGCAACGTAAGCCGCGCCGCCTTTGGCCTGCAGCTTCTGGTTGATGGCCTGCGCCGCGCGATCCAGATCTTCTTTCGCCTTGCCCAGCGTACCGTGCCAGTAGATTGGCCAGGTCAGATCGGTACCAATGTAGGAGTAAGCGACAGACTGCGCGTTATCCGCCAGCACGCCCGCTTCGTCCAGCGCGTCCATCCACAGCTGCCAGTCCTGGCCGCCCATCACCTTCACGGTGTCGGCGATTTCTTGCTCGTTGGCCGGCTCGACCACGGCTTCAACCAGCACGTCTTTGTTGGTGTCCAGCGCAACGGATTTGTACGGCTCGCCGATCGGCTTCAGTGCGGAACGCACCACTTCGCCGGTTTCCGGCATTTTACGCACCGGCGAAGCCAGCGAGTAAACCACCAGGTCAACCTGACCCAGGTCTTTTTTGATCAGATCGATCACGGTTTGACGGCACTCGTTGGAGAATGCGTCGCCGTTGATGCTTTTCGCGTACAGGCCTTCTTCTTTAGCTGCCTTGTCGAAACCGGCGGAGTTGTACCAACCGGCGGAACCGGTTTTGCCTTCGCTGCCAGGCTTCTCGAAAAATACGCCGATGGTGGCCGCACCGCTGCCGAAAGCGGCATTGATGCGCGAGGCCAGACCGTAACCGGTGGATGCACCAATGACCAGCACCTTTTTAGGCCCGTTTTTCAGTTCGCCACGCGACTTAACGTAGGCGATTTGCTCACGGACGTTGGCTTCACAGCCTGCCGGGTGAGCGGTGGTGCAGATAAAACCACGAATTTTAGGTTTGATAATCATAGTAATTTTTTCTTGGTAGCTAAAAACCGAAGGACAATATACCTGATTTTCTCGATATACTTAAGAAAGTGCGAAAACAAGCGCAGTGAACAGACCAGTCAATGGCCCTGCGACACAGGCAAGGGATAATGATAGCAGGCCAGGTTGCTATTGCCCGGCCTGTTGAGGGTCATGCCTTGTGCTTTTCCAACTGCTCGATCAGCGTGTAACGCAGCGATGAGGCGTCGGCCGGTACGTTCTCCACCGGGGTGACGCGCACTTTCAGCCGATACTGATAACCCGGTTCGAAGGTGAAACCCTCGATGCCGGTATAGAACAACTCCCACGGCTGCTGCGCGGAGCGGCGCACCTGCATGCACTTCATCGGGCCGACGCCCACGCAGTCCACCAGCGCGCTGTTCACCAGCAACACTTCCGTTTGGCCGCCTTTCTCATTTGCGGGCTGATTCATCGAGGTTCCCTCCTGGCTGCAGCCGGCCAATGCGGCCAACGCAACAAATAACAACGCTTTGATTTTCAATGTACTGCACCAATAGTCATGTAGGTCAGACGATCCTAACAAATTGACTGGATGAATTGAACCTTGCTCCGTATCACAGAGGCGACATTATTCGCTCGCGCTTATTCTCCAAACTCATGCGTTACAGGACAGAGGTCATGACGGTACGCTATCGTTTTTATCCTCGGTATCAATGAGAAAACCGGCATCACGAATCGCCGCCCTCACCTGCCTGGCGTCCATCACCGCCGTTTTCACATAGCCAAAGAATGCCACCCGCGCGCCGGGCAAACGGACTGGCGTCGCCAGTTGGGCACTGAGTTCGCGATTGCGCTGCGCCATCTGCTCGGCACGCGCCTGCCAAAATGCAGCCGGTTCGGAGGGAGTTTCAGTGGCGGTTTCGAACCGAGACGCCAATTCGCTTAGCGCCTCCCACTCCGCCAACAGGGCGGCAACCACTTCAGGATTAGCCACCTGCCCCCAGTCAGAGGGTAAAATCCCCTCACGCCACGCCTCGAGATAGCCGGGCAACGCCCTCTTCAACCGACTCAGCCGATCGTTCAACGCAGGTGTCCTTTTAAAACTACAACGCCTAATATCTTGATATTCCCCATAATGCCGCTCTCGCTTAACCGGTGATGGGAGCAATGACCGGAGCTTATCAGCGCCATAGATGACGTAATGACTTTTAGTGCGGCTAAATTAGCGATATGTGCGGGTGGGGATGGAGATCGGGTTGGTGGCTGTGATTCGAAAGAGGAGCGGGGATTGTTGCTGGCGTCTTAGGTGAAATTTACTTATAAATCAATCACACAAAAAAAGACCGAATACGATTCCTATATTCGGTCTAGGGAAATGGCTCTTGGGAGAGAGCCGTGCGCTAAAAGTTGGCATTTAATGCAGGGCTTGTTCAGCCGTGCACTTTAAGAGTAGCCTACCGCGCCAGTTTTGCCAGCCGCCCGGCGGCCGCGTGATAGTTTCGTGACGAAATAACTATGCGGCAAATGCGCATCAATCCGCGCACGTTGGGCAAGGCGTTGGCAAACAAGCGGTTAGTCAGCGCACAGCTTCTCGGCGCGTTCAATGAACGGCGCCAGGCTCATTTTTTTCCCTGGTTCGGCAGGGTCGTCCAGCAGGAGCACCTCCAGCGGCTGCGCACGCTGATGGCCCTTCTTCACCTGCTGCTCCGCTGCATCGTTGAGCGGATATTGCATCAAGGTGCTGTTGTTGAGCACGAACAGCGCGCCGCCGCTGCGGCACTGCAGCGTCACCTCTTCCTTGGTGAACGCCCACTGTTTGCCGTACTCCAGTTTAGTGATGTTCACCAGTTTGTCTGCCGCCAGCGCGCCGGTCGCGGTTGCCAGCAGCGTAATGCCGAGTAATACCGATTTCATGTGTTGGCCTTAAGGTTGCTATTCGCGTCGATTTTCCCGCAGCTTGCCGGCCTGCGGCAAGCTGAAATGTCATACCGGCGCATAGGTTGCAAATAAACTGACCAGCAGCAGCACCGCCATCCCCAGCCCGACTTCGAGCCAGCAGGCCAGCACCACGCCGCGCTGCGCCAGCGCCGGCACGCGGCTCATTGCCGGCACGATAGCGTAGCGATTGGCCAGCGCCACCATCACCATCAGCGCCACCAGCGCGGTTTTAATCAGCAGCAGGCGCTGATAAGGCGAGCTGAGGTTGAGCGGCCAACCGCCGAGAATGATCAGGCTGTTGACGATGCCGGTGACGATCACCGCCGCCACCGCCAGGTGCCCCCAGCGCGAGAAACGGATCAGAGTGGTGATTGCGTCGCTGCGCCATTGCGGCGGCTGCAGGTAGCGCAGGCAAACCAGCAGCGGCGCCAGGCTGCCGAACCAGTAACCGGCGGCCAGCAGGTGTATCGCATGGTTGGCGCGGTGCAGCGCGCCCAACGTGCCTTCGTGCATCGCCGCGTGGCCGATAAACGCCAGGCTCACCAGCAGCAGCGCCGAACACAGCGCCAACGCCTGCGCGCGCGGCCGCTCCGGCAGCAGCAGGCTCAGGATCGCCAGCAGCGACAGGCCCAGATGCCAACGCCACACTTCGCCGAAGGTGGTGCCGAGCACCGCCCACCAAATCTCCAGCCGCCAGGCGTCTTGCCAACCGTCGCCCATCTGCCCGGCCTGAATAGCCAGCAGCGCCACGGCGGAAAGCCCAGCAGCCCAGGTGCCGGCAAGCAGCAGCGGGCGCACATCGCGGGAGAGGATCGGGGAGAGGCGCTGCGGTGACAATAAGGCGGTGAACAGACTGATGCCGAACATCAGCATCACCGCCGCAAAGTGCACCAAGCGACACAGAACGAACAGGGTCGCCAGACTCACGATCAGTTTACGGTGAAGCTGTACTGGCCTTTGGTTTTATGCCCGTCGACCGACACCACATGCCAGCTGACGTTGTATTTGCCCGCGCTCAGCTCGCCGTCGATCGGCACGTTGACCTGGGTGTTATTGTTCGGATCGAGCTGCAGCTTGCCGGTTTTCACCACGGCGTTGTCCGGGCCGGTGATTTTCACGCCGCTGAAGTTCGGCTCGATGCCTTCGGAGAAGCTGAGGGTCAGCGCCTTCGGCGCCGGGCTGACGCTAGCGTCGGCCTTCGGCGTTTCCACTTTCAAGTGGGCGTGCGCCAGCGCTTGCTGTGAAGACAGGCCAACGAACAGGACGAAAACGGTGGAAAGCAGGCGACAGGAGGAACGAATTTTACCGATCACAGTGGTATCCCTTAACAGTAAAAGAGGGTCATAAGGGTTAAGGCCACAGCCAAGGCGATGTATCAGCGGCCCCAACCCACCGCAAGTGATTGCGCCACGGGTAAACAGAAAAACGGGTTATATCGGCTAACCCGCTGTTTTGACTCTACCATCCCTGTAGCGTATCGCGGTAAATCATAACGACCACGCTGCGGCAAGTCGAGCGCATCACTGGCATTTTGCGATCCGGCAGCACGTATCGCCGCATAACCGCGATAAACGCAGGGTAAAAAAAACCGCGCGTCAGGCTCGCCCGCGCGCGGTTTTTCGATGTTCTGGTGCAGATTAAGCCTGGCCGTTGCCGCCCTGACCCATCGCGCCCATTTTCTTCAGATCTTTGTCGATGAAGAACAAGCCTTTGCCGCTGGTGCCCACCAGCGCCAGCTTATCCAGCACGGATTTGAACAGTTTCTCTTCTTCATGCTGCTCCGCCACGTACCACTGCAGGAAGTTGAAGGTGGAGTAATCGTGCGCGGTCATGGCGGCGTGCGCCAGTTCGTTGATCTGACGGGTGATCAGCTGTTCGTGTTCGTAGGTCTGCTGGAACACGTCCGCCAGCGATTCGAACGCCACCGGCGGCGCGGCGATGCTGCCCAGCAGCGGTAGAGAACCGGTGTCGCTCAGGTAGTCGAACAGGCGTTGCATATGCTGCATCTCTTCCTGAGAGTGCTCTTTAAGAAATGCGGCGGCGCCTTCAAAGCCTTTATCGCTGCACCATGCGCTCATCTGCAGGTACAGGTTGGCGGAGTAGAACTCCAGATTCAGTTGCTCATTCAGCTTTTGAGTCATTTCTTGCGTCAGCATAATGATTCCTTTTATTTTGCAGGTCATGAATTTAATTTCCGCGCATTATGCCCTGCTGCCGTAAAAATAAAAACACCTTATTTACACTCAAATCACATTAATTATAAAAACCATAAATATCAATAAATTAAAATATCACCAATATATTGAGAATTAACATGATAATTATTTTCATCTTTTATTTTAATCATAAAGCGAATCATTCTTATTTAAAAGAATAAATAGATTGCATTACTGCTGGATAAATATCGCCCGCGACGGCGGCGCAACGGGCTTGCCAAGCGCCGCCGGGTGGATTACCTTCTGCGCAGATTCAATGCGGCAAAGTAAGTAAGGAGCATAGCGTGGGTTACAATCTGGCCGAGTTGTCCAAAGAAGAGATGGACAGGGTGAACGTGGATCTCGCCGCCTCAGGCGTGGCGTACAAAGAGCGCTACAACATGCCGGTGATCCCGGAAGTGGTAGAGCGCGAGCAGCCGGAGCCGCTGCGCGACTATTTTCGCGAGCGCGTGGCGCACTACCGCGCGGAATCCCACAGATTTTCGCGCCTGCCGTACGAGCCGAAGGTCAAATAACAAAACCCGCCATTACGGCGGGTTTTTGCGTCACTTGCCGGCGAACCGGTCGGTGGCGATCATCAGCTGGTGCAAAATACCCGGCTCATCATACGAATGCCCCGCCCCTTCCACGATATGCAGCTCCGCCTCCGGCCAGGCCTTGGCCAGATCCCAGGCGTTCTGCACCTGGCAGGCCATGTCATAGCGGCCGTGGACAATCACCGCCGGAATATGGCGGATCAGCGGCACGTTACGCAGCAGCTGGTCATCGCTCTCCAGGAAGCCCAGATGCGTGAAGTAGTGGTTTTCAATACGGGCGAACGCCAGCGCGAAATCATCCTCGCCAAACGAAGCAGATTCACGGCTCGGCAACAGCGTGACCGTCTCCCCTTCCCACACGCTCCACAGCTTGGCCGCTTCAAGCTGCACCTGCGGATCGGCCGAGGTCAGCCGCTGCCGGTAGGCGGCGATCACGTCTTGACGTTCTTCATCTGACAGAATGGACAGCACGCGCTCCCATTTGTCCGGGAAGAAGCGCGAAGCGCCGTCCTGGTAATACCAATGCAGCTCCTGCTTGCGCAGGGTGAAGATGCCGCGCAGCACCATTTCACTGACGTGCTCCGGGTGGGTTTGCGCATAGGCGAGCGCCAGCGTAGACCCCCAGGAGCCGCCGAACACCAGCCACTGCTCGACGCCGGCCATTTCGCGCAACCGCTCGATATCGGCCACCAAGTGCCAGGTAGTATTGTTGTCCAGGCTGGCGTGCGGGCGGGAACGGCCGCAACCGCGCTGATCGAACAGCAGCACCTTGTAGCGTTCGGGATCGAACAGTTGACGATGATGCGGGGAGATACCGCCACCCGGTCCACCGTGAATGAAGACCGCCGGTTTACCGTTCGGGTTACCGCTCAGCTCCCAGTAGATCCGGTGGCCATCCCCAGTGTCCAGCCAACCGCTGTCGTATGCCGCTAACGGCGGGTACAAACCTCGTAATTGTTCCATGGCGCTTTCCGTCTCTCTGTGAGTCATGCTTTCATCAAAGCGGAAGCCGCCCGGCAGGTCAACGGTAAAACCCGAAAACTCGAACGCGCGCCGAGAACTCGGCGCGCGTTTGCTCAAAATCACATCGACCTGCCTGCAAAACGCCCACAGGCCCGATCAGTTAAGGTGCGCGATCGCACTGATCTCCACCAATTGCTCGGGCGAAGCCAACCCGGTGACGCCGATCAGCGAACCGGCGGGCCGGTGATCGCCGACATAGCGCTTGAACAACGCAACGCACGGTTCAAAGTGCGCCAGTACATCGGTCAGGTAGATCTCCACATACGCCAGGTTCGAACGTTCGGCACCGAATCCCGCCAATACCCGATCCAGATTGTCCAACGTCTGTTGGGTTTGCCGTTCGATATCGCCCGCGCCGACAAACTCCCCCTGCATATCATGGGAAAACTGCCCAGAGATGTAGAGGGTATCCTTGACGCGATAGCCTTGGGACACGCCATTCTCCTCTTCCCAAATGACCCCGTGGTGGTAGTGCGTGATGCCATTTTTCATGCTGTTTCTCCAACCGTTTATCGTTTCCATGACGACTATAATCGTTTGATTGGCGAATGGATGTCGTCACTGAAACGACGTTGACAATGCATTTAATATATTGAACATGTTAAATTTATTGTCTTTTCACCGGTTCTCGGAGGGCAGCATGCTACGGGCGAATCTCAATGACATTCAGGTTTTCATGGCCGTCGTCGACGCCGGCAGTTTTGTCGCCGGCGGACAGACGATGGGGCTATCGCGTTCGGCGGCGGGTAAGGCCATCGCGCGTCTGGAGCAGCGGCTGAGCGTGCGGCTGTTGCATCGCACCACGCGTTCGCTTGGCCTGACCGACGAGGGACGAGAGTTTTATCGACGTGGCCTGCAGATCCTCGCTTCGGTCGACGATGCCGAGGCCAGCGTGGCCGGCGACAAGGGCACCGCACGCGGAGTGCTGCGGTTGACCGCCCCTTCCGCCTTCGGCAGACGGATCCTGTTGCCGCTGGTGCCGAAATTTCTCGTCGCCTGGCCTGAGGTGCAGGTGGAGATCAGTTTTTCCGATCGCCTGGCGGATGTCGTGGAAGAAGGATTTGATTTGGCAGTACGGATCGGCGTCACGGCGCCGGATACCCGGCTGGTGTCCAGAACCCTCGCCAGGTATCGCGCCCTGCTGTGCGCCTCCCCCGCCTACCTCGCCGCCCGTGGCGAACCGCATACCGTCGAGTCGCTCGCCGGGCACGAGGCTCTGCTGTTCAGCAGCCGCAACCAAAAACAGCCCTGGCGGCTGCGTGACGAGCGCGGCGAATGGGTCAAGGCCCCAGTTCGCGGCCGCCTGCGGCTGGACAGCGGAGAAGCGCTGCACGATGCGGCCTTGGCCGGGTTGGGCATCGCGTATCTGCCGGACTTTATGATTGCGGAGGATTTGGCCGCCGGTCGTCTGCAGCAGGTGCTGCGCGCCGTGGAGGGTGAAGAAATCAGGATTGTGGCGCTCTATCCGAATAAGCGCCTGCTGGAACCCCGCGTCAGGCGCTTTCTCGATCTCTTGGTGGATACGCTCGGCGGCTGAAACCTTACCCGCCTTTACGCATATGCGGCTCGCGCATCTCCTGTGCGGTTTTCGCCTCGATGCTCAGCTCCGCCGTCGGGCGCAGCAACAGACGCGCCAGCCCGATGGGTTCGCCGGTTTCCCGGCAGTAGCCGTATTCGCCGTTCTGCAACCGCGCCAGCGCCGCATCGATTTTCGGCAGCAGGCGGCTTTCACGATCCAACTGGCGGAACAACAGGCGCAGATCTTCTTCACGCGCCGCCTTGTCGGCTTCATCGCCCGTCGCTTCGCCGCTGTCGATCTCTTTTTTCAGCTCATCGATGTGCAGCAGCAGCTTTTGCCGCTCATCCTGCAGCAGCTGGCGGAAAAACGCCCGTTGAACCGAGTTCATGTAATCAGAATCCGGCATGGCCAGCAGTTGCTGCGCATCCGGTAATGTCATCACTGTCATTGCGCTCTCCCAACACCAAAAGTGTAATATTATAACATAATATTTATTTTTAACACCCGGTCACCTAAAAACAAAATTTTATGCATAAACAATAGGTTAAACACAACTGGCACTTTGTCGCTTGCATCCTGCCGGCTTTAGGCGGTTAATGGCTGAGCAAGCCACCCAATCATAGGTAACGAGAGGCCATCATGAGTAAGGGTATGGATAGCAAAAAAAATGCGAAGAAGAAGCCGTTGAAAACCCCAGCCGAGAAACGTGCGGAGAAACGCGCCAAAAAAGCGCATCCGTCTGGTGAGTAAGCGTCCTTCCATCCGTCATTAAACCCGCCAAGGCGGGTTTTTTATTGCCTCACTGGAGAGATGGCCAATGCCCTGCTTTACCCTCGCCGCCGCCCAATACCCCGCCGCTGCGGCCAATATCGCCTGCAACCTTGAACGTCACCTTGAATTTGTCGCGCAGGCAGCCGAACAGCAGGTGCAACTGCTGGTTTTTCCCGAACTGTCGCTAAGCGGCTATGAGCTGGCCGATGCTGCCGAACTGGCGCTGACGCTGGGCGATCCGCGTCTGCAACCGCTCGCTGCGGCGGCGCAATCGCATCAGATGACGATCATCGTCGGCGCGCCCTTGCGCAGCGGCCAGGCGCTGCATATCGCCGCCTTGATCTTTCCCCCCAACGGCGCGGTGGCCGCCTATACCAAGCAACATCTGCACGGCGCGGAACAACAACGGTTCTTGCCCGGTAATGGCGGCACGCTGCTGGAAATACATCGGCAACGCATCGCACTGGCTATCTGCGCCGACACCTCGCAACCCGGCCACGCAAGTGCCGCCGCGCTGGCGGGTGCGCAGATTTATGCCGCCGGCGTGCTGGTATCTGAAGCCGGTTACGCGAAAGACAGCGCCACGCTGGCAGGCTATGCCCGGCGTTATGGCATGGTCACGCTGATGGCCAACCATGCAGCGCCAACCGGTGGCTGGATCCCGGCAGGCCGCAGCGCCATCTGGGATGAAACGGGAGCGCTTTTGGTTGCCGCACCGGATGACGCCCCTGGTCTTGTCATCGCCGACAAGACCCGCGACGGTTGGCACGGCCGCCTGTGCCGGTTAAGCTGAAGCCTGACGGCAACGCGGAGGAAAGCATGACGTTACGCGTAATAGATACCGAGACCTGCGGGCTGGACGGCGGCGTGGTGGAAGTGGCCTCCCTCGATCTGCTCGACGGCCAATTGACCAACCCGATGAGCGATCTGGTCAGCCCGGACCGCCCCATCAGCCTCGACGCGATGGCGATTCATCACATCACCGAACAGATGGTGGAAGACAAACCGCGCATTGCGGTGGCGATCGGCCGCTATCAGGGCAGCCCCTACTATGTGGCGCACAACGCCGCCTTTGATCGCGGGGTGTTGCCGGAGATGAACGGCGCCTGGATCTGCACCCTCAAGCTGGCGCGCACGCTGTATCCGGACATCAAGTACGGCAACCAGTATCTGCGCTACGCGCTGAATCTGGACGTGCAGCTGCCGGCAGATGCCACGCTGTACCCGCACCGCGCGCTATATGACTGCTACGTCACCGCCGCGCTGCTGCAACGCATCATCAAGGATTCGGGCTGGACGCCGGAGCAAATGGTGCAGATCACCGAACAGCCGGTGCTGCTGAAGAAGTTCAAGTTCGGCAAGTATCGCGGGCAGGAGATTGATCGCATCGCCCAGGAAGATCCTGGCTATCTGCGCTGGATGCTGAAATCCATCGACGATCTGAGCCCGGACATGAAGCACACGCTGAAATACTATCTGATCGGCTAACACGGCGGGCGGCGCAGGCCGCCCGCCGAATGCCGTTACTCCGCCAGCGCCAGAATGAAGGCGTACTCCAGTGCAATATCCTCATAGGCCTTGAAACGGCCGGATTTTCCGCCGTGGCCGGCATCCATGTCGGTATACAACAGCAGCTGCCGATCGTCGGTTTTCAACTCGCGCAGCTTGGCCACCCACTTGGCCGGCTCCCAATACTGCACCTGCGAATCGTGCAGACCGGTGGTCACCAGCAGATGCGGGTACTCCTGCGCCTTCACCTGATCGTACGGGCTGTACTGTTTGATGTAGTCGTAATAGGCCTGCTCGTTCGGGTTGCCCCACTCGTCGTATTCGCCGGTGGTCAGTGGGATGGACTCATCCAGCATGGTGGTCACCACGTCGACGAACGGCACCTGCGCCACCACGCCGTGGAACAACTGCGGCGCTTGGTTGATCACCGCGCCCATCAGCAGACCGCCGGCGCTGCCGCCCATCGCGAACACCCGCTTACCGTCGCCGTACCCCTGGGCGATCAGCGTTTCGGTCACGTCGATAAAATCGTTGAAGGTGTTCTGCTTGTTGAACAGTTTACCGTCTTCATACCACAGCTGCCCCAGCTCACCGCCGCCGCGAATGTGCGCCAGCGCGAACACGACACCGCGATCCAGCAGGCTCAGGCGGCTGGCGCTGAACGCCGGATCCATACTGCTGCCGTAAGATCCGTAGCCATACACCATCAGCGGGTTGGTGCCGCGCTGGAAGCTATCCTGGCGATACACCAGCGAAACCGGCACCTCGACGCCGTCGCGCGCCTTCACCCACACCCGCTCGCTGCGGTAGTTTTCCGGCGTGAAATTCTTCACTTCCTGCTGTTTGAGCATCGTCCGCTCGCCGCTGTCCATGTTCAGCTCGTACAGCGTGGTCGGGGTGGTCATCGACGAATAGCCGTAGCGCAGCAGCGCGGTTTCCGGATCCGGGTTATACGCCAGCCAGGTGGTGTAGGTCGGATCGTCGAAGGCGATGCGCTTCTCTTCGCCGCTTTGCCAGTGGATCTGGCGCAGCAGCGTCAGGCCGGCATTGCGCTCTTCGACCACCAACCAATCACGGAACAGGCTGAAGCCCTCCAGCATCACGTCAGCGCGCGGGGCGATCAGCGTCTGCCACTGCGCTTCGTCCGCCTGTTCGCTCTGGTACAGGCCGAAGTTCTTACCGTCCTTATTAGAGCGAATATAGAAATGCTGGTGATAGTGATCGATGGCGTACTCGTGATCCTTGCGGCGCGGCACGAACAGCTGCGGCTTGGCGTCCGCACGATCGGCATCCAGCAACAGGATCTCCGAGGTGGTGGTGCTGCTCAGGTGGATCAGGATAAAGCGCTCGGAGGTGGTCTTCTCCAGCCCGACGTAAAAGGTATCGTCCCGCTCTTCGTAGATCAGCTCGTCCTGCTGCGGATCGCTGCCCACCACGTGGCGATAGACCTGATACGGCAGCAGCGTCTTGGCGTGCTTGCGCACGTAGTAGACCGTCGAGGAGTCGTTGGCCCACTCGAAGCTGCCGGAGGTGTTTTCCAGCACTTCGTCGGCCCAGCTGCCGTCGGCCAGGTTCTTGAAGCGAATGTCATACTGGCGGCGCGACAGGAAATCCTCCGCCACCCCCAGCCGCTGGTTGTCGGGGCTGACGTCCAGCCCGCCCAGGGTATAAAACTCGTGATTCTCGGCGCGCTGGTTGCCGTCAATAAGCACCTCCCAGTGCTCACTCTCGGCCTGCGGCTGGCGCACGGAAATCGCGTATTCGTTGCCCGGCTCGTAGCGCGTCTGATAGCGATAGCCGTGGCGCACGTAAGGCACCGAATGTTCCTGCTGCGGAATACGCGCCACCATCTCTTCGTACAGGGTTTCACGCAGCGCCTGCTGTGGCTTCAGCATCGCATCGGTATAGGCGTTCTCCGCCTGCAGGTAGTCCAGCACCTGGCGGTCTGCGCGCTCGTCGTCGCGCAGCCAGTAGTAGTCATCCACGCGCGTGTCGCCGTGGATAGTGATGGGATAAGGACGTTTTTCCGCTTTCGGTGGGGTCATCATTGCTAAATCATCCGCTTACATAGATTGCGGCAAGAGTGACACGATTCCCCCCGGCTTGCCAAGCGGCGCTACGCCAGCTCGCGCTTTTTCTCGTTGACGTCGCTCTCGATGCCCTGCTTGACGTCCGCCGGGATCTTCAGCGCCTGTGCCAACGCATCGAGATAGCCGCGCTCCATAAAATGATCGACGTCGATCACCAGACAGCTCAGGTAATAAACCTCCAGCGCCTCGTCTTCGTTTTGCACGCTGCGGGCGATCAATTCCGGGTTGAGCGGCTGATCGAGCGCTTCCTGTACCCAACCCTGCGCCTCTTCCCCCACCTGCAACTGTGCCAGGCTGTGATCGATGGCACGCTGCTCGTCGGCATCGATATGGCCGTCGCTCTTGGCGGCAAACACCAGCGCCTGCACCAGGCGTTTGGCGCGCAGATCCACCGGCGTGGTTTGCAAACCGAACTGCGGTTCGTCCTGATGGGTCTCTTTCACCCGCTGTTTGTACTTGTTCCACAGCACTGCGCCCACCGCCGCGCTGCCACCGATAATCAGCGCATTCTTGCCGAACTTGCCCACCAGCTTGCGCGAGGACTTGTTGGCCAACAGCACGCCGACCAGGCCGCCCAGCGCCGTGGGCGCCAGCAGCTTGCCGATGCCTTCCGCCCCGCCCATCGCGCCGGCCTTCTGCCCGATCAACGTTTGAATCTGCTGCATCCAGTTACTTTTCATCATCTACCCCTTGCGTGAAAAAACGCGGCGCGCAGGCGCGGCCGAACCGACGGTAAACCGCCAGATTAGGGGATCTTTTGTCAATTTACGTCTGGGGGATGCAAACCTGTGTTTAGCGGATCGGCGGGCCGGACGGCCCGCCGGGATAAGCTGCGGCGTTACGCGTCTTCGTCGCCCGCTTCGTCGTCCTGCTCGTACTCCGCCAGCTCGTCGCGCATCGCCTGGATGGCGTCACGAGTCATCAGCGCCAGCGTGCGGTAGAAACCGGTGGTGGCGTGCGCTTCCACTTTACCGAGGAAACGGCCGCACCACGGCAACAGGAACTCGTCGAACAGCGCGATCTGCGCCTGTGCTTCATCTTCCTGCGACTGATCTTCCAGCCAGGACGCCGCCAGCAACAGCTGGCCGAAATGGTCGGCCGGTGCCTCCGCCAGCGGCATGCCGCGCTGCTGCAAGAAGGTGCGCACTTCCGCTTCGCTGGCGCCTTCGACGTAGTCGGAGCGGAACGGCGACACGCTGCACTCGCTGCCGACGAACATCGCGTTGAAGTCGGTCGCCAGTTGGTTGACATCGCAGCCCTGCTGCAGGCGCTTCAGCAGGTCATCCTGCTCCAGCGGCCAGTGCTGCTGCAGCTTGCCCTCTTTGATCAGCGCAAACAGCGGCACCAGCAGCGGATCCTGCGGCTGGCGGTAGAACAGCGTACCCAGCACGCGGCAGACAATCGAAAACTCATTCATGATAAAGCCTTATTCAATACGGAAAATTTTGCCGGGACGATGTCACAAATCGGCCAATTCCGCAATCGCCGGCTTGCCGCGCCGTTCGAGAAAATCCAGCAGCCGGCGCGGGCTGACGTTGAGAATGCGCTCCTGCGGGAAGCCCACCTCGTCGATGATGCGCTCGCAGTGCTCAAAGTTACCCAGCGAAAAGGCAACGTGCGAATCCGAACCCAGCGCCAACCAACCGCCGGCATCGCGCACGGCGGCGGCGATCGCCCGGCAGTTGGCCTCGCTGCCCTTGCGGGAGTGGGTGAACGACGAGTTATTCAGCTCCAGCGCCACCTCGTATTTGGCCGCCGCCGCCGCGACGGCGGGAATGTCGATCGGATAACGTGGGTTGCCGGGGTGGCTGATGATATGCACGTCCCCCTGCGCCATCGCGGCGATCATCGCTTCAGTATTGGACGCTTTATCCTGCGGCGCAAACACCGGCTCGTGGAAACCGGCGATGATCACGTCGGTGGCGGTCAACATCGGGCCGGTGCAGTCGATGTCGCCCTGTAGGTTTTTGATGTTGGCTTCGATACCGCGCAAGATGCCCACGCCGTTCACCCGGCGCGGCCAGACGTGCATGTTCATAAAGTGCCAGTAGTGCGGCGCATCGGCCATGTCCGGGCCGTGATCGGTGATGGCGAACAGCTTGATGCCCTTCTGCTGGGCTTCGGCGATGTAATCGTGCAGCGTGCTGTAAGCGTGGGTGCTGGCGACGGTGTGCATGTGCAAATCAACGGGGTACATTGTTTCTCCTTCCAGAGGGCCCGCCCGCAAAGGTACGGGCAGGCGCGATGACGATAACAGCTTATCAGTTACCGAACGGCGGCTGAAGGATCAGTAACCCCGCTGCCTGTCGACCACGCCGGCCGGGGTGTGCCCCGCCTCCAGCGCGCGGATGTTGGCGGCGATCTGATCCATCGCCTGCTGCGGCAACGTGATGGCAGCAATATGCGGGGTTATGGTGACACGCGGATGACGCCAGAACGGGTGATCCTGCGGCAGCGGCTCGCGGGTGAACACGTCCAGCGTGGCGGCGGCCAGCTGCCCCTGCTCGAGCGCCGCCAGCAGATCGGCCTCCACCAGGTGTGCGCCGCGCGCGATGTTGATGAGATAGGCGCCCGTGCTCAACTGCGCGAACAGCTCGCGGTTGAGGATGCCGACGGTCTCCGGCGTATTGGGCAGCAGGTTGATCAGCAGTTTGACGCCGTCGAGGAAGGCCGCGCGCTGCGCCTCCCCGGCGAAACTTTGCACGCCGTCGATCTGTTTGGCGCTGCGGCTCCAGCAGCGCACGCGAAAGCCAAACTCGGTCAGCTTGCGCGCCACGCTCTGCCCCAGCACGCCGGCGCCGAGGATGCCGATGGTGAAATCATCCAGCGAGTGAGGATCGAGCGGCTGCCATTCCTGCCGCTGCTGCAGCGCCTGATACTCGTCGAAACGGCGGAAATAGCGCAGTACATAGCTCAGCGCATATTCCTGCATCTGCTGCGCCATGCCGGTATCCTCCAGCCGCAGCAGCGGCACGCCGGCGGGCAGCGTGCCGGGGTGTTTGCGCTCCTGATCAAGAATGGCATCGACGCCGGCGCCGAGGGCGAACACCGCTTTCAGATCGCGGCGGTTGGCCAGCATTTCGTGCGGCGGGCGCCACACCAGCGCATAATCGGCTGGCCGCTCGTCGCCGCGCTGCCACTCGCGGATCTCGGCCTGCGGTAGGCGTTGCTTGATGCCGGCCAGCCATTCCTGGGCGTTAAACAAGGGGTGGTAATAAATGATGTTCATACTGCGGGCTCCCGTTTGTTTTTATTGGTTTTCCTCCAGCCTTCCGCGATTCGCCGCCGGATGCAAGCGTTAAAGCCCAAAATAAAAACAGCCCCGACCAGTGGGGCTGTTGCGCATACTCGCCAATCAGGCGGCAGACGGGCCGTCGCGCCGGATAAGGCGCCGCAGCAGCGGAATGAGAATCAGCATCGCCACGCCGACGCCCGTCGCCCCCCAGCCCAGCGCGCTGAAGATTTCGCTGTAGCCGGGATTGGTTTGCAGCGGCGTGTTGCCGCTGTTTTCCGGCATCAGGCCGGAGACGTAGCCCGCCAACACCGAAGCGACGCCGGTCACCATCATCCAGCAGCCCATCATCACGCCCTGATAGCGCGGCGGCGCCAGCTTGCCGATCATCGCGTAACCGATCGGCGAGATCATCAATTCGCCAACGCTTTGCAGCACATAGCTGATGACGATCCATTTAAACGCCACCAGCCCGTCGCCGCCCGCCATGCTGATGCCCAGCGGCAGCACCAGCATGCCGAGCCCGATACAGAACAGCGATCCCGAGAACTGCAGCGGAATGTCGATGTTGCAACCGCGAGCGCGCAGGCGATTGAACCACCAGGCCAGCAGCGGGCCGCCCACCACGATCACCAGCGTGTTGATGTTCTGGATCCACTGCGGCGCCACCTGAATGCCGTAAACGTTCAGATTGATGTTGTGCTCGGAGAACAGCATCAGCCCCATCGGCGCCAGCTGGTACAGCGCCCAGAACACCAGCGAGCCCAGCGCCAGGATCAGATAAGCCGCCATTCTGCGGCGCTCATCGCGCGGATGGTGGCGCAGCGTCACGACGCACAGCATCAGGAAGATCAGCGCGCCGAGCACAATCACGAAATGGCCGCTGAACTCGGCGTGGGTCAGCATCACGCGGATGATCGGCACCAGCGCTACCAACACCGCCAGCCCGACCAGCATGCGCCAACGGTATTGGCTGCGGCTGGCGTCGTGCAGCGGCGTATTGAGATCGGCCAGAATGCGCCAACGGCAGACGGCGACGATAATCGCCGCCGCGTTGCCCAGCGTGGCAAACAGGAACAGCGCGCGGTAGTTTTCCGTCAGTTGGAAATAACCGGCGACGGTAAAGCCGACGAAGAACCCGAGGTTCATGCCGGCGTAGTTCCACAGGAAGGCCGATTCGCGCCGATCATCGTCCGGCTTGAAACGCTGAGTCAGCATCATATTAATGCAGGTCACGTTAAGGCCGCTGCCGGTCAGGAACATCGCCAGCCCCCAGTACAGCCCCCACACGCCCGCGACGGCAATCAGCGCGCAGCCGATCACCTGCAGCACCATGCCGAGCACGAACAGGTTGCGGTTGCTGAGGAAACGGCCGCCGAGATAGCCGCCGAACATGTGCAGGCCATAGTTGAAGGCGCCGAACACGCCCATCATGGCGTTGGCGCTGCTTTCGTTGAAGCCCAGCCGCTTGGTGGCGTACAGCACCAGCGTGGAATAGAGTACGGCGAAACCCAGCGTGGCGAAGATCTGGATGAAGAACAGCGCCCCCGCACCGGGGGGAATGGCATGGCGCGCTTGCGGCGCCGGCATGGCATCTGAAGGAGTCAAAACGAACCTCTACTGCATTATTATGTAATGAGTCTGTCCCTGTCTGCGATATCGCCGGCCTGTCACCCGGCAATCTGCGCGGCGTTGTGATGTTCCTTGCCAAAAACGCCGCGCCGACACAATTCCATTTAGCGACACATCTGACTAATAATCCAGTATTAATGCATATAACAGCAGACAACCTAACGTCAGTGGCGATATATTGAGCTACCTGTACAGAAAAAGGTCAAACAATCGTCTTTTATGGATTCCGACTGCGGTCTACCCTGCCCACGTGTGGCCACGAGTGGGAATATCGTTCGGTAAATCAGCAAATTGCTGCAAGTTTGGCTAAACAGTCATGAGAATGAAATAAGAGGGTTGACGCTGAGATCAGATTCTCCTACATTAGCGCCCGTCGACAGCGCAAAGCGTTATCGACAACAAAACGGTGAGGTGTCTGAGTGGCTGAAGGAGCACGCCTGGAAAGTGTGTATACGCGAAAGTGTATCGAGGGTTCGAACCCCTCTCTCACCGCCAAATTTAAAGAGAAAGCCTGGATTCGCGTCCAGGCTTTTTTTGCATGGCTCACCGCCGAGAGGGGTGAGAAGCCTCGACAGGGTTCGACAAAACGCCCGCGTTTTGGACCGCCAACGGCGGCCCGCAGGGTGAGCGCAGCGAATCAAGCCCTCTCTCACCGCCAAATTCAAAGAGAAAGCCTGGATTCGCGTCCAGGCTTTTTTTTGCATGGTGCACTGCGCATCTCCCCAGCCTCTGCGATCATGATCCCCATTTCCGCCGGTTATCCACGAGCCCTACTTCTGATTTTCTCACCCTTTCATGACATCTGCCCTGCCGTTCGCCGCAGTTTTCAGCAAAGTGCGCACGGCTTGAGCGGACGAACAAAAACACAGAAATTATTCTTGACCGGATCGGCCCCACTCCCTATAGTAGCGCCCCGTTGCAGCGATGATTTCGCAACAAAAAAATATGGTGAGGTGTCCGAGTGGCTGAAGGAGCACGCCTGGAAAGTGTGTATACGCGAAAGTGTATCGAGGGTTCGAATCCCTCCCTCACCGCCATATTCTAACGAGAAAGCCTGAGCGAAAGTTCAGGCTTTTTTGTTTGCATAACGCACCGACCGGGAGGGTGAGAACCCTCGACAGGGTTCGACAAAACGCTTGCGTTTTGGACCGCCAACGGCGGCCCGCAGGGTGAGCGCAGCGAATCTATCCCTCCCTCACCGCCATATTCTACGAAGAAGCCTGAACTCACGTTCAGGCTTTTTTGTTTGCATAGCGCACCGACCGGGAGGGTGAGAATCCTCGACAGGGTTCGACAAAACGCCTGCGTTTTGGACCGCCAACGGCGGCCCGCAGGGTGAGCGCAGCGAATCTATCCCTCCCTCACCGCCATATTCTACGAAGAAGCCTGAACTCGCGTTCAGGCTTTTTTGTATGCATAGCGCACCGGCCAGAGAGCGCCCCCTCGACAGCGGCATAAGCTGTCGACCATAATGCCCTCATAAAGGTAGGCCAATGCGTAATGCAAGGGAGAAACGTGGCGCGTAAGAAGAAAGGCAATGCCCCGCGGCCAAAGACAGGCCCCGTTAAAGAAAAATCGAATAACCGTTTGGCGAAAGTATCGGCATTTTTGGTAGGCTCAGGGATTCTCATGGCAATATTGGGCGCCACCTATCAGTACTTCGCCGGCAGCGTTTCATTAGCTTTCGTTCAACCTGTCGGAAGAGCGTATGAGTTCCAACTGACGAATGACATGCCTTCGGATCGTACCGTAGCCTCCTTTCGCATCATTCCCCCCGACGTCCAGCAAGTGATCTACAAAGTCACCGAGGATGTCTATGCCACCCGCGACGAAAAAGGGCAGATCACCTTGCCGGGCGGTAACCAGAGTTATGTTCCTGCCGCAGAATTTAAAGAGCTTGATGGCCAGCGCTTATCCGCGAACTCCTCATTCAAGTTTCGCGTGCCGCCGCTTTCCAATCGCACCTGGATGGCACCGGAGGCAGCCATCGTCGACATTCGCTATGAAATCGACTCGTCAAACCCTGTGCTTGCCGCTATTGAAAGCGTATTTAACGTCCTGGGTCTCCACACCCGCCAGCACACCGTTCGCTACCTGGTCATTGAGAACTACTGGACGCCTTCACGTTCAAACTCTCTCAACGAGGCGATTCGTATATTCTGCCGCGACAGCGACACGGTGGCAAAGTCAGGCAGTTGCGACAACTTTTGAATCCCCCACAGGTAAAGACAAAAAAGCCCGAACGCAAATTCAGGCTTTTTTATCCCCACTGCCCAATCGTTCAGTGGTGCGTGCATCTCACCGCCGTCGGCTGCGCCAACGCACGGCGCCAGTCACCCGGCGTTTGGCCGAACTGGCGCTTGAAGCTGCGGTTGAACGACTGCTGTGAGTCGAAGCCGAGCGAGATCGCCACGCTGACAATCGGTTCACCGCTGTTGGCCAAACGCTCCGCCGACACCTTCAATTTTTGCATACGGATATACTCCCCCAACGCGTAGCCGGTCTGGCGCTTGAACATGCGCTGCAGATGCCATTTGGAGTAGCCCGCGCGGTCCGCTACGGTGTTGATATCCAGTTTTTCTTCCAGATTGTTGTCGATCCACGTCTTCAAATCGGTAATGAAACCCGTCGTGTTCATGCTGATGCTCCCATCATTCGGCAGGGTCCCCCTCTGCCCGATGCACATACGTTGCAACAGTTTCGCTTTAAATGCAATTTTTATTATTGCATTTACCAGAAAGCCGCCTCTATACTCCACCCAATTAATGTAACCGATATTGATACATTAATGTGACACCAATATGTTTCAAAACCTAACGTTGGGCCATAACAAGGCACAACGCCCCTTCCGCCGAACGCAGGCATACATGAAGGGAAAGCCCGGAAAACAGGGCTGGGTATGGGGCCAGACAGCGCTTACTTATCGGAATAAAAATAATGGCAAATCAACCAAACTCATCGTTCAACGCCGGCGGCCGCACGCGCGCCTTCGCTCTGGGCCAGCGGCTCTCCGGGGTGGCGCTGCTGGCCGCCCTGCTCGCCGGGTGCGACAACAGCGTGGCGCACAATGCCCCGCCACCGCCGCCGGTGGTCAGCGCCGCCAGTGTGGTAGTCAAGCCGATCAGCCAGTGGGATGCCTTCAACGGCCGCGTCGAAGCGGTACAGAGCGTGCAACTGCGCCCACGGGTCTCCGGCTACATCGAGCGGGTCAACTACACCGAAGGCGACGAGGTGAAGAAAGGCCAGGTGCTGTTCACCATTGACGATCGCACCTACCGCGCCGCGCGCGAACAGGCGCAGGCCGAGCTGGTGCGGGCGCGCAATCAGGCAGCCCTGGCGCGCAGCGAATCTTCGCGAACCGAGAAACTGATCGGCACTCAGGCCATCTCGCAAGAGGTGTGGGAACAGCGCCGTTCGTCCGCCGCACAGGCGCAAAGCAACGTGCTGGCGGCGCAGGCTCAGCTCGATATGGCGCAGCTTAATCTCGACTTTACTCGCGTCACCGCGCCGATCGACGGACGCGCCAGCCGCGCGATGATCACCGCCGGCAACCTGGTCACCGCTGGCGACAGCGCCAGCGTGCTGACGACGCTGGTGTCGCTCGATAAGGTTTACGTCTATTTCGACGTGGATGAAGCCACCTTCCTGCGCTATCAGCAGCAGGGCCGGCACGACGCCCGCTTGCCGGTGAAGGTTGGCCTGGTGGGCGAAGACGGCACCCCGCATCAGGGGCTGGTGGATTTCACCGATAACCAACTGAACGCCGGTACCGGCACCATCCGCATGCGCGCCCTGCTCGACAACCGCGATCGTCGCTTCACGCCGGGGCTGTTCGCCCGCGTGCAGATGCCCGGCAGCGCCGAGTTCAACGCCATGCTGATCGACGATAAAGCGGTGATGACCGACCAAAACCGCAAGTTCGTTTACATCGTCGATAAAGACGGTAAGGCACAGCGCCGCGACATCGACGTGGGCCGCATGGCCGAAGGATTGCGCATCGTGCAGAAAGGGTTGGCAAACGGCGATCGGGTGATCGTCGACGGCATGCAGAAAGTGTTTATGCCGGGCATGCCGGTCGACGCGAAAAGCGTCGCGATGACCACTACCGCTTCCGCACTTAACTAAGCTCCCAGCCGAGACTTCTGACCCATGGACTTTTCCCGTTTTTTCATCGACCGACCGATCTTTGCCGCGGTGCTGTCGATACTGATTTTTGTCGCCGGGGCGATCGCCATCCCGCTGCTGCCGATCAGCGAATACCCGGACGTGGTGCCGCCCAGCGTGCAGGTGCGCGCAGAATACCCGGGCGCCAACCCGAAAGAGATCGCTGAAACGGTGGCCACGCCGCTGGAAGAAGCGATCAACGGCGTCGAAAACATGATGTACATGAAATCGGTCGCCGGCTCCGACGGCGTGCTGGTGACCACCGTCACCTTCCGCCCCGGCACCGATCCCGATCAGGCGCAGGTGCAGGTGCAAAACCGCGTGGCGCAGGCCGAAGCGCGCCTGCCGGAAGACGTACGCCGCCAGGGCATCACCACTCAGAAACAGTCTCCGGCGCTGACGCTGGTGGTGCATCTGGTCTCGCCTTCCGGCAAGTACGATTCGCTCTACCTGCGCAACTACGCCACCCTGAAGGTCAAGGACGAGCTGGCCCGTCTGCCGGGCGTCGGCCAGGTGCAGATCTTCGGCGCCGGTGAATACGCGATGCGCATCTGGCTCGATCCGAACAAGGTTGCCGCGCGCGGGCTGACCGCCTCCGACGTGGTGAGCGCCATGCAGGAGCAGAACGTGCAGGTCTCCGCCGGCCAGCTGGGCGCGGAACCGATGCCGACGCGCAGCGACTATCTGCTGTCTATCAACGCCCAGGGCCGCCTGCAAACCGAAGAAGAGTTCGGCAACATCATCCTCAAAAGCGGCGACAACGGCGAGATTGTGCGGCTGCGCGACGTGGCGCGCATCGAAATGGGTTCCGGCAGCTACGCGCTGCGCGCCCAGCTCAATAACAAGGATGCGGTTGGTATCGGCATCTTCCAGTCGCCGGGCGCCAACGCCATCGAGCTGTCGGACGCGGTGCGCGGCAAGATGGCCGAGCTGGCAACCCGCTTCCCGGACGGCATGAGCTGGAAAGCGCCATACGATCCGACGGTGTTCGTGCGCGATTCGATCCGCGCGGTGGTGGATACCCTGCTGGAAGCGGTGATCCTGGTGGTGCTGGTGGTCATTCTGTTCCTGCAGACCTGGCGCGCGTCGATCATTCCGCTGTTGGCGGTCCCGATCTCCGTGGTCGGCACCTTCGCCGCACTGTATCTGCTCGGCTTCTCGCTCAACACCCTCAGCCTGTTCGGGCTGGTGCTGGCGATCGGTATTGTGGTGGATGACGCCATCGTGGTGGTGGAGAACGTCGAGCGCAATATCGAAGAGGGGCTGTCGCCGCTGGCGGCGGCGCACCAGGCGATGCGCGAGGTCTCCGGCCCTATCATCGCCATCGCCGTGGTGCTGTGCGCGGTGTTCGTACCGATGGCGTTCCTTTCCGGCGTCACCGGCCAGTTCTACAAGCAGTTCGCCGTCACCATCGCCATCTCGACGGTGATCTCCGCCATCAACTCGCTGACCCTGTCGCCGGCGCTGGCGGCGCGCTTGCTGAAACCGCACGGCGCGCCGAAAGATATGCCGTCGCGCCTGATCGACCGGCTGTTCGGCTGGCTGTTCCGGCCGTTCAACCGCTTCTTCGCCAGCGGTTCGCAGCGTTACCAGCACGGGGTGTCCCGCGTGCTGGGCCGACGCGGCGCGGTGTTCGTCGTTTACCTGCTGCTGCTGGCCGCCGCCGGGGTGATGTTTAAGACCGTGCCCGGCGGCTTTATCCCGACGCAGGACAAGCTGTATCTGATTGGCGGCGTGAAGATGCCGGAAGGCGCCTCGCTGGAGCGCACCGATGCGGTGATCCGCAAGATGAGCGCCATCGGTATGAGCGTGGACGGCGTCACCGATGCGGTGGCCTTCCCCGGCCTGAACGCGCTGCAGTTCACCAATACGCCGAATACCGGCACGGTGTTCTTCGCGCTGGAGTCATTGAGCACCCGTACCCGCACCGCGGCGCAGATCAACGCCGAGATCAACGCGCGCATTTCGCAGATCCAGGAAGGTTTCGCCTTCTCGATCATGCCGCCGCCGATCCTCGGCATCGGCCAGGGTTCCGGCTATTCGCTGTACGTGCAAGATCGCGGCGGACTGGGTTACGGCGCGCTGCAGACGGCGATCAACACGATGTCCGGCGCCATTATGCAAACGCCGGGCATGGGGTTCCCGATCTCCTCCTATCAGGCTAACGTGCCGCAGCTGGACGCCAAAATCGATCGCGACAAGGCCAAGGCGCAGGGGGTGCCGCTCAATGCGCTGTTCAGCACGCTGCAAACCTACCTCGGTTCGTCTTACATCAATGACTTCAACCGCTATGGCCGCACCTGGAAGGTGATGGCGCAGGCCGACGGCCAGTTCCGCGACAGCGTGGAAGACATCGCCAACCTGCGTACCCGCAACGACAAGGGCGAAATGGTGCCGATCGGCAGCATGGTCAGCATCGGCACCACCTACGGCCCGGATCCGGTGATCCGTTATAACGGCTTCCCGGCGGCGGACCTGATCGGCGATGCCGACCCGCGCGTGCTCTCCTCTACCGAGGCGATGGGTGCGCTGACGCAGATGGCCGATAAGCTGTTGCCGAACGGCATGAACATTCAGTGGACCGATCTGAGCTATCAGCAATCGACCCAGGGCAACGCCGCGCTGGTGGTGTTCCCGGTAGCGGTGCTGCTGGCGTTCCTCGCGCTGGCGGCGCTGTATGAAAGCTGGACGCTGCCGCTGGCGGTGATCCTGATCGTGCCGATGACCATGCTGTCGGCGCTGTTCGGCGTATGGTTGACCGGCGGCGACAACAACGTGTTCGTGCAGGTCGGGTTGGTCGTTCTGATGGGGCTGGCCTGTAAGAACGCCATTCTTATCGTCGAGTTCGCCCGCGAGCTGGAAATGCAGGGCAAAGGCATCGTCGAAGCGGCGCTGGAAGCCTGTCGCCTGCGGTTGCGCCCGATCGTGATGACCTCCATCGCCTTCATCGCCGGCACCATCCCGCTGATCCTCGGCCACGGCGCCGGCGCCGAAGTGCGCGGCGTCACCGGCATCACGGTGTTCTCCGGCATGCTGGGGGTCACGCTGTTCGGGCTGTTCCTGACGCCGGTGTTCTACGTCACCCTGCGCCGCCTGGTGGCACGCAAGGCACAGCCGCAGACGGCGTAATCATCGTCTTAACATGCAAAAAGGTCGGGCATTGCCCGACCTTTTTTTATGCATGCGAACCGCGATTATTTATCGGCGGTTTCAGCCTCTTGCGCAGCAGCGTACTCCGCACAGGCGCGCTTGTCGCCCCGCTCCAGTTCGGCCAGCGAATCGGCCACGGTGTGGCGCGCCAGCACCGCAAGCGAAGCCTGTTCGGCCTCGTTTACCACCGACTTGAAATACCAGCAGGCGTTGGCGCTCACCAGGCAGCGAGCCGGCACTTCAGGACGGGAAGCCCAGATGCGCTTGTCGTCGATCACCGCCAGGTAGATGTCCCGCAGGGTGATCTCTTCCGCCGGGCGGCCGAGGTGGATAGAGCCGTTTCGGCCCAGGGTGGAAACGATGATGCCGTCTTTGGTCAGCGGGACCATCAGTTTGCGGATAAAGCTGGGGTTGGCTTCCAGAGCGGCGGCGAGGGTGGCGCTTGTCGAACGCATGCCCTGCTTCTCAGCTACGGCGACGCTAAGGACCATTTGCAACGCTGTCGGAAAGCGAAAATCTAACATGTCGTTATCTCTGCGAGACGAAATACTCGGGTTTGACCGGTGTGGCGATTGGCGCCGATAACACCGCTTAATTGCACAATAATATAACAAACGCGGGGGCTTTTTTGAAGTTTTGCCCAGTGATATCGCACGCAGACATTAGAACGATCGCAAATTCTTAGACAGGCAAAAAACAGAAACCCGCGTCAATGTTAACGCCGCTCGCTTAACCGGGTTAAACGATCAGAACTAACACTGCCCGCGGGTTTAATTTGAATGTGGCGATCAGGCTCTGTTCAGCACCAGCTGGCCGTTTTTGTCCAACGGGATTTGCGTGCCCGGATCGTGATCCATGCGGATCTTGCCCTGCTGATTGCCGATCTTGTAGGTCACGTCATAGCCCAGCATTTTCTGGGACTTGTCGTAGACCGTTTTGCAACGCTGCTGAACGCTGGTGCTGACGTCGTTGTTCTGCATCGCCCCTTGCACCTGGTTACCGGCATAGCCGCCACCCAGTGCGCCGACCACGGTCGCCACATCGCGTCCGCGACCGCCGCCGAACTGGTGGCCAATCACGCCGCCCGCCACTGCGCCCAACACAGAACCGGCGATGCGGTTTTCATCCTGCACCGGTGCACGGTGCGTAACGGTGACGTTGCGGCATTCCTGACGCGGCGTTTTGATGGTTTCTTTAATCGGCGTTGCGGCGAGCACCTGCGCATATTGCGGACCGGCAGAAAAGACGTCGAGGCTGGCTACCGCGGCAATCCCCAGAGCGGCAGCGACACCAATTCCAACACCGGCTAACATTGACTTGTTCACAGGAAACCTCCTGAAAGTGTTACCACGCATTTTTTCCGGGGTCTGTTACCGGCATGGCACCGCGCTTATTATTTTGCGCATGGGCGGCTTGCGGTATCCCGGTTTACGGCGTGCGCGACGCGCCGTCTGTAAACGAGATAAAGTCTGCACAATGATCTGAGGACCCGCAATAAGACAAGGGGACCAAAAATGCGGGAAAACGGCTGTTTTCCCGTTGTTTAGGAAGAATCTTAAGAATTTTACCCATATCGGCGACAGCTTATGCTGAAGAATCAAGCAACCGCTGCCGATCGCCTCGCGCCGCCATAAAAAAACCCGCGCGGGCGAACCGGCGCGGGTTGGTCGACAAAGGCGGGATCAGTGCATTTTCAGACGCGGACGGATCACCCGGTTAATGCCGCCCACCAGCATCATCAGGCCGGTTTTGATGTAGCCATGCAGCGCCACCTGGTGCATGCGGTACAGCGAGATGTAAACGAAGCGCGCGATGCGCCCTTCCACCATCATCGAGCCGCGCATCAGGTTGCCCATCAGGCTGCCGACGGTGCTGAAGCGCGACAGCGACACCAGCGAACCGTGGTCTTTGTACACGTAAGGCTTCAGCGTCTGGCCGTTCATCAGCGCCAGGATATTGGTGGCGCAGCGTGAGGCCATCTGGTGCGCCGACTGGGCGCGCGGCGGCACGAAACCGCCGCCCTCTTTCGGGCAAGAGGCGCAGTCGCCGATGGCGAAGATGTTCGGATCGCGCGTGGTCTGGAGCGTCGGCTCCACCACCAGCTGGTTGATGCGGTTGGTTTCCAGGCCGCCGATATCCTTCATGAAGTCCGGCGCCTTGATGCCGGCCGCCCACACCATCAGATCGGCGTCGATAAACTCGCCGCCCTTGGTGTTCAGGCCTTTGGCGTCCGCGCTGGTCACCATGGTGTTGGTCAGCACGCGCACGCCCAGTTTAATCAGTTCCTGGTGCGCAGCAGCGGAAATGCGCGGCGGCAGCGCCGGCAGAATGCGCTCGCCGGCTTCCACCAGCGTCACGTTGAGCGCGCTGTTGTCCAGGCCTTCGAAACCGTAGCTGTGCAGCTGCTTCACCGCGTTGTGCAGTTCGGCGGACAGCTCAACGCCGGTGGCGCCGCCGCCGACGATAGCGATGTTGACCCGCTCTTTTTGCCCCGGCTGCGCCGAGAACTTCAGGAACAGGTTGAGCATTTCGTTGTGGAAACGACGTGCCTGATGTGGGTTATCCAGGAAGATGCAGTGCTCTTTCACGCCCGGCGTACCGAAATCGTTCGAGGTGCTGCCCAGCGCCATCACCAGGATGTCGTACGGCAATTCGCGCGCCGGCACCAGCTCGCCGCCCTGCTCGTCGCAGATCTGCGCCAGCTGCAGCGTTTGCGTTTCGCGGTTGATGTTGGTCAACGACCCCAGCTGGAAGCTGAAATGGTGATTGCGCGCGTGCGCCAGGTAGCTGAGCGCATCCACGCCGTCATCGAGGGAACCGGTTGCCACTTCGTGCAACAGCGGTTTCCACAAATGGCTGTGGTTGCGATCCACCAGCGTGATCTCCGCTTTGTTCTTGCGGCCAAGTTTATGGCCCAGGCTGGTCGCCAGCTCCAGACCACCGGCGCCGCCGCCAACAATAACGATTTTCTTCTTTGGCGTTGTCAAAATAACCCCCTAAATGTGAACCATTTGTTATCCCAGGGTAAATAAATAATATCCTTAGAATACATAGGGTTCGCGTAAAATAAATCGGCTCTCTGAAGCCAGAATAGCATGTGAGGTTATTTGGTCATACCAAAATTGACGTACATCAATTTTTTTTGGTTAAAGGCTGGACGAGGGGATTTTTTGGGGATTGCGATTCAAATAGTTAGCGCTGAGTCACAGTTTTAAATTTTGCCGATTGCCACGCAAAATCTGGCTTTGACGCACAAAAAAGCCGCACTTTCCGTCGGTGAAAAACGGGGAGAGCGGCTCGCGGCAGCGTTATGAAACTGTTAACCCAGCGCCTTGAACGCCTTGAGCCGCTGCAGATGCGGCGAGATGTTTTTGAACTTGTGCGTCTGCTGTTCATCCCAGACGATTTCGTAGTAGTGATGCAGCAATTCGGCGCTGCGCCGGTTATCCAGCACCTCGTCGTGACGCGACAGCACCACCAGACAGCGATCGCGATTTTTCTCGCGGAAGTCTTCCACGCACTTTGTGGCGATATCGCGATACTCTTCCGGCCGGTCTATCTTGCCGTGCATGTGTTCTTCCGGGTACAGATTGGGATTGAACATCGCCTGGCGAATGCCGCACAGGAAGCCGATGCGCTCTGCCCAGAAGCCGCCGAGGCCGACCCCGCAGATCAACGGATGCGCGTCGCCGCCCTGCTGCACCGCCTTGTCCACCTCTTTCAACAGATGCTGCATGTCGTGACGCGGATGCAGCGTGCTGTAGCTGATAAAGCGCACGTCCGGATCGATAAACTGCAGCTGTAACACCTTTTCATGATTGCCGGGGCTGGTGGAATCGAAGCCGTGCAAATAGATAATCATGTGGATCCTCGCAACAAGCCAAGGGCCGCGGGCGCGGCCCTCATCATTTCCGCTCTGCGCCGCGGTGCGGCACCTGGATTCACCCTTGCGAACGCTGCTTGTGCTCCTCCCAGCGTTCGCTCAGCGCGCTGAGCGCCTTGTGCGCCTGCTGCCAGCGCTCGGAGTCGCGCAGTTCCTGACGGGTGAACTGACCGCGATGATATAACCGCTTCACCTTCTCTGCTTTGACCGGGGACAGGTTATCCAACACGCTGACCGCGCCTTCGCGGTGGTTGCACACCAGGATCATGTCGCAACCGGCATCCAGCGCCGCCTGGCCGCGTTCGGCATAGCTGCCCATGATGGCGGCACCTTCCATCGACAGATCGTCGGAGAAAATCACGCCGTCGAAGCCCAGCTCCTGACGCAGGATCTGCTGCAGCCAGTAAGGCGAGCCGCTGGCCGGACGCGGGTCCGCTTCAGTATAGATGACGTGAGCCGGCATGACGGCGTCCAACAACTGACGGTTGATCAGCTCGCGGAAGATCGCCATGTCGTGCTCGCGGATCTGCGCCAGCGGCCGCGGATCGCGCGGCGTTTCCTTGTGCGAATCGGTGCTGACGGCGCCGTGCCCCGGGAAGTGTTTACCGGTGGTTTTCATGCCGGCGCTGTGCATGCCGAGGATGAAGCGTTCCGCCATCGCCAACGCCTGCTGCGGATCGCTGTGGAACGAACGTTCGCCGATCGCCGCGCTGCCGTGGCCGATGTCCAGCACCGGCGCAAAGCTGATGTCGATATCCTGCGCGATCATTTCCGCCGCCATCAGCCAGCCGGCCTCCTGCGCCAGACGGCCGCCTTCCTGCGCATTGTGCAACGCGGCAAACGACTGCGCCGCCGGCAGACGGGTGAAGCCCTCGCGGAAGCGCTGCACGCGCCCGCCTTCCTGATCTACCGCCACCACCAGCCGATCGTGCGATTCGGCGCGGATCTGGCGCACCAGCTCACGCAGCTGCTCCGCATCGTGGAAATTACGGGTGAACAGGATCAATCCGCCAACCAGCGGGTGTTTCAAAATCTCGCGTTCTTCTGCATCCAGCTCGTAGCCGGCGACATCTAGCATTACTGGGCCCACGGGCACCTCACTTCATTATTGTTCGTTCAGAATTCGGATGATGATAAACAGAATCGCTGGCGCACCACCGCGCCCCAGCGCAAAAATTCGGCGTCGCCGCTCTGCTGCCAGCGCACTTCAAACCACAGCAGCATCAGATAATCCACCCACGGCAGCCAGCGCCGCACCTGTGCCTGCAGCCAGGCGACGTCGTGATAGCCCTGGCGCGCGTAGTGCTGCAAAAAGCGCTGCTGCGGCTCGGCCGCCCAGCCGTTGCCGCGAAACAGCGCGGCGATATCCAGCGCCACGTCGCCGTCGGCGGCATATTCCCAGTCGATTAGCCGCAGCCCCTCGCCGGTGGCGAGCAGATTGCCCGGATGGATGTCCATGTGCAGCGGCGCCAGCTTCAGCGGTGAGGGTGGCGTGTTTTGCAAAAAGTGATGTTGCAGGCGCAGCCAGCCAGGAGTTAAACGCCGCCTATCCAGCTGCTGCCAGTAGCGGCGGAACTGCCGCCGCAGATCCAACCGGTAACCACTGAGCGGCCGCCGGTGCAGCGTCGCCGCCATCGCCGCCAGCTCGCCGCGCTGATTCAGCCTGTCAAACTCAGCTTCTGTGACGACGTCACCTTCGAGCCATTCGAGGACAAGCCACTGATTATTCTGCGCGAAAACCCGTGGCCCCAGCCCCGGCGCGCAGCGCCTCAGGACCTGCGCCTCCCGCCGCCTGCTCACGCCCAACGCGCATTTCTCCGCGCTGTTTTGTCGCGCCAGCAGCGTGATGCCCAAACCGTCAATGCGCCAGCTCTCGCCGGTCAGCCCCTGCACCAGGCTGAAATGACAACCGGCGGTATTCACCGCCGGCAGTCTGGTTTCCATCAATCGTCGCAGCGCGGCCTCAGCGTTTAACGGCGCCATTGCCCGACCAGACGATCTCGCCGGTTTGCACCAGCATCAGCTGCATATCCAACGCCGGCGACTTCACGTCGCCGCTGACGTCGCTGTACAGCACGTACTGCGCACCGACGATGCGCGCCAGGCCAATCGCCTTGCTGCGCGAGCCGAAGCTGTCATCCGCCGACAGGCCCAGCGTTTGTCTGGCGCTGGTCAGCTTCGCTTCCGGCACCACGCTGAAGGTGGAGTTCGACGCCAGCGCCTTATACAGCGCCGCGGTGGCTTTGCCCATCTGCAGCGAGCCGTTGGTGTTGTTCTTGACGCTGTCCAGCAGCAGCACGCTGCCGGCCGTGACGCCATCGGCCTTCAACATCTGATTCACCAGCGGCTGAACGCTGCCCAGCCAGTCGAGCTGCTGGATTTTCGGCGGCTGCGGCACCGGCTCGGTAGTTGGCGGCTGCGGCTGCTCGACCGGCGGCGTCGGCTGTTCTGGTTCGACGGTGACCGGCGGCAACGGCTGATCCGGCTCAGGCGGACGCGACAGACAGCCGCTCAGGGTGAATGCGGCCAGCGCCACTAAGACGTACTTTTTCATGCTTTTTCTCCAAACCTGGCAAGCGCTTACAGGTACAGATACAGACGCGCGCTTTTAGCTTCCAGATTACCGTTAATCGAGTAGATTTTGGCGTCCGAGTTAGGCGCCACGACGATCTCACGCGGTTTCTCGAAGGGGCGAATATCCAGCCCCTGCGCGTCGTACCAATAGAAACGATAATGCACGGTGACCGGCGTCGGTTGGCTGTTATTGAGCACCGAAGTCGCCATCACCCGGCCGGAAGCGTTCGAGACAGAGGGCGTATCGGCAAAAATGCCGGCGGTCAGCACCGAAGGATCCATCACCACCGTTTGCCCCCGGTTAACCGCGATGCCGGATGGCGAACTGCACCCCATCAGCAACGCGGCGGGCAGCGCCAACGCCATCAGACAACGCAGAGTTTTTTTACCGCGCATGATTTCCTCGCTTAACGTGACAGCAGCGGCCCCAGCGAGCGGCCACCGACCAGGTGCATATGAATATGATAGACCTCCTGACCGGCGTGGCGGTTACAGTTGACGATCAGGCGGTAGCCGTCCTCGGCGATGCCTTCCTGTTCGGCGATCTTCGCCGCGGCGGTGATCATGCGGCCCAGCGCAGCTTCGTGCTCGACGGTCACGTCGTTGACGGTTGGGATCAGCACGTTGGGAACGATCAGCACATGGGTAGGCGCCTGGGGGGAGATGTCACGGAAAGCGGTGACCAGTTCATCTTGGTAAACCACATCAGCAGGGATTTCGCGGCGGATAATTTTACTGAAAATCGTTTCTTCGGCCATCTGGCGTTCCTTGTTTTACACAATTAGCTGTACGCAGTATGAGTGACAAATTCTACTGCTTTCAACCTGATTGCGCACTTTCCACGTCGAGTGCTGCAGATTCGCGCAGGCCGTCGCCCCGCTTGTGCATCTTTTCACTTTGGTTATTCACTATTGTTGCTTTACTTGCCCCGCGCCGCCGCCAATAGTAACCCCATGATTAACAAAGGATAGAGGGCACTATGCCACTGAAGATTGCGGCGCTGTGCGCGCTGTTGCTGAGCGCTGCCGTGCAGGCGGCCACGACGGGCGGTATCGACCTGCAGGCTAACCGAGAGCCGATACGCACGGAGAAAAACCCGGCGGCTATCGCGCTGATCCCGGCGAACTTTCACTTCGCGGTCCCCGGCAAGCTGACGGTGGCGGTAGCATTCGAGAACTCCCCGCCGCTGGCGCTGTTCGCCGAAGACAATAAAACGCTGATCGGCAGCGATCCGGACATCGCCCGCCTGGTGGCCGACAGCCTCGGGCTGGAGCTGAATCTGGTGCCCACCTCCTGGGAAGATTGGCCCTTGGGCATCAGCGCGGGCAAATACGATGCGGCGATCTTCAACATCGCCGTCACCAAACAGCGTAAAACCAAATTCGACTTCGCCACTTACCGGGTGGACACGCTGGGCTTTTACGTCAAATCCACCAGCCACATCACCTCGATCAACCGCCCGCAGGACGTGGCCGGGCTGCGGATCATCGTCGGATCCGGCACCAATCAGGAAAACATTCTGCTGGGATGGGATAAGCAGAATCGCGCCGCCGGGCTGCCGCCGGTACAGCCGATCTACGTGACCGACGACGCCGCCACCAACCTCAGCATTCAGTCCGGGCGCGCCGATGCGTTCTTCGGCCCCCACTCCACCGGCGCCTACAAGGCGGCGCTGACCGGCAAAACCAAAATGGTCGGCATCGGCCCCAACGTGGCCTACGTCGCGGTCACCACCAAAAAAGGCAACGGGTTGGTGAACGCCGTCAACGCCGCGATCAATGGCGCGATCGTCAGCGGCGAATATGCGCAGGTGCTGGAACGCTGGGGCGAAGGCGACGAAAAGGTCGAGCGCTCAACCATCAACCCGCCGGGCATCGGCGACTAGCTACCGATCAGCTGCGGGGCATGCCGACGCATCCACTCGGCCAGCGAGTCCAGCGTCGGCCGCAGCGATTTGCCGAGCGTGGTGACCTGGTACTCCACCCGCGGCGGCACTTCGGGATACACCTGCCGCGTCACCAGGCCGCGCTGCTCGAACAGCCGCAGCTGGCGCGTCAGCTCTTTTTGCGCAATGGGCGCCACCGCCCGCTGCAGCTCGCTGAATCGCACCGGGCCATCGATCATAATCAGCCGATACAGGATCGGTATCGCCCATTTGCCCGACACCAGATTGACGAAGTCCACCATCGGGCAGGATTCGCCCGCCGTCGGCAACGCCGACAAATTATTTTTCGCCGCTAAGGGCGCGCGCGCCGTCATTTCATCCCACCTCGTCCTTTAGTATCCAAAAGGTGCCTACTATGCAAAAGGAACTATAGCGCAAATAATGCCGTAACAGACGTTAAAGAGGAATCGGTTATGTCACGACTGCAAGGCAAATACGCATTGATCACCGGCGGCACCAGCGGCATCGGGCTGGAAACCGCCCGCCAATTCATCGCCGAGGGCGCAACGGTGGCGATCACCGGCCGCAGCCAACGTGCCCTGGACGCGGCGGGCCAGGCATTGGCGGGCAACGCGCTGTTGCTGCTGAGCGACGCCGGCGACATCCCACAGCAACGTGCGCTGGCGCAGCAGTTGGAGCAACGGTGGCCGCGGCTGGACGTGCTGTACGTTAACGCCGGCGACGTCACGCACCGCCCGCTGCAGGAGTGGGATGAGCAGAGCTACCAGCGGCTGATGGACATCAACCTGAAGGGGCCGTTCTTTCTGATCCAGGCGCTGCTACCGCTGCTGGCCACCCCTTCCTCGGTGATCCTGTGTGGTTCGGTCAGCGCCCATATCGGTCTGCCGCAAAGCAGCGCCTACGCCGCCAGCAAAGCCGGTTTGTTATCTCTGGCCAGAACGCTCTCCGGCGAGCTGCACGCGCGCGGCATTCGCGTCAACGGCCTCAGCCCCGGCCCGACCGAAACCCCGGCGCTGGGAAAATTGGGGCTGACGGAAGCGGATGAACGGGCATTGCGCGACGATATCCGCGCGCTAGTGCCGATCGGCCGCATGGGCAGCGCACTGGAGCTGGCCAAAGCGGCGGTGTTTCTGGCGGCGGATGAGTCGGCGTTTATGGTCGGCGCGGAGCTGCAGATGGATGGCGGCGTGGGGAACCTGTAACCGCGCGCGACACCCTAAGAAGGCCGCTTGCGCGGCCTTTATCTGTCCCTCTCAGCTCACCCCTTGAATCGGGTTGGTATTAAAGGTGTAGACCACGATCTTCCATTGGCCCTGCTGTTTCTCCAATACAAATACTTCACGGTTTAAATCGATCAGGGTAGCACCGTCGCTTATTCGGGTAACCGTTGCGCCGCGATGATGGTGCGTGCGCACATAGGCCATATTCCCGTTCACGTTGACGCTGTCATAAGCAAACTCTGTTTCAAATTTCTCGTTTTTAAATAAGTCATCATATTGTTGGCGGCGCTTTTCATTGCTGTCCGCCGTCGGTTTTTCGTTCCATTGTGAGTAACTTTCTGGCGCAAAAAGTGACAAAATCGTTTGCGTATCGCCGGCGTTAAGCGCTGTCTGGTAGCGGTTTATCAGCTCATACACCGCCTTCTGTTCGGCCGCGACGCCCGCCTCTGCGGAAACCCTGTAACTTTGCGATGCGGCCTCGCTGCTTGCGGCATAAGTTTGGCCGCACAAGCCCGCGCCCGCCAATAACAATACGGCAGTTAATTTTTTCATATAAATATCCTCTTCGGCATTATTTCATTATGGCAATACAGGATGCGATTTCAGATAAATAAAAACGCTGAAAATAAATTATCCAATGCTGCGTCAAATTGACAGCCGGCATATTTAAAAATACTCTTTTAATAATTTAAATAATGGAAGCCGTTAACATGAATGAACTGCACGCGCTGCGCGTATTCTGCCAGGTGGTGGAAATGGAGGGGTTCAGCCAGGCGGCAACCAAAATGGGGCTCTCCCCGGCCAGCGTCACATACAGCATCAATCAGCTTGAAAAACAGTTCGGGCAACCCCTGTTCAAGCGTTCAACCCGGCGCTTCTCGCTGACCAGCGCCGGGGAGCGTTGCTATCGCACCGCACAAGACATCCTGCAGCAGTTTGACCGGCTGAAAAACGACATGTCGGGCGATTTTGAACAACCGCGAGGACCGCTGCGGGTCGAGATAGCCACGATGCTCAGCAGCATGCATATCGCTCCGGCGCTCCCGGCTTTTTTGGCGCAATACCCGGAATTGCAGCTCAGCGTGTCGGTTAGCGATCGCCTGGTCAATCCGGCGGAAGATCGCGCCGACGTATTTATTCGCATCGGCGCCGGCCACATACCCGAGATGGTCAGCCGTCAATTGCTGCAACCACGCTATTTGTGCTGTGCGTCTCCCGATTATTTTGCGCGCCATGGCCGGCCGGAACACCCGGAACAGCTGCAACAGCATCAGCGGCTGGGATTTATCCGTTCAGGCGCGGCGGCGGCGGACGACTGGCAGTTCATTCGTGGTGACGAGCGCTACCGTCTGGCGCCCAGCCCGCTGCTGAGTTTCAACCATTCACAATCGCTGTGCGAGGTGGCCAGGAACCACCTCGGCCTGGTTTACTTGCTGGACTGCACGCTGGAAAACTATCTGAAGGCAGGCGAACTGGAACCGATACTGCAGGAGTGGGCGCCCACAGGGGCACCGATCAATATTCTCTATCCGCGCCTGCGGGATCGCAGCCATAAAATTCGGGTTTTCGTCGACTTCATCAGCGAACTGTTCGCCAACAAATTCGCCAGGCCCTGATTGCGCGGCTCACCCCAGCCCAGGGATCTCGACGCCGAAGGTCTGCAACAGCAGCACCACGTTGAGCAACACGATCACTACCGTGCCGACGACCGCCGCCAGGCTGGTCCAGCGGCCGTTGGCGAACTCGCCCATGATGTCGCGGCGACGGGTGAACATCACCAGCGCGATCATCGGCGCCGGCAGCGCCAGGCTCAGCACCACCTGGCTGTAGACCAGCGCGTCGGTGGCGTTGACGCCCATCGCCACCACGATAAACGCCGGCACCATGGTGACCAGGCGGCGCACCCACACCGGAATGCGGAAGCCAACGAAGCCCTGCATGATCATTTGCCCGGCCATGGTGCCCACCACCGAGCTGGAAATGCCGGAGGCGATCAGCGAAGCGAGGAAGATACCGGCGGCCGCCGCACCGAACAGCGGCGTCAGCGTATGGTAGGCAGTGCCAATTTCGGCCACGTCGCTGTTACCGGCGTGGAAGGCGCTCGAGGCCATGATGACCATCGCGATATTCACCAGCCCGGCCAGCGCCAGCGCGATCACCACCTCAATATTGGAGAAACGCAGCAGCTTGCGCCGCTCGCCGTTATCACTGGCCGGGCTGCGGTGCTGGGTCAGCCCCGAATGCAGGAAAATGGCATGCGGCATCACGGTGGCGCCGATAATGCCGACGGCGATGGTCAGCGCCTGCGCGTCCGGCAGTTGCGGCGTCACCATGCCGATCCCGGCCGCCTGCCAATCCACGGGTACGATGAACATCTCCACCAGGTAACACAGCGCAATGATGCCCACCAGGCCGCCGATCATCAGCTCAACCGGGCGAAAACCTTTCTTTTCCACCATCAACAGCGCATAGGTGATCACCGCCGTCACCCCCATCCCCGCCAGCAGCGGCATGTGGAACAACAGCGCCAGCGCAATCGCGCCGCCGAGAAACTCCGCCAGATCGGTGGCCATCGCCGCCACTTCGCTAAGCAGCCACATGCCGATCACTACCGGCCGTGAAAACTGATCGCGGCACATCTCCGCCAGATTGCGGTTGGTGACGATACCCAGCTTGGCCGACAGCGCCTGGAACAGCATGGCGATCAGGTTGGCCATCACCACCACCCACAGCAGGCTGTAACCGTATTTCGCCCCGGCCTGGATGTTGGTGGCGAAGTTGCCGGGATCCATATAGGCAATAGAGGCAATCACCGCCGGACCGGCGAACAGCAGCGGCGTAAAGGCGCCGCGCTTGCGCCCGGCAAGGGCGGCGCCAATCGCGATGTTGGTCCGTTCGGTTAACGATGAGGGAGTTGCCGCGTCTCGCATGAAGTACCCTTAATCTTTTGCTGGTTATTTTTCCACCGATCATGCTGACAATGTAGCATCGGCTACACTTTATGCAACAGGCGAAATTAATGGGCTTTGTGTAGAGATATTTCTAACTACCACAATGCGTGGCATCGAATTGATAATGTGTGCTATTTGGACTAACTTAGGGCAACCCTCCCCGCATTGCCGGGAGATGCCATTTTTATGCTTACAGGACGCCCCACGCTATGGTTACCCGCGCGCCAGATAACGCCGACCGCCCCGCCCAGACCGACATGCCGGACGAGGCCGAGCACGCCCTGCGTTTTAGCCGCGCCCGCGAAGCGCAGTCCAATGCGCTGATCGAAGATTACGTTGAGCTGATCGCCGATTTGCTGCAAAGCACCCGTGAAGCCAGAACCACCGATATCGCGCGCCGCTTCGGCGTCTCTCACCCGACGGCGATCAAAAATATCGCGCGGCTCAAAAGCGCCGGGCTGGTGGAGTCGCGCCCTTATCGCGGGGTGTTTTTAACCGAGGAAGGCGAACAGCTGGCGCAGAAGGTGCGCCGCCGTCACCGCATCGTGGTCGATCTGCTGATGTGCCTCGGGGTGCCGAGCGAAACCGCCGAGCTGGACAGCGAAGGGATTGAACACCATATCTCGGACGAAACGCTGGCGGTGTTCGAGCATTACCTGCAAAAACATGCAAAACCCTGATTCCCGGAGCGCCGATGAGCTACGCCGTGCAGCAAGTCTACGATCTGCGCCTGGTGGTTTTCGCCGAAGCCGGGCCGATGTTGAAAGACGAAAACGACGTCAACCTGTTTATCGCGCCCGCCTTTGAACACGAGGCCGGGATGATTGCCCTCCCCGTCAACCGCCTGGACGCCACCTTTTTCCAGCTCAGAAGCGGCATTGCCGGCGCCGTATTGCAGAAATTCATCAACTACCACCTGCGCGTTACGCTGCTGGGCGATATCACCCCTTGGTTAGCGCAAAGCAACGCGCTGCAAGATTTCGTGCGCGAAGCCAATCGCGGCGAACAGGTCTGGTTCCTCCCTTCTCTCGCTGAACTAAATCAGCGCCTTGGCGCCTGACGACAGGCAATAAAAAAGGGAGGCTTTCGCCTCCCTTGATAACTCCCCTGCATGAATCAGTGATTACGGATGTATTCGTCCATATCGGTTTTCAGGTTGTCGGACTTGGTGCCAAAGATGGCCTGCACGCCGGAGCCAGCGACGACTACGCCGGCTGCGCCCAGTTTCTTCAGGCCCGCCTGGTCAACTTTGGACACGTCGGCCACGCTGACGCGCAGACGAGTGATGCAAGCATCCAGGTTAGTGATGTTTTCTTTACCGCCGAAGGCCTGAACCAGCGCCGCGGACATTTCGGAACCGCCCTGCGCAGTCTGCTCGGCAGCGGTGTCTTCACGGCCCGGGGTTTTCAGATCCAGTTTGGCGATCAGCACGCGGAAGATGGTGTAGTACACCAGACCGTAGATGATGCCGACGATCGGGAACAGCCAGATTTTGCTGCTGTTGCCGCTCAGTACGATAAAGTCGATCAGGCCATGCGAGAAGCTGGTGCCGTCACGCATGCCCAACAGGATGCAGATTGGGAACGCCAGGCCGGCCAGGATAGCGTGGATCACGTACAGGATCGGCGCGACGAACATGAAGGAGAACTCGATCGGCTCGGTGATACCGGTCAGGAACGAGGTCAGCGCGGCGGAGATCATGATGCCGCCGACTTTCGCGCGGTTTTCCGGCTTGGCCGAGTGCCAGATGGCGATGGCCGCAGCAGGCAGACCGTACATTTTGAACAGGAAGCCGCCGGACAGTTTACCCGCGGTTGGGTCACCCGCCATGTAGCGAGGGATGTCACCGTGGAATACCTGGCCCGCCGCGTTGGTGAACTCACCAATTTGCATTTGGAACGGTACGTTCCAGATGTGGTGCAGACCGAACGGCACCAGAGCACGCTCAACCACGCCGTAAATGCCGAAGGCCACGACCGGGTTCTGATAAGCCGCCCACTGCGAGAAGGTCTGGATAGCCGTACCGATCGGCGGCCAGATGAAGGACAGCACTACGCCCAGAACGATCGCCGCCAGACCGGAAATGATCGGCACGAAACGCTTACCGGCAAAGAAGCCCAGGTATTCCGGCAGTTGAATGCGGAAGAAGCGGTTGAACATATAGGCCGCGATGGCACCGGAGATAATCCCCCCGAGCACACCGGTATCCGCCAGGTGTTTGGCCGCAATCTCTTCAGCCGGCAGGTGCAGCACCAGCGGCGCAACCACCGCCATGGTTTTCACCATGATACCGTAGGCCACCACCGCCGCCAGCGCGGAAACGCCGTCGTTGTTGGTGAAGCCCAAGGCGACGCCGATGGCGAAAATCAGCGGCATGTTGGCGAAGACCGAACCGCCCGCTTCCGCCATCACGTGGGAGACTACCGCAGGTAGCCAGCTAAAGTTGGCGGAGCCGACGCCCAGCAGGATACCTGCGATAGGCAACACGGACACCGGCAGCATGAGCGATTTACCTACTTTTTGCAGGTTTGCAAATGCGTTCTTGAACATAGTTGAGTGTGCTCCTGAGTAATAATGCTTTGCTACTTCTTGTCGCGATGATTCGCGCTGCAAGGGGGGGAGAAAAACCCCTGCAATTCAGGGTGTCTGAGCACCCCTTGAATTTATTACGCAGAGTAAAATAAATAGCCTGCGCAATGTTTGATGACAATCACGTTTCGATGATCGAGCCGCGGTAACTTTGCATAAACCGGCCGTTTTTTGGCAAAATCGGCCAAAAAACACGCACCAATCACCCTGAAACGGGAGGGAACCTTACCCGTTTCAGTGATTAATTACGAGCTTAAAAAAAATTACGCAGACAATGACCTACAGCTATAGCCTAGGTCAAAGATCACAGATCGAGGTGAAATAAGCGTGAAAAGTTGGCGGTGGTGGCTTCGGCCAGTTGTTCCAGGCTGACGCCCTTCAATACTGCCATGTATTCAGCCACATCACGCACATAGGCGGGTTGGTTTTCTTTGCCGCGATGCGGCACCGGCGCCAGATAAGGCGAATCGGTTTCCACCAGGATGCGATCCAGCGGCACGTAGCGTGCCACTTCGCGCAGCTGTTCGGCATTGCGGAAGGTGACGATGCCGGAGAAGGAGATGTAGAAGCCCAGATCCAGCAAAGCTTCGGCAGTGGTCAAATCTTCAGTGAAGCAGTGCAGCACGCCGCCGCACTCCTGTGCGTTCTCTTCACGCAGGATCGCCAGCGTGTCCGCGCGCGCATCGCGGGTGTGGACGATCACCGGCTTGTTCAGATCCCGGCCAATGCGGATATGTTCGCGGAAAGAGTCCTGCTGCAGCTCAAGATTGTCTTTCTGGTAGAAGTAATCGAGCCCGGTCTCTCCCAGCGCTACCACCTGCTCCGCCGCCGCCAGGCGACGCAGCTCGGCGTAATCATACCCCTCTTCCAGATTGAGCGGATGCACCCCGCAGGAGAAAGCCACATCGTTGCGCTCGCCGATCAGTTCGGTCATGGAACGGTAACCCGGCAACGTGGTGGCGACCGCCAGCACATAGCCGACGTCGCGCGCTTTGGCTTTGGCCAGCGCATCGTCCACATTCTGATGCAGCGTTTGATAATCCAGACTGTCAAGGTGGCAATGAGAATCGACTAACAACATAATTTTTAACTCTTTTACTTTACAGCGAATGAGGGTGGGAATAGCCGGCGGCGCCAAGCATCTGTTCCCAACGAAGTAACTGTTCGGTCAGCAGCAGCTCGCGATTGACACCCACCACGCTGAGCAGCTGATGGCGGCAGGTCAGCCACTGCTGCACGATCTGCTGCAGCGAGGCGCTGCTCAGCACGCTGGCCAGCTGATGCACCAGTGGTTGCTGATCCTGATTCAATACATAGTGATGCGCGCCCTGCTGCCACTTCATCGCGTCCACCAACAGCGCGCACAACCAGTGCAGGCGCTCGGCGACATCTTCATGGTTCAGCACCGGCAACAGCGACAGCATATCGCGCGGCGGCAGCGCGGCGCTCAACGCGGTGCACAGGGCGCTGCGCTGTTGCCACTGCTGCGGCTGCAACAGCTGTTCGGCTGCCAGCGGCGCGCCGTCGTGCAGGCGCAGCGCCGTGAGGCGGTCTGTCTGAGAACCGGCCGCCTGCCGGCCCAGCCACTGCAGGCTGAGCTGCTCATCCGGGCTGGCCAAATGCCAATAAAGACAGCGGCTGCGCAGCGTCGCCATCAGCCGCGACGGCTCACGGCAACCCAGCAGAAAATAGGTTTTCTCCGGCGGCTCTTCCAGCGTTTTAAGCAGTGCGTTGGCCGCCGCCTCGGTCAACTGTTCCGCCTGCGGCAGCCAAATCACCTTGGCGCCGCCCTGCTGCGCGTGGGCGTACAGCGTTTCAATCACCTGGCGGATCGGTTCGATACCCAGGTTGCTCTTGCCCTTTTCCGGCGCCAGCACGTGATAATCCGGGTGATTCCCCGCCAGCATCAGCCGGCAGCTGTGGCACTCGCCGCAGCTTTTTTCGCCGTTTCGCTGTTGGCAGATCAACCAACGGCTCAGGCCGTAGGCCAGCGCATCGTCACCATTGCCCGCCGCCGCATGCAGCAGCAGCGCATGGTGGCCGCGACCGTCGGCGTACTGCCCAATCAGCTGGCGATAAGGGCCATTCAGCCACGGGTACCAGTTCATTATGCGCCTTCCTGCTGCCGCAGCCAGTGGCCGACGCAGTCGCGGATCGCCGCGGTCACCTGTTCCAGCGGCTGGGCGGCGTCAACGGTAACGATCGTTTCATCCTGCGCCGCCAGCTCAAGATAGCGAGCGCGGGTGCGTTCGAAGAACGGCAGCGCCTCCTGTTCGATGCGATCCAGCTGGCCGCGCGCCTGCGCGCGTTGCAAGCCGACCAGCGGAGGCAGATCGAGATAAACCGTCAAATCCGGGCGGAAATCCCCCAGTACGGTGTCGCGCAGCGAGCTCATCAGCTGTGGGTCCACACCGCGGCCGCCGCCCTGGTAAGCCTGTGAAGAGAGATCGTGGCGGTCGCCCACCACCCAGGCACCACGCGCGAGGGCGGGTTTGATCACGGTTTCCACCAGCTGCACGCGCGCAGCGTACAGCATCAAGACTTCGGCCTTGATGGTCGGCAATTCGCCGTCGATGCCGCGTTTGAACAGTTCGCGCAACTTCTCCGCCAGCGGTGTGCCGCCCGGTTCGCGGGTGAAAACGATGTCGTTGATGCCATGTTCGCGCAGCACATTGACTACCGTGTCACGCGCGGTGGTTTTGCCCGCGCCTTCCAGCCCTTCGATTACAACGAATTTACTTTTCATTCTTTTCCTTTAACGCCTGACGGTACACACGCACCGCCTGGTTATGGCTCGCCAGATTGGTGGTGAAGGTATGCCCACCCTTGCCGTCGGCGACAAAATAGAGATATGGCGTTTTGGCCGGATTGGCGGCCGCTTGCAGCGAGGCCTCGCCCGGCATGGCGATCGGCGTTGGCGGCAGGCCGGCGATCACATAGGTGTTGTAAGGCGTCGGCGTCTCCAGATCCTTGCGCGTGATGTTGCCATTATAGCTTTCGCCCATGCCGTAGATCACCGTCGGATCGGTCTGCAGGCGCATGCCGATGCGCAAACGGTTGACGAACACCGACGCCACCTTGCTACGCTCTTCCGGCACCGCGGTCTCTTTCTCGACGATCGAGGCCATAGTCAGCAGCTCTTCCGGCGTTTTATACGGCAGGCTGGTGTCGCGGCCGTCCCAGGCGGCCTGCAGCGCTTTGTTCATACGAACGTGTGCGCGTTTGAGCAGCGCGATATCGCTCATGCCGGCGGTATACTGATAGGTATCCGGGTACAAATGCCCTTCCGGGGTTTCTCCCGCAGGAATGCCGAGCGCTGTAGCGATCTCCACTTCGCTCTTGCCCGCCAGGGTGTGTTTCAGGTATTTGGACTGCTGCAATACCTGCTGCCAGTCACGCAGGCGTGAGCCTTCGATAAAGCGTGCGGTGAACTGCGCCTCTTTGCCGCTGGCCAACAGTTTCAGCATCTGGCGCACCGTCATGCCCGACGTGAACCGGTAGGTACCGGCTTTAAACTCCGCCAGCTCCGGCTCCAGTTTCAGCAGCCACTGGAACCAGCGGCCGCTGCGCACCAGTTTATCGCGCACCAGTAACCCTTCCAGCGCCACCCGGCCGGTGCCGGCAGGCAGTTTGAAGATGGTTTCTTGCTGGATAGCCAGCGGCGTATCGGCAAAGCGTTCGATCTTCTGGTAGCCCCAAAACAGCAGCGCCAATACCAGAACAACAATAACAGACAGGACCTTCAGCTTTCTTTTCTTCATCAATCAGCCATGGTTAACAGTGTGGACGCAAAAAATCATACAGCTGGCGCGAATGATAACGCCATGATTGAGCAACGTTTACCGGCAGCAGCGGCATCAGCGCGTTGCTCACCAGGACTTCGTCGGCATCGGCCAGCGTCTCCAGCGGTTCGCTGACGCAGTGCAGACGGTATTCCGAGCCCGCCAGCAGCGCGATCACCCGCCGCCGCATCAGGCCCGCGACGCCCGCCTGGCTCAGGTCCGGGGTAAACACCGCTTTTCCCTTACGCCAGAACAAATTAGCCGCACAGCATTCCACCAGCATACCGGCAGTGTCAAGCACCAGTGCCTCGTCGGCGGCCGTCTGGTCAAGATGCGCGCGGATCAGCACCTGCTCCAGGCGGTTCAAATGCTTCAACCCCGCCAGCAGCGGATTGCGCGCCAGCGCCACCGGGCTGAGCGCAAGCGTGATGCCCTGCTCGCGCCACTGCAAATAGTGCGCAGGGTAGCTGCTGCGGGCGACGATGCGCGTTGGATTTTCGCACCCCGTCGGGCTGTAGCCCCGCCCGCCGCTGCCGCGCGTCAGTATCGCTTTGACCACGCCGAGCGGAATTGATTCGGCCGCCTGAGCCATCTCGCGCTCGAAAGCAGCCCAATCGGTAGTGGGCAGCATCAGCCTCTGTGCCGTTTGCTGCAGCCGCTCCAGGTGCCAGGGCAACAGCTCGATTTTACCGTCGATAACCCGGGCGGTAGTAAAGCAGCCATCGCCGAACTGCAGGCCACGATCGCTCGGCGCCAGCGCATCGTGGCGTTGTCCGTTAATCCAGTACATGCTTCCTCCTGTTGCCGGGTGATTTCATTACGCTCGCAGAATAGCAGGCGACGAGGCAATACGCAGCCCTGCTGACGGCCGGACGCCAGGCGTAAAAAAGCCCGGTTTAAAAACCGGGCTTTTCATCAGCGAACAACCGCGCGAGTTACACTCGGCGGAAGATCAGCGAGCCATTGGTGCCGCCGAAGCCGAAGGAGTTGCACAGGGTGAACTCCATATTGCTGACCTGGCGCGCTTCGTGAGGCACGAAGTCCAGATCGCAACCTTCATCCGGGTTATCCAGGTTGATGGTTGGCGGTACCGCCTGATCGCGCAGCGCCAGCACGGTAAAGATGGACTCGATCGCGCCCGCCGCACCCAACAGGTGGCCGGTCATCGATTTGGTCGAGCTCACCAGCACGCGCTGGGCATCAGCGCCGAAGACGGATTTCACCGCCTGCGCTTCCGCCTGGTCGCCCGCCGGCGTAGAGGTGCCGTGCGCGTTGATGTAACCGATTTGTGACGGGGTCACACCGGCGTCAAGCAGGGCATTTTCCATCGCCAGCGCAGCGCCTGCGCCGTTTTCCGGTGGTGACGTCATGTGATAAGCATCGCTGCTCATCCCAAAGCCAACCACTTCGGCATAGATTTTCGCGCCGCGTTTTTTCGCGTGTTCGTACTCTTCCAGCACCATCATGCCGGCGCCGTCGCCCAGCACGAAGCCGTCGCGGTCTTTATCCCACGGACGGCTCGCCGCCTGCGGGTTGTCATTACGGGTGGACAGGGCGCGCGCTGCGCCAAAGCCGCCGACGCCCAATGGGGTGCTGGCTTTCTCTGCCCCACCGGCCAGCATCACGTCAGCATCATTGTAAGCAATGATACGCGCTGCATGGCCGATGTTGTGCACACCTGAAGTACAGGCGGTGGCGATGGAAATGCTTGGGCCACGCATGCCGTACATGATTGTCAGGTGGCCTGCAATCATATTCACGATGGTGGAGGGCACGAAGAACGGACTGATTTTCCGTGGGCCACCGTTAACCAGTGAACTGTGGTTTTCTTCGATCAAACCCAGGCCGCCGATGCCGGAACCGATCGCGGCTCCAATACGGCTGGCGTTAGCCTCGGTGATGTCCAGACCTGCATCCTGCATGGCTTGCATGCCGGCAGCGATACCGTACTGGATAAAGGCATCCATCTTGCGCGCATCTTTGCGGGAGATGAAATCCTCAGAATTAAAATTCTTTACCAGGCCAGCAAACTTGGTCGCATAGGCAGTGGTATCGAAATGGTCGATCAGGCTGATGCCACTCTGACCGGCAAGAAGAGCGTTCCACGTGGACTCTACCGTATTGCCGACAGGAGACAACATGCCCAGTCCGGTCACAACTACTCGACGCTTAGACACGTTTGTCCTCCAGGGAGGGAAAAATATGACACTAGGGATAGAAAAAACTTAGGCGGTCGAACGACCGCCTAGATATGTTCTCTTACTGCTGGCTGGCGTTGATGAAATCAATAGCTGCCTGAACAGTAGTGATCTTCTCAGCTTCTTCGTCTGGAATCTCGGTGTCGAATTCTTCTTCCAGTGCCATTACCAGCTCAACGGTGTCAAGAGAATCAGCGCCCAGATCTTCAACGAAAGAAGCGTTGTTCAAAACTTCTTCCTGTTTAACACCCAGTTGCTCAACAATGATTTTCTTAACGCGTTCTTCGATAGTGCTCATACTCTTAAATTTCCTATCAAAACTCGCTTTCGCGATGGTTTTCGTAGTGTATAAAATGCTGAAAAAGATGCAACTAAATCCCGGCTGGTCAAACCACGATTTTACGCTATTTTGCGGTTTTTGCCTCAAATAACGCAAATGGTTTTCACATTTTTTAAATCATGTACATGCCGCCATTGACATGTAACGTTTCACCGGTGATGTAGCCGGCCTCATCAGAGGCCAAAAATGCAACAGCGCTGGCGATTTCTTTAGCATCGCCCAGCCGGTTGGCTGGAACTGATGACAAAATGCCTGCGCGTTGATCATCTGTCAACGCCCGTGTCATGTCCGTCTCAATAAAGCCAGGTGCCACGACGTTGACCGTAATGCCACGTGAAGCAACTTCACGTGCCAAAGATTTGCTAAAACCAATCAGGCCGGCTTTAGCCGCCGCGTAGTTCGCCTGCCCTGCGTTCCCCATGGTGCCGACGACGGAACCGATGGTGATGATACGGCCAAACCGCTTTTTCATCATAGCGCGCATTACCGCTTTTGACAGGCGGAATACGGAAGTCAGGTTGGTGTCGAGGATATCCTCCCACTCGTCATCCTTCATACGCATCAGCAGGTTATCACGCGTAATGCCGGCATTATTCACTAAAATGTCGATTTCGCCAAATTCGGCGCGAATCGATGCCAGCACGCTGTCGATAGATTGCGCATCAACAACGTTCAACATAAACCCTTTGCCGTTTGCGCCCAGGTAGCTGCTGATCGCTTCAGCGCCGCTCTCGCTGGTCGCGGTACCGATCACTTTGGCGCCGCGTGCCACAAACGTTTCTGCAATAGCTCGGCCAATACCGCGGCTTGCGCCGGTGACCAGAACGATTTTACCTTCGAAGCTCATCATTTTCCTCTTTATTGTTCAAGCGCCGCCGACAGGCTGGCGGTGTCGTTCACCGCCGCAGCCGTCAGGGTGTCAACAATACGTTTAGTCAGACCGGTCAGCACTTTGCCCGGCCCCACTTCCAGCAGCGACGTCACTCCCTGTGCTGCGATAAACTCTACGCTTTCGGTCCAACGCACCGGGCTGTACAGCTGACGCACCAGCGCGCTGCGGATCGCTTCCGGATCGTTTTCGGTGCGCACGTCGACGTTGTTCACCACCGGCACCTGCGGCGCGTTGAAGGTGATGTCCTGCAGCGCCACGGCCAGCTTGTCGGCGGCCGGCTTCATCAGCGCACAGTGCGAAGGCACGCTCACCGGCAGCGGCAGCGCACGTTTGGCGCCGGCAGCTTTACAGGCGGCGCCTGCGCGTTCAACCGCTTCTTTGTTGCCGGCGATGACCACCTGGCCCGGCGAGTTGAAGTTGACCGGAGAAACCACCTGCCCCTGCGCAGACTCTTCGCACGCCTTGGCGATCGCGTCGTTGTCCAGACCGATGATGGCGTACATCGCGCCGGTACCTTCCGGCACTGCTTCCTGCATCAGCTTGCCGCGCAGCTCGACCAGACGGATCGCCGCCTTGAAGTCCAGCACGCCGGCGCAGACCAGCGCCGAGTATTCGCCCAGGCTGTGACCCGCCATCAGCGCAGGCGCTTTACCGCCCTGCTGCTGCCAAACGCGGAAAATCGCCACCGAGGCAGCCAGCAGAGCCGGTTGGGTCTGCCAGGTTTTGTTCAGTTCTTCCACCGGGCCTTGCTGCACCAGCTGCCACAGGTCGTAACCCAGGGCGGAAGAAGCCTCGCCAAAGGTTTCTTCGACGATCGGGAACTGTGCGGCCAACTCGGCCAGCATGCCAACGGTCTGCGACCCCTGGCCCGGGAAAACAAAAGCAAATTGCGTCATTTTTTCTTCCTGTCCAAATCAGAAACGAACCAGCGCCGAGCCCCAGGTAAAGCCGCCGCCAAAGGCTTCCAGCAGCACCAGTTGGCCACGCTGAATTCGCCCGTCACGCACCGCTTCGTCCAGTGCGGAAGGCACCGAGGCGGCAGACGTGTTGCCGTGACGATCGAGCGTCACCACCACTTTGTCCATCCCCATGCCCAGCTTTTTCGCCGTTGCGCTGATGATGCGCAGGTTGGCCTGGTGCGGCACCAGCCAATCCAGCTCGCTGCGGTCCATGTTGTTGGCCTGCAGCGTCTCGTCGACGATGCGCGCCAGTTCGGTAACCGCAACCTTGAAGACTTCGTTGCCCGCCATGGTGACATAGGCCGGCTTGTCCTGATTCTGACGATCCTTGTACGGCAGCGTCAGCAGGTTGCCGTAGCTGCCGTCGGCATGCAGATGGGTAGACAGAATGCCCGGCGCTTCAGACGCCCCCAGCACCACCGCACCCGCACCATCGCCAAACAGAATGATGGTGCCGCGATCTTCAGGATCCAGCGTGCGCGACAAGACGTCCGCGCCGATAACCAGCGCATGTTTGACCGCGCCGTTTTTCACGTACTGATCGGCCACGCTGAGCGCATAAGTAAAGCCGGCGCAGGCCGCAGCCAGATCGAACGCCGCGCAGTCTTTGATGCCCAGCATTTGCTGCACCAGGCACGCCGCGCTCGGGAATGCGTGAGTCGTGGTGGTGGTCGCCACGACGATAAGCCCAATGTCTTCTTTAGTCACACCTGCCATTTCCAGCGCTTTCTCAGCGGCCTGGAAGCTCATCGTCGCGACGGTTTCATCCGCAGCGGCGATGCGACGTTCGCGGATACCGGTACGCGTGACGATCCATTCGTCAGAGGTATCCACCATTTTTTCCAAATCAGCATTGGTGCGCACTTGTACGGGCAAATAACTCCCCGTACCGAGAATCTTTGTATACATGTACGATCAGTCACTCTTAGGTAATACAGCCTCAAGGCGCGCAGCAATCCTTTCCGGGACTTGCCGCTGCACCGCCTGCACAGCCTGTTCGATTGCGACTGCAAACGCGTGAGGGTTCGCAGCGCCGTGGCTCTTGACTACGGTGCTGCGCAATCCTAACAGACATGCGCCATTATACTGGTCGGGGTTCAGGTGGCCGAACCGCTTAACCACCCGTTTTTGCAACCAACGGCCCAACAATTTCAGCCACCACGCTTGCTTGTTTCCGTCGCCGGACGATTTCAGCAGCGATAAGAATACCCTAACCACCCCTTCCATGGTTTTCAGGGTGACGTTGCCCACGAAGCCATCGCAGACCAACACGTCGGTCTTGCCGGTGAGCAGTTCGTTTCCTTCCAGGTAACCAATATAGTTGATTGCCGGAGTATTTTTTAGCACAGCGGCCGCTTCGCGGATATTATCCAGGCCTTTGGTCTCTTCTTCGCCAATATTCAGCAGCGCCACCCGCGGTTGCGCAATGCCGATCACCTCTTCCGCCATCACCGCGCCCATCACGGCAAACTGCACCAGCATGGTACTGTCGCACTCGACGTTGGCGCCCAGATCCAGCACCACGGTTTTACTGCGTTGCTGATTCGGGATCGCCGTCATCAGCGCCGGGCGCTCGATGCCGTCCAGCGGCTTGACCAACAGCTTCGCCAATCCCATCAGCGCACCGGTATTGCCGGCGCTGACGCAGCCCTGCGCATTGCCGCTGCTGAGCTGTTCGAGCGCAATGCGCATCGACGTGCCGCGGCTGGCGCGTATCGCTTGTGAAGGTTTGGCGTCGCCGGCGATCACAGACTCGGCGGGCACGACTTGCAGACGCTCCAGAAGAACCGGATCGGCATGGGCAAGCAAAGGGGAGATGACGTCGGGATTGCCGACCAGCAGGAGATGAAGTTGTAAATTAGAGGCCAGTGCCTGCAACGAAGCAGGCACTGTGACGCAGGGACCGAAGTCCCCGCCCATTGCATCTAACGCCAGGGTTAGACGAGTCAAGGTATCGCTACTTAGCCGATAACCTTGCGACCGCGGTAGAAACCGTCGGCAGTGATGTGGTGACGACGGTGAGTTTCACCGGATACTTTGTCTACAGACAGAGTAGTCGTGGTCAGAGCATCGTGCGAACGACGCATGCCACGCTTGGAACGGGTTGGTTTATTCTGTTGTACGGCCATGGACCTTACTCCTCAATTACTTACGCTTTAAACTGGCTAATACGGCAAACGGATTCGGTTTCTCCGCCTCGGGAGGCAGTTGGCCAAATACCATGTCCGCTTCGGACACTTCACAGTGTTCAGATTCATGTACCGGAACGACAGGCAGTGAAAGAATAATTTCGTCTTCAATCATTGCCAACAGATCGACTTCGCCAAACTCGTCAACTTCGATCGGTTCGTACGCTTCCGGTAATGCCTCAGCCTGCTCATCATTGACGACCGGGCTAAAACAATATGTTGTGTGAACCTGATGTTCAAACGGGACTCCACAGCGTTGGCACATCAACGTTACCGTGACGTCCGCATGCCCTGTTATCACCGCGAGGCGTTGATTGTCGATATTAAACGACAACGACACCTCGACATCACTGTCCACACTGACCACGGAGTCAGCAACACGAGTAACCTGCTCAGGCGCATAGACACCAGCATAGTCCAGGCGTTTCTGAGCGGTACGTACCGCATCAATGGTCAAGGGTAATTTTACCTTTTGCATAGGGCGCGCATATTAACTTTGTAACGACATAGAGTCAAAGAAAAAGGCCGTAAAACGGCTCCTTTCACCAATATTCGCTTCCACAGCGGCCGACAGTTTAAAATGCCGTACCTATTTACGCTACGGTTTGCGAAAAAAATTATGCAGAGATTGCTTTTAGCCTCCACCTCCCCCTATCGAAAAATGCTGCTGGAGAAGCTGCAGCTGCCGTTCGACTGCGCCGCGCCGCAGGTGGATGAAACCCCATTGCCGGGCGAAAGCGCCGAAGCGCTGGTGCTGCGCCTGGCGGCAGCGAAGGCTCAGGCGCTGGCCCTCGCCTACCCCGAGCATCTGATCATCGGTTCCGATCAGGTCTGCGTGATCGATGGCAACATCACCGGCAAGCCCCATACCGAGGTGAACGCCCGGGCGCAGCTGCGCCAGGCCAGCGGCCAGGCCGTGACCTTCTATACCGGCCTGGCGCTGTACAACAGCCGCAGCAAGAAGCTGCAGGCCCTGTGCGAGTCGTTCCACGTGCATTTTCGCGCGCTGAGCGAAGCGGAGATCGCCGCCTATGTGCGTCTGGAGCAACCGCTGAACTGCGCGGGCAGTTTCAAGAGCGAGGGATTGGGGATCGCGCTGTTCGACAGGCTGGAAGGCCGGGACCCGAACACCCTGATCGGCCTGCCGTTGATCGCGCTGTTGGAGATGTTGCGGGCTGAAGGCATCAACCCGCTGGTCTGACACGGATTATTTGGTCGCCTGCTGGCGCAGCACCTGCAGGCAGTGACGCAGTTCTTCATCCATCGGCGCTTCGATGCGCATCGTTTCGCCGGTGGACGGATGCTCGAAGCGCAGCGCCGCGGCGTGCAGGAACAGTCGCTTCAGGCCGGTACCCGCCAGTTGGCGATCGAACTCGCGGTCGCCATAGCGATCGTCAAAGGCGATCGGGTGCCCGGCATGCAGCGTGTGCACGCGGATCTGGTGAGTTCGCCCGGTGATCGGGCTGGCCTTCACCAAGGTGGCAAATTCGTAACGCTCTTCCACCTTGAAGCGGGTTTCCGAGGGTTTGCCTTCGCTGTTGACACGCACGATACGTTCGCCGCTTTGCAGAATATTTTTCAACAGCGGCGCCTGTACGGCCTTGCAGTGGGATTGCCATTGGCCGCGCACCAGCGCCAGATAATCTTTCTGCATGCCTTTCAGGCGCAGTTGCTCATGCAGCGAACGCAGCGCGGAACGTTTTTTGGCGACCAACAACACGCCGGAGGTGTCGCGATCCAGACGATGCACCAGCTCCAGGAAGCGGGCTTCCGGGCGCAGCGCGCGCAGCCCTTCAATCACGCCGAAGCTCAGGCCGCTGCCGCCGTGCACCGCGGTGCCGGAAGGTTTGTTAAGGATCAACAGATGATCGTCTTCATACAGGATGCAGTCTGCCAATGCGGCCACTTTATCCAGCTTCGCCGACACCGGCGCCTCTTCGCGCTCGGCTACGCGCACCGGTGGTACGCGCACCACGTCGCCGGCCGCCAATTTGTATTCGACCTTGATGCGCCCTTTATTAACCCGCACCTCGCCTTTACGCACGATGCGATAAATCATGCTCTTCGGCACGCCTTTCAGGCGAGCGAGCAGAAAGTTGTCGATTCTCTGACCGGCTTCGTCGTCGGAAATCGTGATGAATTGTACTGCTGGATTGTTCGTTTTCATGGTGCGGGATTCTAAATAGAGCGCGTGAATAGCGCCACATCTTTTTCTGTGCTTAACTGTCTCTCTGACGGCGGGCGAAACCCCAGCGGACAATAAGGCAGCAAGCCGATTTGAACGTTTGCGATTTCTTCCGCAGTTAAGGAAAAGTCACCTTGCTATAACGGCATCAGCAGTGGAATAATGCAGTCACTTTCCGCGTTGATTCTCGTTAAACAGGGAAAACGGTGGAATTATAAAATTTGTCTGATTGCGCAAAAACGCAGCAATGGCGTAAGACGTAATGCGAAATCAAACAATTAGCGGGCTGCGGGTTGCAGCTTGGCCGGCAAATGGAATCAGATCTGTCGACGTAAATCAGAGGCTATTCCCCTAGTAAAAGTGCTGTCTTTCACAAAGAAAAGCAGGCTTACCGAGATAATGCGCCCCTATGCAGGCGACAACCGTGAGGTTGACGGCTTTGCGAGAAGACACGGGGCTTTCGGTTTAACTCCGGCCATGAGGTTATTTTGCCCGCAGCTTTGTCGATAATGTAAAAATAACGAGTAAGTTAAGATGAAAAGAATGTTGATTAACGCAACTCAGCAGGAAGAGTTGCGTGTTGCCCTCGTAGATGGACAGCGGCTGTATGATTTGGATATCGAAAGTCCGGGTCATGAGCAGAAAAAAGCGAATATTTACAAAGGCAAAATCACCCGCATTGAACCAAGTCTTGAAGCAGCGTTCGTGGACTACGGCGCAGAACGACATGGTTTCCTCCCTCTTAAAGAAATCGCCCGCGAATACTTCCCTAGCAATTACTCTTCCCATGGCCGCCCGAACATCAAAGATGTGCTGCGCGAAGGCCAGGAAGTCATCGTTCAGGTAGACAAAGAAGAACGTGGCAACAAAGGCGCCGCCTTGACCACCTTCATCAGCCTGGCGGGCAGCTATCTGGTGCTGATGCCGAACAACCCGCGCGCCGGCGGTATTTCTCGCCGCATCGAGGGTGACGATCGTACCGAGCTGAAAGAAGCACTCTCTTCGCTGCAACTGCCAGACGGCATGGGCCTGATCGTTCGCACCGCGGGCGTAGGCAAATCCGCCGACGCGCTGCAGTGGGATCTCTCCTTCCGTCTGAAGCACTGGGAAGCGATTAAAAAAGCCGCCGAAGGCCGCCCTGCACCGTTCCTGATCCACCAGGAAAGCAACGTTATCGTGCGTGCCTTCCGCGATTATCTGCGCCCGGACATCGGCGAAATCCTGATCGACAACCCGAAAATTCTCGATCTGGCCAAAGAGCACATCGCTGCGCTGGGCCGCCCGGATTTCAGCAGCAAAATCAAACTGTACAGCGGTGAAATTCCTCTGTTCAGCCACTATCAGATCGAATCGCAGATCGAATCCGCCTTCCAGCGCGAAGTGCGCCTGCCGTCCGGCGGCTCGATCGTCATCGACAGCACCGAAGCGCTGACCGCCATCGACATCAACTCCGCACGCGCAACCCGCGGCGGCGACATCGAAGAGACGGCGTTCAACACCAACCTGGAAGCGGCGGACGAGATCGCTCGCCAGCTGCGCCTGCGCGACCTCGGCGGCCTGATCGTCATCGACTTCATCGACATGACGCCGGTACGCCACCAGCGCGAAGTGGAAAACCGCTTGCGCGACGCCGTGCGTCAAGACCGCGCGCGCATCCAAATCGGCCGCATCTCCCGCTTCGGCCTGCTGGAAATGTCACGCCAGCGCCTCAGCCCGTCGCTGGGTGAGTCCAGCCACCACGTGTGCCCACGCTGTAACGGCACCGGTACCATCCGAGACAACGAATCGCTGGCGCTGTCCATCCTGCGCCTGATCGAAGAAGAAGCGCTGAAGGAAAACACCAAAGAAGTTCACGCTATCGTGCCGGTTCAGGTCGCTTCGTACCTGCTGAACGAAAAGCGCGAATCCGTCAGCGCGATCGAAAAACGTCAGGGTGGCGTGAAAGCCGTCATCGTGCCGAACGATGAAATGCAAACCCCGCACTACTCGGTGCTGCGCGTGCGCAAGGGCGAGGAAACCTCTACCCTCAGCTACCTGCTGCCGAAACTGCACGAAGAAGACATGGAGCGTCCGCTGGAAGATGCGCCGATGGAACGCAAGCGTCCGGAGCAACCGGCCCTGGCTTCCTTCTCCCTGTCCGCCGATGTGCCGCCGCCGGCTGAAGAACCCGTCGCCGTTGCCAAACCTGTCGCTGCAGCCGCCAAGACTAAAGCCGCAGCGCCGGCCGCCGCTAAACCGGGCTTCCTGGGCCGCCTGTTCGGTGGTCTGAAGAACTTGTTCGCCGGTGAAGAACAACCTGCCGTCGAAGAAGCCAAACCGGCCGAAACGCCGAAGGCGGAAGGCAACGGTGAGAACCGTCGTCAGGATCGTCGCGGTCAGCGCCGTCAAGGCACCGGCCGTAAAGAGCGCGGTGAGCGTAGCGACCGTGGCGATCGCCCGGAACGCGGCGAGCGTAAAGAGCGCGGTGAAGGCCGTGACAATCGCGAGCGCGATAACCGTGAACCGCGTGAGAACCGTGAAGGCCGTGAATCGCGTGAATCCCGCGATGAACAGCGCCGTAACCGCCGCAACCAGCAGCAGAACACGCCGGTAGCGGAGGAAACCGCTTCGGAAGAAGGTGCTAAAGCGCCGCGCGAAGATCAGCAGCAACGCCGTGAGCAGCGTGCTGAACGCCAGCGTCGTCGTCAGGAAGAGAAACGTCAGGCTCAGCAGGAAGTGAAAGCGCTGGAAAGCGTTGACGCAGTCGAGAGTACCGACGAAGAGCAGGAAGAGCGCCAGCAGCAGAACATGCAGCGCCGTCAGCGCCGCCCTCTGTCGCAGAAAGTGCGTATCCTGTCTGCGGAAGAAGAGCTGCAGCGTGCAGCGGAAGAGCTGTTGGCGCCGAAAGCGCCGGTAGCGAAAGCCGAAGACGCGCAGCCGACCGCCGACGATAGCGTCAAGCTGTTGCCGGAAACCGTTGCCGCACAGCCGGAAGACGATGCCCAGGGCGAAAGCCGCGGCAACGGCGAAGGCATGCCGCGTCGTTCCCGTCGTTCACCGCGTCACCTGCGCGTCAGCGGCCAGCGTCGCCGTCGTTACCGCGATGAGCGTTACCCGCTGCAATCCCCAATGCCGTTGGCGGGCGCGTTCGCTTCGCCGGAAATGGCATCAGGCAAAGTATGGGTAAGCTACCCGGTCGCTCAGGTTGAAGAAGCCGAAGTGCAAACCGAAGCCGTAGAGCAGGCGCCGGTTGTCGCCGCAGCGGTTGAACAGCACAGCGTTACCGTGGAAGACACTCAGACCGCGGCCAGCGTCAACGGACCGGCACCCGAAGCCGCCGTTGAAACTGCTAGCGTTACCGTAACGGAAGAAGCTGCAGTCGTAGCACCGGTTGTAGCCACTCCGGCCGAGGAAATCCCGGCGCCGGTGGAAACCGCCCCGGCAACTGTTGCAGTTGAACAGCCGAAAGTGGAAGAGACTGCCCCTGCAGTGGAAGCCGAGCCGGTAGCTGAAACCGTAGCTGTAGAGCCAGTGGTTGAACCTGCGCCAACGGAAGACGAGCCTGTGGTCGAAGTTGCACCGGTGGTAGAAGCCACGCCAGCGGAAGAAACGCCAGTGGTAGAAGCCGCACCTGCGGCAACCTCCGTGGAAGTTGCTCCGGTCGAAAAAGCCCCAGCGCCAACCGCCGCAGAACCTGCACCTGCAGTTGCGCAGCAGCCGGCGCCGGTGAAAGCCGTGCAGGACGCGCTGTACAAACACATCGCCACTGCGCCGATGACTAAAGCGCCTGCGCCAGCCTACGTGCCGGAAGAACGCAAGCACAGCAACTGGCAGCGCCCTTCCTTCAACTTTGAAGGCAAAGGTTCAGCCGGTGGTCACTCGGCAGTGAGCCAGGCCACCGCGCCTGCCACAAAGCCGCAGCCGGTTAACGAATAAGTTAATCTGCAACCCTAAAAAAACCCGCCATCGGCGGGTTTTTTCTTGCCTGTAAAAAGCTCAGGCGATCTTTTTCAGTTTCTTGATGTCCAGAACATCCAACTTGCCGTCAAGTCGACTGACGAACTGCTGAAAATGTGCCGTCTCATTATGCTTATCCAGCGCTTCGCTGCTGGCCCAACGCTCAAAGAACACGAAGGTGCCCGGCTTTTCCAGATCGCGATGCAAATCATATTGCAGGTTGCCCAGCTCCTGGCGGCTCGGCTCGAGAATGTCGTGCACCGCTTCACTGACTGCGGCCTCAAATCCCGCTTTCGCTTGCAGGGTGGCGATAACGCGTACTTCCATTGTTTTCTCCCTTTCCACTTGATGAAAGTCGACGGTATTGGCGTCGGCATCGTTGAAATCCTTGTCACTATGCGCCTGCTGCGCCGTTGATTTCAACTTGTCGCCAACAAACAGATGCATCTGCGGCACTTTCCGCTTATCCTTACACCCCGGCGTGAATAAACCCATTATTCGCTTTTCATTAGACGTATTTGACCGCCGGAGCCTAGCTAGATGACCGCACAACCTCAAGTTCTGAAAATCCGCCGCCCAGACGACTGGCATATCCACCTGCGTGACGATGAGATGCTGAAAACGGTGGTGCCCTATACCAGCCAGGTATTTAGCCGGGCGATCGTGATGCCGAACCTGGTTCCGCCCGTGACGACCGTGGCCGCCGCACGCGCCTACCGCGATCGGATTCTGGCGGCGGTGCCGCAGGGTCACAACTTCACTCCGCTGATGACCTGTTACCTGACCAACTCTCTGGCGGCCAGTGAACTGGTCAGCGGTTTCGAGCAAGGGGTGTTTACCGCCGCCAAGCTGTATCCGGCCAACGCCACCACCAACTCCAGCCACGGCGTCAGCGACGTGACCGGCATTTACCCACTGTTCGAGCAAATGCAAAAAATCGGCATGCCTTTGCTTATCCACGGCGAAGTGACCGATCCTGCCGTGGATATTTTCGACCGCGAGGCGCGCTTTATCGAACAGGTGATGGAGCCTATCCGCCGTCACTTCCCGGAACTGAAAATCGTCTTCGAGCACATCACCACCAAAGAAGCGGCACAGTACGTGCAGGCAGGCAACCGTTTCCTCGGCGCCACCATCACGCCGCAACACCTGATGTTCAACCGCAACCACATGCTGGTCGGCGGCATTCGCCCACACCTGTTCTGCCTACCGATCCTCAAGCGCAACGTCCATCAGGAAGCGCTGCGTCAGGCGGTTGCCAGCGGCTCGGACCGTTTCTTCCTCGGCACCGACTCCGCGCCGCACCTCAAGCATCGCAAAGAGTCCAGCTGCGGCTGTGCCGGCTGCTTCAATGCGCCGAATGCCATCCCGGCTTACGCAGCGGTCTTCGAACAGCTCGGCGCACTGGAGCACTTCGAGGCTTTCTGCTCGCTCAACGGCCCACGCTTCTATGGCCTGCCGCTCAACGAAGACTTCATCGAACTGCAGCGCGTGCCAACCACCCAACCGGAAGAGATTACCCTCGGCAATGAATCCGTAATCCCCTTCCTGGCGGGTGAAACCCTGAACTGGTCGCTGAAAGACTGATATTTTTGCATCGCCCTCTTGCCCTCGCACCCGGCTGACTGTATAAATACACAGTAAATCGCTTCGGGGGCAATTATGCGTGTTGAAGTCACTCTAGATAAAACCCGGCCGCTGCCGTCGGGCGCCATTGAGGCGCTGACCGGTGAACTGGGCAAACGGGTCAATCGCCAGTTTCCAGACGCCGTCGTTCACGTACGTTATGCCAGCGCCAACGGGCTCTCCGTGCTGGGGGGCGCCAAAACCGATCGGGATCTGATCGAGGAAATCCTTCAGGAAACCTGGGAAAGCGCGGACGAATGGTTTAGCGCAGAATAACACTGCAATGCTGTTTTTGCCGGGGGTCGCTCTCCGGCTTTTTTGTTTCTGGCGCCCTGCCCATTCATCGCTTACCCTTACTCTGAAACAAAATCTGCCTCAGCGCTGTATTTAACGCAAAGGAGTAAGCATGGCCCCGGACAAGGTGAAATCCGAAGACGCAATGACGTTTGGCGAACTGCTGGCGCTGATTGCCGATCAGAAAAGGCGCTTGAACGTACTGGAAGTAGCTTTCTCTTATCTGGCCTTCAGCCTGGATGACAAAGCCAACCAACGGCTGATCCACAGCCTGAAGCTGGAATCGCACAGCCAGAATCGTGATGCCGAAACGCAAAAGCATTTCGCACATTTGGCCGAAGAGCTGGAAAAATGTCTGCATGGTGCATCGCCACCTGCCGACGCGGAATAACGCGCTGCGCTTGACTCGTCCACTGCTGCACCTACAAATTTGTAGAATAATTGTTCAAATAAATATTTATTTTGCAAATTTCGGTGACAACCCCCTCCACCGATGAAAGCGGATGCGTATACTGTAATTGCTCTCATGATGATGAGCCGCATTGATCCTCGTTAGTCACTCACGGTAGTTACTACTCAATAAGGGGTCTTTATGGACAGAAATGATGAAGTAATTCAGACGCACCCGCTTGTCGGTTGGGATATCAGTACTGTCGACGTTTACGACGCCATGATGATACGCCTTCATTACCTGTCTTCACTAGACCAAACGCCCGAAGAAGCCCAAGTAGACCGAACGCTTTGGCTGACTACAGATGTCGCCCGTCAATTAATCAATATCTTAGAAGCCGGCATCGCCAAGATTGAAGCTACGGATTACCAGGATCTTGATCGCAGAAAACATTGATTCATCGTCTCCTACCCCCTAAGGCGCCGCGACCTTTCCCGGCGCCTTTTTCTTTGCCTTTCATCGTTCAATCAGTGCATTGCGCCCGCCAACCTTTTATCATGGGGCGATAAGAAATCGCTATCAGAGAGGGTGGGTTCGTGGAATATGATTTGATTGTGGTGGGCAGCGGTTCCGTCGGCGCAGCGGCAGGCTATTACGCCACGCGGGCCGGCTTGAAAGTGCTGATGATCGACAGCGCCATTCCCCCGCACCGCACCGGCAGCCATCACGGCGATACCCGCATCATCCGTCACGCTTACGGCGAAGGCGAAAAGTACGTGCCGCTGGTGCTGCGCGCCCAGGCGTTGTGGAATGCGCTGATTCAACAATCCGGCGAGGAACTGTTCCAGTCGTGCGGCGTCCTCAATTTGGGGCCGCAGCACTCCGACTTCATTCGCAATGCGCAGCAGAGCGCGCAAACATTCCGCCTGAACGCGCAAACCCTCAGCGCCGAACAGATCGCTCAACGCTGGCCGGAATTCCGGGCCCCGGAAGGTTATGTCGGCGTGTTCGAGCCCGACGCCGGCTTCCTGCATGCTGAGCTGGCGATAGCCACTCTGATCAAGCTGGCAAAAGAAGCCGGCTGCAGCCAGTTGTTCAACTGCCCGGTCAGCGCGGTGGAGCCTATCGAGGGCGGCGTTGAGGTCATCACCGGCGAAGGGCGTTTCACGGCGCGAAAAGCGGTGATCACCGCCGGTACCTGGGTCAAAGCGCTGTTGCCGCAGTTACCCGTCGCGCCACTGCGCAAAGTCTTCTCCTGGCATCAGGCAGATGGCCGCTACAGCGTGAACAATCGTTTCCCGGCCTTTACCGTCGAAGCGCAAGACGGCACGCACTATTACGGTTTCCCGGCGGATAACGACGGCCTGAAAGTAGGCAAGCACGACGGCGGCCAGCCGATGGATGCCCCCGAGCAGCGCAAACCCTTCGGCAGCTACGCCAGCGACGGCACGGAAGTTTTCTCCTTCCTGCGGCAATTTTTACCGGGTGTAGGCGTATGTTTACACGGCGAAGCCTGCAGTTATGATATGAGCCCCGACGAAGACTTTATTATCGATACGCTGCCGGATTGCGATCGCCTGATGGTCATCAGCGGATTGAGCGGCCACGGCTTCAAGTTCGCCAGCGCGTTGGGTGAGATTGCCGCGCTGTTCGCGCAGGACAAAGCGCCGCCGGTCGACGTCTCCAGCTTTGGTCTGAAACGATTTAGCTAAGCGAAGGATTTCTCTGTCCAGGTTGCCGTCGTGCCCTGGACAGCAAAATTTAGCGGTTACAATTTATTAACCTGCTAACTCTTTTAAATACCAAGTAAAAATCCTGATAACGGAAATTTCTTATATTCAGCATTTGAATTTCCGAATTGAACACTTGCAGTGTAAGTCCTATTTTACAGAAGATATGCTCCATCGGCTTTCAACAAGGACGTCACCATGAAACTACTTGTCGTGGACGAATGCTGCTTCACCCGGGTCGGTATAGCCAGCTACTTTGCTGATAGTGGGATTACGACGATCAAGTGCTGCCACAGCATTGAATACGCTACGCCGCTGTTGGCCAGCTTTCAGCCGAGCCACATTCTGGTGAACCTCAGCAACCAGTGCCGTTATAACGAAGCAGACGCGCAGCTGCTGGCGTTTATGGAAGCCAGCCAGTCTGCCTTGCTGTTTATCTATCTCGATACGCCTTACCCTTACAGCGAAACGCCAATGCGCATCGCCGATAACGCCTTTCTGTTCAATAAAAGCATTCTGCCACTCACTTTACGCACGCTGCGCGAAAATCCGCTGGCGCTGGCCGATGACGGCGAAGAGCGTTCCTTGTTCAGTCCGCAGGAACTGACGGTGATGAAATATTGGATGGCGGAGATGCCCAACTACCGCATCGCGAAAAAGCTGCAAATCAGCTCGCATACGGTGTACGTGCACAAGCGTCACATCACGGAGAAGATCAACGCGCGCAACCGGCTGGAGTTCTACTCGCTGTATAACGTGCTGCGCTATTTCTACCCGCCGAGCACGCCAACAAATTCGACGCCGCTGGCGCTGCTGGCCGTGTAACCTCAAGCCTGCGATAACGCAGGCTTTTTTATCGCCTCTCTTCCCGCACTCACGCGCGGCGCGCTGTAAAAGACGCCGAGAAAAGGACTATAATCAAAGGTCCCTTTCTTCAGGCAGCTGAAATGTTAAACCGAATACTGGCGGCTATCGTCAACAACGTGCGTGAGCACCTGGTGCTGTACCTGTGTCTGTGGCTAGTGCTGCTGGCGTTGGATGTCTATTTCTTCTTCGTCATGTAATCCATGCCGCCGTTATTTCCCCGATTGAGCTTCAACCGCTTCGGCGATCCCGCCCAGGTGCTAGAATTGCAGCAGATGAGCAGACCGCTGCTGCGCCCCGGACAGCGGTTATTGCAGATGCGCTATGCCCCGATCAACCCTTCCGATCTGATCCCGATCCACGGCCAATACGCGCACCGCATCGCCCTTCCTCAGGTGCCGGGATATGAAGGCGTGGGCGTCGTCGTCAACCCGCAGAATGGGCATTCAACGGGCCGCCGCGCGCTGGCGGTAGCGGGTAACGGCAGTTGGCAAACGTTCGTCACGCTGCCTGAAGATCGGGTGATCTGGGTGCCGGACGACATCGACGACGCCTGCGCAGCGCAAATCTATATCAACCCGCTCACCTGCTGGGTGCTGTTGACGCAATGGCTGCCGCTCAACGCCGGCGACTTACTGCTGCTCAACGGCGGCGGTTCCGCCGTTAGCCTGCTGTTGGCGCAGATGACGGCGCTGCGCGGCATTCGTCTGGCGGTCGTGGTGCGCAACACCGCTCATCGCCAGGCGTTACTGGCCGCCGGCGCCTGGCGCGTTATCGAAGCGTCGCAGCTGGTGGAAATGACGAATTTTGGCGCCCGTGCGGCCATCGACTGCATCGGCGGCGAAGACGGATTGCAGTTGGCGCGGGCGGTCCGCACCGGCGGCGATTTTGTGGCGCTGGGCCTGCTTAGCGGCCGCCAGGTAGACTGGCGGCGCGTGGTGGACGAGTTAAAGCTGCGGGCTTCGCTGTTCCACTTGCGCAAATGGAACGCACAGGCGGCACCGGCGCAATGGCAGACGGCGTTTTATCAGTTATTCCAGCTGTTGCGACGCGGCCAGCTGGCGCTGCGCCCACCCGCCGCGATTTATCCTTTGCCTCACTACGCAGCGGCGCTGCACCACGCCGCCCAGCCCGGCGTGAATGGCAAAATATTCCTCACTCCGGCGCCGCCGGAGGCTGGCGCGGCGGGCGACCGTCCCCCAGGATAACCGCCAGCCGATAGCCGTCTTCGGTGGTCTCCAGCGCGATGCGCGCCACGATCGTCAGCGGCACCGACAGCAGCATGCCCACCGGGCCGAGCAGCCAGCCCCAGAAGATCAGCGACAGGAACACCACCAGCGTCGACAGCCCCAGCCCGCGCCCCATCACGCGCGGCTCGAGGATATTGCCGATCACCATGTTGACAGCGATAAAGCCACCCGCCACCACCAGCGCATCACCCAATCCGTTGAACAACAGCGCCTGAATCAGCGGCGGAATGGCGGCCAATACCGAGCCAATGTTGGGAATGTAGTTAAGCAGAAACGCCAACAGCCCCCAGATAAAGGCAAAACGCACGCCGACCGCCGCCAGGAAGATCCAGACGATCACCCCAGTGGCCAGGCTGATGATGGTTTTAATCACCAGATAACGCGTCACGCCGTCCAGCGCCCGCCGCACCGCGGCGAGCCCCTCGTTCGGCTTATCCAGCGCCTGCTGCAGCTTATACGGCAGCAGCTGCACTTCGAACAGCATAAACACCACGGTCATCAGCAGCAGGAAGACGTTGGTCATGGCGCCAGACAGGTGCCCCAGCATGCGGGTGACCAGATTCATCGCCGCGCTGGGATCGACATACTGCAGCATCGCTTCGCTGGAGAGACTGATATTGAAGCGATCGGCGTAATGCTGCAGCTCGCGCAGCTTCTCGATCATCATGCCGCGGTACTGGGGCAGCGAGCGGGCGAACTCGTTCAGCGAAGCACCCAGCATGCCGATAAACAGCATCACGACCACGATCACCGCCGTCACCAGCAGCGTCACCCCGACGATACGCGGCACTCGTCGGCGTTCCAGCATCGCCACCAGCGGGTTCAGCACCATGGCGAGGAACACCGCCAGCAAAAACGGCACCACGATGTCGGCGGCGGCTTTCACCCCGGCCAAAATGATCACCAACATCGCCAGCAGGACGGCCAGACGCAGGCTACTGTCGGTCACACGGGTTCGGCCCATGACGTTTCCTTGTTATTTCACTGGGTTAACCGGCCACCAAGAGCCGACTCTTGGCGCTAATGGTAGCAAAGTCCACCGTCACGCCGCAGAGGATTTCGCCTAACCGTTCGAAAAAATTAATCTTTCCGCCCTGCTCTTTGCCGCAAGAAATAGGCATAACGTTTGCCAACAAATAATTCCACCGAGCAACTCATGGACGATTTACGTAAAATGACAAAAGCTGACATTAATAGATAATAAGCCTAATTTTCAACAACTAGCACAACCGCCCCATGAGGGAAATAATATCATCTTCAACGATTTATCTGATGAAGCCCGAACATCTCAAACAAATTCACTGACTAATATTTCTAAGAAGTAACATAGTTAAATTTATTATTGATTTTATGTTTCCTAAAGTTTAATTATTGCAGCCAGCCAATCGGTAATCGAAGGAAACAGGATGCTCTGGAAAAATACCGCCGATCGTTTCGGCCATGTGTCAGTGTTAATCCACTGGCTGGTGGCGCTGACGGTGTACGGCATGTTCGCACTCGGTCTGTGGATGGTTACGCTGGGCTATTATGACGTCTGGTACCATCAGGCGCCGGAGATCCACAAAAGCATCGGCACGCTGCTGTTCATCGTGATGGTGATCCGCGTGATCTGGCGCTTTGTCTCGCCGCCACCCAAGCCGCTGGCCAGCTATGGTCGCCTCACTCGCGTCAGCGCTATTCTCGCGCATCTGGCGCTGTATGCCGTGCTGTTCGGCATTCTGATCAGCGGCTATCTGATCTCGACCGCCGACGGCCAACCGATCAGCGTATTCGGCTGGTTCGACGTGCCCGCCACCGTCACCGGCATGGCGGAACAGGCCGACACCGCCGGCGCCATACACCTTTACCTGGCCTGGGCCGTGGTAGTGCTTTCGGTACTGCACGGGCTGGCCGCGCTTAAACATCACTTTATCGATCGTGATGTCACTTTGAAACGGATGCTGGGTAGCAGCGCCGATTAACCTTTGGATTTATGGAGATTGCTATGTTGAAAAAGACCGTATTGGGCCTGACCGCAGGCGCCCTGCTGCTGAGCGCCGGTTCCGCACTGGCGGCGGACTACAAGATCGACAAACAGGGCCAGCACGCCTTTATCGAGTTCCGCATCCAGCACCTGGGCTACAGCTGGCTGTATGGCAGCTTTAAAGACTTCGACGGCGGCTTCACCTTCGACGAGAAAGATCCGTCCAAGGACAAGGTCAACGTGACCATCAATACCGCCAGCGTCGACACCAACCACGCCGAGCGCGACAAGCACCTGCGCAGCGCCGAGTTCCTCAACGTGGAGAAGAACAAGCAAGCCAAGTTTGAATCCACCGAAGTGAAGAAAAGCGGCGACGGTTATGCGGTGGTCGGCAACCTGACGCTGAACGGCGTGACCAAGCCCGTTACGCTGGACGCCAAACTGATTGGCCAGGGCAACGATCCGTGGGGCGGCTACCGCGCCGGCTTTGAGGCCAACGGTAAGATCAAGCTGAAAGATTTCGGCATCACCACCGATCTGGGCCCGGCGTCGCAAGACGTTGAGCTGATCATCTCCGTAGAAGGCGTACGCGAGAAATAAATAAAAAAAAGCCCGGTTTGGCGGCCGGGCTTCTCATTTCCTCAGGCTCAGCGGGCTGGGCCTTCTTCTTCCGGTGCCGGAATGTGCATCGTAGTCTGCAACAAGCCTTTTGACTTATTGAAGATCTTGACGCCGTTTTCACGGCCGGCACGGCGCGCGCGTTGCTCTTCGCGCGGCAGCTTCAGCTCTTCGCGGCAAATCTCGCTACAGCACCCTTCAAATTTGGCGGCGCAGCTCGGGCACTGAATGAACAGCAGATGGCAACCGTCGTTCTTGCAGTTGGTATGGGTGTCGCACGGCGCTCCACACTGGTGGCAGTTGGCGATCACATCGTCGGAGATGCGCTCACCCATACGCTCATCGAACACGAAGTTTTTGCCGATAAACTTCAGCGGCAACCCCTGTTCTTTCGCTTTGCGGGTGTACTCGATAATCCCGCCTTCCACGTGGTAGATGTTTTTAAAGCCTTTGTGCAGCATATAGGCGCTGGCTTTTTCACAGCGAATGCCGCCGGTGCAATACATGACAATATTCTTGTCTTTACTGTCCTGCAGCATCTCCACCGCCATCGGCAGCTGATCGCGGAAGGTATCCGACGGCACCTCAATGGCGTTTTCGAAATGGCCGACTTCGTACTCATAGTGGTTGCGCATATCGACGAATACCGTATTCGGATCGTCTATCATCTGATTGACGCGATCGGCCTGCAGATACTCGCCGACGTTGCTTGGGTCGAAGCTCTCGTCATCGATGCCGTCGGCCACGATGCGCTCACGCACCTTGAGGCGTAGTACCCAGAAGGATTTGCCATCGTCTTCGAGCGCAATATTCAGGCGTACCTGATCCAGCGCCGGGTGCGAGGCGAACAGCGCGGCTTTGAACGCGTCGAAGTGATGCTGCGGCACGCTGATCTGCGCGTTGATGCCCTCTTTCGCCACGTAGATGCGGCCGAACACCTTCAGTTTTTCGAACTGAACGTACAGGCTGTCGCGAAACGCTTTGGGATCGTCGATGGAGAAGTATTTGTAAAAAGAAACTGTGGTGCGCGGCTCGGTTTCCGCCAGCATGCGCGCCTTCAGTTCCTCATTAGAAATTCGGTTATGTAACACTGGCATGGTGTACTTTCCTGTCTTTCGGGAGGTGACTGATTTTCGCGCGCCGCCTGCCGGCCCGCGCGCGGCGCATATCATACCCGAAAAACCGCCGCCGCGCAGCCCTGGCGCCAGCGCCCCGTTCAGTGTCCGTCGCCTTCGGTAAACGCAGAAGCCACTATGCCGAGCGCCATCATCACGCCGGCGAGCGCCAATATCGCGTTCACCTGCAGATGCGCGCCAACGCTGCCGACCGTCGCGCCCAAAACCAGCAGCCCCGCACTGATCCATGGTGCCAAAATATTTACCCTCTGAATAATTACCAGTAATAATATCGCCATTATCTTTGGCAGGAAAGATTGTGGAAAAATTCGGCATTCGATGCATATTTAACGCCCAAAGAGGGATTTTAATGCGTTGTGTTTTCCCGGATCGCCAGAAAAATGCCACAATAGTCGCAAACAAACGGCAGAAACGAACCTTGCCGCCGAGCTCACCCGGCTGCCAGACCATGCGATGACTCTGTCATTACACTTAAACAACCGTATTCAAACAGAGAACCCATGACTCAAGTTCCTACTTTCAATCGTTCCTTATTGCATCCGCGCTATTGGCTGACCTGGGTCGGCATCGGCTTGCTGTACCTGCTGGTGTTGCTGCCTTACCCCGTCATCTACTGGCTCGGCACCTCGATTGGGCGATTTTCCATGCGCTTTCTCAAGCGACGCGTCGCTATCGCCCAACGCAACCTCGAGCTCTGTTTTCCCGACATGCCGCAGGCCGAACGCGATGCGCTGGTGGTAAAGAATTTCGAATCGGTCGGCATGGGGCTGTTTGAAACCGGCATGGCGTGGTTCTGGCCCAACTGGCGCATCGAGCGCTGGTTCAAGGTCAGTGGCCTGGAGCACATCCAACAAGCGCGCGACAACCAGCAGGGCGTGTTGCTGATTGGCCTGCACTTTTTGACGCTGGAGCTGGGCGCGCGCATCTTCGGCATTCACAACCCGGGCATCGGCGTTTACCGCCCGCACGACAACAAGCTGATGGACTGGCTGCAAACCTGGGGCCGCATGCGTTCCAACAAATCGATGCTGGACCGCAAAGACATCAAAGGCATGATCCGCGCCCTGAAACAGGGTGATATCATCTGGTATGCGCCGGATCACGACTACGGCCCGCGCAGCAGCGTTTTCGTGCCGCTGTTCGCGGTGGACAAGGCTGCCACCACCACCGGCAGCTACGTGCTGGTGCGGATGGGTAAACCGGCGATCGTTCCGTTCACCCCGCGCCGCCTGCCGGACGGCAAAGGGTATGAGCTGATCATGCAACCGGCGGTGGAAAACTTCCCGCTGGATAACGAACTCGAGGCCGCCGCCTTCATGAATAAGGTGGTGGAAAAAGAGATCCTGATGGCGCCGGACCAATATATGTGGCTGCATCGCCGCTTCAAGACCCGCCCGGAAGGCGAGCCTTCTCTTTACTGATCAAGCCAACCCGCCACCGGCGGGTTTTTTATTGCGCGCCTCTTGAGAATCGACGGCGAGGGTGGGATGGTAAAGCCTTTGCCGCCCACCCTGGAGCCGTTATGTACATTGTCAGCCTGACCTACCATCGCCCGATCGCCGACGTCGACAGCCACCTTGACGGGCACATCGCCTGGCTTAAGAAATATTTTCAGGATGGCACCTTCGTCGCCTCCGGCCGCAAGAATCCCCGCACCGGCGGCGTGATCCTGGCCAAGGGCATTGACCGTGCGCAGTTAGACGCCATCCTGGCCGAAGATCCCTTCAACGCCGTAGCCCACTACGAGGTCACCGACTTTAGCGCCACCACCACCGCCGCCGGTTTCGAGGCGCTGACCGGACTATAAAACGCTGTAAATTCCGCGCGCTAAGCGCGGAATAAGGTTTAAACGTCATTTTTAAAACTTTATTTCATTTTTCGCCCAATCTTTGTCCCCTCGTTTGCCGTCGCTGCGCTTGCGGCGCATACTTACCAGGCTAACTTTCACGTTTTGCCCCTTCATCTTGCCGCTGGCAAAACGCGTCACCTTTCGGCAGTGGACATTTATGGCTTCGGCAGCAGAACCCGTTAACTGGAAACGCAACCTTTTCGTCGCCTGGCTGGGATGTTTTCTCACCGGCGCCGCCTTCAGCCTGGTGATGCCGTTTCTGCCGCTGTACGTAGAGACGCTGGGCGTTACCGGCCATCAGGCGCTCAACATGTGGTCCGGTCTGCTGTTCAGCATCACCTTCCTGTTTTCCGCTATCGCCGCGCCGTTCTGGGGCGCCCTGGCAGACCGACGCGGCCGCAAACTGATGCTGCTGCGTTCAGCGCTCGGTATGGCGATCGTCATGGCGCTGATGGGCATGGCGCAAACGGTCTGGGAGTTTCTCGCGCTGCGTGCGGTGCTGGGGCTGCTCGGCGGGTTCATTCCCAACGCCAACGCGCTGATCGCCACCCAGGTGCCGCGCAACCGCAGCGGTTGGGCGCTCGGCACCCTGTCTACCGGCGGCGTCGGCGGTGCGCTGATAGGCCCATTGATCGGCGGTTTGTTAGCCGATCTGTACGGCCTGCGCCCGGTGTTTTATATCACCGCCGCGGTGCTGTTCGTCTGCTTCGTACTGACGCTGCTGTATGTCAAAGAACAATTCACCCCGGTGCAAAAGCGCGACATGTTGCATGCAAAACAGGTGTTCGCTTCGCTGAAGAACCCGAAACTGGTGCTCAGCCTGTTTGTCACCACCATGATCATCCAGATCGCCACCGGCTCGATTGCGCCGATCCTGACGCTGTATGTGCGCGATCTGGCCGGCGCCACCCACAATCTGGCGTTTATCAGCGGGCTTATCGCCTCGGTGCCCGGCGTCGCGGCATTAATGAGCGCCCCGCGGCTGGGCAAGCTGGGCGATCGCATTGGCCCGGAACGCATTCTGGTCTTTATGCTGATCGTCTCGGTGCTGTTACTGATCCCGATGGCGTTCGTGCAGACGCCGTGGCAGCTCGGGGTACTGCGTTTTCTGCTGGGGGCGGCCGACGGCGCGTTGCTGCCGGCGGTACAGACGTTGTTGATTTACAACTGCACCAATCAGGTGGCCGGCCGTATTTTCAGCTACAACCAGTCGTTCCGCGATGTTGGCAACGTCAGCGGCCCGCTGCTCGGCGCCGCAATCTCCGCCGGCTACGGTTTTCGCGCGGTCTTCGCGGTCACCGCGCTGGTGGTGCTGTTCAACGCCGGTTATTCCTGGTGGTGTCTGCGGCGACGGCCGGGCTATAGGCGGGAAGACACGCTGCAGGAAGAGTCATAGCTGCATTTATCGCCACTTTCCGCCGTTGGTCAGATCAACGGCGCGTTTCCCCTACTTTTAATAATGCTTCCTTCAGGCCTGTGAACTTTCGCCCCGCTCAGAACATTCTTATCTCAACATCTTGTTTATCAACAATTAATTAACTTTCAGCGCATAAAACCCGCTGTCAATCATATTCCTGTCATAACCAACAGAAAAACCAGAAAAGGAGATGCTTGTCGACTTTTCGTCTAAAAAATGGGATACAGGTACTAGACAAAACCAACGACCAGTTATCAAATGGTTAAATAATATCACGCCAGATGTGAAGCATCGGCCAAGTGAAGAAAAGGTCAGCACGCTTTCCACGGTTTATCAGCGTTGCAGCCGCGGTGTTTGTCGGGTAATCCGCATTGGGCGGATCGCCTTCATTAAATACACATACATACCACAGTACGGGCTGCAGCCTTGCAGCGCCTTTTATTGGGAAATCGTTATGCAATCCTCTGTCAATAAGTCAGAAAGCCGGACCTTCTTCGGCCATCCCTATCCACTGGGTTCTTTGTTCTTCACCGAAATGTGGGAGCGCTTCTCGTTCTACGGCATCCGTCCGCTGCTGATCCTGTTTATGGCTGCCACCGTGTACGACGGCGGCCTGGGCCTGGCGCGTGAGAACGCGTCGGCGATCGTCGGCATCTTCGCCGGCAGCATGTACCTGGCGGCGCTGCCGGGCGGCTGGCTGGCAGATAACTGGCTCGGCCAACGCAAGGCCGTCTGGTACGGTTCGATCCTGATCGCGCTCGGCCACCTGTCGATCGCCCTGTCCGCAGTGATGGGCACCAACCTGTTCTTCATCGGTCTGATGTTCATCGTGCTCGGTTCAGGCCTGTTCAAGACCTGTATCTCGGTGATGGTCGGCACGCTGTACAAGAAAGGCGATGCACGTCGCGACGGCGGTTTCTCGCTGTTCTACATGGGCATCAACATCGGTTCGTTCATCGCCCCGCTGATCTCCGGCTGGCTGATCAAGTCACACGGCTGGCATTGGGGCTTCGGCATCGGCGGTATCGGGATGCTGGTGGCGCTGGTGATCTTCCGGGTGTTCGCCGTCCCGGCAATGAAACGCTATGATCGCGAAGTGGGTCTGGACTCCACCTGGAACAGCCCGGTCGCGAAGAAAAAAGGCGTCGGTGCCTGGTTGCTGGCGTTGGCGGCCATCCTGGTGGCGGCCATCGTGCTGATCGCTCAGGGCACGATCGTTATCAACCCGGTCGAGGTGGCCAGCGTGCTAGTGTACGTCATCGCCGCCTCGGTCACCCTGTACTTCATCTATCTGTTCGCCTTTGCCGGCCTGAGCCGCAAAGAGCGCGCACGCCTGCTGGTGTGCTTCATCCTGCTGATCTCCGCCGCGTTCTTCTGGTCAGCGTTTGAACAGAAACCGACCTCGTTTAACCTGTTCGCCAACGATTACACCAATCGCATGATCGGCGACTTCGAGATCCCGGCGGTGTGGTTCCAGTCGATCAACGCCCTGTTCATCATCCTGCTGGCACCGGTCTTCAGCTGGGCCTGGCCTGCGCTGGCGCGCAATAACGTGCGTCCGAGCAGCATCACCAAGTTCGTGATCGGCATCCTGTGCGCCGCCGGTGGTTTTGGCCTGATGATGTTGGCCGCGCAGAATGTGCTGAGCAACGGCGGCGCCGGCGTATCGCCGATGTGGCTGGTAGGCAGTATCCTGATGCTGACGCTGGGTGAGCTGTGCCTGAGCCCGATCGGGCTGGCCACCATGACGCTGCTGGCGCCGGAGAGAATGCGCGGTCAGATGATGGGGCTGTGGTTCTGCGCCAGCGCGTTGGGCAACCTGGCGGCCGGTCTGATCGGCGGTCACGTCAAGGCCGACCAACTGGATATGCTGCCGAATCTGTTCGCTCGCTGCTCAGTCGCGCTGCTGATCTGCGCCGCCGTGCTGATCGTGCTGATCGTGCCGATTCGCCGCATGCTGGAAAATACCCAGTCCAAGAGCGCGCAAAAACCGGCGACCAACGTCTGACGGATACCCCGTTTTATCTCGCAAACCGGCGCTCGATGCGCCGGTTTTTTTATGCCTGCCAAGCCTGATGTTGCAATACCACCCGATAGCCATCAGGATCTTCAAAGGTTTGCCCCGCCCGATCCCAATAGGGATTATAGGCGGCGACCGATAAAAACCCTGCCGCCTGCATCCGCTCACACGCAGCCCGCCATTCGTTCTCATCCGGCAGATAAAACACCAGCAGATGATCCTGCGTCGGCGCCTGCCCGACCCGCACCCCACGATGCTGCGTGAACTCCAGATGGTAGGCATGCTGCGGATGCCCAATCATCATGCCGTCAAACCCCTGATGATCGACAAACTCACCCAGCTTTTCGAAACCCAGCCCGCGGCAATACAGCGTAGCAATCTCTTGCAACCGATCGGTCGGGCGCGCGATGCGCAACACCGCTTTGGCTATCGACACGTACTCCTCCTCCTCATGATAACGTCATACAGCGCCATACCCGCCAGCATCGCCAGCAGGAACGGCCATACCCGGCTTATCTCCGCCCCGGCCAACACCCAGGCTGGACCGGGGCAAATACCTGCGATACCCCACCCGATGCCGAACAGTGCGCTGCCCGCCAGCAAACGACGATCCAGACGCCCGGCGGCCGGGATCTGCAGCGTTTCCCCCAACAGGCTACGCTCGCGTCGCCTCGCCCACAGGAAGGCCGGCGCCGCCACCGCGATCGCACCCGCCATCACCAACGCCAGCGAGGGATCCCACGCGCCGGTAACGTCGAGAAACGCCAACACTTTGGCCGGATTGGCCATGCCGGCGACGATCAGCCCCAGACCGAAAATGATGCCGCTCAGCAGCGCCAACAGCGTTTTAAGCATTCTCAACCTCCCGCCAGGTGGCGCATCAACCACACGGTCATAAAGCCCAGCAGCATAAACACCGCCGTGGCGGCCAGCGAACGCGGCGCCAACCGTGCGACGCCGCACACGCCGTGCCCGCTGGTACAACCGCTGCCCAATCGAGTGCCCAATCCCACCAACAGCCCTGCGGCCGCCAGCCCGCCGTTGCCGATCGCGATCTCACCGGACGGCAAAGTCGCAGCGGCAGCATACAGCCAGGGCGAGAGCAGCAACCCGCCAATAAATGCGGCGCGCCAGCCCCGCTCCCAGCCAGCGGCACTCAAGACACCGCCGGTAATGCCGCTGATGCCAGCGATCCGGCCGTTGAACAGCAGCAGCAGCGCCACCGCGCCGCCGATAATAGCCCCTCCCGCCAGCGCGGAATAAGGCGTGAAGTGTGGCCAGTCAATGGTCATCGCGGTTCTCCGGTTGCGGGCAATAAAGTTGATACAGGGTGTGGAGCAGCGCCAACGCTTTAGCATCGGCCACCGCATAGTAAATCTGCTTGCCGGCGCGCCGGGTGGACACCAACCCTTCCTCCCGCAGTACGCCAAGCTGCTGGGACAGCGTCGGCTGGCGGATATCCAGCGCCTGCGCCAGCTCGCTCACCGCCATCTCGCCCTGACTGAGCCGGCACAGCAGCAGCAGCCGATCTTCGTTGCCCAGAGTGCGCAGCATCGCGCCGGCCTGCGCCGCCGCCTTGCGCATCGCGTCAATATCCATTGCCCCTCCATCAATATATAAAATTATATAATATCATTTTATAAACTATTTTGCCGTACCACGCCACAGACTGGTGTGAAACAGCGCCGCATGGCATCCTGTCATTTCCCCTTTTGCCGTGCGGAGACTGCTTACAATGCTGTTGTTTCACGACGTTCTGCCGCCCGATCAGCCCATCCGGCCGTTAGCCAGGGATTATCGCCACGGCGACAGCGAGCCGGAGCACTACCATAACTGCGCGCAGCTGATCCACAGCCTGAGCGGCGTGGTGCAGGTCACTACCCGGCTCGGCAGTTGGGTGGTGCCACCCGGCCGCGGCGTCTGGGTACCGGCGAAAGTGGTGCACAGTCTGCGCATCACCGGCCAGGTAGCGGCCAGGACGTTGTTCATCGATCCGCTGGCGCGCGCCGATCTGCCGGCCCAATGCCAGGTGGTGCAGATTTCGCCGCTGCTGCGCGAGTTGATTATCTGTGCGATGGAGATTGCGCCCGGCTATCCCAGCGGCGGGCGCGATGAGCGCGTGATGGAACTGATCCTGGATGAGTTGCGAATGCTGCCGAGTCTGCCGCTGCACTTGCCCGAACCGCGTGAGGCCTCACTGCTTGCCCTGTGCCGCCATATTCAGACTACGCTGGTACAGCCCTGGACGCTGGAACAGGCGGCCGCTCAGCTCAGCGTCAGTGGACGCACCCTGTCGCGGCGCTTCCAGCGAGAAACCGGGCTGCATTTTAGTGATTGGGTGCGACGCGCCCGTTTGTTGGCGGCGTTGAACGCGCTGGCGACCGGCCGCTCGGTGTTGGAAGTGGCGCTGGATCTCGGCTATGACAGCCCCAGCGCGTTCAGCGCCATGTTCCGCCGAGTGCTGGGGGTCGCGCCCAGCGACTATTTCAGCCGGGCCGCGCCGACGTTGACACCAGATAGCGCCCGGCAACGTTGAACAGCGCCTGCAGCGAAGCACTGGCGGAGTCGACGTCGATGCCAACGCCGTAGCTCGCCTCACCGTGCGGCAGCGCACAGCGGATATAGGCCACCGCTCGACTGTCGCTCTGATGCCCCAACGTGTGCTCGTGGTAATCCTCGATCGCCAACGGCAAGCCGAAGCGTTGGCGCAGCGCATCCACCGCGCTGGAAAGCAGGCCGTTGCCAGCGCCCTGCAACCGCAGTGTCTCCCCCTGCCAGGCGACTCTCGCGTTGAAACTGTAGGCCTCTACCCCGTGACTTTCCGTCTGGTAGCTCAACAGCTGCAAGCACGGCTGCTCCACCAGCCCGTAAGTGTCGCGGAATAAGCGCCACAGCTGCGCAACGCTCATTTCCTTACCGCTGCCGTCGGTCGCCCGCTGGACCACCTGGCTGAAATCAATCTGCAAACCGCGCGGCAACGCCAGCCCATGGTTCTGCTCCAACAGCCAGGCGGCGCCGCTTTTGCCGGACTGGCTGTTAACCCGGATCACCGCCTCATAGCTGCAGCCGACATCGGCGGGATCGAGCGGCAGGTAAGGCACCTGCCACCAGCCATCTTGTCGCTGGCGTTGCGCGGCGAAACCTTTCTTGATCGCATCCTGATGCGAACCGGAGAAGGCGGTAAACACCAATTCGCCGGCATAAGGATGGCGAGGATGCACCGGCAGCTGATTGCACTGTTCCACCACTTCCACCACCTGTTTCAGGCGGCTGAAGTCCAGGCCCGGCGCCACGCCCTGGGTATAAAGATTCAACGCCAGCGTAACCAGATCGACGTTGCCGGTACGCTCTCCGTTGCCGAACAGGCAGCCTTCGACCCGATCGGCGCCGGCCAACAGCGCCAGCTCCGCGCAGGCCACGCCGGTACCGCGATCGTTATGCGGATGCACGCTGATCGCCACATCGGCGCGACGGCTGAAATGGCGGCAGAACCATTCAATCTGATCGGCATACACGTTGGGTGTACTCACTTCCACCGTCGCCGGCAGGTTGATAATCATCGGCCGCTGCGGCCCCGGTTGCCACACCTCCGCCACCGCTTCGCAGATCTCCAGCGCGAACTCTAATTCCGTAAAACAAAAGGTTTCCGGCGAATACTCGAAGCACCAGGCGGTATCGGGCTGAGCCTCACAATGCCGGCGAATGCGCCGCGCGCCGTTCACCGCCAGCGCCACGGTAGCGGCCTTATCCTGGCGGAACACGATGTCGCGAAACATCGGCGCCGTGGCGTTGTACAGATGCACGATAGCCCGCGGCGCCCCCTGCAGCGCCTCGAAGGTACGATCGATCAGATCGTCGCGCGACTGCGTCAGCACCTGAATCGTGACGTCATGCGGGATCAGCTGCTCGTCGATCAGGGCACGCACAAAATCGAAATCCGTTTGCGACGCCGAAGGGAAAGCCACCTCAATCTCTTTGAAACCGCACTGCAACAACAATTGATAGAATTCGCGCTTGCGCGCGTTATCCATCGGCTCCGCCAGCGCCTGGTTGCCGTCGCGCAGATCGCTGGAGCACCAGCGCGGCGCCTGCCGCAGCGTGCGCGCAGGCCACTGGCGATCCGGTAACGTCACCGGCGGGAACGGTCGGTATTTGCTTGAAGGGTCGATTAACATGGGCTTCTCCTGATGCCTGAGTGAACGATACCGTCATTATTTCCCGTCTCCGCGCCTGCTTCTCCCGCTTTGCGGACAACCGTCGTCGCAGAGCGGACAACAAAAAAATTTGCATCCTGCGCCAGTGAGACAACAATTAGTTTTGACGTTTTTCCCCACCGCGCCGGCAGCACGCCGGACGCTTTATTCTCATTGTCAACGGAGGCGAACATGAGCCTGTATGCAACCCTGGAAGAAGCCATCGAGGCCGCACGCGAAGAGTTTATCGACACCGCCGAAGGCGGCAGCGGTGACGAACCGCCGGTGCCGCAGCAGTTCAATCTGCAAAAGTACGTGATGCAGGATGGCGACACGATGTGGCAGGCGGAGTTCTTCGAAGAAGAGGGTGAAGCGGTGGAATGCCTGACGCTGCGCAGCGGTGCGGCGGCACAGGCGATCTTCGACGGGGACTACGACGAGGTGGAAATTACCGCCGAGTGGATAGACGAAAATACCCTGTATGAATGGGAAGAAGGCGACTTCCAGCTCGAACCGCCGCTGGATACCGAAGAAGGCCAGGCCGCGGCCGATGAGTGGGATGAACGTTAACCCGCACCACATTTTTATCGCCAAGGAGGCAACATGATTATCCGCCGGGCCCGCTCTACCGACTACCCCGCCATTTTGCAGCTGCAGGGGGAAAACGTGCCGGAAGCGCTCGACGAGCGCCAAAAACGGCAGGGATTTATCGTATCGCGCATGAATGAGGCGCAGCTGACGGCGATCAACCGCGGCATCGGCATACTAGTGGCCGAACAGGAGAACCAACTGGCAGGGTTCGTTTGCCTGATGCCTGCCGACGTGCAACCGCGGCCACCGGTGGTGGATGCGATGCTGGCGACGCTCGCCACGCAGTCCTTCGCCGGGCGGGCGCTGAGTGAGCAGCGGGTGTTTCTCTACGGCCCGGTTTGCCTCGACGCCGCCTGGCGCGGCAAAGGCGTGCTGAAACGCCTCTACGCCGCCGTCAAAGCGCACACCAGTCATGACTACGACGTGGGCGCGCTGTTTATCGACGACGACAATCCGCATTCGTTGGCCGCTCACGTGCAAGGGTTGGGCATGACGGCGCTGGCACCTTTCCACTGTGGGCAGAAAGGCTATCAGCTGGTGGTGTTCGCCACCCGCTGAGCAGGTTTATTCATAGGGGCCGTGCTGCGCATCGAACGGCAGCATAAAGGTGTCCACCACCATCGACAACGGCACATCTATCACCGTGACGTAACGCCAGGGAGTATCGCGCAAATCCCACTGCACGCCGGGATAGTACTGGTGGCCATGCCCCGCGCCGGGCATGGTGCGGCTGATGATGCTGCCGCAACCGGTTAAGACCATCACGCCGGCCGCCACGCAGGCCAGCCGAAGGTAGGAAGAGAGCTTCACGACATTGACTCTGAGCAAAGGGTTGTTTCGCGAGTGAACAACGCATCGGCCGCAGTCTATCACAGTTCCCTTTCTCCACCGGCATCGGCGCGCGTAAGCAAAAGGTAAAAAAAAACGGGGAACGCGCCATGCGCATTCCCCGTTTGAGCGTTGCCGTTCAGCGATTAACGCCGGCCCGTTGGGTGCGCCAGCGGGTTGTGCGGCAACTGCTGATAGTGCTCACGCCAGGCGGCGCCTTCCGGCAACAGCCAAACGCGCTGGTGCAAACGAGCCAACGTAACCGGATCGCTCAGCAGCTCCAGACGTTTGCCCTTCACCAGTTTCTCCGGCCCCAGCTGCAGCGCTTCGTTCACCCGCTCCTCGCGGTTGCGATCGAGCGTCGCACGCAGATGGTGACGCGCCGTCGCCAACGCCGTCGCCAGCGCGTTGAAGGATGGGTTGACCACCGCATGCATAAAGCCGTTGGTCAGCGCGCGGTTGCGGTTGAGATGCAGATATTCTTCCGTCGCCAGCAACTCGCGCGGCGGGTTGTACTCTTCCGGGATCAGGAACAGCTTGGCGCGTTTGCTCTTCATGCCCAGCGTTGCGCGGCTCGACAGCACCGACACGAACGGTGACAGGATCAGCGAGAACACGATCGGCGCTAACCACCACAGGAAGCGCAGATCCAGCCACGCCATGCCGCCGGCCCACACCAGGCCCAGCAACATCTGCGAGCCATGGCGGCGGAACGCTTCACCCCAAGGCGTATCGTCATCGTCACGCTGCGGAGAATTCCACACCACTTCCCAACCGAGGAAGGCGCTCACTACGAACACGGTATGGAACAGCATGCGCACCGGCGCCAGCAGCACCGAGAACAGCATTTCCATCAGCATCGAAATGAACAGGCGGAACGCCCCACCGTACTCTTTCGCGCCCTTGGCCCAGATCAGCACAATACTGAGCAACTTCGGCAGGAACAGCAGCACCAGCGTGGTGGAGAACAGTGCAATCGCCAGCTCGGGCCGCCACTGTGGCCAGACCGGGAACAGCTGCCGCGGCTGCAGGAAGTATTGCGGTTCCATCAGCGTATGCACCACCTGCAATGCGGTGGAGAGCGCCAGGAACATGAACCACAGCGGCGCCGACAGGTAAGACATCACGCCGGTCAGGAACACCGCACGGTGCACCGGGTGCATACCCTTCACCAAGAACAGGCGGAAGTTCATCAGGTTGCCGTGGCACCAGCGGCGGTCGCGTTTCAGCTCGTCCAGCAGGTTTGGTGGCAGCTCTTCGTAACTGCCCGGCAGATCGTAAGCGATCCACACGCCCCAGCCGGCGCGGCGCATCAGCGCCGCTTCAACGAAGTCGTGCGACAAGATTGAACCGGCGAAGGAGCCCTCGCCCGGCAACGGCGCCAGCGCACAGTGCTCGATAAACGGCTTCACGCGGATGATGGCATTATGGCCCCAGTAGTGCGACTCGCCCAACTGCCAAAAATGCAGGCCGGCGGTGAACAACGGCCCGTAAACGCGGGTGGCGAACTGCTGCACGCGCGCATACAGGGTATCCATACCGGACGCCTTCGGCGCCGACTGGATGATGCCGGCGTTCGGGTTGGCTTCCATCAAACGCACCAGCCCGGTGAGGCATTCGCCGCTCATTACGCTGTCGGCATCCAGGATCACCATGTAACTGTACTCACCGCCCCAACGACGGCAGAAGTCGTCGATGTTGCCGCTCTTGCGTTTTACGCGGCGGCGGCGGCGGCGATAGAAGATGCGGCCGTGGCCGTCGACATCGCGGCACAGCTCCATCCACGCCTTTTGCTCCGCCACGCAGATGTCCGGATCGTAGCTGTCGCTCAGCACGTAGATATCGAAGTGTTCCAGCTGACCGGTCGCGGCGACGGACTCATAGGTCGCACGCAGGCCGGCGAACACGCGTTCGACGTCTTCGTTGCAGATCGGCATGATCAGCGCGGTGCGGTGCGCCGGGTTGATCGGCTCATCGCCCTTGATGGTAGAGGAAATACTGTATTTGTCCTTGCCGATCAGCAACTGCAGGAAGCCCATCAGCGCGGTCCAGAAACCGGCCGAGACCCAGCAGAACAGCACGGCGAACAGGATCAGAATGCCGGTTTGCAGCACATACGGCAGCAGTTGCAGGACCGACTGCATCAGATCCTGATCCAACATGGCGATAGGATCGATCAGCGCCCAGCCCTGATAAGGCAGGATGGTTTTCATGTACCAGGTGGCGATGCCGGTCTGCACCAGCATCAGCACCAGCAGCACATAGCGGCGCATGGAGCCGACGACACGCCAGCGGTTCTCGGCCGCGGCTTCCTCTTTGGTGGCGTGCCGATTGTGCGGAGAACGCCCCAGCAGAGAATCCCAGAAGCGCGCCACCGGGTTGGTGCGCCAGGCTTCCGGGAACATGGTGGTGCGTTTGATCGGCGGCGTCGCCTTCAGAATGGCACGCCCTTCGGCGTCGGTATCGAAGTCGTCATCGCTGACCGCATCCGGCCAGGCGTTTTCGATACGCGGTTTGACCGAGGCCAGCGCCACGTCATCCGCCGACAGGCTATTGACGTTGGCGTCGGCGGCGCCCATCTGCCGATGGAGCGCCTCCAGAGCCTGAGCGTCATCCGCCGTTTGAGGGTTGAGCGCCTCTGACCGCTCAGCGGTCAGAGGCAACGCCGCAAGATAATCCTGGGCGGGTTGAGTAGGCTTATTCATTGGCAGGTAGCTGATAGCTCCAGGTTTCCGACAGAGTCTTATCGCCATTGACCAGCGCCGCACGCATTTCTACCGGCTTCTTGTCGTCTTTCACTTTCAGACGCACCGTCAGGCGCCAGCCTTTGGTCACTGGGTTATAGCGGACGTTGTTTTCTACCATTTCACCATTGTCGCCGATGCTGATCTGAGAGGCGACCGGGGTATTGGCATCCAGTCCTTTCAGCACCGGGCCAACGAAGTCGACCAGGAAAGCCACGCTGCCGTCTGGCTCGCGAATCAGGTTGGACTGCTTCACGTCACCGGTCGAACGCATGGTCCGCGCCACATAGGCGATGTCTTGCGAATGCAGCTTGTCTTCATCGCGGGTGAAGTTCAGGCGGTAGCTCAGCGTCAGCGGCTTTTTGGCTTCCGGCAAGGTATCCGGCGTCCAGAACGCGACGATGTTGTCGTTGGTTTCATCCGCCGTCGGGATCTCCACCAGCTCGACCTTGCCTTTGCCCCAGTCGCCCTTCGGTTCGATCCAGGCGCTCGGACGCAGATCGTAACGATCGTCCAGATCTTCATATTCTTTGAAGTTGCGACCGCGCTGCAGCAGACCGAAGCCTTTCGGATTCTCAACGGTATAGGTGCTGACGGACAGGTGTTTAGGATTGTTCAGCGGACGCCAGATCCACTCGCCGTTGCCGGCATGGATAGACAGACCGTTGGAATCGTGCAACGCCGGGCGGTAGTTCAGCGTCGGTGACGGCTGGTTCGGCCCGAACAGGTACATGCTGGTCAGCGGCGCCAGGCCCAGTTTGCCCACCTTGTCGCGCAGGAACACTTTAGACTCGACGTCCACGGTGGTGTCGCGGCCCGGGATCACCGTGAAGCGGTAAGCGCCGGTGGCACGCGGGGAATCCAGCAGCGCGTAGATCACCAGGTGCTTGTCGCCCTGCTTCGGACGTTCAACCCAGAATTCGCGAAAACGCGGGAACTCTTCGCCGGACGGCAAAGCGGTGTCGATAGCCAGGCCGCGAGCGGAAAGCCCGTAAACCTGCCCTTTACCCACCACGCGGAAATAGCTCGCGCCCAGCAGGCTCATGATCTCATCGTTTTTATCGGCGCTGTTGATCGGATAAAGCACCTTGAAGCCGGCAAAACCGAGATTTTTCACCGATTCAGGGTCGTGTTTGACCGAACCGAAGTTGAAGTAATCTGGGCTGTACTTGATCTGTTTTACGCTGGTGGAGGTGACTTCGTTGATTTTCACCGGCGTATCGAAGTACATCCCCTGATGATAAAACTCAAGCTTGAAAGGGGTTTTCAGCTTGCTCCAATAGGCTTTATCGTGATTGAACTGAATCTGCTGATAGTCTGCGAACTTCATCTCGCGGAACTGAGAAGGAAGGTTGCTCTTCGGGGCTTCGAAACCTTTCGCCGCCAGATCCTGCGCCTGCTTGGCGACATCATCAATAGAAAAGGCCCATGCCGGCGAACTGAACAGCGTGAACAATACGGTAGCACCTAACCAACGAACGCTCGCGGCGCGTGGTTGTCCGGATAATATATTAACTAGCACATCCCCCCCTATTCGTGTGCTCAAATCATTTAAATCCATATTAATGGATTACTCAGCTTTCCGACAACATGATAAATGGATGGTTCATGTTTACGGCTCATTGTTTAAGCAGCTGATGGAACACCAGCGTAGCAAGCCGCGCAACAAGACGCTATGGAAAAATGCGGGGGGCTATAGTAGGGTTCCGGATAACAATTTAACGTTTGACGACTTATTAAGCGTGTTAATGAACTCTCGATTAAATCACCAGCGGTAATCTATGACTAAAGGCAGCAAACAGCGCGAGTTTTTCCTCGATTCGATCCGAGCCTATTTGATGTTGCTCGGCATTCCGTTTCACCTCTCCCTGATTTATTCCAGCCACGCCTGGGCGGTGAACAGCGCGTCGCCCTCCTTCTCGCTCACGGTGCTGAACGACTTCATCCACGCTTTCCGCATGCAGGTGTTCTTCGTGATCTCCGGCTACTTCTCCTACATGCTCTACGAGCGCTACGAGCGCCATCAGTGGTTGAAGGTCAGGCTGGAGCGGGTGGCGATCCCGCTGTTGAGCTCCATCCCGCTAATTACGGTGCCGCAATTTTTCATGCTGAAATATTTCACCGATAAATTAAACGGCTGGGACGAGTTTTCTCTCTATCAGAAAATAAATGTAACAGTTTGGGAATTGGTGTCTCATCTGTGGTTCTTATTGACCCTGTCATTGTTGACCTTCGCCTGCTTTTATCTGTTCCGCAAAATCAAGCGTCAAACCCGCGATCCTATTCCACCGTTAATAAACAGAATGCGTGGATTAGGAAATGTCTCACTGTGTTTCTTTATTTATGCGGTATGCTATTCGGCCGCGCACCGTATTATTTTAATTTTCGCGCCGCAGCTATTATCCAATGGCCTGTTCAATTTCGTGGTGATGGAGACGATGTTCTACCTGCCGTTCTTCATCCTCGGCGCCTATGCGTTTAAGTATGTGTGGCTTAAAGAGATTTTTCTGCGTCGTTCGCCGCTGGCGCTGCTCGGCTCGCTGCTGCTGTTTATCGCATATATGCTGAACCAGAAACTGTTGGCGCACAGCAGCTATATGTTCGAGCTGGAAGTGGTGATCAAAACCCTAATGGGGATCCTGATGACCAATGTGGTGTTCTCTTTCGGGCATAACCTGCTGAATTATCACTCGCCGCGCATCACCTATCTGGTCAACGCCTCGCTGTTTATATATCTGGTGCACCACCCGTTGACCCTGATATATGGCGCTTTCGTGACGCCGTATATCGGCAATAACCTGTTGGGATTTTTGCTGGGCCTGCTGTTTGTGTTCTCGCTGGCCTTCGCGTTATATGAGCTGCACAAGCGCATTCCGGTGCTGCGTTTCCTGTTCTCCGGCAAGCCGCAATAACCTTGTCCCCTGTAAACCTGACCGTTCGCAGGGGTTTTCTGTCATATTAACGCCGCGCAGAAAGCCTATACTGGTCGTTTGCATACAGAGCACACATTGCTCAGCCTGGCGTCGCCCGTTAGGGCACAGTGATACGGCAGCATAGATTACCTAGTCGTTATAACTGCAATGCATAAGTAAAAATCCATATCCCTGCCTTACGGTAGTGATTGGGCTCGACACCCCCGAAGGGCTGCGCGATCGTTTAATTCATTCGATGGCGTTAGCTGCATCTCCCTTCCGTCACGACAGAGAGGATTTTGAATGACCGATAAGAACACCCCGGCTCAGGAAGCCGTAGCGGAAAACGCTACCCTGCTGAAGATCCTCGGCAGGCTGCTGTCCGCGCTGGACGCCTCAATCAGCGGCAAAGAACGCAGCGTTTTGGTCGCTGAGCTCTCCAACTTTAATCTCGACGGCATTTCTGAAGCGGAAAGCAAGCTGGCCACCGAGCTGATCAAACGGGCGCTGGAATCGCTCGACCACTAACCCTACCGCGCCTGCAAACCATTAAGCCTGCCTGCGCGGGCTTAATGGTTTTTCCTCCGAGCCGCTCGATCATTGTTGCCACAGCAAAAATACAGCAGCCTGATAATGTTGGATAAAAGGCAGAATTTCCCCTCTTCTCCTCACTTTCTTAGTTTAATCGTACCAAAGGGCAATAATTGATCGATTGTTTTCACAATCAGCCTTGGCGTTTTACCCACTAAACACGTTATCATCGGCACACGCGCAGTGCCCCCTATCCCCAGCCTCAGGAGAGCGAAATTTTGGATGCCAGCACCATTAACAGCTTGTTCGTCATCGGTGCCGTGCTGGTGGGGGCAAGCATTCTGCTCAGCTCATTTTCTTCCCGACTCGGCATTCCGATCCTGGTGATCTTCCTGGCGATCGGCATGCTGGCCGGCGTCGACGGCCCCGGCGGCATCGTCTTCAGCAATTACCCGGTCGCTTATCTGGTCAGTAACCTCGCGTTGGCGGTGATCCTGCTCGACGGCGGCATGCGCACCCGGGTCAGTTCGTTCCGCGTGGCACTGTGGCCAGCACTGTCTCTCGCCACCGTCGGCGTGGTGATCACCGCCGGCCTAACCGGCATGGCCGCCGCCTGGCTGTTCAACCTCGATCTGCTGCAGGGCTTGCTGATCGGTGCCATCATCGGTTCCACCGACGCCGCCGCAGTCTTCTCGTTGCTGGGCGGCAAAGGGTTGAACGAACGCGTCAGCGCTACGCTGGAGATCGAATCCGGCAGCAACGATCCGATGGCGGTATTTCTCACCATCACGCTGATTGCGATGATCGCCGCCGGGGAAACCGCGCTAAGCTGGACCTTCCCGCTGCATCTGATGCAGCAGTTCGGCATGGGCATCGTCTTCGGTCTCGGCGGCGGCTGGCTGCTGCTGACGCTGATCAACCACATCAAGCTGGCGGACGGTCTCTACCCGCTGCTGGCGGTGAGCGGCGGCATTCTTATTTTCGCGCTGACCACGGCGCTGGACGGCAGCGGCATTCTGGCGGTGTACCTGTGCGGTCTGCTGCTGGGCAACCGTCCAATCCGCAACCGTCACGGCATCGTGCAAACCTTCGATGGCCTGGCCTGGCTCAGCCAGATCGGCATGTTCCTGGTACTCGGCCTGCTGCTCAACCCGCATGAGCTGCTGCCGATCGCCATCCCTGCCCTGCTGCTGTCGCTGTGGATGATCCTGTTCGCGCGCCCGCTGTCGGTGTTTATCGGTTTGCTGCCGTTCCGCAGCTTTACCCTGCGCGAACGCGGCTTTATTTCCTGGGTTGGCCTGCGCGGCGCGGTGCCGGTGATCCTGGCGGTGTTCCCTATGATGGCCGGGCTGCCCAACGCCCAACTGTTCTTTAACGTGGCGTTCTTCGTGGTGCTGGTTTCCCTGCTACTGCAAGGCACCACGCTGTCATTCGCCGCCAAAAAGGCCAAGGTGATCGTGCCGCCGGCGCTGACGCCGATCTCCCGCGTTGGGCTGGACGTACACCCGGAAAACCAGTGGGAACAATTCGTTTATCAGCTTTCGGCGGAAAACTGGTGCGTCGGTGCTGCGCTGCGTGAACTGAAAATGCCGCCTAATACCCGCATCGCCGCCCTGTTCCGCGGCAAAGAGCTGTTGCACCCTAGCGGCAGTACCCGGCTGCGCGAGAACGATATTTTGTGCGTCATCGGCCATGAGCACGACCTGCCGATCCTCGGCAAGCTCTTTAGCCAGGCACCGGCAGTGACGCTCGACGAGCGCTTCTTCGGCGACTTTATCCTGCAATCCGACGCCCGTTTGAGCGACATCTCACAGGTTTATGGCCTCAACCTGCAAGACGACGTGGACGAGCAGCAGACGCTGGGGCAGTTCGTCATTCAGCTGATCGGCGGCGAACCGGTGATCGGCGACCAGGTGGAGTGGGACGGCCTGACCTGGACCATTGCAGAAATGGACGGCAATCAAGTCAGCAAGATAGGCGTCAGGATCGTGACCGACTGACGCTGCCGCACAGCGGCGCTATCAGATGAGGGAACTTCTGGCCTTAAGAACGTTCTTAATCACTATCACGATGTATGCGATTCGGCGCCGCTGAATTATATCCCTTTGATATAAAAACTTAACAGCGGCGCCCACAGGGATTAAGGGTGTGAACGGCAAGACTCGATTTCTTTCGGTGATGATGCTCATGGCGCTGGGTGTAGCGGCAGCCGATCTCAGCATCGCCGGTTTGGTCCATAGACTTTTAATTGGATAATTTTAACGTGACGCAGCAGGAACAAGAAAAAGACATTCTGGGGAAAATACTGGTGACGGTGTCCGCGCTTTGCCTGATTCTGGTGGCGGCGTTCCTGATCTGGGGATTCGTGCTGGATTGATGCCACGCGACGCTCAGACATAAAAAAAACCGCCGCGGCGGTTTTTTTTATGGGTCAGGCGATCAGATCTTGCAACCTTCGCAGTCCGCTTCGTCTTCGAGGATTTCAGGGACCTCTTTTACCTTCTGCGCCGCTTTTTCTTCGGCTTTCGCCAGTTCGGCATCGATATCAAAATCGAAAATATCATCACTCATCGCTTGGTCCTTATTCTGCTTCATGTTCAAACGCTGAGTATAATCGACAAGCCGCCGGCCGGAAACCTTTCAGTTTGCCGCCGCCAGCTGCGGTGGCTCATCCTGCGGCTTTTTTCCGTATGCCATATCGTACACGTCGTAGAAGTCGATTTCGCCCTTGTTGCCGATGATGACTCGCATCTTCTGTTTCAGCGCGGCGCCGATGGAGGGCTCATCCAGCAATTGCTGCACCGCATAAGGCGACAGCGCGCGCGTGAAGTACCATTCGCCATTGTAGCAAACCCGCAGATCCAGTACCCCGATGTCCTCGAAACGGTACACCGGCCGGATCTCGATCAGCAGCATGGCGAACATGAACAGCACGAAGGCGGTGAAGCCCAGGAAGGCATACACCCCCATGTACGGCACCTGATACATCACGGCGATCACCGCAAAGTAGCCGGCGAACATGGCAAGGCACAAATAGCGGTGAGTACGGGCGAATTCGCTGTTGAAGCGCGGCTTGCCGTCACGCCCTTCGCGCCGATTGATCTGTTCAATCTCTTTAACCAAGATGCTTTTAATCGCGTCCATCGTTACAACCTTATGCTGGAAACAGCATTGCCATCAAATCTCACTGCTAAAAGTAACACAAGTACAGTTTTGCCGGGTAGATCAGTTAGCCAACTTAATGATGGCAACTGTTATAGTTTGGCTTCAGCGCGGCTGAGCGGCCTTGCCTTGCGCAAACATGAACATGCGCTGGGCCACATCGTCGGCCTGCTTGATTTTCTGCTTTTGCGGTTCGTTGCTGCGTTGAATGGCGCGGGCGTAGGCGATTTCATGGGCCTGATCGATCATCGCGATGATCCGATCACGTTCGGTCTTCTCCATATTGCCTAACATGGTGGTGATAATCGCCTGATAAGCGTTGGACGCGGCGGTCAGCGCTTTCTCTCTCGCCTCGAGGGCGGCGACGCGTTGCAAGAGTTCCTGCAGTTGATCGGAGTGAGACATATCGACCTCCTGTTGCTGGGCAGCAAGCCTGCCTGATTACAGTTTAGCAAAGGATCGAAAGAGAAAGAGGAAGGAAAGCCAGCGGTTACGGTAAAGCACACCCGAAAATCCCAACGAGGAGCCGATAGTGCAAATCAACCCGGGTGCGCTTTACGGTAAGCGCGATGAGACGAAGGAAGAAAGCTGGCGCGCTATGCAGGACTCGAACCCGCGTCTATCAATTTTCAAGCCAAAACAAGCCATTATAAAACCAATCACTCTGCCAACTGAGTTAATAGCGCGTTCCTTCGCTTCGGGGCGCCATTATCCATAACAACATTATGGATTCAAGCTTTTTTAGCATAATGCCCTGACTTTACGGATAAATCTTAGGTTATCACCAGCATGATGGCCTTACGGCAGCTCAATAATCGGGTAATCGCCAGCGATGAGCGGCTTGCACAAAATCTTGTAGCCATCGCTGTCGAAATGGCTGGCCGCGCTCTGTAGCCGCTCCGCCTGCGCCAGATCGCCGACCGAGCCCAGATAAAACCAATTGTGGATCACATGGTACTGACGCAGCGTCTCGCCCTGCTCCTCCAGCGCCACGCGCCCGGCGAACGGCCAACAGGCGATGCGTAACTGCTCAAGCGCCGCGCCGAGCCGCAGCGCATGCTCCTGCGCCGACTCCACGCCACAGCAGGCGCCCGCGCACTTGCGCAGGCTGTAGCGGAAACAGGCTCGCCCTGCCGGCAGCTTGTCGATCCCCAGCTTGCCGTAACATAAACGATGCTCATCGGCGATGGCGCGCAGCTTTTCCAGCGCGGCGTGGCGATTGGCAAACAGCCCGTAGAGGTGGGGCGTGACGGCGAAGTCGATCTCTTTGGCGTGAGCAATCGTCACCGCATCTGCCTGCAAGCGCAGCGCGCACAGCTGTTTCGAACGCCGCAGACGTTTGTTGAACAGCGGCTGTTGCTGTTTGATCAATTGCGCCTCCAGCAGCAATGCCCCCAACTCGCCTGCGGTCTCGATAAAGCTGATGCGCCGGGTTTGGCGCAGCATTTTAGCCTCGTCCTGCGCGCGGAAGTGCGCCATCACCCGGCTGCGTATATTGACGCTTTTACCGATGTAAAGCGGCAGGCTCTCGCTTTGACCGTGAAACACATACACGCCCGGCCCTTTGGGCAACGGCGCCAGGCAGGCGCGCAGGTGCTCCGGGTATTGGTAAATGTCGAGTTCTGGCTCGAGGCGGTTTAGCATCATGGCGGTGGTGTTATCCTGCTGATGAATGAATACTGGTTTTTTACCCAGTATAACGCCCAACGCAGCCGGTTGCACACGTGGTGGATAATAACTCGCCGTGATCTTTAGCGGGAAAGCCTTTACTATCCCATTTCCAGCGGGAAAGCGCCTCACGTTTAGCGCCAGTTCAAGCTGGCGCTGCCATGATGGCAGACTGGAACCGCCGCTTTTATCGTTATGGAAAACCTGGGTATGTCATCACTGAAACTCCCCTCCCGCCGTCTGGCGTTGATCGCCGCCATCGTTTTCATCGCCGTCGCCGTCGCGCTGGCCATTTTTTGGCAACGCCCGCCTCAGCAGGATTACGTTACCGCGCCGGCCCGCCTGGGCGATATCGAAAACGCCGTGCTGGCCACCGGGCGGCTGGATGCCATCGAACGCGTCAACGTCGGCGCCCGCGTCTCCGGCGAAGTCAAATCGCTGAAGGTCAAGCTGGGCGATCGCGTCACCAAAGGGCAACCGATCGCCGACATCGACGATCTGCAACAGCGCAACGATCTGCGCAACGCCGAGGCAGCGCTGAACGTAGTCAAAGCCAATATATTAGCCAAACAGGCCTTGCTGAAACAGGCGGAGTCGCGTTTTAAACGCCAGCGCCGCATGCTGAACGACGAAGCCAGTTCGCGGGAAGACTTCGAGACCGCCGAAGCCTCGCTCGCCACCACTCGCGCCGATCTGCAGGCGCTCAATGCGCAGTTGGTGCAATCGCAGATCGAAGTCGAAAAGAAAAAAATCGATCTGGGCTATACCCGCGTGGTTGCGCCGATGGACGGCATTGTTATCGCCGTGGTCACGCAGCAGGGACAAACGGTCAACTCCAGCCAAAGTGCACCGACCATCGTCAAGCTGGCGCGGCTGGATATGATGACCATCAAGGCGCAGATCTCCGAAGCCGACATCACCCGCATTTCGCCGGGACAAAAGGCGTACTTCACTATTTTCTCCGATCCGGATAAGCGGTACGACGCCACGCTGCGCACCATCGAGCTGGCACCGGAATCGGTGATGAAAGACGACTCGCTCGCCGGGACCAGCTCTGCTTCCGGCTCCGGCACCTCGAACGCCTCGGTCTATTACAACGCGCTGCTGGACGTGCCCAACCCGGAAAACCGCCTGCGCATCGCCATGACCGCGCAGGTGTCCTTGCTGCTCGGCGACGCGAAGAACACCCTGCTGGTGCCGATCCAGGCGGTGCATAAAATCGATGGCCAAGAGCAGCAGGTGCAGGTGCTGACCCAAGACCAGCGGCTGGAAACGCGCAAAGTGACCACCGGCATCACCAACAACGTCGACATTCAGATCCTCAGCGGCCTGAAAGCCGGTGAAACCGTGGTGCTGTCGCAGCCCGCCGCCAAATCGGCTGAGGATGGCATCTTCCTGTGAACGCGATCATCGAACTAAAAGGCATCAGCCGAACCTACACCAACGGCGGCCAGGCGCTGACGGTATTGAAAGACATCGATCTGACCATCGCCGCCGGCGAGCTGGTGGCGATCATCGGCGCCTCCGGTTCCGGCAAATCGACGCTGATGAACATCATGGGCTGCCTCGACGTGCCGGATCGCGGCGACTACTACATCAGCGGCCAGAACGCCGCCCACCTGTCGCCGGACGAACTGGCCCGCCTGCGCCGCGAGCATATCGGCTTTATTTTCCAGCGTTACCACCTGATGCCCGATCTCAGCGCGCTGGGCAATGTCGAAATCCCGGCTATCTACGCCAACGCCCGGCGCGATCAGCGGCGGCAGCGGGCGGCGCAATTGCTGGCGCGGTTGGGGCTTGAGGGACGCGAAGACCACAAACCCGGCCAGCTTTCCGGCGGCCAGCAGCAGCGCGTCAGCATCGCCCGTTCGCTGATCAACGGCGGTGAGATCATCCTGGCGGACGAACCGACCGGCGCGCTGGACACCCAATCCGGCCAGGAAGTGCTGGCGATCCTGAGCGAACTGAATCAGCGCGGCCACACCGTGGTGATCGTCACCCACGATATGAAAGTGGCGCAACATGCGCAGCGCGTCATCGAACTGCAAGACGGCAAGATCATCGCTGACAGTGGCCGCAAGTCGGCGCCCGGCGCATCGCTGCCGCCGCCGAACCGCAGCCGGCAAAGCGGCTGGCAACGCCTGATCGACCGCACTCGCGAATCGCTGCACATGGCGTTGAAGGCGATGAACGCTCATCGTCTGCGCACCGCGCTGACCATGACCGGCATCATCTTCGGCATCGCCGCCGTGGTCACGGTAGTGGCGCTGGGCGAAGGCGCCAAACAGCGCACGCTGGAAAACCTCAAAGATCTCGGCACGAATGTGGTAAGCATCTATCCGGGCCGCGATTTCTTCGACGACGCCATCGACAGCATCCGCACCCTGGTGCCGGCCGATGCCGACGCGCTGGCACAGCAAAGCTTCGTCGACAGCGTCAGCCCGGAAGTAGACGCCTCCGACAGCATCCGTTTTCGCAGCAAGTCCGCCACTGCCTCGATCACCGGCGTCGGGCGCGACTATTTCCGCGTTAACGGCGTCGAGCTGTTACAAGGCGTGACTTTCCGCGACGATCGTAATGCGCTGCAGGAAGTGATCATCGACGACAATGCGCGCCAGGCGCTGTTCGGCGATTTCGGCGTCGAGCCGCTCGGCCAGATCGTGTTTCTCGGCTCGGTGCCGGCCCGGGTGATCGGTGTGGCTAAAAGCAATCGCAATTACGCGCCCAATCGCATCACTGTATGGATGCCCTACAGCACTGTCATGTATCGCATGGTAGGCAAACCGACGCTCAGCGGCATCACCGTTCGCCTAAAGGACAATGTCGCCAGCGAATCGGCCGTCACCGCTATCACACAGCTGTTGACCCAGCGCCACGGCGTAAAAGATTTCCGTTTGTACAACTTCGATAAAATCCGAAAGTCCATCGAACGCACGTCAATGACTTTTAGCCTGCTGATCCTGATGGTGGCATCAATCGCGCTGGTGATCGGCAGCCTGGGGGTGATGAACATCATGCTGGTCTCGGTGACCGAACGCACCCACGAAATCGGCGTGCGCATGGCGGTCGGCGCGCGGCGCAGCGACATCATGCAACAGTTCATGATAGAGGCGGTGCTGGTCTGTCTGATCGGCGGCGCATTGGGCATCGCGCTGTCGTTCGCCGCCGGGTCGCTGTTCACCTCGCTGGCGGGCGGTATGTTCACCGCCATCTATTCCTGGCAAGCTGCCGCGACGGCGTTTTTCTGTTCAACTTTAATCGGCATGATCTTCGGTTATCTCCCCGCCCGTAAAGCGGCAAGGATGGATCCGGTCGTTTCATTGGCCAGCGAGTAACCCATGAAAATTTTATCTCCCCTGGCGCTAAGCCTCGTCGCCTTGCTCACCGCCGGCTGCGGCAACGCCCTGAAAAGCGACTACCGGGCGCCGCAGGTCAACTATCCGACGAGCTGGCAGCACGACGCCCACAACGCCGCGCCCACGCCATTCGACTGGCGCGATTTCCACGATCCTGAGCTCGATCGCTGGCTGCAACAGGTGATGGCGAGCAATAACGATCTGGCCGCCGCCGTACTGCGCGTTTACCGCGCGCAGCTCGAGGCGGAACGCGTCGGCATCAGCACCGCGCCCGGCATCAGCGCCTCATTAGGCAGCGGTATCAATCGCCCGCTGTCCGAGTCCTCCGCGTGGAATAAAACCAGCAACGCGTCGCTCACCACCAGCTATGAAGTCGATCTGTGGGGCAAGCTGGCGCGCCAGCGCGACGCCGCCGAGTGGAGCAGCCAGGCTTCCGTGCAGGATCTGCAGGCGGCGCGCCTGAAACTGTTGGCCGACGCCGCCACCAACTACTGGCGCATCGGTTTTCTCAATCAACAAATCAGCGTCAGCCAGGCGAGCATCGCCTATGCCAAAACGACGCTGCGGCTGGCCAACGCCCGTTATCAGGCCGGCAGCATCTCGGCGCTGGACGTAGTGAACGCGGAACAAAACTTGCTGGCGCAGGAACGCAGCCTGCTGGCGTTACAACACGATCGTCAACAGGCGCTGAACGAGCAGGCGGTGCTGCTGGGCGCGCCATCAGGCCAGGCCACCATCGCGCCCGTGCGCCTGCCGACGACGGCGATGCCGCAGATCAACACCGGCATTCCCGCTAGCGTCCTGAGCCGTCGCCCGGATCTCAGCGCTCAAGAGCTGCGGTTGCGCGCCGCCCTGGCCAACGTCGATGAAAAACGTCTGCAATACTATCCTGCGTTCAGCCTGACCGGTTCACTGGGCGCCAGCAGCAGCGCGCTGCTGGAATTCCTGCGCAACCCGACGGGCAGCCTCGGCGCCGGCCTGACGCTGCCGTTCCTGCAGTGGCGGCAAATGGGCGTGGAGATCAAGATCGCCCGCAACGATTATGAACAGCAAGTTCTGGCCTTCAAGCAGGCGCTGTACAAAGCGATGGGCGATGTGAACAACGCGCTGTCACTGCGCACGCAGCTGCTGGCGCAGGAGACACAGTTGCGCGCCTCATTGGCGTTGGCGCGTAAATCGGAACGGCTGAACGAGGTGCGTTACCGACAGGGCGCCGTCACCATTACCGACTGGCTGAATGCTCAGGAACAACGCCGTCAGGCGGAACTGTCGGTGGATGAAAACCGCTTCGCGCAGTACCAGAATCTGGCGAAAATCTATCTCGAATTCGGCGGTTCATCGGTACCTTAATCCAAACTGCCTGGCCAGTGGGTCAGGCGTTTTTTTTGACGGCAAACACATCAATTTTTCCTGTTTTATCTCCCGTACTCTCTATACTTAAAACATGACCAATTAGACGAAAAATCGTCAAATCGCACATTTATTAGACCATTCTCGCACCAAATCGGTGCAAACACTTAAGTTAAACTGCTGGATTTGATCGCCGCAAGATATAACGTTAAGCTATAGATGCAAAATAATTAGTCACCTAAATGACATAACCTCGGCATAAACGACGGTATTTTGTGATCCACATCCCAACTTAAATGTGGATAATGAATCGTCTTGAACCGCGATTCGATTAGCCGATTTGATAACTCGAAAACAACAGTGAACGGAGATTACGCTTTCACGAACAACGAATAATTCATTAAGGGATGATTATATGAAGTTAAGAAAAAAACGACATAAACCGATGCACATTAACGACATCACCATCATCGATGACAGCAAACTCAAGAAGGCGATCACCGCGGCGGCCCTGGGTAACGCGATGGAGTGGTTCGACTTCGGCGTATACGGCTTTGTCGCCTATGCGCTTGGCCAGGTCTTCTTCCCCGGCGCCTCTCCCGGCGTGCAAATGATCGCCGCACTGGCAACCTTCTCCGTGCCCTTCCTGGTGCGTCCACTCGGCGGCCTGTTCTTTGGTGCCATGGGCGATAAGTTCGGTCGCCAGAAGGTTCTCTCGGTCACCATTATCATTATGGCGGTCAGCACCTTCTGTATCGGCCTGATCCCGTCCTATGCATCGATCGGCATCTGGGCCCCGATCCTGCTGCTGCTGGCCAAACTGGCGCAGGGCTTCTCCGTCGGCGGTGAATATTCCGGTGCGGCGATCTTCGTCGCCGAATACTCGCCGGACCGCAAACGCGGCTTTATGGGTAGCTGGCTGGACTTCGGCTCCATCGCCGGCTTTGTGATGGGCGCAGGTGTAGTGGTGCTGATCTCCAGCATCGTCGGCGAAGCCAACTTCCTCGACTGGGGCTGGCGTATCCCGTTCTTCATCGCCGCGCCGCTCGGCCTGATCGGCCTCTACCTGCGCCATGCGCTGGAAGAAACCCCGGCGTTCCAGCAGCACGTGGACAAGATGGAGAAAGAGGATCGCAACGCCATCGAAAATCCGCCAAAGACCTCGTTCAAAGAGATCGCGGCCAAACACTGGAAAAGTTTGCTGGTGTGTGTCGGTATCGTGATTTCCACCAACGTGACCTATTACATGCTGCTGACTTACATGCCGAGCTACCTGTCGCATAACCTGCACTACTCGGAAGATCACGGCGTTCTGATCATCATCGCCATCATGATCGGCATGCTGTTCGTGCAACCGGTGATCGGCCTGACCAGTGACCGCATCGGCCGTAAGCCGTTCATTATCGGTGGCAGCATCGGCCTGTTGGCGTTGGCGATCCCGTGCTTCATTCTGATCAACAGCAACGTCATCGGCCTGATTTTCGTCGGCCTGCTGGTGCTGGCGGTGCTGCTCAACTCCTTCACTGGGGTGATGGCCTCCATCCTGCCGGCGATGTTCCCGACGCACATCCGTTACAGCGCGCTGGCGATTTCGTTCAACATTTCGGTACTGATCGCCGGTGCGACGCCGACCGTTGCCGCCTGGCTGGTGGAAGCGACCGGCAACCTGTACATGCCGGCCTACTACCTGATGGTCGTTGCAGTGATCGGTCTTATCACCGGTCTGTACATGAAAGAAACCGCCAACAAGCCGCTGCGCGGCGCGACGCCGGCCGCCTCTGACCGCTCCGAGGCAAAAGAGCTGCTGCAGGAAACCTACGACAACATCGAACAGAAAGTCGAGGACATCAACGCGCAGATCGCCGAACTGGAAAAGAAAAAACAGATCCTGATCGACCAGCACCCCAAACTGGACTGATTCGCTCTGACAAGCAAAAAACCACCCATCCGGGTGGTTTTTTTTGCCTGGCGTGCAGAGAGTGGTAACTTGACCCGGCGGATGCCGAAGGAGAGATGAATGAATCAGTTTCAGGAGATGGCGACCTATATCGCCGTGGTCGAGGCCGCCAACATCAGCGCCGCCGCCCGCCGCTTGGGCACCACCAAGTCGGTGGTCAGCAGACGCATCCAGCAGTTGGAGACGCGCCTTGGGACTGTGCTGTTCGAACGCGGGAAAACGCTTGGGCTGACCGACGCCGGCCACCTGTTCTATCAGCGCGCCGTTCTCATATTAAGCGAAGTGAGCGATGCCGAAGAGTCGGTGCGAACACTGCACGGCCAACTGCAGGGCCCGCTGCGGTTAACCGCGCCGATGGCGTTCAGCATCCGCTATCTGGCACCGCTGTTATCCACCTTTATGGCACAGTACCCGAGCCTCAATCTGGACGTGGAGTACAGCGATCGCCTGGCCAATCTGAATCAGGAGAATTTCGATGTCGCCATCCGTATCGGCCCCTTGGCGGATTCCGACCTGATCGCGCAGCGCATCTGCGCCAACCGCCATTTGATTTGCGCCAGCCCAGCCTATCTTGCCCAGAAAGGCACGCCGATGCACCCGCAACACCTGCAACAGCACCAGGGGTTGCTGTATATTCAGCGCGAACCGACCGGCATGCTGCAGCTCCCCATCGAGGGCGAAATCCGGTCGTTTCGTATCGGTAAACGGCTGCGCACCGATAACGCTTTTCACCTGTTGGCGGCGGCTAAAGCCGGTTTGGGCCTCGCCATCCTGCCCGCATTTATCGCCGCCGACGCGATACGCGCGGGGGAACTGCGCATTGTGTTGGCCGCCTATTCACCCGACGGCGGCGACATTTCCGCCGTCTATCGCCGTTCAAAACGCGCATCCCCCAAGATCAAGGCGCTGGTGGACTTTCTGAGTGAACACATTGGCCATACGCCCAGTTGGGAAACCGCACTCTCCTCTTTCCTGACGTCAACCTGAAAGGTTCGCAGAACGCGAACCCGAGGTTCGAATTTCGCCTGCTTGTTGCTTGTGCTTCAGGGTTTTAGTCTGCAGAACACACACTTTCTGCCCGCTCTGGAGACTCTGCCATGAAAGACTTATCACGCCGTCAGCTGATATCAAAAACGCTTGTCGCTTCAGCCGCCGCCACGCTCGGCGCTTCCACATCGGTTTCCGCATTATCGGCGCAATCACAACCGGCCCAACGGACCAGAGAGACATCCCCTACTTTCGACGTAGTCATCGTCGGCGGCGGTTCCGCCGGCGCGGTGATGGCGGCTCGCCTCAGCGAAAACCCTGCGCGCCGGGTCCTGCTGTTAGAAGCCGGGCACAGTTACGCGCCCTACGATTATCCGCGCCTCATCGCGGACAGCGACGTCCTCGGCGCCAATGGCAACCCGGAGTTCGAATGGGGATACCGGACAGAACCCGGCTATGTCAGCCACGCGATCGGCGCTATCCGCGGTAAAGTCTTGGGTGGCAGTTCAGGCGTCAACGGTGCCGTGGCGATCCGCGCCCGTCCGGAAGATTTCAACCGCTGGGATCTGCCGGGATGGGGCTATCAGGACCTGCTGCCCGCCTTCAAAAAACTGGAGACTCGTCATGGCCTGCACGACCGCGCAATCCATGGCGATAGCGGCCCTTTTCCCGTCGTGCAACTCACATTGGATGACATCACGCCAATGCAACGCGCTTTCGTCGCCGCCACGCGCGCCAACGGCTATGACGCGATTGACGATTTTGATGGCCCTTCAGCCAATGGCGTCGGCCCCTACCCGATGAATATCGTCAACGGCGTACGCGTTAACACCGGCATGGCCTATCTGGATGAGAAAACCCGCGCCAGAGACAATCTTACCCTCCGTGCAGATACGCTGGTCGACCGCGTGATATTTGACGGGCAGCACGCGATCGGCGTCCGCCTGGCCAGCGGCGAAGAAATCCATGCCGCTGAAGTGATCCTGAGCGCGGGAACCTACGGTAGCGCCGCCGTTTTGATGCGATCCGGCATCGCGCCTGCGCAACAGTCGAAGCGTCTGGGGATCCCCGTCGTCGCCGATCTCCCCGTCGGCGAAAACCTGGTCGATCACCCCTTTTATTACAATGCCTACGCCGCCCGCCCCGATGTCATCGGCAGCCAATCGCCGGTTATCGGTGCCAAGCTGTGGACCCACAGCAGCCAGGCGGAACCGGGAGAGCTCGATCTGCACATTACCGCGACGCATCTGTTTCCTCATGACCAAAGCCCTACCGGCGTCGGTTTTGTCTTGGCGGTGGCGCTGACTCGGCCACAATCCACCGGACGAGTCTGGCTGGAAAGCCGCGATCCAGCGGCAGCCCCTCACATTGACCTTAACTTCCTGGCGCAAGAGAGCGACCGCGTTCGCTTGCTGGAGGGGGTTAAACTGGCGCGAAAAATAGGGCAAACCGCTCCGCTGTCTACGCTTATCCACAGCGAGCTTGCGCCCGCTGCAGACAGCGACGAGGCCATTCTTGCCTCGATGGCGGCGACGTTGGATACCTATCATCACCCGACCTCTTCCGCGCCGATGGGAAATGCCGGCGAACCGAAGGCGGTCGTTGACCTTCAGGGCCGCGTACACGGCGTATACGGGCTTCGGGTCGTCGACGCATCCATCTTCCCCGACGTTCCCTCCGTCGCCACTAATGTGACGACGATCGCCACCGCCGAGCATATCGCCCGACACTACGCCTGACCGTTTGGCGGCAAGATAGGCTGTTGAAACCCGGCCGGTCATCCTGATGGCCGGTCTTCGCCATTCCGCAGCGGCACAATCGAAATAACGGCGGCACATTTTATCCTGCCGGGAAACGATGTTACCCTTGTGGCCACCGTCACCTCTGCAAAACATTCTCATGGGCAAAATGGATCTTCCCGTCATCATCGGCATCCTGGTTATGCTAACCCTATGGCTCGGCGCGCTCTTCAACATCGGCGATCTCAGCCTCACCATTTCGCGCCTGTTTCACTGGTTCGAAAGCCAACGTGGATAACCTGGGTTCGCGATAACGCAGGCAGCGAGCAAACATCGGCTATGATTGAAAGATGTTACGTCATTTTCCGAGACTGTCGCGCGCGATAAAGAGGACCGCATCATGACCGACTATGGGTTATACAATCAAATCCTGACCCGGCTGGCCGCCAATCACCCCGGCACGCTGGATGAGAAAACCTACGAACTGTGGAAGCAGGACGCCACCAGCCCGCACGCCTTCGCCGATCCCTTCACCTATCTCAAAACCAAGGGGCTGATACAGGCCTATGTGATGAGCGACATCGACGAGAACAACTATGATATCGACCCGCATCAAACGCGGATCACCGCCGCCGGCCTTGAATTCATTCGCAACGGCGGGTTTAAATAAGGGGGATACGCGCCAACAAAAAACCGCCAGACGGCGGTTTTTTTACTCTAAAAGCATCCGGACCGGCTCAGGCGGGGAAAGGCCGATAAAAAATGCGCAGCACTTCGTTATCACCCTGGCGTAAAAAACCGCCTTCCGGCTGCCAGCGCAGATCGCGCGCCAGATTGAGATTTTCCCAGCCGACCGCGCCCCCCACGCCGATGCAAAGATTTTTATTGCCTGCGGCAAATCCCGCACCGGTACCGATCATGGCATGCAGCAAACGGGGCGCAGCCGCGTCGCGCAGGGAGAATATGCCGATAAAACATCCCTGCGGCGCGCGCAGCATATCGGCCATAGTGCGGATCTCGGTATCATCCGGGCTAACGAAATGTTTGTATTGCTTATCGAACACCGTCTGCCACAACTGCTTGTATTTCGCCTTGCTGAGCGCGCCAGAACGGTGGGCACAAAGCACCACCGCATCCCAGCACATCTCCCCGCTGAGCGAAAGATACTCTTCCGTATCGGTTTGCGGCTTATCGGCGTAATGCCGTGCAAATTCGGCCGCATTCAAATGCGGCGGCACGGCCTGTTTGGCAACGTCACTCTTGTAGCGCTTGAAATTCAACCAATGCATGGGGACTGTCCTCTTCACCCTCTAGATTAATGAACCTGAAGCCGTGGATGAGACGAGCCATCAAATCCAGAGCGTCGTCGGCGATGGCGGTTTCGTCGTCATTCAGCCCCTGTTCCACCGAGCGCTCAATCGCGTTCATCACCGCCGGAGCGCTGGTTTCTTCCCCCTGCGCCACCACGTCTAATACGGCTTTGCCGATCGCCAGACAAAGCTCATGATCAAACTCAACCTCTTTATACGGCTGCATAACCACCCCGATAAATTTTTACCCAAGAATACTAGACCACAATGGCGTATCGCGCCTGTCATCGTAGCGCAGCAAGGTATGCAGCCGAAGAGAAATGCATCAGGCCCCGGGTTGATAGCCCGAAGCCCGATAAAGGCAGGTTATTGCGGGGCTTGATCGGTAGGACGAATGATAAAACACGTGGCGGTTGCCGAGGCCAGCAGCTTCCCTTCCGCCGTTTTGAGCGTGCCTTCGGCGAAAGCGACATTTTTCGACGCATAGACCAGACGCCCCTCGGCGATCAGATCACTCTCCTTTGGCACCGGGCGCAACATTTTAACCTGCAGATCGACGGTGCCATAACCAATCCCTGCGCCCAGCGTACTGTGCACCGCGCAACCGGTCACCGAGTCCAATACCGTAGCGGCGAAACCGCCATGTACGCCCCCCAACGGATTCAGATGGCGCCCGTCTGCTCGCGCCACAATACGGATATACCCCTCTTCAACCGCGTCCGGTTTCATGGGCACCGTTTCAGCGATTGAAGCCGGTGGAATTTTGCCGGCCATCGCAGCCTGTAATAACGCCAACCCCGTCATTTTTGTCGGATCCATTGCTCTCTCCTCTGGTGGTGAACCGGTTATATAGAAGAGGTCTGACCTCTTGACTTGCTTTTTCGTGCTGATGTCGTCAGCCGCCTGCTCTTCAGATTCTCTGAACGTGACCTCCATCATTCTTTAGAGTTAATAACCATAATTTTTTAGCGCCTTTAGATTTAAAACAACTTTCTGCTGTAAACGCCGCCGGAAACTGAACGCAGTTAAGTTCAACATTATTAAGGCGTATCTATCATGGATTTCTTTCTGCAATTAGCGGTTATATTGGCATGCTTGCTGTATGGGGCACGTAAGGGCGGCATTGCGCTGGGGTTACTGGGCGGTATCGGTTTGATGATCCTGGTGTTCGGCTTTCACCTGCAGCCCGGCAAACCGCCGGTAGACGTGATGTTGGTGATCATCGCGGTGGTGGCGGCCTCCGCCACCCTGCAGGCCTCAGGCGGGTTGGACGTCATGCTGCAGATCGCCGAGCGGATGCTGCGGCGCAACCCGCGTTATGTCTCGATCATCGCACCGTTCGTCACCTGCATTCTCACGATCCTGTGTGGCACCGGCCATGTGGTCTACACCATCTTGCCAATCATCTATGACGTGGCGATCAAAAATAACATCCGCCCGGAACGGCCGATGGCGGCCAGCTCGATCGGCGCGCAGATGGGCATTATCGCCAGCCCAGTCTCAGTGGCGGTCGTTTCACTGGTGGCGATGCTCAGTAGCTACACCTTCAATGGCCGCCATCTGGAATTCCTCGATCTGCTGTCTATCACCATACCTTCCACCCTGTGCGGCATTCTGGCGATCGGCATCTTCAGTTGGTTCCGCGGCAAAGACCTGGACAAAGATCCCGAGTTCCAGAAATTCATCTCGGTGCCGGAGAACCATCGCTACGTCTATGGCGACGCCGCCACCCTGCTGGACCGGGTATTACCGCGCAGCAACTGGATCGCCATGTGGATTTTCCTCGCCACTATCGCCCTGGTGGCGGTGCTGGGAGCCTTTTCCGACCTGCGGCCCAGCTTCGGTGGCAAGCCGCTCTCCATGGTCCTGGTGATCCAGATGTGTATGCTGATGGCCGGGGCGCTGATCGTCATCATTACCCGCACCAACCCGGCGTCTATCTCTAAAAACGAGGTGTTCCGTTCCGGCATGATCGCCATCGTGGCGGTGTATGGCGTCGCCTGGATGGCGGAAACCATGTTCGGCGCGCACCTGGCGCAGATAGAAGCCACGCTGGGCGTGCTGGTGAAAGAGTACCCTTGGGCCTATGCGCTGATCCTGCTGCTGGTGTCGAAATTCGTCAATTCGCAGGCCGCCGCACTGGCGGCGTTGGTGCCGGTGGCGTTGGCAATCGGCATCAACCCGGCCTATATCGTCGCTTCGGCGCCGGCCTGCTATGGCTACTATATTTTGCCAACCTACCCCAGCGATCTGGCGGCGATCCAGTTCGACCGCTCCGGCACCACCCGCATCGGCCGCTTCGTGATCAACCACAGCTTTATTCTGCCCGGCCTGATCGGCGTCAGCGTCTCCTGCGTCTTCGGTTGGATCCTCGCCGCGGCGTTCGGTTTCTTATGAGTTGTACTTCGGAGCCCTGCGGGGCTCCCTGCAAGCAGGATGACAATCCAAGGGGATGGGTATGATAAGAAAGGAAAAATGCAGGTGTAATACGAATTCCAGAAACAAAAAAACCGCCTCTCGGCGGTCTACGACATTACTACTTATTGCTTTGATTATTCGGTATTTTTATTCCCTGGTACCCGGGGCGGGACTTGAACCCGCACAGCCATAAGCCGAGGGATTTTAAATCCCTTGTGTCTACCGATTTCACCACCCGGGCTCGGGAAAGTTGGAGGCGCGTTCCGGAGTCGAACCGGACTGGACGGATTTGCAATCCGCTACATAACCGCTTTGTTAACGCGCCTTTATTCTGTTTGCCTTTTCAGGCCAAAGCCGGTGATTCACCCACTTCGTTTTGTTCTTTTGGTTGGCGATGTTGAAATCGCTTATCCTAATCATCTGATTCTTAAGTAATTTATTTCGTTACCGCCGAATCGATGGACTGCATTATGGACTAAACCCCCCACCTTGGCAACCCCCCGAAATAGCAAAAAGTTCTCTAACGCTTTCAACTGCTTATTTTGTGGGCGCACTGTTCACAATGCCGACGGAAAGGCAAGCGGAATGTTGATTTTATATGCGTCGGCTCGGGAATTCACGGGCAAATCGGATCTTTTTTTCTCTACAGGAATCGCTTACCTCCCCCTCTCCGGCTTTTCACCTGCTTATGATGATGAGATATCATGCAAAACATCATCATGGGGACATCGCGCAATCTCCAGCGCCGCAGCCCTGAACGGCCAACGCAACTGCAGAGCTGGGGACTTACGCCAGGTTGTCCAACGCACGATGGGTCGGCATCAATCCCCCTGCAGAGCACCGGCACGATGTCCAATCAAATGTGCCTGTTTTCGCCGTTCAACGGGGGCATCCTACGGTATGAAAACGACTGGAGATATAGGGACATATGAAGTTGTTCTATCACTCTACCATGCCAGCTCAATGCCCTGACAGCAGCGTTACTGATTGGGTGCAGCTTGGCTTATCATTCGATGACAAGCTTGCCCACTTAGAAGGACGGAGGGTCTGCTGAGTTAGTGCAAGTTACTTTTTAAGTATGCCCAGTGGAAAAGCTGTAGAACCAGTCGCAGAGCCCCTTAAATGCCCAAAGATTGATTCAGGCTAAGGATCGAAGCTCCATTGGACACGGCCTCCCCCGACGAACTGTCGCCTGACGGCTACTTATATGTATGCGCTGCTTTAGTAAAACAAGCGTGGTTCGGGAGAGGCTAGCAAGCTGGCCAGCGTGGTTAACGCAAACTTTAGTTCGGCGCGACTCGGTGACATCAAGGCAATTCGCACGCCATTAGAGGCGATAGTACGCTGTGCTAGGAACTGGCTGCCGCTAACGACCATTACCCCATGAGCACGGGCCAAGTTGGCAAACTCATCGCAAGTCCATGGTTCGGGCAATTCCAACCAAACGTGGAAGCTGTTGGGCTGGCTGCAAATTCGATAACTGCCAAGAACTTCCTTGACCAGTCTCTGCCGTGCAGCGGCCTCATCTTGCTGCGCTTTGACTAATCGCTCACCCATACCGCTGCAGATCACGTTGCTGGCCAACTGTGCCATCATCGGCGAAGGCATCCATACGCTGCTACGGACCATGGATGACAAGCGTGAGAGAGTCTCAGGAGGCGCGTACAGGTAGCCAATACGTAACGCGGGAAGAATGCTCTTTGAAAGGCTCGTCAAATAGATGGATCGCTCAGGTGCATAGGCCGAAATCGGTTTACTCGCTGGCTGGACCTCCAGAAAACCGTAAATATCATCGTCAATAATGAATACATCATGCTCGCGGGCAATCTGCGCGATTGCCTCGCGACGCTCCGGGGGCATGATTGAATTAGTTGGATTTTGGTGGGTGGTTACGCAAATTAGTAACGCTGGGCGGTGCTCAACGCAAGCGGCGCGGAAAGCCTCAGGGAGTAGCCCGAATTCATCTATCTGTACGCCCTGCAGTCGCCGATCGAGGCTATGAGCAAGAGAGATGATTCCAGGATAGCAATGCTCTTCGCACAAAATCACATCATTGGTTTTCGATAGGCTACTGATCGCCACTAGCAAGCCATGCTGCGCTCCGGAAGTGAGGACGATCTGCTGCCACGTTGCATCTGGCAGACTGCGTTGCACCCAACGAGCCCCCGCTTGCTTGTGTACTGCGTGCCCACCATCGCTGGTGTAGTCCATCACACGGCCCAAATCCGCTGAGTGCGCGAGTTCAATAATTGACTGCCGCAACCAACCGTCTATGTCGGCGTCACTAGGCTTAATTATTGAAAGATCAATCTGTGCATTGTCTTCGGGGGAGCGCTCGCCTATCGCGCGTGGCGCAGCCTTGGTTTGGGCAGGCAGGACAAAGGTCCCGCGACCGACCTCACCGATCACTAGCCCACGTTTGGCCGCTTCGTCATAGGCACGGCCAATGGTCCCAGGAGTGACTTTCAAAGTTCCAGCGAGATCCTTGAGCGTTGGCAGCCGCTCGTCAGGCTGCAGGCGCCCGGAATTAATGTCCTGCTCCAGGGCATCGGCAATCATCAGGTAAACCGGTTTCTCATGATCGCTGTATTGAGGGACCCACATAGGTAAAGCACCAGATATCTTCATGAATGCCAAATCCTAGCATAAAAGTATATGCAAGCGTTATGGGTGTAATCGAGGAACCCGTTAAAGGTTATCGAGCTATTTTCAGAATATTTCCTTGATTTCATTACTTAGCCCACCCTAATTCTCGCAAAAACCGCAGGTAACCAGAGAATTAAAATAAAAATAAATAGTTTAAAATCAAAAAATTAACACCAAAGCATGTGTTAGTTAAATCAGTGTGACAGAAATTAATTGAATTTCCGCAATCGATTCAATTACAGTAATTGAATCGATGCAATTAGGTTGAATTGATCGATTCATTAATGGCGTCTGCTTGAGACAAAGCAAAAAAAACGTGATTTAAATCACAAAAAACAACAACAGGGAGTGCTGTCCGCAAATCAAGCGAGTCGAGCACCGAAATATGGAAACTTAGTTGAAATGGAATGCACACAGCACAATCAGGACACCGAGTCTGTGACAACGTTGGAGATCCGCCTGCCATGGGTCACCTCCAGCGCATGGCAAACGGTGTTAAGCCAGACTCCGCTGGATTTTGAATCCACCAAGGATATTTATTTTCAGCTTAAGGAGCAGGCCCAGGACATAATTGGAGCCGAACTAACTCGCCAGATCCGTACATTCGTTGAAGACCCGACGATTACTGCAATGGTGATAAGGAATTGCCCACGAGATCGTGATACTCCGCCGACACCGTACTCTGGCGTGTTGAGTCCGAAGAGCACCCCCATTGCCTGCCTCGTGAACCTCTCGCTGCAAAGCCTTTTAGGTATTCACCCCGTCGTATACGAAGGTGAAAATGACGGTCGTTTATTTCGGCATGTGATTCCTTCACGAGCATCAGCTAGTCAGAAAAGTTCTCACGGTTCCCGTCTTCGCTTTTCCTACCACGTAGACAACCCAGATTTGCCGTTGTCGTCTGAGGCTGTCGGCGATATTTCGTGCTGCCCGGAATACTTGTCGTTCGTCGGCATACGCTGCGACCCACGAATCAACACCACACTAGTCAATCTTGATGAAGTCCTCAACAGCCTTCCGGATTCTATTGTGCATGAACTGAGTTTGCCGAATTTTGAAGTGCGACGCCCGGATTCTTTCGCCAGTAATCGTCGTTCGACGCCTAACCTGGCTGTGTTGGTCCGAGGGTTGGGCAACGAGTGTTTGTGTCGTTTCGATAGTGAAAACACGTACGGCACAAATACCCCTGCCGCACACGCGCTTGATGTCCTGCGAACGATGCTTGAAACCCGTAAGTTCGATAAGCCGCATCTCTTGCTACCTGGGGACTTCATGATCTTCAAGAACCAGCGGGTACTCCACGCTCGGGATGCTTTCGAGCCGCAGAATGACGGTGCAGATCGTTGGCTAATTCGTTTGTTCGCGGTCAATAGCCTGAGCCGAGTGCGCTTGGCGCGTGCAGATCATCTTTACGAAGTCCTTTCCTGAATTTTTTCTTATAGAGGTATTACCATGGAACTACTAGGAGCCTATTGGGCTGAGCATTGGATATTTGCGATTATTTTGCTGGGTACTATTGCGTTTATAGCTGGCTTTGTCGACAGCATCGCAGGTGGTGGAGGCTTGTTCTTGGTGCCGGGCTTTTTGCTCGTTGGCCTGCCGCCGCAAGTCGCACTGGGCCAGGAAAAATTAGTCAGTACCTTGGGAACTCTTGCGGCGATAAGGAATTTTCTGGTCAATAGCAAGATGGTCTGGAAGGTGGCTCTTGTAGGCGTCCCATTTTCGCTATTGGGCGCGTATCTGGGGGCGAACCTGATTGTTTCAATTCCACAGGAAACTGTCGGTAAGATCATTCTTGCTTTGATCCCCTTTGGTATTCTGATTTTTCTTACACCAAAAGATCGGCCAGTACAGGAACATGTCTTGTCTCATGGAATGCTGTTTACTGTGGTGCCACTGACATGCTTGGTTATTGGCTTCTATGATGGTTTCTTCGGGCCAGGCACAGGAAGCATGTTTATTATTGCCTTTCACTACCTGCTCAAAATGGACCTGGTTTCCAGTTCCGCAAACTCCAAGACATTCAACTTTGCCTCAAACATCGGGGCGCTGGTGGCATTTGTTATTGCCGGCAAGGTGATTTATTTGCTTGCTTTGCCGTTGGTGGCCTGCAACATCCTTGGCAACCATCTGGGCAGTGCCTTGGCAATTCGTAAGGGCAATGACGTCGTGCGTAAAGCTCTAGTATTTTCGATGCTCTGCTTGTTCGCCAGTCTTGGCGTGAAGTATCTGGCCTGAGTTTCCAACGATATTTCTAACAAAGGTAGGAATAGTATGCGAACTGCATTAGTCACCGGGGCTTCAGCCGGCTTTGGTAAAGCAATCTGTCATCGGCTGATTGCCGAAGGCTATCGGGTCATAGGCGCTGCACGCCGCATGGAGAAGCTCTTGCTCCTGCGGCAGGAGCTTGGCGAACAGTTCATCCCGCTGCCGCTGGATGTCACTGATCCGCTGTCCCTCGACAAGGCGTTCGAGCAGGTGAGTGAGGCCCCGTTTTCCATTGATATACTGGTGAATAATGCGGGGCTGGCGTTGGGCATTGAGCGTGCACAGCAGAGCAATGTACAAAATTGGGAGCGCATGATCGCCACTAACATCACCGGTCTTGCCCTCGTCACTCATCGAGTTCTGCCAGGGATGGTTGAGGCTAACAGCGGACTGATCATCAACATTGGATCGATCGCCGGGACCTACCCATATCCGGGAGGTAATGTATATGGAGCCAGCAAGGCTTTCGTCAAACAATTCAGTTTGAATCTGCGCGCCGATTTGGCTGGTACCCATGTGAGAGTTACCAATATCGAGCCCGGCCTGTGTTCTGGGACTGAATTCTCGGTGGTACGACTCAATGGCAATATGGAAGCGGTCGAAGCTCTGTACAAAGATGTAAAAGCTATTGCTCCTGAGGACATCGCCAACACTGTATTCTGGATCATCCAGCAGCCGGAGCATCTGAATATCAACACGATAGAAATAATGCCGGTGGCCCAGAGCAGTGCGGCTCTCAATGTCGTACGCAACCTGTAGTGGGGTACTCGGATCAGTTGTGATCGGCATGGGATAGGAGTGGCACTCGAATCCCAGGTCGCGCTCTACTGCCAGGCTGACTACCGCATTGCCCAGCGTGAACAGCGCCATCGCCATCAACAACAGACGCTTATCCGATGATTGTTTGCCGTCCCTGTTCATATCCAGCTGCAGTTGCTTGACGATCTCCGGAGGGATAATCCAGAAACCTTGATCCAAGTGTAACTGATCAGGCGTCGCCAAGCGAAGTTCGCCCGTGCGCACACCAGTCAACATCAACAACCGTAGCACCAGCTGAGTTTGCAACTGTCCCCTGTAGGCACGGAGCTTCTGCAACAATTCAGGCAGTCCGCCCATATGCAGGAAGGGAGTTGTGTCGAACGGGGGATTTGGGCGCGGCCACTACATCAAGGTCAGACGCCGGATTCTGCTCCAGGTCCGGAACCTTAACCAGGGCATAGCGGTACATCGGGTGACGGCCGTTGTGAAAGCCCCACGGCGTTCAATGCTCTCGAGGATATCCAACAAGTCCGTACGCTTAATCTCATAGACAGATTGAGGGCCGAGGGTCAGGAGAATATCTCTGAGGAAGATTCGCTGGATCTGCTCCTGTGTGCTTTAACGGCCCGCCTTCAGACTCTTCTTGCGAAACTCGAACCATTGCTCGAACACCTTCTGGAAGGTGTGATTCTCAGCGAGAAAGGCGTGTCTGCGGTCCTGGTTTCTTTGCTTGCAGGGGTTGATGCCGCGGGCAACCAATTCACAAGCGATGTCGCGACGAGTGTGGGCTTCTTTGAGGGAGATTCCAGGGTAGGTACCCAGAGACAACCATTTCTGCTTGCTGTTCCAGGAATACCGAAAGTGCCAACTTTTGTTGCCTTCGGGTGACACGGCCAACGCGAGGCCATCAGAGTCGCCGAGTGTGCATGCCTTGGCAACGGCTTTTGCCTGCCGAATGGTGGTATCGGAAAGTGCCATGTCCAACTCCTCTGTGCCTGGTTCAGGAACAGATGGTCGGCATATCGCCCAGTGCCATACAGCAACAATGCGCACAAGCTCGCGTCCGTATTGATGGACTAAAAAATGGACTAAAAAGTGTTGGCTGGCGCTGGATTCCAGGGAAAATCTCTGGAATAAAAAAAGGGGCTTTCGCCCCTTTTTTCAATGACTTACAAACCTCAATGGAATTCCAAAGAACTCTGCAGATCAAAATTTGGAGCGGGAAACGAGGCTCGAACTCGCGACCTCAACCTTGGCAAGGTTGCGCTCTACCAACTGAGCTATTCCCGCATTACCAGAACTGACTGATTTCTTTGCTATCTTTCGGCAATTCATCGTTGTCGTCTGATGCGATGCATTCTACTTACCTGACGTGATGAGTCAATAAAATTGTTGGCGCATCACGATCGTTTGCCGATTTTTGCAGCGTATCGATCACGGTTCCAGCAGATCGTTGCGTGCCGCGTTCAAATATTGGAACATCGACCAGAAAGTCAGCACCGCCGCGATATACAGCAAACCAATCGCCACATACTCTACGGAGCGATCCGGCCGCCACAGCAAGCCCACCAGCGACATCATCTGCGCCATGGTTTTCACTTTGCCAATCCAGGACACCGCCACGCTGCTGCGTTTGCCAATTTCCGCCATCCACTCACGCAGCGACGAAATGATGATTTCACGGGCGATCATGGTGGCCGCCGGCAGCGTGATCCACCAGCTGTGGTAGTGCTCCGCCACCAGCACCAGCGCCACCGCCACCATCACTTTGTCAGCGACCGGATCCAAAAACGCCCCGAAGCGCGTTGTTTGTTTCCAGCGGCGTGCCAGGAAGCCGTCAAACCAGTCGGTGACGGCGGCAAACACAAAGATAACGGCGCAAACCATCGGAGCCCAGTTGAACGGCAGATAAAACGCCAGCACAAAGAATGGGATCAGAACTACGCGAAACAGGGTAAGCCAAGTCGGTATATTCAATTGCATAATGCTACGGTAACTATCTGGCTAGAGTGGAAATTAAGAGTATGTTGCTACATTGCCCTCAGTGTTTCAATGCATTGTAGATCTTTTCTGCCAATGCTTGTGAAATACCCGGCACTTTTGCAATTTCCTCCACGCTGGCGTTCAACAAAGGTTGCAGTCCGCCCATATACTTCAACAGCACCTGGCGCCGTTTCGGCCCTACGCCTTCAATCAGCTCCAATGCGCTGGTATTTCTGACTTTCGCCCTTCTCTGCCGGTGACCGGTAATCGCATGATTGTGCGAATCGTCGCGGATGTGTTGGATCACATGCAGCGCCGGCGAATCCGGCGGCAGAGAAATTCCCTCGCCTTCCGGGACGAAGAACAACGTTTCTAACCCGGCCTTGCGGTCGGCGCCTTTGGCGATGCCGATCAGCAACGGCTTATTCTTGTCCCAGGTGACGTTCAGCGATTTGAATACCTCGATCGCCATGCCGAGTTGCCCTTTACCGCCGTCGATGAAGATGACATCCGGGATCTTTTTCTCTTCCAGCGCCTTGCCGTAACGGCGCTTCAGCACCTGCGTCATCGCCGCGTAGTCATCACCAGGAGTAATGCCGCTGATATTATAGCGCCGATACTCCGCTCGCACGGGGCCGTTACCGTCGAACACCACGCACGAAGCCACGGTCTGCTCGCCCATGGTATGGCTGATATCGAAGCACTCCATGCGGTTGATTTCCGTCAGGTTTAGCACCTTGGCCAATTCCGCCAGCCGCTGATGAATAGTCGACTGCTGCGACAGCTTGGTCGTCAACGCCGTTGCCGCATTGGTGCGCGCCAGCTTCAGATAACGGGCGCGATCGCCGCGCGGTTTGCTTTGAATTTGGATCTTGCGCCCCGCCAACTCGGAGAGCGATTCCGCAAGCAGGTCTTTTTCCGGCAGGCTGAAATCCAGTAAGATCTCGCCGGGCAGCGTGCGCGCCTGGCTGCCTTGCAGATAGAACTGGCCAACAAAGGTCTGCACCACCTCGCTCATCTCCGTACCACCCGGCACTTTAGGGAAATAGCTGCGGCTGCCCAGCACCTTGCCCTGTCGGATGAACAGCACGTGCAGGCACGCCATACCGGCATCGAACGCCACGCCAATCACGTCCAGATCGTCGCTGTCGCCCGACACGAACTGCCGCTCCGTGACGCGGCGTACGGCCTGAATTTGATCGCGAATGCGCGCCGCCTCTTCGAAATTCAGCAGTTTGCTGGCTTCTTCCATGCGCGCAATCAGCTGGTGCAATACCTGTTGATCTTTGCCTGAAAGGAACAGCCGCACGTAGTCCACCTGTTGCCGATATTCTTCTTCACTCACCAGGCCGGTGACGCAAGGCCCCAGACAGCGGCCGATCTGATACTGCAGACACGGACGTGAACGGTTGCGATACACGCTGTTTTCGCACTGGCGGATCGGGAACAGCTTCTGCAGCAGCGCCAGCGTTTCGCGTACGGCGTAAGAGTTGGGAAAAGGCCCGAAATATTCGCCCTTGGCGTGTTTGGCGCCGCGATGCACCGCCAAACGGGGATGGGTATCCGCGCTGAGAAAAATCAGCGGATAAGATTTATCGTCTCGCAAAAGAACATTATATCGCGGTTGGTACAATTTAATGTAGTTATGTTCCAACAACAGCGCTTCCGTTTCGGTATGGGTAACCGTTACGTCTATTTGCGCGATATTTTTAACCAGCGTCTCGGTCTTACGGCTGCTGACCTGCTGCCGAAAGTAGCTGGCGAGACGCTTTTTCAGGTCTTTGGCTTTACCGACGTAGATCACCGTCCCCGTGGCGTCGTACATACGATAGACGCCGGGTTGGCTGGTGACGGTACTCAGGAAGGCTTTGGCATCAAAACGATCATTCACTGCTTAACAACGTCTCCGCATTGAACAATCCATGTCGGATGGCCAGGTGAGTCAATTCGACGTCGCCGCTGATATTCAGTTTGCTGAACATGCGGTAACGGTAGCTGTTCACCGTTTTTGGGCTGAGACTCAGTTGCTCCGAGATCTCATTCACTTTTTTGCCTTTGGTGATCATCAACATGATCTGTAACTCGCGTTCAGACAGGCAGCTGAACGGCGTTTCAGCCTGCGGCTCCAGCTGACTCAAGGCCATCTGCTGAGCGATGTCAGACGCGATATAGCGCTGCCCCGCATGCACGGAACGCAAGGCGTTAATCACTTCTTGCGGCGCGGCGCCCTTGCTCAGGTAACCGGCGGCCCCCGCCTGCATCACCTTCGCGGGCAAAGGATTTTCAGTATGGATGGTCAACATGATGACTTTGACGTCGGGCGCATAACGCACAATCTTGCGCGTGGCTTCCAGCCCGCCAATGCCCGGCATATTCATGTCCATCAGCACGATATCGACAGCGTTGCCACGGCACCATTTTACGGCGTCTTCACCGCACTGGGCCTCACCGACAACTTTTATACCTTTGATATCTTCAAGAATGCGTCGTATCCCTGCGCGCACCAGTTCGTGGTCATCAACAAGAAGAACGCTAATCAAGGAAAAATCTCCAAAAAAAGGGAGTAACGCAATCGGCCTCTGTTTTCGCCAGAGATATTACTTGTTTTTCAGACAAGAATGAACACAGATTAATACATACTTTCGAATAACTTTGCGGAGCAGAGCTGATTTTTCAATTTTAGCCGTCTATGCCGCCGATAAATCGTCACGTCGGAAAACATCAGGCGACGAAAATAATTCCGCGGCGCTGTACCCGACACAGGATAGCGCGACAATCATGCTGCGAGTGAGAAATCTGTGTAAGCAATCACGACATGAATAATATTAACACGGCTATTGGCTATTTGTAATCATTTGATATTTAAAGGCGTAGCCAAATCCGCTGCCAACGCGGGTCTGGCAACCCACGGTCGAAACTATTATTCCCGGCAAACGCCGCTAAAATCGGTGTACTACGCTCCAAATAATTATAATAACCCCATCGTTCAACAATAACGTGCCGGACAAATACTTGTTAACCACCTCGAAATAACTTGCCGATAGAGGATGATTCGGACAAGCAATGAGCGAACGTTGCCCACCCGCGTGACCGGAGCAAGCCCGGTGCAGATGATGGACGCATGCTATGCTATACTCCGCGCCCAGTTAAATTCGCCACCGCGCGCGACAACTGTTTAGCCCACGCGCGGTGCGCCAAAGCAGCTTGTATCAGGCTACGGCCTCAAAAAATCAGGAGAGAAAATGAGCAACGTTGATTTCACTACGTCTGCAAACCCGGAAATCTTGGCGACCGAGGTTGCCTGCCTCAAAGCTACGCTGACGCTGATCCTGAAGTCGATCGGCCAGGCCGACGCCGGGAAAGTCATCATCAACATGGAACGTTTCATTGCCCAGATTGAAGATCCGACTCAGGCGGAAATCTTCAAGAACAGCATTCAGCAAATCAAGCACGCTTACCGCCAGTAAACGTTGCCTCTCAGACCCGCGTTTCATGCGGGTCTGTTTTTCCCCGCGCTACGCAACACGCCATTGATCTTGCACAGACTTTCGGGCAGTGTGTTGACTTTCCCCCACACCCGAGACCGTTATGGGCATCCTTGTCAAAGCGCTGATCGGCGCGCTGGTCGTGGTTCTGATTGGCCTGTTGGCCAAAACGCGCAACTATTATATCGCCGGTTTAGTCCCGCTCTTCCCCACTTTTGCTTTGATTGCGCATTATGTTGTCGGCAGCGAACGTTCAATAGCGGCGCTAAAAACGACGCTGATTTTCGGCATGTGGGCGGTGTTGCCCTACCTGGTGTATTTGATTTCGCTGTATTTCCTGATTAACAGTCTGCGGCTGTCGTTAGCGCTGGGCGCGGCGGTACTGTGCTGGATTGCAGCGGCGTGGCTACTCATTACGCTGTGGGGATGGTGGCAAGGGCGTTAACGCCCTTGCCGGAAATGTTACGGCCGCCCTGCCTGCAAAACGAAGCCTCTCTGCCGATCGCCCGCGATACGCAGATAGCGGCTTTCACCGGCGCGCAGCGTCATCGGTACACTGCCGCCGGTCTCACGCCAAATACACAGATTATTCTCGATCATATCTTGCCCGATACTGACCGTAATATTGCCTGGCGGCACGCGAAATTCTGCTTTCTCTTTCGACCCCAGCGAAGCGGCGAACTCCCCATTCACATAGACGCCGGTGCGACAGCTCCCCGCTAGCATTCCGCTGTCGCGCACCACCACTACCGTAGCGTAAGGCGTATCCGGGATATTCTGATAGAGCATCAGACGGCTTGGGGGCGGCAATTCAGCCTGTTGCGGCGGTACGACTTGAGTCGCACATCCCGTCAACAGTGCAGAGGCAAATAACAACGCGGCGTAATGCTTCATCCTTGGCTCCTGAAGAAAATAATGCTTATCGTAACAAGAGAATAGCTGTCTCCAGTAGCATTCATACTGCAGAGACGAAAAAATCGGATAACTTCCCACTCACCCACAAACCGGCAGGAATAAGAAGATTCTGCATTAAAGCTATTGAAATAAAGGCGATTCTTGCAGATTTAAAACTTGACCATGCCACGTTGGATATCTGCCGCAAAAGCACCACTGACGTAACTGAAACCATCCTGCGTGACGTAAACTCGGGTATGACCGGTCTCTGATAACACCGCCACCATATATCCCAGGCTGATCATTTCATGTGATGGAACGTTCATTGGGGTTAGAAATCCGCGTCCGCGGCACCACTGATAAAAGCGAGTTCGCCCATATCCCAACACGGCCCCCACATCGGAGAGGTGCTTGAAAGTATCATAATCCTCTGATGGTGAAGGTAAACCGTCATGACTTTCAGGCGTTTTCTTTATCCCAGACAAAATAAACTCCTTTTTTGACGCTGTCGCGTACGATTACCCTTCCTCTAAAATTAATTTAAAAAATCCAAATTTAAAATGCAAATGAATTCCCTGTAACTAAAAGCCTTCCCCAGAAAAAACCCGGAAATAAAACCCCAATAAAAAAACAGAAATAAAAAAATAGAGTATTAATACCGAGTATTAAATCCTTGGCATGGGTAAATATCCTAAATAAAAATAATAGTCAGGCAAGATAAGAATATACTTAGCATGCGTATTATTTCACTCATCAAAACGATGCAATTGCGCTCGGATCATTACGGCATAAAAAGAATGAATAAAACCAGCACCACATCGACCCACCTTCGTCGTGTGGTCGCAGATCCCTACAGACTTCCCCAATGTGCCACATCCTCTCTCAACGCGGCACTTCCTCAATCATACCTAAACAATAACCATTATCATTTCCAATTATTCCGCCAGTTTATTACACTTTCCTACCTCGCCAGTTAGGAACATTCCTAGTCGGAGAGCCTCAGGACAGAGAAAGAGTTAGGGACACCATGAAGAATTACCGTTGTTTGATTGTTTTGCCGCTTTTGATGATGACCGCCTGCACCCAATGGGAAAGGCCCGGCGCGGTCGAGAGTACCCGGGATGCCGAATATGCCGAATGCCGCAGCCGCGGCTACGATCGTTTTCCGCCGGACGTGGTGCGGGACGTGGAGTTCAGCTACGAAAACAAATACATCCCTTGCGAGAAAAATAAGAAAGATTGCCCATCGGGATACCGCTATGACAAAGAGCCGTCGATTAAGACGGTGCAGACCGACCGCAATCAGTCCGCCCGAAACGCCACCATCGAAGCCTGTATGTACAGCAAAGGTTGGCGAGAGAAAACCTACTATTGGCCGCAATGGTGATGTGGCGGCGTTTGCCTAGGGTGACATGCCGCTAATCCATTCAGCCGTCGTCATCACTTCGGTTCAGCCCCAGCGCAACCAGTGTTTCCGCCCTGACCGGCGTTAAAGGCACACGCGGCGGTGGCAAAGGCCAGCCCAAAAGCTGCCTCGCCGCCGCCGCGCAGACTTTACCCTGGCATGCCCCCATGCCACAGCGGCTACTTAGCTTAGCCGTGTTCCAATCCGGCTGATGGCGGACCTGTTCCAGCGCGACGTCTTCGCAGCGGCACAGCAGCGTCTGCGGTTTGGCCAGAGAATTCATGCGTTCATCGAGCGTAAAAGCGGCCGCTGTCGCCGTGGCGAAACGCCGCCACCGCTGCCGCTGCGCCATCATAAAATCGGCTTTTTCCTTCTGACCGGTGGCGGCATAACCGGCGATGGCGCCTTCGGTGAGCGCCAATTCACTGCCGCCGATGCCGGTACATTCCCCGGCGGCATAAATTTGCGCCTGGCTGGTTTGCTGACAATGATCCACCGCTACGGCACCGTGTTCTATCCGACACCCCAGCAGCATGGCCAACTCGATGTTCGCCACTAATCCAAAACCGCAGGCTAACCTGTCGCAGGCGATCGTTCTTTGCCGCCCACCGTTATTGACGTGCACCGAGGTTAAACGGTCTTGCCCCAACGCCGCCAGCACCCGGCTACCGGCACGATAACGATGCGGCATCAGAGAAAACGCCTGATGCAGCTTGGCTGGCCAGCGCCACAAGCCGCCCGCAAACGCCGCCAACCGCCAAAGCGGTGCCTGCTCAGCCACCAGCACCACCTCGCCGCCGGCCTGTTTTACGCTGTTCGCCACCGCCAACAGCAGTGGACCACTGCCTGCTATCACTACTCGCTCACCGCGGATTGTCAACCCTTGCTTGATTTGCGCCTGTAGACCACCGGCGCCGGTCACCCCCGGCAGCGTCCAGCCGGGAAACGGCAACAGGAGTTCACGAGCGCCATTGCATAAAATCAACTTTTGATAGCGAATCACGCCGCAGCCTTCGGCATCTTCATATGCCAATCGGTTAGCGCCACACTGCGCCACCAGCTTGCAGCCGGACTGCAGCGCAATATTTTCCTTCGTCACCACCGCCTGCCGATAGCGGTTCGCCATTTCAGGCAATGCCACCTGCGGTCCATCGCGCCAGATTTGTCCGCCTGGATGTGGATTATCATCAATCATTCGTACCTGACCACCACTTTCCGCAGCGGCCAGCGCCGCCGCCATGCCGGCCGGCCCAGCGCCGACGATCAGCACCTCACAGTCGAAGTTACTCATCATCGCTCCTCTCGATGCGCATGCCGGCTTGGCACAGCGTCTGGCACGCCAGGCGACGCAGACCGTTAATGGTCACCCGGCACTCCTGACAAATGCCCATGCCGCAAAAGGGGGCCCGTGGTTGGTGTGAAATCGACAACCGGCAACGATCGTCACCGCACAGGCTGAGTGCCGCAGCAACGCTGAGGCCAACCGGCACCCGCCGGTGCTCTCCATCGATACTCAACGAGAGCGTATTTTGTCTTTCATTCATACAGGCAGCTCCTCGACGGCAAACGCGCGCGCCGCCAAATAGGGGGAATCATCAATCTCCGGCGTTTGCCGGCCGATCTGCGCAGTAATCAGCGCGGCACTACCAAGGGCGGTTGTGACACCCAATCCCTCGTGCCCCAGCGCCAACCACAGCCAGGAATGCCGCGGATGTGCGCCCAACAACGGCAGCCCGTCGGCAGAGGCGGCGCGCAGCCCGGTCCAGCAGCGAATGATGTTCATCTGCGCCAGTGCGGGCAAGAAATGCTGCGCACGCTTGAGCATCGCCGCCAACACTGGCATGTCCAACGCCGAATCGACGGCGTCAAACTGGCGGGAAGAGCCGATCAGCCATTGTCCGGTGGGCCGTGCCTGCACATTGAATGCCACCGACGTACCGTCGCTGGCATGCGCGCTGGCGCCATATCCCAACTCCACCAGTTGATGCCGCACCCGCGGCGGGTAGCGATCGGTGATCGCCAGATGGCCCTTCTTGGCGTGCAGCAAAGCCTGCGGCAATAGGCTATTGGCCCTGAGGCCACAGGCCAGGACTACCAGTGGCGCAGCCAGGCGCCTGCCATCCGCCAGCCTCACTGCCCCTTCCTCCAATGCTGTCGCTTCGCCATGTACCACGTCGATCGCTGCACTACCGTCGTCCAACAGCCAGCGAGCCACGAGCGGCGCATACACAATGCCGTCGGCCGGCACCCGCAGCCCACCGGCCAGGCCGTGCCGCAGCATCGGCTCCACGGCGGCGATCTGCTCCGCCGTCAGCAGTTCCGCAGTCACACCCTGCTCCGCCAGCCGCGCCCGCTTTTGTTCGGCAATGCCCATTTCATCCGTTTTATCCGCCAGCCATAGCGTTCCGCAGCCGCGCCAGGCACACGCTTGCGGCATCCGCCCCGTCACTTCACGCCATAACCGCAGCGAATAAGCGCTCAACGCCAGCTCAGCCGGATTATCGTCCATGCATACCAGATGCCCCATGCCGGCGGCGGTCGCACCGGCGCGACGATCGTCCACTACCGAGACACGATACCCTTCCCGCGCCAACCGCCAGGCACAGGCAGCGCCGATGATGCCGGCGCCGATCACGATGACATCGGCTTTCTGTCCGGTGCCCATCAGCGTATTCCCCAGACAAAGGGATCGCGTTCGTCGAGCAGCAGTTGGCTATCGGCACACACATAGGCCTGCCCGCGAATAAAAGGAGTAATACGTTCGCCATTCCAGCGGTAATAGGCCTGGAATTCGCTACCGATCACGCTGACCTGCCGCCACTGCGTTTCCGGTGGCAGTTTGCCGTCCGCCGCCAGACACGCCAGTTTGGCGCTGGTACCGGTACCGCACGGAGAACGATCATAGGCTTTGCCGGGGCATAACACGAAGCTTCGGCTGTCGGCCTGCGGATCGTCACCGAACAGTTCGATATGGTCTATCACTTCGCCGTCTTCACCGCAGATGCCCGCCTGTTCCAATGTCTGCCGCACCGCCCAGGTGAACGCGGTCAATGCCTCCAGATTTTGTCTATCGATAGGTAACGGCGACTCGCCGATCAGGAAGAACCAGTTACCGCCCCAGGCGATATCCCCCGTCACCGGCCCGTATCCCCCAACCTCAAGCCGCACCTGGCGACGGTAACGATAAGCCGCCACGTTCTCCACCGTGACGCTGCCGTCGTCATGCAGCGTGGCGTTTACCGTGCCGACCGGGGTCTCGATGAGATGGCACCCGGCGTGGATGCGCCCCAGGTGCGCCAGCGAAGCGATCAGCCCGATAGTGCCGTGTCCGCACATACCCAGATAGCCGCTGTTGTTAAAGAAGATCACCCCAGCGGTGGCCTGCGGCGAGCAGGGGCGACACAGCAGCGCCCCCACCAGCACGTCATTGCCGCGCGGTTCGAGCATCACCGCGCAGCGCCAATCGTCATAATGTTGTGCGAAACGCGCCCGCCGTTCCGCCATGCTGCCCTCGCCGAGATCGGGAAACCCTTCCACGATCAGACGTGTCGGCTCTCCGCCGGTATGAGAATCGATCGCCCGCAAAGCGGTGATATGCGCAGAAAGTGCCATCGGCGTCTCCTGAGTTAATGAGATGTTACCAATGGCATTAGCCTGAACGAATGTGAGCATGGCGGCTTGATGCGTTTCGGCGCGGCGAATGAAGAAATCAGCACAGTGATAAAAGTCAGGTCTGACGCGGCGCGGGTATACGCTTAACGAATGCCATAATAATGACTTATTTATCATATTGTTATTTCCATACTAAACCTTTATGTAGCGAGAAACACCGCAGTTTTCAAGCAACTGCCAAACACCGCCCGGCAAAAGTATGCGGCAATCCGCATATTTAGCAGCCGGACGGAAATAGCGCTTGCTTCGTTACAGAAAAGTTAATATTGATGCGAAAGTGCCAACCTGGCCCGCCTGTTTTTCCGGCTAACGACCGAAAAGGGACTGTTATGCGATCCACTTCAGACTATCAGCCTCCGGTTTCTCTCTCGCCGCCTTCGCTTGTTGGGTTGCCGGAGCAGGAGGACGTTTTTGCCGTCGAACATCTATCGCGTCTGTGCGACGGACTGGCGCAACAGCGCCCGAACAACCTGCGCGATCTGCTGAATACGCTGGCGCTGATCGCGCCGTTGCTGAACGCGATCCCGAACGTGGTGTTCTTTATCAAAGACGCCCAGGCTCGCTACCTGCTGGCCAACCTCACGCTAGCCAAGCGCTGCGGTTTCAAAACCGTCACGCCGCTGCTGGGCAAGACCTCCGCCGACGTTTTTCCCGCTCAGCTCGGATCCGGCTACACCGAGCAGGATCTGCGGGTATTGCGCCACGGCGTGCTGATCCAGGATCAACTGGAGATGCACCTGTACAATGGCCGAGAAACCGGCTGGTGCCTGACGCAAAAGCTGGCGCTGTATGACGCGCAGGGAAGAATCATCGGTATGGCGGGTATTTCTCACGACCTGCAGGAGGCCAGGGCCAATCACCCGGCCTACCAACGGCTGGCGGCGATCGACGTGCATATCCGCCGCCACTACGCGCGACCGATCGCGCTTGAAGAGCTGACGGCGCTGACCGGGTTGTCGGTGGCGCAGATTGAACGCTACTGCAAACGTATCTTCCACCTCACCCCGCGCCAGATGATCCATAAAGTGCGGCTGGAAAAGGCCACGGAACTGCTGGCCGGCGATCTGCCAATCACCGACATCGCGCTACAGTGCGGCTATACCGATCACAGCGCCTTCAGCCGTCAGTTCAAAGCGATGACCGGCTCCACGCCGCGCGATTTCCGCCTGACGCTTTCCGCTTAACGCGCTGATTTACCTGGTTACCTCCCTCTCCTCACGGCGCACCGGCGCCTGGTTTTTTTCATGCCCGCTTTCCGCCGCCATTGTGCCAATTTCGTCGCGGCAATCGGCGAAAAGCGTCAAGCCTCCCTGCGCAATACCGGTCAATCTGTCGGTGAGCCTTACTAAAGATTCACTTTTCATTAACACTTTCGGACGACAGGACAAACACTATGAGCCATAAAGCCATAAGCTGGAGCGGCGTATTCCCGGCGGTGACGACCCAGTTCCGCAACGATTTCTCTCTGGACCTCGACGCCACCCATACGGTGATCAAAAACCTGGTGCGCGACGGCGTCTCCGGTCTGGTGGTGTGTGGCACCGTCGGTGAAAACACCTCGATGACGATGCAGGAAAAGCTGGCGGTGATCGAAGTGGCGAGAGACGCCGCCGACGGCAAAGTGCCGGTGATCGCCGGCATCGCCGAGTTCACCACCGCCTTCGCGCAGAACATGGCGCGTGAAGCGCAAAAGGCCGGTGTCGATGGCATTATGGTGATGCCGGCGCTGGTTTATTCCGCCAAGCCGCACGAAACCGCCGCACACTTCCGCAGCGTCGCCGGCGCGACCGATCTGCCGATCATGGTCTACAACAACCCCCCCATTTACAAAAATGACGTCACACCCGACATCCTGACCTCGCTGGTCGACTGCGAGAACATCGTGTGTTTCAAAGACTCCTCGGGCGATACGCGCCGCTTTATCGACCTACGCAACGAAGTCGGCGATCGCTTCGTGCTGTTCGCCGGGTTGGACGATGTGGTGCTGGAAAGCATCGCCGTCGGCGCGCAAGGCTGGATCTCCGGCATGTCCAATGCTTTCCCGCGCGAAGGGGAAACCCTGTTCCGTCTGGCTAAGGAAAAGCGCTATGAGGAAGCATTGGCGCTGTACAGCTGGTTCATGCCGCTGCTGCATCTCGATGCCCGCCCCGATCTGGTGCAATGCATCAAGCTCTGCGAACAGCGGGTCGGCCGTGGCAGCGCCATCACTCGCCCACCGCGCCTGGCGCTGCAGGGGGAAACGCTCACCGAGATCAATGCCGTGATCGATAAAGCGCTGGCCACTCGTCCTGCGCTGCCGAACGTCGGCCTGTAACGCCTTCACCGCCCGGCCAGGCCGGGCGTCGCTCTTTATTTACCGGGGGAACCCATGCCCAACGAACGCCACGTCGCCATCAGCGGCCAACAATTTATCGGCGGCCAGCGCCGCGCCGCAGGGGAAGCTGCGCTGCTCAGCCTGCGCGCCGACGACGGTCAGCCGACCGGCTACCGCTTCCACCAGGCCACGGCAGCAGAAACCGCCGCCGCCGCCGAAGCCGCCGCCGCGGCCTTTGTGCCCTATTCGCAACTCAGCGCCGAGCAACGCGCGAACTTTTTGGACACCATCGCCGAGGAGCTAGATGCCTTGGACGAAACCTTCTTCGCCCTCGCCACACAGGAAACGGCCCTGCCGCCGGCGCGCTTGAGCGGCGAACGCGCCAGAACCAGCGGTCAGATGCGGCTGTTCGCCACGCTGCTGCGGCGCGGCGATGTCGAGGGCGTACGCATCGACTGCGCGCTGCCACAGCGTTCCCCCCTGCCGCGCCCCGATCTGCGTCAATACCGCACGGCGCTCGGCCCGGTGGCGGTATTCGGCGCCAGCAACTTCCCGCTGGCGTTTTCCACCGCGGGTGGCGATACCGCCGCCGCGCTCGCCGCCGGCTGCCCGGTCGTGTTCAAAGCACACAGCGGCCATATGATCACCGCCGAGCTAACCGCTCAGGCGATCGAGCGCGCACGGGAACGCACGGGGATGCCCTCTGGCGTCTTCAACATGCTCTTCGGCAACCGCGTGGGGGCCGATTTAGTACAACATCCGGCGATTCAAGCGGTGGGATTCACCGGCTCGCTGCAAGGCGGCCGGGCGCTGTTCGATCTGGCGATGCAACGTCCCCAACCTATTCCGGTCTTCGCCGAAATGTCGAGCATCAACCCGGTAGTGATCCTGCCCAAGGCGCTGGCGCGGCGCGGGCAGCACATCGCGCAGGAACTGGTCTCTTCCTTCACGCTCGGCTGCGGCCAGTTCTGCACCAAGCCCGGCGTGATCGTCGCGCTGCGCGGCGCCGCCTTCGATCGGTTAACCGAAACGATGAGCGCCCTGGTCAACGCCGCCGAGCCGCAGCCGATGCTGAATGCCGGCACCCTGGAGCACTACCGTCACGGGCTGGCGGCCCTCGATGCCCACCCGGGTATGCGGCGGCTGGCAGGCCGAAGCGAAACGCCTGCTCTTCGGGCGGCGGCGCAGCTTTATCAGGCGGAGGAGGCGCTGTTGCTGCAGGCCGACCCGCTGCTGCAACAGGAGGTCTTCGGCCCGGCCAGCATCCTGGTGGCGATGGATAACGAAGCGCAGCTGCATGCGGCGCTAACGGCATTGCAAGGCCAGTTGACCGCCACGCTGCTGGCGGACGACGACGATCTCGATATGGCCGCCGGGCTAACGGCACTGTTGGCGCGCAAAGCCGGTCGGGTGCTATTCAACGGGTACCCGACCGGGGTGGAAGTGTGCGACGCCATGGTGCACGGCGGCCCTTACCCGGCCACCAGCGACGCACGCGGCACCTCGGTAGGCACGCTGGCGATCGAGCGTTTCCTGCGGCCAGTTTGTTTGCAAAACACCCCTGCAGCGCTGTTGCCGCCGGCGCTGCAGGACGCCAACCCGCTCAACCTGCTGCGACTGGTTAACGGCGCTTACACCCGAGATCCCCTGGTTTCACCTGCCCAACATTAGCCCGGCCGCATCTGCCTGCCACTCAATAACAAAAGGGTAATACCATGACAACCCAAGGCAAATTCAAGAAGCAGCTTACGCTCACCGATCTGACGTTCATCGGTCTGGGCGCCATCTTCGGCTCCGGTTGGCTGTTCGCCGCCAGCCACGTCTCCTCCATCGCCGGCCCGGCCGGCATCTATTCCTGGCTGATCGGTGGCCTGGCGGTGCTGCTGCTCGGCATCGTCTACTGCGAGTTGGGCGCCGCTCTGCCGCGCGCCGGCGGCATCATTCGCTATCCGGTATTCTCGCACGGTGAACTAATGGGTTACCTGCTGGGGTTTATCACGCTGATCGCCTTCTCCAGCCTGATCGCCATCGAAGTCGTCGCCGCCCGGCAGTACGCTGCCGCCTGGTTCCCGTTCCTCAGCCAGCCGGGGTCCGGCGATCCAACAGCGATCGGCTGGCTGGTGCAGCTGGCGCTGCTGTGTTTTTTCTTCGCGCTCAACTACTACAGCGTCAAAACCTTCGCCAAATCCAATAACCTGATCAGCGTGCTGAAGTTTCTGGTGCCCCTGCTGGTGATCGTGGTGTTGTTCAGCTTTTTCAAACCGGAAAACCTGCACAGCCAGGGCTTTGCCCCTTTCGGTTCCGCCGGGGTTGAGGCCGCCATTTCCGCCGGCGGCATCATCTTCGCCTACCTCGGCCTGACGCCGATCATTTCGGTCGCCAGCGAGGTGCAAAGGCCGCAGCGCACCATTCCTATCGCGCTGATCCTGTCGGTGGTGCTGTCCACCATCATCTATGTGCTGCTGCAGATAGCGTTTCTCGGCAGTATCCCTAGCGAGATGCTAAGCGGTGGCTGGGCCGGCATCAGCCAACAGTTCTCCCTGCCGTTCCGCGACATCGCCATCACGCTGGGCATGGGATGGCTGGCGTTTCTGGTAGTCAGCGACGCGATCGTTTCGCCGAGCGGCACCGGCAACATCTATATGAACGCCACGCCTCGCGTGATCTACGGTTGGGCGCGCGCCGGCACCTTCTTCAAACTGTTCACCCGGGTGGATAGCGAGTCCGGTATCCCGCGTCCGGCGCTGTGGTTGACCTTCGCTCTCTCGGTATTCTGGACGCTGCCATTCCCGTCCTGGGAAAAGCTGATCGGCGTGGTGTCCGCCGCACTGGTGTTGAGCTACGCCATCGCCCCGGTCACCGCCGCCGGGCTGCGGCGCAATGCGCCCGATATGCCGCGTCCGTTCCGGGTGCGCGCTTTCTGCGTGCTCGGCCCGCTGTCGTTTATCATTTCGGCGTTGATCGTCTTCTGGTCCGGCTGGGACACCGTCTCCTGGCTGCTCGGCTTGCAGATCCTGATGTTCTTCATCTATATCCTGTTCAAAAATCAGGTGCCGACCCACGCCGTTAGCCTTCGGCAGCAAATTTGGTCCTCGTTGTGGCTGATCGTCTTCTATGCGCTGGTGATCGGGCTTTCCTACCTCAGCAGCTTCGGCGGCATCGGCGCTATTGCCCATCCGTGGGACACCTTCACCATGGCGGTGATTGCGCTGGCGATTTACTACTGGGGCGCCTATACCTGTTTACCCCAGGCCAATTTTATCGGCGATGAAGAAGAATGAACCCAGGGGGGACATCGAGATGACATCTATGCACGTTCTGTCGTTGGAACAGGCTTATCAACTGGCGCTGCGTACGCTGCGCAGCAACGGTTTCAATCAGGCACATGCCGAAGCGGTGGCGCAAAATGTCACCCAGGGCGAACGCGACGGCTGCGCTTCTCACGGCTTATACCGGCTGTTGGGCTGCGTGCGATCGCTGCGGGTAGGCAAGGTCTCTGCCGATGCGGTACCCAAGTTGTTCGACCAGGCGCCGGCCATCTTGCGTGCCGACGCCGGCGGCGCGTTTTCCCTGCTGGCCTACCGCACCGCTCTGCCGGCCTTTATCGGTAAGGTGCGCGCCAATGGCATCGCCGCGCTGGCGATCAACCGCTGCGTGCATTTCTCCGCGCTGTGGGCCGACATAGAACCGCTGACCGAACAGGGGTTGGTGGCCTTAGCCTGCACACCCAGCCACGCGTGGGTGACGCCGGCCGGCGGTTCGCGTCCGCTGTTTGGCACCAACCCCATCGCCTTCGGCTGGCCACGCCCGGATCGGCCGCCGTTTTTATTCGATATGGCCACCAGCGCGGCGGCGCGCGGCGAAATCGAACTGCACCACCGCGCTGGCACCCCGCTGCCTGAAGGCTGGGGCATTGATAAGGCAGGCAATCCGTCCACCGATGCCGCCAGCGTGTTGGAGGGCGCGATGCTGACCTTCGGTGGGCATAAGGGCTCGGCGCTGGCGGCGATGGTTGAATTGCTGGCAGGGCCGCTGATCGGCGATATGACCAGCAAGGAATCGCTGGCCTATGACAACGGCACCGGTTCGTCGCCTTACGGCGGTGAGTTGATCATCGCGTTGGATCCCGAGCGTTTTCTCGGTGCGGATAAGGCGAAATATTTCGCCGGAGCAGAAGCGATGTTTGCCGATATGCAGGCGCAAGGCGCACGCATCCCCGGCGAGCGGCGTTATCGACAGCGGCGGCAGAGCGAGCAATACGGCGTGGAAATTCCCAGGACATTGTACGACGAAATAATGGCGCTGTGCGATTAGCGCCGGATTGATGCCCCGCGCCGGCAACCCGGCGCGGGAAAAGGCTTATCCAGCCTGAGCCAGATCGCTGTGCAGGCGCTTGCGCCACACCGGTTTGGTGTCCCAACGGGCGAAGTGTTTCGCCTCTTTACCCGGCTGCACCTGATGCCACATGTCTTCTTGCCACCGGATCGGTTCCTTTCCTCGCAACGTTGGACGGGTCTGTTTAATCGTCCGTTGCAAGACGCTCGCTTCTTCCGCAGAAATGTTCGGCGCCTGTCTGGCGGCGTCCAGCGCACGGCTTCCCAGCGGCGCCATCACCTGATACAACACGTTGACCTGCTGCAGCGTCGCTTGCTGATTAGTGCTCATCCCCTTACCCGACCAACCGTCGAAGTTTTCACCGGGATCGTCCCCCTGCGCACGATACTCATTACCAGGCCCCTCGACGATGTTCCATCCTTGCCAGGTCACCAGAGTGTGTAATCCATCGCGATCCTGCAGGTTTTTATTCTTGATCTGTGTGATCACCTCGGCACGGTTTGGCACACCGATCAGGTTCATAAACTCGTCCAGCGCGTTCCAATGCTGCCCCGCCACCAGACCATTCCAGACATTACGCAAACAGTTCCAAGGAATGGTGTGATGCCAGGTCAGCGTGATAAGCGGTTTGGTTGACGCATGTTGCCAACGGCTCGGTTCACTGCCCCGATCGCCTCTAATGATCCCATCGACTTCTAATGGCATAGCTGCCCCTCTTCTGGCTGAGATGAAGAATATGCGCAAGGCCGGTGACCCGGGTGGCATAAAAACGTCAGCTAAAATCGTAGCAGCTCACACTGAGATGGCAATAAAACGCAAGGCACGCTCTGCCGCAGACCGGCAACCGCAGAGCGCGCCCGAAAACGGTGGGCTTAAGAGGGATTATCTGACCACCATCACCGAAATATTGGCATGGCGAACGATGGCGGCGGCGTTAGATCCCAGCAGATAGGTTTTCACGCTCGGGCGCCGTGAACCGATAATGATCAGGTCGGCGTCGATCTCTTCCGCCAGTTCCAACACCTGATCGCGCGCAGAACCGAAGCTGACGGTGTAATTAAGGCGATCCAACGGCAGATCGATTTCCGACATGATTTTCTTCAGTTTGTCCACCGCCTTCACCTCCGCCTGATTCTCAAATTCCTTGAGACCGAACGAATAGGCAGTAACAAAAGCCGAGGCATCCGGTAGCGCATGGAAGAAATGCACTTTAGCGCCGGACATCTTCGCCAAATATTCCACATGCTTCAGCGCATGCTCGGTCAACAGATCCTCTTCAATATCGATCGGCACTAAAATAGTCTTGTACATATCACATCCTTTCTATGTAAACCGGGTGCCAACAGAATACTGCCGCGCACGGGCGCGGTGAATCGCTTTATCACGCTTTTGTGATCGGGGGGTAAATACTGATAAGGATAGCTTTTAATTTAACAAAATATAAACATCACACCGATAACGGATAGGCGATTAATTATTTATTTCTCGAGATTAAATCAGCTGTAAATAAACCGCTTTGGCGGTGGCGGCGGTCTTATTGGCGACAGAAAGTTTTTTAATCGAGTTGCCTATGTGGAAATTGATCGTGCGCTCGCTCACCCCCATCAACAGCGCGATCTCTTCCGCCGTTTTCCCTTCGCTGCACCAGCGTAAAATGTCTTTTTCGCGCAGCGTCAGCACATCTTTTATCGCGTCGTCGTTCACCGATATCAAGGCTTCACGCAGCGTTTTATGGGCGGTTTGCGCCAGCCAAAGGAAAAAGGTTTCATTTGCCGCACGCGCTTGTGGCGTTTGCTCCGGTAGCGCTGTGCCGGCAAACGTCAGGATCCCCAGCCTGCCATAGCAATCCTTGACCGACTGCGACCAACCGGCGCACAGGCCAAACTGCGCCATACGTCGCCAAAGCGTCGGCCGATCGTGATAAAAACGTTCGTCCCACTGGAACTGCAGCGTGGAATGGTGAGCGCGCTCAATGACCGGATCCTGCAAATACACCCGCTGCCGCCGATAATCTTCGAGATACTCTGCTGAAAAATTACCTTCGATCAGCATCTTGGGGCGGCTGGCCGGATAACAGGAAAACACGATGTAGGAGAAATAATCAAACCCCAACGCCTCGGCGCAGGGCCCCAGTTGCGTCAGAAAGCATTCGCGATCGGCCAGGCTGCCAATCACCTCCGCCATGAGCCGTTGAGTGCGGGTATCCATAACGCAGGTTCTCCAGATAGCGATGCCGATTATCGATAGGTCAGACTCACTATAGAATATCGCCGCCCGGCGCCAGTAGCCGTTTCATATAATAAAAAATACCAACGCTATAACGAAAACAGCTATTCCCCTCAAAATAAGCCTTTTTATTGCGCCGAACAGGAAAACTACGCGAATAGCATAATCCCTTCAGGACGTAAACCTGTCATTTCTACCGTTAGACAGCCAGGACACCGCCAATTACTTTCCAAACAGGCACCCGGTGCCGCCGTAAATCCAAAGAGATAATAAGCATTTGCGAATTTCGCATGGCATACAGTGACGGGGATTTTCTATGGCAGAAAGTAATGCGGCAATTCAATCGGCTGCGATTATCGGCGCGGGAACGATGGGCAGAGGCATCGCTTATCTTTTCGCGCAAAAAGGCATTCGTACGGTGCTTTATAATCGCAACGGCAATACCCTCAATCAGGCTCGCGAATATATCGCGCAAGACCTGAACAAGAAAGTCGAACAGGGCAAGATCGCGCTGCAGGATAAAAGCTCAGTGCTGGCCAATCTGGTGTTCTCGACGGCGCTTGTGGCTATCGCCGACAGCGAGTTGGTGATAGAAACCATCGCCGAGCATGAACAAACCAAACTTGAGGTGTTGGCGGCCATCGCCGCGGTGGTCAAGCCCGATACGCTGATCGCCACCAATACCTCCTCACTGTCGCTTAACAAGCTGGCAACCGCGGTGACGCACAGCGAGCGGTTTATCGGTTTGCACTTTTTCAACCCTGCGCCGCTGATGAAACTGATTGAAATCATCCCGGCCTACTTTACCGCACACGCCACCACGGAACGTTGCCGTCAACTGGTGGCCGCGTTGGGGAAACGCGATGTCGTCTGTCAGGCCACGCCGGGGTTTATCGTCAACCGCATGGCCCGCCCCTACTACCTGGAAGGGTTCCGCCTGTTGGAAGAGCACGTGGCGCGCGCGCCGCAGATCGACCGTGCCCTCAAGGCCGGCGGACACTTCCGCATGGGGCCGCTCGAGCTGACCGATTTTATCGGCCAGGACATCAACTATCAGGTCAGCCGGCAAATCTGGCAGGACATGCAATACGACCCGCGCTATACCCCCGGCCATCTGCAGCGTTCGCTGGTCGATGCCGGTCTGTTGGGGAAAAAGAACGGCCGCTCCTATTTTGCCGCCGAAGAAACCGCCCCGCCAGTGACGGCCGCCATCGATGCAGACGTCGAGACGCTGCGCGTTTACGGCGAACACCCTTTTTTTACCCTGTTGCAACAGCGAGCCGCACGTCAGTGGCCACAGCTGCGCGTGGAACAACGGCCGGCCTTACCGAGCCTGGGGCCGGCCGTCCAGATCAATGACGCATTCACCGTCAGCATCACCGATGGCCGCACGGCGAGCCAGTTAGCCGAGCAGACGACGGCTGACGCTTTTGTGGTCGACATCGCCCTGAACTACGCCGACACGGCGTATCTGGTTGCGGCGCACAATCGCTATGCCTCTGCGGCCAATAAGGCGCTGTTTTTACGCCTGCTGCACACTGCGATCCCGCAGGTTGAATTTATCAAAGACTCCCCGGCGCTGATCGTCGCTCGTGTCCTCAGCAGCCTGATCAATGAGTCGGTGATCATGGTGGAAAGCGGCGTTTGCAGCCGGGAAGACATTGATGTCGCCGCCGTCGCGGGCGTTAACTACGCCGGCGGCATTTTCGACTGGCTCGGCAAACTGGGGGAGAAAAACGTCAGGACGACGCTGAGCAATCTGGCGCAGCTGCTGCACGCAGCGCGCTATGCGCCGCATTACACCCTTCTGCACGCCGCGCAACCGGCGCTGACGACCACGCCTTGAGGAGCCATGATGAACATTAACGATGACGGCGTTTATCTGATCGACGGCACGCGCACGGCGATCGGCGCCTATGGCGGCAGCCTGGCGCATACCCGCCCCGACGACATGGCGGCGACGATCCTTCGCGGCCTGCTGCAGCGCCATCCGGCGGCGGAAGCGAATCTGGACGAAGTGGTTCTGGGCTGCGCCAACCAGGCCGGCGAAGACAACCGCAACGTCGCCCGCATGGCAACGCTGCTTTCCGGGTTGGACCCGTCGGTGCCGGCCATCACCCTCAACCGCCTTTGCGCATCCGGGTTGGATGCGGTGATCTACGCCGCGGCGAAAATCCGCAGCGGTCTTAGCGAACTGGTTTTGGCCGGCGGTGTGGAAAGCATGAGCCGCGCACCCTATGTGCTGAGCAAGGGCGAAACGCCGTTCGACAAAGGCGTGAAGCTGTATGACACCACGTTGGGATGGCGCTTCGTCAATCCGCGGCTGGCGGAGCGCTACGGCAGCGACCCGCTGGGCATCACGGCGGAAAACGTGGCCCAACGGCAACATATCTCACGCGAGGAACAGGACCTGTTCGCGCTGGCCTCGCAGCAAAAGGCCAGCCGGGCGATCGACAGCGGCCGGCTGGCGCGGGAAATCACGCCCGTGGACGTGCCGGCGGATCGTAAAACCACCCGCACATTCGCGCAGGATGAATTTCCCCGGCTCAGCACGTTGCAACAGCTGCAGGCGCTGAAACCGGCGTTCTCCGCCGGCGGTTCGGTCACGGCGGGCAATGCTTCCGGCATCAACGACGGCGCCGCCGCGCTGCTATTGGCTTCCGGTCGCTACGTGAAACGCCAGGGCTGGCAACCGCTGGCGGAGATCGGCGACAGCGCGGCCGCCGGCGTTGAACCGGCGCTGATGGGGCTGGGGCCGATCGCCTCCACCGAGCGCTTACTGCAGCGCGGCGGGTTCACCTTGAACGACTTCGACATCATCGAGATTAACGAAGCGTTCGCCTCACAGGTTCTGGCGGCGCTGAAACACTGGCGCATCGACGCCAACGACGCGCGGGTCAACCCGAACGGCGGCGCCATCGCGCTCGGTCATCCGCTGGGGATGTCCGGTGCGCGCCTGGTGCTGTCGGCGGCGCTGGAATTACGCGACCGACAGGCAAGCAACGCATTGGTGACAATGTGCGTCGGCGTCGGTCAGGGCCTGTCATTAAACCTTAAAGCCGTTTAACACAAGGAACATACGATGAGCGTACTGAACATTCTTGAAGAAAAGCTGGCGGAAACCAAAAAACAGGGGCGTTTTCGCGAGTTTCTCAACCTTGAACGCGGCGTGCAGGACAAACCCTGGGCCACCAGCCACGGGCACCACGGCGAGCGCCGTCTCAACGTCTGGTGCTCGAACGACTATCTGGCAATGAGCCACCACCCCAAAGTGCTGCTGGCCACCACCGACGCGGTTAACCGGGTCGGGCTGGGCACCTGCGGCGCCCGCAGCATTTCCGGCACCTCGGTCTACCACAGCGAGCTGGAAACGCTGCTGGCCAGCGCCTACGGCAAAGAGTCGGCGCTGCTGTTCACCACCGGTTTCGGCGCCAACGACGCCACCTTATCCACCCTGTGCGACGCCATTCCCGATCTGATCGTGTTCTCCGACGAACTGAATCACGCCTCGATGATTTACGGAATTCGCTACAGCAAAGCGGAGAAAAAAATCTTCCGCCACAATGATGTAGCACACCTCGCCGAGCTGCTGCAGGCCGCCGATCCGGCGCGGCCAAAGCTGATTGCCTTCGAGTCGCTGTATTCCATGGACGGTGACTTTGCTCCCCTGGCGCAGATCGTGGCGCTGGCGGAGCAGTATCAGGCGCTGACCTATCTCGACGAAATTCATTCGGCAGGCGTGTATGGCGAACGGGGATTGGGCTATGCCGAACAGCTGGGCCTGTTAGATAAAATCACCATTATTCAGGGCGGATTCGGCAAGTCTTACGGTGCGGCGGGTGGCTATATCGCCGCGCCCCGCTCGGTGGTGGAAGCGGTGCGCAGTTGGGCCCCGGCATTCGTCTTCAGCACCTCGTCACCGGCGCCGGTGGTAGCCGCCGCGTTGGCCAGTTTTAAATACAACCTCGAGCATGACACCCAGCGCAAGCACCTGCTGGCGATCGTCGATCACCTGAAAACCGGCCTGCGCGCCGCCGGCATCCCGCTGGTGTCGGCAGACAGCCATATCCTGCCGCTGCTGGTCGGCGATCCGCACCGCAACAAACACATCAGTAAAGTGCTGCTCGATGAGCATGATATTTACGTGCAACCGGTCAATGCCCCGACGGTGCCCGCAGGCAGCGAGCGACTACGGGTAACGCCGACCTCGGCACATTCCCATGCCGACGTGGAGACCTTCCTGGCGGCACTAGGCCGGGTCTGGGCAGCGAACGATCTGCGGAGGGCAGGATGAAGTTAGCGGATTATAACGGCCATCTGATCACGCTCTGCCTGATGGCGACCGGTACCTTCGCCATCGGCACCGACGCTTTTATCGTCGCCGGCGTACTCAGCGATATTTCCGACACCTTTGCCGTCAGCCCCGCGCAAGCGGGGCAGTTGATATCGGTATTCGCGCTGGCCTATATGCTGTTCGCCCCCCTCACCGCCTGGCTGCTGGGCAACGTCAACCGCAAGCATATCCTGCAGTTGGCGCTGGTGCTGTTCATCGCCGGCAACCTGGCCTGCGCCTGGGCCACCAGCTATCTGCAGATCGCGTTCGGCAGAGTGCTGGCGGCATTGGGGGCGGCCTGTTACACGCCGCAGGCCGCCGCCGCCGCGGTGGGGCTGGTGGCGGAAAAACGCCGCGGCCTGGCTATTTCCATCGTCTATGGCGGCATGACGTTGGCTATTGCGCTCGGCATTCCGTTCGGTACCTTTCTCGCCAAACTGATCGGCTGGCGTGAAATCTTTCTGTTCATCGCCCTGCTGGGGGCGATTGCGCTGCTGGGCCTGTCGTTGGCGCTGCGCGCCATTGCGCCATCGGGCAAGCATTCGCTGAAAGAGCGACTCGCCCCGCTGCGGCAAAAGGCGGTGCTGACTACGCTGCTGATCACCTTTTTTGCCGTTTGCTCGGAACACATCGTCTACAGCTACGTCAGCGTGTTGCTGAAAAACACCCAGTTCGGCCCTGAGGCGATCCTGCCCCTCGCGTTGCTGGTGTTCGGCATTGGCGCGGTGATCGGCAATTTTGCCTCCGGCGCGTTAACCGATGCCCTCGGCAGCAAGTTCGTGCTGCTGTTTTCCGTGGCGATCCAGACGCTGTCTCTGTTTTTGCTGGCCTTTTATGTCACCTCGCCCTGGTGGGTACTGGCCATCTTCCTCGTCTGGGGCATTACCGGCTGGATGTACCTAGTACCGATCCAGCATCACCTGTTGTCGCTATCGAAACGCTTTGGCGCGCTGACCGTGTCGCTCAACAGCTCGGTGTTGTACGCCGGCATCGCGGCGGGCGGGATGCTGGGCGGCCTGACGCTCTACGCGCTGCCGGCCTATTACCTGCCGCTGTTTTCGCTGCCGCTCGGCGCCATCGCCCTGCTGCTGACGCTGTTGTTTTTCCGGGGAGAAGCCAGCGATGAGTGAAGTTCTTCCGGTGCTTTATGAGCGCCATGGCGCGCAGGTTGCGGTCATCACCCTTAATCGGCAGGAAAAAAAGAACGCCATCAACCTGCAGATGGCCGAGTTGATCCGCACCTACCTGCGGCAGGCGGATAACGATGACTCGGTGCGAGCGATCGTGCTGGCCGGCCAACCGGCGGTATTTTCCGCCGGCATGGATATCAACGCCTTTCATCAGGGTGAACTGCCCATCGTCACGCCGGAGGGGTTTGGCGGGCTGATCCATGCACAGATTGCCAAGGTGATCATCGCCGCCGTTGACGGCATCGCGTACGGAGGCGGATTTGAGCTGGCGCTGGCGTGCGATCTGATCGTCGCCGGCCAGAACGCACGCTTCAGCTTCCCCGAAACCGGGCTCGGGTTAGTCGCCGCACAAGGTGGGTGCGCGCGCTTGCCGACGCGTATCTCCCCCTATGTCGCGCTCGACTGGCTGCTGACCGGCAGAACCGTCGGCGCACAGGAGGCGCTGTCACACGGCGCCATTTCCCGTATCAGCGAGGGGACGGCCCGGGAAGAAGCGCTGCGCATCGCCGAACAGATCGCCGGAAAAGATCTTGCTGCCAGCCAAGCGGTGAAGGCCATCGTGCGCCAGGGGCTGGCACGGCAAGAAGCCCCCTCATTCGATTTTCAACAAGGCCCGGTCGAGCGCCTGCGTCAGGCCGCCGCCCGCCGATAATGCCCCTGCCGGTTCGTCTGAACCGGCATTTCCCGTTTGTCCTCCACCGCTCATTTTACGCAGCCCGCTTCTCGGCGCTGGGTTACACTGCCGGTAGTCCTAATGCGCTGATAAGGAAAAATAATGCGCCTTTTGCCTCTGCAGACCCCCAGACTGATCCTGCGCCCGTTCACGGCCGACGATCTGCCCCACTTTACCGCCTACCGCAGTCACCCTGACGTGGCGCGCTATCAAAGCTGGAGCGACTACAGCGCCACCGATGCGCAGGCCTTTTTCGAACGGCAACGGCAGCTCGCGTTCAACCGTGACGACAGCTGGTTCCAGCTGGCGGTCGAGCGCCGTGAGGACGGCGCGTTGCTCGGCGATGTCGCGGTGCATTTCTTCGATGAGGGGCGCCAGGCTGAACTGGGCGTGACCTTCGCGCCCAGCCACCAGCGGCAAGGGCTGGCGCGCGAGGCGCTGAGCGCCGTCATCGCTCTGCTGTTCGGGGCGCTGGCGAAGCACCGTATTACTGCGGTGGTGGACACGCGTAATCTTGGCGCCGCCACACTGTTCGGCAAGTTGGGTTTTCGCCGCGAGGCCTATTGGCGGCAAAACGTGTTTTTCAAAGGCGCATGGGGCGACGAATTCGGCTTTGCCCTGCTGCAAAGCGAATGGCGGGAGAATGCAAGGCATGACGCTGCTGAATAAATACCTTGGGCAATACCAGTTCTCGGAACGGCATGCGATCGCCATCGCCGCGCCGCAGGCGCGGATCCTGGCGGCCGTGGCCGCCTACGATCCCAAGCACGATCGTTTCTTCCGCAGCATGATAGCGCTGCGCGAATTGCCCGCGCGGCTGATGCCACGCGATAAGCCCAGCCCGCCGCCGTTTGGCCTGCATAACTTTTGCCTGCTTGAGCAAGATGACAGCGCGTTGGTCTATGGCCTGATCGGCCGCTTTTGGCAGGCTGAATACGGTCTGGAGCAGGTCGCTGACGGGGCGGGCTTTCTCGCCTTCGCTCAGCCCGGCGTTGCCAAACTGGCGCTGGGGTATGCCGCGAGCCCGCTGGAGGGCGGGCGCTGCCGCCTGGTAACGGAAACGCGCATCTTCTGCCCCGACAGCGCCAGCCGGCGGCGGTTTACCCCCTACTGGTATGCGATTCGCCTGGTGAGTGGGTTGATAAGACGCCGCATGCTGCGCGCCATTAAAGCCGCCAGCGAAAAGCAGACGGCGAATCATTCACCTGATTGATTAATTTAAGAGCATTCTTAGAGAATGAAAATCATTATCAGCCTATTTTTTAATCACAACAAGATAGTGTTGAGAAGCCATTAACCCCGCCCCCTGCGGGGATTTTTTCGCCTATTTATCGCCTGTTTCAGGAAACACCTGCATAAACAAGAAGGTGCAAGGCTTGCGCTGATACTGATTGATCTGCGGCACCAGCCGGGTGAAATGCTCGGTCTGACAATGCACGTCCAGGGCGGCGCGGTCCGGCCAGCTTTCGATAAAAATAAAGTGCCCGGGATCCTGCTGGTCGATGCACAGTTCATAACTGATGCACAGCGGCTCTTGACGGGTTTTCGCCACCAGCTCGCGATACCATGGCATAACGGTGTCAATGTGTTCCGGATGGATAAAATCTTCAGCGATGACCTTCAGCATGTTGCGCTCCTGCATTCTGTTTTGCCGTGCTTCACCTTATCGTCCTCACTCCCGAGATGAAAGCGCCCTACTCCAGGTCTATCACCGGGTTGCCAATTCGGTGATAACGCACACAGATCTCGATCAAAACGCTTGAACGCGCCATAGCCCTGTGTGAACGTTTGATTAACAAAAAAGCAACACACCATTCACTATGGTGATGTCTGCATCAACCTGCCGACCCGATACGCGGCATTTTTTTCGCCCTTAAAGGCCTGACCATTAGTCCTTTAGACCTTTATATCTCACGAAGAAAATCCGCTGTGACCGTCGTGTTGAGGGCAACGGCGCCAGGACGGTCCTTATGACCGACGCTTGTCATTCTCAGAAGAGAGGTTATCGCCAGTGAATCACGCCACCTATGCCGCTCCAGCGCTCAACGCCGCCATCCGCAAAACCTGGCGCAGACTGGTGCCCTTGATGTTCGCCATGTACTTCATCGCGTTTATCGACAGGGTTAACGTCGGCTTTGCCAAGGACGCGATGGCTATCGACATCGCGCTGTCGCAATCCGCCTTCGCATTGGGCGCCGGGATATTTTTTGCCGCCTATGCGCTGTTCGGCATCCCGGCCAATCTGCTGATGAACCGCTGGGGCGCCAAACGCTGGCTTAGCGCCACCACCGCACTGTGGGGGGCGCTGTCGGCCTGTACCGGGCTGGTGACCAACGAACAGCAATTTATCATCCTGCGGTTTCTGCTGGGGATCGCCGAAGCCGGCTTTTACCCTGGCATCCTGTTGCTGGCGTCGATCTATTTTCCCAATAAGGTGCGCGCCTCGGTCATTGGCATTTTCGTGCTCGGTGTGCCGGCGGCCCTGACGCTCGGCTCACCGCTGTCGGGGGCATTGCTGGAGATGCACGGCGTGTTGGGTAAACCCGGCTGGTTCTGGATGTTCGTGCTGGAAGGGCTGCCGGCCGTCGCCCTCGGCGTCTTCGCCTTTTTCTATCTCGACGATAACCCTCGGCAGGCTCGCTTTTTGACCGAGGAAGAACGCACGGCATTGGTCACACAGTTGGCTGACGAACAGCAGCAGACCGAAACCAGCAGCGTCAAAGCGGCAATGAGAAGCGGCACCGTTTGGCATCTGGCGTTGATCTACGGCACCCTGCAAATCGGCGTGTACGGCCTGATGTTTTTCCTGCCGTCGCAGGTCGCCTCGCTGATGGGCACCCATCTCGGTTTCAAGGCCTCGCTGGTGGCCGCCATTCCCTGGGCGTTCTCCGCGCTGGGCGTCTATTTCCTGCCGCGCTATGCCGACAGAAAAACCGCCAGAAGATTACCGATCGCCGTGGGGTGCATGGTCGCGGCAGCGCTGGGGTTGGTCGTTTCTTCCTATGCCGGCCCTCTGCTCGCTATCGTCGCCCTGAGCTGCTGCGCAGTCAGTTTCCTGGCGGTACAGCCGATTTTCTGGACGTTTCCCGCGCAGGTGCTCACCGGCCCGGCGCTGGCGGCCGGCATCGGTTTTTGCACCACGCTCGGCGCCGCATTCAGCTTCTTAGCCCCGCTGATCCGCACGGAGGCGGAACAGCGTTTTCACAGCCCGCATGCCGGGCCGCTGGTGCTGGCCGCCTTTTCACTGCTGTGCGCCACGCTGTTGTGGGCGCTCAGAAACCGGCGCGCCGACGTGAGCAAGCAAGACGCAGAGATTGCCGGATAGCGGCGCGTTATTTAGCCATTATTGAACCTGCAGATGGGACACTGGCACTCAGCCCTCTCCCCCGCAGGTATTAAATGGATGAATTGACGCACATTATCGCTAAATACAGCCCGGAACCGGAGATGTTGCTGCTGCTGATTTTCCTGTTCGCGCTAGGAAAATCCGTGATCGTGGTGTCTTCCGCCTTGCCGCCCGCCTCGGTGACGCTGCTGGTAGGCATCCTTGCAGGCAAACACACGCTGCCCCTCGGTGCCGTTTGGGCGGCCATCGCCCTCGGCGCCACGTTGGGATCGATCTTGTCGTTCCACGGCGGCGCGCTGCTGTGCCGCCACGATCTTGGCCGCCGGCTGCCGGCACGCTTTCACACTCCGCTGCACAAAGCGCAACGTTCCTTGCAAAAGCGCGGGCTACCGCTGCTGTTCGCCTCGCGTTTCCTGGCGGTGATGCGCTACACCGTGCCGCTGATGGCCGGCATGCTGCAACTGCCGGCGAGGCACGTCTATGCCACCGCCGCGCTTTCAGCCGCCGTTTGGGCACTCCTCTTGATGTCGGCCGCGCATTTATTCCCCGCTTCTTGACCTGAAAGATTCTTGGGCAAATACCCCATCCCTGCGCCGACGTTGCGCCAGCGCACAGCCTCCCTTGCCGTATAAAGTACGGTGCAACATCGCAGTTTGCGCCAGATCACCTTTCTGAACATCAGTCGAAAAATGCGAATTTTTTTGCAGAATGCACGCTTAAAACGGCGCCATGAGGGAAAAAACAGAGAAAAGTCTGTGCGTAACACGCTGATTTGGTTGGTGGGTCGTACAGGGTTCGAACCTGTGACCAATTGATTAAGAGTCAACTGCTCTACCGACTGAGCTAACGACCCAACGCGATAAATTGTCCTCCTCGCCAGTGCCGCTGTCAAACGCTTCCACTCATTACTTTTTCTCATGCGATTTTTACAACTCTTTGTTTAATCAACGAGATAAGCCGCATAAGGTCTGTTAATCCCACCTTTTGAAGAGTAATCTTCCGCTCCCTGAACGTCCGATTTGCCTCCTCCGTGTAAAGATTGATCGACTTTTATCCCACGTATAAATGTTGTAAACATGTTGCACAAAGGTGGCGTTATTGCACTACCTTACTAAAGCCGGACCAACCGGATAAATGTATAAAAAAGAGCCACTTCAGAGCTCACGACTTCACTAATGACAGGTAAAACAGGACATCATCAGATGGTAGATCACTCTAAAATAGCGACTGACGCGACGCCCGCTTCAGAAGATCATCTACGGCGAAACCTTACTAACCGACATATTCAACTGATCGCCATCGGCGGCGCCATCGGCACCGGTCTGTTTATGGGCTCCGGTAAAACCATCAGCCTGGCCGGCCCTTCGATCATCTTCGTGTACATGATCATCGGCTTTATGCTGTTCTTCGTGATGCGCGCCATGGGTGAGCTGCTGCTGTCTAACCTGGAATACAAATCGTTCAGCGATTTCGCCGCGGATCTGCTCGGCCCGTGGGCGGGTTTCTTCACCGGCTGGACCTACTGGTTCTGCTGGGTGGTCACCGGCATCGCCGACGTTGTGGCGATCACAGCCTACGCCCAGTTCTGGTTCCCCGGACTGTCACAGTGGATTGCTTCACTGCTGTGCGTGCTGTTGCTGCTCGGCCTTAATCTGGCGACGGTGAAAATGTTCGGCGAAATGGAGTTTTGGTTTGCGATGATCAAAATCGTCGCCATCGTCGGGCTGATCGTCGCCGGGCTGGTGATGATCGCCATGCAGTTCCAATCGCCGACCGGCACCGTGGCCTCATTCACCCATCTGTGGAATGACGGCGGCATGTTCCCGAAAGGCATCAGCGGTTTCTTCGCCGGCTTCCAGATCGCAGTATTCGCCTTCGTCGGCATTGAGCTGGTGGGCACTACCGCCGCGGAAACCAAGGATCCGGAGAAGTCATTGCCGCGCGCCATCAACTCGATTCCGATCCGCATCATCATGTTCTACGTGTTCGCCCTGATCGTCATCATGTCGGTGACGCCGTGGAACTCCGTGGTGCCGGACAAGAGCCCGTTCGTTGAACTGTTCGTGCTGATTGGCCTGCCGGCCGCGGCCAGCGTGATCAACTTCGTGGTGCTAACCTCCGCCGCCTCCTCCGCCAACAGTGGGGTGTTCTCCACCAGCCGCATGCTGTTCGGGCTGGCGCAGGAAGGCGACGCGCCGAAATCGTTCGCCAACCTGTCCAAGCGCGCGGTGCCGGCCAACGGCCTCACCTTCTCCTGCATCTGCCTGCTGGGCGGCGTGGTGCTGATTTACCTGATCCCGAACGTGATGACGGTCTTCACCCTGGTGACCACCGTATCGGCGATTCTGTTCATGTTCGTCTGGACCATCATCCTGTGCTCGTATCTGGTTTACCGCAAACAGCGCCCGGCGCTGCACCAGAAATCGATCTACAAGATGCCTGCCGGCAAGCTGATGTGCTGGGTATGCATGGCGTTCTTCGTGTTCGTGCTGGTGCTGCTGTCGCTGCGCGAAGACACCCGCCAGGCGCTGATCGTCACCCCGCTGTGGTTCATCGTGCTCGGCCTGTCTTACGTGTTCCTGCGCAAGAAGAAAACCGCGTGATGCAAAAAGGGGCGGATCTCTCCGCCCCTTTCTTTCTACGCCTCTGCGCTAATCCGCTTCCGTCGCCACCGCTGCTTTCCCCTTGCGCCGTATGCGCAGCTCGCTGACTACCACCCCAATCACGATCAACGCGCCCCCCAACAACGCCACGCCCGGTAAACGTTCACCGGCGAGCCGCCCGACAATGCCCGCCCAGACCGGTTCGCCGGCGTAAATCACCGTGGCCCGCGTCGGCGAAACGCTGCGCTGCGCCCAGTTCATAGTCAGTTGAATCAAGGCGCTGGCCAGCCCCAGCCCAATGGCGCTGTACAACAGGTAATCCGAATACGGCGGCGGCGACTCGCCGGTCGGCACCATCATCAAAAACGAGGCCAGCGAGGCGGTCGCCAGCTGCACAATGGTCACCCGGCGGATATTGACCTTACCGGCGAAGGCACCGATCAGAATGATCTCTGCCGCCATGCCCAGCGTGCCGGCCAGCGTCAGCATTTCGCCAAGGCTCAGCGTCATGTCCGTGCTGCTCGGTGCCGCCAGCAGCATCAGGCCGGTAAAGGCCAGCAGAATACCGATCCACGACATGATGCCGGGGAACCGCCCCAGTACCAGCCATTGCAATAGCGGCACGATCGGCACGTACATGGCGGTGATGAACGCCGATTGGCTGCTGGTAATCGTCTGCAGACCGACGGTTTGCATGCTGTAGCCGAACATGATCGCCAGCCCGATCAGTACGCCCGCCTTCAGTTCATACAGGGTCAGGCCGCGCAGAACGCGCAGCGAAAACAGCGTCAACGCCAGCGTGGCGGTGGCGAAACGCAGACCGACGAAAAAGAACGGCCCGCTGACTTGCATCGCGTGATGCACCGCCAAAAAGGTGCCGCCCCAGATCATGGTGATGAAAATCAACACCGCTTCCGGCAACCTGATTTGCGGAACCACGGCGGAAATAAAGGATTTTTTTGCTGCTGACACCGGCTTGCCCTTCCTGCTGAGTGCAATATAATGCACAGATCCTGCCAGTATGAGATAAAGTCCGGCGATGAGCAATACGGCGCATAACGCGAAAACCGATCCCCCCAAGGTGCTGCAGTACCTGAGCAGCAATCTGCGCGGCTACCGCCAACAGGCGGGCCTGAGCCAGATGGCGCTGGCCGAACTTTCCGGCGTCAGCCGCCGCATGCTGGCGGGCATCGAGGCCGGCGATCGCAACGTCAGCCTGGCGGTGCTCGACAAGATCGCCGCTGCCCTGAAGATTTCGTTCACCGATCTGATCCAGGCGCCGGAAGCGCGCGGCAACCATCTGGTGGGGGAACTGGCCTGGCAAGGCGCGCAACCGGGCAGCCAGGCGCTGTTCGCCGCCAGCGTGCCGGCGCGCCAACGGGCCGAGCTGTGGGAATGGACGCTGATGCCGGGCGAGCGCTATGACTCTGCGCCGGACGCGGAAGGCTGGAATGAAATGATCTACGTGATTGCCGGTACCCTGACGCTGGAGTTGGAACAAGGCACGCTGACGCTCAGCGCGGGCACCGCACAAACCTTCAACAGCGATCAACGCTACGCCTACGCCAACCACGGCGATCTCCCGCTGCGCTTTATCCGCAACGTCGCCTTCTGACTGCTCGCCAGCCCGCGCCGGCGGCGGGTGTCGTGTCGCTGTCGTGCCGCTGTCGTGGCGCAGCTACCCCGCCCGCCCTACACTGAATGACAGTGACAGCGAACTCAGGAGTGCACCATGCAAAAGTATCGCATCAGGCCATTACGTCTGGAAAAAGGCTGGTCGCAGGAGCAGCTGGCGACCATCGCCGGCCTCAGCACCCGCACCGTACAGCGGATTGAAAACGGCGAACAGGCCAGCCTGGAAACCTTGACCGCGATCGCCGCCGCGCTGGGCGTGCAGGTCAGCAATCTCAACGCACAGCCGCAACAGACGACAATGGGGGAGGAGACGCCTGACGAACAACGTCTTCGTCGCCAGGTCGCGGCAGAAGGCAAACTGCTGAGCATGGCGGTGCGTTTCGCCGTCATCGGTGCGATATTGCTCGCTGTCAACGTCTTTACCCATCCGCACTATCTCTGGTCGCTGTGGGCGATCGGCGGCATGAGCCTCGCGCTGGTCATGCGGGCGGTGCGCACTCTGCTGCTTCGTAACGTCTTCAGCCGCTGGCAGGAACAGCGGCTGGCGCAAAAACTCAGGCGTCTGCCGTGAGCCTCAACCACTCGGCCAGCCGAGCCAGCGCGCTGCCGGGCACGATCGGCTGCGGCGACAGCAGGTAATAGCCGCTGCCGTCGGGCATAAAACCGAACGGCGCGCTCAACAAGCCGGCGGCCAGATCGTCTCGCACTTGCAGCCACGGGCCCATCGCAATGCCAAGACCGGCGACCGCCGCCTGCAGGCTGAAATAGAAATGATCAAAGCGCTGCTCTGGATGCCCCACCAAGGCCATCCCCTGTTGCTGCGCCCAATGCCACCAGGCATCCGGCCGGGTGGCGGCATGCAGCAGCTTCGCGCCGGGCCGCAAACTCAGCAGGCTGCCCTCAGCGATCGTCATCCTTGCCAATGCCCCGGGTTGGCACACCGGCCCAACCTTTTCACTGAACAGCGCCAGGCTATGCACCTCCTTTCCCCAATCGAAGTCATTGCGCCTGATCGCCGCCGTAATGCCGTCATGGAACGAAAACGGCCCGCCACCGGCCACCAGCTGTAAGTTGATGTCCGGATGCGCCTGCTGAAAAGCCGGCAGACGCGGGATCAGCCAACGCATCAATAAGGTCGGTTCACAGGACAAGACCAGCGGCGCGTCGAGCGCCTGCTGACGCAGTTCCAGCGCGGTATGATCCAGAATGCCGAAGGCCTGCTGCGTCGCCTGAAACAGCTTGCGCCCCGCCGCCGTGAGCAGTACCCGCCGATGGCGGCGCTCAAACAACGCCACGCCCAGTTCCTCTTCCAGCGCCCGCACCGCCCGGCTGACGGCGCCATGCGTCAAATTCAGCCCCTGCGCCGCCTGCGTAAAACTTTCCAGCCGCGCGGCGGCCTCGAAGCAGCGCAGTCCGCCCAACGGCAACGGCCTGCCGGTTTTGCGTGAGTTTTTCTCACCGATATTGTCACTATTCATCGTTTGTCACCGAGAAAAATTACTCTTATAAATCAGTCACTCTATTGTTAAACATCGCAAGGATAACTATGACTGAACTCATCGCTGTCGTCACCATTACTTTACTCGCCGTGATAAGCCCAGGGCCGGACTTCGCCATGGTCTCGCGCAACAGTCTGCTGCTCTCACGCCGCGCCGGCATATTGACCGCCTGTGGCATCGGCGCCGGCGTACTGGTTCATGTCAGCTATACGCTGATTGGCGTCGGCGTGTTGATTCAACAATCGCCCTGGTTGTTTAACCTGCTCAAAGGCATCGGCGCCGCTTATCTGATCTATCTCGGCTTTACGCTGCTGCGCAACGCGGCGCATCAGGATGCCACGCCCAGCACCGCGCCGGCCGCCATCAGCGATTTCGGCGCGCTGAAAACCGGCTTTTTCACCAACGCGTTAAACCCGAAAACCACCATTTTCATCGTCAGCCTATTCATGCAGGTCGTCTCTCCGCACACCCCGCTCGGTGTACAAATTGGCTATGGCCTCTTTATTGCCGCCGTCCATGTGTTCTGGTTCGCTGCCGTTGCGTTGCTGTTTTCCGCGCCTGGCGTCAATGCGCGCTTTTTGCGTTTACGCCGCGGCATCGACCGCACCTTTGGCGGGCTGCTGATTGTCTTTGGCGCCCTGTTGGCGATCGCCGGCATCAGGTAACGCCACGACGCCAAGTTCGTCATTCGCTTCTATGCTTATCAGGGGTTTTTGTTAATCATCTGAGCGGGAGTACGAAACATGACGAAACTGTTGGTGCTTTATTACTCAATGTACGGCCACATCGAACGCCTGGCGCAGGCGGTGGCTGAAGGGGCGAACCGTGTCAACGACGTGGACGTGACGATTAAACGCGTGCCGGAAACCATGACGCCGGAGGCCTTCGCCAAAGCCGGGGGCAAGCAACACCAGCAGGCGCCGGTCGCCAGCCCGCAAGAACTGGCGGACTATGACGGCATTATCTTCGGCACGCCAACCCGCTTCGGCAATATGGCCGGGCAAATGCGCACCTTCCTCGATCAAACCGGCGGGCTGTGGGCTTCCGGCGCGCTGTACGGCAAGGTAGGCAGCGTCTTCTCCTCCACCGGCACCGGCGGCGGCCAGGAACACACCATCAGTTCGACCTGGACCACGCTGGCGCACCACGGTTTCATCATCGTACCGATCGGCTATGCGACGCAGGAGCTGTTTGACGTTTCGCAGGTGCGAGGCGGCACTCCGTATGGCGCCACCACCATCGCCGGCGCCGACGGTTCGCGGCAGCCGAGTAACGAAGAGCTGACCATTGCCCGTTATCAGGGCGAACACGTGGCTAAAATCACCGCCAAGCTGAAAAGTTAAGCACCCTCCAGCCCCCGTGATCCAAAGGGCCGCGCATTCGCACGGCCCCATCTTGTTGCCAACCCGCCGCAAGGTTAGAATGCCCCTCCCCCGGCCATTCAGCGTCTGAAGGCCAGGCCCGAATTCGTTCTGCCCGTCGCTCATCCGCTTTCAGCCCGAGGACGGGCGTTCTGTTTTTTGCGCACAGCGAAGGGAATAAGTCAGTGTCTAAAGATTTTGATGAACTAATAAGAGACATGGATCTTATTATTGAAAATGTAGACAGCTTCAAGGCTCTGGCTCCGCGCGCGCCCGAGCCGGCTCCGGCCCCGCCGCCGCCGGTTCATCACTACGACTCGTTCTGCGAAAACATCGCGCTGAAAGTCGTCTTGAAGGTGCTGCTGTCTTCGGTGGACAAGATAGTCAAAGTACAGATCGCCAACAAGGTCGAGCAGGAAATCGCGCAGATCGAACAGCAGGTGGTGCGCGCCGGCGGCGGCCCGGTATCACCGGACGATCTGGCGCAGATGACGCATTACGTTCGCCGCACGGTCAACGACCTGCTGGAGTAATCCTCCCCCCTTTGAAACGGCGTCTGTTGGACGCCGTTTTCATTTCTGCCGCATTGCACGTGCGGCTTGGCTGTACCATGACTGACACATTCACAACATGAATATGTTGCATTGTTGTATTCGTTTCACTGCGATAAGTTTATTTTACTGTAAATATATACAGTACTTTTTAACTTATTGAGGATATGAATATGCGCTTTAACAACAAGATGTTGGCCCTGGCCGCCCTGCTGTTCGCCGCTGAGGCGTCGGCCGACACGCTCGAATCCATCGACAACTGCGCGGTCGGCTGCCCGACTGGTGGCAGCAGCAACGTGTCTATCGTGCGTCATGCTTATACGTTGAACAACAACAGTACCACCAAGTTCGCCAACTGGGTGGCTTATCACATCACCAAAGACACGCCGGCCAGCGGCAAGACGCGCAACTGGAAAACCGATCCGGCGCTCAACCCGGCGGACACGTTAGCGCCCGCCGATTACACCGGCGCCAATGCGGCGCTGAAGGTCGATCGCGGTCATCAGGCGCCGCTGGCTTCGCTGGCGGGCGTTTCCGACTGGGAATCGCTGAACTACCTGTCCAACATCACGCCGCAAAAGTCCGATCTTAACCAGGGCGCCTGGGCGCGGCTGGAAGATCAGGAACGCAAGCTGATCGATCGCGCCGATATCTCCTCGGTCTATACCGTGACCGGGCCGCTGTATGAACGCGATATGGGCAAACTGCCGGGCACCCAGAAAGCGCATACCATCCCCAGCGCCTACTGGAAGGTGATTTTCATCAACAACAGCCCGGCGGTGAACCACTATGCCGCCTTCCTGTTCGATCAGAACACGCCGAAGGGCGCCGATTTCTGCCAGTTCCGCGTGACGGTGGACGAGATCGAGAAGCGTACTGGCCTGATCATCTGGGCCGGTCTGCCGGACGACGTGCAGGCTTCGCTGAAGAGCAAGCCCGGCGTCCTGCCGGAGTTGATGGGCTGCAAAAACTGACGAAAAAACCCGCCGAGGCGGGTTTATTTTTCATACGGGCGCCGGCGGTTTATTCCGTCAGCGCCTTTTGCGCGGCGGCCAACTCACGCTGCCGGGGCGACGCCACCGCATGATCGCGCGCCAACAGCGTGTACACCGTCGGCAGCACGAACAGGGTAAACAGCGTGCCCACCAGCATGCCGGAGACGATCACCAGCCCCAGCCCGAAGCGGCTGGCGGCACCGGCGCCGCTGGCGAACAGCAGCGGGATCAAACCGAACACCATCGCCCCGGTGGTCATCAGCACCGGCCGCAGGCGAATTTGCGCCGCCTGCAAAATCGCGTCGCGCCGCGTCAGCCCCTGATGCATCTGCAGTTCGTTGGCGAACTCCACCATCAAAATACCGTGCTTACTAATCAGCCCGATCAGGGTCACCAGCCCGACCTGGGTATAGATATTCATCGTGGCGTAACCCAACGCCAGCGGCAGCAAGGCGCCGCAGATCGACAGCGGCACGGTGATGAGGATGATCAGCGGATCTTTCAGGCTCTCGTACTGCGCCGCCAGTACCAGGTAAATGATCACCAACGCCGCCAGGAACGCGAACGCCAGCGCGCTGCCTTCCTGGGTATATTGGCGCGAATCCCCCTGCCAGTCATGGCTAAAGTCGGCCGGCAACGCATTCGCCTGCCGTTCGAGGAAGGCCACCGCTTCGCCCATCGAAACGCCGGGGGCGGGAATGGCCTGCAGGGTGGCGGCGTTCTGCTGGTTAAACTGAGTCAGCTTGTTCGGTTCGACCTTAACGGCCACCGATACTACGGTGGAGAGCGGCACCAGCGTATTGTCCTGGGTGCGGACGTACTGCCGCGCCAGCGCCTGCGGCGTCAGCCGCTGTTCGCGCAGACTTTGCGGGATCACGTCATAGGCGCGCCCGTCCATGCCGAAGCGATTGAGGTAGTTCTCCCCCACCAGCACCGCCAGCGATTCGCCGATGTCGCTCATGCGGATCCCCAGACTGTTGGCCTTGGCGCGGTCGATATGCACCTCCGCCAGCGGGTTGTTGTAGTCCAGATCGCTGTCCACCACCATAAACAGGCCGCTGTTTCTGGCGTTCTGCTTCACCTCTTCCAGGGTGCGGTACAGCTGCGGGTAGTCCTGCGGCGTACGCAGCACCATCTGCACCGGCAGCCCTCCAGTGGAACCCGGCAAGGCGGGCAGTTGGAAGGCGAAAATGCTGGTGCCTTCGACATCGTTCACCGCCCGTTGCAGATCGGCCTGCACCACCGACGCCGAGCGCTGGCGCGCCTGCCACAGCGTCAGGTTGATACCGCCAATGCCGGACGCCGTGCCGTCGCTGCCGTTGATGATCCAGCGGCTTTCGGTTTCCGGCATGCGGTTGTAGACCTCATCCAGCTTGTAAGCAAAGCGTTCGACATAGTTCAGGTTGGCGTGCTGCGGCGCCTTGATGGCGGTCAGTACGATGGCCTGATCCTCGGTCGGCGCCAGCTCGCGCTGCGGCATCAGGTACAACAGCGGCAGGCTGATCATCACCAACAGCGCCAGCGTCCCAGTCAACCAACGGTGGTGCAGCGAGAAGTCCAGCGCGCGCGCATAACGCCGCGTCAGGCCGCCGAAGAACCACTCGGCGGCGTGCGCCACGCGCCCTTCGCTCTGTTTGGCCGGCAGCAGGAGCGAGCTCATCACCGGCGACAGCGTCAGCGCCACCACGCCGGACACCACCACCGCCCCGGCCAGCGTCAGCGCGAACTCGCGAAACAGCGCGCCGGTCAGCCCGCCCATCAGGCCGATCGGCGCATAGACCGCCGCCAGCGTCAGCGTCATGGCGATCACCGGCCCCGCCACCTCGCGTGCGCCGATCATCGCCGCCGCCAGCGGCGTTTTCCCCTCTTCGATATGGCGATGTACGTTCTCCACCACCACAATGGCGTCGTCCACCACCAAACCGATCGCCAGAACCATCGCCAGCAGCGTCAGCAAATTGACGCTGAAGCCGAAGGCCAGCATCAGCCCTGCAGCGCCAAGGATCGACAGCGGAATGGTCACCACCGGGATCAACACGGTGCGCAGCGACCCCAGACACAGATAGATCACCGCCACCACGATCGCCAGCGCTTCGAGCAGGGTATGCACCACTTCATCGATCGAGGCCTGAATAAAGCGCGCGGTCTCGAACGCCAGCGCCATCTTCACGCCCGGCGGCTGCATCTTGTCGATCGCCGGCATCAGGTGACGAATGCCGTCGACGATCACCAGCGGGTTGCCGGTCGGCGTAGGGAAGACGCCGAGGAACACCGCTGGTTCGCCATCCATCAGGGCACTGGTTTCGGTGGCCGCGGCACCTAGCTCCACGGTGCCAACGTCTTTCAAGCGCACCAGGCCGTTGCCGTCGTTGCGCACCACCAGATTGCGGAACTCTTCCACGCTGGTGAGATCGGTATTCACCCGCACGTTGGCAACCACGTACTGCCCTTTTACCTTGCCCGGCGCCGCCTGGTAGTTGTTGCGCCGCACCGCGTCGGCCACGTCGGCGGCAGTCAGGCCGCGGCCGGCCAGCCGATCGCTGTCCAGCCACAGGCGCATCGCCATTTTTTGCCCGCCAAACACTTCCACCTTGGCGACGCCGTCGATGGTGGTGAACATCGGCTCCACCACCCGCGTCAGGTATTCGCTCAGCGCCGGTGTGGACAGCGTTTTACTGGAGAAACCGACATAGGCCACGGCAGTAGCTTCACCAGCGGACCGCTCAATCACCGGATCGTAAGCCTGCTCCGGCAGCTTGTAGCGCACCTGGTTGACCTTGGCCATCACTTCAGTCAGCGCCTGGGTGGAGTCGCGGTTCAGCGCCATACGCACCGTCACCACGCTGCGCCCCTGCACCGACGAGGAAGAAAGGTAGTCAACGCCCTCGACGGACGACACCGCCTGGGCGATTGGCTGCGTGACAAAGCCCTGCATCAGCTCGGACGACGCGCCGGGATAGTCGGTGCTGATGGTAATGGTAGAGTTTTCCAGCAGCGGGTATTGGCGGATCGGCAGTTTGCTGAGCGCCAGCGCGCCGAACAGCAGGATCAGGGTGCTGACCACCAGCGCCAGCACCGGCCGGCGCACGAACAGATCGGTAAATGTCATCGGTCTCTCCTCAGGAACCGGCCGGGGCGGCGTTCAGGGTATCCTGCGCCACCGGCTCGGCCGCCATGCCGTCGCTCAGCTTGAGCTGGCCCGAAGTCACCACCCGATCGCCTTCCTGCAGGCCGCTGACTATCTCGACGCGCCCGTCGTTGCGCTCCCCCACGGTGACCGAGGCGCGCTTGACCGTCATGCCCTTTTCACCCTGCTGCGCCAGAAACACGGTATCGCCGTACGCCGTATAGGTCAGCGCCGTTTCCGGCACCGTCAGCACCGCCACGCGTTGCCGCTGCGTGACGCGAATGCCCGCGTACATGCCCGCCTTCAGCAATCCCTCACGGTTGCTCAACGTCGCCTGTACCTGCACGGTGCGGGATTTGCCGATCATCGGGTCGATAGCGGTAATGGCGGCGGGGAAAGCGCGATCGGGATACGCCCCAACCTGCACCGACACCGCCTGCCCCAACGCCAGCCCGGCGCTGCTTTGTTCGTCCAGCGAGAAATTGACGCGCAGCGTATCGGCGTCCACCAGGTTCGCCACCGCCTCGGCGGCGTTGAGGTATTGCCCTTCATGCACGCGGCGAATGCCGATGGTGCCGGAGAACGGCGCTCGGACCGCCTTTTGCGCAATTTTGGCCTGCGTTTCCTGCACCGCACCGAACGCCATATCCCGCTCGGCCAGCGCATCGTCCAGCTGTTGCCGCGCGGTAGCGTTGAGGTTCATCAGCTTGCGCATGCGCGCCAGCAGGAGATCGGCATTGCGCAATTGCGCCTGCAGGCGCACCAGCTCAGCCTGTTCAACCGCATCGTTAAGCTGCACCAGCAGTTGCCCCTGCCGCACCGTTTGGCCGGATTCGAACAGAATGCGTGTGATGCGGCCGCTGGTCTCTGCCGCCACTTCCACCTGGCTGGCCGCCTCCAGCTCGCCCACGCCGGCATAGCTGCGTGCCGCCTGCTCACGCAGGGCGGGCGCCAGCGCCACTTTAACCGGCGGATAGGCCGGCGCGCCTTCGCTTTGTCGCGCGGTGGAACGCATCGCAACGGCGGCGACGGCGAGTGCCGCCAGCAGCGCGGCAATAATGAGGTATCGTTTCATCATGTAACGGTTTCTTCCTGATTTTACAGCCAAAGCCATCCTTCCCCCGACGCAGCGCAGGGAGGTGACGAGAGATACCGGTTGCCAAGCCCGGCTGGCTGCACTATAAAACCTCAGGTTAACTTGAGGTCAAGTTGAGGAAGACAAAATGGCAAGAAATGAACCGATTGACGCCAATCGGCTATTGACCGTTGGGGAAGTGGCGAAACGCAGCGGCGTGGCGGTATCCGCGCTGCACTTTTACGAAAGCAAGGGGCTAATTCAGGCGATGCGCAACGCCGGTAACCAGCGCCGCTACACGCCGGTGGTGTTGCGCTACATCGCGGTGATCAAGATCGCGCAAAGCGCGGGCATTCCGCTGGAGGAGATCCGCGCAACGCTGGGGCGTTTTCCCACCGGCAGCAAGCTAACCGCCGAACAATGGGGAATTTTGTCCTCCTCCTGGCGCAAAACGCTGGATGAACGCATACAGCGGCTGACGGTGCTGCGCGATCATCTCGACAGCTGTATCGGCTGCGGCTGCCTGTCCCTCGCCGACTGCCCGCTGCGCAACCCAAACGATATTTGGGGCCAACAGGGTGCCGGTGCGCATATTTTCGAACGCCCGGCCGATCATGGGTGAGCAGATGCTCTCCCTGCGGGCCAACGCACCCGCCTGTGGAATAGCGATTACACTCGCTCATCCGCTGCCAAAATGAACTGATGAAAACGTTGAATCTCCAGCTTACGCATGGCGTTCATTTTATGCTGGCTGACGGTTTTCTCGGAAATACCCAACGCCTTAGCGACGCCGGTATTCGGTTTTCCCGCCAGCAGCATGGCCAACACCGAAAGCTCGCGCGGCGACAGGCTCTGCCCTTTGCAGCTCGCGGTGAACATTTTTATCGCCTCAACGAACGTCGTAAGACCGATGTTTTTTTTCAGACAGTTAAAATTCGCCAGGCGCGGCGTTTCCACGCCGGTTAAGACGATCGTATTGTCAGGCCTGTCGATAATATGCGATAAGAAATTCATAACCCGACAGATAGACGAGAAAGAGACGATGACCACTTCTGCATGACAAGACATGGCATGTAATCCACGGCGTGCAGATGAATGCAGACCAATAACTTCAACGCCCTCCAACGACTTCAAGATCTGCGATATGCCATAGAATAAATAGTAATCATCAGAAAATATAGCCACTCGCACAGGATCACCCCATTGCTATTTGTCATGGGCGCGTTTTTAACAACGCCCCCATGGCAGTCATGCCAATTAACTTTATTGGTTCGACTTACTTAAGTGAAGAACATAATGAGATCAGCAATGCAGACAGCGATGAGAGATATTTTTCATCCAAATTCATAATGCCATCTTCACTGTATTTTACGTTATTATCTAGAATTTCATGAATACTCTCGACGGCGCATACGGCATCCTTCCAAACTACACGCCGCCCGAAAGGTGAAGCGCCGAGATATTGCGCGCTTTGGCGAAAAGCAACGATAAAATCGCGCAGTATATCGAGCACAATCAATACTTCCTCCCTGCTGACACACCGCTTCATTTGCACTTTATCCAAGAAAACGCTGAGCGTGCTTTGTAAGGAAAACAGGCTCTTGAACAACCCGCCGGCGATATCCTTCGGTGTTTTCACGCTGGTTGATATGACAAAAGGGAGCTCTCCATGCTGTGAAATATATTGATAAAGCCCATTTATCGCCGTCGTCGGCTTAATATCCAAACCGCGAAGAATGACGTCAACCTCATCTTTTAGCGATTTTTCCACTTTGACACCGATCTGGATTTGTTCCGTCATACAATTCATCCTCAACATAGAGATCCGGATTAAACACCAATATTATTCAAGTAAATAATATTCGCCACCAATTACCATGTTAAGATTTTTCTTATATGTGGCAACCTGTTTTTTATTATTAAAAATAACAAAAGAATCATTTATATATAATGTTAAGCATGGCCGATGTATTAATTCCCCCACTGCTCATTGTGGTGGGGCTGTAAGGATAATAATAGGCCGCCATACCGATGGAAAATTGCGCATCCAAGGCATTGCCGGTTCCCACATGAAATAATGAAGTCGCCGCACCTGGTGCCACGCTGGAAAGCGACAGCGTGACGGGATTATTAGGCGAAGCCGTCTTGACCAGCCGGATGCCAATGCCTTTTGCCGCCTCAGGGCTTTTATCTATCAAAACCGTATTATCCGAAGCCAACAGATTATTGCTGGATAAAAACATATTGATATCCCGATCGGCCGTGCCGCCGCTTTGCCGATTCTGACAGCTGAAATTCAGTGTAAAGGGCGTCAGGCCATTTTGCGCCCCCTGAGTAATCTGCGATATCCCCAACGTCGGCAACTTCACTGCCAGGCCGGCATTGTCGAAAGTGCAGGTCGTCATCTTGGGCGCATACTTGATGGTCATCGGCTGTCCGTACATGTCGCGCTGATCGTAAGGCCAATTGAAGCCGTTGAGCAGCCAGGTCAAGATCTTCACCAACTGCTTGGCGGGCCACAAAATGATCTCCAGCAAAGACATCCCGCTCAGATCGGTCACGAACATCACGTCCTTAAGGCTAACCGTGTCGCCGGGTATCGATGTGCCCGTCTTGCTGACCAGACTGAAACGGATATTCATCGGCTGATTCAATTCCGAAGCGGAGTGCGATCCCCAACCGCTAAGCTTTTTGTTGGCGATGTCGTTGGTTATTTCCGCGCGTATCCAATATTTACCGCTGTTGAATCCCAGAATGGTCGCCTTCGTGCTGTCGGTTGACAGGATACGCGTATAGCCGAATTCGCTGCTCGAGGTTGAACAGCTAAATGAACCGCTGTATTGCGTATAAAAACTGCCTTCCCAGACCGGTGTCTTATCGCTGAGCTTATCCGACAAATCGACGTAGATCGGCGGCGCATATTGGATGCCATTGCCGTAGCATGAAGCGTAACTGTAACCGCTGAACAATAGGGACAGCGTCAGTGCGAGTATCCTGAGCATGGTGTAATTATCCTTTATCGACATGTGTTGGCTGCGCTGTCCATCGATATTTTCGGGCGTTCAATCTTGCAGACACCGTCATTCAGCCTGACTTCCAGCGACGTTGGCTGCTGTTCAACCCGTAGATACAGGACGCTGGCCTGCCCGACGAAGCCAATGGCATTCCCACTTTGATCCGCCACCTCCGCACCAAATGGCAGGGGTTTATTGCCGCGCTTAAAGGCGCGCAGCGTATAAGGCCGACGCTGATCGGTTTCAAATCTCAAATAGTTGACGGCGCCGGCATAGGGCACACTGTTGGCGATATTGCCGACGATCTCGGCGCCGGAGCTGTTGCCGGTATCCGACAATGTCACGGAGTTTTGCCGGTAAGGCGTGGCGTAAGGCACCAAAGCCAGCCCTTCGTCGTTAGTGACGATGCTCTCGTCGCCGTTCACCATCAGCCCTTTGGCCTTGGGCGCGTCCACCACCATCATGGTGTTGCCCATTTCGTTGGACGCTAGCAAATGCCAAGGGATCGCCACCAGGCTGCCGCGGGCGCTCATGCCCAACTGTCGATAGTCTGATGATTCACTGTAGGAGCCGCCGACAGTCGTCGCGTTGGCGCGATAGGCGGCATTCACGCTCGCCATGCTGTTGCCGCCGCTTTGGTTGCTGCCGGCAAGCGCATAACTCAGACGGTTTGATTCCAGCGCATTGCCGCTCAGGCTCAGCGAGCTTTGCTGATAGTGCGAATCGGTGGCGGATAAGCTGGTGCTGAGATAGGCATTGTTGTCGAACATCGACAGCGGCACGCTCAGAGAGAGATAAAACCGCGTCTCTTCTTTGCGATAGGAATTTCTCACGCGACTCGCGGAAATGTTGTAACTGACGCGCGAGAAGGCGTTTGAATACCCGAGCTGGTATTCCCGGCTTTTATTCGTATCCGACCAATAATCGCGTTGGGTGCCGGAGAAATAGAGCGTGCCCCACCCGTCTGCGAGCCTCTGGTTCAGGTTCAAATTGAAGGTATTGCGTGGACGAGCGGCGCGAACGGCGTCCCAGGTATTCAAATCCAACGGGGCAAGCTCATCGTCATCCCGATCGTTCCAATAATCGTGAAAACGCTTGTCACGCTCGCGGTAACCTTGATGGGTGTAGATGGCATCGTTAAAGCTGTAATAACCTTTGGTCGAATAACGGTATGCCGCCAGCGTGAAGTTTGTTGCGGTAGCGTCCAAAAACTTGCTGTAGGCGATCCGAAAACTTTGCCCATTTTCATTGCGATCCTGCAAATGCGTCGAGGCCTGAGTCACATCGACGGATACCGCGCCGAACGGCAGATTCCAGCCACTGCCCAGCAGCCAGGCGCGATAGTCCTCGCTGAGGATCGTACCGACGTAACCGGTGACCAGGTTATTGAAGCCATACTGCAGCGTGCCCTGCGCGAAAGCGGGCGCATAGTCGGTATCCGCCTGATTGACCTTACCGGCCACCAGGCCGTATTTGCTGACCCCCTGCTTCAACATGTTGGGAACGGCGGAAAACGGTACGGTAAAGGATTGTTCCCGCCCGTCGGCTTCCTTGACCACGACCAACAGATCCCCCGCAGAGCCGGTCGGCAATATGTTATCCAGCGTAAAGGAGCCCGGCGGCACATTCTCCTGATAGATGAGGTTGCCGTTTTGCAATACTTTCACCAGGGCATTGCTCTGCGCCACGCCCCGCACTATCGGCGAAAAACCCTGCTGCGAATTGGGCCGCATGTTGATATCCGAGGCTAAAGCGCCGCCCCGCACCCGAATCGAGTCGAACAAGTCCCCCGGCGAATAGAAATCGCCCATCGTCAGGTTCGATTTGATGGCGGCGAAGCCACGCTGCACATAGCGAGTATTATTTTGCCAATCGCTGCCCTGTCGCGAACTGCTGCGGAAATTGCTGCTGTCTCTGAATTGCCAACCCGCCAGATTGATCCCCGATTCCAAACCGGTGTAGAAATCGTCGTTTGACGCCTTGTCGCCCTGCAACGACTGCACGTGGTAATAGGTGGCGTTATAGGCCAGCAGCAGCGCAGGCACGCCGCGATCCCAAAATTTGGCGTCAACATAGCCGGCCTCTGCGCGAATCACTCGCGACTGAGGCACCGTCAGCTTAAGGCTCAACGTCCCCACGTCGAAGTCGGCCCTTCCTCCTTGCACCAACGTTTGGACGGGGATCGGTTCCTTGTCTCCCCCGATGGACAAACTACTCATATCGATGCCCAACAGGGCGGCGTCACGATGGGCGATGCGAATATCGCCTTTATGTTCGCCGAACTGCAACGAGAACCGCCCTTTCCAACTCTGGTTGACATACACGTCGACCGTTTGCGTGCCTGCCGGCATGTCATTATTGAGGTAAAAACGCGACAGGTCGGATTCGCTGGACGCGCCGGCCAATAGAGAAGTGTCGAATTTCATCGCCGAGACTTTATTTAACGGAATGAATACAGATGCGGTCAGTATCGAAAGCAATTTTAGTTTAAGCTTCATGGCCGTTCTTCACGTTAGCGGGCTGTAATGGCTTTAGATTTATAAGCCCCCAGGTCGTCGATATAGAGCAGGGTGTAGGGAATGTTCCGGCTCACACCAACTTTGGTCGGAACAAAGAGGCTGGAATATGGCCCGACCATCACTGAGTCAATCAACAGATTCTTTTTGCCTTTCTGATCAACATTGGCCAACGTAAAAAAGTAAGGACCTTTGTTGATAACCTTAAATCCCTTCCCTGCCGCCTGGAGTTCAATGAAGTCGGTGATGTTATTTGCGCTGCCGGTTAACCCTGCCGGGCGATAAAATAGCTTGATGCGCGATTTGATGGCTAATTGCAGCGTATTGACCCCTTGCAAATTTTCCGGCGTAGGCGGGATATCCAGCACATTCAAATAAAATACCGACTCACGACCGCCGGGGAGCTCCGCGCCCATTTTTTGTATGCGTAATTGCTGGCCATTATTTCCGGCAACTTTTACAACCGGCGGGGATAACAAGAACGGCACGTTTGCCGTTTCAGGCGTCGAGTTGATATCACCATCATCAATCCATGCCTGCACCAGTGCCGGATCGTCACCATTGTTGACTAACTGAACGATAACATCCTTGTTTTTTTCCGGATAAATAACGCGCGTTCCATTAATTACAATATTGGCATCGGCGCAAAAGCTGCTGAGAAACAATCCAGCAAAGATTAAGCACTGTTTCATAGTCACCCCAGATGCCAGGCCTTTGCCTTGGGCACAGGCCTGGCTTAATTGCAATTACAGGTAAGAAATGGTGTACGTCACGTTGGAACTCAATTCCCCCACTTTTGCTTCCAACGCATTGGTCTTGTAGTAATAGGCATCCAGCGTCAGCGTTTCGGCATCTGGCGCCGTTTTATCGCCTTTGATCTTGGTGACATAAGGCACGTTCAACGGAATCGGCGTGGATGAACCCGGCTCGGCCAGAGAAAAACCGACGTTTTTCGCTACGGCGGCGTCGCTTTCATTCACGGAGCTGTTCAGCAGATATTTTCCGTCGGTAGAGATATTATTCGCCGAAGAGAAGTAGATCTTCAGCGGCGTACCGGCCGTTCCCGCCGCCGGCGTGCAGCCGGAGAACGTCAGCGAGAAAGATTTCTTGTTTTTGGTGATGGGGCCGACAACGGTGCCCGCATCCGTCACGGAAATCGGGCTGAGCGCAACGGTAAAATCGGCGCTTTTCCCGCCATTGATGGTACAAGTGGTATCCGTAACGGCACCGCTAAACGAAATAACGCCACCGGCGGAATTATCTGCCGCCGTTGCGCCCACAGATGTTAACGCGGCAGCCAATACCGCCAAAGAGATGCCTTGCTTAATCATAATAAACCCCATTACTTTCTTCGCTGAGAGAGCATATATAAAATGACCTACACCATTAAACCGTTTAGAGGCTAACGAAGCTTAGGCAATAGCAGAGTATTGACAGCATCCTGCCATCTAAAAGTTTATATGTGGCGGTATATATTTATATATATCCAAGTGTATTCTAAAAGATATCCGGCAATGGGAAAAATCTCATTCACCGCCAGATGCAGAACATATTAATTCCAAAGACAAAAAAAATGCAACATCGAATCAAATAATTTTCATGACCATAAAAAAACGAATCGCGCAATGAGCGGAAAGATACGCGCCTTAAAAGAGTGAGTACGACAGGATACTTGCTGCGCAGGTTAAATAAATGTCGCCGTTTCCTCATAAAGCGCTTGTGGCATAAAAACAAAAAACCATTGAAATAAAAAGAAAAAAACACATAAAGAAAAATCTTAGATTCCTTCCCCCCTTATCCTCCCACGTAAAGTTTAGTTTTCCTCTACCTTAAAAATTTTCCGACCCACCGCTATAGGAGCAGCCCGAAAATGCGACACTCTTTGCATATCAATATCCAGACACACAAAAAACAGCGCCCACACTTTTCTTCGTTCAGTCGATAAGGCTGAATTCTTTCAGAGAAAAATATACCCTCCCATATAAATATAAATCCCACTTTTAAAGTAGATTTTAAAATATACCGAAAGGTAATTCATTTAAATAAATCGCCGTAAGGGTAAAACAAGATAGGGGAAAAGGGATGCATCTCAAGTAACGGCAGGAATAAAAAAACCCGAGCGCCACAGGCTCGGGTTTATAGCAAAACACACATTTGACGATCAGAGCGGCTTTTCAGTCCGTACAATGCCATGATTCTTCATCACTTCTTCCATCGTAAGGCTATCGTCATACGGCGTCTCATCCACCACGACGTCTTGCGGACGCACATAAGGTTTGGTCGCACGTTTGAACATCCACCACCACACGAATACTAGGAAAGCGCCGGACTTCAGAAAGATCATGGTCCATAAGGCGACTTGATACCAGTTCATCTCTGTCTCCATAGAGCATTAAGCGAAAATAGATAAGGCGGCGTTGATTATCGCGCCGGTCACGCCTGACACGAGCAGGCACCCGAGCAGCCGACCTTGATAAACGCATAATCTCACCGATGCGTAGCCCTTATCAATAGCCGATCGCGTTTCCTGGAAAGGCTTGCCGTTTTCTCCGCACGCAAAAGCAAAAAACCCCGTGCTCAGAGAGCACGGGGTCAGAATGTATGGCGGAGGAGCAGAGATTCGAACTCTGGAACGGTTTCCCGTCGACGGTTTTCAAGACCGTTGCCTTCAGCCACTCGGCCACCCCTCCGCAACGACGCGCACTATAAACAGACCTTATTCGCTTGTAAAGCCCGGGCGCGTTCAACCGCGCGAAAAATCAGCGAAGGCGCGGCAAACGGCGAACAAACACGCGTCCGCATCCCCGCTGTTGCCGTAATGATAACTAAGGGTAAAGATTGGTAAACAAACTTTAATCAACCGCTTGCGCTGCCTATTATCGGGATTATTTTGTGATGGCTTGATAAGAGAGAGCATTATGGACCGCATTGTCGTCTCATCTTCTTCGCGCGACTCGCTGCTCAGCACGCATAAAGTCCTGCGCAACACCTATTTCCTGTTATCCCTGACCCTGGCCTTCTCAGCCCTGACCGCCACCGCCAGCACGATGCTGGGGCTGCCGGCGCCGGGCTTGCTGCTGATGCTGGTTGGCTTCTACGGCCTGATGTTCCTGACCCATAAACTGGCCAACAGCCCAGCGGGCATCTTGGCGGCGTTCGCGCTGACCGGTTTCATGGGATATGCCCTCGGCCCAATCCTCAGCTCGTTCCTGAACGCCGGCGCGGGCGACCTGATCATGCTGGCACTGGGCGGCACCGCAGCGGTGTTCTTCTGCTGCTCGGCGTATGTGCTGACCACCCGTAAAGACATGTCGTTCCTGTCTGGCATGATGATGGCCGGTTTTGTGGTGCTGCTGGTGGCGGTGATCGCCAACCTGTTCCTGCAGATCCCTGCCCTGCACCTGGCTATCAGCGCGCTGTTCATCCTGTTCTCCGCCGGCGCGATCCTGTGGGAAACCAGCAACATCATTCATGGCGGCGAGACCAATTACATTCGCGCCACCGTTAGCCTGTACGTGTCGCTCTACAACATGTTCATCAGCCTGTTGAGCATTCTGGGCTTCGCCCGCAGCAACTGATCGCGTGTTACACCTGCCTTCCAGGCCCCGCTCCGGCGGGGCTTTGTTTTTTGCGGCTGAAAAAATTTGCTAAACTGGCGGCCGTTCCGAATTATCCGTTATCGAGGCAGTATGTTGGAGTTTGAAGGTCAGGTTATTGACACTGACGCGCAGGGCTATCTGAAAAACAGCGCCGACTGGCATGAAGGCCTGGCGCCGCTGCTGGCCGCGCAGGAAGAGATCGTGCTCACCGAAGCACACTGGGAAGTGGTGCGCTTCGTGCGCGACTTCTATCAGGAATTTAATACCTCACCGGCTATTCGCATGCTGGTCAAAGCGATGGCACAGAAATATGGCGAAGAAAAAGGCAACAGCCGCTATCTGTATCGCCTGTTCCCGAAAGGACCGGCCAAACAAGCCACCAAGATCGCCGGGTTGCCCAAACCGGTAAAATGCATCTGACCGCACCGCCCGCAGCGCCGCTGCAGGCGAGCGTTTAATAGCGAATGCCGAACCCATCGTAGTCAGCCACGCCCTGCGGCTCCACCAGCACGCGTTCGACGCGCGCGCTGCGCGGGCCGCCCTGTTTCAACCACTCCACCAGCCTATCCACCTGCGCCTGTGTGCCGCAGGCCACCACCTGGACACTGCCGTCATCAAGGTTGCGCGCATAGCCGGCCACCCCCAACGCCTCGGCCTGCCGCTGAGTGGAATAGCGAAACCCCACCCCCTGCACCACGCCATACACATACGCAGCAATGCAAACTTGTGTCATAATCGCCCCCTGTTATCTTCTCTAAAGAATAAAGGTGTATTGAGTATAGAAACTCAATACAAAGGATAAAGAGACAAGCGAGCGGAGAACAACAATCTGTCTAATAGAGGCCTGCATAAAAAGCAGACAGCCGAGTCCCCTCGGCCAGGATAGACCTTCTATTTTTCAGTCGGTGGCCAATTGGCCCTTTCCCCGTAAAAGAAAGAGTCGATAAATCTGCTTTTGCCACGTAAGCGGATAAATATGATGACAAGAGCGAAAATAATGGCCGTTACGCCGAGATAAAAACCTAACGAATCCTTAGCGACCATTGCTCCGACAAGCAAAATGGGCAACACATGCCAAAGATAAATAGGCAGAGATACCTGCCCCACTTTGACCACAAAGCCCTCATCTCTCAGCTTCAGACGCTTACACAAACTCACCATCAATAACAATAGTGCAGCATTAAATACAAACCATGAGGCGGCATCCAGCAGTGTCCCGTTCGGTTCATAGTACCCCAATATGCCTACAGATAACGCGATAGCGAACAACGCCAGCGGGTTACCGTAAAAATTCTTATCCCCGACCAGGAAACCTAATAAAAAGAAGGAGTAGTAATAATAGAAACGCTTATCACCAATGAATTTCAGCCAGGCATATTGGTTTTCCAGCGTGTCGGCGTAACAGTACCAGACAATAGACAATACGGCGGAAGTGAACAGAAAGAAACCGAGTAAGAAATTACTCTTGTAAATGACCATAGTATATAGCACAAATATGACCACTGCTGGGATATACCAAAGATGATAGTAGGGGTAGAGAAACAGACCGATGAGTTGCTTTAAACCTACTTCTTCTGAGGAGTAAAGAGAATAAACACTGTAAACAATGAACGCAAAAAAATAAGGGATAATCATGCGCCACTGATACTTTTTCAGCACGCTAATCACGCCGCCATCAATAAAATGACGCCGAACAAAGTAGCCCGTCACCCCGAGAAAAAGCGGCATGTGGAAATAATATATTGCCCCACGTAATCCAACATCAGCACTGCCAGGCAATACATGTCCCACGATGACGAGCAAGATAAGCAACCCTTTCAAAAAATCAAACGATAAGCTTCTTTCTTTAGTCATTTAAGAAAAATCCTAACATCTAAATAATAAACATCAGGTGCTCAATAACAGATTAAGTTAAGATTTTTGTCAATGCGAAAAAACCTAAAAATCACAAAAAACTTACAAAAAACTTACAAACCCATCGCCCGGAGGATAGGCTTTCCTCCGTGAGGCAAACGACAGTCTGAAGTCAATTACTACGATAATAAAAACTATAATAATCAATTAATTAACAAATTACCCCTCTTGAATGATAGGCTCTGCTTGCTCAAAACAAAGCGACCCGGTGTCGTTGTTCAAACATGACGTCGAGCTGCCAGACAACCGCGCTATCTCGATGTCGAGTAAAGCCGTCTGCTCTATCGTCAAGGATGGAAGAAACGTTAATGGCTTTTATTTTTCAATTTATCGAGCGACGTTGTAATGTTAGAAAAATCAACCGACTTGCGAACGACCTTCGTTTTATAACGATCATCATATTCAATCTGAGCACTCTTTACCTTTAAGAGCATCTCAATCACTCTGTCCGCTTGTTCACCATCGAAGCCAAAAGAACGGTTGCCGTAAAACCGCTCACCGTTGATCGACACTGCACCTGAATTTGGGTTCGCTGTGGGTGGGAATGAAATCTTATAATGCCCAGCCTGAATAGAAACCTTTAATATCCCATCACTTATAGCATTTTCATCCTCACTAAAAACCCACTCATTAGCTAATACTGTGTTAGCCGACATCAAAAAAATTAAAAATAAAAACAACCTCACTGGTGAACTCCCTTCAACTTATATTGTGCAAACAGTCAACAACACTATTAATTAAAATAAAAACATCACTCTCAGCCTTATTTACTATAAAGCTTAACGCCCCTGTCGAATACCGACGTCTACAGATAACGAGGCGCCTTCGCACGCTGTTCGACGTGCTTTCATCTCTTCCTCACTATAATACACCTATTTAAGTCGCCATTTCTTCCGTTTAAAGACTGCACTTTCTCTCTCTTCGGTGTGACGCCAGCAGAGATAACGCGATACAATCCGCACCAACTCGGTAGTGAACACCGTAGGATTCAGCTATGATGACGAACTTATTTTGGCAACTTTTTAAACCAGCCAATTAACCCATTGAATAAAAAGTAGTTTAACCATGCGCTTATATCTCGCCAAAGGACGTGAAAAGTCCTTACTCCGCCGTCACCCTTGGGTGTTCTCCGGTGCCGTTCAACGCGTTGAGGGCAAAGCCCACTCCGGTGAAACCATCGATATTCTCGACAGCCAGGGCAAATGGCTGGCTCGCGGCGCCTATTCGCCCGAGTCGCAGATCCGCGCACGCGTCTGGACTTTCCAGCAGGATGAAGAGATTAACATCGATTTCTTCATTCGCCGCCTGCAACAAGCGCAAAGCTGGCGCGATTGGGTCGCACAGCGCGACGGTCTGGACGGATACCGTCTGATCGCCGGCGAATCCGACGGCCTGCCGGGCATCACTATCGATCGCTTCCAGAATTTCCTGGTGCTGCAGCTGCTGTCCGCCGGTGCCGAATACCAGCGCCCGGCCCTGCTTTCCGCCCTGCAGCATTGCTACCCGGAATGTTCGATTTACGATCGCTCCGACGTTGCGGTGCGTAAAAAAGAAGGCCTGCCGCTGGCGCAGGGCCCGGTGCTGGGCGATCTGCCGCCGGAACTGCTGCCTATCACCGAGCACGGCATGAAGCTGCTGGTGGACATTCAGCAAGGGCACAAGACCGGTTTCTACCTCGACCAGCGCGACAGTCGCCTGGCGGCGCGGAACTACTCTGCCGGCCGCCGGGTGCTGAACTGCTTCTCCTACACCGGCGCCTTCGCCGTTTCCGCTCTGATGGGCGGCTGCGCACAGGTGATCAGCGTGGATACCTCGCAGGCAGCGCTGGACATCGCCAAACAGAACGTCGAGCTCAACAAGCTCGATCTGAACAAGGCGGAGTTCGTTCGTGATGACGTGTTCCAACTGCTGCGCAACTACCGCGCTCAAGGCGAAAAATTCGATCTGATCATCATGGATCCGCCTAAATTCGTCGAGAACAAGAATCAGCTGGCCAGCGCCTGCCGCGGTTACAAGGACATCAACATGCTGGCGCTGCAGTTGCTGAATCCAGGCGGCATTCTGCTCAGCTTCTCCTGCTCCGGCCTGATGCCGACCGACCTGTTCCAGAAAATTTTGGCCGATGCCGCTGTAGATGCCGGACGTGATGTACAATTTATAGAACAGTTCCGCCAGGCTGCCGATCACCCGGTGATCGCCACGTATCCTGAGGGGCTGTATCTGAAAGGCTTCGCTTGTCGGGTGATGTAACTTGAAATGCGCTGCCTTGCCCCCATATATGAGCAAGGCATTGTTTCTCAGGAGGTCATCATGATTGCCAGCAAATTCGGTATCGGACAACAGGTTAGGCATAAACTGCTGGGGTATTTGGGCGTCGTGATCGATATCGACCCGGAATACTCTTTAGAACAACCCAAAGCTGACGAGATAGCGGCGAACGACGAACTGCGTTCCGCCCCTTGGTACCACGTGGTGATGGAAGACGAGGAAGGCCAACCGGTGCATACCTATCTGGCGGAAGCGCAGCTGGATGGTGAGCCCCAGGAAGCGCACCCCGAGCAACCATCGCTGGATGAACTGGCGGAATCCATCCGTCACCAGTTACAGGCGCCACGTTTGCGCAATTGACCGCGCCAAGACCTGAGAAACCCGAGAGGGCCCGGCATTGCGCCAGGCCCTTTTTTTATTTAGCGCTCCAGCCCTAAACGCGGGATTTCGATTTTCGGGCAGCGATCCATCACCGCGCGCAGCCCAGCCTGTTGCGCCAGCGCTGCCGCCTGATCGTTAATCACCCCTATCTGCAGCCACAGCGCCTTGGCGCCGATCGCTATCGCCTCTTGCGCCACGCCGTAAGCCGCCTCCGAATTGCGAAACACATCAACCATATCCACCGGCTGTGGGATAGCGGCCAGCGTGGCATAAACTGGCTGCCCCAGCAGCGTCTGCCCCGCCAGTTTTGGGCTGACCGGGATCACTTGATACCCTTGCGCCAACAGATACGCCATCACCCCATAGCTGGGCCGCGACGGGTTATCGCTGGCGCCCACCAGCGCGATGGTTTTCACCTGCTGCAACAGCTCAACAATCTCTTGATCTTGCATCTTCAACTCCCGTTTATCACTGCGTCACTTTCCATTTCGAGTGTAACCGATCGGCATTCGCTCGGTTAAACGCTAATGCGAAGGAAACTTCACCGCAATCTTATGGTCAGAGGCTGTCGCGGTTCAGCTGCGCACGGTCGTGTCTAAACGCGATAAAATATGTAAAAATGTAAACAAAATACCCGATTGAAAAATTTTGACACAACCTATGCCGTGTTCAACACTTAGAGCTACGTCACTTTATAAGGAGATAATGATGAAATTTGGTCTGGTGGTTGCGGCGTTGCTCAGCATCAGTATGCCTGCCGCGGCTACGACCCTGAAACTCTCCCCGGACATCGACCTGCTGGTGGTCGACGGCAAGAAAATGACAGGTTCGTTGTTAAAAGGCGCCGACAGCCTTGAACTGGACGGCGGGCAGCACCAGCTGCTGTTTAAAGTGACCAAAACCGTACGTTCCGGCCAGCATACACAGGCCTATACGTCCCTGCCGCTGGTTGCCACCTTCAATACGCAAAAGATTAGCCAAGTGGCGATCGAACTGCCGCGCATCGAGAACGATCGTGATGCGCAACGCTTTGACAGAACGTTGAATTATCTGGTGGTCGATAAAGACGGCAACGCCCTGCCGTTCCGACATGATGCGCTGCATCCCGACAGCGTCACCTTCAATACCGATTTGGAAAAGGTGATGACCGATTACAACCGCCAGAACCGCCCGGCCTCCGTTCCGGCCTTTGTTCAGGCGAACGCAGGCAATCCCTCAGCCCTCGCGTTGGCCGGCGCGCCGCTGAACGCCCCGACGGTAACGTTGAAAGGTGAAAACGTGTCGGAACAGATGTTGCAATACTGGTTCCAACAGGCCGACAAGGAAACACAGAAACGTTTTCTACGCTGGGCCAATAAACAACCGATTCGCTGATCCCTTCCGGCGTCTTTCCCCGTAAAGGCGCCTTTTCTTCGCATTTTCAGGCGCAAACGCTAGGCAGTGAAAAACAGTTTCAGTAATCTGTCGCACATCCCCCGATGAGCGAAGGACACCGAGATGGAATTGACTACCCGCACTATCGCCGCGCGCAAACACATTGCGCTGGTGGCGCACGATCACCGCAAACAAGCCCTATTGGAGTGGGTAGAAAGCCACAAGACTATTCTGGCGCAGCACCAGCTGTACGCCACCGGCACCACCGGTAATCTGATCCAGCGCGCCAGCGGCATTCCCGTCACCAGCATGCTGAGTGGCCCGATGGGCGGCGATCAGCAGGTTGGCGCACTGATTGCGGAAGGCAAGATAGACATGCTGATCTTCTTCTGGGACCCGCTGAACGCGGTGCCGCACGATCCGGACGTGAAGGCGCTACTGCGGCTGGCGACAGTATGGAATATTCCGGTGGCCACCAACCGCTCGACCGCCGATTTTCTGATCGACTCTCCGCTGTTCAAAAACGAGGTGGAGATCGCCATCCCCGACTATCAGCGCTACCTGCAAGACCGCCTGAAATAATCCTCACGGCCTGGCTGGCGCCAGGCCTGATGCCTACGGTTTTTTCTGCACCGGTACGCCAAGATCCTGCAGGTGTTCGACGAACACCGAAGGGCGTTCACGATCCTGCAACAGCCATACCTGATGTTTGGCGCGCGTCAACGCGACATACAATAGACGGCGCTCTTCGGCATCCGGGAAATCCTCCGGCTGCGGCAGTAGCACCTCTTCCAACACCGACTCGCGCGCCACGGCGGGGAAGCCGTCACGCCCCTCATGTAAACCGGCAATGATGACGTATTCCGCCTGCTGCCCTTTGCTGGCGTGGATGGTCATAAACTCCAGATCCAGCTTGGGCCAGCGGGTGCCCGCCTTCGCCAGCGCTTCCGGTTTCAGATGATGGTAACGCGCCAGCACCAGGATGCGCTCATCCGGCTTGGCGTAGCCGCTCAGTTTATCCAGCAAGGGCTCCAGCTGCTCGTGCGGCAGGATCGCCACCGACTTTTTATTGCCCTTGCTCAAGCTGTTGAGCGGTTTTTTCAGCTGGTGCGGGTTTTGCTGCACGAACCGGTTGGCCACCTCGCCGATACGTTCATTGAAGCGATAGGTGGTATCCAGCGCGCACTGCGCGCCTTCGCCGAAGTTCGTGGCGAAGGCCGTGGTTAACGTCAATTCTGCGCCGCTGAAGCGATAAATCGCCTGCCAGTCATCCCCCACCGCAAACAGGCAGGTCTGCTTGTTCTGTCGGCGCAATGCCGCCAGCAACAGCGCACGCTGCGGTGAGATATCCTGAAACTCGTCGACCAGAATATGTTTCCACGGGCTGACGAAGCGCCCCTTGTCGAGAATGTTGACCGCCTGATGGATAAGGCCGGAGAAGTCCACCGCCCCTTCCTCTTTCAAGGCGCTTTTCCAGGCTTTCAGCAGCGGCGCCATCAGCCGGATACGTTTTGAGAACAGATCGCGGATGTCTTCATCCGCCTGCTCAATCATTTCCGACTGGCTGCCGCCGTGCATGCGCATCAGCCCCAACCAGCGTTCCAACCGGCTTGCCAGGCGATCCGCCAGGCGCTTATCCTGCCAGAAGTCGCCTTCCGGCACTTCCCATTCCAGCTCTTCGGTCAACCATTGACGCCACCCCTTGGCCTGCGCTTTCTTCTCCGCGCACTGTTGGCGCCAATGGGTAATCAGCAGCTCTTTGCGCGCTTTGGCATCGGTTTCCAACCGGCTGATGGCCGGGGCCTTGCGGCTGCCTTGTTGAATGATTTGCAGCGCCAAGGCATGGAAGGTCTTGGCCTGAATGCCGACATCACCCAAACGTTCTTTGATGCGGTCGTTCATCTCGCCAGCGGCCTGGCGGCCGAAAGCCAACAGCAAGATTTGGCCCGGCTGCGCTTCCTGACGGCGCAGCAGCCAGCCGGCGCGCGCCACCAGCACCGACGTTTTGCCGCTGCCGGCCCCCGCCAATACCAGAACGGAATCCTCGCCGTTGACCACCGCGCGGCTCTGGGAGTCATTGAGCGGTGAGCTTTCGACGGTCTGGAAGAAGTCGTGATGTTGCTCCAGCATGCGATCGGTCCACTGCCGGTTGCGTTGTTCGACGCTGCGTAACCCCTGCTGCAGCCATTGCAGACACAGTTGGTAATCGGCCCGGCAGTTATCGAATTCCTCCAGACGCGTCACCGGCATCGGCAGCGCGGAGAAAGCCTCACGGATTTGCTGTTGCAGCTTGCCCAGCTCAGACTTTTTGAACCATTTATCTTGCTGCTCTATGCGCTGAATCTGTGCCACCTGCTGCTGCAACACGCCGGCACTGACCTCACTCATTTCGGCGCTCCACTGCTGCCACGCCTGCTGCAGATAGTGATAAAAACGCTGCGTTTCCTGCCATTCGGTGCCGTGCAGCCGCACCACTTTTTCGTCCGGCAATTCAAATTCCAGCTCGCCCCAGACGATGCCGCGCTTGCACCTGACCTGAATCAGTTGATTGAAGGGGATCAGGTATTCATGTTTTTCCCCGCTCACCTCAACGCCGGCGTGCAGCAACCGCACGCGGTTATAAGGGTGCTGAGCCAGGTGTTTCCCCAGCGATGTCGCTTTAAGTTCCATATCGTCGCGCCATGACTATGTTGAGATTAAATAACGGATATCTGCCAGTTTACCTGCGATAAGCAGTGGCACTCTAGCGCTAAAAAAAGGGTAGAATAGATTTTGCGTTTTTATCGTGAATACGCCCGCATCGCGGTTTGGCTATCATTAGAGCAGAATGACGTCTATGCGTACTGTACTGAATATTCTTAATTTTGTGTTGGGCGGTTTCTTCACCACGCTAGGCTGGCTTATTGCTACGGTGTTCAGCGTGCTGCTTGTCATCACACTGCCGCTTACCCGCTCCTGTTGGGAAATCACCAAGCTGTCGCTGGTGCCGTTCGGCAACGAAGCGATACACGTCGATGAACTGTATCCGGAAAAAAGCAATGCGCTGCTCTCCGCTGGCGGCTCGCTGCTCAACATTATCTGGCTGGTGCTGTTCGGCTGGTGGCTGTGCCTGTCACACATCGCCGCCGGTATCGTGCAATGCGTTTCAATCATCGGCATTCCAGTCGGCATCGCCAATTTCAAAATAGCCGCCATCGCGCTGTGGCCGGTGGGACGCCGCGTCGTCTCGGTAGAAATGGCTCAGCAAGCCCGTATTGAGAATGCTCGCCGCCACTATCAACAGCGTTAATTTTTTCTCCGTTTGAGGAGTTTTTCGTGCGCTCTTTTGCACCCGCAGTTCGTCGTTATACTTACAACAGCAACCTGCTGTATCACTTGCGCATCCTCATTGCGCTGATCGGCACCACCGCCGTTCCCTGGTGGCTCGGCATTCCCAAGCTGACTATCCCGTTAACGCTGGGCGTGGTGGCAGCCGCCCTGACCGATTTGGATGACCGCCTGGCCGGCAGGTTACGCAACCTGCTTATCACGCTGGTGTGCTTCTTTGTTGCCTCCGCCTCGATCGAGCTGCTGTTCCCTTATCCCTGGTTGTTCGCCCTTGGCTTAACCACGTCGACCTGCGGTTTTATCCTGCTCGGCGCCTTGGGGCAGCGTTATGCCACCATCGCCTTCGGCGCGCTGCTGATCGCGGTTTACACCATGCTCGGCACCTCGATGTACGATGCCTGGTATCAGCAACCGCTGCTGCTGGTGATCGGCGCGCTGTGGTACAACCTGCTGACGTTGGCAGGCCACCTGCTGTTCCCGATCCGGCCGCTGCAAGAGAACCTGGCGCGCTGTTACGATCAACTGGCCAACTATCTGGATGCCAAAGCCAATCTGTTCGATCCCGACGCCGAACGCGACGCCGACCTGCCATGGATGGATGTCGCAATGGCCAACAGCGCCTTGGTCGCGTTGCTTAACCAAACCAAAGCCTCGCTGCTGACGCGCCTGAAAGGCGATCGTGGCCAGCGCGGCACCCGCCGCACCTTGCACTACTATTTTGTCGCGCAGGATATCCACGAGCGTGCCAGCTCTTCCCACGTTCAGTACCACGCGCTCAGCCGGCAATTTCGTCACAGCGACATTTTGTTCCGCTTCCAGCGTCTGCTGAGCATGCAGGCACGCGCCTGCCGCCAATTGGCACAATCGATCCTGCTGCGGCAAAAGTACCAGCACAACCCGCGCTTTGAACCGGCTTTCAGCCGCATTCAGGAGGCGTTGGCGCGCATCGCCGAAACCCAGGGCAATAACGAGCAGACCAAGGCGCTGGCGCATCTGTTGAAAAACCTGCATGCGATCGATGCGCAGCTGGCCAATATAGAATCAGAGCAGACGCTGGCCAGCGGGCAAGCGGAAGAGAACAGCCTGGCCGACGACCGCTTAACCGGCTGGAGCGATATTCGGCTGCGCATCAGCCGCCATTTGACGCCTCAGTCGGCCCTGTTCCGCCACGCGATCCGCATGTCGGTGGTACTGTGCGTGGGTTACGCCTTCATCCAGTTCACGGGTATGCAGCACGGTTACTGGATCCTGTTGACCAGCCTGTTCGTCTGTCAACCGAACTACAACGCTACCCGCCGACGCCTGGCGCTACGCATCATCGGTACCCTGGCCGGTATCCTGATCGGCCTGCCAATCCTCTATTTCGTGCCGTCATTGGAAGGGCAACTGGTGTTGATCGTCATCACCGGCGTTCTGTTCTTCGCTTTCCGCACCGTACAATATGCCCACGCGACGATGTTCATCACGCTGCTGGTGCTGTTGTGTTTTAACCTGTTGGGCGAAGGATTCGAAGTGGCAGCCCCGCGCGTTTACGATACCTTGCTGGGCTGTGCCATCGCCTGGGCGGCAGTCAGCTTTATCTGGCCGGACTGGAAGTTCCGCCAACTGCCGGCGGTGGTGGATAAAACGCTGAATGCCAACTGCCGTTATCTGGACGCCATTCTGGTGCAATACCACCAGGGTAAGGATAACGGCCTCGCTTACCGCATCGCGCGACGTGATGCCCACAACAGCGATGCCGAACTGGCTTCGGTCATCTCCAACATGTCCGCCGATCCCAAAGCCGACAAAGCGCTGCAGGAAGCCGCCTTCCGCTTGCTCTGTCTGAACCACACGCTCCTGAGCTATATCTCCGCATTGGGGGCGCACCGCGAGCGGCTGAATACCCCGGCCACGCTCGATCTGCTCAATGACGCCGTGTGTTACGTGGACGGCGCCTTGCATCAGGAAGAACGGAACAGCCAGCGCATTGCGCAGGCGTTGGAACAGCTGGCGGAGCGCATCAGCAAAGCCGTTCCGGAACCTGAAAGCAAAGAACAATTGGTCTTGCAGCAGGTGGGATTGGTGCTCGAGCTGCTGCCAGAGCTCACCGCGCTGCATGCCCAAATCAATAAGGCAGCCTAACTATTCAGGGCCCGTTCGATGGGCCCTGAATAACCGGCTCATGCCCATGGCGGCGCATCGCCATCGTATGATCGAACCAACGCACTAGCTCGCTGCGTAATTCGGCCGGCAACGCCGCCTGATGATAACCGGCTATCGCCCCGCCCAGCGACAGCAGCACTCGTAGCCCCAAATTAGTCTGCTGTTTCAATAAACGGAGATAGCTGCGTTTGGCGCCATGCAGCCGCAGGTCATAAGCGTTGCGAATGCCCGCTCGCCACAGCAGACGTTCCATATTAACGTCAATATTCGGCAATGCCTTCAGTCGGCCGTGATCGCCAGCCTTAAGCCGCTGCTCCCGGCGCGCCTCCCTGACAGCCTGCCAGGCCAGCCCCACCAGCTCGTTGCGTTCCCGCCACAGCGACTCGTCAACCCAGTAATAACGCAAAGTGATGGGCGCTCCACGCTTGGAGTAGACCATATTGACCATCCCTCTGGCACGAAAGGCCGGTTCCATGCTCGCCGTAGCCCGCAAGTACAGCTCGCCGTCCGCTATCACCGCAAACATTACCCCCTCGGCCAGCAGGCCGTAGCCACCAAACTGTGACCGTGTTGTGATGGCTCCCAGCACCGCAAAGCAATTTTTAGCCTGCGCGATTCTTCTCGTCGACATCCTTTTCATAGCGTTCCTCCTTTTTAGGTTCTGGCCGTATTATTTCTCTCATCAATGAAAAAAGTAACGTGAACAACTAATTAGAAAAATACGCACTATCCGCCCGCCTGCCAATCACAAAAATCATCGGTACAAAAAATGATCGCAATTATGCGAGCCGCTACGAAAATTTGGGTTGATCTTATCCTAAATCAGGGATACTGTATAAACATACAGTAACACGACGGGCGGGAACTTTATGCGTACTCAATCACTCTACCAACCTCATTTCGGCCATGGCTCTTATACAGCGCGCAATGTTGCGAAGAACACAGATGTCGGCAAAGAAAATGGCTTGATCAGTGAACTTGTTTACAACGAGCGCCAGCCCGCAGTGGCCCAATTGCTGTTGCCCCTGCTGCAACAACTGGGCAAACAGTCTCGCTGGCTTCTGTGGCTGACGCCGCAGCAAAAATTAAGCAAACAATGGCTGCAGCAATCCGGCCTGCCTGTAGATAAGATGATGCAATTGAGCCAGATCAGCCCGGTGAATACGGTCGAGGCAATGGAAAAAGCGCTGCAAACGGGAAATTACAGCGTGGTTCTCGGCTGGTTGCCTGAGCTAACGGAGGAGGATCGTCTAAAATTAAGACGTGCGGCAGAATTGGGTAATGCCTATGGGTTTATCATGCGGCCTCAACGTGACATTAACCCGACTCACGGACACTGTTCCACCCTAAAAATTCACTCTTCTTTGTATCATTAAGTAAATTTAGGATTTTTCCCATCATTTTCGCACCCCCTAAGCGGAACCTTTGCGTGGGAAGGCACAAAGCTAGTCCGGCTGCGGTTTGGCAAGCAAAAATGCTCGATGAATCGCCGTTTTTTTAGGCAAAGAATGTTAGCAAATATGTACGATTCCGCGTTTTTTTTTAGAGCCTTATCACATCACACTTGTAACTTTCGCGCCACGTTGTAGACTTTACATCGCCAAGGTTGCTCTATAACGTCAGAAAAACTGGCGAGTAACAAACGAGGGCTTAAACCTTGGCGAAGGAATTTAACCAAGGGCTTAAACAGCTTTAAAGCTCATTGCCTATTTGGATGATAACGAGGCGCAAAATGAAAAAGACAGCTATCGCATTAGCAGTGGCACTGGCAGGTTTCGCTACCGTAGCGCAAGCCGCTCCAAAAGATAACACCTGGTACACCGGTGCTAAACTGGGCTGGTCCCAGTACCACGACACTGGTTTCTACGGTAACGGTTACCAGAACGGTATCGGCAACGGCCCAACCCACAAAGATCAGCTGGGTGCCGGCGCGTTCCTGGGCTACCAGGCAAACCAATACCTGGGCTTCGAGCTGGGCTATGACTGGCTCGGCCGCATGCCTTACAAAGGCAGCGTGAACAACGGTGCTTTCAAAGCGCAGGGCGTTCAACTGGCCGCTAAACTGAGCTACCCAATTGCTGACGATCTGGACATCTACACTCGTCTGGGTGGTATGGTATGGCGTGCAGACTCCAAAGCTAACTACGGCCGTACTGGCCAGCGCCTGAGCGACCACGACACCGGCGTTTCTCCGCTGGCTGCTGTTGGTGTTGAATACGCACTGACCAAAAACTGGGCTACTCGCCTGGATTACCAGTTCGTAAGCAACATCGGTGACGCAGGTACCGTTGGCGCACGTCCAGACAACACCATGCTGAGCCTGGGCGTTTCTTACCGCTTCGGTCAGGATGACGTAGTTGCTCCAGCACCAGCTCCAGCTCCGGCTCCAGTTGTTGAAACCAAGCGTTTCACTCTGAAGTCTGACGTGCTGTTCAACTTCAACAAGTCTACTCTGAAAGCAGAAGGCCAGCAGGCTCTGGATCAGCTGTACACCCAGCTGAGCTCCATGGATCCTAAAGATGGTTCTGTAGTTGTTCTGGGTTACACCGACGCTGTTGGTTCTGACCAGTACAACCAGAAACTGTCCGAACAGCGCGCACAAAGCGTTGTTGACTACCTGGTCTCCAAAGGCATCCCGTCAGACAAAATCTCTGCACGTGGTATGGGTGAAGCAGATGCAGTTACTGGCAACACCTGTGGCTACAAATCTGGCCGCGCTACCAAAGCTCAGATCGCTTGCCTGGCACCAGATCGTCGCGTAGAGATCGAAGTTAAAGGTATCAAAGACGTTGTAACTCAGCCTCAGGGCTAAGTTTACTCGCCTAATAAAAAACCCCGCCTAGCGGGGTTTTTTTTCGTCCTATTGTTGCCACAACCTTTCAAGGTCAAACGCCACAAAGGCGCTCTCACGCACTTACTTGGGATCTTTGCCAAGAATCGCCTTCAAGTCTTCTTTCAACGATGACATCTGGTTTGCATACTTTTCTTTGCGTTCAGCGTCTTCGATAAGTTGCACGACGGTTTCCGAAAGCGTAACGCCACGGCGGCGCGCCAGAGCAGCTAATCGTTGCCAAACCAAAAACTCCAGATCGATAGATTTTTTACGCGTATGCTGATGTTCTGCGTTAAAATGACGTTTGCGGCGGGCGCGGATTGTTTGCTTCATCCGGTTATCCAGTTCCGGATTCATATGAGCGGCAATCCATGCAAGTACCTTTACCGGCTCATTTTCCAGCTTCAGCAGCTCGTTAACCGCTTCCTGAGCAGCGCTGTTTTCAATGTAGCGGGTAATAAGCTCCCCTTCCCGGTGCTTCTTCACCAGGTACTTCCATTTCCAACCGCTCTCTAGATTTTCCAGTTGCTGATATTTCATCTTGAGCTCTTCAGTGACCGCGTAACTTCAAATAAGCATAACAGCTTTGCGCCGAATTTCCCCGGCAATTAAGCCGTCTTTTAGACTGTTTTTTGCACAGTCACCGCGTGATGTCAAACTCCCTGATGCCAACTGGCACTCCGCATGTATCAAGCCGCCGTTATTCTTGTATAATCGCCCTTTCCCTTTTTAACGATTGCATCTAACACTTTGACCAATAACCGACTTGAATGGCAATCTTTATTGCCGGACGTAACGCCTTATCAGGCGATATTTGATACCGCCGCTCAGTTGGCACCCGTGCCCTTTTCCGCCATTCAGCCTCGGCTGGAAAATGCCCTGACGCTATTTTGCCACCCTCAATCGCCACCGCGATTCATGCTGTTGAAAGCGCAAGAAACGCGAGAATACCTGGAACTGATCGCTAACGCCGTCAAACCGCTGCTGCCGCAAAACACGGCATGCCGCGGCAGCCACTATGTCATTCAGGATGGCAAGGTCAGCGTAGAGCCTGCCAGCCATGGCGATGAACCTTTCGCTGCCGGCGGTGCTTGCGTGTTCCAAGAGTGGATTGAACCGGAGCAGCTGTTTGGTTGCGTGCGGATCCACAATGGCGACATCACTCTGCAGCCCGGCCTGGTGCACCAGGCCAACGGCGGTATTCTGATCCTGTCAGCCCGGGCGCTGCTGGCCCAGCCGTTGCTATGGCTGCGGTTGAAGCAAATGATCGGCCAGCGTCAGTTCCATTGGGTTTCGCCTGACGAAACCCGCCCGCTGCCGGTTGCTATTCCGCCGATGCCGCTGGATCTGCGGCTGATTGTGGTCGGCGACCGCCACGGCCTGGCCGATTTCCACGATATCGAGCCAGAACTGAGTGAACAAGCGGTCTATGGCGAATATGAAGACGATCTGCAACTGACTGAAGTTGATGATATGGCGCAGTGGTGCGGCTACGTCAACGGTGTGATCGCCGAGCGGCAGTTACCGATGTTGGCGGCCGATGCCTGGCTGCCGCTGATCGTTCAGGCGGTGCGTTATAGTGGCGATCAGGGCATCCTGCCACTCTCGCCGGTTTGGCTTGGGCAGCAGTTGTCCGAAGCTGCACTGTACGCCGAAGAAGACCGCATTACGGCCAAAGCGTTTGAAGCGGCATTGAATGCCCGCGAATGGCGTGAAAGCTATCTGGCCGAGCGTATGCAGGATGAGATCGAGCTGGGTCAGATCCTGATTGAGACCGAGGGCGAAGTGGTCGGGCAGATCAACGGTCTGTCAGTCCTGGATTATCCGGGCCATCCACGCAGCTTTGGTGAACCGTCGCGCATCAGTTGCGTTGTGCATCTCGGCGACGGCGAGTTCACCGACGTCGAGCGCAAAGCCGAACTGGGCGGCAACCTGCATGCTAAAGGCATGATGATCATGCAGGCGTTCCTGATCGCCGAACTGGATCTTGATCAGCAACTGCCCTTCTCCGCTTCCATCGTCTTTGAGCAATCTTATGGTGAAGTGGACGGTGACAGCGCCTCGCTGGCTGAGCTGTGCGCATTGATCAGCGCCCTGTCACAGCAACCGATCACCCAACAGATCGCCGTCACCGGCTCCGTCGACCAATTTGGCAACGTACAGCCGATAGGTGGCGTTAACGAAAAGATCGAAGGTTTCTTCGAGGTTTGTTTACGCCGCGGCCTGACGGGCAAACAGGGTGTCGTCTTGCCCGCAACCAACGTGCGCCACCTGTGCTTGCGCCAGGATATCGTCGACGCGGTACGCGAAGGGCAATTCCATCTGTGGGCGGTAGAGAGCGCGGCGGAAGCCTTGCCTTTACTCACAGGTTGCCTCTACTCTGACGAACAACAGCCGAATTTGTTGGCGGCCATTCAGGAACGGATTGCGCAGGTGAGCCTGCAGGAACGCCGCCGTCCGTGGCCGCTACGCTGGCTCAACTGGTTCAACCACGGCTGATCGGACTTGTTCAGCGTACACGTGTTAGCTAACCTGCGTCCTTCATTAAAATAAGGCTTACTGAGAACATGGTAGATAAACGCGATTCCTATACGAAAGAAGACCTCGAAGCATCCGGTCGTGGCGAGCTGTTCGGCGCCGGTGGCCCACCGTTGCCGGCGGGTAACATGTTGATGATGGACCGCGTGGTCAAAATGACCGAAGACGGCGGGACTCACAACAAAGGTTATGTGGAAGCGGAGCTGGATATTAATCCGGACCTATGGTTCTTCGGTTGCCACTTTATCGGCGATCCGGTCATGCCTGGCTGCCTGGGCCTGGATGCGATGTGGCAGCTGGTCGGTTTCTACCTCGGTTGGCTGGGTGGCGAAGGCAAAGGCCGCGCGCTGGGCGTCGGTGAAGTCAAGTTCACCGGCCAGGTGCTGCCAACCGCGAAGAAGGTAACCTATCGTATTAACTTCAAACGCGTCATTACCCGCAAGCTGATCATGGGCGTCGCCGATGGCGAAGTGCTGGTTGACGGTGAAGTGATCTATACCGCCACCGATCTGAAAGTGGGCCTGTTCAAAGATACCACCGCATTCTAATCACGCTGGCGGGAAGGCGGCCACTGCCTTCTCTTCTAACGCTCTTCGCATGCCATCACGTCGAAACGTGATGGCATTTCTTTCTCTTACTTCCCGACTTTCAAAGACCATCCGCATCTTCTTTTAGCCGCCGTCGGCGTTATGGAATATCTCATCACGTTGGCATTGATGCTGGGTGTACCTTATTTCATCGCCCTTCACCGAAATGTCTTCCCCCATAGGTCTTTACCCTATTCTTACCCGAAGCGGCCAAAGCAATAGGCAGCCTGAAAGGCGGCCTCCCTCACTACCCGCATCAGTGCAATAGCGCTTTTTTTGCATCCGGTTATTCTCTTGCCCCTCAAGATCCTCTAACATGACTAGCATAGTAACTACAATTATTGTACTTAGTGAGAAAGGTATGCAAAAAACCCGCTTTAGCGATGCACCTTGCCCCGTCGCGCGTTCATTAGATCGCGTCGGGGAATGGTGGAGCATTCTGATCCTGCGTGATGCCTTTCAGGGGTTGTCCAAATTCGACGAATTCCAACAAAGTCTGGGTATGTCACCCACGCTACTGGCGCGTCGCCTGAAGGATTTGGTGGCCCACGGCATTCTGTATAAAGAACGTTATCAAACGCGGCCGGTGCGCTATCACTACCTGCTTACTGAGCGCGGCAACGATTTTCTCCCGGTGTTGGCGGCGCTCTCACAATGGGGCAACAATCATCTGACCGACGGGGACGTCAGCGCCCTGTTGGTCGACGGACGCAACGATCGGCCGATCCAAGTCCAGTTGGTCAATCGTGATACCCAACAGCCGGTGCCGCCGCAGTTCATTACGCTGGCGCCAGGGCCGGCGGCAAGCGATGGCATATATCAACGCGCCGAACTGATGCGGCAGCGGCGCCTCGCCGATTTACCCGAATTTACCAAGGAGCCATCATGAGCAATTGTCGTATCGTCATTACCGGCATGGGCGCCGTTTCACCGCTAGGGTGCGGTATTGAAGCCATCTGGCAACGTTTGTTAAAAGGAGAATCCGGCATTCGAGCGTTGCCTGACGAGATCGTTGCAGATTTACCGGTCAAGGTCGGAGGACAAGTCCCGGCGCTGGCGCAAGATGCTGAAGCGGGCTTCAACCCCGACGCCTCCGTCGCCCCCAAGGACCAAAAGAAAATGGACCGCTTTATCCTGTTTGCTATGGCGGCGGCGGATGAAGCCATTCGTCAGGCCGGCTGGATAGCCGATACGGACGAAAAACAAGAGCGCACAGCCACCGTCATTGCCTCGGGTATTGGCGGTTTCCCGGCGATTGCCCAGGCGGTGCGCACAACCGACAGCCGCGGAGCCAAACGGCTGTCGCCGTTCACCATCCCCTCATTCCTGGTCAATCTGGCGGCCGGCCACGTTTCAATCAAACACCACTTCAAGGGGCCGATTGGCGCGCCGGTCACCGCCTGTGCCGCCGGCGTGCAAGCCATTGGCGACGCAGTGCGTATGATCCGCAATGATGAAGCCGATATCGCCGTGTGCGGCGGTACCGAAGCCGCTATAGATACCGTCAGCCTGGGCGGGTTCGCCGCCGCGCGCGCCATGTCCACCGCTCCGGCCGAATTGGCGCAACAGGCCTCTCGGCCCTTCGACAGCGCCCGGGACGGATTTGTCATGGGGGAAGGCGCCGGCATGCTGGTGATTGAAACGCTGGAACACGCGCTGGCGCGCGGCGCCACCCCGCTCGCGGAAATCGTCGGCTATGGCACCAGCGCCGACGCCTACCACATGACATCCGGCGCTGAAGACGGCAACGGCGCCTATCGGGCGATGAAAATCGCGTTGAAGCAGGCGAACGTCGTTCCCGAGGAGGTACAGCATTTAAATGCGCACGCGACATCGACACCCGTAGGGGATTTGGGCGAAATCAACGCCATCAAACACCTGTTTGGCACGGCCGGGACTGTCGCCGTAACCTCAACAAAATCAGCGACGGGGCACCTGCTGGGCGCCGCCGGCGGGCTGGAAACCATCTTTACCGCCTTGGCTCTGCGCGATCAGATAGCCCCTGCCACGCTAAATCTGGATAACCCCGATCCGGCGGCGGCAGGCTTGCATCTGGTCGCGAAACAGGCGGAATCGATGAATATGACCTACGCCTTATCAAACGGCTTCGGCTTTGGCGGCGTGAATGCGAGTATTTTGCTGAAGCGCTGGCAGGATAAATAAACGCCTGAAACAAAAACCTCCGCCAAAGGGCGGAGGTTATTCCTTTTATTTGACAGGGAGCCGCTTAAGCGGTCACAGCCCTGTCTTCCATGGCTTCTCGCCAACCTCCCAGCCATTGAGACCGGGCGTCCACCGATGATTGGTAGGGACAATGTTCCCTGGAACGCCCTAAAATACCTGCCTGATACCCTCTCGAATGCGCCCTTTCCAGACGATCGCGTTTCTGTCTCTTCATGCCTCGTTTCCCTCATTTTGGTCTGGTGGAAAGAAAACAATGGCTGCTTTTTGCGCAGCCACGAGTAATCAATAGCGCTAAAAGAAGAGAAGATCAATGCGCAAAATTCACGCCAATGTCATATTTGTGAGCTACGCCCGAGGAAAGTGCTAAGTGGCTGATCTGCCGGGGAAGGAGTTAACCAATTGAAATGAAATAGAAATCCCTGCCAGCGAGAAAAAACGAATTTCCACGGCGACAGGGATTAGACGATTTTAGACCAAATTATGACTAAATGCCGCCCATCTGTGCGGCGATAGCCTGGGCTTCCTGCTGCCACCCCTGCGCCAGAGTGCGCACCAGGGCATCATAGCCGTCTTCACCCTGTTTCAGCTCCAGGCTGAAAGGCCGTTTGATCAAGCGCCCCTGGCGGTTCAGCACCCACTCGCCGCGAATGATCGCCTTGCCGTCAAAACGGCCGTGGAAGCCGCTGATGGTCACGTTCAGCACATCCTGATCGCTGCTCATCGGCTGCGAAGAGACCACCCAACCCGGCAGCGCGCTGCTCAGGTTGGTGACCAGCGTTTGCTGCAGCTGCTGGTCGAGCGGGCTGGCCCACAGGTTGTTCTGGGCTATCACATACTGCACGTCGTTGGTCTGATACACCACGCCGCTCTGCGCCAGATAATCCGCCACGCTCACGTGCTCCAGCCACAGCTGGCGCGTGGAGGCGCCGCTGCTGCTGGCCGCGGCCGGCGCGCCCAGCGCCGGCAACTGATAGTAAGTCTTCTGTGGCGAACTGCTGCAGGCGCTAAGCAACAGCGCCAGGGCTACCGGGATCCATTTCATCATTTCGTGGCCTTCTTCGGCTGAGGGTCATTACTGCCGGCGGCTTCAAACACCAGCGCGTTACTCTTCTCATTCAGGGTGCGCAACACCGGTTGCAGCTCACGCAAGACCTGATCGAGGCGCTGCATGTCGCCCACCATCTTGTTGTAAGCCGGCGAACCTGGCTGGAACCCTTTCATGCTGCGGTTCAACTCCAGCAGCGTTTTCTGCATGTCCTGCGGCAGCGCCTGCATCTCTTTGCTGGCGATGATGTCGTTCAACGACTTCATGGTCTGCTGCGTCGACTTCATGGTTTTCTGACTTTCCGCCAGCGTCTTGGTCGCCTCGTTGATCATCGGATTGATCGGCATCGCGTTGATCTTGTCCAGCGTCTGCATCAGTTTCTGCTGGATCTGCGCCAGACCGCCGCTGGTGGTTGGCATCAGCGGATAACCAAACAGCTCGCGCGGCCCTTTCCACGGTTTCTCCTGCGGATAGAAGTCGAGATCGATATACAGCGAACCGGTCAGCAGGTTGGCGGACTTCATCGAGGCGCGCATGCCGCGGGACTCGGCGTCTTTCAAGTGCCCTTCGATATCGAAGTTGCCGCCCAGCTGTTTCTGGAAGCGATCCGGCTCGATGCGGATCAGCACCGGAATGCGGTAATCATTATCCAGACGCTGCGCCATGCCGTCTTTATAGAACGGCACCTGCGCCACCGTACCCAGACGGATGCCGCGGAACTCGACTGGCGCGCCCGGCTGCAGGCCGCGTACCGAGTCGGAGAAGAACAGCAGGTAATCCTTATGCACGGTATACAGCGAATCCTGCGTGCTGCGCTGGTTGTCGAACAGCTGGTACTCCGCCTTCTCTTTCGCCAGTTCGCCGCGATCCCAGCCGTCCGGCACGTCGAAGCTGACGCCGCCGCTGAACAGCGTGGTCAATGATCCCATCTCTACCCGCATGCCCTGCGCCGACATGTCAAACGCCACGCCGCTGTCTTTCCAGAAGCGCACGTTGGTGGTGACCAACTGATCGTAAGGCGCGGTGATGAACAGCTGATAGCGCATGGCGCGCGCTTTAGGATCGAAATAGCTGGTTTCCACCGACCCGACGCGATAACCGCGGAACAGCACCGGATCGCCGGCGTTAAGCTGGCCTGATTTCTCGCTGTCCAGCACGATACGCAGCCCTTTGGCATCCGGAGAGGCCAGCGGTGGCGCGTCGAGCAGCTGGTAGTTGTCTTTACCGTCTTTGCCCTTGTTGCCCGGCTGCAGTTCGATATAGGCGCCGGAGAGCAGCGTCCCCAACCCGGAAACGCCTTCACGGCCGATCTGCGGCTTCACCACCCAGAAGGCGGAATCCTGGCGCAGCAATTTCTCCATGCCGGAATTAAGACGCGCCTGCACCATCACCTTGCTCAGGTCATCGCTCAACGTGACGGTTTCCACCACGCCGACGTCAACGCTGCGACTTTTGATTTTGGTTTTACCCGCTTCCAGCCCTTCCGCCGTCGTAGTCACCAGCGTCACTACCGGCCCCTGATGGCTAAAGTGGTAAAACAGGATCCAGGCGCCGATCAGCGCGGTCACGATGGGAATGATCCACACCGGCGACCAGCGTTTGATCTTCTCGACGTCCGCGACGCTATGATTATTTTCCGTCACCTTGCGGCTCCTTGTTGATTGTTTCACTTGCGCGATCCCAGGTCAGCCGGGGATCAAATGTCATGGCGGCGAACATGGTGAGGATCACCACCAGCGCGAACAGCACGGCGCCCGTCGCGGGATAAATGCTCATCAACTGCCCCATTCGCACCAACGCCGACAACACGGCGATCACAAACACGTCGATCATTGACCAGCGGCCAACGAACTCGACCACTTCATAAATCAGGTGCATGCGCTCGCTGTCGGCGCGCGGTTTCTTCCTGCCGTTGGCGTCCCAACACAGCCAGCCGATCGCCAACATTTTCAGCGACGGCACCATGATACTGGCGATGAAAATCACCATCGCTACCGGATAAGAGCCGTCCCCCCACAGCAGGATCACCCCCGCCATGATGGTGGAGTTCATTTTGTTACCCAGCGCCTCGGTCACCATGATGGGCATCAGGTTGGCCGGAATATACAGCATGATGGAGGTCACCAGCAGCGCCAGCGTCCACTGCAGGCTGTGGCGGCGACGCACGTAGCCCTTGGTGTGGCAGCGCGGGCAGCTCACCTGATCGGCCGGCAGGATCGCCGTGCAGCACGCGCAGGAGCGCACGCCCTGGCGCATGCCGGTGCGTCCTACCGTCAGCGGGCGATCGAGACGCGGTGCCGGTTCGATGTCCTGCCACAGCCAGCGCCGATCCACGCATTGGAAAGCGCGCACCTGCAGCAGGCAGAACAGACAGTAAGGCACGAAGCTGCTGCCGATACCGATATCGCCATAGGCCATCAGCTTGACGAAGCTGACCAGCACCCCGGCGAGGAAAATCTCCACCATGCACCAGGTTTTGAACTGGAACAGCACCCGGGCCATCCACTCTTTGAGCCCCAGCGGCAAGCGCACTCTGGCGCACAGCAGGATAATCGCCACCATGCAAAACGCCGGGATCAGCTGCACGAACACCATAAACAAGGTGGCCATGCTGGCGTAGTCTTCCGCCACCATCACTTCCGGGATTTGGATCAGCCGGATTTCGTTGCCGAGGCCGGCGACGCGCATGTTGATAAACGGGAAAATGTTGGCCAGCACCAGCATGAACAAGGCGCTGAGCGCGTAACCGATCGGCCGCTTGCGCGGCTCGTCCCAGCGGGCGCTGAGCGTGGTTTTGCAGCGCGGGCATACCGCTTTGCTGCCATAGGCCAGCGGCGGTAGCGCCACCAACATGTCGCACTGCGGGCACAGCATCAGGTTATCCTGCTGCGCCGCCGAGGGTGCGGAATGACTATGCTGCTGATGATTGTTGTGGGAACACACCATATTCCTCCTAAATAACGTCGCTCACCGGCACGTCGATGCCGCCCGCAGCAGCGCGCGGGCGGCATCGCAACGGTCAGCCGTTTTTCATCGCTTCCAGCTCTTCCCAACGGGCGAAAGCCTGTTCCAGCGCTTGCTCGGCATCAGCCAGCGCCGTCAGCACTTCTTGCGTTTCGCTATGCGGCCGCGTGAAGAAGTCGGCGTCGCTCATCTGCGCCTGCAGCGCTTCGATTTCCGCTTCCAGCTGTTCGAGCCGCTGCGGCAGCTGTTCCAGCTCACGCAGCAGGTTGTAACTCAGCTTGGCCGCCGTTTTCTTCGGCTGTTCGGCCTTTTTCTCCGCCGCCGGTTTGCTCGCGCTCGGCGCCGCCTGACGAATCGGTTTCGCCGTCGCGCGCTGATGATGCGCATCGTAGTAACCGCCGACGAAGGCATTGATCACGCCGTTGCCTTCGAAGATCCAGCACTCGGTCACCGAGTTGTCAACGAACTGACGATCGTGGCTGACCAGCAGCACGGTGCCCTGATAGCCGTCGATCAGCTCTTCCAGCAGCTCCAGCGTTTCGACGTCGAGATCGTTGGTTGGTTCATCGAGGATCAGCAGATTGCTCGGTTTCAGAAACAGCTTAGCCAACAGCAGGCGGTTACGCTCACCGCCCGACAGCGCCTTCACCGGCGTCATCGCTCGCTTCGGGTGGAACAGGAAGTCCTGCAGGTAGCCCAAGACGTGGCGAGGGCGGCCGTTGACCATTACTTCCTGTTTACCTTCCGCCAGGTTGTCCATCACCGTGCGCTCAGGATCGAGATCGGCGCGGTGCTGGTCGAAATAAGCCACTTCCAGCTTGGTGCCGCAGTGCACGCGGCCGCTGTCGGCTTTCAGCTGACCGAGCATCAGTTTCAGCAGCGTGGTTTTGCCACAGCCGTTCGGCCCCACCAGCGCAATCTTGTCGCCGCGCTGCACCTGAGCGGAGAAACCGCGCACCAGCACTTTTTCGCCAACCTGATAATTGACGTCTTCCAGCTCAAATACGATTTTGCCGGAGCGAGTCGCCTCTTCCACCTGCATCTTGGCGGTGCCCATCACTTCACGGCGTTCTGAACGCTCGACGCGCAGCGCCTTCAGCGCACGCACGCGGCCCTCGTTACGGGTACGGCGCGCTTTGATGCCCTGACGGATCCAGACCTCTTCCTGCGCCAGCTTGCGATCGAACTCGGCGTTTTGCAGCTCTTCCACCCGCAGCGCTTCTTCTTTGCTCTGCAGGTACAGATCGTAGTTGCCCGGCCAGGAAACTAGCTTACCGCGATCCAGATCGACGATGCGCGTCGCCATGTTGCGGATAAACGAACGGTCGTGCGAGATGAAGACGATGCTGCCGTCGAACTCTTTCAGGAAACCTTCCAGCCAGTCGATGGTTTCGATATCCAGGTGGTTGGTCGGTTCGTCGAGCAACAATACGCGCGGCGAGCTCACCAGCGCACGGCCCAGCGCCGCTTTACGCAGCCAGCCGCCGGACAGCGAGGAAAGTTCTGCGTCGCCGTTCAACCCCAGCTGCAGCAGCACTTCGCTGATGCGGCTGTCGAGCTGCCAGAGTCCCTGGTGATCGAGGATCTCCATGATTTGCGCCATGCGCGCCAGGTTTTTCTCGCTCGGATCGCTCTCCACCAGGTGGGAAATCGCATGATACGCCTTCAGGTGTTCTGCCTGCTCCGCAACGCCTTCCGCCACGAAGTCGAACACGCTGCCGCCGATATTGCGCGGCGGATCCTGTTGCAGGCGCGCCACAATCAGATCCTGTTCGTAGATCACCCGGCCGTCATCCAGCGGGATCTCTTTGCCGAGGATCTTCAGCAGCGTAGATTTACCGGCGCCGTTGCGCCCGACCAGACACACGCGCTCGTTGTCTTCGATATGAATTTCGGTGTTGTCTAACAGTGGCGCATCGCTGAAAGAAAGCCAGGCGCCGGACATGCTGATTAACGACATAGTAATTATTTTCCTTCGCCGGCGTGAGTCACCAGCCAGCAGTTGTGGATCTGACGGTTACGGGCAAAGTCCTGCGACAGCGTCTTGGCGGTGATCTCTTTCGCCTCCAGGCCCAGCGCACTCAGCCCTGCCATATCCATTTGGAAACCGCGCTTGTTGTTCGAGAACATGATGGTCCCGTTGCGGCGCAGCAACCGTTTCAAATCTTTCATCAGCGCCAGGTGATCGCGCTGCACGTCAAAGGTGTTCTCCATCCGCTTGGAGTTGGAGAAGGTCGGCGGATCGATGAAGATCACGTCGAACTGTTCGTTGGCGTTGCTCAACCACGACAGGCAGTCGGCCTGGATCAATCGATGCTGACGGCCGGTCAGGCCGTTGGCGCGCAGGTTCTTCTCCGCCCATTCCAGATAGGTGCGCGACATGTCCACCGTGGTGGTGCTGCGCGCGCCGCCCAGCCCGGCATGCACGCTGGCGGTGCCGGTATAGGCGAACAGGTTGAGGAAGTCCTTGCCATTGCTCATCTCGCCCAGCATACGGCGCGCGATGCGGTGATCGAGGAACAAGCCGGTATCGAGATAGTCGGTCAGGTTGACCCACAGCTTGGCGTTATACTCTTCCACCAGCAGGAACTCGCCCTTCTGCGCCAGTTTCTCGTACTGGTTTTTGCCCTTCTGCCGCTCGCGCGTTTTCAGGATCAGCTGATTCGACGGCAGCTCCAGCACCGCCAGCGTCGCGTTGATCACATCGAACAGGCGCTGACGCGCTTTCTGTGCATCGACGGTTTTCGGCGGCGCATACTCCTGCACCACCACCTTGCTGCCGTAGCGGTCCACCGCGACGTTGTATTCTGGCAGATCGGCATCGTACAGGCGGTAGCATTCAATGCCTTGTTGCTTCGCCCACTTGTCGAGCTTCTTCAAATTCTTGCGCAGACGGTTGGCGAAATCTTCCGCCACCTGCACGCCGCCGGTAGCGGCACCGGCCGGGCTTGCCGCCAGCTGATAATTTTTCTGCACGCACTCCAGCGGGCCGTTCTTCGCCTTAAACTGGCGCTCGGCGCGCAGCTGCAGGCAGCTCAACAGCTCCGGCGAGGCGCTGAACAGCGACAGCTGCCAACCGCCGAAGGCGCTTTTCATCACGCGGCCCAGCATGTTGTGCAGCGCGATCAGCGCCGGTTCGCTTTCCAGACGCTCGCCATACGGCGGGTTGCTGATCACGGTACCGTGCGGGCCTTCCGGCAGCGGGTTGGTCAACCGCGCGACGTCGCCGACGTTGAAGGTGATCAGTTCGGCGACGCCGGCGCGGCGGGCGTTGCCGCGCGCCATCTCAATCACCCGGCGATCGATATCGGAACCGAAGAAGCGAGAGGCGGTTTCCTGCAGACCGCGGCGGGCACGAACCTGTGCTTCGGTGGTGACTTCACGCCACAGTTCGGCGTTGTGGCCATTCCAGGCGCTGAAGCCCCAGTGTTGACGGTGAAGACCCGGCGCGCGATCGGCGGCGATCATCGCCGCTTCGATCAACAGCGTGCCGGAGCCGCACATCGGATCGAGCATCGGCGTGCCCGGCTGCCAGCCGGAGCGCAGCACGATGGCGGCCGCCAGGTTTTCCTTCAGCGGCGCCTGGCCGGTGAGATCGCGGTAGCCGCGCTGGTGCAGGCCTTCGCCGCTCAGATCGAGCGCCACGCTGGCCATATCGCGTTGCAGGAAGACGTTAACGCGAATATCCGGCTGCTGCTTGGCAACCGTCGGGCGTTGGTCAAGTTTACGGGTGAAGCTGTCGACGATGGCGTCTTTCACCTTCAGCGCGCCATATTGGCTGTTGCGGATCTCTTCGTTCACGCCGCTGAAATGCACGGCAAAAGTTTTATCCACGCCAAAAATGCTCGGCCAGTCGATCGCCTGCACCCCAAGGTACAGATCCAGGTCGCTGTGCACGCGGAATTCGTTCAGCGGCAACAGAATGCGCGAAGCCAGGCGGCTCCACAGCAGGCTTTGGTACAGAAGACGATCGTCACCCTGAAAATGTACCCCGCCCTGCACCACTTTGCAGTCGTGAGCGCCAAGCGCTTCCAGCTCGCTTTTTAACAGTTCTTCCAATCCACGCGCCGTGCTGGCAAACAGAGAGTTCATATCGTACTTATCACCAAAAAGAAAATTGTTGCGCATTATAGCTAATCCGCACCGCTTGTCATAAAGTTGCTCCCTTCTATTTAATCATCGCACGGAGATAAGGGTGATCACGCTTTCCAAACTCTACGTCCATCCGGTTAAATCACTGCGCGGCCTGCAGCTTTCTTACGCCCAGGTCGGCAGCAGCGGTCTGGCCTTCGACCGCAACTTTATGATCACCGAGCCGGACGGCACCTTTATTACCGCGCGCCAATATCCGCAGATGGTGTTGTTCACGCCGGCGCTGTTGCCGGATGGGCTGTTTCTGACCGCGCCGGACGGTGAAAGCGCCGCCATTCGCTTCAGCGACTTCGCCGCCGCGCCGCAGCCGACCGAGGTATGGGGCAACCATTTCACCGCGCTGACTGCGCCAGATGAGATCAACCGCTGGCTGAGCGGCTATTTCCAGCGCGACGTGCAGCTGCGCTGGCTGGGGCCGGAGCTGACCCGCCGGGTCAAGAAACACCCTGAAATCCCGCTGACGTTTGCCGACGGCTACCCTTATCTGCTGATTAACCAGGCTTCGTTCAACGATCTGCAACAGCGCTGCCCCGGCAGCATCAAGCTAGAGCAGTTCCGCCCCAATCTGGTGGTGAGCGGCGCCACCGCCTGGGCCGAAGACGGCTGGCAGGTGATCCGCGTCGGTGACGTGATGTTCGATCTGGTGAAACCCTGCAGCCGCTGCGTGCTTACCACCGTCAGCACCGAGCGTGGCCGCAAGCACCCGAGCGGCGAACCGCTCAGCACGCTGCAAAAATTCCGCTCCGCCGACAACGGCGACATCGATTTTGGCCAGAATATGATCGCGCGCAACAGCGGCATCATTCGCGTGGGCGATACGGTGGAAGTGCTGTCGACCAAGCCGCCGCGCCCTTATGGCGCCGGGAAAGTGGTAGAGAGCGTGCAGGCGCCACAAGACAGCGCGCACAGCGTCACGATCGAATATGAAGGCAAGGTGTTTACCGGCAATAACCAGCAGATCCTGCTCGAGCAGTTGGAACAGCAAGGCATCCGCGTACCTTACTCCTGCCGCGCCGGGATTTGCGGCAGCTGCCGCATTACGTTGTTGAGCGGTGAAGTCGCGCCCCTGAAGAAAAGCGCGCTGGGCGACAACGGCACCATCCTGTGCTGCAGCTGCATCCCGAAAAGTGATTTGACGTTGGCGTAATCCGCCTTATACCGCCCTGTCGTAAGCCGGGGCGGCGCTTTCATCCTGCGCGCAGGGTTTCAGCCGATCGTGCATCACCTTGATGGCGTCACCCAATACCATGGTACGGCCAGCGACCGTCAGCTGATTTTGCGCCAGCAGGCACAGGCTGGCGTTATCCCCGGCCTCCACCACCAGCAGGCGCGCTTCCGCGCCGCTCTCCATCACTTTCACCGCCGCCAGCTCGCCATTTTTCGGCTGCAGCGGGTAATGCTGCTGCGAGAAATGCCAGCTCTTTGGCATCAGCGGTTTCAGGAAGCGATAGGCGACCAGCGCATTCAACACCAGCTCGGCGCGCTGTTCATGGCTCAGCTTGACCTGCTTGCACTGTTCTTCATAGGTGAAATAAAGGGCGGCGTCATCCACGCAAAAAGCGCATTCATCAAAGGCGTCCGGCGTTAACATTTTGGCCGGGAAACGTGAACGAAAGATCATACCATTAGCTAAATCCAGCATTAGCCGATCGTGTTCGGCATCAAAATACCAACGCCAATTATCGTCAGGTTTTATCTTCATTTCGTATCCTTCTCGCTGCCTATGCCAATGCCGCACTCACCCTAAAAGGCGATTTTATCACCGATAAAATAGCTTAAACATCGGATAATTCCGCGAACGATATTTATGCTAACGAACAAAATATAGACGAGCCGGGGGCAGAAATAAACCCCCGGAATAAAATGAGAGGAAAAATATTAGATATGGGTAACGATATCTTTAATCAAACGCGGGCCGTGATAGATAAATCCGGAATAAATTTGCAGCAGGCTCGCGCCGGCCTCCATTTTTTCGCGCGCCGCCGTCAGCGAATCAATGCCGCCTACGCCGATAATCGGCAAGCGCCCCTGCAGTTCGGTGGAGAGGCGACGGATCACTTCGGTGCTGCGTGATTGCAACGGACGCCCGCTTAACCCACCCGCTTGTTCGCAGTAATTCAGCCCTTGGATCAATTTTCGATCCAACGTGGTATTGGTGGCGATCACGCCATCGATATTATGCCGCACCAGGCTATCGGCAATTTGGATCAATTCTTCTTCAGAAAGATCCGGCGCGATCTTTACCGCTACCGGCACATATTTGTGATGGCGCGCATGTAATTCCTGCTGCTTATTTTTAATCGCAGCCAAAAGATCGTCCAACGCTTCGCCATACTGTAAGGATCGTAACCCCGGCGTATTCGGTGAAGAGATGTTAATCGCGATATATCCGGCATACGGATAAACTTTATCCATGCAGATCAAATAATCGTCTTTTCCCTGCTCGACCGGCGTGTCTTTATTCTTGCCGATATTGATCCCAAGAATGCCGCCGAAATGGGATTTCTTAACGTTTTCAACCAGATTGTCCACGCCATGGTTATTGAACCCCATGCGGTTAATCAGGCCTTCCGCCTCAACCACGCGGAACAAGCGCGGCTTGTCGTTGCCCGGTTGCGGACGCGGCGTCACGGTGCCGACTTCCACATGGCCGAAGCCCATCGCGCCGAACGCATCGATGCATTCGCCGTTTTTATCCAGACCGGCGGCCAATCCCAGCGGGTTTTTAAACGACAGCCCCATGCAGCTGACCGGTTTGGTCGGCACGGACTGACGGACAAGAAACGCTAATGGGGTGCCGGTAATACGGCTGAGCTGACGAAAGGTCACTTCGTGCGCGCGCTCCGGATCGAGCTGGAACAACGCTTTCCTGATGAGGGGGTAGTACATGGACTCTCCTGATTTCCCGGTTGCAAACCGGGGGCGTATTATCCGGTATCCCCCGCCTAATTGGAATTGATTAAAGGCAAAAAAAGCCGTTTTTACGCAATCGTTTTCCCACTTCACCGCCAAATCGGCGCCAATCCGCTTTTGCGCATATCCAAATCAAAAAATGAGATTTAAACAACGCGCCCGGTTGCTGGTAGGTTTAAAACACTTCCCATTGATTTTCTAATTAAACCTAACTTTTAGTTATAAGGAGTGGCAATGCGCGTTATATCACTGGCCGGTAGCCCACGTATCCCATCACGTTCCGCCGCGCTGCTCTCGCTGAGTCAGAACTGGCTGCGGCAGCAAGGGGTGGAAGTGACGGCCTATACCCTGCACGACTTTGACGCCGAAGACCTGCTGTACGCCAACTTCAACAGTCCGGCGATCAAGGCGTTTGCCGAGCAGCTGGCGCAGGCCGACGGCCTGCTGATTTCCACGCCGGTTTATAAAGCGTCGTTCTCCGGCGCGCTGAAAACCCTGCTGGACCTGCTGCCGGAACGCGCGCTGGATCATAAGGTGGTGCTGCCGCTGGCGACCGGCGGTTCCGTCGGTCACATGCTGGCGGTGGACTATGCGCTGAAACCGGTGCTGGCGGCGCTGAAAGCGCAAGAGGTGCTGCACGGCGTGTTCGCCGACGACAGCCAGATCCAACTGACCGGCGAAAGCGCCACGCTCACCGACGCCGTGGCCGCCCGGTTGGAAGAGGCGCTCGCCAGTTTCTATTTGGCGCTTGGCCGCCGCAAACCGCCCGCGCTGCGCGTCGCCTCGCCGCTGACGGCGCGTCAAACCGCCTGACATGCCTGGAAAAGGAGGGCCTGAATGAAACAACGCAACGCTTTGCGACGTTGGCTGAGCGCCGCGGCCTTCACCGGCCTGCTGTCGCTGGTCTGGGCCAACGCCGCCGTCGCGCAGGATCCGGCGCAATTTCGCATCGGTTACCAGAAAGGATCGGTGAGTCTGGTGCTGGCGAAAAGCCACCGGCTGCTGGAGGAACGCTTCCCCGCCACCCGCATCAGTTGGATTGAATTTCCCGCCGGCCCGCAGATGCTGGAGGCCTTGAACGTCGGCAGCATCGATCTGGGCAGCACCGGTGATATTCCGCCGATCTTTGCGCAGGCCGCCGGCGCGGATCTGCTGTATGTCGGCGTTGAGCCGCCCAAACCGAAGGCCGAAGTAATCCTGGTGCCGGAAAATAGCCCGATCAAAACCGTCGCCGATCTGAAAGGCCATAAGGTCGCGTTCCAGAAAGGATCCAGCTCACATAACCTGCTGCTGCGATCGCTGCAAAAGGCCGGACTGAAATTTACGGATATCCAGCCCGCCTATTTGACGCCCGCCGATGCGCGCGCCGCATTCCAGCAGGGCAACGTCGATGCCTGGGCTATCTGGGATCCTTATTATTCCGCCGCGCTGCTGCAGGGCGGCGTGCGGGTGCTCGGCGACGGCACCGATCTGAACCAGACCGGTTCCTTCTATCTGGCGGCGCGCCCCTATGTCGAAGCCAATGGCGCCTTTATCAGCCAGGTCCTGACGGTGCTAACCCAGGCCGATGCACTCACCCGCAGCGACCGGGCGCAAAGCGTGACCCTGCTGGCCAACGCCATGGGGCTGCCGGAACCGGTGATCGCCAGCTATCTGGATCACCGCCCCCCGACCGCCATCACACCGCTAGATGCGCATACGATCGCCGCGCAGCAGCAAACCGCCGACCTGTTTTACGCCAACCGGTTGGTGCCGGTGAAGGTCGACATCTCGCAACGCATCTGGCGCCCAAGCGCGCAATAAATACGGGGGAACATTGACGATGAGCCTGAACGTTTTCTGGTTTTTACCCACCCATGGCGACGGCCACTATCTTGGCAGCGCGCAGGGCGCTCGCAGCGTCGATCACGGTTACTTGCAGCAGATCGCCCAGGCGGCGGATCGGCTGGGATTCGGCGGTGTGCTGATCCCCACCGGTCGCTCTTGCGAAGACTCTTGGCTGGTGGCCGCCTCGCTGATCCCGGTCACCCAGCGGCTGAAATTTTTGGTTGCGTTGCGGCCGGGCATCATCTCCCCTACGCTGGCGGCGCGTCAGGCGGCGACGCTGGATCGCCTGTCCAACGGGCGCGCGCTGTTCAATCTGGTCACCGGCGGCGATCCGGAAGAGCTGGCGGCGGAGGGGTTGCATCTCAGTCATGAAGAGCGTTACGAGGCCTCGACCGAGTTCACTCATATCTGGCGCCGGGTACTGGAAGGCGAAACCGTCGATTTCGACGGCAAGCATATTCAGGTGAAAGGGGCCAAGCTGCTGTTCCCACCGGTGCAGCAACCGCGTCCGCCGCTCTATTTCGGCGGATCCTCCGCCGCCGCGCAGGATCTGGCCGCCGAACAGGTAGAAATGTACCTCACTTGGGGAGAGCCGCCGGCGCAGGTCAAAGAGAAGATCGAGGAAGTACGCGCCAAAGCGGCGGCGAAGGGCCGACAGGTGCGTTTCGGCATCCGTCTGCATGTCATCGTGCGGGAAACCACCGAAGAGGCCTGGCGCGCCGCCGATCGGCTGATCGCCCACCTCGATGAGGAAACCATCGCCAACGCGCAGCAGGCCTTTGCGCGCTTCGACTCCGTCGGCCAACGGCGCATGGCGGCGCTGCACGGCGGCAAGAAGGACAACCTGGAGATCAGCCCGAACCTGTGGGCCGGCATCGGCCTGGTGCGCGGCGGCGCCGGCACCGCGCTGGTGGGCGATGGCCCGACGGTCGCCGCACGCATGCAGGAATACGCCGATCTGGGCATCGACACCTTTATTCTCTCCGGCTATCCGCATCTGGAAGAGGCCTACCGCGTCGGAGAACTGCTGTTCCCTCACCTCGATCTGGCGCAGGAAGAAACGCCTGCGCGCCTTCAGCCGGTGCGCCCGCAGGGCGAAGTGGTGGCCAACATTTATGTTCCGCAAAAAGTGTCGCAGAGCTGAGGAGCACCCCGATGGCAAATAACGTACAACGCATCCTGTATCGGCTGGCTCCCTGGGCGCTGCCGTTGGCGCTGGTGATCCTCTGGCAAATCGCCGTCGAAACTGGCTGGCTGTCCAACCGCATTTTGCCGGCGCCGAGCGCGGTGCTCGCCGCCTTCTGGCGCCTGAGCCAAAGCGGCGAGCTGTGGCAGCACCTGAGCATCAGTAGCCAGCGCGCGTTGATCGGCTTTGCCATCGGCGGCAGCATCGGACTGATCCTCGGTTTTATTACCGGGTTGTCGCACTGGGGCGAACGTCTGTTGGACAGCTCGGTGCAAATGATCCGCAACGTGCCGCACCTGGCGCTGATCCCGCTGGTGATCCTGTGGTTCGGCATCGATGAGTCCGCCAAGATCTTTTTGGTGGCGCTCGGTACGCTGTTCCCGATTTATCTCAATACCTATCACGGCATCAAAAACATCGATCGCGGCCTGCTGGAGATGGCCCGCAGCTACGGTCTGAGCGGTTTCCGCCTGTTTACACAGGTGGTGCTGCCAGGCGCGCTGCCGTCGATTATGGTCGGCGTGCGTTTCGCTCTCGGCTTCATGTGGCTGACGCTGATCGTCGCCGAAACCATCTCGGCCAATTCGGGCATCGGCTACCTGGCGATGAACGCGCGTGAATTTCTGCAAACCGACGTGGTGGTAGTGGCGATCGTGCTGTACGCCCTGCTCGGCAAGCTGGCGGACGTGGGCGCGCAGCTGCTAGAGCGCGTCTGGTTACGCTGGCATCCGGCCTATCAACTGAAACAGGGAGAAGCGCTATGACCCTTCCCGCTCGCCTTGCACAAGGCACGCCGGTGACGCTGGAGTCCATCGGCAAACGTTACGGCAACCGCACGGTGCTGGACAATATTCAGCTGCGCATTTCCGCCGGGCAGTTCGTGGCGGTGGTCGGCCGCAGCGGCTGCGGCAAGAGCACCCTGCTGCGCCTGTTAGCCGGCCTGGAACAGGCCAGCAGCGGCGCGCTGCTCAGCGGCAACGCGCCGCTTGCCGCCGCCAAAGAGGATACCCGGTTGATGTTTCAGGATGCGCGCCTGCTGCCGTGGAAAACGGTGATCGACAACGTGGGCCTGGGGCTGCGCGGCCACTGGCACGACGCGGCGCTGCAGGCACTGGACGCGGTCGGTTTGGCGGATCGCGCCCGCGACTGGCCGGCGGCGCTGTCCGGTGGACAAAAGCAGCGGGTCGCCCTGGCGCGCGCGCTGATCCACCGCCCCCGCCTGCTGCTGCTGGACGAACCGCTCGGGGCGCTGGATGCCCTGACGCGCATCGAGATGCAAGGGCTGATAGAGACACTGTGGCAGCAGCACGGTTTTACCGTACTGCTGGTGACGCACGACGTCAGCGAAGCCATCACGCTGGCGGATCGGGTGATCCTGATTGAAGAGGGCCACATCGGACTGGATCTGAGCATCGATCTGCCGCGGCCACGCCGCAAAGGTTCGGCCAGGCTGGCGGAACTGGAAGCTGAAGTGCTGGAGCGGGTATTATCGCCGCCGGTCACCGCGGCCAGCTCACGCCAGGCGGCGAATTGAACGAAAAAAGGGACGGCGCAGGCCGTCCCTTATCTATATCAGCGTGAAAAGATCAGGCGTCGAGCGCCTTACTGATCTTCTCGTACAGATCGCCGGACAGGTTTTCCAACCCTTTCAACTGTTCCAGCGCCTTGCGCATCAGCGCCTGACGGCCCGCGTCGTAACGCTTCAGGCGAATCAGCGGTTCAATCAGGCGCGCGGCGATCTGCGGGTTGCGCTGGTTGAGATCGCTGAGGATCTCCGCCAGGAACTGATAGCCGCTGCCGTCCGCGGCATGGAACGCCGCCGGGTTGCCGGAAGCGAAGCCGCCAATCAACGAGCGGGTGCGGTTCGGGTTGCTCAGGCTGAACGAGCGGTGTTGCAGCAGCGCGCGCACCTTGCTCAACACGTCTGCCGATGGGCTGCTGCCCTGCAGCACGAACCATTTGTCCATCACCAGGCCATCCTGATGCCAGCGCTCGTCGAACGCCGCCAGCAGCGCATCGCGGCACGGCAGCTGGGCCGCGACCGCAGCAGACAGCGCCGCCAGCGAGTCGGTCATGTTGTCCGCCTGGCGATACTGTTCGCTCACCAGCTGGTCCGCCAGCACCACATCTTCGCCGAACGCCAGATAGCCCAGGCACACATTACGCAAGGCGCGCTTGGCGATCTCGCCATGCTCCACGCGGTAGCCGTCGGTCTTGTTGGCGTGATACACCGCCAGCCACTCATCGGCCAACTCCCGCGCCAGGCAGCGTACGATCGCTTCGTGCACCGCGGCGATCGCTTCTGGATCGATAGTGGCGAACAGCTCGGCGATTTCGTTCTCCGACGGCAAGGTCAGGATCTGCGCCGCCAGCGCCGGATCCAGTTTTTCGTCCAGCAGCACCGCGCGGAACGCATCGGCCACGTGCAGCGGCAGCGACAACGGCTGCTTCTGCTGGTGCCGCGCCACGTTCAGTTTGATGTAGGTCGCCAGCAGGCTCTGCGCCGCATCCCAACGCGCAAACTCATTGCGCGCGTGCTGCATCAGGAAGGTCAGTTGCTGATCGCTGTACGGATAATCCAGTTTCACCGGCGCAGAGAATTCACGCAGCAGCGACGGCACCGGCTTGTGCGCCACGCCGTCGAACACGAAGGTCTGCTCCGCTTCGGTGACGTTCAGCACGTTGTTGACCGGCAGGCCGCCCTTCTGCAGCGCGATGACGTTGCCTTCGCTGTCGTACAGCTCGATATCCAGCGGGATATGCAGCGGCAACTTCTCAGGCTGTTCGGCGGTCGGCGCGGTTTTCTGGCTGACATGCAGGCGATATTGCTGAGTTTCCGCATCGTACTCGTCGCGCACCGTCAACAGCGGCGTGCCGGACTGACTATACCAACGGCGGAAGCGCGACAGATCCACGTTGGACGCGTCCTCCATCGCCTGTACGAAGTCATCGCAGGTGGCGGCGCTGCCGTCGTGGCGTTCGAAATAGAGCTGCATTCCTTTCTGGAAGTTCGCTTCCCCCAGCAGGGTGTGCATCATGCGGATCACTTCAGAACCTTTTTCATACACCGTCAGGGTGTAGAAGTTGTTCATCTCGATCACTTTGTCCGGGCGGATGGCGTGCGCCATCGGGCTGGCGTCTTCGGCGAACTGCGCGCCGCGCATTACGCGCACGTTATCGATGCGGTTGACCGAGCGCGATCCCAGATCGGAACTGAACTCCTGATCGCGGAACACCGTCAGCCCCTCTTTCAGGCTGAGCTGGAACCAGTCTCGGCAGGTCACACGGTTACCGGTCCAGTTGTGGAAGTATTCGTGGCCAATCACCGCTTCGATGTTCAGGTAATCCTTGTCGGTGGCGGTTTCCGCCTTCGCCAGCACATATTTGGAGTTAAAGATATTTAACCCTTTGTTCTCCATCGCGCCCATATTGAAGAAATCGACCGCCACGATCATATAAATGTCGAGATCGTATTCCAGACCGAAGCGGGTCTCGTCCCACTTCATCGAGTTCTTCAGCGACGTCATCGCCCAGTCGGCGCGATCCAGATTGCCGCGATCGACGAACAGCTCCAGTGCGACCTTACGGCCTGAACGGGTGGTGAAGCTGTCGCGCAGCACGTCGAAGTCCCCCGCCACCAGCGCGAACAGGTAGCAAGGTTTCGGGAACGGATCCTGCCATTGCACCCAGTGGCGGCCATCGGCCAATTCACCCTGGCCAATGCGGTTGCCGTTTGACAGCAGGAACGGATAGCGCGCCTTGTCGGCCACGATGCGAGTGGTAAAGCGCGCCAGCACGTCCGGGCGATCCTGGTAATAGGTAATGTGGTGGAAGCCTTCGGCTTCGCATTGCGTGCACAGCGCATCGCCGGACAGGTACAGCCCTTCCAGCGCGGTGTTTTTCGCCGGGTGAATGTCGTTGACGATGGTAAGAGTGAATTGTGCCGGCAACTCATCGATGATCAGCTGGTTATCCTGCTGACGGTAGGCACTCCACGGTTGGCCGTCGACCTGAATGCTCACCAGCGTCAGATCTTCACCATCCAGCACCAGCGGTGCACCGGCCGTGCCCTGACGTTTGATTTTACTGACGGCGGTCACGCGCGTGGTTTCCGCGTCCAGACTGAAGTCCAAATCGATATCGGTCGTGGTGTAATCGGGCGCGCGATAGTCGTGGCGGTATTTTGCCTGTGGCTGTTGTGTCATAAAAACCCTTAAACATCTCAGTGAGTTATAGGTGCCAGGCCGCTCTTCCCCTTCGTACTGCAGCCGGTGTGTTTCCCGGCAGCGCGCGGCGGGCCTGAATTGTGAATAAACTGTATCACAGCTGGCCGAAAAGCCCAGAGCCGCCGGGCGACCACGATAGAGAAATCAGAGGCAAATCATAAATCGTCCGTCTGGCGGCAGCGCGGGTGACCAATGGCTAAATAAAAATCAGCATTTAATGCTAAAAAACCACCATCGGGGGGCGCCGGCATAGTTGAGGCGGCTCAGGCGGCATGGTGGTATAATTGCGGCATCAGGCCCAGGGATGACTCGCACTATGAAAATCAAATACGCAATCTATTTTTTTACCCTGTGCCTGATGACCTCCTTCTCTCTGTTCATCGTCGATGAGCTGCTTGAAGCCCATACCGATTACCGCGACAACCAACTCAACCTGTACAAAATTGATCGCGCCAAAGAAATCTCCGAAGCCTTCCAGGCGGCGCTGCAGGCTCACCGTCTCAAACGATTGAGCCTGATCGATCCTCAGATCACCCGCGCGCAATGTTTGGCCGCCGATCGGGTGGCGCGCGAGAGAATCACCCGGATCCGCGAACATCTGGACGATGAGGTCGCCAGACAGCTCGGGGTTCGGCAAAAAATTGCCGCGCTGTCGATGATCGGCCTGATGGAACAGTTGCTGGATAATGACAACCTGCAGCTTTCGCAGATCAATAACACCAACGCTAATCTGTTCAACATCAACAGCGCCTATTACATCTCGCAAACCAGCAAGAGCTATTACCGTTATACCTACGATACCCGGATGGTGGATACCGACTCCTTTATGTTTCTCGAGGCCATCCGTCTCAATAACCGGCTGAATATGTCACTGACGGAATTGAGCGATCAGATTATCGACGTCAATGTAAGCCCGCTGGTTCGCAAAGACGCCTATCTGAAGTCCATTCAACTGACCGGCGTGCTGAACGCCCTGAGCACCCGATTGATCTTCATGAAGATCAACTACGACGATGGACAAATCACCGACATCGTCAATGCGTTACTCGCCCAGGTGTCCGCTGAACGCCTTCAACAGATTACCGATGGGCTGTACACCGCTATCGATACCCACAAGCCCTATCCCACAGCGCTTATCTCGCGCTATGTCGACGATGTGAGCGGGCTTTCGCAGGCGCTGTATCAGCGCAGCTTCGAATTGGAAACCCTCGCCTCGCGCCACAAGATTTACGACAGCCAGACGACCATTTACGGCATGATCGCACTTGCCGGCCTGGTGGTATTGCTGTTCATTTTGCCGGCGCTGGTGTTCTGCACCAGCATCAACCGTTGGCTGACCAAGACCCACAACAATATCGTACGGCTGTCGCGCGGTGAGATGAATATCGATCGCAACGACGCCTTCTACAGCCAGGAACTGATCGCCATCAGCGACGCCATTCAGCAGCTCAGGCAATACCAGTTGGACAAGGTCTCGCTGGAGAGCGAGAAACAACTGCTGATTAAAGAGCTCGAGGCCTCTTCCTTCCTCGATCCGCTCACCAATATCTACAACCGTCGTAAATTCTTCCTTGAATCTCAGCTGCTGGGCGACGGCAGCTACCCGCAGGCCTTTTGCCTGATCGATATCGACAACTTCAAACAGCTCAACGACAGCTACGGCCACGACGTGGGCGACCGGGCGCTGGTGGCATTCGGACACCTGCTGCAACGCGCGTTCCGTGCCAGCGACATTTTCTGCCGCTACGGCGGCGAAGAGTTTGCGGTGCTGCTGGGTAACTGTTCGTTGGACAACGCGCGGGACATCATGGAGCAATTGCGCGCCCGCACTCATCGCCTGACGCTACACCTGGCCGACGGACGGCAAGTGCATTTCACCACCAGCTGCGGCATCGCGCCGGTCAACGCGTTCACCGCACTGCAGGCGGCGATCAAACAGGCGGACGAAGCGCTCTATTTTTGCAAAAAGAGCGGCAAGGATCGGGTCAGCGTGCATACCGAAGCCGGCTTTATCTGATTCGCTGTTTAAAATAATTAACATTATAATTTTTATGACTAATTAGGGTAAGTCATTCACCTTACAGGCATATCTGGCTTTTTTTTCTCCCCATCGCCGCCAGGCCGTCATAAAGGCACGTTTAATCCTCGACCCGCTTTGGTGATTTATGGTGTGATGCAGCTTCAATAACAGGATAATCCGGGTATACTCCACCCCCACTTTTATGATTATCCGGATTTGGACACGCGCCTGACGAGGATGCTGTAACGCGCTATGACTCAATACGCTTCCCCGATTTTGACATCACTGCTTGATACCGATGCTTATAAGCTTCATATGCAGCAAGCAGTGTTCCATCGCTATCCCGCGATCAGCGTGGCGGCGGAATTCCGCTGCCGCGGCGACGAACTGTTGGGCGAATATGCCGACGAGATCCGCGCGCAGGTGGCGCTGATGAGCCGACTGGCGCTGACCGACGCCGAATTCGCTTATCTTTCGGGTCTGCCCTTCTTCCGTCAGGATTACCTGAACTGGCTGCGCACGTTCCGCTACGATCCGCAGCAGGTCACCATCGACAACCGCGACGGAAAACTGCACATCCGCATCGCCGGCCCCTGGCGTGAAGTGATCATGTGGGAAGTGCCGTTGCTGGCGGTGATCAGTGAAGTGGTGCACCGCCGGCGCTCGCCGCTGGCGACGCCGGAACAGGCGGTGGCGCATCTGCAAACCAAGCTGGCGCAGTTCAAGGCGCTGGCGGGCGATCTCGACCTTTCGCGCTTCAAGCTGATGGACTTCGGTACCCGTCGCCGTTTCTCTCAGGGCGTGCAGCAGGCCATCGTCAGCACCTTGCAGGCCGAATTCCCGTACCTGTCGGGCACCAGCAATTACGATCTGGCTCATCAGCTCGGCCTGGCGCCGGTCGGCACGCAGGCGCATGAATGGTTCCAGGCGCATCAGCAGATAAGCCCGGTGCTGGCCAACAGCCAGCGCGCCGCATTGCAGGCCTGGCTGGATGAATACCCGGATCAGCTCGGCATCGCGCTCACCGACTGCATTACCATGGATGCCTTCCTGCGCGACTTCGGCCCGCAGTTCGCCGAGCGTTATCAGGGTCTGCGCCACGATTCGGGCGATCCCGTCGAGTGGGGTGAAAAAGCCATTGCCCACTACGAAAAACTGGGCATCGATCCGATGAGCAAAACGCTGGTGTTCTCGGACAACCTGGATCTGGAAAAAGCGCTGGCGCTCTATCGCCACTTCTATCAGCGCATCAATCTCAGCTTCGGTATCGGCACGCGCCTGACCTGCGATATTCCGGGCGTTAAGCCATTGAATATCGTGATCAAGCTGGTCGAATGCAAAGGCAAGCCGGTGGCTAAACTCTCCGACAGCCCCGGCAAGACCATCTGCCAGGACCAGGCTTTCGTCAGGGCCCTGCGCAAAGCCTTCGATCTGCCGCTGGTGAAGAAAGCCAGCTGAACCGCCTCTATATAGAAAGAAAGCCGGCCTGGTTCACGCGCCGGCTTTTTTGTTTTTATCCCGACCGCCCTCTTTTCAGTCAGCCGCAATAAATGTTGCGCCAATCCGATGATTTCTGCTTGTGCTCTGCACCGCGGCAAGTAACATAGCCATTACCCCCATATTCTTGGGTTGTAAGCTATTTCTAAACCAAATTATTAAAGAGAGAAATCTATGAGCGTAGTGCCTGTAGTCGACGTACTGCAAGGTCGTGCTGCGGTTGACAGTGAAGTCACCGTACGCGGCTGGGTACGTACCCGGAGAGATTCAAAAGCTGGTATCTCCTTCCTGGCCGTCTATGACGGTTCCTGCTTTGATCCGTTACAGGCCGTCGTTAATAATTCTCTGCCGAATTATCAGGATGAAGTGCTGCATCTGACTACCGGTTGTTCGGTTGAAGTCACCGGCAAAGTCGTCGCTTCACCGGGCGAAGGCCAGAGCTTCGAACTGCAGGCTACCGCGATCAAAGTGGTCGGCTGGGTCGACGATCCGGACACTTACCCGATGGCGGCCAAACGTCACAGCATCGAATACCTGCGCGAAGTGGCTCACCTGCGCCCGCGTACCAACCTGATCGGCGCCGTGGCGCGCGTGCGTCATACGCTGGCGCAGGCGATTCACCGCTTCTTCCATGAAAAAGGCTATTTCTGGGTGTCCACCCCGCTGATCACCGCCTCCGATACCGAAGGCGCCGGCGAGATGTTCCGCGTGTCCACGCTGGACCTGGAAAACCTGCCGCGCACCGACAAGGGCGCCGTCGACTTCAGCGAAGACTTCTTCGGTAAGGAAGCCTTCCTTACCGTTTCCGGCCAGCTGAACGGCGAAACCTACGCTTGCGCGCTGTCGAAGGTTTACACCTTCGGCCCAACCTTCCGCGCCGAAAACTCCAACACCAGCCGCCACCTGGCGGAATTCTGGATGATCGAGCCGGAAGTGGCCTTCGCGACGCTGGACGACGTTGCCGGCCTGGCCGAAAGCATGCTGAAGTATGTGTTCCAGGCGGTGCTGGATGAACGCGCCGACGATCTGAAATTCTTCGCCGAGCGCGTGGATAAAGACGCTATCGCTCGTCTGGAGCGTTTCGTTTCTTCCGATTTCGCCCAGGTGGACTACACCGACGCCATTGAGATCCTGCTGGCCTCGGGCCAAACCTTCGAAAACCCGGTTTCCTGGGGTATCGATCTCTCTTCCGAACATGAACGTTACCTGGCTGAGAAACACTTCCAAGCGCCGGTGGTGGTGAAAAACTACCCGAAAGACATCAAAGCGTTCTATATGCGCATGAACGAAGACGGCAAAACCGTTGCGGCCATGGACGTGCTGGCACCGGGCATCGGCGAAATCATCGGCGGCTCGCAGCGTGAAGAACGCCTCGACGTGCTCGATCAGCGTCTGGAAGAGATGGGTCTGAATAAAGAAGACTACTGGTGGTATCGCGATCTGCGCCGCTACGGCACCGTGCCGCATTCCGGTTTCGGCCTGGGCTTTGAACGTTTAATCGCCTATGTCACCGGCGTGCAAAACGTGCGCGATGTGATTCCATTCCCACGCACGCCACGTAACGCAAGCTTCTAATTTATACGATCACTCGTTTTTTAAACGATTTCGTTACAAAACAAAGGCCAGCCTCGCTGGCCTTTCGCATTTTTTAATATTGACGCACGTCACAAAGTTCCCGAAAAATTACATTTGGTTACACATACTTTCCTTTTGCAACCTGATTGGGACATTGGTATCATTTTCGTCCTAGATTAACCCGCCTGTGAATGGAACACTGCGTTCAGACACAGGACGACACCAATCTATCAACAATAGTTCCCAAAGAATTATTGGCGGCAGTGGCAAAGGTGTCCGAATAACACCAATGAGGGTAATAATGATGAAGCGCAACATTCTTGCAGTGGTTATCCCGGCTCTGTTGGCTGCTGGTGCAGCAAACGCAGCTGAAATCTACAACAAAGACGGCAACAAGCTGGATCTGTACGGCAAAGTTGACGGTCTGCACTACTTCTCCGACGACAAAGGTAACGACGGCGATCAGACCTATGTTCGTTTCGGCTTCAAAGGTGAAACTCAGATTACTGACCAACTGACCGGTTACGGCCAGTGGGAATACAACGTCCAGGCTAACCACTCCGAATCTCAGGGCACCGAAGGCACCAAAACCCGTCTGGGCTTCGCCGGTCTGAAATTCGCTGACTACGGCTCCTTCGACTACGGCCGTAACTACGGCGTACTGTACGACGTGGAAGGCTGGACCGATATGCTGCCAGAGTTCGGTGGCGACACCTACACCTACACCGACAACTTCATGACCGGCCGTACCAACGGCGTTGCGACCTATCGTAACAACAACTTCTTCGGTCTGGTTGACGGTCTGAACTTCGCTCTGCAATACCAGGGCAAAAACCAGAACGACGGTCGTAACGTCAAGAAACAAAACGGCGACGGCTGGGGTATCTCCTCTACTTATGACATCGGCGAAGGCGTAAGCTTCGGCGCTGCATACGCGTCCTCCAACCGTACCGACGATCAGAAACTGCGTTCCAACGAGCGTGGCGACAAGGCTGATGCATGGACCGTGGGTGCGAAATACGACGCCAACAACGTTTACCTGGCGGCGATGTACGCAGAAACCCGTAACATGACCCCGTTCGGCGGCGGTAACTTCGGTCCAGGCTGTGCAGCTACCGATGACAAGTGCGGTGGCTTCGCGAGCAAAACTCAGAACTTCGAAGTGACTGCTCAGTACCAGTTCGACTTCGGTCTGCGTCCAGAAGTGTCTTACCTGCAGTCTAAAGGTAAAAACCTGAACGTCCCAGGCGTAGGTTCTGACCAAGATCTGGTTAAATATGTTTCTGTTGGTACCACTTACTACTTCAACAAAAACATGTCCACCTACGTTGATTACAAAATCAACCTGCTGGATGACAACGAGTTCACCAAAGCAACCGGCACCGCTACCGACGATATCGTAGCTGTTGGTCTGGTGTACCAGTTCTAAGTTGTCTCGCTTAACGGCGGTTTACCGTCGGCTAAGTTAAAAAACAGGGCTTCGGCCCTGTTTTTATTTGTGTCTTCCGGTAACGTTTTATCCTGCAGATTTCCCCTTCCCCATCATTTTTTCTGTCGAATCCTTCCCGTTCACAAGATCGCGGTGTTTTTATCGCAAACGGTTGGCAAAGCCGATAACTGGCGCTACCCTGATGCTTCTGTCTGCTTAACTCCGAGATTTGGAAGCACCTGACATGTTTGAAAAAATCACCGCCGCACCCGCCGACCCGATCCTGGGCCTGACCGACATTTTCCGCGCCGACGCCCGCCCGAATAAAATCAATTTAGGGATTGGCGTTTATAAAGACGAAACCGGTAAAACCCCGGTGTTAACCAGCGTAAAGAAAGCTGAACAGTATCTGCTGGAAAATGAGACCACCAAAAACTATCTCGGCATTGAAGGCATCCCGGCGTTTGCCAGCTGCACGCAAGTGCTGCTGTTCGGTAAAGAGAGCCCGAGCGTCGCCGATCGTCGCGCGCGCACCGCACAGACGCCAGGTGGCACCGGTGGCCTGCGCGTGGCGGCAGACTTTATCGCCAACCAGACCAGCGCCAAGCGCATCTGGATCAGCAACCCAAGCTGGCCGAACCACAAGAACGTCTTTAGCGCCGTGGGCCTGGAAGTCCTGGAGTACGCCTACTACGACGCCGCCAACCACGCATTGGATTTCGACGGCCTGCTGAACAGCCTGAAACAGGCCCAGGCCGGTGATGTGGTGCTGTTTCACGGCTGCTGCCATAACCCGACCGGTATCGATCCAACGGCGGAACAGTGGGCACAGCTGGCTGAGCTTTCCGTGGCCAATGGCTGGCTGCCTCTGTTCGACTTCGCCTACCAGGGCTTCGCCAAGGGTCTGGAAGAGGATGCGCAGGGCCTGCGTATTTTCGCCGCCAAACATCAAGAGCTGATTGTCGCCAGCTCCTACTCAAAAAACTTCGGTCTGTACAATGAGCGCGTCGGCGCTTGCACCATTGTAGCTGCCGATGCCGAAACCGCCGATCGCGCCTTCAGCCAGGTAAAAGCGGCTATTCGCGCCAACTACTCCAACCCGCCGTCACACGGCGCCGCCGTTGTCGCCACCATTTTGGGTAACGATGCGCTGCGCGCGATGTGGGAGCAGGAGCTGACCGACATGCGCCAGCGCATTCACCGCATGCGTCAGCTGTTCGTGAACACCCTGCAGGAAAAAGGCGCCCAACAGGACTTCAGCTTCATCATCCAGCAGAATGGCATGTTCTCCTTCAGCGGTCTGACCAAAGAACAGGTGCTGCGTCTGCGCGAAGAGTTTGGCGTCTACGCCGTGAACTCAGGCCGGGTGAACGTGGCCGGCATGACGCCGGACAACATGGCACCGCTGTGTGAAGCCATCGTCGCCGTGCTCTAAATGCATCGACACAGGTCATAAATCATAAAAAAAGGGCGCTCTATGCGCCCTTGATTATTTCTGCCGGGAAATAATCGCTACCACACTGCCGGCTCTTCGCGCAGGAACGGGTTGGTCTGGCGCTCGTGGCCAAAGGTCGACATCGGGCCGTGGCCAGGAATAAAGCGCATATCGTCGCCCAATGGCAGCAGCTTGGTGCGAATAGAGGCGATCAGCGCCTGATGGTCACCGCGCGGGAAGTCGCTGCGCCCTACGCCACCGTTAAACAGCACGTCGCCCACCAGCGCCAAACGCGCTTGCTCATTGATAAAGACGATGTGGCCCGGCGTATGCCCGGGGCAGTGCAGCACCTTGAGCGTCATTTCGCCCACCTGCATCTCATCACCTTCTGACAGCCAGCGAGTCGGCGTCAGCGGCGCACACTCTTCCAGCCCGAACATCCGGCTCTGCGCCGGCAAACCATCCAGCCAAAAAGCGTCTTCTTTATCCGGGCCGTAAATCGGCACCTGATAATGGTCCGCCAGCTCCGCCGCCGCACCAACATGATCCAAATGGCCGTGAGTCAGCAAGATCTGAGTGATCATCACCCCCTGCTGCGCGACTTCCGCTTTGATTTTTTCCGCTTCACCGCCGGGATCGACCAACGCCGCTTGCTGCGTGTTTTCACACCAAATCAGGCTGCAGTTCTGGCTAAAAGCGGTAACGGGAATAAGATGGTATTTCATAAGGCTCCAACGACAATAACGCCGCTTCCGCAAAGGGCGGCGTTATTCACTGACGGCACAGCGGTTACCAGGTCCGAACCGGGCCGGTATCGATGTGTACGAAGTTGCTACGTGGGTAATATCCTACACCACCGGCGCGCATTTTTAACGCCGCTTTACGGATATTACTCAATTGGATACCTTCGATGTGGAAATCCATCGCCTGGCCCTTGGTGTGGTAGCTGTGCTTGGCCACGCCGCGGCTGTGTGCGCGCAATTCGTTGTTGGTATCTACGGAACGGTATCCGGAGATCAGCTGCACCGGCTTGCTGGTGCCCAGCAGCCCCTGCAGACGATAAAGGTGATCAAACAAGCGGGGATCGATCGATTTAACCTTGTTGGCGCGATAATCGCGGAACAGATGATTTAACCGCACCAACTCTTCTTTATTGTAACCTTTGCCGTCAAAGAACTCGGCTTTAATAGATTCACCGGTATTCAGGTTATTCAGCACTAAAATACGCGGTCGAGCGGTGGAAAGACTGGCAAACGCCTGCCCTGGAAGCAGCGCTATGCCCATAGCAGCGCCACCTAGCGCCAGCCATTTACGGCGGTGATGATCAATTTTGTCCATGACTCTGTTAAACCCGGCAAGAATGTCAAAATAAATGCACAAAGCAGCGCACTGTCCGAACCATAACCGCCTGCGTATGCTGAGTCAACCCGCGATACGCCTAGGTTTACAGGCCCCCGGCTACGGGGGCCTGCGGTATAGCCAAACATTCTGACCGTTATTTATTTATAATTACTGCATTTACTGCATTAATTTTTTGGCCTGAGCCAAAATTTGTGCGCCCGATCGCACCGTATTATCATAATTGTAAATATCTGTACGGAATTGCGGTTGGCCGTCATCCGAAACCCAGGCGGTAAGATAATACAGTTTTACGGGAATACGCTGGCGAATATTCACATAAGTGGTATTCCCCTCTTTCAGTGTGGAAGACACGCGGCTGTTGTTCCAGCCGGCGTCCTGCAGCAGCATATTCGCCAAATCGGACGCCTTATTCACCCTCACGCAGCCGGAGCTGAGCGCGCGGATATCTTTCTGGAACAGGCTGTGGTTCGGGGTATCGTGCAAATAGATAGCGTCCGAGCTCGGCATATTGAACTTGAAACGCCCCAGCGAGTTGGTCGCCCCCGGCGCCTGACGAACGCGATACGGGAAGTTACGCGCAGAGACCATGCTCCAGTCGATCATCGCCGGGTTGATCACTTCCGCATCGTTGCTCCAGCCTGACAGCACGGTATAGCCGTGTTTCTGGAAATAGTTACCGTCGCGCATCGCCTTCGGCACAATATCCTCACGCACCAGCGTAGTCGGCACGTTCCAAGGCGGGTTGACCACCACGTTGTTCAACGCGCTGCTCATCAGCGGCGTCTTGCGGCTCGGCCGCCCGACGATAACGCGGGAGGACAACACTTCGTTGCCGTTCTGATAGTAGGTCAGCGAGTAATTGGGAATGTTCACCATAATGCCAGTGCCGACATGCCCCGGTAAAATTCGCAGACGTTGGATATTCAACGCCAACAGCGCGGCACGGGTTTTCGGTGACACGTTGAGCCACTCGCGAGTGCGTACGCCGATCACGCCGTCCGCCGTCAGCCCCTGCCATTTCTGGAAGCGCTTGACGCCCTCCGCCAGCTCGTCGGTATAGAGATTGTCGCTCACCACGCTGCCGATCTGCGGCGGCGTCTGTTCCGCGGTCAGCTCCGTCACCGGCGCCGCCGATGGGCTGACCGTCACGCGGCTTTTCTCTTCGTCTACCGTCAGCCCGCCGTCGTCGGGCTCATTGCTCTTCGCCGAGACCACCGCCGGTTCCGCTTCCGCTTCCGGCGCCGAGGTGGCCAGCATACCGGTGCGCGTCAGGATCTCACGCAGCGCCGGGATATCATTGCTCATTTGGCCTGGGCGCAGGCTCGGGCCACTGCCCACCTGGGGCCAAGGGCGATTGTCCGCCAGCAAGTCGCGCAGCGCCTGATGCATCTTGGCGTATTGCGGATGTTGCGGCGCGAGCGAATTCACGTAGCTCAGGGTACGCGCCTGGCGCACCGCCAGCTGCCACTGATTAATCACTGCGGTGGGCGGCAAGCCAAGCTTGTAGGGAATATTGCTGTACAGCCAGTTGTTGCCGTTGGCGCCGATCGCGGACACGAACTGCAAATAGCCCAGCATCGCATCGGACAACACCACATCGCGGCCCACTTCATTGAGCGCCGGATCGGTCAACATCTTCACCCACTGGGTGAACTGCGGCTGCACGCCGGACATCGCCAGCTCGGCCAGCTGCTGCTGAAACTGCTGAACGGCTTCGCGATCCTGCCACATCGGCTGCATATGGTTCGCCGCATACAGCGGCGCCAGCGTGGACAGGTAGTGCAAATCCATGCCGCGCGGCAACGCGGCCAGCAGTTCAGAACGGCTCTGCGCAACGGACATGCCTGCTGATGCCACTGGTAACGCCGCTACGGTGGCCGATGCGGAAAACGACGACACAAGACTACAGGCGATAGCGCCACTCAGCGCCAAACGTCGTAGAGAGTTTCCCTTTTTAAGCAACATCCCTTGCCCCCTGTATGCTCACAAAAAAAACGTCAAAAACTGCATATAGTTTCAGTATACAAACAGAAAGGCCGTTTCGCCCTGCGGGCGTCGAATTACTGTTTATCTGATTAAACTAACCGCTTTTCAACGGATAAAAAAGCAGGACTATCATCCACGCGTACAAAAAAATAGCCACCCTACGGCGGCTATTTTCGGATTTTTAGGGCGTTTTTCTACCTTACTGCGTTTCAACCGACGCAGTACCCAGCGCCGGCGGCTCGCCGGCAAAACCGCGCAGCCCCACCACGTGCACATGCTCGTGGTTCTGGAACACCTTACGCACCAGTTTATAGGTGGTGCCCTTCTCTGGACTGATGTTTTCCGGCGCCGCGATGATGAGCTGCATCTCCAGACGGTCGCACAGTTCGAACAGCGTGGCGATCGACTTGGCATCCAGACGCGCCGCTTCATCGAGGAACAGCAGGCGACACGGCGAGATGTCTTTGCCGCGCAGACGGCGGGACTCTTCTTCCCAGCTCTGTACCACCATCACCAGAATTGACATCCCGGTACCGATGGCTTCACCGGTCGACAACGCGCCGCTTTCCGCACGCAGCCAGCCGTCGGAGCCACGGTACACTTCCACTTCCATCTCCAGATAGTTGCGGTAGTCCAGCAACTCTTCGCCGATGGTCTGTGGCGTGCGCTGCCCCATGTCGATCTGCGGATTCAGGCGCTGGTAAAGCTTGGCCAACGCTTCGGAGAAGGTCAGGCGGTTACTGTTAAACAGATCCTGATGTTGTTCCTGTTGCTCAGAGAGCACGTCCAACAGGGTGGCGTGCGCTTCTCGCACATTGACGTTCAGGCGCACGCTCTTCACCTGGCCGAAGGAAACGGCCTGCAGCCCCTGGTTCAGCATGCGAATACGGTTCTGTTCGCGCTGAATGGTTTTGCGAATGATGTTGGCCACGCTTTTCGAACTGATCGCCAGCTTCTGCTCGCGCGCGGTCAGCTCTTCGGTTAGACGGCCCAGCTCGATCTCCATCTGCTCGATGGCCTCGACCGGATCGTCGGTGCGAATGATGTCCTGACGGATACGCTCGCGCAGGTGTTGGTACACCGCGATATAGAACTGAATCTTGCGCTCCGGCCGCTTCGGATCTTCCGACAGGCGCAGCACGTCTCGCAGGTGTTCGTTGTCCGCCACGGCCAGACGCAGCGCACCGAGCGCCTTATCCGACATCGAACGCAGCTCGTCGCCATCCATATACGCCAGCTCGCGGCGATGCAGGCGGCGTTCCACGCCATTGTCTTTCACCAGACGCATCACCGCGCACCAGCCCGCCTTGGCGGTCACCACCTGCTCGCGCAGCTGATGATAGTCGCGTTCCAGCTTGCGCAGTTTCTTCTGCAGGCCATCCATTTCGGCTTCGCAGAAGGTCAGCTGTTTCTCCAACTGATTGCGACGAGCACGGTTGTTGCTCAACGCCGTATGCAGCTCGTCGCGGCGCTGGCGCGCACGCGCTTCGGCGTTGGCGTCGGCCTGCACGCCGATATCTACCAGCTCCTGGCTCAGCTCTTTCAGCATGTCGCGCTTGGCGTCATACGAACTTTTCAGCGAGGCCAGCACCTGGCTGTACTGGGTGAACTGGGTTTGATACTGACGCAGCTGTTCACGGGCACGGGCGCGTTCGGCTTCCGCCTGCTCCAGGCGCTGACGCAGCTTGTCGTTGAGATCGTTGTTGGCATTCTGCATGCCGGCGGAGTCGGTATAGCTGAAATGCGCGCGGCGCTGCACCACTTCCGTCAGCGCGAACGCCTGCTGTTTGGCCTGGCGCTGCACGCTTTGCGCCTGCGCGTAGTCCTGCTGCAGCTGTTCATGCTGCTGCGGATCGCTCTGCAGCACCGACAGCAGCGGCTCCAGCTTGGTCAGCGACACGCCGTGCTGCTGAATATGACGCGCGGCGTCCTGCGCCTCTTCCAGCTCTTCGCGGATCTCGTCGACGCGATCCTGCAGCGTTTCATCGTTCAGCAACGATACCAGCGGCATCAGGCGGTTGAGCGCGGAAATGCCCTCTTTGGCCTGATCGTACTGCTGACGCTGCTGCTGGTTCTGCGCTTCGTGATTGTTCAGCGCGCGTTCGATTTCGCCACGGCGGGCGCTCAAACCGCGGATCTCCGCTTCCGGATCAGCGTCGAACGCCACCGCCAGATGGGTGCCGATAAAGCGGCTGAAGGCCTGGTGTGAACGCTGGGTTTTCTGCACGTCGAACGACAGCGTGGCGTAACGCTCCGCCAGCGTTTCACGCTCGGCATGCAGCACTTCCAGACGGTTTTCGCGCGCCGCGCGGCCGAACAACGGCACTTCCGGATAACGAGAATAACGCCACTGGCGATCGGCGATCTTCACCACCACCGCTTTGTCCTGCTCTTCGACGGCGAACACGCTGTCATCGAACGACTGCGGATCCCCTTCGATCAGGTAAAGATCTTCCGGGCAATCTTCCAGCCCTTCCAGCATCTCGCGCACCAGCGACAGATCCGGCACCACGATGGCGTGGCGCGAAGGGCCGTACAGCGCCGAGAAGTAAGGCGCGTCGTCGATGGTGACATCATCGTAAATTTCCGACAGCAGCACGCCGCCGAAACGTTCGGCCAGCGTGACCAGGCGTTGATCTTCCGCGCCGCCCGGCTGGCTGAGACGTTCGATCTGCGCTTCCACTTCACGTTTGCGGGCCGCCACTTCGTCGCGCTCGACGGTGGTTTCCCGCTCGCGCTCCAGCAGCTGCTGCATGTATTCGGTCACCTGCTGGCTGTTTTCCAGCGGCTCTCCGCTCTGATCGCTGAGCTGGCCCAGGGCGTCCTGCGCCGCCAGCCACACCGGGGCACGCGCCGTCAGCTCACGGATGCGCTGCTGGATCTGCTCCAGTTCCTGGCGCATCTCCATACGGCGTTCACCGGCTTCGCTGACGTTCTGCGACAGCGCTTCCAGGCGCTCTTCAAGCTCCTGTTGCAGCATGTCGAGATCGTCCGGCTGGTACTCTTGGCCATGGCGTTTGCAAAATTCGTTCAGAAGGCGTTCGGCGTCCTGCTGCGAGCGCAGGCGCTGTTCCAGTTCGCTCAGGCGCAAACGCAGCGGCTGAACGCGCTCGGCGAGGTGTTGCTGCGAAGGCCAGTCGCGCAGCAATTCGCGCGCGCACTGCCAGGCTTCGCTGCGGCTGACCTGGCCGGCAATTTTACCCACCAGCTGATAGGCCTGTTCGAACTGGCCGTGTGCGGCGTCGGCCACGCTCAGCTTCTGTTCCAGCATCAGCAACGCTTCGGTCGCTTCCTGCTCGCGGGCCTGGAAGGTGTCCAGCCACTGTTCTGCGTTGTCGGCGGTCAGGTCCGGCAGTTGGCACAGCGCGCGCGCGCGCTCCAATGCCTGCAGCGCCTGTTGGTACTGAATGGCGCGGGTCTGCTGCACGTCGAGCGCCTGCTGGTAGTCGGCCAACTGGCTCTTCAGTTCGTCCACTTCCAGCTCGGCCGCTTCGGCGCGCGCCTCGTTTTCGGCCTGCTGCTCGCTCGCCTCGGCCACCACTTCGTTCTGCTCTTCCAGACGGTAGGTCAGCTCTTCCAGATCGGCTTCATAGCGTTCGATCTTCTCCTGCTGACGCATCGCCGTCTGCACCAGATTCAGGTGGTCGCTGGCGGCCTGGTAATCGGTTTCCAGATCGGATTCGGCGCCGCTCTGTTCGCTCAGCTCGCGCGCCATTTCCACATGGCGATACTGTTCGGCGGCCAGCTGCTTGCGGCTGCCCAACAGATCGCTGCGCAGCGCCAGCGCGCCGTCCAGATGGATGCGGCGTTCGTTGGCGTGGCGCATATAGTCCGCCGCCACATAGGAGGTGGCCTCGGAGATCAAATGCTTGAACAGGTCGCGATCCGACTGGGTGACGCGGATTGCTTCCAGCGTCATGCGGTTTTCGCGCAGCGCCGCTTCCATGTCCTGGAACGCCTTGCGCACGCCGCTGTTTTCCGGCAGCAGGTAATCGCGCAGCGAGCGGGTGATGGCGCTGGAGATACCACCGTACAGCGACGCTTCAATCAGACGGTAGAATTTGCTGCGATCGGCGGACGAACGCAGACGTTTCGGGATCACGCCCAGATCGAACATCAGCGAGTGGTAATCGGTGATGGAGTTAAACTGCTTGAACTGCACGCCCTCCATCTCTTCCACGCGCTCTTTCAGCTCTTGCAGCGACAGCACGCGCGCCTGGCGATCGCCCACGGTCTGGGTCAGCAGTTCGGTCGGCTGTACCGCGGTCGGCAGGCCCTGGATGGTGAAAGGTTTGATGTCGACCTTACGATCGCGCCCTGCCACCTGCTGCAGGCGCACACCGACCACCACGCGCTGGTGGCGCGAGTTGACGACGTCGAGGGTGGAGTAACACACGCCGGCACGCAGCTTGCCGTGCAAGCCTTTGTCGCGCGAACCGCTGGTGGCGCCCGCTTCGGTGGTGTTACGGAAGTGCAGCAGCGTCAGGTCGGGGATCAGTGCGGTGACGAAGGCCGCCATGGTGGTGGACTTCCCCGCCCCGTTACCGCCGGACAGCGTGGTCACCAGCTCATCCAGATCAAAGGTACGGGCGAAGAAACCGTTCCAGTTAACCAGCGTCAGCGAGCGAAATTTACCGCGTTCAATCATTCCTGTTCATCCTCTGCACCGTCAGGAGCGTTATCAACCTGCTGATCCTCAGCGTCATTCTCATCGTTAAGCGACAGGCTGGTTTCAACCGGCATCGCCTCGCCGTCGCGAATCATGCGCAGCTGCGCTTCACGCGGATCGTCGCCGCTGCGCACGTCGGCGCCGAAGCGGAACACCGCCTCGGTAATGCGGAACTTGCTGCTGTCATTGCCCATGAAATAGACCATGCCGAGGCGGCGCAGGCGGTTCAGCGAGGTGCGCACCTTCTCGTGCAGCTTCTGCCGATCGAGATCCGAACCGGTGGAGCGCTGGTTGACGAACTTCAGCAGCTTGTTCTCATCCGCCAGGCTCAGCAGCTCGTCGTACAGCTCCTGATGGCTGAAAATGCCTTCGTGCGCCAGGCGCTCGGGGCTGAGATACAGGTAGCACAAGATCTTGCCGACCATCATATCCAGCTCGGACAGCACCGAACGCGGGATCAGCGTGGTGGAGCGCGGACGCAAATAGAAGAAACCTTCCGGCGCCCGAATCAGCTCGACGCTGTAACGGTTGTAAAATTCTTCCAGCTCATCCTGGAAATCCATTAAAAAGGCGTGGTTGTCCAGCTCATCGATACCGATGTGACGACCCGCGCGCAGTTGGCTATCCAGCGCCGGGAACAGCGAGTTGGACAGCGCCTTGGCCAGCTTGACTGGCATTACTTGTTCAATATTTGTCGATGACATGGGCCTGGACCTTGGCTCCGTAATCATTGATTGCCTGCCATTCCGCCGGCAACCCTGAGAAATCTGCTTCAGCCACACCGAGGCGCACTGCCTGGTCGACCACTAAACGTGCCACGTCGAAATGACGCGCACGCGGATATTGCGCCAGGTAATCGCGCATCACCGCTGCAAGATTGAGCGGCATCTGCTGTTCCTGGTACACCTTCAGCGCCTCTTCGATCATCGCCGCCAGCTGTTCGCGAATTTCGCTGAACTCTTCGAACTCCAGATCCGGCGGCAGTTCCCCGGTCACTTCCTCGCTGCGCAGCGCCAGTTCTTCGTCGCGCATGTCCAGCAGACGATCGGCATTGGCATGGGTCAGCGCCCAAGGGTGGTCGAAATAGGTTTGCACCGACTGGCGCAAGCGTTGGGCGAACACGCGGTTTTTATCCATATCGATAGCGGTACGGATAAATTTATGTACGTGGCGATCGTAGCCGATCCACAGGTCGATCGCCTGCTGACCCCAACTGATGATGCGATCCAGCTTGCTCTGCAGATCGAACACCAGCTTGTCGACGAAGCCGAGCTCCACGTTGCCGAGGGTTGCGTCCTGGATGCGCAGCAGATTGGCCTGCAGCTTGTCGCCCGCCGCATCCAGCGTATCCTGCAGTTCGCGCAGGGTGCCCGAGGTTTCCGACAGCAGCATTTCGCAGCTGGAGATCGCCGCCCGCCAGTCTTTGCTCAGCAGCGCCGCGATGTCGTTTTTCACGCTCTGCTGCTGCTCGTCCATCACACGTTGCGTCATGTCGATGCTGTCGAAGATTTCCGCCACCGAATATTTCAACGGCGCGAACACGTTGCGATGCCAATGGAAATCGTCGCCGCCCTCGTCGGCGGCATCGGCGGCGCGTTTGAGTTCCTGCGCCACGATCGACAGCTGCATCGACAGACGCAGCGTGGAGAATTCGCGTTGGCGAATATAGTAATCGGTAATGCCGATACCCAGCGGCGTCAGGCGGTAAATCGCGTTGCCGTCCGCCAATTCGCTGGTAAAGCGGTTCAACAGGCGCTGGCGCACCATGTCGTTGATCGCATTGTTGGCGCGCATCGCCACCGTTTCATGCGTCTGTTCAAAACCCTTGCTGACATGGCGAAATGCATCAACCAGCTCACCTTCGCTCATCTCGCCGTCCAGCCGTTCGCCATTCAGGGTGGCGATAGCGAGCAGAAATGCGAGACGCTCCGTAGGGAGCGAAATAGAGAAATCATTTTTCCGTGCCCAGGCGACCAGTTCGGGTACTGTCTGGGAAAATTCACTCATAGTTCGTCCTTCAGGTTTGGTTTATGCGCCATGACGTGAATATAGCGCCCCAAACTCACGTACGGCTCCTGCCGGCAATAGTGCTGTTCAAGCGCCAGTAACTCTTCAAATTTTTGTGTTTGCAGCTGTCTGCTCTGCAGGTAGTCGTGAAACACCCGCACGCCGGTTTTGCCGCTGATGCGCATGCCCAGCTGTTCCAGCCAGCCGTAGACCAATAGCGGATCGTGCGGATATTGTGGCGACAGCGAACGCTTGCGGCGCCGTCTGACTTCGGGATCCACCAGTTGGAAGTTACCCAACACCACGTTACGCATCAAGAGACCGTTAGCGTTGAAGAACATCAGCGACAGCGCGCCACCCGGCGTCAGACAGTCGCACAATGCCTGCAGTGCCGCTTCGGGTTCTGCGATCCATTCAAGCACTGCATGAAACAATATCAGATCAACCGGCTGTTCCAAATGTTGAGCGATATCCTGCGCAGAACTTTGTACGAATTGCATGTTCTGGCTCACACCTTTCTGCTCCGCCAGCTGCGCGGCGCGCTGGATCATCTCACCAGAAAGATCGCACAACAACACCTGATGTCCTAATTCTGCCAGTTGGCAGGCCATATGGCCTTCCCCGCCCCCGGCGTCAAGGATGCGCAGCGGCCGCTGCGGCAACTGCGCCAGCAGCCCGGTCAGATCCTGCCAAACCACCGCCTGGCGGATTTTTCCTTTCGTGGTGCCGTAAATATTACGCGCAAATTTTTCAGCAATATCGTCAAAATTGCGATCCTGCATGGACAACGGCTCCGCTGATCTCATTCTTGCGGCGGCAAAGCGCACGCCCATTCAAACCTGCTATTTTGGCACAGACTGGCTTAGAATGTATCTTCTCGCGGCCTGTTTATGCCTGGATGCCGCTTTTTCACCCAAAAGGATCTGATTTTCGATGCTGTTCAACCTGAAAAAGTTCTTTGGCGCCCTGCTGATGCCGCTACCGCTGTTGATGCTGCTGATGGGGCTGGCGCTGTTACTGCTGTGGTTCACCCGTTGGCAAAAAAGCGGTAAGACGATTTTCACGCTGAGCTGGCTGTTTTTACTGCTTTTCAGCCTGCAACCGGTGGCCGACCGACTGCTGCGGCCGATCGAAGCCGAATACCAGACTTATCGCGGCAACGATCCGGTCAGCTACATCGTGGTGTTGGGCGGGGGCTATACCTACAATCCCGACTGGGCACCTAGCTCGAACCTGCTCGGCAACAGTCTGCCGCGCGTGACGGAAGGCGTGCGGCTCTACCTTGCGCATCCCGGCGCCAGGATGGTGTTTACCGGCGCGTCCGCCGGACGCATGCAAAGCAACGCCGCCACGGCGGCGCTGGTAGCCGAAAGCCTGGGCGTGCCGCGCAGCGATATGGTGATTTTGAGGGAACCGCGCGATACCGAGGAAGAAGCCGCTCAGGTCGCCAAGTTGGTCGGCGAGCAACCGTTCATTCTGGTGACCTCCTCCAACCATCTGCCGCGTGCCATGCGTTTCTTCAAGGCTAAAGGCCTGCACCCGATCCCAGCACCGGCCAACCAGTTGGCGATCGACTCGCCGCTGAATATCTGGGATCGCGCCACACCGTCGTCGATGTTCCTCGGCCATACCGAACGTGCCTGGTATGAAACGCTGGGCAGCCTGTGGCAGTGGCTGAAAGGCGCGGATAGCGCCGGCGCCGAGTAAAACCCGTTCAACCGGCCAGCCAGGGCAGCAGCTGTTGCGACGCATAGTCGAACGGCCGCCGCTCCAGCTTGCCGGTATGGATCAAACGCCCTACCGCTTCCCACACCACGTATAGCCAGCGCCGCGCAAGGAAAGCGTCGGCGACCGGCGCCCGCTGCAGATAGCTGAACAGCAGTTGGCTGGGCATGCCCGGCTCGCAAAGGCGGAAAAGATCGTATTCGCGCGGCGCCCACAGCACCACACCGGGATTGAGCATCGCCAGCAGTTGATCGCTTTTGGGATCTTTCAGCATACTGCGCAGCGACAGGTTGCCGTGCACCAGGACGCAGGGATCGTCGAAGCCGACGAAGAAATGAGTCAGCGCTTCGCGCGTGCGATACAGCAAACGCCGATCCGCCATGGTCAGCTGCGGGGTAGTGAGATTGACCACCGTCGCCCACAGCACTTCAACCCGCTGTTGATACCAACAAAACCAGTCGTTCTCCTGCGTGCTGTCAACGCTGCCGACGCTGCCGTGACTGTCGATGCGGTGCCAGGCCAATACCCCGTCGACGATCTGCTCCATCAACATGTTCCAGCGATCCGGCGAACGCGTTGGCGCTTCGGCCGACACGCCGCGCAGGCGTTCGATCAGCAGGATTTCCGTATACGGCGCCTGGTGGGTGCACACTACGCCGTACACCGTCGGCAGGCGAATATCCCCGTCGCGCGCCAACATCGACAACTTATACGCCTCCTGTTGGGCAATACCCTGACAGATAAAACTTTTCGCCATCAGCGGGATGGCGTTGCCCTGCCGATCGTACAGCGAATACATATGCGCATAAGGCTGCTCGCTCACCCGCTCCAGCCGGCTGATGGACTCACCCAGCACAATGCTCAGTTCTGCGCGTAACTGCTCCATAAGGCATTCACCTCAGGCTAATATGGGGGGATGCGTAACATCATCGAACGGTGAGCGGAAAAATTCTTCAACGCAGATCAACAAAACGGGGATCAATATGGGAGGTATTACATCGTCGGCGCGTTGCGCGCCGCGCCGACGAAATCAGGCTCAGGGTTGAATGCTGTCGCGCACGCGCTGGAGATCTTCCGGCGTATCGACCCCCACGCTCGGGATCGCTTTCGCGACCGCCACGTGGATTTTTTCACCGTACCACAGCACGCGCAGCTGTTCCAACAGCTCGATCTGTTCCAGTTGGCTCGGCGCCCAGCTGACGTAGCGGCGCACGAAACCGGCACGGTACGCATAGATGCCGATGTGACGCAGCAGGCTGTCGCCGATGCTCTCTTTCGACGCAGCGAAACGTTCGCGATCCCACGGAATGGTGGCGCGTGAGAAATAGAGTGCGTAGCCCTGTGCGTCCATTACGACCTTCACCGCGTTGGGGTTGAAAGCCTCTTCCGCGCTCTCGATCGGCACTGCCAACGTCGCCATGCCGGCCTGGCTGCCCGCCAGATTCTCTGCGACCTGACGCACGATCACCGGTGGGATCAGCGGTTCGTCGCCCTGCACGTTAACGATGATCTGGTCGTCGGCAAAGCCGTAGTGCGCGATCACTTCCGCCAGACGCTCGGTGCCGGAATGGTGATCCGGGCTGGTCATGCACACTTCGCCGCCGGCGGCTTCCACCGCTTTGGCGACCTCAAGGTGATCGGTCGCCACGATGACGCGGCTGGCGCCGGACTCACGGGCACGCTCCATCACGTGCACCACCATCGGCTTACCGTGAATATCGGCCAGCGGTTTGCCCGGCAAACGGGTTGAGGCGTAGCGGGCGGGAATAATAGCGATAAAACTCATGCGTGCTTCTCGTCCAGCGACAGCGCACGCGCTTCATTTTCCAACAGCACCGGGATGCCGTCGCGCAGCGGGTAAGCCAACCCGTCCGCTTTGCACACCAGCTCCTGGTTTTCTTTATTGAAATAGAGTTTGCCGTTGCATACCGGGCAGGCAACGATTTCGAGTAAACGGTGGTCCATGCATCCTCCGCAAGGGGATTGGTCATCTGGGAAAGGCAGTGAGGATAGCATAACGCCCGGCCTCAGGTTAATCATCGGCGGCACCAACCCGCCGATATTTCCTCACCGCGCCGGCGCAACAGCTTGAACTGCGGCGCATCCCGGCGTAGAATTTTGTGATACAAATCACAAAAAGGTAGTAATACGTGATCAAACGTCTGCATAAAATCATCGCTCTGTTCGCTAACTTCAGCCACTGAGCCCCTTTGTAACGAGCGACGCTTAACTTCGTTTTACCCCACCGACGGCGTCGCTCGTTATCCCACTTCCCAGCCGGCACCCCATTCAGCGGCCAACACCGCCGGAATGTCGCCCAGCGCGACGCGTTGTGCACCGTGCCATTTGGCCGTGCGCGCGATGGCCTGTCGGATATCTTGCGTTCGCTGTTTGCCGAAGCGCACCTGCGGCTCCGCATGGAAACTGATGATCTCGAAGATGCCCTGGCGACGGTGCGCCTTGGCGTCAATCCGCCCCACCAGCTCGCCACGATGCAGCACCGGCAAGGTGAAGTAGCCATAGCGACGTTTTTCTTTCGGCGTGTAACACTCTAGCCGATAGTCAAAGTTGAACAGCTCGAGCGCCCGACGGCGATCCCACACCACCGGATCAAAAGGCGAAAGCAGGCTGGTGACCGTCGATTTGAGTTTGCCCTGCTCCGCCAGCGGCAGCAATTCCGCCAGTGATTCATGCACATAGAATTGTCCTTCCAGCCCCTCTACCTGCACCGGCGTAATCTCGCCCTGTTCCTGCAGCGCTGCCAGCAAGGCTTTTGGCGCCACGCGCTTCAGCCGATAGTAATCCGCCAACCACTCGGCGCGGAAAATGCCCAGATAGCGGCAGGTGCGGCACAGCATCTGCCGGCGCGCCTGCTCCACAGGCAGCGTATGGCGCGCATCGTCCCAGGCCGGCAGCAGCCTTTCGGTCAGATCGTAAACCCGGTGGAAGTTGCGACGTTCGGCCACCATCAGCTTGCCGGCGGTAAACAGGATTTCCAGATGACGTTTCTCCGGTTTCCAGTCCCACCACCCGCTGTTGCCCTTCTTCTCGGCGCTGAAATCGGCGGAGCGCACCGGCCCCTGTTGTTCGATGTGCCGCAGCAGGTTGTCCATCGCGGCCTGGTGCTGCTGCACCCAGGCGGCGGAGTATTTCCAGCCCATATCATGCGGCGCCAGCATGCGGTGGCGCAGCAGGCCAAAATCTTCGATCGGCAGGAAACAGGCCTCATGCGCCCAATACTCGAACAGCTTGCGGCCGGCAAGCGCCTGCTCAAGCCACTCCGGCTGATAGGCTCCCAAACGGCTGAACAGCACCAGATACGGGCTGCGAGCAACGACGCTAATGGTATCGATTTGTAATAGCCCCATGCGCTGGATCGCACTCAAGACGTCATCGGGCCGAGCCTGGCGTTTAAGCGGAGAAAGCAGCCCCTGGGCGGCAAGGTGCAGCGCGCGAGCGGCGGTAAGGGAAAGGGTCGGGATGGTCATCCTGATATCCGTGGCGAGTAGGCAATGGCCTGATAATAGTGGATATCGCGGGATTTATCTTCGCCAGTGCTTGCGGGTGGCGACACCGGCACTGGCGAGGAAGGTGGGTGCGATCAGAACGCGATAACGTCTGCCGCGGACAGCCCATGCGAGCTGCGATAGATCGAGAACTCAACGTTCTGACCTTCGTTCAACGACTTATTTTTGGTGTTGGCGATAGCGTTGCGATTGACATAGATTTCGTCGCTGCCATCTACCGGTGAAATAAAACCATAGCCTTCGGCCTGATTAAACCATTTCACACGGCCCATTTTTAACACAGTATTTTTAAACATAACTTATATCCTTTTACTTGAGCATCCTTGACAACGTCATTTTTTATATTGTCTGGACGCTACCAGCCCATCCTAAAGTTTTTCGTAACAAACCTCTCGTGAGCAAAAAATTAAAAAACCCGCACGAAGGCGGGCTTGTTGAACTTAATATCTTCCGCATGATTCAGCGCTGAGGCATCACCATGGTTGTATTAAGATCTCTTATACGCGTTCCCTGTCTTCTTACAGAGCAACTACGTTAGCGGCAGCCGGCCCGCGCGGGCTGTCCTGGATGGTGTACTCGACGCGCTGGCCTTGAGCCAGGGTCTTGAAACCGTCGGTCATAATAGCGGAGAAGTGTACGAATACATCTTTGCCGCCGTCGTGCTGCTCAATGAAACCAAAACCTTTGCTTTCGTTGAACCACTTAACTTGACCCGTCTTCTTAGACATTACTTTTACCTTTAAATATATTTACAAAACCTGCCATAAGAGGCAATTGTGGCCATGTCAGAAACATTACTTATGGGAGGTACTTAGAAGGTTCGTCTTTGAAGCGGAATCGGATGATAACGTTTTTGGAGGAACTGCTTAACTCTAAACTCGAACATAAATAGGTCTGGATTACAGGCCGGCTTGCATTTACTCATAAAAATGATGAATACACAAGAGGTTTATTGCCTTTAATTCATAAATACGCCGAATTTATTTTTATCCCCATGAATATACATGACTTAATTTAACGCTCGCCGCGGCCGATCCACCGCGTTCTTCTCCTCACCGGGGCATCGTTTGCCCGTCCGTGCGCTACAAATGAGAGCTAACGCATAAAACTCTAATATGCTTGCCACGTCTATAACAAATCCCAAATCAGATGGCTAAACTTGAGGGGAAAACAAGGCAGACGGCTTTTTCGCCAGCACTTTTGCCGCTAAAAACACGATTTTTCAGATTATGCTGAATCAAGGAGCTATGCGCATGACCGCCCAGCAGTTCGTTTCACCTAATGAAATCCGCGCCAGATTCTCTCACGCGATGTCGGACATGTACCAAAAGGAGGTACCGCTGTACGGCGATCTGCTGGAGCTGGTGGCGGAAACCAACCGACAGGTTCTGCGCGAAGATGCCGCACTGGCTCATCAACTGCAAATCACCGGCGAGATCGAACGCCTCGCGATGGAGCGCCACGGCGCGATCCGGGTCGGCACTGCTGGCGAACTGGCCACCCTGCGCCGTCTGTTCCGGGTGATGGGCATGGCGCCGGTCGGTTACTATGATCTGTCTGTGGCGGGCGTTCCCGTGCACTCGACCGCCTTTCGCGCCGTACACGAAGACGCGCTGCAGGTCAGTCCGTTCCGCGTATTTACCTCCTTGCTTCGCCTGGAGCTGATAGAAGATCCCGCGCTGCGTGAGCTGGCCGAACGCTTGCTGGCGCGCCGCCGTATCTTTACCGATCGCGCGTTGGAACTGATCGCGTTGCAGGAAGCGCAAGGCGGGCTAAATGAAGTACAGGCGCAAGAATTTGTCGAACAAGCGCTGGAAACCTTCCGCTGGCACAACCAGGCGACGGTCAGCGCAGAAGAATACCGGCAGCTACACGATCAGCATCGCCTGATCGCCGACGTGGTGGCGTTTAAAGGGCCGCATATCAATCATCTGACACCGCGCACGCTGGATATCGATCGCGTTCAACAGGCGATGCCCGCCCGCGGTATTACGCCCAAAGCGGTCATCGAGGGCCCGCCGCGCCGCCGTCGCGCGATCCTGCTGCGCCAGACCAGCTTCAAGGCGTTAGAAGAACGCGTCGATTTCGTTGAGCGCGACGGCCACGCCATCGCCGGTCACCACACCGCGCGGTTCGGCGAGATCGAACAGCGCGGCGTGGCGCTGACGACGAAAGGAAGAGAACTCTACGACCGTCTGCTGAAGGCCACCAACGATGCGCTGCAGGCGCCGCCGAGCGAGAAAAATGCCGAACGCTATTATCAGCTGCTGGAAGAAAACTTCCGGGCATTTCCGGATGATTACGCCACGCTGCGCGAGCAACAGCTGGCCTGGTTCCGCTATTTCCCGACCGAATGCGGCCTGGCGGCCAAAGAATCGCTGGATAAGCACAGCACCCTGGAGCAACTGATCGAGAAAGAACACGTTCGCTTCCAGCCACTGGTGTATGAAGATTTTCTGCCGGTCAGCGCGGCGGGGATTTTCCAGTCGAATCTGGGGGACAGCCGCCACGCGCAGTACAACGCCGCTTCCAGCCGGGCAGCGTTTGAACACGCGTTGGGCAGTGAGGTGATCGACGAGCTGGCGCTGTATCAACAAACCCAGCAGCGTTCGCTGGAAGCCTGCGCGCAAGCCCTGGGGCTTGTCACGCTGGCGTCCTGAGGTTACTTAGCCAGTAGAGACTCGATATCCTGCAGCAGTTGCTCAGCCTGAGCGGAAGGTAGCACCGCATCAACCGGTAAATACCACCAATTAGGCTGGGCAAAGGCGCGGCATTTCACCGCGTCCTTCTCCGTCATCAGCAGCGTTTGCTCTGCATTAACCAACGCCGCCAGCTGCGCCTGCTGATATTCCTGATGATCGGCAAACGCCACTTCCTGCACCACCTCGACGTTCAGCTTTTCCAACGTCGCGAAGAAACGCGGCGGATGGCCGATACCCGCCATCGCCACCACGCGCGGCAGCTCGGCCGCCGGACGACGTTCACCGCTCAGCAGGTTCACTGCGTCACGCGCCTGCAGACGCATAGCAATTTCTCCGGCCTGCGCCATGCCGCCATTGGCGACACGCGCATCGACGCTGCCAAGCCGCGCAGCGCGCTCGCGCATCGGCCCGGCCGGCAACCACCAGCCGTTACCGAACCGACGCACACCGTCGATGACCACCAGCTCGAAGTCACGCTGTAAAGCATAGTGCTGCAAGCCGTCGTCGGTGATGATCACATCCAGCGGCTGTTGTTGCAGCAGAGCCTGCACCGCCTCGGCGCGCTTGGGCGCGATCGCCACGGGCGCCCCGGTACGCTGATAAATCAGCACCGGCTCATCCCCCGCCTCGCGGGTCGATGTATTCTGACCCAGCACCAGAGGATAGACCGCCGACTTGCCGCCGTAGCCGCGCGACACCACCCCAACGCGGTAGCCCCGCTGCTGCAGGTGTTCCACCAGCCAGATCACCATCGGCGTTTTGCCGTTGCCGCCGGCGGTGAGATTACCCACCACCACCACCGGCACCGGCGAACGCCAACTTTTACGCAGGCCGCAGCGGTAACTGAGGCGGATCAGCCAACTGAGCAGGCCATACAGCCACGAGAGTGGCAATAGCGCCAGATAAAGCAACGAACCGCCGGACCAGATGCGCTCAATCATTATTGACCAAACTGCATACGGTGCAGCTGCGCATAGGCGCCCTGCCGCTCAAGCAACTCGGTGTGTTCGCCGCGTTCGACGATGCGACCATCTTCCACCACCAGGATCTCATCCGCCTTCTCAATCGTCGACAGGCGGTGCGCGATCACTAATGAAGTACGGTCTTTCTGCAACTCGTCCAGCGCAGCCTGAATGGCCCGCTCGGACTCGGTATCCAGCGCAGAGGTCGCCTCATCCAGGATCAGGATCGGGCAGTCACGCAGCAGCGCGCGCGCGATGGCGATACGCTGGCGTTGGCCACCGGACAGCATCACGCCGTTCTCACCGATCACCGTATCCAGGCCGTTCTCCATCTTGTTGATGAAGTCCATTGCGTACGCCATTTCGGCCGCTTTCTCAATCTGCCCGCGGCTGTATTCACTCTCGCGTGCATAGGCAATGTTGTTGGCGATGGTGTCGTTGAACAGGTGCACGTTTTGCGAGACCAGCGCTACCTGATTGCGCAGCGAGGCCAGGGTATATTCGCGCAAATCGTGGCCATCCATCAGGATTTCGCCTTCTTGGATATCGTAGAAACGCGTCAACAGGTTGGCGATGGTGGATTTACCCGAACCGGAACGGCCCACCAAGGCGACGGTCTTGCCTTCGGCGATTTTCAGGTTGATATCACGCAGCGCCGGCGTTTCCTTGGATGGGTAGTAGAAAGTGACGTTGCGGAATTCGATATCGCCTTTCGCACGCTTCACTTCGCGGGTGCCGGTGTCTTTTTCCTGTTCCATATCCAAAATGGAGAACAGCGTCTGGCATGCCGCCATCCCGCGTTGGAACTGGGCATTGACGTTGGTCAGCGACTTCAGCGGGCGCATCAGCGCGATCATCGATGAGAACACCACGGTAATGGTACCGGCGGTCAGGGTTGCCATCACGCTTGGGAAGCTGGCGGCAAACAGCACGAACGCCAGCGCCAGCGAAGCGATCAGCTGAATGATCGGATCGGAAATCGAAGACGCGGAAACCAGTTTCATGCCCTGTTGACGCATGCGGTTGCTGACCGAGTTAAAGCGCTCGGTTTCCACCTGCTGGCCACCGAAGATCAGCACTTCTTTATGGCCTTTCAGCATCTGTTCGGCGCTGGTGGTCACCTGCCCCATCGTGTTCTGCATGTTCTTGCTGATGTTGCGGAAACGCTTGGAGACCAGGCGAATAGCGATGGAGACGATCGGCGCCAGCACGATCAGGATCACCGACAGCTGCCAGCTGTAGTAGAACATCATGATGAACAGGCCAATGATCGAAGCCCCTTCACGCACCACGGTCACCAGCGCGCTGGACGAGGAGGAAGCTACCTGCTCGGAATCATAGGTAATGCGCGACAGCAAAGTCCCGGTGGACTGTTGATCGAAGAAGGCCACCGGCATCCTCATCATGTGACCAAACAGGCGGCGACGCATCTGCATCACCACCATGCCGGAAACCCAGGAAATGCAGTAGCTTGAAACAAAGCTGGTTACGCCGCGCATCAACATCAGCGCGATGACGGCCAACGGCATCCACACCAGCACGCTGCTGTCGGTTTTTCCAAACCCATCGTCCAATAGCGGTTTAAGCAGAGACAGCATCAGCGTGTCCCCCGCTGCGTTCATAATCAACGCAATGGCGGCCACAATCAGCCCGGTCTTAAAAGGAGTGATCATCGGCCAGAGTCGACGGAATGTCTGCCAGGTCGAGAGATCTTTATCATTCATCATGCAAATACCAGCATCGGAAGAAATAGCGGCCTATTTTACTCATTATCACCCTCTACGCCAAACCGCTGATGGTACCAACGGGGCATTAATTGTTCGCGAAAGCCTTTAATTTGCCAATCATTGTCGAAAAAAAGTACCGATAACTGGCCGGAGCGCGTCGTATCGCGCCATATAATGCCATTTGCCCGGTATCTGGCGACCACTTTGCGCGCCGGCAAACGCCATTTGTTGTAACGAGATGCTGACGCCAATGCCGCCTGAGGATTGATCGCGCGCAGAAACGGCGGCGTGGAGGAGGTTCTGCTGCCATGGTGCCCCACCTGCAACACCGTAGCCGCCAAGCGATCGCGCCGTAACCGGAGCAGCTGCGCCTCCGCTTTTTTTTCCGCATCGCCGGTGAGCAACAGACTGTATTTCCCGTCGTCAATACGGATCACGCAAGAGTCGTCATTGCCCGGCTTTTTACGCGTTTTCGGCGGCCACAGCACCTCGAATTGCAACGCCTGCCAGCGCCAGCGCTCACCGGCGACGCAGGGCAAGTGCCCCTCCCCGCGCATCGGGCTGCGCACCGTAGCCTGTGGAAACATCCGCCGCACAGCAGGTGCCCCACCGGTATGATCGAGGTGGTCATGGCTGATAATGATCTGTTCCAGTTCAATACCCCGCCAGTTCAGCATTGGCAAAATATGCCGCTCGGCGGCACTGCCACCCGGCCAACGATCGCCGGTATCATACAGTACTCCCTTACCGTTTTGTTCAATGACCACCGCCAAACCGTGCCCGACATCAAGCATATCGACTCGCCAGCGGTAAGTCGGTTCTTTTTCCCGCCACAGCACGCAGCATATCGCTATCGTCGCCAGTCCCGACGCATAACGCCACCACCAATGAAAGCGCCAACAGACGACGATGAGCCATCCCGCCGCGCTGGCCAACAGCGAAGCCGCCCCCAAATCCACCCAACCACGTTGCAGGTAATTCAGAGGTACAAATACCCACTGCAGCGTGAAGTCCGCCAGCCACCATAGTCCGTAGCTTAACGAAGGGAAGAAACCGAACATCACCGCCAGCAAAATCAGCGGCACCGTTACCAATGAGACAATCGGTACCGCCCACAAATTGGCCGGCAGCGAGGTCAGCGTCAGGCCCAGAAACAGCGCGGCCTGCATCGGCACCAGCAGCAACGTCATACCGAGCTGAATATGCAGCCAACGCACCGGTGCCCAATACCAGGCCGATCGGAATCGCTCGCCGAGCGGTGCCCATTCGAACCAAAAAATCAGGCACCCCACCGCCAGTACCGACAGCCAGAAACTGTCTGACAAGACCGCCAGCGGATCGCACAGTAAAATAAGCCCGACACACCACAGCCACACTTGCCAAGAAGAACAATGGACGCCGCGCAAGCGCAGCAGCATCCACAGCGTCATCGCCAACGCGGTGCGCACCGCCGGCGGCTGGGCGCCTACCAACCAGACATAGATCAGCGTCGCCACCCAGCCCGCGACCAGCGGAAAGCGATAGCCAATTAGATGAGAAGGAAGAAAAAGCTGCAGCGCACGCAATGTAACCCAGAACAAGATGGCGACCATCGCCACATGCAACCCTGAGATTGCCATCAAGTGCGCGATGCCGGTTTTCAACATCAGCATGCGTAAAGCCTGCTCCAGTGCGGTTCGCTCCCCAAATGCTAACGCCAGCAATACTGCCTTGTAACGCAGCTCGCCGATATTGGTTTCCGCATGGCTGATTATGCGCTGGCGTAGGCCGCAATCGCCATCCAGCAAACGAGCCTGCCTGACCTGGCCAGTTAACGGCTGGCGCTGCGCGATCGCCCAACGTTGGCTGTCGAAGCCGCCTTCATTGAGTTTGCCATGCACCGGCCGCAAACGCAGTTTCAATTGCCAACGCTGCCCGGCGCACAGGCGCTGCTGCTCAGGGGCCCATAGCGTGGTAAACGTCAATGCAGGTACCAACCAATGACCATCTATCCGCTCGATGCGCATCAGCGCCTGTTTACTGGCGGCGGGCTTCAGCGCGATGCTGCTAACCTGCACCACCGCCGTCACATCCGGCCCGCGACTTAAGCGCTCCACTTGCCCAATCAGGCTTCCGGCGTTGAAAACCGCCCACGCGAACCCCAATCCCAGGCAGGCCAAATAACGGCAAAACGGCCAACGGATGCGCAGCAGTAAACCGGCAACAAGCAGCATCGGCCACAGCTGCCATTGCTCAGGCAACTGCGGTAAAACCAGCAGCGGCAGGATGCCGCAGATAACGGCGAATATCGCCAGATCCAGCGAAATTTTGATCGCTCTTCTCCCATCGGCTCCGCCATGAGCAAAAGCGCGTCATGGCAAGCAAGCAGGATCATTCAGCCGACATGTCACCGCCAGCGGGCTTTAATGAAGATGCGGTGAACATGGCAGGATAAGAGAGATCTATGCAGGAGCCACATCGTAAATGCGGCGCGGTGCGCAATTCCTAAGCGGAGCAGGGAGAACCGCAGGCGAAAAAAAACGGCGCCTTAAAGGCACCGTTTTATATTCTTTTCAAGCAACAACGCTATGAGCAGTCAGCGACTAGCCATAGATATTGGCGCGGTCACGCAACTCTTTACCTGGTTTGAAGTGAGGAACGTACTTGCCGTCCAGCTCAACTTTGTCACCGGTTTTCGGGTTGCGACCTACACGCGGGGCACGGTAGTGAAGAGAAAAACTGCCGAATCCGCGGATCTCAATGCGTTCGCCCTCGGCCAGCGTAGCGGCCATGTGCTCAAGCATCTCTTTCACTGCATCCTCAACGGCCTTCGCCGGAATATGAGATTGCTGGCCAGCAAGTCTTTCAATAAGTTCAGACTTGGTCATAGTACCTCCAAGCTTTGCAGCTAAACTACCGTATCGGGGCGGTCAGAAACCGCCCCCCGTCATTACTCGCCTTTAGCCGCTTTGAAAGCTTCAGCCATTGCGTTAGAGAAGTTGCCTTCTTCCTGTTTGTTGTTAACAGTTGCGATGGCGTCTTTCTCGTCAGCTTCGTCCTTAGCACGTACGGACAGGCTTACAACGCGGTTCTTACGGTCAACGCCGGTGAATTTAGCTTCAACTTCGTCACCTACGTTCAGAACCAGAGTTGCATCTTCAATGCGGTCGCGAGAGGCTTCAGATGCACGCAGGTAACCTTCTACGCCGCCTGCCAATTCAACTGTAGCACCTTTGGCGTCAACTGCAGTGACTTTACCAGTAACAATAGCACCTTTCTTGTTCATAGACAGGTAGTTATTGAACGGGTCTTCAGCCAGCTGCTTCACGCCCAGGGAGATACGCTCGCGCTCTGCGTCAACTTGCAGAACAACCGCAGCGATTTCGTCGCCTTTCTTGTATTCACGTACTGCTTCTTCGCCTGCAACGTTCCAGGAGATGTCAGACAGGTGAACCAGGCCGTCGATGCCGCCGTCCAGGCCGATGAAGATACCGAAGTCAGTGATAGACTTGATTTTACCTTCAACGCGGTCGCCCTTGTTGTGGGTCTCTGCGAACTGCTGCCATGGGTTGGATTTGCACTGCTTCAGGCCCAGGGAGATACGACGACGTTCTTCATCGATGTCCAGAACCATCACTTCCACTACGTCGCCCACGTTAACAACTTTGGACGGATGGATGTTTTTGTTGGTCCAATCCATTTCAGAAACGTGTACCAGACCTTCAACGCCTTCTTCGATTTCTACGAAGCAGCCGTAATCAGTCAGGTTGGTTACACGACCAGTCAGCTTGGTGCCTTCTGGGTAACGTTTCGCGATAGCAACCCATGGATCTTCGCCCAGTTGTTTCAGGCCCAGGGATACACGAGTACGCTCGCGGTCGAACTTCAGCACTTTAACAGTGATTTCATCGCCAACGTTGACGATTTCGCTTGGGTGCTTAACGCGTTTCCAAGCCATGTCAGTGATGTGCAGCAGGCCGTCTACGCCGCCCAGATCAACGAATGCACCGTAGTCAGTGAGGTTCTTAACGATACCTTTGACTTCCATGCCTTCCTGCAGGTTTTCCAGCAGTTGATCGCGCTCAGCGCTGTTCTCGGATTCGATAACCGCACGGCGAGAAACGACAACGTTGTTGCGCTTCTGATCCAGCTTGATGACTTTGAACTCAAGCTCTTTGCCTTCCAGGTGCAGAGTGTCACGTACCGGACGCACGTCAACCAGGGAACCTGGCAGGAACGCGCGGATGCCGTTCAGCTCGACGGTGAAGCCACCCTTCACTTTGCCGTTGATAACACCGGTTACAGTCTCAGCTTCTTCGTAGGCTTTTTCCAGCGTGATCCAAGCTTCGTGACGCTTAGCTTTCTCACGGGACAGCAGGGTTTCACCGAAGCCGTCTTCAACAGCATCCAGAGCAACGTCAACTTCGTCACCAACCTGGATTTCCAGCTCGCCCTGGGCGTTTTTGAATTGCTCAGCCGGGATGGCAGACTCAGATTTCAGACCGGCGTCAACCAGTACGATATCTTTGTCGATAGCAACAACGACGCCACGAACGATGGAACCCGGGCGGGTTTCGATTTCTTTTAAGGATTCTTCAAAGAGTTGAGCGAAAGATTCAGTCATGTTGTTAATCTTCAGGGTTCTTTAGTTTAACGTCCATTTAGCGTCCCGCCGAATGGGGTTGTTTCACATACCCCGCCATTGGCTCCATGCCGACAGGGTTTAAGGTTACAGGGGTAAAATTTTACCCGATATATTGCGATACCGCTATGACAAATATGACAAAAAGCCAATAGCGCCGCCGCGCTTATTGCTGCGGCAACGCCAACACTTTCTGTGCATACGTCAACGCCTGCTGGATCACTTCTTCGATCGACATGCTGGTAGAATCCAGCACGAGGGCGTCAGAAGCAGGCACCAGAGGCGCGATAGGCCGATTACGGTCACGGTCGTCCCGTTCCTTTATCTCGGCTAAAAGACGTTCAAAGTTAACATTAAAGCCCTTTTCCTGCAACTGCAGCATGCGGCGGTGTGCGCGCTCCTCCGAGCTGGCGTCGAGGAAAATCTTGACCGGCGCGTCCGGGAACACCACCGTGCCCATATCGCGACCGTCGGCAATCAGGCCGGGCGCTTCGCGGAATGCGCGCTGGCGGCGCAGCAACGCCTCGCGCACGCGAGGAAACGCCGCCGCTTGCGACGCGGTGTTGCCGACGGTTTCGGTGCGGATCTCATTGCTGACGTCCTCACCTTCCAAAATCACCTGCAGCTTGCCGTCCTGGGCAACGAAGCGAACGTCGAGATGTGCGGCCAGCGGAACCAGCGCTTCCTCAGAAGTGATATCCACCTGATGATGCAACGCCGCCAGCGCCAGCACGCGATAGATCGCGCCGGAATCCAGCAAACGCCAACCAAGGGACTCGGCCAACGCTTTACACAGCGTGCCTTTGCCTGCGCCACTTGGTCCATCAACGGTTATCACCGGGGCTGTAGCCGTCATTTCTCTCTCCTTCAGGTAGAAAACCTCACAGAGACACGGCGCGCTTCGACTCGAAGCCCGTGCGCTCTGCCACCTGCCCAATCAGGGGCAAATACGGTGGCGTATTATACGCTGCCCTACGGCAATCTGTTACCCTGGAACTGTCCGGTTGTTGAAAATAAGCGCACAACCGCGAAAAAGTATAGAAGAAACGCCGGTCGCCGAAGGTTAAAAACGATAAAGGCCCACAAAGGGGCCTTAAAATAAACGATTTGACGGGTTACTACGCCGGCTGGCTGATGCGCGCCAACTGCTCGAAATAATCCGGGAAGGTTTTCGCGGTGCATTTCGGATCGAGAATGGTGACCGGGGTATCCGACAGCGCCACCAGCGAGAAGCACATCGCCATGCGGTGATCGTTGTAGGTACCGATCTCGGCAAACTGCAGTTTGGCCGGCGGCACGACGTGAATGTAGTCTTCGCCCTCGTCCACTTCCGCCCCCACTTTACGCAGCTCGGTGGCCATCGCCGCCAGACGGTCGGTCTCCTTCACCCGCCAGTTGTAGATATTGCGGATGGTGGTCGGCCCCTCGGCGAACAACGCCGCGGTGGCGATAGTCATCGCCGCGTCCGGAATGTGGTTCATGTCCATGTCGATGCCGTGCAGTTCACCGCGGCTGCACTCGATGAAATCGTCGCCCCAGGTGATGCGCGCGCCCATTTTCTCCAGCACATCGGCGAACTTGGTGTCGCCCTGCACGCTTTTGCGGCCGATGCCGGTCACGCGCACGGTGCCGCCTTTGATCGCCGCCGCCGCCAGGAAGTAGGAGGCGGAAGAAGCGTCGCCCTCAACCAGATAATCGCCCGGCGCGATATACGTCTGGCGCCCCTGGATATGGAACACCCGGTAGTTGTCGTGGCTCACCGATACACCGAAGGTACGCATCAGATGCAGCGTGATGTCGATGTACGGCTTGGAAACCAACTCGCCCTTGATGTGGATCTGCGTATCCTGCGGCGCCAGCGGCGCGGTCATCAGCAACGCGGTCAGGAACTGGCTGGAGACGCTGCCGTCAACGGTGACGTCGCCGCCCAGGAAGCCGCCGCGCAGGCGAATCGGCGGGTAATCGGTCTGCTCGAGATAATCAATCTGCGCCCCGCCCTGGCGCAACGCGTCCACCAGATGGCCGATCGGGCGCTCTTTCATGCGCGGTTCACCGGTCAACACCACGTCGCCTTCGCCGAGGCACAGCGCCGCCGCCAATGGGCGCATCGCCGTACCGGCGTTGCCGAGGAACAGTTCCAGCGGCTGGCCGGCCACCAGCGGCCCGGCCACGCCGGTCACTTCGCACACGGTACGATCGGCGGAAAGTTGATAGTTCACACCCAACGCCTGCAACGCGTTCAGCATATGACGCACGTCGTCGCTGTCCAGCAGGTTAGTCAGCCGGGTCGTGCCTTTCGCCAGCGCCGCCAGCAGCAGAGCGCGGTTAGAAACGCTCTTCGAGCCGGGTAAGTTGACGGTGCCATTGACCAGGGCGACCGGTTGTAACGTCAGGGAATCCACCATGTGAACAAAACTCTCCAATTCTGATAAACGAAACGGCTCCGGAATAATGCCGGAGCCGCTTTAATGCAAAAGGACAACAGCCTGAGGCAGCCCGCGCCTGGCGGGCTGACGGAATCAACCGTGACGACGTTCGAAGTCGGCCATGAAGTCGGTCAGCGCCTGCACGCCGGCCAGCGGCATCGCATTGTAAATAGAAGCGCGCATGCCGCCAACTACCCGGTGGCCTTTCAGCGCCTGCAGGCCGATGGCCTCGGCTTCGCTGAGGAACACTTTGTCCAGCGCCGCATCGGCCAGTTGGAACGGCACGTTCATCCACGAGCGGTTGGCGATGGCCACCTGGCTGCGGTAGAAGTCGGATTTATCGATGGTCGCGTACAGCAGCTCGGCCTTGGCCTGATTGCGTTTTTGCATCTCCACCAGGCCGCCCTGCTCTTTCAGCCATTTGAACACCAGCCCGGACAGGTACCAGGCGAAGGTCGGCGGGGTGTTGAACATCGAATCGTTCTCGGCCAGCACGGTGTAGTCGAGGATCGACGGCACTTCTTTGCGCGCCTTGCCCAGCAGATCGTCACGCACTATCACCAGCGTCAGGCCGGCCGGGCCGATATTTTTCTGCGCGCCGGCGTAAATCACGCCGAAGCGGCTGACGTCGAGCGGGCGGGACAGGATGGTCGAGGAGTAATCGCCGATCACCACTTTGTCGCCGAAGTCCGGCGTTTCATCGATGGCCACGCCGTCGATGGTCTCATTCGGGCAATAGTGCACATAGGCCGCGTCGGCGCTGAGTTGCCACTCTTTCATCGGCTTGATGCCGCTCAGGCCGTCGATGCGGGTTTTCACGTCGATGACGTTCGGGGTGCAATACTTTTCTGCTTCCTTGATGGCGCTGTGCGCCCAATAGCCGCCGTCGATATAGTCAGCGGTGACCTTGTCGCCCAGCAGGTTCAGCGGCAGCGCGGCAAATTGTGCGCGGGCGCCGCCGTGGCAAAACAGCACCTTATAGTTGGAGGGGACTTTCAGCAGATCGCGCAGATCCTGTTCCGCCTGCTCGGCAACGGCGATGAATTCTTTGCTGCGGTGACTGATTTCCATCACTGACGTGCCCAGGCCGTGCCAGTTGCACAGTTCCTGTTCCGCACGACGCAACACTTCCACCGGCAGCATCGCCGGGCCAGAGCTAAAATTATAAACCTGAGTCATTTCCCCTCACCACATTCACTGTTCGCCGCAGAAAAGCGACCTGTCGAAAAGATGCCCGAAGTTAACGCTCGCGTTAACCAACCCATCGGTTTTATCACTCACGCCCCATGGCTGCAACGCTTATTCGCCCGCCGGCGGCAAACGGTCGCGCCGGGTGATGACAGGCTCTGCGGCCATCGCGATTGTTTGGACGATAAAACCCTGCGACATGGGGAAATTCAGCGGGTTAACGCGGTGCTTTATGCTGTATTCAGCCGAGATGGCTGCGGGAACCCGGTCGGCCCCCGCAGGAGAGAAAACGATCAGTACTGATTGAACATCTGCTGGATTTGCTTCGCGCCTTTGGCTTGCGTCAGCGCGAGCTGCAGCAAAATGCGCGCTTTTTGCGGATTCAGCGTGCCGGCGGCCACGAAGCCGTACTTGGCGTCGTCCACTTCCGCATCTTCGGTAGTGGCGCCGGTCGGTACGCGCGAAGAACGCACCACCGCCACGCCGTTGTGTGCCGCCGTCGCCAGTGTGTCGAACACCGTTTTATACAGGTTGCCGTTGCCGACCCCGGCGCTGACGATGCCCTGGTACCCTTCGGCGATCAGCGCCTTGACCGGCGCATCGGAGGCGTTGGCGTAGTTGTAGACGATGCCGACCTTCGGCAGTTCGTTCAGCTTGCTGACGTCGAACGGCGTATCACGGGTATGCTTGCGCTGCGGTGAGCGCTGGTAATCGACCTTGCCGTTGTGGATATACCCGAGCGGGCCGAAGTTCGGCGACTGGAAGGTCTGCACGGCGGTGGTATTGGTCTTGGTGACGTCGCGCGCGTCCAGCACGGTGTCGTTCATCGCCACCAGCACCCCGCGGTTGGCCGATTGCGGATCTGCCGCCGTCACCACCGCATTATACAGGTTGAACGGGCCATCGGCGCTCATCGCCGTCGCCGGCCGCATCGCCCCGACAAGCACCACCGGCTTGTCGCACTTCACCGTCAGATCGAGGAAATAGGCCGTCTCTTCCAGCGTATCGGTGCCGTGGGTGATGACGAAGCCGTCGGTTTTGCCGCAGTCGGCGTCAATTTTCTTCACCAGCGTCAGCCAGACCTGATCGTTCATGTCCTGCGAGCCGATGTTCACCACCTGCTCCCCCTGCACGTTGGCGATATCTTTCAGCGCCGGCACCGCATCGACCAGCGCCTCGACACCCAGCTTGCCCGCGGTATAGTTAGATTTCGTCGCCGAATCGCCGCCACCGGCGATGGTGCCGCCGGTCGCCAGCAGGGTGATGTTGGGCAGCGCCAGCGCCGAGGCGCTGACGCCGGTCAACAAGAGGATTAACACGCTGAGTTTCACTGATTTCATTAGATTTCTCCGTGACAGATAACTCGCTGAATTATGGCCTTTATCCTTAAAAAAACTGTGACTTTGCCACCGCTTTAGGAATACGTGGAGCTCCAGCGTAAAACCCCGTATCATTGCGCGTTTTTAGTACGCGCAAAAAGTGAAGACAATGACGCAAACTTTTATCCCCGGTAAAGACGCCGCTCTGGAAGACTCCATCGCCCGTTTCCAGCAGAAACTGAGCGACCTCGGTTTCAACATCGAAGAAGCCTCCTGGCTGAATCCAGTGCCGCACGTGTGGTCGGTGCACATTCGCGATCGCGATTGCCCGCTGTGCTTCACCAACGGCAAAGGCGCCAGCAAAAAAGCCGCGCTGGCCTCCGCGCTGGGTGAATATTTCGAGCGCCTGTCCACCAACTACTTCTTCGCCGATTTCTATCTGGGCAAGCAGATCGCCGAAGGCGACTTCGTGCACTACCCGAATGAGAAATGGTTCCCGATCCCGGCGGACGATACGCTACCGGCCGGCATCCTCGACGAGCGTCTGCACGCCTTCTACGATCCGCAACAAGAGCTGAGCGCCAGCGATCTTGTCGATCTGCAATCCGGTAACGCCGATCGCGGCGTGTGTGCGCTGCCGTTTACCCGTCAGTCCGACCAGCAAACCGTGTACATCCCGATGAATATCATCGGCAACCTGTATGTTTCCAACGGCATGTCCGCCGGCAACACCGCCAACGAAGCGCGGGTGCAGGGCCTGTCGGAAGTGTTCGAGCGCTATGTGAAAAACCGCATCATCGCCGAATCCATCAGCCTGCCGGCGATCCCGGACGAAGTGCTGAATCGCTATCCGGGCGTGGTGGAAGCCATCGCCAAACTGGAAGAGGAAGGTTTCCCGATCCTCTCCTATGATGCCTCGCTGGGCGGCAACTACCCGGTAATCTGCGTGGTGCTGTTCAACCCGACCAACGGCACCTGCTTCGCCTCGTTCGGCGCGCACCCGGACTTCGGCGTGGCGCTGGAGCGCACGGTAACCGAGCTGCTGCAGGGCCGCAGCCTGAAAGATCTCGACGTGTTCACCGCACCGACCTTCGATGACGAAGAAGTGGCGGAACACACCAACCTGGAAACGCACTTCATCGACTCCAGCGGCCTGATCTCCTGGGATCTGTTCAAGCAGGATGCGGACTATCCGTTCGTTGACTGGAGCTTCAGCGGCAGCACGCAGGAAGAGTTCGCCACCCTGATGAGCATCTTCGACAAAGAAGACGCGGAAGTGTACATCGCCGACTACGAGCACCTGGGCGTCTACGCTTGCCGCATCATCGTGCCGGGCATGTCCGATATCTACCCGGCAGAAGACCTGCTGCTGGCCAACAACAGCATGGGCGCGCACCTGCGCGATACGCTGCTGGCGCTGCCGGGCAGCGAGTGGGAGCCGGAAGAATACCTGGCGCTGATCGAGCAGTTGGACGATGAAGGGCTGGACGATTTCACTCGCGTACGCGAACTGCTGGGTATTGCCAGCGGCAAAGACAACGCCTGGCATACCCTGCGCGTGGGCGAGCTGAAGTCGATGCTGGCGCTGGCGGGCGGCGATCTGGATCAGGCGCTGATTTGGACCGAATGGACGCAGGACTTCAACGCCTCGGTGCTGAGCCCGGCGCGCAGCAACTACTACCGTTGCCTGCAAACGCTGCTGCTGCTGGCGCAGGAGCCTGAGCGCGAAGCGGCGCAATACTACACCGCGTTCGTGAAAATGTACGGCCAGGAAGCGGTGGACGCGGCCTCGGCCGCCATCAGCGGTGAAGAGCGCTTCAACGGGCTGTTCGCCGTCGATGCCGATCTAAAGGCGCTGCCGGCCCATCAGGCGCTGCTGGCGGCCTACGAGAAGCTGCAGGCGGCCAAACGCCGCCACTGGGCCAAGGCCTAAGCATCATCAGGGGATACTGCCACTTTGAGAGTACCCCAGTTACCAAACGCCGCACTCCGTTGCGGCGTTTTCATTTTTGCGGTTTATTTCAACGCATTCGGTTTTATTTTTTCGCCGGGAAGTAGGCGGTTAAACGACCATAAAAATAAATAAACCGCCAATTGTTATCGGACGGTGAAATAATAATTAACCGACAATTAAACTTTCAGCGCTGCACGGCGACAAAACGCCTAAAAATTTAACTTTACTCCACGCCGTCCACCCGGTGAATTCAAAAAAAATTGCAAACATTAAAAAAATGTTTTCATTTAAAAATCAATAAATTAACCATAAAAACCACACAAAAAACACGTCATTTTGGCGCTCTACTTCCCCGCCTTATGATCCAAATCAAATTTTCCCCTATACTGCTTTGCTAGTATCTCATTGCGTTGTTTTAACCCTTAAGAGCGAGAGTTAGTTTGAAAACTGACAGCCCATTCGATCTGATTTTACCTGCGGCAACGGCGAAAATCGCTGAAGATGCCGGCGTGTATAAAGCCACCAAACATCCGCTGAAAACGTTTTATTTGGCGATCACCGCCGGTGTCTTCATTTCCATCGCCTTCGTTTTCTACATCACGGCGACCACCGGCACCGCCGGCGTGCCTTTCGGGCTGGCGAAACTGGTCGGCGGCATCTGCTTCTCTCTCGGGTTAATGCTGGTGGTGGTATCGGGCGCCGACCTGTTCACCTCTACCGTACTTATCGTCATCGCCAAGGCCAGCGGCCGCATCAGCTGGGGCCAACTGGGTGCCAACTGGCTGAACGTTTATCTTGGCAACCTGGTCGGCGCGCTGTTCTTCGTGGCGCTGATCTGGTTCTCCGGCGAGTATATGGTCGCCAACGGCCAGTGGGGCCTGAATGTTCTGCAAACCGCAGACCACAAGCTGCATCACACCTTTATCGAAGCCGTCTGCCTCGGCATTCTGGCTAACCTTATGGTCTGCCTGGCGGTCTGGATGAGCTACTCCGGCCGCACCCTGACCGACAAGATGCTCGCCATGGTGCTGCCGGTCGGTATGTTTGTCGCCAGCGGCTTCGAACACAGCATCGCCAACATGTTTATGATCCCTATGGGCATCGTGGTCAAACACTTCGCCACGCCGGAGTTCTGGCAAGCCGTAGGGGCGGTACCTGAGCAATTCGCTCATCTGACAGTAAGCAACTTCATCATCGACAACCTGATTCCGGTCACCATCGGCAACATCATCGGCGGCGGCCTGTTGGTTGGGTTGACTTACTGGGTAATTTATCTGCGCGGGGGTCGCGAACAGCACTAAGCTGTGAGTTACCGCGTGCAGAGTTAGAAATCCACAATCAAAGGTAGGTGTACAATGACCGAACTTAACGAGAAATTAGCCAACGCTTGGGAAGGTTTCAGCAAGGGTGACTGGCAGAATGAAGTCAACGTTCGTGACTTCATCCAGAAAAACTACACGCCTTATGAAGGTGACGAATCCTTCCTGGCTGGCGCAACTCAAGCCACCACCACCTTGTGGGACAAGGTTATGGAAGGGATCAAACTGGAAAACCGCACTCACGCGCCGGTTGATTTCGACACCAACGTTGCTGCAACCATCACTTCTCACGACGCGGGTTACATCGCCAAAGAGCTGGAAACCATCGTAGGTCTGCAGACCGACGCGCCTCTGAAACGCGCGCTGATCCCGTTCGGCGGCATCAAAATGGTCGAAGGTTCGTGCAAAGTGTACGGCCGCGAACTGGATCCGCAGCTGAAAAAAGTGTTCACCGAATACCGTAAAACCCACAACCAGGGCGTATTCGACGTTTACACCAAAGACATCCTGAATTGCCGTAAATCCGGCGTGCTGACCGGTCTGCCAGATGCCTACGGCCGCGGCCGCATCATCGGCGACTACCGCCGCGTGGCGCTGTACGGTATCGACTTCCTGATGGCCGACAAACTGAACCAGTTCAAATCGCTGCAGGAAAAACTGGAAAACGGCGAAGATCTGGAAATGACCATCCAGCTGCGCGAAGAGATCGCTGAACAGCACCGCGCTCTGGCTCAGATCAAAGAGATGGCCGCCAAATACGGTTACGACATTTCCGGCCCGGCCACTAACGCGCAACAAGCGGTACAGTGGACCTACTTCGGCTACCTGGCCGCGGTGAAATCCCAGAACGGCGCCGCCATGTCCTTCGGCCGCGTGTCCACCTTCCTCGACGTGTTCATCGAGCGCGACATCAAGGCGGGCAAACTGACCGAAGAGCAAGCGCAGGAACTGATCGACCACCTGGTGATGAAACTGCGTATGGTGCGCTTCCTGCGTACTCCTGAGTACGATGAGCTGTTCTCCGGCGACCCAATCTGGGCGACTGAATCCCTGGCCGGCATGGGCGTCGACGGCCGTACCCTGGTCACCAAAAACAGCTTCCGCTTCCTGAACACCCTGTACACCATGGGGCCGTCTCCGGAGCCGAACATGACCATCCTGTGGTCTGAGAAGCTGCCGCTGAACTTCAAGAAATTCGCGGCGAAAGTGTCCATCGACACCTCTTCCGTACAGTACGAAAACGACGACCTGATGCGTCCTGACTTCAACAACGATGACTACGCCATCGCCTGTTGCGTCAGCCCGATGATCGTCGGTAAGCAAATGCAGTTCTTCGGCGCCCGCGCCAACCTGGCGAAAACCATGCTTTACGCCATCAACGGCGGCGTTGACGAGAAACTGAAAATGCAGGTCGGCCCGAAAGAAGCGCCGATGATGGACGAAGTGCTGGACTATGACAAAGTCATGGCCCGCATGGACCACTTTATGGATTGGCTGGCCAAGCAGTACGTGACCGCGCTGAACATCATTCACTACATGCACGACAAGTACAGCTACGAAGCTGCGCTGATGGCGCTGCATGACCGTGACGTTTATCGCACCATGGCTTGCGGCATCGCCGGTCTGTCCGTTGCGGCCGACTCCCTGTCCGCCATCAAGTACGCGAAAGTCACCACCATTCGCGACGAAGACGGCCTGGCTATCGACTTTAAAGTGGAAGGCGAGTATCCACAGTTCGGTAACAACGACGCCCGCGTCGATGACATCGCCTGTGACCTGGTGGAACGTTTCATGAAGAAAATTCAGAAACTGCGCACCTACCGCAACGCGGTACCGACTCAGTCCGTACTGACCATCACCTCCAACGTGGTATACGGTAAGAAAACCGGTAACACCCCGGATGGCCGCCGCGCCGGTGCACCGTTCGGCCCAGGCGCCAACCCGATGCACGGCCGTGACCAGAAAGGCGCAGTAGCCTCCCTGACCTCGGTAGCCAAACTGCCGTTTGCCTACGCGAAAGACGGGATCTCCTACACCTTCTCTATCGTGCCTAACGCGCTGGGTAAAGACGACGACGTGCGGAAAGCCAACCTGGCGGGCCTGATGGATGGTTACTTCCATCATGAAGCCTCCATCGAAGGCGGTCAGCACCTGAACGTCAACGTAATGAACCGTGAAATGCTGCTGGACGCGATGGAAAACCCTGAGAAATACCCTCAGCTGACCATCCGCGTCTCCGGTTACGCCGTGCGCTTCAACTCGCTGACCAAAGAGCAACAGCAGGACGTCATTACTCGTACCTTCACTCAAACGATGTAATACGCCAACCGGGCGGGAAACCGCCCGGTGCCAACGACAGGGCCGGTTCTGCCGGCCCTTTTCTTCCACCGCTCTCCCCTGACTCTGTGCGAGTCTGTTTTGCCGGACATCTATACTGAATGGATAGCCGGCAAAACAGTTATCCGGCAACTGACCGGCCGACAGGCATCATTACCCCCGGTGGCGGCTCCACCCGCTGCTGCATCGCAGATACCTGGCCGGCGGCCACGCGCCTATTTTTAGACTGCGTTTGACAGTCAATATTGGAGAAAACCCCGCAATGTCAGTAACTGGTCGCATCCACTCCTTCGAATCCTGCGGCACCGTCGATGGGCCCGGGATCCGCTTTATCGTCTTCTTCCAGGGCTGCCTGATGCGCTGCCTCTATTGCCATAACCGCGACACCTGGGACACCCACGGCGGCAAAGAAGTGACCGTCGAAGAGCTGATGAAAGACGCGGTGGCCTACCGCCACTTCATGAACGCTTCCGGTGGCGGCGTGACCGCGTCCGGCGGCGAGGCGATCCTGCAGGCTGAATTCGTGCGCGACTGGTTCCGCGCCTGCCATGCCGAAGGCATCAATACCTGCCTGGACACCAATGGCTTCGTGCGCCGCTACGATCCGGTGATCGACGAGTTGCTGGACACCACCGATCTGGTGATGCTGGATCTGAAACAGATGAACGACGATATCCACCAGAATCTGGTCGGCGTATCCAACCACCGCACGTTGGAATTCGCCCGCTACCTGGCGAAACGTAACCAACGCACCTGGATCCGTTACGTGGTGGTGCCGGGCTGGTCAGATGATGACAAATCGGCACACCTGCTGGGCGAGTTCACCAAGGACATGACCAACATCGAGAAAATCGAGCTGCTGCCCTACCACGAACTGGGCAAGCATAAATGGATAGCGATGGGGGAAGAGTACAAACTGGACGGCGTACATCCGCCGAAGGCCGAGACCATGGATCGCGTCAAAGGCATCCTGGAAAGCTACGGTCACAAAGTGATTTACTGATTGGCGCACGCCAAAAGAAAAAACCGGCTCATGGCCGGTTTTTTTATGCTCAGGCGGCGGCGAACGGCGTGTGGTGGTGATCCGGCTTCTGCTTTTTCAGCAGCATCAGCAGGTAAACCAGCGCTACGGCGGCGATCATCACGAACAGCACACGGTCGGAGTAGTTTTGCATCAGCAGCGCCGTCATCGACGGGCCCAGCAGGCTGCCGATGGTGTAACTCATCAACAGCGCCTGGTTCATCGCCACCAGTTCGTGCGGCAGCGCCTTCTCGCAGGCCCAGGACATCGCCACCGGATACAGGGTAAAGCCGGCGCAGCCGAGGATGAACAGCGAAGGCGCCATGGCGTAGTTGCCGAGCATCGCCACGCTGGCGAGGATCACCACGAACACCTGAATGCGCAGCACCAGCAGGCGCCCATAACGATCGGCCAAGCGCCCGACCGGCCATTGCCCAACGATGCCGGAGCTGACCAGCAGCGCCATCCAGTAACCGACGTTGGCGTCGCTCATGCCCTGATGGGAGAGATACAGCGGCATCAGACCATACAGAGAACCGAGCACGATGCCGGAAATGATGCAGCCGTTGATGCCGAGGCGCGCGCTGCGACGTCTTAACATTGTCCACACCGCCGCCTGCTGCGGCTCGTCTTCATGGCGGTTGACCCGCGCAAACAGCATTGGCAGCATGGCGCTGATCACGATCGCGGTCACCCACGGCACCACGTGCAGCAATTCGGTCGAGGTCATGCTCAACAGCAATTGCCCGGTCACCGTACCGAGGTAATAGACAATCATATAGGCCGCCAGCAGCTGGCCGCGGTTGCTCAGGTTACCGCTGCGCAACAGCGCGCTCTCCACGATCACCCAGATCCAGGCGCAGCCGACGCCGGCGAAGAAACGCCAGCCCAGCCAGCTCCAAAAATCGATCGACAGCACCATGCCGGCGGTCGCGGCGGCGAACACCAGGCAAGAAAGATGATAGCTGCGGGTAAAACCGACGCGCTGGATCAGTTTGCCCGCCACCAACGTGCCCAACAGGTTACCGCTGAAATAAGAGGAGCTGACCATTCCCACCTGCCAGGTTGACAGCTGAGCATGGGTTAACCAAAGCGGCACTAACGTATTCAAAACGGCAATGGATACCGTGAGCAGCAAAAGGCCGCAGAGCAATAGGAGCACTGGGCGGGAGTATGCGGACATAGTGAAATTGTGACCGAACGCGCAATGAGAGTGCGCGCATCATGCCACTGGCGATAAAAAAGTCAATCGCCTCTTATCATTCCACCGCACGATTTGTTTCCGGCTAACCGGCTGAAAAAGCGCTATGCTCAGCGCAGAGCGAATTTGACGACGGAGAAGCAAGATGAGTCAGGCAAATGATGCGGCGGTAGAGGCCCTGCTGGCGGACATCGGCAGCACGCAAGGTGACCTGCTGGCCATTATGCAGCAGGTGCGGCGGATTGCTGCGGCGAGCGGCAACGGCGTAACCGAATCGGTCAAATACGGCGGCATCATGTTCTCGCATAGCCAATTTTTCTGCGGCGTTTTCGCCTACCGCAATCACGTCACGGTGGAGTTCGGCCACGGCTACCGATTGGAAGATCGTTATCACCAGCTCGAAGGCAGCGGCCAGTATCGGCGGCACATCAAGCTCCACTCGCCCGACGAGGTGAAAAGCAAGCATCTGGCGGACTACATTCAACAGGCTTATGCGCTGGCGACGGGCTGAATTCTCGACATAAAAAAAGCGCCCGCAGGCGCTTTTTTCGTGGTTTGCCGTTTAGCCGATGTATTCCAGGCCGCCCATATAAGGACGCAACACTTCAGGCACCTGAATGCGACCGTCGGCCTGCTGGTAGTTTTCCAGCACCGCCACCAGCGTACGGCCGACCGCCAGGCCGGAACCGTTCAGCGTGTGGACCAGACGCGGCTTCTTGTCGGCCTTGCTGCGGCAGCGAGCCTGCATGCGGCGCGCCTGGAAGTCCCACATGTTGGAGCAGGACGAGATCTCGCGGTAGGTGTTCTGCGCCGGCAGCCACACTTCCAGATCGTAGGTCTTGCAGGCGCCGAAGCCCATGTCGCCGGTGCACAGCAGCACCTTGCGGTAAGGCAGGTTCAGCAGCTGCAGCACTTTTTCCGCATGGCCGGTCAGCTCTTCCAGGGCATCCATCGAATCTTCCGGACGGACGATCTGCACCATTTCGACCTTGTCGAACTGGTGCATGCGGATCAAACCGCGGGTGTCACGGCCGTAAGAACCGGCTTCCGCACGGAAGCATGGCGTGTGCGCGGTCATCTTCAGCGGCAGAGTTTCCTCTTCGACGATCTCGTCGCGCACCAGGTTGGTCAGCGGCACTTCCGCCGTTGGGATCAGCGCGTAGTTGCTGCTGTCGGCTTCTTCTTCCAGCGGACGGGTATGGAACAGGTCTTCGCCGAACTTCGGCAGTTGGCCGGTACCGTACAGCGTGGCGTGGTTGACCAGGTAAGGCACGTAGGCCTCCAGGTAGCCGTGCTGCTCGGTGTGCAGATCCAGCATGAACTGGGACAGCGCGCGGTGCATGCGGGCGATTTGCCCCTTCATGACCACGAAGCGCGAACCGGTCAGCTTAACCGCGGCGGCAAAATCCAGCCCGCCGGCCATTTCGCCCAGATCGACGTGATCGCGCACCGCGAAGTCGTACTGGCGCGGTTCGCCCCAGCGGGCGACTTCCAGGTTTTCACTGTCGTCTTTACCATCCGGCACGGCGTCGTCCGGCAGGTTAGGCAGCGTCAAGGCGTAATCGCGGATCTCGCTCTGCAGCGTGTCCAGCTCTGCCTTGGCGGCATCCAGCTTGTCACCCAGCTCGTTCACTTCGCGACGCAGCGGCTCGATGTCTTCCCCACGCGCTTTGGCCGCGCCGATGGATTTCGATCGGGAGTTGCGTTCCGCTTGCAGCGTTTCAGTTTCTACCTGCAGAACTTTGCGGCGTTCTTCCTGCGAACGCAGCAGATCCAGATCGAGTTTAAAGCCTCGGCGAGCCAGTTTGACGGCGACTGCGTCTAGCTCATTACGCAGCAGATTGGGATCGAGCATGCTAATCCTGTGCTTGTTGTTATTGAAAGAAGTGTTGTTGTTCTATGCGGCTGATTTATAGCCGCATAAAAGAAGAGTGATACCCGCTAACCTTACCGCAACGGCCTCGCTAGCGGTAGCGTTTTGTCGGGCTATTTTGATCCTGCTCAGCCAGCCATGCCAACTTTTCGCCGATTTTCCCTTCAAGCCCACGCGAGGTCGGTTGATAGTAGCGTGTCTTGGCCATTTCGGGCGGGAAATAGTTCTCGCCGGCGGCGTAGGCGTTGGGTTCGTCGTGGGCGTAGCGGTACTCCGCCCCCAGCCCCATCTCCTTCATCAGCTTGGTCGGCGCGTTGCGCAGGTGCTCCGGCACGTCATAATCGGCCTGCTCTTTGGCGTCGCGCATGGCGGCCTTGAACGCGGTGTAAACCGCGTTGCTCTTCGGCGCGCAGGCCAGGTAAACAATCGCCTGCGCGATGGCGCGCTCGCCCTCTGCCGGCCCCACGCGGGTGAAACAATCCCAGGCGGCGATCGCCACCTGCATGCCGCGCGGATCGGCGTTGCCCACGTCTTCAGAGGCAATCGCCAACAGACGGCGCGCCACATAGAGCGGATCGCCGCCGGCGGTAATAATGCGCGCATACCAGTACAGCGCGGCGTCCGGCGCCGAACCGCGCACTGATTTATGCAGCGCGGAAATCAGGTCGTAATAACGGTCGCCCTTGTTGTCGAAGCGCGCGCTGCGCTCGCCTGAAACCTCTTTCAGCAGCTCCGGCGTCAGCACCCGCACGCCTTTGGCATCGATCTCCGCCATGTCCGCCATCATTTCCAGGCTGTTCAGCGCCCGGCGCGCATCGCCGCCCACCAGCTCGGACAGCAGGCGCCGCGTTTCCGCCGGCAACTCGACGTTCTGATTGCCAAAGCCGCGCGCCTTGTCGCTCATCGCCTGATCCAGCACCTGGCCGATATCTTCGGCGGTCAGCGCCTTCAACAGGTAAACGCGGGCGCGGGACAACAGCGCCGAGTTCAGTTCGAACGACGGGTTTTCGGTGGTGGCGCCGATAAAGGTGATGGTGCCGTCTTCGATGTGCGGCAGGAAAGCGTCCTGCTGGCTCTTATTGAAACGGTGCACTTCGTCGACGAACAGGATAGTGCGGCGGCCGGCGTCGCGATTTTGCCGCGCCCGCTCGATCGCCTCGCGGATCTCCTTGATACCGGAGGTCACGGCGGAGATCCGTTCGACATCCGCCTGACCGTAACGGCCGATCAGCTCTGCCAGCGTCGTCTTCCCGGTGCCCGGCGGCCCCCATAAAATCATCGAGTGCAGCTGCCCGGCCTCGATGGCGCGCGGCAGCGGCTTGCCGGCGGCCAGCAGGTGCTGCTGGCCGATATACTGCGCCAGCGTGGTCGGCCGCATACGCGCGGCCAACGGCTGGAACTCATTCTGGGAAAAATCGAGCGACAGATTATTACTCACTTGCACCTCACTGGCGCTGGTCGTCCAGCGTCACCCCCTTCGGCGGGGTAAATTTGAATTTGGCCGGATCGGCGGCGACGTTCTGCTGGCTTTTCAGCGTGTAGGAACTGCGCTGACCGTCCTGCTCCACCGCGGCAAAGCTGCGGATGGTACCGCTGTTGGTCACGCTGATGGCGAATTGCTTCAGGTTGCCGCTGGCAGACTTCGGCGTCAATTCGAAATCATCGCCCTTTTGCTTCACGTTGTACTGCTTCCAGTCGCTGGCGTTATTGCGGGTGATCAGCATAAACGGCGTATTGCCGGTGGCGTTCTTCAGCCAGGTCGCCGTCACCTGCTCGACGAACGGGTTGTAGAACCACAGGGTCTGGCCATCGGAAACCAGCACGCTCTCATCGGGTGACGTCATGTGCCAGTTGAACAGGTTCGGCCGCTTCACCCACAGCTCGCCTTCACCCTGTTGCACCGCGGCGCCTTCGGCGCTGGTCACGGTTTGCGAGAAGCTGGCGTGGAAACTGTTCACCTTCGCCAGGCGACTTTGCAGATCCTGTGCGGCATCGGCCAGCACGGAGGTAGAAGCGAATCCCGAAAGCAGACAGCAGGCAACTAACAGTTTTTTCATTATTCCAGATACCTTATGAAATGCGTTAACCGCAGGGCGACGCCGTGCGGGTCAATCAACCCTTTACTCCGTTACTTTACCTGAAGCCGGCGATCGGCCGGTAGGCCAATGTTCCGAGAAGAAACGGGTTTACGCTTCTTTGCACAAGGGCCGCTTAAGCGGCCCTTTCTTATTGAATTGCAATGGCTAAGCGACCATCAATCGTGCCGCGGCGGCGCCAGCACCTCGCGGTTGCCGTTGTGCCCCTGCTCGCTGACGATGCCCTGCGCCTCCATCTGTTCGATGATGCGCGCGGCGCGGTTATAGCCGATACGGAACTGGCGCTGTACGCCGGAGATGGAGGCTCGGCGTTTATCCACCACGAAATCCACCGCCTGGTCAAACAACGGATCCAGCTCTTCGTCGCCGTCCATCCCGCCACCGGCACCGCCCTCGCCATCTTCGCCGCCGCTGAGAATGCCCTCTTTATATTGGGGCCGCTCGCGCGCTTTCCAATCCTTGACCACCGCGTGCACTTCCTGATCGCGCACGAATGCGCCATGTACACGCACCGGGATCGAGGAGTTCGGCGCCAGATAGAGCATGTCACCCATACCCAGCAAGGACTCGGCGCCCCCCTGATCGAGGATGGTGCGGGAGTCGATCTTGCTCGACACGGTAAAGGCGATACGCGTCGGAATGTTGGCCTTGATCAGGCCGGTGATCACATCCACCGAAGGACGCTGGGTTGCCAGCACCAGGTGGATACCCGCCGCACGCGCTTTTTGCGCCAGGCGAGCGATCAACTCTTCAACCTTCTTGCCAACCGTCATGATCAGGTCGGCGAATTCGTCGACCATCACCACGATGTACGGCTCTTTCTCCAACACCGGCGGCGTGATGTCCATGCTGTCGGTCGGTTTCCAGAACGGATCCGGGATCGGACGCCCCATCGCTTCGGCCTGATCGACACGCTCGTTGTAGCCGGCCAGGTTACGCACGCCCAGGGCAGACATCAGTTTGTAGCGGCGTTCCATCTCACCCACGCACCAGCGCAACGCGTTGGCGGCGTCTTTCATGTCGGTGACCACATCGGTCAACAGGTGCGGAATACCTTCGTAAACCGACAGCTCCAGCATTTTCGGGTCGATCATGATAAAGCGCACTTCTTTCGGCGTGGCCTTATACAGGATGCTCAGGATCATGGCGTTGACCCCGACCGATTTACCGGAGCCGGTAGTACCGGCGACCAGCAAGTGTGGCATTTTGCCCAGATCGGCCACGACCGGTTCGCCGGAGATGTCTTTACCCAATACGATGGACAGCGGCGACGGATTGTCGCGGAAGGCCGGGCAGTCCAGCACTTCGCGCAGATACACCGTTTGCCGCTTGGCGTTCGGCAGTTCCAGACCGACATAAGGCTTACCGGGGATCACTTCCACCACGCGCACCGCCGAAGTCGACAGCGAGCGCGCCAGATCGCGCGACAGGTTGGAAATGCGCGCCGCTTTAACGCCCGGCGCCAGATCCAACTCGAAGCGGGTGATGACCGGCCCCGGCAGGATATCCACCACGTCGGCTTTTACGCGGTAATCGGCCAAACTGGCCTCCACCAGGCGCGCTTTCTGTTCCAGCGCGAAGGAGTCGACCGGCTCCACCTCTTTCGGCGCTTCGGTCAGCAGATCCAGCGTCGGCAGCGGCGTAGTCGGCTTCTGCAGCGGCTGATCGTTGCGCATCAGGAACGGGTGAATCAAGCTGTCCATCGCCGGGTGCGGCTCGGCCGGAGCTTGCTGAGGCTGCTGCTGCACCGGTTGCTGTGGTTGCTGATATTGCTGCTGCGACGGCTGTTGATACTGCTGTTGTTGCTGCGGCTGCTGATAAGATTGCTGCTGCGGCTGTTGGTATTGTTGCGGCTGCGTATGCGGTTGCTGGGCAGCCGGCGCCGCAGGCTCAAACTGGCCAAACGGCACGTCGTCCTCTTGCTCGCTTTGCTGTTCAATGCGCTCTTCAAGCTGTGGGGACAGCGTGAACATCGGCTCGCTCGGGCCATCGTCCACTAAATCCGCCATCGGCGAGAAGCTGAAAGCATTGCGGGTATCAACCGGGCTGGCGGCCGGCGCCTGCGGGGCAGTCTCTTGCTGGCCATAACGCGCCTGCTGCTGCTCGGCGAAAGCCTGACGCAGCGCAGCCTCTTGCCGCGCCTCTTCATCGTCCTGTTGGACTTCACCGTAACGTTGGTTCTGTTGTTCGGCGAACGCCTTGCTCAGCTCGGCTTCCTGCTGAGCCTGTTCATCATCCTGCTCCGGCGCGTAGCTTTCGCCATAGCGCTGGCTTTGCTGTTCGGCGAACGCCTGGCGCAGCGCGGCTTCTTGCTGCGCCTCTTCTTCCTGCGGGCTCACCGCCGTCGGCTGTTGAGGCTCCGCCTGGCGCTGTTCCTGTTCGGCAGCACGCTGCGAAGGCAGCTTGATGCCGTAGGAAGCCAGCTCACGACGGGTCGGAATACGCACCGGATTCGGCCGCGGCAACTCAGGGCCGATACCCTGTTTAACCTGAGAATTGCCGTCGCTGGTCGCCGTGAAGGCCGGCATAAAGGTCGCCGCCGCGGCGCCCACAGCGGCAGCGGCTGCCGTATCCAGTTGTGGCTTGGCGCCGGTGGCGCTGAAACCACCTGCTCCGCTGACGTCGGCACTGTCGCGCTGCGCGGCGGTAAAATCAAAGGGAGAACGCGCTGCCGGCTGCGGGGCCGGCTCTTGCCAATTGCCCAGGCGCGGCTCATCGTCATCCTGATAAGGATCGACAGGGCGCGTCGCCTTAGGCGCTGGTGTTTCTTCCGGGATTTCGAAGGAATACAGCGGCGGCGTGGCGTCTTGCGCCGGGGTGCTCACCGGGTGCTGATTGACCGAGGCCGGCGCGGCCGGCGCCACCGTTACCGACGGCGCCTGTGTGGCGATCGGCGCGGCAACGGGCTCGTGGATCTCTGCCTTCACCGCTGGTGCAGGCGAAGCCGCCGGCGCGATTGGCGCGGCGTCGGCTTCAACCTCACTATCGTCGGCTCGCAGGCCGCTGAGCAACGGATCGGCGGCGTCTTCCCCCGCCTCTTTGGCGCTTTCGGTGACCGAGGGTGCGGAGAACAGCACGTCGTCATCGGCAGCCGCGGCTCCGGCGGCGGTCGCCGCAACCGCTGCAGCGGCGCCCTTCCCTGCCTGCTCAGGCTCGTCGTCAACGTAACGCTCGTCATCCTCGAAATAGCGATCTTCGCGGCGTGAGCGATTGGTCATCACCGTCGCGACGCCCAACACCGCACCGCCGATCTTCTCGGCGATCACCAGCCAGGACCAGCCGGTAAACAGCGTCAGCCCCGCAGCCCACACGCACAGCAGCGCCAGCGTAGCGCCGATGCCGTTGAACCACGGCAACATGGCGTTGCTCAGCAGGCTGCCGATCACGCCGCCGGAAGCGAAGTAATAGAGATCGTCAACGTTCAGCGCCGCCAACCCGCAGGAGGTAAGCACTAACGCCAAGGTACCGATCAGGCGCAGGGAGAGCGCGAAATAGTCGACGTAGTCTTTGTTGCCGCGTTGGCGATAGGCTGCCCAGCACAGGATCAGCATGATCGGCGGTATCGCGTAGGCGAGCACCCCGAAGGTGAAGAACAGCGTGTCGGCCAACCAGGCCCCAACACCGCCGCCCAAATTGTGAATCGGCTCATGCCACGCGGTCTGCGACCAGCTTGGGTCAGACGGATTGAAACTGACCAACGCAGCCATGAGGTAAACGGCAAAAATCGCTACCACGATAAGCGCAGCCTCCAGCAAACGCCGGCCACTGCTGAGTCTTTTCAGGGTAACTTCTTTATCTTCTGTATATTCCTGGCTCAAGAAAGGCTCTCCAGGTTCCTGTTAGCTGACATAGCAACAGCGCCGAGAAGCTTCCCCGGCGCCGAAACTGTATGAATAAACAGGAGTGTAACCAATTTAATCAGGTTTTGCACCTGCACCTTACCGTGTTTTGATAACCAGACGGTTACTCTGTTTCACTTCTTCCATCACTACGTAGGTACGGGTGTCGTTAACCCCCGGCAAACGCAGCAAGGTTTCGCCCAGCAGTTTGCGGTACGCCGACATGTCCGGTACGCGGGTTTTCAACAGGTAGTCGAAATCACCGGAAACCAGATGACACTCCTGAATCTCTTCAAGCTTCTGCACTGCCGAGTTGAATTGCTCAAACACATCCGGCGCGCCACGGTTCAGCGTGATCTCCACGAAAACCAGCAGGGACGCATCCAGATAATGCGGGTTAAGCAATGCGGTATAGCCATGAATGAAACCCTGGCGCTCGAGACGGCGCACGCGTTCTAAACATGGTGTCGGGGATAACCCCACGCGCTTCGAAAGCTCGACGTTCGAAATACGCCCATCCTTCTGCAGCTCATTCAGGATGTTGCGGTCGATACGGTCGAGATCTTTACCCGGGCGTTTCTTGTTGTCTGCCATTATTATTGTCTCTCTTATTTTCTTCCGTGCACTTGCCACACCCTAGCCAACGTCAATGTGTAAGGGTTCGTTCCAAGCGAAGACCCGATGCCTGTCATGTGCTTCTTCACTACCATCATTCCACGCCGCGCAGCCTGTCTGTCCAACCCCGCGCGACGCCGGCAACGACGTTTAGGTCGAGAAAAAATCAGCAAACGCTTGCGCGCCCTGCTCCGCACATCCACCACGCATTGCCGCCTCGCGGCGCAAATACGTACGATTTGCTGGTGTTACGGGGATAATTTCTTCTTCCTATGATGTTTTCGCAAATGCGCAGCGGATTGTCAAAGTAAAAGAAGCAAAATCAGAACAACGTACCGTCATGAAAAGTCTGCATCCCATTTTTGGTTATGAATCGCTGGCAGATAAACCCCGGTAGGGAGCGGCTGAAGTCGCAGAATGCGCCGTTTTTGCGCGGTTGGCGATTCGGTAGCCGAATGCGGCTTTGATAAGGTAAATTTCTGCGTTCGGCGTACGATTTGCCGACAGCGGGCGCATTAATAGGCGACAACTATCATACAAATCGTTAACAACGTCGCCCGGCGCTTTTTTTAATGCGCCATTTTCCCTACAATCGGCTTCATTGTCCGCCATTGTGGAATAAAGAGGTTATTCATGGGCACGGCTAAACATAGCAAATTACTGATTCTGGGCTCCGGCCCGGCCGGTTACACCGCCGCCGTCTACGCGGCGCGCGCCAACCTGAGCCCGGTGCTGATCACCGGTCTGGAGCAAGGCGGCCAGCTGACCACCACTACCGAAGTGGAAAACTGGCCGGGCGACGCCGAAGGCCTGACCGGTCCGGCGCTGATGGAGCGCATGCGCGAACACGCGGAGAAGTTCCAGACTGAGATCGTCTTCGATCATATCAACAGCGTCGATCTGCAGCAGCGTCCGTTCCGCCTGTTCGGCGACAGCGGCGAATACAGCTGCGACGCGCTGATCATTGCGACCGGTGCCTCCGCCCGCTACCTTGGCCTCCCTTCCGAAGACGCCTTCAAGGGCAAAGGCGTTTCCGCCTGTGCGACCTGCGACGGTTTCTTCTACCGTAACCAGAAAGTCGCCGTGGTCGGCGGCGGCAACACTGCCGTTGAAGAAGCGCTGTACCTGTCCAACATCGCCGCCGAGGTTCACCTGATCCACCGCCGCGACAGCTTCCGTTCAGAGAAGATCCTGATCGACCGGCTGATGGAAAAAGTGAAAAGCGGCAACATCGTGCTGCACACCGACCATACGCTGGACGAAGTGCTGGGCGATGAAATGGGCGTGACCGGCGTGCGTATCCGCAGCACCAAAGCGGAAAACGAAACCCGTGAACTGGAACTGGCCGGCGTGTTCATCGCCATCGGCCACAGCCCGAACACCGGCATCTTCGGCGGCCAGCTGGAGCTGGAAAACGGCTACATCAAGGTGCAGTCCGGCATTCACGGCAATGCGACCCAAACCACCATCCCCGGCGTCTTCGCCGCTGGCGACGTGATGGATCACATCTACCGTCAGGCGATCACCTCCGCCGGCACCGGCTGTATGGCGGCGCTGGACGCAGAGCGTTACCTGGACGGCATCGCCGGCGCAGAAGTCTGCTAAGACGTTCTCTTCATCAGCGAAAAGCGGCTCTCGAGCCGCTTTTTTTTGTCTTCAGCCCCCAGGAGGATGCACGCCGATGCATAATCTTCTTCACTGGCGCTTGCTGGTTGCCGTCGCCGACAACGGCACCATCACTCAGGCTGCGGCGCTCTGCGGCATGACGCAGTCTGCCGCCAGCCAGGCCATCGCTCAACTGGAGACGATGCTGAGCACCCGGCTTTTGGTGCGCCAGCCACACAATGTCGTCCTGACCCAAAGCGGCCTGCAGATCGTCGCCCATGCCCGCACGATGTTGGAAGGACTGCGGGCCATTCAACAATGCGCGCAGCAAGCCGGTAATGCGCACGCGGGCAAAATACGCCTGGCCAGTTTCCCGTCGGCATTTAGCACGCTGTTGCCGCCGCTGCTGCGCAAGTTTCGCCGTCTGTATCCCGACATTGAGCTGATTACGCTCGAGGGCACCGACCACGAAGTGGAGAGCTGGTTAACATCGGCAACGGCAGACATCGGCGTGGTGCTCAATCCGGCACCGGAGCGGCTGTGTTTCCCTTTGGGGGAAGACACCTGGTTAGCGGTCGTGCCCAGCGCGCACCCGCTGGCGCGAGCGCGGCGGCCGGTGGCGCTGGATGCCCTGTTCCGGCTGCCTTTCATCCTGGCGACCGGCGGATGTGATGTGAATGCGCAAAGTTTGGCGCAGCAGTCGGGCCTGGCACTGGCCGATATCCGCGCCACCGTCAGCGACTGGCAAACGGCGTTGACGCTGGTCAGAGAAGGCACGGGCGTTGCGCTGATGCCCGCGTCGGTGATCCCGCCCGATGCGCTCGGAGTTTGCGCTCTGCCGCTCGTTGCGCCGGTTTATCGTCGTTTCGGCCTGGCCTGCTCATCCGAGGCGGCGGTCCTACCGCCCGTCCAAACCCTGCTGAATTACCTGCGCAAACAGGAGCAAACCCTGGCCAGTCGCTGAGCTAATAGCGGCTTTCTGAAATTTCCATTTTCCCGCCGGCATCCGCGTCGGCATGCTGTGGCAAGCGCTCTCATTGACCCACAAGGAAATAGCATGAAGCTGTATTTTGCTCCCGATGCCTGCTCGCTGGCCCCACATATCGTCCTGCGGGAATTAGCGATCCCTTTCACCCTGGTCAGGGTAAACAATCGCAGCAAGCGCTGCGCCGACGGTGAGGATTTCTATCGCATCAACCCAAAAGGTTACGTCGCCGCCCTGCAGCTGGACGACGGCAACGTGATCACCGAAGGCCCCGCCATCGTTCAATACCTCGCCGACCAGCGCCCAGAGAGCCGGCTGGCACCGCCACCGACGGCCTTTGAGCGGGTAAGGCTGCAGGAATGGCTTAATTTCATCACCAGCGAGATCCATGCCGGTGCCGCCCCCTTGTTCAATGATGCCCTGCCCGAAGATGCCAAGGCGTTGCTGCGCGACAAGTTGAGACGGCGATTGGGTTATCTCGCGCAAGCGTTGGCACAACAAACTTACCTATTGGGAACGTATTTCAGCGTCGCTGACGCTTATCTGTTTACCGTGTTGCGCTGGATGGCGCGCTTCGAGATTTCGCTGAGCGAGTGGCCACCGCTCCAGCATTATGTGACGCGGATCGCAGAGCGAGCGTCGGTGCGCGCCGCTCTGGAAGCCGAGGCCACGAGTGAGCAAGTCAAATAGTCGGTAACGCGTCTGTTATAGCCACATTTGGCCGCTTTATTATTTTCAGTCTGCCGGGTGACGAGGTAACATGGGACCTCGCTTGTTTGTCGCCGATTGCGCCAAACACTATTATTTAACAGTACGTTAACCCAGCCTGTAACAAACGGGCACCGGCGACGCAGACGCATATCTGATGAAAAAAAACAGACAGCAACAGTTAACCCGTTGGCTTAAAACCCAGAGTTCGTTGGCGCAGCGTTGGCTGCGCCTTTCCATGCTGTTGGGGCTGTTCAGCGGCCTGCTGATCGTGGCGCAGGCGTGGCTGCTGGCCAGCCTGCTGCACGCCCTGATCATCGAACATACCCCGCGCGAACAGCTGATCCCTTCGTTTATCTGGCTGGCCGCCGCGTTCGCGCTACGGGCGCTGTTAAGCTGGCTGCGGGAACGGGTCGGTTTCCTGTGTGGCCAGGTGATCCGTCAGCGCATGCGCCAGCAGGTGCTGGATAAACTGCAGCAGCTCGGCCCGGCCTGGATCCAGGGCAAACCGGCGGGCAGTTGGGCCAGCATCATCGTCGAGCAGATCGAGGATATGCAGGACTATTACTCGCGCTATCTGCCGCAGATGTATCTGGCAGTCTTCATCCCGCTGCTGATCCTGATCGCCGTCTTCCCGATCAATTGGGCCGCAGGCATCATTTTGCTGGCGACCGCGCCGCTGATCCCGCTGTTCATGGCGCTGGTCGGCATGGGAGCCGCCGATGCCAACCGCCGCAACTTCGTGGCGCTGGCGCGATTGAGCGGCAACTTCCTCGACCGCCTGCGCGGCCTGGACACCCTGCGGTTGTTCGACCGCGCGCAGGCCGAAACGGCGCAGATCGCCAAATCCTCCGAAGACTTCCGCAGCCGCACCATGGAAGTGCTGCGTATGGCCTTCCTCTCTTCCGGCGTGCTGGAGTTCTTCGCTTCGATTTCCATCGCCGTGGTGGCGGTGTACTTCGGCTTTTCTTACCTCGGCGAACTCAACTTCGGCAGCTACGGCCTCGGCGTAACGCTGTTTTCCGGTTTTCTGGTGCTGATTCTGGCGCCGGAGTTTTTCCAACCGCTGCGCGATCTCGGCACCTTCTACCATGCCAAGGCGCAGGCGGTCGGCGCGGCGGAAGCGCTGGAAACCTTCCTCAGCGCCGAAGGCGAGCAGATGGGCAACGGCACGCGGCAACTGCCCGCCGATCAACCGCTGACGCTGCAGGCGAACGCATTGGAAATCCTGTCGCCGAACGGCGTACTGCTGGCCGGGCCGCTGAGTTTCACCCTGCAACCGCAGCAGCGCGTAGCGCTGGTCGGGCTGAGCGGCGCCGGCAAAAGCTCGCTGCTCAATCTGCTGCTCGGCTTCCTGCCCTACCGCGGCTCGTTGACCGTCAACGGCATCGAGCTGCGTGAACTGTCCGCAGAAAACTGGAGGCAACAGCTGAGCTGGGTCGGTCAGAACCCACACCTGCCGGCGCAAACCTTGCGCGCCAATATCCTGCTGGGCTGCCCGCAGGCCGACGAAGCGCAGCTGCAGCAGGCGGTGGAACTCGCCTACGTCAGCGAACTGTTGCCGTATCTGCCGCAGGGGCTCGACACCGAAGTAGGCGACAACGCCGCCCGCCTGTCGGTCGGCCAGGCGCAGCGCGTGGCGGTCGCCCGGGCGCTGATCGGCCCGCGCCGCTTGCTGCTGCTGGATGAACCGGCCGCCAGTCTCGATGCCCACAGCGAACAACGGGTGATGCAGGCGTTGAATGCCGCTTCGCATCAGCAAACCACCCTACTGGTCACGCACCAGTTGGAAGACACCGAAGACTACGATCAGATCTGGGTGATGGATAACGGGCGCATCGTGCAACAGGGCGATTACGCCACCCTCAGCGCCCAGCCGGGCCTGTTCGCCACTCTGATCGCCCATCGCCGCGGGGAGCTTTAATCATGCGCGTTTTGCTGCCGTTTTTGGCGTTGTATCGCCGCCATAGCCTGCTGATTAGCCTGGGCATCCTTTTGGCGATCGTCACCCTGCTGGCCAGCATCGGCCTGCTGGCGCTTTCCGGCTGGTTCCTGGCCGCCTCTTCGCTGGCCGGATTGGCGGGCCTGCTGACCTTCAACTACATGCTGCCGGCCGCCGGCGTGCGCGGCGCGGCGATCTTCCGCACCGCCGGGCGCTACGCCGAGCGCGTGGTCAGCCACGACGCCACCTTCCGCGTGCTGTCGCACTTGCGAGTGTTCACCTTCAGCAAGATCCTGCCGCTGGCGCCGGGCGGCATCGCTCGCTTTCGCCAGGCCGACCTGCTCAACCGCCTGGTGGCGGACGTGGACACGCTGGATCACCTTTATCTGCGGGTGATCTCGCCGCTGATCAGCGCGGCGGTGGTGATCCTGGTGGTCACCTACGGCCTGAGCTGGCTGGATCCTGCGCTCGCCCTGACGTTGGGCGGCATTCTGTTGCTGCTGTTGCTGCTGGTGCCGCCGGTGTTCTACCGCGCCGGCAAACCGATCGGCGGCCAACTCACCGCGCTGCGCGGCCAATACCGTACCGACCTGACCGCCTGGCTGCAGGGGCAGGCGGAACTGGTGGTGTTCGGCGCCGTCAACGACTTCCGCCAGACGCTGAACGCCACCGAACAGCGGTGGCAACGCCGCCAGTGGCAGCAGGCCTCGCTGAGCGGCAAGGCGCAGGCGCTGATGATCCTCGCCAGCGGGCTGACGGTGACGCTGCTGCTGTGGCTGACCGCCGCCGGCATCGGCGGCGATACCCAGCCCGGAGCCCTGATCGCGCTGTTTGTCTTCGCCGCACTGGCGTCGTTCGAAGCGCTGATGCCGGTCGCCGGCGCCTTCCAGCACCTCGGCCAGGTGATCGCCTCCGCCACGCGGGTCAAACAGATCATCGATCGTCAGCCGGAGGTCACCTTCCCTGCCGTCGGCCCGGCCGCGGCCGATCGCGCTCAGCTCAGCCTGCAGCAGCTGAGTTTCACCTATCCCGATCAGCCGCAACCGGTGCTGCGCGACGTCACGCTCGAGGTCGCGGCCGGCGAACACATCGCCTTGCTCGGCCGCACCGGCTGCGGCAAGTCCACCCTGCTGCAGCTGCTGACCCGCGCCTGGCGCACCGACGGCGGCAAAATTCTGCTCAACGGCGAACCGCTGGAGGATTATGATGAAACCACGCTGCGTCGGATGACCACGGTCGTCAGCCAGCGAGTGCATATCTTCAGCGATACGCTGCGGGAAAACCTGCGGTTGGCCGCACCGAATGCCGACGACGCTCGCCTGAGTGACGTACTGCAGCAGGTTGGGCTGGGCAAATTGCTGGACAGCGACGGCGGGCTGAACGCCTGGTTGGGCGAAGGCGGCCGGCAGCTGTCCGGCGGCGAACAGCGCCGACTGGGTATCGCCCGCGCGCTGCTGCATCCGGCCCCGCTGCTGCTGCTTGACGAACCGACCGAAGGGCTGGACGCCGAAACCGAACAGCAGATCCTGGCGCTGCTGCGCCGGCATTGTCAGGGCAAGACGCTGATCCTGGTGACGCACCGTTTGTACGGCCTGGAACATCTCGACCGCATTTGCGTAATGGATGACGGCCAAATTGTCGAACAGGGCGATCACGCCACCCTGATGCGCCAGCAGGGCCGCTATGCACGCTTTCGCAACCGTATCAGCAACCTGGCGCCGTAATCGGCCCGTAGAGGACGCAGAGACCTTGTATGCGCATCGTTAAGCTTTCCCCCCAGTCGCTGGCGTTTCCCTCGCCTGAGGGCGCCCTGCGCGATCCCAACGGCCTGCTGGCGATCGGCGGCGACCTCACGGCGCCGCGACTGCTGGCGGCCTACGAGCGCGGTATCTTCCCCTGGTACTCGCCGGGGGAAGCGATTCTGTGGTGGTCACCCGATCCGCGTGCGGTGCTGTTCCCTGCCGAATTTCATCTCAACCGCAGTCTGAAACGCTTTTTGCGCCACGATCCGTTTCGCATCACGCTCAATCACGATTTCGCCACGGTGATTGCCGCCTGCGCCCACCGGCCGGATGAAGGCACCTGGATCGGCCCGGAGGTGCAGCGTGCCTATCAGCATCTGCATCGCCTCGGCTACGCGCACTCGGTGGAGGTATGGCAGGATGATCAACTGGTCGGCGGCATGTACGGCGTGGCGCAGGGCGCGTTGTTCTGCGGCGAATCGATGTTCAGCCGCGTCACCAACGCCTCAAAATGCGCATTGATGGCCTTTTGCCGCCATTTTGCCGCTTATGGCGGGGAATTGATTGACTGCCAGGTGCTGAACGCTCACACTGCCCGCCTTGGCGCGCGTGAAATTCCGCGCCGTCAATTTTTGCAGCAGCTCAGCACCCTTCAACGGCGGCCTTTGGCGTCGGCGTGCTGGGCGCCGCAAGTCATATCCCCACAGCCGGTTGAACCGCCCTCTCCAGTAAACTAATTGATGGAAACGGTGCAATGTTCACCGACACATCTTTACATAATGGGGGTTTTTCGGCATTATCTTGCCGGTTAAAAACTAAGGTAGTTAGACCTAGAGGATTCGATGGCCAAAGAAGACAATATTGAAATGCAGGGCACCGTTCTTGATACGCTGCCGAACACCATGTTCCGCGTTGAATTGGAAAACGGGCACGTGGTAACCGCACACATCTCCGGTAAAATGCGTAAAAACTATATCCGCATCCTGACGGGCGACAAAGTCACTGTAGAGCTGACCCCGTACGACCTGAGCAAAGGCCGCATTGTCTTCCGTAGCCGTTAATCGGCTCACCGCGCGCCACATGCTGGCGGCATCGAGGATGTAATCCCTCGGGAGCCCTTTCCGTTTACCCCCGCAGCGACGTTACACAACGGGTTGCAGGTGCGCAGGTAAACTGAGAGGGCTCACTCGTTTCTGTTGTACGGTGAATCTCACCCATAAAAAAAAGCGATGCCGAAGCATCGCTTTTTCTTTGCCTGAAGCGGCCTTAATGCACCGCACCCTCGTCCGCCTTGCGCTTGGCGGCACTGAGGAAGTGGTAGGTCAGCTGTTTCTTGTCCTTGTCCAGCTCGACCTTCACGGAACCGCCGTCCACCAGCGAACCGAACAGCAGCTCGTTGGCCAACGGTTTCTTCAGGTTTTCCTGCATGACGCGCGCCATCGGACGAGCGCCCATCGCACGGTCGTAGCCCTTCACCGACAGCCAGTCGCGTGCTTCGTCGCTCACTTCCAGCGAGACGCCCTTCGCATCCAGCTGCGCCTGCAGTTCGACGATAAACTTGTCGACCACCTGCTGGATCACCTCGGTAGACAGATGGTTGAACCAGATGATGTTGTCCAGACGGTTGCGGAACTCTGGCGTAAACACCTTCTTGATCTCTTCCATCGCGTCGGTGCTGTTGTCCTGCTGCACCAGACCGATCGATTTGCGTTCGGTTTCCCGCACCCCGGCGTTGGTGGTCATCACCAGGATCACATTGCGGAAGTCCGCCTTGCGGCCGTTGTTGTCGGTCAGCGTGCCGTTGTCCATCACCTGCAGCAGCAGGTTGAACACGTCCGGGTGCGCCTTCTCGATCTCATCGAGCAGCACTACCGCATGCGGATGCTTGATCACCGCATCGGTCAGCAGCCCGCCCTGATCGTAACCGACATAGCCCGGAGGCGCGCCGATCAGACGGCTGACGGTATGCCGCTCCATGTACTCGGACATGTCGAAACGCAGCAGCTCGATATCCATCGCCTTGGCCAACTGTACGGTGACCTCGGTTTTCCCGACCCCGGTCGGCCCGGCGAACAGGAAGGAACCGACCGGCTTGCGCTCGTGGCCCAGACCGGCGCGGCTCATCTTGATGGCTTCCGTCAGCGCTTCGATCGCCTGATCCTGGCCGAATACCAGCATCTTCAAACGATCGCCCAGGTTTCTCAGCACGTCGCGATCGCTGGCCGACACGGTTTTCTCCGGGATACGAGCGATGCGCGCCACCACGGATTCGATATCGGCCACGTTGACGGTTTTCTTGCGCTTGCTGGCCGGCATCAGTCGGCTGCGGGCGCCCGCCTCGTCGATCACGTCTATCGCCTTGTCCGGCAGATGACGATCGTTGATGTATTTCACCGACAGCTCCACCGCGGCGCGGATCGCCTTGGCGGTATAACGCACGTCGTGATGCGCTTCATATTTGGTCTTCAGGCCGTTGATGATCTGAACGGTCTCTTCCGCCGTCGGTTCAGTGATATCGATCTTCTGGAAACGGCGCGCCAAAGCGCGATCCTTTTCGAAGATGTTGCTGAACTCCTGGTAGGTGGTCGAGCCGATCACCCGGATCTTGCCGCTCGACAGCAGCGGTTTGATCAGGTTGGCGGCATCCACTTGCCCGCCGGAAGCCGCACCGGCACCGATGATGGTGTGAATTTCATCGATGAACAGGATGCTGTTCTGATCCTGTTCCAGCTGCTTGAGCAGCGCCTTGAAGCGTTTCTCGAAGTCGCCGCGGTATTTGGTGCCGGCCAGCAGTGAACCGATATCCAGCGAATACAGCGTGCAGTCCGCCATCACTTCCGGCACGTCGCCCTGCACGATACGCCAGGCCAGGCCTTCGGCGATGGCGGTCTTGCCCACGCCGGATTCGCCGACCAACAGCGGGTTGTTTTTACGACGACGGCACAGCACCTGAATCGCGCGCTCCAGCTCACGATCGCGGCCGATCAACGGATCGATGCCGCCCACACGGGCCAACTGATTGAGGTTGGTGGTGAAGTTTTCCATACGGTCTTCCCCTCCGGACTGCTCTTCGTTCACCGGGTTTTCCGCATTCGGCGCTTGGCCCGGCTCGTCTTTACGCGTGCCATGTGAAATGAAGTTCACCACGTCGAGACGGCTGACGTCGTGCTTGCGCAGCAGATAAGCCGCCTGCGACTCCTGCTCGCTGAAGATGGCCACCAACACGTTGGCGCCGGACACTTCGCTGCGGCCGGAAGATTGCACATGGAAGACCGCACGCTGCAACACGCGCTGGAAGCTGAGCGTCGGCTGAGTGTCGCGCTCTTCTTCGCCGGCGGGCAGCGTCGGTGTGGTTTGTTCGATGAAGGCTTCCAGCTCCTGGCGCAACGCGGCCAGATCCACCGTACATGCCTCAAGCGCTTCTCGCGCGGCAGGGTTGCTCAGCAACGCCAGCAACAGGTGCTCCACGGTCATAAACTCGTGTCTGTGCTCACGCGCCCTGGCGAAAGCCATGTTGAGACTGAGTTCCAGTTCTTGATTGAGCATAAGCACCTCCCCAATAGATTGCCTTATTCAGGCTTTTTCCAGCGTACAAAGCAACGGATGCTCGTTCTCCCTTGCGTACCGGTTCACATTGACGACTTTGGTTTCCGCCACCTCGGCGGTAAAAACACCACAGATCGCCTTGCCTTGATAGTGGACCGTGAGCATCAGTTGCGTTGCGCGTTCAATATCATAAGAAAAGAACTTTTGCAGAACGTCAATCACAAATTCCATCGGTGTGTAATCGTCGTTGTTAAGTATAACTTTATACATAGACGGCGGTTTTACCGCATCGATTTGTTTTTCTTCGGCCAAGTGTTCAAAATTTAGCCAGTCGTTGTTATTGCCCATCGCTGCTCATCTTCTCTGCTCTGCCCTCTGATATGGGGGCAGGTTTCGGTTATTCAAAGTGGGGATAGTTACTATTTTATCATCTTCGGCATCGTCCCGCCGCACTGTAACGTGCGCAAAAAAACGGGCCAATTGTGACTGAATCGTGGCAATAGCGTTACCTGCTTCAAACTTTGGTGAACTGCTCCCCGCCGACAAAAGCCGATCCCTTGACGCCCCGATCATTTGCTCTAGAGTGTAAATTCGTGGCTGGTGGTCTTTTAACCACCCCTTGTCCACCCTGCTACCCGCCTACGGCGGGTGCGAATTCAGTTATTCATCTCACTTAAAATAGCGTTGCGAGGGATGTAAAAGCATGGAGACGGGTACTGTTAAATGGTTTAACAACGCCAAAGGCTTTGGCTTCATCTGCCCAGCCGGCGGTGGCGAAGATATTTTCGCGCATTACTCCACCATCAAGATGGATGGTTACAGAACGTTGAAGGCAGGCCAGCAGGTCAGCTTCGACGTGCATCAAGGGCCAAAAGGGAACCATGCCAGTCTTATTGTGCCGGTGGAAAGCGAGGCGCTGTCCTAAACGCTTCCGGCAGCGTCGCGCTGCATTGACCCTGACTGCGATAAAAATGCCAGCCGCCGTGTGACTGGCATTTTTTATGCCTTTTACTTACTCGCGCGCCAGCGCATCGATCGGATTCAGCCGCGCGGCATTGCGCGCCGGCAGATAGCCGAACACCACGCCGATACCGGTGGAACAGAGGAACGCGCTCAGCAACGCCGCCGGCGGGAAGCTGATCTGCCAGCCCGGCAATACCAGCTGCACCGCCAGGCCGATGGCGAACGACAGCGTAATCCCCAGCGCGCCCCCCACCAGGCAGACCAACACCGCCTCGATCAAGAACTGTTGCAACACGTCGCCGGAACGGGCGCCCACCGCCATGCGGATGCCAATCTCGCGCGTGCGCTCGGTCACCGACACCAGCATGATGTTCATCACGCCGATGCCGCCGACCACCAGCGAAATCACCGCCACCAGCGTCAGGAACAGCTGCAGCGTGCGGGTGGTTTTCTCTGCGGTTTGCACCAGGCTGTCCATGTTATAGGTGAAGAAGTCCTTTTTGCCGTGGCGCAGCGTCAACAGGCGTGACAGCTGCTGTTCCGCTTCCTTGCTGTCGTAGCCGTCGCGAATGCGCACGGTGATCGAGTCGAAATAATTGTTGCCCATCAGCCGGTTGGCCATGGTGCTGTAAGGCACCCACACGTTCAGCGTCTTGCTGCTGCCGAACATCGACTGCTTCTCCTTGGCCACACCGACCACCGTCGCCGGCATGTTGCCCACCAGAATCACCTCGCCCACTACGTTCTTCTGGTGCGGGAACAGCCGCCGTTGGGTATTGGCGTCGATCACCACCGTCTGCGCCTGAGACTGCACCTGCATCGGATCGATGCCGACGCCCTGGGTAAAGCTCATACCGTACACGCGGAAGAACTGTTCGCTGACGCCGTTGACATTGGCCGCCGCGTCGACGTTACCCAGCCGCAGCCGCATGCTGCTGCTGATGCTCGGCGACAGCGCGCTGATATACGGCTGTTCGCGCAGCGCATCGAGATCGCCGTATTTCAGCGATTGCCTGTAGGTTGGATCGTCGTCGCCGAAGTCCTTGCCGGGGTAAATGTCGACGGTGTTGGTGCCGATCGATTTGATGTCCGCCAGCACCATCTGCTTGGCGGCGTCGCCGATCACCAGGATCGATACCACCGAGGCGATGCCGATAATGATGCCGAGCATGGTCAGCGCGGTACGCATCTTGTTGGCCGCCATCGCACGCCAGGCCATCACCAGCGCTTCGCGAAAGCGGCCGCCCATCTGCCGCCAGGAAGGCGCCGCGGCGGCCAGCGCCAGCGGCTTGGCCTGGGTATCCTCCGGCGGCGCCGGACGCGAGTCGGCAATGATTTCGCCGTCGCGGATCTCGATGATCCGTTCAGCCTGGCGCGCCACCGCTGGATCGTGGGTCACCAGGATCACCGTGTGGCCCTGGGCGCACAGCTGTTTGAGGATCGCCATCACCTCTTCGCCGGAGTGGCTGTCGAGCGCGCCGGTCGGTTCATCCGCCAGGATCACCTGCCCGCCGTTCATCAACGCGCGGGCGATACTGACGCGCTGCTGCTGGCCGCCGGAAAGCTGGCTCGGCCGGTAGTTAACGCGCTCCCCCAGCCCCAGGCGCCGCAACAGCGCCTCCGCCCGTTCGCGCCGCGCCGCTTTGCCCAGCCCCGCGTACACCGCCGGCACCTCGACGTTATGCGCCGCACTCAGGTGCGGCAGCAGATGATAACGCTGGAAAATAAAGCCAAAATGTTCGCGCCGCAGCTGCGCCAGCGCATCGTCGCTCAGCGTCGCCACATCCTGTCCGGCCACCCGATAGACCCCGGCGCTCGGCTTGTCCAGACAGCCCAGAATGTTCATCAGCGTCGATTTGCCGGAGCCGGAGGCCCCCATGATCGCCACCATTTCCCCGGCGTCGATGCTCAGACTGATCCCCTTCAGCACCTCCACCGTCTGCTCGCCGGAACGGTAGCTGCGGCGAATGCCGCTCAGCTGTAACAGCGCCGCCATCAGCCGGCCTCCACGCCGCCGCGGCTGACAATCACCTCATCGCCCGCCTCAAGCCCGCTGAGGATTTGCACATCGATATTGTTGCGCAGACCGATAGCCACCTCACGCTTCTCTTCCTTGCCCTGTTTCAGCACCGAGACGTGGTAGCGATTGTCGGCGATCTGGTCACCCAACGCCGCCAGCGGGATCACCAGCGCCTGCTCGACGCCGGCCAGCTGAATATGCACCTGCGCCGTCATTTGCAAGCGCAGCAGCCTTTCCGGGTTGGGCACTTCGAAACGCGCATAATAGAAGATGGCATTATTGACCTTTTCCGGCGTCGGCTGAATGTCTTTCAGCACGCCGTCGAAGCGCCGAGTCGGATCGCCCAGCACCGTGAACCAGGCCTTCTGACCCGGCTTGAGGTTAATGACGTCAGCCTCCGAGACCTGCGCCTTCACCAGCATGGTGCCGAGATCCGCCAACGTCAGAATGTTCGGCGCCTGTTGCGCCGCGATCACCGTCTGGCCCTGCAGCGTGGTGATCTGCACCACGTCGCCATCCATCGGGGCTTCGATGCGGGTGTAGGCCAGGTTGATCTTGGCGGTATCCAGGCTGGCCTGGTTGCGGGCGATCTGCGCATTGATGGTGCCCACCTGCGCTTTCTTCACCGCCAGCTGCGTCGCTGCCTGATCCAGATCCTGACGCGATACCGCCTGCAGTTTGGCCAGTGCCTGGTTGCGCTGCAGCGTGACCGCCGCCAATTGCTGCTCGGCCTGTGCCTGCAGCAGCTGCGCATGCAGCTCGCGCAGCGTCGCCTCGCCTTCGCGAATGCTGTTCTGCGCCTGTTGCGGATCGATAACCCCCAGCAACTGGCCTTTTTTCACCTTGTCGCCGATCTCGACATACAACTTTTCCAACTGCCCGCTGACCTGCGCGCCGACGTCAACCTTGCGCACCGCGTCCAGCTGGCCGGTCGCCAACACGTTCTGCTGCAGATCGCGCTTGGTGACCTTTACCGTTTTGAAATCGGTTGGCGCCGGATGGCGGAAGTGCCAAACGGCCGCCGCGGCAATCGCCGCAATCACCGCCAGTGCGAGTATCCAGCGGCGTTTGTGTCCTTTAAACCCTGTCAAAATTGACCTGCCTGTGCTTGTGAATATCGACCGCCCATTGCGGCGGCGGAGCTAAATTAGCACGCACCGTAGGGAATAACTAAACCTTAGCTCAACACAATGTGGAGACACGCCTGGTTACAGTTCAGCATTGAACTCTCGTTTAGTGAAGCCTTGATGAAATAGCGCCATTCAACACAGCCAAGGATTTCATCATGTCACAGCTCAGCTACCCACTCGCCTCCGCCCGGCCGCTTAACGGCTGGCAACTGATGACGGCGCTGATCAATGGCGAAAAGGCGCCAAGCAACGCCTGGAAAAAAACCTCGTTTCGCCTGAAGTTTCTCGGCCGCTCGCTGCTCAACTGGCGCACCACCAGCGGCCTGCTCAGCACCCTGGCCAGCAACCCACTGCTGGAGGAGATCCTGAGCGCGCAGCCGAACCTGCCGTGCAAGCTGCATCGCCCCTACCTGGCGGCCAACATGAGCAAGATCGAATGCCTGTTCGCCCTGCGCGATCATTACGATCTCATCGTGCAGCGCATGCCGCTAAAGATGCGTCTCGGCCACCTCGGCCCACAGCCTTTCGTGCTGGCCCGCGCGATGGGCAAAAGCGAAGCGCCGATCACGCTGGAACTGGCGGCGATCGACAAACTGAATAAGGAAGGGGAAGCCACGCTGCTGCTGCGCAACGCCAACGGCGTGATGCTGGCGGAGATCACCTTTGCGCTGATGCATTATCAGCAGCAGCCGACGCTGTTCATCGGCGGCCTGCAGGGCGCGAACCATGAGGTGCCGCACGCCGAGATCCAGCACACCACCAAAGAGTGCCACGGTCTGTTCCCCAAACGGCTGGTGCTGGAAGGCATTTGCACGCTGGCGCGGCACCTCGGCATCCGCCAGATCGTAGCCGTCGGCAATGCCACCCATATCTATCAAAACTGGCGTTACCAAAGTAAGAAGAAGGATCAACTGCACGCCGATTACGATCAGTTCTGGCTGTCGATGGGCGCCAAACCGCTCGACAACGGCTATTTTCTGCTGCCCGAGCGCATCGCCCGCAAACCTATCGAAGAGGTTGCCAGCAAGAAGCGCGCCGAGTATCGCCGTCGCTATCAGTTGCTGGACGAGCTGGAACAGGGATTGGCGGCGCATTTCTGCGCCCGATAACGCCCGGCGGGCCGTCAGTCCGCCCGGCCGCGCGCCAGCCAGATCACCCGTGAGAACATTTTCTTCAGCAGCGGCGGCACCGAGTCCGTGCCCCATTCGCCGGCCTGCATCGCGACCTCGATCGCCAGATCCGGCTTCGACGAGTGGTGGACCGCTTTCAGGATCACCTTGCGCACCGGCATCTGCGCGTTGATCGGCACCGACGCCATTCGGTGATAGACCGGGGCGAACCCTTCACGGAACATGAAGTGTTCCATGTCCGGCGCCGGCAGCGCGGTCAGCCGATCGCGTTCGTTGTCTTCATGATTGTCCAGCAGGCTGCGTACGGTGTTGGCGTACTTTTTGCCCGCCTCATCGCCGTCCACCAGCGCATGCCACTCGATGCCCATGCGGCGGGCGAAGCGCAGCAGCGGCTTCAGGCCGCACTGAGCGAACTCGATGACCCTCACCCCTTCTGCCTCGAAATGGTAGCCGCACTGGCGCGCCAGCTCGTTCAGCAGCCACACTTCGGTTTCGCCCTCCACCAGCAGCCAGCAGCGGGCGAACAGCGACGACGGCCGGTTGAAACGGATGTGAAACGCAATGCGCCGCCCGTCTTCGGCGCTCAACCCGCGCGGCCCGAGACGATAGGTCGCGACCCGGCCCGACTCGCGCACCAGCCGGCAGACGTGCTCCACCGGCACCAGCGACACCAATTCGCTGGAGTTGGTGGTGGTGATGCGCTGCAGCGGCAGCTGATTGAGCAGCCCCCAGGCCACCGACAGCATGATCGGGTGCAGGCGAGTTTCCGGGTCTTCCACCAGCAGCAGCGGCCGGGCATGGGGATCCAGCTTGACGTCGCCCTTGGCCTGCAACAGGGTGGAAAACATCCCGAGCAGGATCAGGCGCATGCTGCGGCTGTTCGGTTCGGCCACCATGCGGTTGATGCCGTCCAGCGCACGCCAGGCGTCCTGCTCCGGTTCACCGCCGCGGCGGCGTGGCCGCGCCACCTGCGAACTCTGCTCGGCAAAATAGTGCTCGAGCAACTGCTGCATCGCCGCCAGCCCCTGACGCAGCTCGCCGTTGGTCAGCTTCTGCGGATTGCGCACCAGCTCGCGCGTCAGCTGATCCAGCTGCTGCGCCAACGCCTGGGTATCGGGTTTACGTTCATCGCCGAGGCTGCTGGGGCGCAGGCGGCGAATAAAGCGCGCGTCGCGCAGGCGCAGTACCGGATGAATGCGGATGATGGCGTGGGCCAGCTGTTCGATATGGTGCAGTTGAAAGGCATTGCCGTCGGCGTCGAGAAAACCGCGCCAGGTGCACACCGTGCCGTCGTCGGCCAGCTCGCCCTCGCAGCGGTAATGAATGCGGCTCAGGCCATCCTCGCCCTTGACCCACAGCGGCGTCAGGTGGCGATAACGCGGTAGGTGCGCATGGCCGATGTCTTTTTCGCAGAAGGTGAACACCACCTGCAGGTGGCGCTCTTTGGCCGACTCTTCACCGGGGGGGAAATGGAAATCGTGCGCTTCAAACCGATACAGCTTCTGCTCCGGCGCCAGCAGCAGCGTCAGCGCATCCAGCAGGCTGGATTTACCCCAGGCGTTTTCGCCGAGCAACAGCGTGTTGTCGTCCAGCATCAGGGACAGCCGATTAATGCCGCGAAAACCTACAATTTCGATACGCTCCAAGAACATCCGCCGCCTCCCGTGCGCGCCGTCGCCTCTTCAATGAGGCGACCTTCACAGAGCATGGTCAAAAAACCCCTTGCAGGTCAAGCGGCCAGCGTCAAATCTGCCGCTTTACTCCGGCCGGGCTTTTGGTTAGCGTGTGCTCCTCGCCGCCGTTCGTCGCGCATCAAAACTCAAGGACACTCGTTGCACCATGTACTCAGGACTGTTGATTATTCTGTTACCGCTGATTGTCGGTTACCTCATTCCCTTACGCCATCGCCCGCTGCTGGTGCTGATCAACCGGCTGCTCAGTTGGATGGTGTACGTGATCCTGTTTTTCATGGGCATCAGCCTGGCGTTTATGGAAGATCTCAGCAGTAACCTGGTGCTGATCTTCCAGTACAGCGCGGTATTCTTCTTCTGCATTCTCTGCGCCAATCTGCTGTTGCTGGCGCTGCTGGAGCGGCGCATGCCGTGGCGCAGCAGCCATAAACAGGAAAAGCTGCCCTCGCGCGTGCATATGGCGCTGGAGTCGCTCAAGCTGTGCGGCGTGGTGCTCGGCGGCTTCCTGCTCGGCCTGACGCAGTGGCAATGGCTGCAGTTCGCCCATAAAGGCAGCGAATATGCGCTGATCTTCCTGCTGTTGCTGGTCGGCATTCAGCTGCGCAACAGCGGCATGACGCTGCGCCAGATCGTGCTCAACCGCCGCGGCACGCTGGTGGCGTTGGTGGTGACCGTCGCGTCGCTGGCCGGCGGCGCGCTGGCGGCGCAGCTGCTGGGGTTGCCGATCAAGGCTGGGCTGGCGATGGCCTCCGGTTTCGGCTGGTACTCGCTGTCCGGCATTCTGATCACCGACGCCTACGGCCCGGTGATGGGCAGCGCCGCGTTCTTCAACGATCTGGCGCGCGAGCTGGTGGCGATCATGCTGATCCCGACGCTGGTGCGCCGCAGCCGCTCCACCGCCCTCGGCCTGTGCGGCGCCACCTCGATGGACTTCACCCTGCCGGTGCTGCAGCGCAGCGGCGGGCTGGACATGGTGCCCCCCGCCATCGTGCACGGCTTCCTGCTGAGCCTGCTGGCGCCGGTGCTGATCGCCCTGTTCTCCTGATCCTTTCCCCTGGGGGCCGGCCGGCCCCCAAAGCGTAATCATTCCCATCCGCACGGCAAAATTGCGCTAAATCAAACTTGCCCGCAGTAGTCGCACAAAAGCCTTTTGCAACCCCGATCGCCGATCTATGCTTTCAAACAAGCATTATAAATGCAACTTTAAAAATAAAAGGAAGCGACTATGTTCTGTGTGCAATGTGAACAAACCATCCGTACCCCGGCAGGCAACGGCTGCTCGTATGCTCAGGGCATGTGCGGCAAAACGGCGGAAACCTCCGATCTGCAGGATCTGCTGGTGGCGGCGCTGCAGGGACTCTCCGCCTGGGCGCTGCAGGCGCGTTCGCTGGGCATCGTCGACCACGAGATCGACAGCTTCGCCCCGCGCGCCTTCTTCTCCACCCTGACCAACGTCAACTTCGACTCCCAGCGCATCATCGGCTACGCGCGGGAAACCCTGCTGCTGCGCGACTCGCTGGCCGCCCGTTGCCGGCTGCTGGATGCCGGCGTGCGCGTCGATCACCCGATGGCGGCGCTGCAGCTGGCCGGCAACGATATGCCTGCGCTGCTGCAGCAGGCGGCGCAGTTTGCCCTCAACAGCGACAAGGCCGAGGTCGGCGACGACGTACACGGTTTGCGCATGCTGTGCCTGTACGGCCTGAAAGGCGCGGCGGCCTATATGGAACACGCGCACGTGCTCGGCCAGTTCGACGAGCAACTCTATGCCGACTACCACGCCTTTATGGCCTGGCTCGGCACCCGGCCGCGCGACGTCGACACCCTGCTGAACAACGCCATGGGCATCGGCAAGATGAACTTCAACGTGATGGCGATCCTCGATCGCGGTGAAACCCAGGCCTACGGCGATCCGCAGCCCAGCGCAGTCAACGTGCGCCCGGTGGCCGGGAAAGCCATTCTGATTTCCGGCCACGATCTGAAAGATCTGCGCATGCTGCTCGAGCAAACCGAAGGGCAAAACGTCAACGTCTACACCCACGGTGAAATGCTGCCGGCGCACGGCTATCCGGAACTGAAAAAATTCAAACATCTGGTGGGCAACTACGGCAGCGGCTGGCAGAACCAGCAGACGGAATTCGCCAAATTCCCCGGCCCGATCGTGATGACCTCCAACTGTATCATCGATCCTAACGTCGGCAACTACGGCGATCGCATCTGGACCCGCAGTATCGTCGGCTGGCCGGGCGTCAACCATCTGGAAGGCGACGACTTCGGCGCCGTGATCCGCCAGGCTCAGGGCATGAACGGCTTCCCTTACACCGAGATTGAACACCTGATCACCGTTGGCTTCGGCCGCCAGACGCTGCTGAACGCCGCCGACACGGTCATCGACCTGGTGTCGCAGAAAAAACTGCGCCACGTCTTCCTGGTGGGCGGCTGCGACGGCAGCCGCGACGAGCGCAGCTACTTCACCGACTTCGCCCGCAGCGTGCCGCAAGACTGCCTGATCATGACGCTGGCCTGCGGCAAGTACCGTTTCAACAAGCTGGACTTCGGCACGCTAGAAGGGTTGCCGCGCCTGTTGGACGTCGGCCAGTGCAACGACGCCTACTCCGCCATCATGTTGGCGGTCAAGCTGGCGGATACGCTCGGCTGCAGCGTCAACGAGCTACCGCTCAGCCTGGTGCTGTCGTGGTTTGAACAGAAGGCGATCGTCATTCTGCTGACTCTGCTGTCGCTAGGGGTGAAAAACATCGTCACCGGCCCGACCGCGCCGGGCTTCCTGACCGACAACCTGATGGCGATCCTCAACGAGAAATTCGGCCTGCGTCCGATCACCACCGTCGAGCAGGATATTGCAGCGCTGCTCGCCTGATGCCGTTACGTTATGGGGCCGCCTGCGCCGGCCCCTTTGTTTTTTGAGGTGCCCCGATGACTCAACCCACTCCACTTTGCCCGAACCGCATGCAGGTGCATTCCATCCAGCGTGAAACCGCCGACGTCTGGACGCTGAACCTGATCTGCGACGTTTTCTACCCTTACCAGGCTGGCCAGTTCGCGCTGGTCAGCATTCGCAACAGCGAGGAGACGTTGCGCGCCTATACGCTCTCCTCCTCGCCTGGCCAGAGCCGCTTTCTCAGCATCAGCGTGCGCTGCCTGCCGGACGGCATCGGGTCGCGCTGGCTGACGCAAGAGGTCAAGCCCGGCAACACGCTGTGGCTGTCCGACGCGCAGGGCGAATTCAGCTGCGAGCGCCACCCGGCCGATCGTTATCTGATGCTGGCCGCCGGCTGCGGCGTGACGCCGATCGTCTCGATGTGCCGCTGGCTGACCGCTAACCGTCCGGCCTGCGATATCGCCGTGATCTTTAATGTACGCACCCCCGCCGACACGATTTTCGCCGATCAATGGCGCGCGCTGTGTGCCGCCCATCCGCAGCTGCGCCTGACGCTGATGGCCGAGCAGGATCTGCAACCCGGCTACCTCAGCGGCCGTATCGATGAACAGACGCTGCGGCAGGCGGCGCCGGATATCGCCGAACGCACGGTGATGACCTGCGGCCCTGCGCCCTACATGGATCAGGTGGAGCAGCTTTGTCGCCGGCTCGGCGTGCCGGCCGAGCATTTCCATAAAGAGCAGTTCCACACGCCGACGGCGCAGGCCGACGCCACCGAAGGACTGACGCTGCGCGCCGCGCGCCCGCTGCGCGAATTCCGCGTGCCGGTCGGCAGCACGCTGCTGGCGGCGATGGAGGCCCATGCCCTGCCGGTCAACGCCGCCTGCCGCGCCGGGGTGTGCGGCTCGTGCAAAACCCGCATCCTCGAGGGCGACTACACCACCACCAGCACCATGACGCTGAGCGCGGAAGAGATAGCGCAAGGCTACGTGCTGGCCTGCAGTTGCCAGTTGCAGGGTGACGTCACGCTGGCGTGATCCCCTGGCCCCATCGCCGCGATGGGGCATTTATCGGCAAGTTCCCCGTGGCCAGCCCAGTTACACTGCTTCCCGTCCTACGCTCTTTACCCTTCCTGACCGCATCTCGTCCACAGCCGGTAAGCTATGCTTGCAGTTGTTCTGCTGACACTCACCGGATCGAGTCCACATCGTTTTTCAAACCATGTTTGGGGGAACCATGAAGCAAACCGTAGCCACACTGATCGCCAAAACGCTGGATCAAGCCGGCGTAAAACGCATTTGGGGCGTAACCGGCGATTCGCTCAACGGCCTCAGCGACAGCCTGCACCGCATGGGCACCATCGAATGGCTGGGCACCCGCCATGAAGAGGTGGCCGCCTTCGCCGCCGGTGCCGAAGCCCAGCTCACCGGCCAGTTGGCGGTGTGCGCCGGTTCCTGCGGCCCCGGCAACCTGCATCTGATCAACGGCCTGTTCGACTGTCACCGCAACCATGTGCCGGTGCTGGCGATCGCCGCACACATTCCTTCCAGCGAAATCGGCAGCGGCTACTTCCAGGAAACCCATCCGCAGGAGCTGTTCCGCGAATGCAGCCACTATTGCGAACTGGTCTCCAACCCGGAACAGCTGCCGCGCGTACTGGAGATCGCCATGCGCAAGGCGATCCTCAATCGCGGCGTCTCGGTGGTCGTCTTACCGGGCGACGTGGCGCTGCGCATGGCGCCGGAAGACGCGACGCTGACCTGGCATACCCCGGCGCTGCCGCTGGTGCAGCCGCCGATGAGCGAGTTGAACAAGCTGGCGGAAACGCTGAACAAGGCGAAGAACATCACCCTGATGTGCGGCAGCGGCTGCGCCGGCGCGCACGATGAAGTGGTCAAGCTGGCCGAGCTGCTGCAAGCGCCGGTGGTGCACGCGCTGCGCGGCAAAGAACATATCGAGTGGGATAACCCCTACAGCGTCGGCATGACCGGGCTGATCGGTTTCTCCTCCGGCTACCACGCGATGATGAACGCCGACACGCTGGTGCTGCTCGGCACCCAGTTCCCCTATCGCGCGTTCTACCCCACCAACGCCAACATCATTCAGATCGACATTAACCCCGGCAGCATCGGCGCGCACTGCCCGGTCAACATGGCGCTGGTGGGCGATATCCACACCACCCTCACCGCCCTGCTGCCGCAGCTGGAGCCCAAGCGCGACCGGGCATTCCTCGACAAGGCGCTGGAGCACTATCGCAACGCGCGCAAGGAGCTCGACGGGCTGGCGACCGCCAACGATGACCAGCCGATCCATCCGCAATATCTGGCGCAGCAGCTCAGCCACTACGCCAGCGACGACGCCATCTTCACCTGCGACGTCGGCACGCCGACGGTGTGGGCCGCCCGTTACGTGAAAATGAACGGCAAGCGCCGCCTGCTCGGTTCGTTCAACCACGGTTCGATGGCCAACGCCATGCCGCAGGCGATCGGCGCCCAGGCCACCGCGCCGGATAAACAGGTGATCGCCATGTGCGGCGACGGTGGCTTCACCATGCTGATGGGTGATTTCCTGTCGCTGGCGCAGCTCAAGCTGCCGGTGAAGATCGTGGTGTTCAACAACAGCGTGCTGGGGTTCGTGGCGATGGAGATGAAGGCGGGCGGCTACCTGACCGACGGCACCGATCTGCATAATCCGGACTTCGCGGCGATCGCCAACGCCGCCGGCATCAAGGGCATCCGCGTGGAAAAAGCGTCGGATCTGGACGGCGCGCTGCAGGAGATGTTGGCGCATCCCGGCCCGGCGCTGCTGGACGTGGTCACCGCCAAGCAAGAGCTGGCGATGCCGCCGCAGATCAAGTTCGAACAGGCGAAAGGCTTCAGCCTGTACATGCTGCGCGCCATCATCAACGGCCGCGGCGACGAAGTGGTCGAGCTGGCGAAAACCAACTGGCTGCGCTAAGCCAGCTGCCCCGGTGAAATAAAGGGTATATGATGCCATGTACCCTTTTCCTCTCCCTTATATTCCAGGAACCCTATGCTTATCGATCTACGCAGCGACACCGTCACCCGCCCCAGCGCCGCCATGCGCCAGGCGATGGCTCAGGCAGAGGTCGGCGACGACGTCTACGGCGATGACCCGACGGTCAACGCGCTGGAGGCCGAGGCGGTGCGCCTATCGGGCAAAGAGGCGGCGCTGTTTTTGCCCAGCGGCACCCAGGCCAACCTGGTGGCGCTGCTGAGCCACTGCCAGCGCGGCGACGAGTATCTGGTCGGCCAACAGGCGCACAACTATAAATACGAGGCCGGCGGCGCAGCGGTGCTGGGCAGCATTCAGCCACAGCCGATCGAGGCTGACGCGGACGGCACGCTGCCGCTGGACAAGCTCGCCGCCGCCATCAAACCCGACGATATCCACTTCGCCCGCACTCGGCTACTGAGCCTGGAAAACACCATCAGCGGCAGAGTCTTGCCGCAGACCTACCTGCAGCAGGCGTGGCAATTTACCCGCGAGCGGCAGTTGGCGCTGCATATCGACGGTGCGCGCATCTTCAACGCCGCCGTGGCGCTGAACCTGCCGCTAAAAGAGATCGTGCAATACTGCGACACCTTCACCATTTGCTTGTCGAAAGGACTGGGTGCGCCGGTCGGATCGCTGCTGTGCGGCAGCGAGGCTTTCATCCAACGCGCGCTGCGCTGGCGCAAGATGACCGGCGGCGGGCTGCGCCAGGCCGGCATCCTGGCGGCGGCCGGTCTTTACGCTTTGGAGCATAACGTCGCGCGGCTGCGCGAAGACCATGACAACGCGGTCTGGCTGGAGCAACAGCTGCGGCAGATCGGCGTAGAGATCGCCGATCCCGGTGCGCAGACCAACGTGCTGTACCTGCGCCAACCGCCGGCGCTGGCGGCCAAACTCGGTCCGTGGATGCGCGAACGTGGCGTGCTGATCAGCAGCGGCCCGCTGACACGCATTCTGACCCACCTCGACGTCAGCCGTCAGGATCTGCAGCGGGTGGTCGAGCTGTGGCGGGAGTTTCTTCAGCAGCACGCCTGATTTCCCTCCCCGGTGCGCCGAGGAGCCTCTTATCGCCCGCCGATGGCGTCGACAAAGCGGCGGGTGATCTGTTGCGGGCGGGTAATGGCGCCCCCTACCACCACCGCATGCGCCCCCAGCGACAGGCAGCGCGCGGCCATCGCCGGCGTTTCGACATTGCCTTCGGCGATGACCGGCACCGATACCGCCGCCAGCACCGCACGCAGAAAGCCGAAATCGTTATCCGCCAGTCGGGCGCCCCGGCTTTCGGCGGTATAGCCATACAGCGTGGTGCCCACGCAGTCGAAGCCCAATCTGGCGGCCCCTTGCGCCTCCTCCAGGGTGGCGATGTCCGCCATCAGCAACAGCCGGGGATACCTGGCACGGATCGCGGCGACCAATGCCGCCAGCTGCAGCGACCCCGGCCGCGGGTGGCCGGTGGCGTCCAGCGCGATCATCTGCGGCGCCGCCGCCATCAACTCATCGATTTCACGCAGGGTCGGCGTGATATACACGTCGCTGCCCGCATAATCGCGCTTTATGATGCCGATGACCGGCAGCGCCACCGTGCGCATGATAGCGTTGACGTCTTCGACGCCGTTGGCGCGGATCGCCGCCGCGCCGCCTTGCTCAGCCGCCAGCGCCATGCGCGACATGATAAAATCGCTGTGCAGCGGCTCGTCGTCCAGCGCCTGGCAAGACACCACCAGGCGCCCCTCAATCTGCTGCAAAATGGAAAGCGTCATAAATCCAACAACTCCTCGACTTCGTTTTTAATGATGGTAACGTGCGGGCCGTAGATCACCTGAACACCGTTGCCGCGAACGATAACCGCCCGTGCGCCGCTGGCCTTCAGCCCACTTTCGTCCAGCAACCGGCTCTGCTTCACCGTCACGCGCAACCGCGTGGCGCAACAATCCAGTTCGACGATATTCTCTTTGCCGCCCAGCGCCGCCAGCACCTGCTGCGAGCGTTCGGTGCCCGTCATCACCGCTTCCGGCGCAGTTTCCGCCTCGCGCCCCGGCGTTTTAAATTTGAAGCGCAGGATCAGGAAACGGAACGTGAAGTAGTACAGGAAGAACCAAGGCACACCGACCAGCGGGACGTACATCCAGTGGGTTTTCGCTTCACCCTGCAGCACGCCGAACAGCATGAAATCGATAAAGCCGCCGGAGAACGTCTGGCCGATGGTGATATGCAGGATGTGAGCGATCATGAACGCCAGGCCGTCGAACAGCGCGTGCACCACGTACAGCGCCGGGGCGACAAACAGGAAAGAGAATTCGATAGGTTCGGTGATGCCGGTCAGAAACGAGGTCAGCGCCGCCGACAGCAACAGTCCGCCGACGCGTTTGCGGTTCTCGGGACGCGCACTCTGGTACATCGCCAGGCAGGCACCGACCAGGCCGAACATCATGGTGATAAAACGGCCGGACATGAAACGCGCCGTGCCAATGTAGAACTGCTGAGTATTCGGGTCGGCCAACTGGGCGAAGAAAATGCGTTGTGTGCCTTCCACCAGCTGTCCGTTGATCACTTCGCTGCCGCCAAGCGCGGTGGTCCAAAACGGTAGATAGAAGATGTGATGCAGGCCGAACGGCCCGAGCATGCGCAATACGAAGCCGTAGATAAAGGTCCCGAGATAGCCGCTGGCGTCTACCAGACCGCCCATGCCGAAGATCAACTGTTGGAAATGCGGCCACACCACCGTCATCAGGGCACCGACCGCCATCGCCGCCAGCGAGCTGACGATCGGCACAAAGCGCGAGCCGCCAAAAAAACCCAGGAACGGTGGCAGCGCTATCTTGTTATAGCGGCCGTGCAGATACCAGGTCACCAAACCGATGACCACTCCGCCGAACACCCCGGTCTCCAACGTCTGGATCCCGAGAATCGTTCCCTGCCCCACCGCGCCCGCGTTCTGCGTGGCCAGCGTACCGTTGATTTTCAACAGCGCATTGATGGTGGCGTTCATTACCAGATAGGCGATCAGCGAAGCCAACCCCGCCGTGCCCTTGTCGCTTTTGGCCAGCCCCACCGCCACGCCGACCGCGAACAAGACCGCCAGGTTGGCGAACACGATAGCACCGGCACTGGCCATCACGGTAAATATACTTTGCAACCAGCCGACATCGAGGAAGGGATACGCCTCGACGGTATTGGGATTGGACAGCGCACCGCCGATCCCCAACAGCAGGCCGGCCGCCGGCAGCACGGCGATCGGCAGCATGAACGACTTGCCGAACAGCTGGGCTTTTTCGAACCAACCGCCGGAGCGCGGCAACTCTGGTGTTGACATAAATTTTCCCCCGACATCATTTTTATGATGAAAATTTTTACCACATTGAAATTAATTTAATGAAAATTTTATTCATAACGATGATCGGCTTCACAATCCGTCGATTTCACTGGCGAGCCGCGGCGTCTTTCCGCCACAATAGAAACGGGAATACTCAGAAAGGTAACGTGATGAATACAGGCAACTTGTTATTGCGGCTGCGGCAGGATTTGGCGGGGTACAGCCCCACGCTGCAAAAGCTCGGCAACTATCTTCTTGCGGAGCCTTCCCGCGCCGTTTACCTGACCATCACCGAACTGGCGCGTGAAAGCGCCACCAGCGAAGCCAGCGTCACACGGCTGTGCCGCCATCTCGGCTGCAAAGGCTATACCGAATTTAAAATGGCGCTGGCCCTCAGCTTGCAACAAAGCCAGCCGGAAGCGGCGACGCGCCAAAGCGCGGCGGAAAATTTGGTGGAAGAGAGCGTACAGGCGCTGCGGGATACCGGCGCGCTGTTGGATCCGCAGGCGCTGCAACAGGCGGCGGATAGCCTGCAGCGTTGTGCTTCGGTGCAGATTTACGGCGTCGCCGCCAGCGCCATCATCGGCGACTTCCTGCACTACAAGCTGTTGCGCCTCGGCAAACCGGCGCAGCTGTTCAGCGACATGCACCGGGCGGCGATGAATGCAGCCTCGCTGAGTGAGCGGGATCTGCTGATCGTCATCTCCAGCTCCGGCTCAACCAAGGACGTGCTGCATGCGGTGACGTTGGCCAAAGGGCGCGGCGCACGCGTGATCGCCGTCAGCAATACCCAACGCAGCCCGCTGGCCAAGATGGCGGATACGCTGCTGGTGGCGGCTAAACCGGAAGGGCCGCTGACCGCTGGCGCCCTGCCGGCCAAGGTCGGCGCCATGCTGCTGGTGGAGTTGATGATCGCCGAACTGACCCAGCGCGATCCCGCCTACGCTCAGGCGATGCAGGCCACCGCCAGCGCGACTCTGCCGCTGCTGCTGTAGTCAGAAGATCCAGCGGCCGTAAACCCAGTACCACAGCCCCAGCACCGCCGCCAGATTGAGCGCCACGCTGAGGATGAACCAGGTTTTAAACGGCTGCTTCTGGGTTTTGTGGCGAAACAGCTGCTGTGCCGCCAGTGCGCCCAACCAGCCGCCCAGCGCGCCGAACAGCAACAGCGTCGCCTCCGGCACCCGTCGCCACCCTTTGCGCGCCGCCAGCTTATCGCCGCCGTAGATCAAAAACGTCAGCAGGTTGGCCAGCACCAACCACATCCACACCGGATGCGGCGAGAACAAACTGGCGATCAGCGCCAGACCCAGCAGGGCGTAACAAATCACATTGAGCTTCATGGCATCCGGTTTTTCGTGCGATAAGGGGCGCGTAGTGTGAACCTGCGCCAGGATGGATGCAACCGACTTATACCCATACAAAATGTGCATTTAAACCCTGAATTTGGCATCCTGTCGTTCTGCCAATCCTCTACCGCACAAGGCGGCCCGATGACACCCCAACGCGTACTGGTTCTTGGAGCCAGCGGCTATATAGGCCAGAACCTGATCCCGCACCTGATCGAACAGGGGCACCAGATTACCGCCGCCGCGCGGCGCATCGAGTGGCTGCAGGAGCAGAACTGGCCGCAGGTCAACTGCCTGTATGTCGATCTGTACCGCCCGGAAACTCTGAGCGCGGCGCTGTGGGAAATCGATACGCTTTACTATCTGGTGCACGCGATGGGCGACGGCGACGACTTTATCGAGAAGGAACGCCAGGCGGCGGAAAACCTGCGCGACGCGCTACGCAATGCCTGCGTCAAACAGGTGATCTTTCTCGGCGCGCTGCAGCCGAACGACGACAGTTCGCCGCACCTGGCGGCCCGCCGCCTGACCGGCGAGATCCTGCGCCAGAGCGGTGTGCCGGTGACCGAGCTGCGCGCCGGCATCATCGTCGGCCCCGGTTCGGCGGCGTTCGAAGTGATGCGCGACATGGTCTATAACCTGCCGGTGCTGACGCCGCCGCGCTGGGTGCGCTCGAAGTCCTCGCCGGTGGCGCTGGAGAACCTGCTGGTTTACCTGGCCGATCTGCTGGCGCACCCGGCGGAGGAACACCGCATCTTCGACGTCGCCGGGCCTGAATACCTCAGCTATCAGGATATGTTCAAACGCTTTATCGCCATCAGCGGCAAGCGGCGCTGGCTGATCCCGATCCCCTTGCCGACGCGACTGATTTCAGTGTGGTTCATCAGCCTGATCACCTCGGTGCCGACGCCGATCGCGCGCGCGCTGATCCAGGGCCTGAAGCACGATCTGCCCGCCGACGGCAAACCGTTGCAGGCCCTGATCCCGCAACGTCTGCACACCTTCGATCAGGCGGTCACCGCCACGCTGCAGCGCGAACTGGAGGTGGTCGATTCCGCCGACTGGGGCTACGATCCGGCGGCGCGGGCCCGCTGGCGCCCCGGCTACGGCTATTACCCGAAACAGGCGGGGTGTTCGCTCGACACCGCCGCTTCCAGCCAGGCGCTGTGGCAAACGGTGCAGCAGTTGGGGGGCGAGGAAGGCTATTTCTACGCCAATATCCTGTGGCGGATCCGCGCCCGCATGGACGACATGATCGGCAACGGCGTGGTCTATGGCCGCCCGGCGCGCGCGACCCTGGCGCTGGGTGACGAGATTGACGGTTGGAAAGTCATCACGCTGAAACCGCTGCGGCAACTGGCGCTGTTGTTCGGCATGAAGGCGCCGGGGCTGGGGCGGCTGAGCTTCACCATTACCGATCGCGGCGATCGCCGCACGCTGGACGTGCGCGCCTGGTGGCATCCGGCCGGCTTCAGCGGGCTGCTGTATTGGTTCGCCATGATGCCCGCACACCTGTTCATTTTTCGCGGCATGGCGAAGCGCATCGCGACGTTGGCCGAGAACCTGGACCGCCAACAGCGCTGAATGCCGTTCATTTGTCGATCAACCGCACAGTTTGCCGCTGTGCTTCGGGGCTTTCCGATTGCATAGCGCACGAAATCACGGAAGAATGGCATCTTATTTGCTGGGAGCGCCGCAAGCGCCCGCCGGTATTCCGATTTTGGGTGAGAATAGAGTCCGTTATGAAGGTATTGGTCACCGGTGCAACCAGTGGGTTAGGCCGTAACGCCGTTGAATATCTGCGCCGCCAGGGCATCAAAGTGCGCGCCACTGGCCGCAACCAGGCGATGGGCGGCCTGCTGGAAAAAATGGGCGCGGAGTTCATTCATGCCGATCTCACCAACCTGATCTCTTCGCAGGCCAAAGCGATGCTGGCGGACGTCGATGTGCTGTGGCACTGCTCCAGCTTTACCTCGCCCTGGGGCACCGAAGAAGCCTTCGAACTGGCCAACGTCCGCGCTACCCGCCGCCTCGGCGAATGGGCGGCGGCCTATGGCGTGGCGCAGTTCATTCACATCTCTTCCCCGGCGATCTATTTCGACTACCACCATCACCGCAACGTAACCGAAGACTTTCGCCCGCAGCGTTACGCCAACGAGTTCGCGCGCAGCAAGGCCGCCGGCGAGCAGGTGATCCAGCAATTGGCGCTGTCCAATCCGCAGACCCATTTCACCATTTTGCGCCCGCAGGGCCTGTTCGGGCCGCACGACAAGGTGATGCTGCCGCGGTTGCTGCAGATGATCAAACGCTACGGCAACCTGCTGCTGCCGCGCGGCGGCGCGGCGATGGTGGACATGACCTATCTGGAGAACGCGGTGCACGCCATGTGGCTGGCGACGCTAAAAGAAGATACGCCGTCCGGCCGCGCCTACAACATCACCAACCAGCAGCCGCGTCCGCTTCGCACCGTGGTGCAGCAGTTGATCGACGATTTGGGCATGAAGTGCCGCATCCGCTCCGTCCCCTACCCGATGCTAGACATGATGGCGCGCGGCATGGAGCGCCTGGGCAGCAAAAGCGAAAAGGAGCCGGTGCTGACCCACTACGGCGTCGCCAAACTCAACTTCGACCTCACGCTCGATACCACTCGTGCACAGCAAGAGCTGGGCTATCAGCCCATCGTCTCGCTGGAAGAAGGCATCGCGCGCACCGCCCGCTGGCTGAAAGACCACGGTAAGCTGCACGGCCTGTAATCAACGCGCCGCGCCGTACTTCACCAGCAGCGCATCGACAATCGCTTCACTTTCTGCATCCGGCTCGCCGCGCACATCGTCGGGCCGAAAATGCATCTGAAACGCCGCCAGCACGTTGCGCTGCTGCCGCGCATCCCACGACGGGTCTATCGCGTAACCGTAACGCGCCAGCTTTTCGAGCAGCGGCGCCATCGGTACCGGCGCATGGCGATCGCGCCCCGCCAGCAAACGCTGCACGTCCCGTTCATCCGGCCAGGCGCCGATGCCGGCCTGCGCCAGCTGCCGCCAGGGGAACAGCGGGCCGGGATCCTGTTTGCGCTGCGGCGCGATATCGCTGTGCCCCACCACGTCCTGCGGCTGGATGCCATAGCGTTGGATAATGTCGCGGCTCAGCGGGATCAGCACGGCGATCTGCTCCGCCGTATAGGGTTGCCAGTGGGTGAACAGCATGCTGCGGGTGAAGCCCTTGTTGACGATTTCGATGCCGATCGAGGTGTCGTTGAGGTTGCTGCGGCCGCGCCAGGCGCTGGTGCCGGCATGCCAGGCGCGCATCGCCTCCGGCACCAACCGGTACACCGTCGGTTTGCCGTGCTCGCGCTGTGGGTGCGCCGGCAGCAGATAATGGGCGCTGACGTGCTCGTCGGTCAGCGTTTTCAGCGATGAATGGAAGTCTTCCGCCGTGTAGTGCATCACCAAAAACCGGATGCGCCGATCGGCGCCCTGTGCCTGATGCAGGGTTTCGAGCTGGTAAGCGCCGCGATCGACGAGCGTATCCTGCTGTGGATTTTGGCACCCCGCCAACAGCGCGGCGGCGATAATCCCTGGCCAAATTTTCACTTATCCTCCTGATTATCGTCCGTGAAAGATGTAACGCGACGCGATTAACCTGTATCCAATCATCACGCTCATCGAGAAATGATGACAGATAGCGCCGATATGCAAGCGAGTATTTCTCCCGACTGGCGGCCTCTCCCGCCCATGATAGTCTCAAAGTATCATCTGCGCTGAAAGAGCGGAGTCGAACATGTTCACGCCACGCTATCTGTCCTGGTTGCTCTGTGCCGCCATGCTGCCGCTCAGCGGCTGCGATCGGCAAAAAGTCGCTGACGCGATGGGTGCAAGCGCACCGTCCCCGGCCGCGCCCATCGCGAGTGCCAGTACGCCGGCCTATACGCCGCTGACCGCCGACCAGCTGTACCAGTTGGTCAGCCCGGTGGCGCTGTTCCCCGACAAGCTGCTGGCGCAGGTGTTGGCCGGCGCGGGTTATCCTGACCAAATCAACGCCGCGGATGCCTGGCTGGCGCAAAACCGCGGGTTGCAACCGGCGGCGCTCAGCTCGGCGGCCGACGCTCAGCCCTGGGATCCCAGCGTGCGCGGCCTGGTGCAATTCCCCGACGTGCTCGATCAAATGGCGAAAAACATCCCCTGGACCACCGCCCTGGGCAGCGCCTACCTGAACGATCCCACCGACGTGATGAACGCCATTCAGGTAATGCGTCAACGGGCGGCCAGCCAAGGCACGCTGAAAAACACCCCGCAGCAGCGCATCGTCGTGGCCCCCACCACCCGTTACGTTGAGCAGCAGCCCGATCGCCAGCGCGTGGTAGCGGCGCCGGGCGAAACCATCGTCATCGAACCCAGCCAGCCGGATACGGTTTACGTCCCGCATTACGATCCCTGGGTGGCCTACGGCACGCCGATCCCAGCCTATCCGAGCTATCGGTATCAACCTTCGGGCTACAGTGGCGGCGACATGTTGGCGGCCGGCGTGATCAGCTTCGGTGTCGGCATTGCGGTCGCCTCATTGTTCAATCAGCACAACAGCGGCTGGCACAACTGGGATATGCGCTGGGACGATCGACGCCAACCGGTGGTCTACCGCGATGCGCCCTACGTATCGCATTCCACCACCGTGGTGAATCGCGTCACCAACATCAACCAATATAACAACGTGAACAATGTGAATCGCAGCACCCATACAGTGAATAACTACAACAATACGACCGCCGCACCGACGCCGCATTTCAACCCGCCGACGCCTAACGCGCAGCCGCACGTCGCGCCTGCGGCCCATGCGCCGATGACCCTGCCGACCTTTGCGCACACCCAGCCGGTAGCGGCCGCGCCGCACGTGCAACAATCGGTCAACGCGCCCCATGTACAGCAGCCGATGAGCATGCCAACGTTCACGCATGCCGCGCCGGCAGCGCCTCACACGCAGCAACCGATGGCCGTGCATGCGGCTCCGGTACAGACGCATCCGATGCAGGCCGTCGCGCCAGTGCATCAATCCGCCGTGCGGCCACAGGTTCAGGTCGCGCCGCACGTCGTTCAGCCGGGGACGCGCGAACCGGCCGCAACGCGGCATCCGACGATAGAACGCCCGTTGGCAGTGCCGCAAGCGCGCATCATGCCGCATCCAGCCCCGGCGCCGCAGATCCATCAGCCGCCCGTTCAGCCGATGCCGCATCGCCAAGCGCCGGCGCCGGTGAAACCGCAGGAACACCGCCCGATCGTCGAGCAGCACAAGGTGGGATGAACCTACAGGATGTCGCCCCGGCGGAACGGCCGGGGCGCGGGGAATGGCGTTAGCGGCTGACTTTCACCGCGGTGCCACTGACGGTCACCATCAGCATGCTGCCGTCTTTACCTACGGTTTCATAATCGATATCAATGCCGACCACCGCGTTGGCGCCCAGCTCTTTTGCCTGATCTTCCAGCTCTTCGAACGCAATCAAGCGCGCCTTGCGCAGCTCTTTCTCATAAGCGCCCGAGCGGCCACCGACGATATCGCGCACGCCGGCGAAGAAATCACGAAAAATGTTGGCGCCGAGGATCGCTTCGCCGGTGACGACGCCGCAGTATTCGGTGATGGTGAACCCTTCCAGGGTCGGGGTAGTTGAAAGCTGCATCAGAACTCCTTGTTTGATTAATTCAACGTATCTATGACCAGAAGATTGGCGTTATGTTCGCTTAATCAATGGCACGCAGTACGAATGCAAGGCCAAAAAACGCATTTATACTGTAAGCTATCGGTCTTCATGGTAGAGACTTTCACATAAGGTAATAAGATGAAAACAAAAACGATTGCGGCTGTTTTACCCTTAGCGCTGTTGCTGAGTGCCTGTACCACGGTGGAACCGGCATACAAGGATATCGGCACTCGCAGCGGCAGCTGTGTGGAAGGCGGCCCGGATACGGTCGCGCAAAAGTTCTATGACCTGCACATCCAGCAGGGCGCCGGCCTGCCGGACAGTAACCGCCTGGCGCAGCTGCAGCCCTATCTGAGCAAAGTGCTGTATCAGGATCTGGTCAGCGCCGGCCAGAACCCGGGCAAGCACCGGATAACCGGCGATCTGTTCTCCGGCAATGCGCAAGGGCCAAGCAGCGCCTCCGTCGCCAGCGCCTCGACCATTCCTAACACCGATGCGAAAAATATTCCGCTGCGCGTCGACTTAAGCTATCAAAAAGACGCCAACAGCACCGTGAACTGGCAGGACGAAGTGCTGATGGTGCGCGAAGGTACCTGCTGGGTGGTTGATGATATTCGCTACCTGAATGTTCCAGCACACGCCACCAACGGCAGCGTGCGCCAGGTGCTGGAAAACCAGTAACCCGCGATACCCCGGCCGACGCGGGCTTGCCGCGTCGGTCATCCCCGCCGTCAGTCAACAGCTCAAATTTCGTCCAATAGAAAAAATTTCGCTACCGATATCACAGCCTGCGCCACAAATCCCCTCCCTCGGCCTGAGTCGCGGTATCTTGTGCTAATCTTTTACTTTCCCGCCGCACACTCATAAATTTTAACGCACAAAGATTGCATAAGTATTCTGTGGAAGTTAACATTTGCGGCATCAATGTCTATTCAATTCTGGCGCATGAGTATTCAACTTAACGGTATCAATTGCTATTACGGCGCTCACCAGGCGCTGTTTGACATCACGCTGGATTGTCCAGCTGGGGAAACCCTGGTGCTGCTTGGCCCAAGCGGCGCCGGGAAAAGCTCATTGCTGCGGGTGCTAAACCTGCTGGAAATGCCGCGTTCGGGCCAACTGCAGATCGCCGGCAACCAATTCGACTTCAAACAGGCGCCGGGCGAGAAAGCCATTCGCGAACTGCGTCAAAACGTCGGCATGGTTTTCCAGCAATACAACCTGTGGCCTCACCTCACCGTGGTCCAGAACCTGATCGAGGCGCCTTGCCGCGTACTGGGTCTGACCAAGGCTCAGGCGATGGAGCGCGCCGACAAGCTGCTCAAGCGTCTGCGCCTGACCGACTTCGCCGATCGCTTCCCGCTGCACCTTTCCGGCGGCCAGCAGCAGCGCGTGGCGATCGCCCGCGCCCTGATGATGGAACCGCAGGTGCTGCTGTTCGATGAACCGACTGCGGCGCTGGATCCGGAAATCACCGCTCAGATCGTTAGCATCATTCGCGAACTGGCCGGCACCGGCATCACGCAGGTGATCGTCACCCACGAAGTGGAAGTGGCGCGCAAGACCGCCAGCCGCGTGGTGTACATGGAAAACGGCCACGTTGTGGAGCAAGGCGACAGCAGCCACTTTGCGCAGCCACGGACCACCGAGTTTGCCAACTACTTATCACACTAACAATTAACTTGCTGTAATTTGGGGATTTTGCGATGAAAAAACTAATAATCGCCGCCGTTCTGGCCGGCATCAGCGTTTCCGCCTCCGCAGCCGAAACCATCCGTTTCGCTACCGAAGCCTCCTATCCTCCATTTGAATTTATTGACGCCAGCAACAAGATTCAGGGTTTTGATGTCGATCTGGCCAACGCACTGTGCAAAGAGATGCAGGCCGAGTGCACCTTCACCAACCAGGCGTTCGACAGCCTGATCCCTAGCCTGAAGTTCAAGCGTTTCGATGCGGTCATGGCCGGCATGGACATTACGCCGGAACGTGAAAAGCAGGTGCTGTTCACTAAGCCGTACTACGATAACTCGGCGCTGTTCATCGCGCAGAAAGGCAAAATCGCCGACGTGGCGGCGCTGAAAGGCAAGAAGGTGGGCGTGCAAAACGGCACCACCCACCAGAAATACCTGACCGACAAGCACCCGGAAATCACCACCGTGCCTTACGACAGCTACCAGAACGCCATTTTGGATCTGAAGAATGGCCGCGTTGATGCGGTGTTCGGCGATACCGCGGTGGTCAACGAGTGGCTGAAGCAGAATGACGCGCTGGCGGCAGTGGGCGACAAAGTGACGGATAAAGACTACTTCGGCACCGGCCTCGGCATCGCGGTGCGCCAGAAGAATACCGATCTGCAGGGCAAGTTCAATGCCGCTCTGGACAAGATTAAGCAGGATGGGACCTATGAAACCATCTACAAAAAATGGTTCCAGCAGTAATACGCCCGATGAATGAATTACAACCTTTAGCAAGCGCCGCCGGCATGACCGTCGGCCTTGCCGTTTGCGCCCTGATCCTCGGGCTGATTCTGGCGATGCTGTTCGCCGTATGGGAATCGTCCCGCTGGAAAGCGGTCAGCTGGCTCGGCACCGCCTGGGTGACCGTGCTGCGCGGCCTGCCGGAAATCCTGGTGGTGCTGTTTATCTATTTCGGCTCGTCGCAGCTGCTGCTGATGCTCTCCGACGGCTTTACCCTCAACCTCGGTCTGTTCCAGTTGCCGATTCAGTTGGCGATAGACAATTTCGAAGTCAGTCCATTCCTGTGCGGGGTGATCGCTCTGGCCCTGCTCTATTCCGCCTACGCTTCGCAGACGCTGCGCGGCGCGCTCAAAGCGGTGCCGCAGGGGCAGTGGGAATCCGGCCAGGCGCTGGGACTGGGCAAGGCGGCGATCTTCTTTCGCCTGATCATGCCACAGATGTGGCGCCACGCCCTGCCCGGCCTCGGCAACCAGTGGCTGGTGTTGCTGAAAGACACCGCGCTGGTGTCGCTGATCAGCGTGAACGATCTGATGCTGCAAACCAAGAGCATCGCCACCCGCACCCAGGAGCCTTTTACCTGGTATGTGATCGCGGCGGCCATCTACCTGCTGGTGACGCTGTTCAGCCAATACGTCATCAAACGCATTGAGCTGCGCGCCACGCGCTTTGAGCGGGGGCCGGTCTGATGATTGAGTATTTACCGGAAATCCTCAAAGGGCTGCACACCAGCCTAACCCTGACCGTCGCCGCGCTGATCGTCGCGCTGCTGCTGTCGCTGCTGCTTACGGTGATCCTGACGCTGAAAACGCCGATCCTGACGCCGCTGGTCAAGATCTACGTGACGCTGTTCACCGGCACGCCGCTGCTGGTGCAGATCTTCCTGATCTACTATGGCCCCGGCCAGTTCCCGGCGATCCGCGACTACCCGTGGCTGTGGAACCTGCTGTCGCAGCCCTGGCTGTGCGCGATGATTGCGCTGGCGCTGAACAGCGCGGCCTACACCACGCAGCTGTTCTACGGTGCGGTGCGCGCCATTCCCGCCGGGCAGTGGCAGTCGTGCGAAGCGCTGGGCATGTCGCGCCGGCAGACGCTGCGCATCCTGTTGCCGTTCGCCTTCAAACGCGCGCTATCGTCTTATTCCAACGAAGTGGTGCTGGTGTTCAAAAGCACCTCTCTGGCCTACACCATCACGCTGATGGAAGTGATGGGCTACAGCCAGCTGATGTATGGCCGCACCTACGACGTCATGGTGTTCGGCGCCGCGGGCCTGGTGTACCTGTGCGTCAACGGCCTGCTGACGCTGCTGATGCGGCTGGTGGAGCGCCGCGCGCTGGCGTTTGAGCGCCGCAACTGAGACCGCCTCTCCCCATGAGCCCCGCCTCGTGCGGGGCTTTTTTTATCTCCGCGGTAATATTTAATCATTTATATTGCATTTTAATTCACTCGATGGCAGGGTTATCAGCAGGCGCACACGCAAAATACTCTGGCGATTACCAGTAAAAACAAACGATAGCGAATAATCACTTTCAGGATCCAGACAGGAGCTCTACGCATGAAAAAACTGCTGCTTGCCGCGACGATGTTGGCCGGGATGACCTTTAACGCCACCGCGGCCGAGACCATCCGCTTTGCCGCTTCCGCCACCTACCCGCCGTTCGAATCGCTGGACGCCAACAACCAGATCGTCGGCTTCGATATCGATCTGGCCAACGCGCTGTGCAAACAGATGCAGGCGCAGTGCACCTTCACCAACCAGGCGTTCGACAGCCTGATCGCCGCGCTGAAATTCAAGAAATACGATGCGGTGATTTCCGGTATGGACATCACGCCGGAACGCAGCAAACAGGTCGCTTTCACCCAGCCTTACTACGCCAACTCGGCGATCGTGATCGCGCAAAAAGGCAAGTTCAGCTCGCTGGCGGATCTGAAAGGCAAAAAGCTCGGCATGGAAAACGGCACCACCCACCAGAAATACATGCAGGACAAGCACCCGGAGATTAACACCGTCTCTTACGACAGCTACCAGAACGCCATTCTGGAGCTGAAAAACGGCCGTATCGACGGCGTGTTCGGCGACACCGCCGTGGTGAACGAGTGGCTGAAAACCAACCCGCAGCTGGCGCCGGTCGGCGAGCACATCACCGATGCACAATACTTCGGCACCGGCCTCGGCATCGCGGTGCGCCCCGACAACCAGGCGCTGCTGGCCAAGCTGAACGCCGCGCTGGACGCCATCAAGGCCGACGGCACCTACAAAGCCATCAACGACAAGTGGTTCCCGCAATAAGCAATAAGGCCCGGATAACCGGGCCTTATGTTTTATAAACGCCGCACCAGCAGCGTCAACACTTCGTAGTGCGCGGTATGCGGGAACATGTCGAACAGCTGCACCCGTTCGATGCGGTACCCCGGCAACGTCTCGATATCTTTCGCCATGCTCTCGGCGTTGCAGCTGGAATAGAGAATATAGTCCGGCGCCATCCGGCTCAGGTAGTCGCACAGCGCCTGGCCAATGCCGCGCCGCGGCGGGTTAACCAGCACCAGCTGTGGCACCTGGCCTTCGGCGGTGGCGAAGCGGGTGGAGTCGAGCGCCTGAAAATCTACGTGCAACAACCCTAACCGCTGCGCCGACTGGCGCGCGCAGGCGATCGCTTCCGCGCTGATTTCGATGCCGGTCAGCTGCGTTTGCGGCTGCGCGCAGTGCAGGCCGAAACCGCCGACGCCGCAGAACAGATCCCACATGCTGTCGATACCCAGCGCGCGCACCCAGTCGCGGGCGGTGGCATACAGCTCGGCGGCCACCTGCGGGTTGGTTTGGAAGAAGCTTTGCGGGCGGATGAACAACGGCACCTGATTGAACTGTTCCTCGAGCGCCTGCTGTTCGGTCAGCGCGATCTCGCGCTCCCCTTCCATGATCGCCATGTGCACCGGCTGAATATTGGCGGAGATCACCTTGAGCTGCGGCAGCTGCTGCTGCAGCCACGGCAGCGCAGCGCGCAGCTGCGCCAGCTTGGTTTCCGAGCGCAGCACGAAACGCAGCATCACGCCGCCGTCGAGCGTGCTTTCGGTCAGCAGCAGGTATTTCAACTCGCCGCGTTTGCGCGCCACGTTATACGGCGTCAGGCCGGCGCGGGCGATGAAGCTTTTCAGCACCGCAAACATCGGCGCAAAGCCGGCGGGATACAGCGGGCAGTCGCTCAGATCGACCGGCGTGCCGTCGCGGTGCAGCATGCCGAGCAGCGGGCGCTCCACGCTGCCGCTGACCACCATCTTGGCTTTATTGCGAAATGCGCTCAGCTCCCCCGCCATCGGCTGCAGCCACTGCGCGACGTCGCGCCCGGCCAGCAGCGAGTGCAGGTGATGCTGTTTGTCGGCCAGTTGCTGCGGATAGGGCTTTTCCAGCCACTGACAGGAACGGCAGGTACCCGCCGTATACAAAGCGCAATGCATGAAGATTACCGTGAAGTTCAGGATGACGAATTAAGGGCGCAGAGTTTACCACTCCGCACGCCTAAAATCTCACTTGCGCACGGTGAAGAAGCGGCGGCTGGCGGCAGGAACGAACAGCAACGCCAGGATCACCGCGTCGGGGATCTTTTGCAGGATCAGAACGTGCAGGATTTGGCCGCTGGTTTCCCCCTCCACGGTGAACACCTCGGGGAAGACGCTGCCAATGGTGGCCAACAGCAGGTAAAGCACCACGATGCACTGGCAGACCACATAGCCCCAGCGTCCCCAGTTGCGGCCGCGCATCACCGCAAAGCCACAGCTGATTTGCAGGCACAGCAGCATCAGGCCGGCCAGAAAGATAAAGGTAGAATCCCACGCCTGCGCGCTGGTGTTAACGAACTCCTGTGCGCCGTCGACGCCCAGTTCGCCCAACAACAACACCACGCTGATACACTTGATCGCCACCATGGCGGTGCCCGCCACCATCACCGGCACCGGCGCATCCGAAGTCGATCTCATTCCCTGCCCGCTTTTCAGCATGTCTGACATATCCGTGTTCCGCTACGACGCGCCACCAATACAGATGGCGCATGTAAAGTCAGGTAGTTAGTTGCAATACTTATTGATTGCAAAAATAGCAGGTTTGTTACGATTCAGCTACGGGCCGCCCGCTGCAATTCACGCGATCGCTGTTTTTCCGAGCGCGCCATAAACCACCAGGCGATCAGGCCGAGAATGCCCACCACCAGCAGGATCAGGCTGGCCAGCGCGTTAATTTCCGGATTCACCCCCATACGCACGCTGGAGAACACCAGCATCGGCAGCGTAGTGGCGCCCGGGCCGGAGACGAAGCTGGCAATCACCAGATCATCCAGCGACAGGGTAAACGCCAGCATCCAGCCAGAGATCAGCGCCGGCGCAATCATCGGCAAGGTAATAACGAAGAACACTTTCAGCGGCGGCGCCCCCAGATCCATTGCCGCCTCTTCAATCGAGCGATCCACCTCGCGCAGACGCGAGCTGATCACCACCGCCACATAAGCGGTACAGAAGGTGACGTGCGCCAGCCAGATGGTGAACATGCCGCGCTCCGACGGCCAGCCGAAAGCGTGCCCCATCGCCACGAACAGCAGCAGCAGCGACAGGCCGGTGATCACGTCCGGCATCACCAGCGGCGCAGTCAGCATAAACGCAAAGCCGGTCGAACCGCGAAAGCGGCCGAACCGCACCATCACCACGGCGGCGATGGCGCCCAGCACCACCGCGGCGGTGGCGGAGGCGGCGGCGATGGTCAGGCTGAGCCCCACCGCGCTGATCATCGCCGAGTCGTGAAACAGTTCGGTATACCAGCGCGTGGACCAGCCGGCCCACACCGTCACCAGCTTGGAACTATTAAAGGAGTAGATCACCAACATCAGCATCGGCGCATACAGGAAGGTAAAGCCGACCGTCAGGATGGCGATGCGCCACGGTGAACGCACTACCGGCAAGTTGTTCATTCCTGCCCCCCCATTTCCTTGTTCTGGTGTTTGTGGAACCACAAAATTGGCACGATCAGCAACAGCAGCATGATGGTGGCGACCGCCGAAGCCACCGGCCAGTCGCGGTTATTGAAGAACTCCTGCCACAGCACGCGGCCGATCATGATGCTGTCTGGCCCACCGAGCAGCTCCGGGATCACGAACTCCCCTACCGCCGGAATGAATACCAGCATCGAACCGGCGATGATGCCGCCGCGCGTCAGCGGCACGATGACGCTGAAGAAGGTTTTCAGCGGCCGGGCGCCCAGATCCAGCGACGCCTCCACCAGCGAGTAATCCAGCCGGATCAGCGCCGTGTAGATCGGCAGCACCATAAACGGCAGGTAGGAATAAACGATGCCGATATACACCGCCAGGTTGGTGTGCAGGATCACCAACGGTTGGTCGATCACCCCCAGCCACATCAGAAAGTTATTCAGAATGCCGTTGTTTTTCAGGATCCCCATCCAGGCATAGACGCGGATCAGGAACGAGGTCCAGGAAGGCAGGATCACCAGCAGCAGCAGAATGTTGCGAGTCGACGCCTTGCTGTGGGCCACCGCCCAGGCCAGCGGATAGCCGATGATCAGGCAGCACAGCGTCGAGACCGCCGCCACGCGCAGCGACTGCAGATAGGCGTCGATATACAGCGGATCGTCGGTCAGTTGCAGGTAGTTGGCGAAGTTGAGCGCGATGTTCAGCTTGCCGTCCACCCAGCTCATCAACTCGGTGTAAGGCGGCACCGCCAACGCCAGCTCCGCCAGGCTGATCTTGAACACGATCAGGAACGGCAGCATGAACAGCAGCGTCAGCCATAAATACGGCAATGCGATCACCAGCTTGCGGCCGTGAGCCATCAGCAGGCGGTGGAACAGCGCCTTGAGGGTGCCGGGCGTTTTGGCCGGCGGCTCCGGCGTGCGTTCAGAAAGCAGGGTCATATGGGTTACTCCTCAGCGGCTCCGCTACACCGTCAACACGACACAGCTGTCGGTTTCCCAGCACAGACGCACTTCATCGCCCCAGGTGGGCATCCCCTTGCGGAAACGGTGGCCGTTTTGCAGCTGGGCGCTGATAATCTGCCCGCTGTGCAGCTTCACGTGATAAATGGACAGATCGCCCAGGTAGGCAATGTGCGCCACTTCCCCTACCGCGAAGTTGCAGCCGTCTTCCGGCACCTGTTCGCACAGCAGGATCTTTTCCGGCCGCAGCGCGACCTGGATCGGCACGCCGTCCACCACCGAGGCGTCCGGATCTACTTTGATCGCATGGCGCAATCCGGGGCTTTGCAGGATCAGCGCATCGTCGTGGCGCTCCTGCAATACGCAGTCGAAGACGTTGACCGAACCGATAAATTCGGCGCTGAAGCGGCTATTCGGATGCTCGTAGATCTCTTCCGGCTCGCCGATCTGCACGAACTTGCCACGGTTCATGATGGCGATGCGCCCCGCCATGGTCATCGCCTCTTCCTGATCGTGCGTCACCATCACGCAGGTGACGCCGACGCGCTCGAGAATATCGGTCACTTCCAACTGCATGCGATCGCGCAGCTTCTTGTCCAGCGCGCCCATTGGCTCATCCAGCAGCAGCAGCTTGGGCCGCTTGGCCAGGCTGCGCGCCAGCGCCACCCGCTGCCGCTGGCCGCCGGAAAGCTGGTGCGGTTTGCGTTTGGCGTACTCCTGCATGTGCACCAGCGCCAGCATTTCCGCCACCCGCTCGGCGATTTCTGCCCGCGGCATTTTGTCCTGCTTCAGGCCGAAGGCGATGTTCTGCTCTACCGTCATGTGCGGGAACAGCGCGTAAGACTGAAACATCATGTTGATCGGCCGCTGGTACGGTGGCACGTGCGACATATCCTGCCCGTCGAGCACGATCTGCCCTTCCGTCGGCTGTTCAAAGCCGGCCAGCATGCGCAGTAAGGTTGACTTGCCGCAGCCAGACGGCCCAAGCAGCGCAAAGATCTCGCCCTTGTAGATGGTGAGGCTGACGTCTTCGACCGCATTCTGCCCGTCGAAGGTTTTGGTGAGGTTACGGATTTCCAGCAGAGGGGTGAAGACCTTCTGCGACTTGGCTTGAGGACGAGGGATGGCGTCGTTCAATCGGGGTGCTCTCCGGCGTAAAGCGGCACAAAACCACGGCGAGTGCCGTGGCCCAAAACAGCAGTGCAGGCGGGGAGCGCCCGCCTGCCGGTTTACCGACGATTGGGGGTATCCCCCCATCATCACTTCCCGCTTTTAACTTTAGTCCATGCGCGGGTAATGACACGATCCAGCTTCGGCGACTGCACGTTGAGCGTGAACAGCTTGGCGCGCAGATCGGCCGGCGGATAGACGTTCGGGTTCTCGCGCACCTCGGCCTTCACCAGCGGCGTGGAATCTTTCACCGCATTGGCGTAATAGACATAGTTGCTGATGCCCGCCATCACGTCAGGTTTCATCAGGAAGTTCAGGAACTGGTACGCGGCGTCTTTGTTCTTGGCGTCCGCCGGCATGGCGAACATGTCGAAGTAGGTCAGCGCCCCTTCTTTCGGGATCGCATAGGCCACGTTCACGCCGTTCTTCGCCTCTTTGGCGCGGTTGGCCGCCTGCATCACGTCGCCGGACCAGCCGATCGCCACGCAGATATCGCCGTTAGCCAAATCGTTGATGTACTGTGAAGAGTGGAAGTAACGAATGCTCGGCCGCAGCTTCAGCAGCAGATCGTTGGCCGCGCCGGTATAGTCCGCCGCATTGGTGCTGTTGGGATCCTTGCCCAGGTAGTGCAGCACGGTGGCGTAAACCTCACTCGGCGCATCGAGGAAGGAGACGCCGCAGCTTTTCAGCTTCTCGAGGTTTTCCGGCTTGAGGATCAGATCCCAGCTGTCGACCGGCGCGTCTTTGCCTAATGCCGCCTTCACCTTGTCGACATTGTAGCCGATGCCGGTGGTCACCATCAGGTATGGGATGCCGTATTTGTTGTCTTTGTCATTATGTGCAACCAGCTTCAGCATCTCGGGATCGAGATTCTTGTAGTTGGGCATTTTGCTCTTGTCGAGCGGCTCGAAGATGCCGGCCTGCGACTGGCGCTCGAGGAAGTTGGATGAAGGAACCACCAGATCATAACCGGTGCTGCCCGCCATCAGTTTGCCTTCCAACACTTCGTTGGAGTCAAAGACGTCGTACACCACTTTGATGCCGGTTTCTTTCTGGAATTTGGCCAGGGTATCCGGCGCGATATAGTCGGACCAGTTATACACGTGCAGCGTTTTCTCTTCGGCTGACGCCGTGACGGACGCGGCCATCAACAGACCGGCAACCACACCCGATAACCACTTTTTACGTTGGGTGACCATCCGTAACTTCCTCCAAAACAGGGTAAATCATAGAATTGAACTTGTATCTGCAGCGATACAAAACCTTTCCTGATTGAGCGCAATCGTTGCAACCGCGAAATGAATGGCTATGCATATGATTGCATGCGCCTTTTTGCACTGCCCTGCTCGCGTGGTTACAAGGGAAATCGCAAGCCCTTTGCAGAATCAGCAGCATAGCCGCTGCCATCGCAACCCGCCAGCCCCCAGGGTAAAAAACGCCATTTATCGATTTTTTATGCAGTTTTTCTCTATGTGATACGCCATTAACGGCACAAAAGACGAGAAAGATCGGGCGGCAAAGGCAAAAGTGCAGAATATTTTATTGCGGAAGGGAATAACGGCAGCATGCCGCCGGAGCGACGGCATGCTTAAGGTACGGCGAGGATCAGTGCAGCATCGGCTGACGCACGGCGCCAGCGGGGATCTCTTCTTCGTCACCCATAAACAGCAGATCGTTCGCCCGCGCCTCGAGGATCACCATCGAGACCTGCTCTTCGCCCTGCTGCATGAAATGAGTGAACTGCTCGTAGGTGATGCCCACCGCCACGCTCAACGACTGGCAGACGATCAGCTTCGGCAGGTTGTCGTCCTGAATGTCGACAAAGGCCTTGATGGTCAGCGAACTGGCGTTGATCTGGCTCAGGTCCGCCACCAGCGGGATCAGCGCGGTCGGCTTCACCTCGGCCAGCGCGGAGAACAGGATGACGTTGTCCACCAGATCTATCTTGGCGTCGAACACGCCGTCGAAGTTCTGCATGTGCGGCAGGTGCAGCGCCTGGCAGGAATCGCACTCAAAGAAAGAAATGCCCGACTGATCCAGCCAGCGCCGCAACAGCGCCAAATCGGGGACAATGAGTGAATCCATAATAACCAGCCTCACAATATTCAAAACGCGAAAAGGCGCATAGCTTACGGAATATTCACCCGATACGCCACGATCAATGCGGCTTAATTCACTAATTAAGATATTGCTCGGCGGGAAAAGCGCGCCGACCGCCCCGTCAACCACCGGATTTCAGGCGGAAGCCCGGCCGGCCGCGCTGCTCGATGTATTCGATCATCATGCCGGCAATGTCCAACCCGGTGGTGGTCTCCACCCCTTCCAGCCCCGGCGACGCGTTGACCTCCATCACCAGCGGGCCGCGCTCGGCGCGCAGGATATCCACCCCGGCGACGTCCAGCCCCAGCGTGTTCGCCGCTTTGACCGCAATCGCCCGCTCCCTGGCGGTGATGGTCACTTTGCGGGCGGTGCCGCCGCGATGCAGGTTGGAGCGAAACTCGCCGGGCTTCGCCTGCCGCTCGATGGCGGCCACCACCCGGCCGCCCACCACCAGGCAGCGCACGTCGCGCCCCTGCGCCTCGCGCACGTATTCCTGCACCAGGATATGGGCATTCAACCCGCGAAAGGCGTCGATCACGCTTTCCGCCGCCTGGCGGGTTTCCGCCAGCACCACCCCGATACCCTGCGTGCCTTCCACCAGCTTGACCACCAGCGGCGCGCCGCCGACCAGCTCGATCAGGTCGCCAGTGTCGTCCGGCGAATGGGCAAAGCCGGTGATCGGCAGATCGATGCCCTGCCGCGCCAGCAGTTGCAGCGAACGCAGCTTATCGCGAGCGCGGGTAATGGCCACGGATTCGTTGAGCGGGTAGCTGCCAAGCAGCTCGAACTGGCGCAGCACCGCGGTGCCGTAAAAGGTGATGGCGGAGCCGATGCGCGGGATCACCGCGTCATAACGCTCCAGCTGGCGGCCGCGATAGTGAATGGTCGGCGCCGCCGGGTTGATGTTCATATAACAGGAAAGCGGATCGATGATATCGATGCTGTGCCCGCGATCTTCCGCCGCTTCACGCAGCCGCTTGCATGAATAGAGCGTTCCGTCGCGAGAAAGAATGGCAATTTTCACTCGTCACCCCAAAAGCCAACGCCTGCCCGGCACTCAGGCGCGCGGATCGCGGTCCTGATTATCTTTCGATGCATCCGCATCTCGCGGTTTGCGGCGATCGTTTTCCGGCGGCAACCCGCCGCGCATCAGCGGGCCAAAGCCCTGCACCACGCGCCACACCAGAAATGCCGCCGCCGGCACCATCAACGCCACGCCGAGGAAAATCATGCCGACCGCCGCCTGCTGCGATGCCAGCCAGCCAGGCAGCTGCAGGTGGCCGTGAATGCTGAGGTAGGCCAGCACCAACATCACGATACCCAGCCCTTCCAACACCAGCACCGGGCGCGGTAAGTCACCGAATGAACGCATATTTTTCTTCTCCAGAAGGTCTGCCCCCAGTGTAGTGAATTCCCGCCGACGGCGACAGCCCCGGCTGACTAATTGGTTACATGAATCAGATTAACAGGTAATTCCTGCTTTTTTTTCATGGCCTCAACGGGCATAGTAGGCGCCATCTGACGCAGGTAATGACTTTTTCGGTGACGGGATGTCGTTGCAATAGCGAACCATTTATTGAAAATCCAATTAAGGAGCGTTGCATGTTTGCAGTAATCTTCGGGCGTCCTGGCTGTCCTTATTGTGTCCGCGCTAAAGAACTGGCGGAAAAACTGACTGAAGAACGCGACGATTTCAACTTCCGTTACGTTGACATCCACGCGGAAGGCATCACCAAGGCCGATCTGGAAAAAACCGTCGGTAAACCGGTTGAAACCGTGCCGCAGATCTTCCTGGATGAGAAGCACATCGGCGGTTGCACCGATTTCGAAGCTTACGCCAAAGAACACCTGAACCTGTTCCAGTAAGTTTTTGAACGACAAAAAAGGCGCTTAACGCGCCTTTTTTTATTGCCGCTGCCGCCGGTGCAGCTGCTGCAGTGTCTGCAACAGGCCGAGGGCGAACAGCATCAGCATCGCGCCGAACACGCACCAGAACACCGCGCTGGTGGCATAAGCCAACTCCTGCCAGAATGAATAGGACGGCGTCAGCCAGAAGTGGCGGATCAGCAGACACAGCGGCAGCGCATACAGCGCGCCAAGCAACGGGCAAAGCAGCCGCTTGCGGCTCGACAGATAGCTGGCGATCGCACCGGGGACAACGAACAGCAGCAGGCCGGTTTCCCCGTGGTGCTCATGATCCGTGCTGCCGAACAGGCCGATTTGCTGGCCGAGAAACACCAGGCTGAACAACAGAAAACAGCTGAGAATGCCCAGCCAATATCGATAACTCGTCATGCGAATTCTCCCCCGCCCAATTACCGCATCAATAGAAATCGGTCCGGCCACCCGTGAGGTGACGCTGAACCGAATTTTTTCCTTGGTCAAAAGAGAGTTAAATGCGCACGGCGGCGCAGGAAATCAGCTTTCTGTGCTGGCTGTCATCGGTCATAGCGTCTAGAATGAACGCCGCCGAACGATGGTTCGCTTCGCTTTCTGCTGGTGGTGATTTATGACGTCGTTTTAAGGCTGAATTTATCTCTTATAGTTATCTATATCAAGCACTTACTGGTAAACAATAAGTTATCCTCCGTGAACATAAACGTCGCTAGTTTGTTAAACGGTAACTACATTCTGTTACTGTTCGTGGTACTCGCACTGGGGCTGTGCCTCGGTAAACTCCGTCTGGGCTCCGTCCAACTCGGTAATTCCATTGGCGTTTTGGTGGTTTCCCTGCTGCTCGGCCAGCAACACTTCGCCATTAACACCGAGGCGCTGAATCTCGGCTTCATGCTGTTTATTTTCTGCGTCGGCGTAGAAGCCGGGCCCAACTTTTTCTCGATTTTCTTCCGCGACGGCAAAAACTACCTGATGCTGGCGTTGGTGATGGTCGGCTCGGCGATGGTGCTCGCCGTCGGTCTCGGCAAGCTGTTCCACTGGGACATCGGCCTGACCGCCGGCATGCTGGCCGGCTCGATGACCTCCACGCCGGTGCTGGTGGGCGCCGGCGACACGCTACGCAACACCATCGTCAACGGCCCGGCGCTGCTGGCGGCGCAGGATCATCTGAGCCTCGGCTACGCCCTCACCTACCTGATCGGTCTGGTCAGCCTGATCTTCGGCGCGCGCTACCTGCCGAAGCTGCAACACCAGGACCTGTCCACCTCTGCCCAGCAGATCGCCCGCGAACGCGGCCTGGACACCGACAGCCAGCGCAAGGTCTACCTGCCGGTGATCCGCGCCTACCGCGTCGGCCCCGAGCTGGTGGCCTGGGCCGACGGCAAGAACCTGCGTGAACTGGGCATCTACCGCCAGACCGGCTGTTACATCGAACGCATCCGCCGCAACGGCATTTTGGCCAACCCGGACGGTGACGCGGTGCTGCAGGTGGGCGACGAGATCTCGCTGGTCGGCTACCCGGACGCCCACGCGCGGCTGGACCCGAGCTTCCGCAACGGCAAGGAAGTGTTCGATCGCGATCTGCTCGACATGCGCATCGTCACCGAAGAGATCGTGGTGAAGAACAGCAACGCGGTGAACAAACGCCTGAGCCAGCTAAAGCTGACCGACCACGGCTGCTTCCTCAACCGCGTGATCCGCAGCCAGATCGAAATGCCGATCGACGACAGCATCGTGCTCAACAAAGGCGACGTGTTGCAGGTGAGCGGCGACGCGCGCCGGGTGAAGAGCGTGGCGGAGAAAATTGGCTTTATCTCGATTCACAGCCAGGTGACCGATCTGCTGGCGTTCTGCGCCTTCTTCATCATCGGCCTTTTGATCGGCCAGATCACCATACAGTTCAGCAACTTCTCGTTCGGCATCGGCAACGCCGCCGGCCTGCTGATGTCCGGCATCATGCTCGGCTTCCTGCGCGCCAACCACCCGACCTTCGGCTACATTCCGCAGGGCGCGCTGAACATGGTGAAAGAATTCGGCCTGATGGTGTTTATGGCGGGCGTAGGCCTGAGCGCCGGCGCCGGCATCGGCCACAGCCTGGGTGCGGTCGGCGGCCAGATGCTGATCGCCGGGCTGATCGTCAGCCTGGTGCCGGTGATTATCTGCTTCCTGTTCGGCGCCTATGTGCTGCGCATGAACCGCGCCCTGCTGTTCGGCGCCATCATGGGCGCCCGCACCTGCGCGCCGGCGATGGAGATCATCAGCGATACCGCGCGCAGCAACATCCCGGCGCTGGGTTACGCCGGCACCTACGCCATCGCTAACGTGCTGTTAACGCTGGCGGGTTCACTCATCGTGGTGCTATGGCCGGGCATACTCGGCTGATCGATTAGCGGGAGAGATGGATCGGCGATAAAAATATTTTGATTTTTTTGTCGCCGGCCAGAACTTTCGTTGGGGGCCGCAGTCTGAATTAGTGCCACTGCTTTTCTTTGATGTCCCCATTTTGTGGAGCCCGATAATCCCGCCTTTTAGGTTCAAGATTATCGGGTTTTTTGTTGCCTGAAACGGCCCGAAACACCCGTTGTCGCTGCCTCGTCGTCAGGCATAAAGCATCCTACCTCTGAGTGTCGCTTACGCCAGCGTCCCATCAATGTGCAGGTTTCAACATAGAAACGCTGCTTGTGGGTTTGCCACTGTTCAAAGAGATGGCGTCACAAACGGTACTTAACAACAGCACTCTCGTCGCTGTCGGCTGGGTGCTCTTTGGTGGCTCATCCCGTCATCTTCCTGTATGTCATCACGTCATGGTACTGCACCGGAAGAAGACCTGCATTGTCCCCCATGAGAGCCGAGGCGAACTAATTCACCTGTTTTATTTTTTCTTTAATTTTAATTAGCTTTTTTATATACGCATTGCTCTTATCCCCTTTATCTATCTCCGCAGAAATCAAAGAAAGGAAGTTGTCATTAAAATCATCTTTGGCTAAGGGGTTAGCGCCATGAGCCAAAAGAACCTCAATGTGCTCAGGGCAACTGTTATACAGCGCATTAATTAGTGGAGTTCTGTTCATAGCCCCTTTGATATTAACATCAGCTTTGTATGCAATTAATATCTTTAATGTTTCGGTGTTCGCCGCATCAAAACTTTCAAATATAATGGGTTGATTATGAACCTTATCTCTGGCATTTGGAGAGAGCCCGCCCTCTAACATAGCTTGTATCCATACGCCTTTATTCGCCTTCATAACAAATTCAGCGGGGCTACTCCCCCCCTCAGCTCTTGGCTGCAGTGGGTCTGCTCCCGCCTTGACCAGATCCGTAATGATCTTGAGCCGCTCTGGCGTGTTCTTGTCAAAGATAGCGTTATTTATCGCCCAGAATAATAACGTCATCTCCGCCTTGGCCGGCCGATTTAACGTTTCTTTGCTTACCGTCGGTAAAACCTTATCCAGCTTTTGCCTGTCACCCTCGTAGATGACGTTGGCGATGTCCAGCTGCTTCCCTTCAAAGTAATCCTGTGGTTGTAGATCCCTACCTTGTTCGCATCCCTGCATCATGAGCATCGACAGCAATATGATAATGATAAGAGCGCTGTGCCTCATGCCATCTCCATTTTTAACATAACCACGGCCTAACTTTGCTTTATTACCGTATCAGTATCCCTCTACCCCCTTGGGATACTGAGAACGGCTTATTTACTGACAGGGAGAGGTGGCCATTTCCCACCACGCTTAATTAGCTCGTCTCTGATGCGCTCAAGAGACTCTTTCGCCTCACTGCCGTCCTGACTCCTATTAATCAGCCGTTGAAGTTGATTGCCCATCGTCCAACCCGAGTTGCCTCTTATATCGCTATCGGCGCCTTTTTCTAATAGAAGAATGACATGGTCATAGGAGTGATAGTCTAAAGCATCGATGAGCAGCGTATCACCCAGTGAATTTCTTATATTTATATCAGCACCATGCTCCAACATGACCTCTAATGTTTCTGTGTTTTTTGCAAAGATGCTATTAAATATAATGGGTTGATTATGAACCTTATCCCTAGCATTTGGAGAAAGTCCGCCCTCTAACATAGCCTGTATCCAGATGCCTTTATCCGCTTTCATAACAAATTCAGCTGGGCTACCTGGCGTATTGGGTTGAGGCTGTAAAGGATCTGCGCCGGCTTTTACCAAATCAGTGATAATTTTCAGCCTTTCAGGTGTGGCTTTATCATAGATGGCATTGTTTATTGCCCAGAACAATAAGGTCATTTCTTCCTTAGCTGGACGATTTAAGATCTCTTTGTTTACTGATGATAACTGTTTATCCAACTGCGGCCTATCACCATCATAAATGGCTTTGGCAATGTCCAATTGCTGACCGTCAAAATAATCCTGCGGTTGTAAATCCATACCTTTTTCGCACCCTTGCATGATGAGCGTAGACACTACCATCGTGATAATGAGAATAAGTTTTTTCATATTCTTCCCTTGATTGTGGCAATGTCATCGTCTTTTTCATTTTCAATGCATTGTATCGCCTGGTCTATACCGTGCTTATCCAGCAGTGAGCCTGTTCCACCGGAAAGCGTGTGTTTTACTCCCACGGCGTCAGGCGCCAACAGGGACAACCGTTCTTTCGCCATCACCGCCGGCGGATAAAATTTGAGGTCTTTGGCATCCTCCCACAAATCAACCTCCTGCAGCTTGGTCAACAGTTCCCCTTTTACGCGATACGCCTGAATATTATCGACACTGCCTATTATAGAGCCGCCGTATTTTTCTACGGTTCCTGCATGCAATCCAGCGGCATTAAACGTCCAAGCTGGCTTGCCGCTGGCCATGGAGGCAGCAGACGCCATGCCACCGCCTAATGAGTGACCTGCAACGTCGATATTGGATACCTTTGAAATTTTATCGCCAATACCAACCGCTTTTTTGTAGTATTCAGAATTAAGCCCTATTCCCTGAGCACCGTTGTTTTTCCAGTCACTGAGATTTTTAATGCCTGATAAGTCACCCCTTATTAAGGCTTTTTGGGTTGCGCGGCTTATTCCCTCCGGGAATTCTGGTGCCCGCGATCCGCGGAATACCACCGTCGGGTTCATCGCCTTGCCAAAGACACTTTCGTCTGGCTGATAAACTCGGGCTAAAAAGTCAGGATTCATTGGTTTGTCATAAAGCATGTTACTGCTCAAACCAAGCCGGCCCAGCGCCCCATCATTGTTACTGATATCCTTCCAGCCTTCAGGGATGTCTATCGTGTCCTTGAGCGGGTTAGTGGTCTTATAGACATTCTCAGCCAACTTCGCCTTTTCGACCGCAACGTTGTTCTCCGCCAGGCGCTGTGCAGCTATGCGCGCATCCGGGTAAATGCTGCGGTTGCCTCGCCCTATCAGGTACTGGCGTTCTTGCCAGCGTTCTGCCTTGGTCAGCGGACGGATGGCCTGCACCGTGGCGGCAACGGTTGCTACTGCGGTCGCGATGGCTTGCTGCAGAGGGGGATTCCGGGACGTATTCTGCCTCGCCGGCAGCACCGTCGGTTTTGCCCGGTGGCCATAGCGGCTGACCATTTCTTCATAGCGGGCGATCACGCGCCCGATAGGATAAAAGGCGGGAAGAGAGCTGCCTGGGTAGCGCTGTAATCGGCCTTCCGCGTCGACGTAAAAAGCATATTTCGTCGGCGTCCAGGTGCCCATTCCCTGATCAATCGCCAGCAAGCCGCCCCGGTTGATCTCATCGAGCACGCTGCGCTTCACAGCCACGTCCTCACGATAACCGGTGACGCCAATCCCGGATTGAGTATTGCGGGTAATCGGATACCGGCTGCTTATCGATATGCCGGCTGCGCCGCCGAACAGATAATGCCGTTCCAGCTCATACCGCGCTGCTGTAGGGTTAAGTATCCTGGAAAAGCTTTCCGGCGCCGTGTGTTCAGAGGAGAAATGAATCAGTTTCATACGGCGCCAGCCCACTCGTAAGGTTCCGTGGTCGGCACAGACGCGCCATCACAGTGCAGCTCGCCAGATGGGCGACTTTTTCTGGTTTCGTAGAGCGTTAGCGAACGATAACGCATTGGATATCCTTATCTTCTGTGTCACGCCTAAATAGGGTATGGGCAAAATTATCACAATTCAGTAAAGATTTCTTTGCTCTATTTCTATACGCGCGCATCCTCTCCCATCCATGCAGCGGCGTGCTTCCTGTGCCCATGTGAAGAGCGTATTTCATTGCCATGTTGCGGCTAAAAGCCACGTCCGAAAGCAATCAGTCGAGTGTCAAAGATGCGGGAATGATAAGGAGACAGGAAGGAGAAAGGCTCCGCCAACCGGGAATGGCCAGCGGAGCGGCGTCAGGCGGCGGTTATTTCTGCTCAGCCTGACTTACGGTATCTTCGGCTTTCCAGATGCGGTATTTCACTTCCGCGTCTTTCGGCGCATACACCACGATCGGCAGGCGGCTGTTGTAACGCTGCATCGCGGCGTCGCCCAGGTTGGCGGCGATGAATTTCTTGGTCTTGGTGTTGTCCGGGCAGGCCATCATGGTCGAGGCCGGTTCAGACAGCTTCTCCAGCACCAGGTAGTCGTAACCCCAGCCGGACAGGGTTTTGGTCTCCAACGTGCCACCAATCATATGGCGGTTGCAGTCCACTTCCAGCGTCTTGCCGATCAGCAGCTCTACCTTGTAGTTCTCTTCGTGCTCTTGCTTCGGCAGGTAGATCACCTGGCGATTCATACCCTTCTCGGCTTTCGGGTAAGGCGCGACTTTTTCCAGCGGCTGTTTGCTCATGTCTGCGTCATCGCCAGAGGTCGCCGCCATAGCGCCAGCGGAAACGGCCATCAGCAGGCCGGAAAATACAACGGATGCCTTGTTCATGTTTTATCCCTACACTTTGTCAAATAATCCGTCTATAAACTAATACACTACCGCTAAGCTCGCCACAGGTTTAATCTTCTTTACAATAAGCAATCAATAGTGACAATCGCCTAATATAAACCGTTAACTGGAGCAATTAGCCAGCGCACCCTCGGGTTAAGACGAGAAAAACCAGTGATTACCTTCGTACAAGCAAGTGTATCAGATAGGGTTTTCTTACCGGCGGACTAAGGTTTTCTTAAGACAGAATTATTACAGTAACGTCATTCAATCCTGTCACTGAGCCTGCGCGTGAATCCAGAATCGTCATTAAATCAATCCTCAACGACACCGCAAATTAAGACAACCGCCCTTTACTCCCTGTCGGCATCCTTTTACCGTTGGCAAGTTTTTGGCCTGCTGATCAGCGGTTTGGTGTTTCTATGGCTCTCCCGTAACGAACAGCTGGACTGGGCGATCAGCAATTATTGGTACGATGCCGCCAGCGGGCATTTCCCGTGGCAAAACAATTATTGGCTGGATCTGATCAATCACCGCCTGTTGAAGCAGATAGTGATCGTAGGGGCGGTGCTGACACTGTTTTGGGGCCTCTATCGCCGCAGCGCGCGCCTGATCGTAACCATGCTGCTGATTGGTATCGGCCCGCTGGTGGTGGGCATTCTCAAAGCCACCAGCGCGCACTCCTGTCCGTGGGATCTGATTGAGTACGGCGGCAAGGCGATGTCCTTCCCGCTGTTCGGCACGGTACCGGCGCTGCCGGGCCCCGGTCGCTGTTTCCCCGGCGGGCACGCCTCGAGCGGTTTCGCGGTGATGGCGTTGTTTTTCCTGTTTTATCCGCAGCGCCCGCGCCTGGCCTGGTGGTGCTGGTGCGGCGGCATTGCGCTCGGCATGGTGATGGGCTTTGGTCAGATCATGCGTGGCGCACATTTTCTTACCCATAACCTGTGGGCGGGTTGGTGGGTTTGGTTAAGCCAGTTGGCTATTTATTGGATGATTAGCGGCTATTGGCGCCGCAAGATGAGGTAACGGTTATGGAGCAGCTAAACCATGTTCTTTTCGCCTGGATCAATGCGACCCCGGCGTCTCCCGAATGGATGATCGATTTCGCCACCTTTTTGGCGCGCGATCTTATCATTATCGTGCCGCTGCTGATCGTCGGCCTGTGGCTGTGGGGGCCGCAAAGCCAGCTGGTTTCACAGCGCGAAGTGGTGGCGAAAACCACGATCGCGCTGTTGTTCGCCATGCTTGCCGCCTCCGCTATCGGCGCGCTGCTGCCGCATGAGCGTCCGTTCGTCGCCGGCGTCGGCTATACCTTCCTGGCGCACGCGCCGGACAGCTCGTTCCCCAGCGATCACGGCACCGCCATCTTTACCTTTGCGCTGGCATTCCTGTTCTGGCACCGGGTCTGGTCCGGCGCGCTGCTGATGATTGTCGCCGCCGGCATCGCCTGGTCACGCGTGTACCTCGGCGTGCACTGGCCGCTGGATATGGTCGGCGGTTTCCTGCTCGGCCTGGTCGGCTGCCTGTTCGCGCAGCTGGTATGGAATCTGTTCGGTGATGTCCTCGCCGACAAGCTGTCGCGCCTGTATCGCTTCCTGTTTGCCTTCGCCATTCGCCGTGGCTGGGTGAAAGAGTAACCGCACAACATGACAGGGGCGTTACCGCCCCTGCTTTCACACCACGCCAGTAGTCACACAGAACGTCCGCGTTTTCCCCGCTCCCAGCATCACTCCTTCCTCCCCTTCTGGCGCATTCGGGCGGCAGTTCGCCGGCTGGATAAAAGCCAGAAGCCGCCTGTTGCCCTGAACGGCGATGCGCCGGAAACCATAGTTGAATTGTTCGGTGGCAAAACGCGTCACATAACGCCGGCCCTGCGGCGCCAGCATAAAGAATTCGGCCTGATCCACGTAGCGCGTCAGATCGTCGGAGCACAACAGTTCCTGCCCGATCGTATCCCCTAACAAAGCCGGCGTCGGCAGGTTCTGGCGGAATACCGCATCAGGAATGCAGTCATAGTTGAGGCTGCAAACATAGCGCAGCGGCTGCGGCCGCTCGGCCTGATTGGTGACCTTCATCTCTATGGCGAACTGCGCGCTCTGGGCCGCCAGACGCAGCGCCGGGCCGATGCGCCAACGCCCGCCCGCCCGCTCCCCCTCGCCGTGCAACGTCAGCTCATCGCCCGCCAGCTGGATCCACACGCGTTGCATCTGCAGCGGCTCACCGTCCTGATGCGGCCAGGCGGGATAGAACGCAGCGTCGTCAGCGCGCTTTCTGCCGGCGCCCCGCACGCTGCGGCGGCCCGACTTCAGCGAGTAACCGTCAAACTCAGCGTCCCAGATCGCGAGGCCCTGATACGGTAAAACCGTCAGCGCGCCACGGCAGTTCGCCAGCGTTAACATCGGCCCACGTTCTGCGCAGCGATGCGCGCTCACCGCAAAATCCGCATTGCGGAACAGTTCCTGCCGATGCGCCCCGAAAGCTTCAGGAGCCAGATCGATGTTGATCTTCATCTTTTTTCCCTCGACGTTTCGCCCGCGCAGGCCGCGAGCCACAAAATGTTATTTAAATAACAAATGAAACGCCTTTAAGCTATACCTATAACAGCATTATAGCGACGATCGGATCGACATTTTTTAAACAGCACTAGGTTTATCGGCATCGGAATGTTATTATTTTCACATTCCTCACTCCGTTTACTGTCTTAACCTCACTAAGGAACCGCGATGACCACCGAAAACATCGATTACGCCAGCTATATCGACCACACCCTGCTGGCCATGGACGCCACCGAAATGCAGATCGCCAAACTGTGCGAAGAAGCACAGCAGCACAACTTCTATGCGGTATGCGTCAACTCCGGCTACGTGCCACTGGCGGCCCAGCTGCTGCAAGAAAGCACCGTGAAAGTCTGCTCGGTGATCGGTTTCCCGCTGGGTGCCGGCCTGACCGTCGCCAAGGCCTTTGAAGCCAAAGCGGCGATCGCCGCCGGGGCGCAAGAGATCGATATGGTGATCAACGTCGGCTGGTTGAAAAGCGGCCTGCTGGACGAAGTGAAAGCCGATATCGCCGCCGTGCGCGAGGTTTGCGCGGCGATCCCGTTGAAGGTAATATTGGAAACCTGCCTGCTCAGCGATGCGCAGATCGTCCAGGTTTGTGAAATGTGTCGCGAACTCGATGTCGCCTTCGTGAAAACCTCCACCGGCTTCAGCACCGGCGGCGCTCGGGAAGAGCACGTCAAACTGATGCGTGAGACTGTGGGCAGCGAAATGGGCGTGAAAGCTTCCGGCGCCGTGCGCGATCGCGCCACCGCCGAGAAGATGATTAAAGCCGGCGCCACGCGCATCGGCACCAGCTCCGGCGTCGCCATCGTATCCGGCGCCCAGCCGGCGGCGGGCAGCTACTGATCGTCGGCTTGCCCTGACGGGCATGGCCATACACTCCGATGCGGGACAATACGGGCGGCTGATGCGGCCCGATATTGCCCCGCATTGTTGTGTTTAGCGCCGGAAATGCCGGCACGCCCCTTTACCTCTACTACCTGTGGGAAGACGGATCTATGGAAACGCGGCGCGAAGAACGTATCAACCGGTTAGTTCAGGCGTTAAAACGCGCTGACAAGATCCACCTGAAAGAAGCCGCCGCGCTGCTGGGGGTCTCGGAGATGACCATTCGCCGCGATCTGAGCGCCGAACCGGCGGCCGTGGTGTTGCTCGGCGGCTACGTGGTGACCGATCCGCGCAGCAACGGCGTGACCAACTACTTCGTTTCCGATCAAAAAGCCAAACAGGTCACGGAGAAACGGCGCATCGGCCTGCTGGCAGCGCCGCTGATCAATGAAAACGACACGGTGTTTTTTGACTGTGGCACCACCACCCCGGCGATCATCGACGCCATCGCCGACGAACTGACCTTCACCGCCGTGTGCCATTCGCTGAACACCTTCCTGGCGCTGCAGGACAAACCGAACTGCAAAGTGGTCCTGTGCGGCGGTGAGTTCAAGCCGAACAACTACATCTTTTCCAGCGTCAGCGGCCGTAACGAGCTCGATCATATCTGCCCGAATATCGCCTTTATCTCCGCCGCCGGCCTCAGTCTGCAGCACGGCGCCACCTGCTTCAACTTCGACGAACTGGAGATGAAGCATCGCGCGATGGCGATGGCGCAGCAAAAGATCCTGGTGGCAGACCACAGCAAATTCGGCAAAACCAAACCGGCCTGCATCGGCCCCCTGACACAATTCGATCGGGTGATCACCGACCGCCAACCGGCCGCCGACTTCCTGGCATTCTTCAACGACAACGCCATCGCTATCCGCTATTAATCCGCCTTCAGCGCCGTCATAACCGACGGCGCACCGTTTCGATATCCCTCTTTCCTTACCCAAAAATGAACAAATAATGCGCAATCAATTCGCGTTTTTCGCTTATCCGCACGCAACATCAGGTTAATAAAATGCAACAGCTCACCCGCGTGATTATTTTTTCGCAGGCTAAACACGCGGTCGGCTGGGTGAATTAACGGCTATTTATGGCTTTTATATGATAAATCGTACCAAAGGCCAGGAAGTTTAAATAAACGGCGGTTTACGCGATTGCAGCAAATCTCACCAATACCTGTTAGCTATCTGTTATTTATATGATGAATGGTTACGCATTTTTATCCGCTAACCACGTAAGTAATTTCCCTTCGTTACTAGCGGTGAATTTTAAATAAAAATCATTAAAAACAAAAAGATAAATTCAATTTACCTTAAAAACATAATGTGATCCACATCACTAAAACTGCTTAATCCGGGTTTTTCGCTAGATCCAAAACCACGCATAAAATATATTGCTCGGCTTGCTGCTGAGCACAGCGCTTTATCCGGCTAATTATTGTACAAGCCGCATAATCGCAGAAAATTTTATGAGAGCGTTCTCAGCACAAAATCTTACACAAATGTGCAACAAATGCGCGAAAAATCGATAAAAGAGCAGATAACTGCACATATTACGCATTTGAGAGCAGGATCACGGTTGTTTCTACTGTAAATCGTTATCTTGCCGCCAACAAAAATCGACAGGCAATGACCTGTCGGCAGCGGTAACGACTTTTATCACCCGTGACGGTGGAAAGTCTTTAGTGAATTACCCGGCGCTGTGCCTTGGTAATGAACACAATAAACAACCAGGGGGACGCCAAAACATCCCCGCAAGCAACACCTGATTCTTACCGCAAGCGTTGCCTGAATAGGACGTTTGACGGTTTAACCTTAAGTTTTGCCTTTTAATTTTAAATTCGTGTTCACTTCGGAGATATTTATGGACACTACACAGACCGGCACAATTGCCTCTGCGGCCTCGGGCTCCAGCAGTACCTGGCGTAAAACGGATACCATGTGGATGTTGGGCCTGTACGGCACCGCCATCGGCGCAGGCGTCCTGTTCTTGCCCATCAACGCCGGCATCGGCGGTTTGATTCCTCTGATCATCATGGCCATCATCGCTTTCCCGATGACCTTCTTTGCCCACCGCGGCCTGTGCCGTTTCGTGCTGTCCGGCAAAAATCCCGGTGAAGACATCACCGCTGTAGTGGAAGAGCATTTCGGCATCACCGCCGGTAAACTGATTACCCTGCTGTACTTCTTCGCCATCTACCCGATTCTGTTGGTTTACAGCGTGGCGATCACCAACACCGTCGACAGCTTCATTACCCACCAGTTGGGCATGACGTCGCCGCCGCGCGCCATTCTGTCGCTGATCCTGATCGTCGGCCTAATGACCATCGTGCGTTTCGGTGAGCAGGCCATCGTGAAAACCATGAGCATTCTGGTCTTCCCGTTCGTGGCGGTGCTGATGCTGCTGGCGGTATACCTGATCCCTAACTGGACCGGCGCCATCTTCGAAAACGTGTCGCTGTCCGGCAGCGGTACCGGCATGGGCCACGGCCTGATCATGACCCTGTGGCTGGCAATCCCGGTAATGGTGTTCTCCTTTAACCACTCGCCGATCATCTCCGCTTTCGCCGTCGCCAAACGCGAAGAGTACGGCGCAGACGCCGAGAAGAAATGCTCCCGCATTCTGGCTTATGCACACATCATGATGGTGCTGACCGTGATGTTCTTCGTGTTCAGCTGCGTGCTGAGCCTGACGCCGGAAAACCTGGCGGAAGCCAAGGCGCAGAACATCTCGATTCTGTCTTACCTGGCTAACCACTTTAACAACCCGATGATCGAGTACATCGCGCCGGTTATCGCCTTCGTCGCCATTACCAAATCGTTCCTGGGCCACTACCTCGGCGCTCGTGAAGGTTTCAACGGTCTGGTTGCCAAATCGATGAAGAGCCGTGGCAAAACCGTCAGCACCGCCAAGTTGAACCGCATGACCGCTATCTTCATGCTGGTGACCACCTGGATCGTCGCCACCCTGAACCCAAGCATCCTGGGCATGATCGAAACCCTGGGTGGCCCAATCATCGCCATGCTGCTGTTCCTGATGCCGATGTACGCCATTCGTAAAGTGCCTGCCATGCGCAAGTACAGCGGCCACATCAGCAACGTGTTCGTGGTTGTGATGGGTCTGATCGCCATCTCTGCTATCGTGTTCAGCCTGCTCGGCTAATCACGCCCGGCCGGCGCCGCTTGCGCGCCGGCCCTCCCGCACTCCCCCATTTCCCGTATTCACCGCCTGAAACCTGAAGAAGGAGGCGAGACCATGGTCAGCGTTTTCGATATTTTCAAAATTGGCATCGGCCCATCCAGTTCCCACACCGTTGGCCCGATGAAGGCCGGCAAACAGTTCGTCGACGATCTGATCGCCCACCAGCAGTTGCAGGACACCACCCGCGTGGTGGTCGACGTCTACGGTTCGCTGTCGTTGACCGGTAAAGGTCACCACACCGACATCGCCATCATCATGGGCCTGGCCGGCAACCTGCCGCACGACGTGGACATCGACAGCATCCCGGGCTTTATCCGCGACGTGGAACAGCGCGGCCGCCTGCCGCTGGCCAACGGCCACCACGAGGTGGATTTTCCGCTGCACGGCGGCATGAATTTCCACAGCGACAACCTGCCGCTGCACGAAAACGGCATGCGCATCCGTGCCTTCGCCGGTGAACGCCTGCTGCACAGCAAAACCTATTACTCGATCGGCGGCGGTTTCATCGTCGACGAAGAACACTTCGGCCAGTCCGCCGAGGGCGCCACGCCGGTGCCCTACCCGTTCAAATCAGCGCACGATCTGCAGCAGCATTGCAAAGACACCGGGCTGTCGTTGTCCGGCCTGGTGATGCAGAACGAGCTGGCGCTGCGCAGCAAGGCGGACATCGACGCGCATTTCGCCGACGTCTGGCAGGTGATGAGCGCCGGTATCGAGCGCGGCATCAACACCGAAGGCCTGCTGCCTGGCCCGATGAAAGTGCCGCGCCGCGCCGCCGCGCTGCGACGCATTCTGGTGACCGGCGACAAGAACAATATCGATCCGATGAACGTGGTCGATTGGATCAACATGTTCGCGCTGGCCGTCAACGAAGAGAACGCCGCCGGTGGCCGCGTGGTCACCGCGCCGACCAACGGCGCGTGTGGCATTATCCCTGCGGTACTGGCCTACTACGACAAGTTCATCCGCCCGGTGAACGCCAACTCCTACACACGCTACTTCCTGGCGTCCGGCGTGATTGGCGCGTTGTACAAGATGAACGCCTCGATCTCCGGCGCCGAAGTGGGTTGCCAGGGGGAAGTGGGCGTGGCCTGTTCGATGGCGGCGGCCGGGTTGACCGAGCTGCTCGGCGGCAGCCCGGCGCAGGTGTGCATCGCGGCGGAGATCGCCATGGAGCACCATTTGGGGCTGACCTGCGATCCGCTCGCCGGCCAGGTTCAGGTGCCCTGCATCGAACGCAACGCCATTTCCGCCGTTAAGGCGGTCAACGCCGCACGCATGGCGATGCGCCGGACCAGCGAACCGCGGGTTTGTCTGGATAAGGTGATCGAAACCATGTACGAGACCGGCAAAGACATGAACGCCAAATACCGCGAAACCTCACAGGGCGGGCTGGCGATCAAGGTCGTGGCCTGCAACTGATCGCCACGGCGAGGTACTTAAGGCGCCAGCCGGTGTGACTTGGCCGGCGCCGTTTCAATAGCGATCCTTTCCTGCCGCAACGCCGGGCTGAATACCCGCGCGAAGCCCCACAGCCCCGGGACGAGCGCTGTGCCGCAGCCAGCCGTAAAGTTCGGCATTACGCCGGAATCCCATTTTGCGCATGACGCTCATCTTGTGATTGCTGACCGTCTTCACGCTAATGTCCAGCATCCGGGCGATTTGCGTGACTCCCATCTCCCGCGTCATGCAGCGCATGATCTCTTGTTCGCGCAGCGTCAGGCCCCGGTGTTGGCATACGCAGCTCCTGCCACAGCGCAGTCTGCCCGGCCATTTGCTGCGCCGCTCCAGCTCGGCGCTCACCTGATACAGCGCCGAAACCAACGGCATATCGTGGTAGATGACGCCAGCCTCCAGCGAGCAGCGGTTACCGACGGTGCGTTTATGCCGTCCCTCCGGCGTTCGCAACGAGAAATACAGCGTTTTACGCCCCGCGGGCTGCGCCTCAGAGAGGTGACAAAAACAGCTTTGCACGCCGGGAGGAAAATAGCAGAACACCAAATCTGCTTCGTGAACCTGCCGCGCATCCACTAACAGCGTGCGCTTGCCGTAAGTGCTGAAATGCAGCGCCAGGGCCTCTTGCCAACCGGCGCTGAAGTATCGATTCTCATCAAATAGCGCGATTTTTATCATCGTGTTCATCCCTGTTCTCCCGCCGTGTCGGCTTCCCGTTTAACCGCCTGGACGCCCTTCGCCGGCGCCTGGCTGTTGTCGATGCGCAATTCATAAACCATGGTGGCGTTGGGCGGCACCTTCGGCGGGTAGCCGGTTTCACCGTAGGCCAGCGCCGGCGGCACGACCATCGTCAACGAGCCGTGGTTGTGCAGATGACCTATCGCCTCCCGGAACAGCGGCGGGTATTCGGACAGCGGTTGCGACAGCACCTTGCCGCTCAGATCCATATCCTGGATCACCGTGCCGTCGGTCAGCTTCTCTTTCACCACGACATCGACCACCGCCGTTGGCGCCAGCGCGCCCTCCCCGGCGTAATCCACCCGATACCAGAAGCCCATCGCCGACTGCTTTACGCCCTTTTGTTGACTGAACTGCGCCAGATAATCTTCATCGCGCCGCCGCTGCTGGTTAACGCGTTTCTCACGCGCGGCCACGGCGGCGGCATCCGCCTGCGCCGTCAGCGTATTCAGTTCATCCGGCGGCAGCTGCAAACGCCCCGCCACGCTGTCGATAACGCCCGCCAACAGGCTGTCGCGGTCCACCGGTACCCCCCAGCTTTGACGCTCCGTCATCAACCCCTGAATATCCCGCCCCAGCGCACTGCCCGCCGCATAGGACAACCGTTTCCGTTCATCCTTCAACTGCTCCGGCGTCATCTCCCATTGCAGCCGCTTACGCAACGCCAGCAGGTCTTCGCGCGCCTGCTGAGTCGCCTTCTGCTCACCGGCCCGCTTCTGCTCGCTTTCTTCCAACGCGGCGCGCAGAGCGTGCAACGCCTCCTGGTGCTCGCGTTGACGTTGTGCAAGCGTCTGTGCCGATGCCTGCGCGGCAGACTCAAGTTCGGTGACGCGCCGTTCGGCCTGCGCCGCCGTCGTTCTGCTTTTGGCGGTTTCCTGCGTCGCCTGACGCAACAGCGCCTCGGCGCGCTGCGCGTCGGGCGAACCTCGCCAGGCAGCGCCCAGCCCGGCAATCCACTGTTGAAGCGTCGACGAGTCCGGCAACGCTGCGACGGGTGGCGCCGCTTTCTCCGCCCGCAGCGCAGTAAGTTCCTGGCGCAACATCGTCAGTTCCATTCGCTGGCGCGCCAGCTGTTGGTCACGCGTCAATAATTCCTGGCTCAGCGTAAAAGCTTTGGCCGATGAAGCAGGCTGGTGGGTGTCCGGCGGACGCTTTGCCGGCTCACGCTTTTTTTGCCCCGCCTCGCGGTCGGCGGGCGCCGTGTTTTCGCTCTTCGGCGCGGTGTTCTGCCGTTGATACTGCTCGGCAAACTGCAGCAGCGCCGGCACGCCGTCGTCCGCCTGCGCGACGCCGGTGAACAGCAGAGCCGCACAGCCCAGCAGGCGCAGCCTCATTTAACCTGCTCCCCGCGATCCGCCAAGCCGGTCAACACCGCCTGATTCACCCCGGCGCACAGATAGTTGACCTTGTAGCGATACAGCGCATCCACCGTCTCCTGCGTGTCGCCGTTTACCCTGGCGCGCAGGTTGGCGTACTGCGAAGCGCCGCTCATCAGGCTGTCGAAGGCCTGTTTGTAGCGCTGATACTGTTTCTCGTCGATCGTGCGCAATGCACCCAGTTGCTGCTGGCACTGCCGCAGCTGCTCGGCCTCACGCTGCTTGCGCAAAGCCTCTTCTGACGGAGCTTGCACAGCCTGATTTTTGGTGTTCACGGCGGGCTTGCCCGACTTTTGGTTTTGACAGGCGGCGGCGCTCAACGCCAACAGGCACAACAGGCCCATGCGCAGGGCGCGATTGAGGAGCTTTATCATCATTGCGTTTTTTGTCCTTGTAGACGCTTATTCGTATTCCAACGTAAAGGTGGCCACCGCGCTGAAGGTGCCGCGGCCGATGGACTTCGTTTGGATGGCCTCCGGCTCCCCCTGCACATAGGCCTGCAGCGTGAGCGTGGTGTTGCCGGCATTCAGGCGGAATTTATCGCTGGCGCGATTGAGCGGCAGCGCCTTGCCGGTGCTGTCCTCCAGCCCGATGCCGATCCCCGAGGCCAGGCTGCCGGCATCCAGCGCCAACAGGCCGGGCAGTTTGGCGTTCTCGGTGCCGGTAAACGTAATGGCCACCGTATTGCCCAGGCTGAGATCGCATTCAGTCAGGTGCAACGCGAAGGTTTGGCTGTGGGTGCGGGTGTTCAGGTACAGGTATTTGTCGACGATGGTGCCGAAATCCAGTTGGATGTCCTCATCCCCCGGCTGAATGACGCACGGCTCGGCCACCAGCGTACCGTGAAAGCGCATGTTTTCCGCCGCAGCCGCCGGCTGCGCCATCATGCCGGCCGCCATGACCATGCCTGCCCCCAACAGCGCGCTTCGGCGCCGGTTCGTCTCTGTTGCGCGCATGACGCCACTCCCTTTGGTTGTGCTTGCGCCTACCAGGCGCAAGCGGCGTATTAGTCGTAATAAAGACGGAAATCGATCGCCGCGCGGTAAGCGCCGGCGCTCAGCGTCGCCGGGGTGCGCACCGGCGTCACCGTATACGTCAGGGTGTTTTGCCCCGGCGTCAGCAAGATCGGTTTGTTGCGCGCGCCGAGGCGGACCGGCAGGCCGCGGGCATCCGCCAACTGCAACCCCAATCCGGTGACGCCGGCCACCCTGACCAGACCCGGCGCGTCGTCATCCGTCGGCGCGGAAAACGCGACGGACACCGCAGGCTGGCTGCCGCTCCAGGCCAGAACCCCAGTCCAGGCGTCGCGGTTGCTCGCCGGCGCCCGCAGACAGTCTTTCAGCGTCAGCTCGAAGGCGACCGGCGTGCCGCGATCGCCCGGACGCTGGAAGTGCGCCGTTCCGGTCTCCCCCAGCCAAACCTCCTGACGAGCGGTGGTCATTTCCAGGCTGCAGGCGCTTTCCGTTAACGCGCCGTAGACGTGGAGCGTGCCATTCGCGCCCTCCACGTCCCAGTTGTCCACCGCGCGGGCCGGCGGCATCAGCATCAGCATCGTGCCTGCCGTCAGCGGTACCATCAGCGCGGCCAACACCGTCAGGCCGATAGTGCGTCGCTGATGACGTTCATAGGCCTTTCCCAACAGCATGGGGATCTTTCGTTGCATGATTCGTTCACTCCGCTGTGTTCACTCTGTCTTCCCTGCTTGCGCGCGGATCGTCATTTGGCGACCGGTACGACCTGGCAGGCATTGCCGCCGCAGCGGAAGTTCAACTGCGGCCGACCACCGTAATCGTTGATGTACGCCAGCGACGGGCCGCTACCGAGGCTCGCGGCGGAGACGTTCAGCGGGGCGCTGGCCTTCGGCGCCACCATCAACGGTTCAAAGCCGGCGGCCCCTTTCCCGCCCTTGCCGGCGCTCGCCTCAACGATCGTCACGTAATAAGGGGTCGGGTTGTTCACCACGTACTTGTCGCCCTGCCGGGTCAGCGTCAGCTGCTCCTGCCACGGTGCGGCGTTCTTTTTCGGGGCGAGCGCCGCCGGGCGATAAAACATTTTGATGCGCGTCTGCAACGCTATCTGCAGCGTGTTCGGCTTATTGCTGCGCGGCGGGATCTCGCGCAGATTGAAGTAATACAGCGTCTCCCTGTCCTGCGGCAGCTGACGTGCTGCCGGCAGCGACTGGATCTTCACCTGGCTCGGTTTGCCCGGCTCCACCCGCTGCACCGGCGGCAGCACGGTAAAAGGGTTTTGGATTTTGTTGCCGCGATCGTCTTCGATCCATCCCTGCGCCAGATAAGGCAACTGTTTGTTCTGGTTACTGATGTTGAGACTGACCGTTTTCAGGTCGCCGTCGAAAATCACACGCGTGCGATCCAGCGCAATGGCCGCATGAGCGGGCAGGCTGACCGCGCCGATCGTCAACGCGGCGACGAGCGGGCTCACAAGGAAAACGGTCTTTCTGGTCATAGTCAGATTCATCATGTCTTCACGGTTCCAGTCGGCCGGAAGCGGGCGAGCCCGCCCCGGCGGTTTAGCGGCGGAGCGCACTCCGCCGGGTGTATGTCAGTTGGCGTTCTCCGCCGGCTTGTTACCGGTGAGAGGACGGCAAGGCAGCAGCAGCGTATTCATCAACATTTCGGCCGGCAACGGCGCCGGCAGCTGGATTTCACACTGCGCCGCGCCGTTCCAGTGCACGCTCATGCGCTCGCCGGGGTTGAGGCCGGACAGGTAAACGCTGCCGCCGTCATTGATGATGCCGGTCTCCTGCTTACGGGCATTCAGCACCGTGGCGCCGAACGGCGGCTCGCTGCCGTCCGCCAGCTTGACGATCGCCATCGCCTTCTCGCCGGCAATCACTTCAAACTTGCGGTAGCCGATAGCCCCCTCGGTCAACGTGGCCTGCACCACCGAACGCGTCGCCTCGACGTTGTCGCTTAGGCTGTTGAGATCGATGCTGGCCTTATTGCGGTAGTAGCTGTTCACATCCGCCACCACCGCCTTGCCGTAACGGTTGGTCAGCACCGTACTGCCATAGCCACGTACCGGTACACCGGCGACGCCTTCGGTATCGAGCAGCAAGCGCGTGCCGCCCGGCGTATTGACGCGGTGCAGCACCGCTCCTTCCGCCGCCATCGTCAGGCCGCCCTGCGCGCCGATGCCGACGGCGCTGTACCGGCCGGCCTGGTAGCTGGCGTTGGCATTGATCTGCGCCATATCGCCCTGATGGCTGTAATACCCGCTGGCCGTCGCCCCACTGCGCGCGGCGCCTGCGCTGATCTGATAGTTGTTGTGTTCATCAACCCGGTTGTAGTACCCGACCCGATGGGCGTTCTCTTCGCGATCGAGCGTCATGTTGTAACTGAGCGTCCCGGCGCTGCCCCAGGGCAGCGACAGCGACAGGTACATCCCGTCGTCGTTGCGCTCGTTGTAACGGTTGCGATAGGCCGACAGCGAAACGCTGACGTTCTTGAAATCGCCGATATCGAAGTAGCGCGATACCATCAGGTTGTAACGATCGTTCGGCGCCCGATCCCAGTAGGTTTGGTGGCTGTAGTTGAGATAGGTGCTGAGCCCCAGATCGCGGAACTGTTTGTTGAAGGTGATGGTGTACATCTCCTTGCTCTTGCCGCTGCGTCCCCCTTCGTAACGCGCATCGAGGTAGTCCCCCATGCTCATAAAATCTTCCTGGGAGAAGCGGTAACCGGCAAAGGTGACCTGGCTGTCGTATTCATCGAAGTTCTTCGAATAGCTCAGCCGGTACGAACCGCCGGTCAGCGTGCCATCCTGCGGCAAACGCGCACGCGACTGCGTGGCATCGAACGACAGCGCCCCCAGCGCCATCAGATCGCGCCCGATCCCCAGCGACAGCGCGTTATAATCGCCGCCGGCGATGCCCCCACCGTACAACGACCAGCCGTTGCTGATCCCCCAGGAGAACTCGCCGGTGCCAAACATCGGCCCGCGCAGATGGTGCCCCCACTCCGACGGTTTGCCCGTCGCCAGCTTGTAACGCACCGTACCCGGGCGCGTCAGATAAGGGATGTTGGCGGTGTTCATCTTGAACTCCTGCACGCTGCCGTCTTGCTCTTCGACGCGCACGTCCAGCTCGCCGGAAACGGCGTCATTGATGTCCTGAATGCGGAACGGCCCCGCCGCCACCTGCGTTTCATACAGCACGCGCCCCTGCTGGCTGACCACCACCTTAGCGTTGGTTTTCGCCACGCCGGTCACTTCCGGCGCATAGCCGCGCAGGTTGGGCGGCAACATGCTGTCGTCGGATCGCAGACTGACACCGGTAAAGCGCAGACTGTCGAAAATGTCGGAGTTCAGGTAATCCTCACCCATCGTCAACCGCGAGCGCAGCGCCGGGATCGCCCGGTAGGCGTAATAGCGGCTCCAGTCGAACTGTTTATCGGTAGGCTGAGAAGAACCGGTCTGATGGTTGAGGTTAGCCTGCCAGTCGGCGCGCAGACGCCAGGCGCCCAGGTTGGCGCCGCCGGTGCCGTTGCCGCTCAGGCTGTAACTGCTGCCGCCTTTCTGGTGTTTTTGCGTTTGGGCGTTAACGTTATAGTCAAACAGCAGCCCAGGAATACCGTCATCCCAGCGCGAAGGCGGGTCCCAGTTTTCCGAGCTGTATTCCAGATAGGCCTGAGGAATGTTGAGATACAACGAGGAGCTGGCAAGATCGCCGCGGGCTTCCATCCCCGCCAGACTCGAGGCGTCAAGGCAACGGCCGCCGTGCGTCCAGTTCAGCGTGCTTAACAGTTTTTCTTTCAGCCCCAGTTGGTTGACCAATTCCGGCGAAAGACAGGCTTCGCTGCCTTTAGGATCGTTCTCAGGTGCCAAAAACGTTACCGGCTGTTCCGGCAGGTCGTTCTTATTGACGTGCACCACCATGGTATAAACGCCCGGCATGATGTAGCCGCTGCGCGTAAATTGGCTCAGATCGATATTTTTACGATCGTTGATGTCTAATACGTCAGTATTGAATTGAATAACGTCGGCGGCATAGACCAACGCGATCGGATTTCCCAGAGAAAGGGCAACACAGAGCCCCAAAGCTTGAAGACGAAATAACTTCCCTGCCGGTGAAAGCATAATAAAAGTCCTTTCAATAACGAATTAACCGTCAGTACGAGAAAAAATCAAAAATAATCCAGCTTAAAACGCACTGTGGAAAAATACGCTCCCGCCTTCAACGGCTGATGATTCGGCATCAACGTCATGGAATAATTCAGCACTCTATTTCCCGGTATTATTCCTTCCATCGGTAAGGGTTTCCCTGGAATAACCGGCGTGCCGTTGCTGTCTTTTATCTTCAATGCGACGCCGCGCGCCTCGCCCTGTACGCCAAACAGAGCGCCTTCCGCATAACCATCAAACGTGACCTGAAAGAATTTCCAATCAGGTTTGTTTTCCGGCCGTTCCAAAATGCAGTTGACCAATTCAATACTGAAAGGTTTGGTCATCCCCTGGCCGTCACGAATGATCTGCCCGAGAGGAAGAGTGTCCATATCGATCGTCTGATCGCGGCTGCCGGCGGCAATGGCGCAGGCGGTGTCGATAATGGCGCCGTGCATGTTGACTTTGCCCCACCCCTGCGCGGCGGAAGTTGCATAGCCGGGCGCAAACGCCAACGACGCCAAAAGAACGGCACCCGCTCGATTCCTTGGTAAAAACATCGCGACATTCCTTTGACAGGGAGATTCACCAGGCATGTGGCGAGCCCCATGCCTGGTTGATTAAGCCTTCGGACTCACTTACTGATAAGCCAGGGTGAAATCGGCTACGGCGGTGAAGTCGCCCGGAACGATGGCGGCGGAAGCTCCTTCGCCCTGCAGGTAGGCGGCGAAATGCAGGGTGTTGTTGCCGGTGTTCAGAGTCTGCGCGGTAGTCGCTTCACCCAGTTTGATCGGCTGGCCGTTGTAAGAGATAGCTACGCCGGCGCCGCTGGCGGTGCCCGCGATGCCCAGCAGATCCTTATCGGTAGACGATGCTACGCCGCTAAAGGTGGTTTTAACGGTTTTCAGGGTGGTGATGTCGCACTGCTCCAGCTTGATTTCAAACGGACGCGGGTTGGATTTGCCGCCGTTTTTCAACGCCACGTTGGACACCTGGCCCAGATCTACGGTCTGATCGATCGACTCAGGCGCAATAGAGCATGGCGCATCAATAATAGAGCCCGTGAAGGTGACCTTACCGTGTCCCTGATCGGCTGCCTGTGCAAAAGAACTTGCGCCAAATGCAATCACTGCAGCCATCATGATTTTGTTAAGTTTCATAGAACCTATATTCCTTATAAGAAAAAATGCATATTCCAATCAAGAAAAAGAGCCACAGGAAACCTGCTCGCGCTTATATGTGCGCAGCCCTAATTCTTTAGCATCTTGCTAGTTGGTTAACTGCCAAACCCCAAAGGCACCGACAATAAAAAAGTCGATAACGGCAAGTCTGCAGCGGCCCACCCATTAATGAATTCGCCCTATAAAAATAAACGAAATCACAACGAGCAGGGGCCAATACTTTCTAATCCGCCCTTCTTGTTCGGCGATGAATATTCTGGCAAATGCCTCTCAGCAAAAAAAGGCTTTTTTTGATCAAGGCGAACATTCGCAATTTATTTCCTAATTGAAGTTAATTTACTGTTATTTTTAGGCTCATAGATCGTAAAAAATACTTTTATAGAGCAATATCCTGTTTTTGCGAGATTCACAAGTAATCAGATCGCAAAGTGGCGCTTTGTGAATATAATAAACCAAAATTTTAGGTTTCTGCGTGACGCCACCCCTGCCTGAACATAGGTAAAAACGGGGCGGGCAACGCCTTTTTTTTCAATCCTGATAAATAGATAGGAATTTTCTTTGTTCGCGTTTTACCTCGTTGTTGGTAGGCGGCGAATGTTTGTTTTTTCTTAGGAATACGGCAATCGGAATACAGAGGAAGTGCTATGGAAGCGTTATCTCCGAAACAAAAGGAAATACGGCAATTGCAGCACGATCTGCTGCAAACATTATTCGCGCAATCGCCCCGTCAATGTCCCGTCGCCGGGCCGCCGCCACAGCAGCAGTGGCTCTCGACGCGGCAACTGGCCAATGCCGTCAACGTCGGTGTTTACCGGGCTCGACGGCTGTTATTGGATCTTGTCGCCCGACAAGAAGTGATTGTGACGGACGGCTCCATCAACAACTCGTTGAGGTGGTATCCCACCGCGTTGCTGGACGGTGGTGATAACAACGGCATACCCAACAAAGATGCATCTCACTCTCCTTTAACGGAATAAATAGGGCCAGCCGGCCTGATTGGCAATATTTCATTGCGGAGTAACGCCGCACACCATTTATATATATCGGGATATTATCGTGAGAAAAACAGCCCTGCTATTTTTACGTTGCTGCCTGGCACTCTCTTTCTTCCTGCTGCTTGGCAACGCCAACGCATTTACCTGCCGCACGTCCGATGGCGGACTGATTCCACCCGGGGGCTCGACCACGCCGGTTGACGTCCGGGTTCGCATCGGGCCGCAGCTTTCTTATGGCAAAAACGAAATCGTCAACGTCAGCCAGGTCACCTGTAAAAACGACGTCGCGAGCTGGTATGACTATCTCAAAACCGACAGTCCGGCGCTGTCGATGAACAGTGCGATTTTTGGCGCCATCGGCAGCGGTACCACCATCAACGGCAGCGACTATAACTCCCCGGTGCCTGCCGGCATCAGCGTACTCAGCCTCACCGGCTTGCAGACCCAGTCTGTCGCCATCCGGGTCTATATCGTGTTGAACCGTTTCCCAACGCCGGACATCAAGGTGAACAAGGGCGACGTCATCGGCCAAATCAACTTTATTCAGACCAACGATCAGCCGGGTTGTCCGCAGTGCGGCGTTTATCGCTGGCGCCTGATCGCCGACAACGACGCCTACTTCGTCACCACCAGTTGCACCATTAACAACGGCCAGCAGATTAATGTCGATTTTGGTCAGATCCGCCAGGACTTTCTGACTCAAAGCGCCAGCGATGCCCAGATCAAACAGGACAAAGCGCTCAGCTACCAGTGCGACGATCAGAGTGCGACGCAGGATATTCTGATCCGCATGGTCAGCGACGCCAGCGGCTTCTCCAGCGATTTTATCAAGACCACCAATCCTAACGTCGGCGTGGCGATGGTGTATAACGGCGCGGTGGTGAAACCCAACAATGCCTTCAGAACACGCATCGTCAACGGTCTGGGTAACGATACCGTGACCTTTGTGCCGGTGAAGAACAATGTCCCTTACACCAGTATCGCCACCGGTCCGCTGTCGGGCTCGGCCACGCTGATCTTCAGCGCACCTTGAGACGGGAGCCAGAATGAACATGACGATAAAAACGGGCTGCGCCCTGCTGTTGGCGCTGGAATTGATTAGCTCGGCCGCTCAGGCCGCCGATCAGGGCACCAAAGTCAACATCACCGCCACCGTAGTGGCGCCTCCGCCTTGCGTGATCAACGACGGGCGCACCATCGATATCGACTTCGGCAAGGTCGGCATCAAGCGCATCGACGGCAACCGCTATATGCAACGCATCGATTACAGCATCAAATGCGAGTTTCTGGATAACAGCCGCCAGCTGAAAATGAAGATCATGGGCGGCGCGGCGGCCTTCGACGGCAGCGTGTTAACCAGCAGCGTCAATGGATTGGGCATCAAGCTGTTGGCCAACGGTAAGGCCTTCGCCATCAATACGCCGCTGGACATCGACTACGCCAATCCGCCGACGCTTGATGCGGTGCCGGTAAAAAACAGCGCCGTCACCCTGGCGGAAGGCGATTTCACCAGCGGCGCCACCATGCTGGTGGACTACTTTTAATCACCGCGCCGCAGAAACTCGCGAAAAAAAGCCGCAACGTCTCCGTTGCGGCTTGGTCGAGGATGGTGCGCCCGGGGCGCTCCTTACATCAGGCTATTCAGCCGAAGATCCCGCCGAACCACTGGCTCAGCTTCATCATCACCATATCCCAGATGCGGCTGAAGAAGTTGCCCTCTTTCACCTCTTGCATCACCACCAGCGGGTGCTGTTCGATGGTTTTGCCGTCCAGCTGGAAATCGATGGTGCCGACCACCTGGTTTTTCGCCAGCGGCGCTTCCAGCGTCGGTTGGGTCAGCTTGTAGCTGGCCTTCAGGTTTTTCATCTGCCCTTTCGGAATGGTGACCGAGGCGTCTTTCGCCACGCCAAGCGGCACTTCGCTGACGTCGCCGAACCACACTTTCTGGGTGACGAACGGTTTATCGGCCTTGATCGGCGTCGCGGTTTCATAGAAGCGGAAGCCCCAGGTCAGCAGCTTTTCGCTTTCGCTAAAGCGCACGCGATCGCTCGGCGCGCCTAAAACCACCGAGATCAGACGCATCGGTCCGTCGGTAGCGGACGCCACCAGGTTGTGGCCGGCGCCGCTGGTGTAACCGGTCTTGATACCGTCGACGTTCAGGTTGCTGCTCCACAGCAGACGGTTGCGGTTAATCTGGCGGATCTTGTTGAAGGTGAACTCTTTCTCTTTATGCAGCGCGTATTCGTCCGGCACGTCGCGGATCAGCGCCTGACTCAACAGCGCCATGTCACGCGCGGTGCTGTACTGCCCTTCCGCATCCAGGCCGTGCACCGTCAGGAAGTGGGTATTCTGCAGGCCCAGGGATTTGGCATAGTTGTTCATCAGGCCAACGAACGAATCCTGGCTGCCCGCCACGTAGTCTGCCAGCGCGATGCTGGCATCGTTACCCGACTGGATCACGATGCCCTTATTCAGTTCCAGCACCGGCACCTGATCGCCCGGCTTGATGAACATCAGCGAAGAGCCGCGCAGCGCCGGGTTACCGGGCGCCCAGGCGTCTTTGCCGACGGTGACCATGTCTTCCGGCTTGATCTTGCCGGCCTTGATCGCCTGGCCGATCACGTAGCTGGACATGATCTTGGTCAGGCTGGCGGGATCGAGACGGGTGTCGGCATTGCCTTCGGTCAGCACCTTGCCGCTGTTGTAATCCATCAGAATGTAGGCCTTGGCGTCTACCTGCGGCGGCGCCGGCGGCTCGGCGGCGCGCACGGCCGGGGCAGCCAGCAACAGGATGCCTACGCTGAAGGTCAGTTTTTTCAGGGAAGTGGATAAGTTTTTTTTCATCATGACGTCGCCAGAGTGTCCATTCAAACCATTGAAATAGCGTTAACTTTCAAACATGTTCACGTTTTAAGCCAACCAGCGAGAGTGGCCCGGTGCGCGCATGCCGGCCGCAACCCCCTGCGGCGCCCATAGCGGGTAACACAACGCACCGAAAATGCCCTTGCTGTGAGTTTATGTGATTTATCTTATTTTTGCAGGGTTTAGCGTGAATTTTCAGCATTTTTACATAACTGTACGCAGGCCCCTGCTGATCGTTTAAAAAAACATCGTGACGCGCATTTTTGCACCCATCCACGGCTACACGGCCAAGCATCTGCACCGCTAAACATCTGCGCATCCATACGTCTAAAAAAGATTAATATATTCCATAATGGCATATAGAACCGTTATTTGTTCTTTTTAAAGCGCTTATCCTCAGCGCTATCATCCGCACAACGACTTTTATACCGAATAATCCTGGAGATGAGTCATGGCGATCCCCCATTCCGTCATCGAGATGATTGGCAATACCCCGATGCTGGAACTGACCCAGTTCGATACCGGCCCATGCCGGCTGTTCGTCAAGCTGGAGAACCAAAACCCCGGCGGTTCGATCAAAGACCGCGTCGCGCTGTCGATGATCGAACAGGCCGAGCGCGACGGCAAACTGCAGCCGGGCGGCACCATCATCGAAGCCACCGCCGGCAATACCGGCCTGGGGTTGGCGCTGGTAGCGGCGCTGAAAGGCTATAAGCTGCTGCTGGTGGTGCCGGACAAGATGAGCCGCGAAAAGATCTTCCACCTGCGCGCACTGGGCGTGGAAGTGCTGCTGACCCGTTCGGACGTCGGCAAAGGGCACCCGGCTTACTATCAGGATTACGCCAAACGCCTCGTTGGAGAGATCCCCGGCGCCTTTTATATCGATCAGTTCAACAACCCGGCCAATCCGGCGGCCCATACGACCACTACCGCGCCCGAACTGTGGCAGCAGATGGAGCATGACGTGGACGCTATCGTCGTCGGTGTCGGCTCCGGCGGCACGCTGGGCGGGCTGAGCCGCTATTTCGCCGACGTTTCGCCGCAGACGGAATTTGTGCTCGCCGACCCTGCCGGCTCTATCCTGGCGGACTATCTCGACCACGGCCACATCGGCGAAGCGGGCAGTTGGTTAGTTGAGGGCATCGGCGAAGACTTCGTCCCACCGCTCAGCGACTTTGACCAGGTCCGCCACGCGTACCGCATCGGCGACGCGGAGGCCTTTACCACCGCGCGCGATCTGCTGCGCAAGGAAGGCGTGCTGGCGGGATCGTCCACCGGCACCCTGCTGGCCGCCGCTCTGCGTTACTGCCGCGCGCAAACCCAACCCAAGCGGGTCGTGACCTTCGTTTGCGACAGCGGCAACAAATACCTGTCTAAAATGTATAACGACCACTGGATGCTGGAGCAGGGCCTGCTGAGCAAACCGCAGCACGGCGATCTGCGCGATCTGATCGCCTATCGCCACGACGAAGGCGCCGCCGTTTCCGCCGCGCCGGACGACACGCTGGCGATCGTGCACGCCCGCATGCGGCTGTACGACATCTCGCAGCTACCGGTGCTGGAAGGCGATCGGGTCGTCGGATTGATCGATGAGTGGGATCTGCTGAACGCCGTCCAGGCCGACGCCGCCCACTTCAGCCTGCCGGCCGGCAGCGCGATGACCAAGCAGGTCCAGACGCTGCAAAAGGAAGCCGGCTACGAGGAATTACAGGCCACCTTCAACCATGGCCACGTCGCGGTGGTGCTCGACGGCGAGCGCTTCCTCGGCCTGATTACCCGCACAGACGTGCTTAACGCCTGGCGCCAAAAATTACGTTAATAAGGACCCATTATGGCCAAGTTTGATACGTTGACCGTTCACGCCGGTTACACCCCGGACGCGACCGGCGCAGTGATGCCGGCGATTTACGCCACCTCCACCTACGCCCAACCGGCACCGGGCGAGCATACCGGCTACGAATACTCCCGCAGCGCCAACCCGACGCGCACCGCGCTGGAAAGCGCCATCGCCGAACTGGAAGGCGGCAGCCGCGGCTACGCCTTCGCCTCCGGTCTGGCGGCCTGCTCCACGGTGCTGGAGCTGCTCGATAAAGACAGCCACCTGATCGCGGTAGACGACCTGTACGGCGGCACCTATCGCCTGCTGGAAAAAGTGCGCAGCCGCACCGCCGGCCTGCGCGTGACTTACGTGTCGCCGGCGGATCTCGCCGGGCTGGAACAGGCGATCGAACCGGATACCAAAATGATCTGGGTCGAAACGCCGACCAACCCGCTGCTCAAGCTGGCGGATCTGAGCGCCATCGCCGCGATCGCCAAAAAGCATCAGCTCATCAGCGTGGCGGACAACACCTTCGCCTCGCCGTATCTGCAACGTCCGCTGGATCTGGGCTTTGACGTGGTGGTGCACTCCGCCACCAAATACCTCAACGGCCACTCCGACGTGGTGGCGGGCGTCGCGGCGGTGGGGGATAACCCGGCGCTGGCGGAACAGCTCGGCTTCCTGCAAAACGCGGTCGGCGGCATTCTCGATCCGTTCAGCAGCTTCCTGACGCTGCGCGGCATTCGCACCCTGGCCCTGCGCATGCAGCGCCACAGCGACAGCGCGCTGCGCATCGCCCAGTGGCTGGAGAGCCAGCCGCAGGTGGAAAACGTCTACTATCCCGGCCTGCCGAGCCATCCGCAGCATGAGCTGGCGGCACGCCAGATGACGCGCTTCGGCGGCATGATCTCGGTACGGCTGAAAGGCGACGACGCCTATGCGCGTCGGGTCATCCAGCGTTCGCGCCTGTTCACCCTGGCGGAAAGCCTGGGCGGCGTGGAAAGCCTGATTAGCCAGCCGTTCAGCATGACGCACGCCTCCATTCCGCTGGAACAGCGCCTGGCAACCGGCATCACGCCGCAGCTGGTGCGCCTGTCGGTAGGGATTGAGGATGTGGAAGATCTGATCGCCGATCTGCAGCAGGCGCTGGCGGAATAATCGCCTGAATCAATCGTCATCAGCCCGGCCGGCGCGCCGGGCTTTTTTGTGCCTGATGTTCAGACGCCGATGACGTCCCGATAAAAGCGCTGTGCCACATCGGGGTGGGAACGAATGCGGCCTTTCAGGTAGTTATACCCCACGTCGCGCAGCAGCGGATTGAGCGGATCGCTGGCCGGGCCCCGAGCCTGCGCCGCCAACGGCGGCGGCAGTTGATACAGCGGCACCACCGCGTCCAGCCGTGCGCCGAGGAAGAACGCGATCGACAACCTGTCGCGCCCTGCCGGCGGCGTCTCCACCCGATGCACCGTGGCGCGCAGATAGCCGTTGGTCGCCAGCTCCAGCAGCTCGCCGATGTTCACCACGAAAGTGTCTTCACGCGGCTGCGCGTCTATCCACCGCCCTTCGCTCACCTCCACCTGCAGCCCTTTTTGCGCGTCCTGCAGCAGGAAGCTGAGAAACCCGGAGTCCTTGTGTGCGCCAACGCCCTGTGCGCTGCCGGTAGCCTCCCGCCCCGGATAGCGGATCAGTTTGATGTGCTCGTTGGGCTTCTCGCCGTACAAGCGATCGAACGCCTGCTCCGGCAGCGACAGCGCCAAAGCGAAAGCGCGCAGCAGCCGCAGCGACATGGCGGTCATCGCCTGTTGCCACTGCAGCAGCAGCGGTTTCAGCGTCGGTAGCGCTGCCGGCCACTGGTTTGGCCCCTGCAGGCGCGCCCAGCGTGGCGTGTCGTCAGACAACGTCAGCGCCGGGCGTTCGGCGCCGATATCGAACTGCTCGCGCCAGTCAGGCTGCCCGCGCGTGAGCTCCGCCGCCGCCCGGTTGTAACCGCGAAAGTGCGGCGAATGCACCATCTGCACCGCCAGCTTGTCGGCTTCCGGCAGGGCGAAAAATTGCCGCGCGGCGTGCTGCAGTCGCGCATTCAACGCGCCGTCTACGCCGTGCCCACGCAGATAGAAAAAACCGACGTCGCGGGCCGCCGCGCGCAAATCGTCGAGAAAGGCGTGCCGCTGGCGCGCATCACCGTCAAGCTGCGAAAGATCCAGCAGCGGCAGCGTCTTCAGCGTCGTCAGATGCGTCATCATGCGGTTCCTCTTCTTCCCCGATCACGATCGGGCTGCCATACAGACGAATAATCAACATTGTCACTCCCCAGCGGGTAGCTGCATTTGCCCCATAGTTATCACCGCGCTCGCCGGAGCGGCCAATATTGTTGCGTTCTAAGTTATGCAAACGTTCAACAAACTGTCGCAAAACCGTCATCAATGTTTCTTATGCTCTGCGCAATTTCGCCGACGCCGCTGGCTGGCGATGGGCGCTATCCGCTATCCTGTAAACGACCTCATACCCTGCCTGCCGGAGAAATACTGATGGATTTAGCCTTATTCGACCTGGATGAAACCCTGATTGACGATGACAGCGCCAGCCTGTGGATCCGCTGGCTGGTCGGCCAGGGCTTCGCGCCGGCGGAGCTGGAACTGCAGGAGCAGCAGCTGATGCAGCTCTATTATCAGGGCAAGCTGTCGATGGAGGACTACATGCAGGCCACGCTGGCGCCGCTGACCGGCCTGAGCGTGCAAACCGTGGCCGGCTGGGTGCAACGCTACATTCGCCGCGATATCCTGCCGCGCGTCTATCCCGCCGCCCGTGAGCGCCTGCAGTGGCACCGCGAACGCGGCGACTGCATCCTGGTGATCTCCGCCACCGGCGAGCACCTGGTGGCGCCGATCGCCGAACAGCTCGGCGCCGACGATGCGCTGGCAATCGGCGTGGAAATCAGCGACGGTCGCTTCACCGGCCACACCTACGGCACCATGACCTACCAACAGGGCAAGGTGATCCGCCTGCAGCACTGGCTTGCGCAGCATCCGCACCTGAAGTTCGAGCACAGCCACGGCTACAGCGACTCTCTCAACGACAAGGCGATGCTGCAATTCGTCGACAGCGCCACGGTGATCAACCCCGACAGCGAACTGAGCGCGCTAGCGGCGGAGCACGGCTGGGAAGTGTGCCGCTGGGAGCGTTGATCGGCAGACAAAAAATGCCCTGCGGTGTGACAAAAAGCGCATTGTGGCGTAGGTATTAAGGGTCTTTAATCCGCTAACGGAGTTATCCCATGCTGACCATTTGGGGTCGTGAGAATTCGAACAACGTCAGGAAGGTGCTGTGGTGCGCCGCCGAACTGGGGCTGAGCTATACCCACATCAACGCCGGCGGCGCGTTCGGCAAGGTCAACGAAGAGAGTTACCGCGCGTTGAACCCGAACGGCCTGGTGCCGCTGCTGCAGGACGATGACTTCGTGCTGTGGGAGTCCAACACTATCGTGCGCTACCTGGCGGCGAAATTCGGCGACGCGACGTTCTATCCGCAAGATCTGCAGGCGCGCGCCGCCGCCGAGAAATGGATGGACTGGACCACCTCAACCATCGTTCCGGCCTTCACCATCGTCTTTTGGGGCCTGATCCGCACCGCGCCGGAGCTGCGCGACATGGCGAAAATAGAAGCGGCGACCGCCACGCTGGAAAAACACTTCGATATCATTGAACAGACGTTGGCGCACCAGCCTTACCTCTCCGGCGACGCGTTCGGCTTCGGCGATATCCCGCTCGGCAGCTTCGCCTACGGCTGGTTCGAGATGCCGATCGCCCGCCGCCCACGGCCGAACATGGAGCGCTGGTATCAGCAACTGCGCGCTCGCCCGGCCTATCAGCGCGGCGTGATGAGCGAGCTCACCTGATGCGTGCGGGGCGTTACGACGCCCCGACCTTCAGCAGCTTGCCGTCCCGTTCGTCCGTCAGCAAATACAGATAGCCATCCGGTCCGCTGCGCACCTCGCGGATGCGTTCGCCGCGATCGCCCAGCAGCCGCTCTTCCGCCACCACTTTGTCACCCTCCAGCGTCAGGCGAATCAGTTCCTTTTGCGCCAACGCGCCGATGAACAGCGAGTGACGCCAGGCAGGGAAGCGCTGCCCGTCATAGAACGCCATGCCGCTGAGGCCGGGCGAGACTCGCCAATAGTGCAGCGGTTGTTCGGTGCCGGGCACCCGCTCTCCTTTCGCCTCCGGGATCGGCTGGCCGGAATAGTTGATGCCGTAGGTGGCCAGCGGCCAGCCGTAGTTTTTACCCGGCAGCGGGATGTTGAGCTCATCGCCGCCGCGCGGGCCGTGCTCGTGTTCCCAGATCGCGCCGCTCCACGGGTTCAATGCCAGCCCTTGCGGATTGCGGTGGCCGTAAGACCAGACCTCCGGGCGTTTACCTGCCTGGCCGACCCAGGGATTATCTGGTGGTATCGCGCCCTCGGCGGTCAGCCGCACCAGCTTGCCCTGCAGTTTGTCGGTTTCCTGCGCCGTCGGCCGCTGGTTGTTTTCACCCAGCGCGATAAACAGGTAGCCTTGCCTGTCGAACGCCAGCTTGCCGCCGAAGTGATTGCCGACCGACAGCTTGGGCTGCTGACGGAAGATCACCTTAAAGTTCTCCAGCCGCGCGCCATCGTCGCTCAGGCGGCCATAGCCGACCGCCGTGCCGGCTTTGCCGCCCTCGCCCGGTTCGGCGAAGCTGAGGTATACCCGGCGGCTGGCGGCGAAGTCGGGGGCCGGCAACACCTCCAGCAGGCCGCCCTGCCCCTCGGCGTAGACCTGCGGCACGCCGGCGATCGGTGCCGACAGGCCTTTGCCCGGCTGCCATAGCCGCAGCCGGCCGGGCCGTTCGGTGATAAGCAGGCCTTGATCCGCCGGCAAGAAGGCCAGCGACCAGGGGTGTTCCAGGCCGTCCTGCAGTTGGCTGACCGTCGGCGCGGCGTGCAGCAGGCCGCTGCACAGCAGCAAACTGGCCAGCAGAGTCAATCGGGGCATGGTGTCCTCCTGGGGTGAAAATGACCCGTTTAGTGTAGTCTACTCAGCGGATGTGGTCGTTTGCATTACATTTCAATAGGTTGCCTTTTGGCCGTAGTGTGCTTAAGTTAACGCATCACCCAGGAGGAAAAATGGACATTACCGTTACCGACGCGATTGACGAACAAACCCTCGATGCGATCAGGCAAGGGCTGCGCGCTTACAACCTGCCGCATATCGACGCCAGCCACCGCAAGCCGCTCAGCGTCTATGCGCGCGACGAAGCCGGTACGGTGATCGGCGGCCTGACCGCCGAAACCTGGGGCAACTGGCTGAGCGTCGAGTGGCTGTGGGTGGCGGATACCCAGCGCGGCAGCGGCCTCGGTGGCCGGCTGATGCGCGCCGCCGAACGCGAGGCGCAGGCGCGCGGCTGCCGCTACGCTCGCCTGGATACCTTCAGCTTCCAGGCGCGGCCGTTCTACGAAAAACTCGGCTATCAGCTGCAAATGACGCTGAAAGATTATCCGGTGGAACATGAGTGTTATTTTCTCACCAAAACCCTGACTGATTAATGGATGGACGGATGGACAGCAAAAGCATGGTGGTGAACTGTGTGGCGTACAAAGCCGGCCAACGGCTGGGCGAAGTGACCATCGACGATATCAGCGAGGTGGTCAAACAGCCGGACACCTTCGTCTGGCTGGGGCTGCGGCAGCCGGAGCCGGCGTTTATGCGCAAGGTGCAGGAGGAGTTTGGCCTGCACGATCTGGCGATCGAAGACGCGCTGTGCGCGCATCAGCGGCCGAAGCTGGAAACCTACGGCGACTCGCTGTTCATCGTGGTGAAAACCGCGCAGTGGGGCGAACACGACGAAATCGAATACGGCGAAACCCACTTCTTCGTCGGCAAAAACTTTCTGGTGACGGTGCGCCACGGCGCCTCGCCCAGCTACGCGCCGATCCGCGCCAAGGCGGAAGAGAACCACAAGCAAATGTGCCACGGGCCGGGCTTTGCCCTCTATTCGGTGTTGGACTTCGTGGTGGATAACTACCGCAGCGTGGTGACGCGCTTCGAGAGCACCATCGAGAACATCGAAGCCAACATGTTCCAGTCGGAGTTCGATCAGGCGGCGATCGAGAACGTCTATACGCTGCGCCGACACCTGTTGGCGCTGCGCAACGCCGCGCTGCCGATGGATGAAATCTGCAATCAGCTGATCCGCCTGCACGAAGAGGTGATCCCAAAGGAGCTGCGCGCCTACGTGCGCGACGTGCAGGATCACGCGCATCAGGTGGTCAGCAACATCGACGACATGCGCGAAATGCTGACCAACGCCATGCACGTCAACCTGGCGCTGGTGACGGTCAAACAGAACGAAGTGGTGAAACGGCTGGCGGGCTGGGGGGCGATTTTGGCCATCCCGACGGTGGTCTTCAGCCTGTATGGCATGAACTTCGCCGATATGCCGGAGCTGAAGTTCCCGTGGGCCTATCACGCCACGCTGGGAGTGACCGCCGTCGGCTGCATTTTCCTGTATCAGAAGCTGAAGAAATCGGGCTGGCTGTAGCGCCCAAACGGCGGCTTTTCCCGCCGGCAAAGACGCTCTGCGAGGCAGCCGGATCCACCGGCCGCCCCGTTGCTTCAGTACAGCATCGGCCGTCGATCGCGATGCACGTGATTGTGGCGGCCAATGTGCTTGTCATCGGCTACGCCGATATCCATCGATGCCAGCACCATGCCTTCGCCCTCCAGGCTCTGCGTCAACGGATAGCCGTCGGCGTCGACAATCACCGATCCGCCGATCCACGCAACGCCGCGCTCCGTTTCGCAGCGATCGCACACCGCGATGAACAGCCGATTGACGGCGGCGTTGGCCTGCGCCTTCACCATCTCCGCCGGCCGTTCACCCTGCGGGCGCGGCGCCAGCGGCCAGTTGACCGGCGCGCACAGCAGTTGAGCACCGGCCAACGCCGGCAGCCGCACCCACTCAGGGAATTCGAGATCGTAACAGATCATCACCGCCAAGCGGCCAAAGCGGGTCTCGACGACCGGCGGTGGCCGATCGCCGGCGGTAAAGATCGTGCTCTCTTCATGCCACAGGTGGGCCTTGCGATAAATCGCCCTCACCCCCTGCGCATCGATCAATGCCGCGCTGTTGGCCACCTCACCCTCGGGCAGGCGCTCGCAGAAACCGGCGACGATCGCCACATCCAGCTCACGCGCCAGTCCCCCCCACAGGCTGAGGCTAGGCCCGTCTTCGGCCTCGGCCAACGCCAGCGCCTCCGCCTTATCGCGCAGCACGTAGCCGCTGTTCACCAACTCCGGCAACACGATGACGTTGGCGCCGTGCTGCGCCGCCCGGCGGATAGCCTGGGCGGACAGCGCCCGATTGTGCTCCGCTTCCCCTACCCGCAACGCTAACTGGCAGCATGCGACGCTGATTTTTTCCTTCACTCCGGTTCTCCTTCCAATAACCCCTCGCAGCGCAACGCCACCCGCCGTTCGGCTTCAAGATCGAGCTTACGGCACATTACGACATAAACGCTCCCGGCCACCAGCAGGCCGATCAGAAAAGCGATATCCGCACCTCCCAGTAAAACAGCAAAGGGACCGGTGTAAAAGCCCAACGTCATGAACGGCACCATCGCCAGCAGACCGACCGCGTAAGCCGTCAGACCGGAGCCGCCCCAGCGGCCGTAGATCCCCGACGGGTTGAAGATTTCACCTATCGCGTAATGCCCGCCGCGCACCACGTAAAAGTCCATCAGGTTCACCGCCGTCCAGGGCACCAGAAAATACAGCATCAGCAGTACGAAGGTATTGAAGCTGGCGAGATAGCTCGCCGGGATGGCCAACGCCACCGCAAACACCGTCATAGCGACGACGCCAATGCCGGCCATGCGTAATTTCAACGTTGGCGTCACTTTACGGAACGCGTCAATCGCGCTGAGGCTGGTCAGCATTGCGCCATAACAGTTGACCGCCATGATACCGACCAGCGAGGGCACGGCGATCAGCACGGCCAACGTGCCAAACCCAGGATAGACGGCATTACCCACCGCCTGTACGCTGCCGATCGCATCGGGGGCCGGTAAGGCTGAAGCCAGAAACGCGCCCAGCGACATCAGCCAAAGCGCCGATCCGGCCGCCCCCAGGTAAGTCCAAAAGATCACGTTGGCCGACGGCGTTTCATGCGGTAAATAACGCGAGTAGTCGGAAACGTACACTGCGTAGCTGATTTGATAGCCGGCGGCGGCAGACAGCTGAATCAAAAAGGCCGCCCACGAAAAATGCCCAGCGCCGACGACGGCGTCCATCCGCAGCGACAACACGGCGCCGACCGTCAGCACGCCGAACACTGCCATCATCACATAGGTCAGCCAGCGCTGCACCGCATGCAGCATGTCGTGGCCGACGATCGCCAACAGCACGGCCACCGCGATCAGCAACGCATACCAAGGCAGACGGTGGCCCGGCAACACCGTGTTGATCGCATCGGTCGCGAGAATAACGTTGAACACGTTGAAACCGATGTAAACAAACACCACGGCGGCAAAGGGAACGATGGCGCCACGCAGGCCGAATTGGGCCCGTGACTGGATCATCTGCGGCAGCCCCATGCGCGGCCCCTGATTGGCATGACACGCCATGAAGAACGTGCCGAACCCCACGCCGACGGCAATGGCCAGCATCGAATAAAGCGCGCCCAACCCCAACGCCGGGCCGCTGAAACCGACCACCATCGTCGTCAAAACGAAATTACCGGTAAACCAAAACGGCGCCTGATGCCAAACCTTGCCATGCCGCTCGTGACGGGGCACATAGTCTATCGAGCGCACTTCAATTTTTGGGCGTGACGCCACATTGCGATTGTTCATGTCCCACCTCGTCGTTTCAACGCTCGGTTTGCGGCTGCAGCTGCGCTGCCGGGCGGCTCAACAGGCTGCCCAACACGAAGGCGACGCCGCCGCCCAGCAGACCGCCGTAGATCGGGCTGTTGGCATCGATGCCGTGCCAGATCATCAGCCCTACCACACACAGGCTGCCGGTCAGCATGCTGGCAATCGCGCCGGCGCTGGTAGCGCGCGGCCAGAAGATCGCCCCCACCAACGGGATCAACATGCCCCCCACCAACAGGTTGTAAGCCAGCGTCAGCGCCGCCAGCACGTCGCGCACCACAAACGCCAGCCCCAGCATGACCACACCCATGAAAAGCGTGGTGAAGCGCCCGGCGGCCAGCCCGCCGGAAGGTTTGCGGCGGATGGCCGGCAATACGTCCTCCAGCGCGATGGTGGAAGACGCCAGCAAGCAGGCGCTGGCGGTAGACATCAGCGCCGCCAACGCCGCGGCGGCCACCAGCCCGCTGACGCCGACCGGCAACACCGCCTGCGCGATAGCGGCGAAGGCGCCGTCGGTGTTGCTGAGCGACGGCAGCACGATCTTGCCGGCCATGCCGATCAGCGCGCCGGTCACGCCGTACAGCACGCAATAGACGCCCGCGCCCAGCCCGGCGAAGCGCGCCACATTGGCGCTGCGGGCGGTGAACACCCGCTGCCAGATGTCCTGGCCGATCAGAATGCCGAAGAAGTAGATCAGGAAGAACACCAGAATGGTGTCCAGCCCGATCGACGACAGCTGGTAGTAACCGGCGGGCAGCAGGCTGGTGAACGCCTCCCAGCCGCCGGCCTTGACGATGCTCATCGGCATCAGCACCAGCATCATGCCGACGGTCATGATGATGAACTGAATGATGTCGGTCAGCGTCAGCGACCACATGCCCCCCAGCGTTGAATACAGCACCACCAGCCCGCCGCCAAGCAGGATAGACGCGCTGAACGACAGGCCGAACATCACCTGCATCACGCTGCCGATGGCGATGATCGAGGTCACCGCCACCATCAGGTCATACGCCAGCATGATCGCGCCGCTGGTGACCCGCGCGGCCGGGTGATAACGCCGCGACAGCACCTGGCTGACGGTATACAGCTTCAGTTTGAGCAGCGGCTTGGCCAGCGCCAGGCTCAACACCACGATGCCCAGCCCGAGCGCGCCGCACAGCCAGACACCGGAGATGCCGTAGGTGTAGCCGAGCTTGACGCTGCCGATGGTCGACGCACCGCCGAGCACCACCGCCGACAGCGTGCCCAGATACAGCCCCGGCCCCAGGTTGCGCCCGGCCACCAGATACGCCTCTTTGGAATTGGCGCGGTGAATGCCCATCCATCCCACCGCGCCTATCACCAGAAAGTAAATCACCACAACCAGCAGATCGAGATTCATGGGTACCTCCACTCCGTTGTTATTGTTATCAGGGGGCCCGACGCAACCGCTCCGCCGGTAGGGTCAGTACGCCGGCCTCAGCGGGCCGGCAGCACGCACAACATTTCAAACAGCAGGTTGGCGGCCAGCAGCGCCGTGTTACCGGAGCGATCGTAAGGCGGCGACACTTCCACCACATCGCCGCCCACCAGGTTCAGCCCGCGGCAACCGCGTACGATCTCCAGCCCCTGCCAAACCGACAGCCCGCCGACCTCCGGCGTGCCGGTACCCGGCGCAAAGGCCGGATCCAACCCGTCAATATCGAAGCTGAGGTAAACCGGCGCATCGCCCATCTGCTCGCGGATCTCCGCCATCAGCGGCGTCAGCGACCGGTGCCAGCAGGCCTCGGCCGGCACCACGCGGAAGCCCTGGCGCCGTGACCAATCGAAGTCATCCGCCGCATAGCCGCTGCCGCGCAGGCCAATCTGCACCACCTTTTCGGGCGCCAGCAGCCCCTCCTCAAACGCGCGGCGGAAGGTGGTGCCGTGCGCCAGCTGTTCGCCGAACATCTCCTCATTGGTATCGGAATGCGCATCGACGTGGATCAGCCCGACCGGGCCATGTCGGCGGGCGACGGCGCGCAGCACCGGCAGCGTCAGGGTGTGATCGCCGCCGAGCGTCAACGGCATGCAGCCGTGTGCCAGGATCTCGTGATAAGCCGCCTCGATGCGCTGCACGCTGTCCGCCAGGCTGTAAGGGTTGATGGCGACATCCCCCAGATCGGCCACCTGCAGCCGTTCGAACGGGGCGGAACCGGTGCCCATGTTGTAGGGACGGATCATCACCGATTCCTGGCGGATCTGGCGCGGGCCATAGCGGGTGCCACTGCGGTTGGAGGTGCCGATATCCAGCGGAATGCCGACAAAGGCGGCGTCCAGACCGTGCGCCTGTTCGGCGGCGGGCAGGCGCATCATGGTGGGAATACCGGCAAAGCGCGGCATGTCGTTACCGCTTTGGGGTTGGTTCAGCATGGCGTATCCTTGTCTTGATCTGCGATGAATTGAAACATTTGAGCAACATTCGCAGACTACCCCGTTGGCCGCCTCGGCTACCATTCCCGCTTTTGCATGTAAACATCGGAAAACGCGATGCAAATAACCTATTGAAGTATTGATTTTTATTTCAAATTCATGCCATAAGGAAGACCATATCTTCAGCGCCGCACCTATTTCTTCGATGTTAAAAATGGGTTAACCGGCCGACGTTCTGCGGAGGGGGCGATGCTCACCAACCTAAGCGATATCGATCTGAAACTGCTGCGGGTGTTCGTCGCGGTGGCGGAAGCCCAGGGCGTCAGCGCCGCACAGGAAGCGCTGTTGATGAACCAATCCACCATCAGCACCCACCTGGCCTCGCTGGAAACCCGGCTGGGTTTTCGCCTGTGTCAACGCGGCCGCTCCGGCTTCCGGCTGACGCCCAAGGGCGAACGCATGCTGATCGCCTGCCGCTCGCTGTTCAACGCCGCCCGCGACTTCACCCGGGTCAGCCAGTCGCTGAACGGCCTGCTGACCGGCGATCTGCAGATCGGTCTGGTGGATAATCTGGTTTCGCTGCCGGGCAATCCGTTCAGTCAGGCCATCCAACACTTCCAACGCCGACATCAGGACGTGCAATTGCAGTGCCGCATCTGTTCGCCGAACGAGATTGAACAAGGGTTGCTGCACCGGCAGCTCGATCTGGGCATCGGCTACTTCGGCCAGCAGCTGGAGGCGTTGCGTTATCAGCCGTGGCTGGAGGAGACGCAGGCGATCTACTGCAGTAGGGATCACCCGCTGTTCGCGGTAGAAGAACCGGGGCGCGAGCAGATTGAAAACGCGCGCTGGGTCAAGCGCGGCTACCTGCTGGCGCAGCAGCTGTGCCCGATCGCGCCGCCGCATCTGGCCGCGGTGGCCCACCATATGGAAAGCGTCGCCCATCTGGTGCTGAGCGGCACCTGTCTCGGCTATTTGCCCACCCACTACGCGGCGCGTTGGGTGGAACAGGGGCTGCTTCGGCAGTTGGGCGGTACGGCGCTCTCATACCGCGCCACGCTCAGCCTGGTCAGCCGCCCCGTCCAGCCCGACGAGGCGCTGAACGCGCTGCTGGAGGATTTGGCGCGCGCCGCACGCCCATCACCTCATCGCTGAGAGGCCAGCGCCCGATTCATGGCAAACAGCGTGCCGGTTAAAGACAGGACGAGTAATCCGATGATGGCCCAGGCGAAAGAGGGCGCCCCGCCCTTGTCGAGCAACATGCCGCCGACCGCGCCACCGGCTGCCACGGCGGTATTCCAGCCCGTCGTATACATGGACTGCGCCACGTCGGCCGCGCGACCGGAAAGGCGTGACAATGCCGTCTGCGTGAGGGTGGCGAAACCGCCGAAAGCCAAGCCCCAACAAGCCACGGAGAGATAGACCATCGGGATCATCCGTCCCCCACTCCCCAGCAGCACGGCAGCGAGAGCAAAGATGACGATACTCATCACCGTAAGAGATTGGACTCGCCGATCGACCAGCATCCCGGCGACGCCCAATCCGGCAATCGCGCCCAGCCCGAAGATAAACAGAACGATATCAACCCGCTCGGACAACCCCGACGGCTTGAGAAAAGGCTCCAGGTAGATATACAGAATGTTATGGGCAACGATAAAGGTGAACACCACGAACAGCACGGCGCGGATCCCCCGTTGCAAGAATACGCCGCTCAGAGACGGCCGATGCGCCTTAGCCTGGCCGGGGAAATCCGGCACGATGGCGATGATCCACACCACGAGCACCAGCGCCATCAACGTCATCAGACCAAAGGCGCCCTGCCAGCCGATGGCTCGGCCAAGCAACGTGCCGAGCGGTACGCCAAAGTGGCGCCGGCGCCGGAGATCGCAATAGCGCGGCCGCCAAGGTGGGCCGGTGACATGCGCACCGCATAACCGGCCAGCAAGGACCAAACGATGCCGCCGAAAACGCCGGCGAAGAAACGCGTCGCCAATGAGACGTGATAATCGTTCGACAGCGCCGTGACGAGGTTAACGATGGCAAAACCGCCGATCGCGCTCAACAGCAAGGGGCGGCGCCGCATGCCCTGCGTCAATGCGGTGAGCGGAATAGCGGCGACCAACGCGCCCACCGCATAGGCGGTGATGAACTGCCCCGCCAGGCTTTCAGATACATTCAAATCGCCCGCGATCGAAGACAGCACGCCCGCCGGCATGATCTCGGTCAGCAGCGTGATAAAAGCGGCCATCGCCAACGCCAGCAGGCCGCCCAGCGGCAACCGATCGATGCCCTCGGCAGGCGCAGATATCGTCGTTTGATTCATTAATCACTCCCCATTCAAAGATGTTTCCGCCCATCGCGGATGACGTTTGCATCATGCTGCCCACTCGCTGATAAAAGAAAAACAGGCTAAAGTGAACAACACTCATGACATAAAGTTCATCAATAGAATGGAAGCCTATGGAAAGTCTGGGTTCTCTCGACGTTTTCGTGCGGGTCAGTGAAAGCCGAAGTTTCACGGCGGCCGGGCAACAGCTGGGGATCTCCGCCTCGGCGGTCAGCAAGACCATCGCCCGGCTGGAGGAACGACTCAGCGTGCGCCTGTTTCACCGCTCTACCCGCACGGTCAACCTGACACCGGAAGGGGCCTTGTTTCTGGAAAGGTGCCGACGCATTTTGAGTGAGGTGAAAGAGGCGGAAGCCGAACTGTTGCAAACGCGGGGAACACCTCAGGGCAAGCTGCGCATCAGTCTCCCGTCGCTGGGCACGCTTTTCATGCCAAAACTGGGGGACTTCAAGCGCCGCTATCCTGAGATCGAGCTGGATATTGATTATTCGGATCGGCTGGTTGACGTGATTGAGGAAGGTTTCGATGCCGTTATCCGCAGCGGAACCCCGAGCGATTCACGGCTGGTTGCCCGCCGGCTGGGTACCTGCCGCAAGGTTTTCGTTGGCGCCCCGGGTTATTTCAGCAAAGTGGGTATACCGCGCAAGCCCGAGGATCTGACAAGCCATGCCCGTTTGCATTATCGCTTTCCCAGCACCGGCAAACTGGATGTCTGGCCGCTGGGAGACAAGACGGAGATGATCCCCGAACGGCCGGCCAGCATGGTGACAAATACCCTCGATCCGCAGGTATGCTTCGCCGAACAAGGGCTGGGCATCGCTTATTTGCCGGAGATCGCCGTGCGCAGACAGCTGGAACAGGGCAGCCTGGTGACGGTTTTGGATGACTACGACCGCGAGAACATGGTTTTTCATGTCCTCTGGCCGTCGGGCCGCCACCTGTCAGTCAAAATCAGGCTGTTCGTCGACTTTGTGACGAGCCACCTTTTCCCGCTTTAAACAACGTATGCCGCCTTAACTGACCGGCATACGCGCCGGATCGGGATACTGGTACTCAAAACCCAGCTCGTTGCAGATGCGGTTGCCGTCCACCAGCCGCTCATCCTGATCCGCTTCGTCGGCGAACTGCGGCGGCGCCAGGTGCAGCTGTTCGGCCAGCACAGGATAAAATTCGCGTTTGGCCGGATGATGCGGCGCGCACAGGTTGTACACGTGACCGCCCCTCGGCAGCTTCAGCAGCAGTTGGATGGCGGCGATGACGTCGTCCTGGTGCACCAAATTCACCCCCTGCGACCCGCCCTTCACGTCGAGTTTGCCCGCCAGGAAGCGGCCGGGGTGACGATCGGCGCCCACCAGCCCCGCCAGCCGCAGAATGTCCACCGAGGTGTTCGGCAATTCATGCAGCCAGCGCTCCAGCTCGGCCAACACCCGGCCCGACGGCGAGACCGGCCGCAGCGGCGATTCTTCGCGCAGCGTGCCGGCGGTTTCGCCGTACACCGAGGTGGAACTGGTAAAGATCACCCGCGGCACGCCAAAGGCCATCGCGCTGTCCACCAGCATGCGCACCGCATTGAAATAGTTCTCGCTGCCTTCGACGGTACGGCGAGCGGGCAGCGTCACCACCAGCGCATCCACGCGCAGCAGCGATTCCAGATCGTCCGGATCGCACACCAGCTCCGGCGTCAGCTCCAGTTGATAGCATTCAATGCCGCTCATGCGCGCGGCCTCGACGCCGTCCGGCGTGGTTTTGCTGCCGACCACATCATACCCGCGGCCCATCAGCGATAACGCCAACGGCATGCCCAGCCAACCTAAACCAATAATGGCTACCTTTTTCATCCTCTTCCTCTCCTGAAGATCGCAGCGCCCTGCCCCTAAGGCTACGCCACTGTACACGGCGATACAATCTGCCCGGCTTAAGGTTAGGTAAAGCCGTGTGTGGCTAATAACTCAACCTGTTTCAATAAATTAAATTTATGACGTTAAAAAAGGGTTGCACGGTGGACAGCGGATAGTTTAGCTTAATTGGCATACGGTTTTTACCGGCTTTTGATTAGAGAAAAACACCATGACACGCGTTCAGTTCAACCACCATCATCACCATCACCCTGACTAGTCTTTCAGGCGATGTGTGCTGGAAGACGGTTTGTTAATCTTCCAGTGGCGCGCAGAACGCAAGAGAGAGCCCTCGGAAGATTTCTTCCGAGGGTTTTTTTTTGGCTCCGGACAGACAGAAAAGAAAGTTTTTTACAATAAATTCATAAAATTACAGATTAAACAGAGGTTACCATGCTGGACAAGACACGTTTACGGATCGCAATGCAGAAGTCGGGCCGCCTGAGCGATGAATCCCAGGAACTGCTGGCACGCTGCGGCATCAAGATCAACCTGCAGCAGCAGCGTCTGATCGCCTTCGCCGAAAACATGCCGATCGATATCCTGCGCGTGCGCGACGACGACATCCCGGGCCTGGTGATGGACGGCGTGGTCGATCTCGGCATCATCGGCGAGAACGTGCTGGAAGAAGAGCTGCTCAGCCGCCGCGCCCAGGGTGAAGACCCGCGTTACTTCACCCTGCGCCGCCTCGATTTCGGCGGCTGCCGCCTGTCGCTGGCCACCCCGCTCGACGCCGAATACGCCGGCCCGCAAAGCCTGCAGGACGCCCGCATCGCCACCTCTTATCCGCACCTGCTGAAGCAATACCTCGACAAACAAGGCGTGCGCTTCAAATCTTGCCTGCTGAACGGCTCGGTGGAAGTGGCGCCGCGCGCCGGCCTGGCCGACGCCATCTGCGATCTGGTCTCTACCGGCGCCACGCTGGAGGCCAACGGCCTGCGCGAAGTGGAGGTGATCTACCGCTCCAAAGCTTGCTTGATCCAGCGCGACGGCGAAATGCCTGAAGCCAAACAGCAGCTGATTGACCGCCTGATGACCCGCATTCAGGGCGTGATCCAGGCGCGCGAATCCAAATACATCATGCTGCACGCGCCGAGCGAGAAGCTGGACGAGATCGTCGCGCTGCTGCCGGGCGCCGAACGCCCGACCATTCTGCCGCTGGCCGGCGCGCAGAATCGCGTGGCGATGCACATGGTCAGCAGCGAAACCCTGTTCTGGGAAACCATGGAAAAACTGAAAGCGCTCGGCGCCAGCTCGATTCTGGTGCTGCCGATTGAAAAGATGATGGAGTAACGCCATGTCGACCTTCAACACGCCGATCGATTGGGCAACGTGCAGCGCCGAACGCCAGGCCGAGCTGCTGATGCGCCCGGCGATTGCCGCCTCCGACAGCATCACCCGCACGGTGAGTGAGATCCTCGACAACGTGAAGGCCAATGGCGATCGGGCGCTGCGCGACTACAGCGCCCGTTTCGACAAGGCGGAAGTCTCGGCGCTGCGCGTCAGCGCCGAGCAGATCGCCGCCGCCGCCGCGCGGTTGGGTGATGACATCAAACAGGCGATGGCGGTGGCCGTCGCCAACGTGGAAACCTTCCACAACGCGCAGCGACTGCCGCCGGTGGACGTCGAAACGCAACCGGGCGTGCGCTGCCAACAGGTGACCCGCCCAATCGACTCGGTGGGCCTGTATATTCCCGGCGGATCGGCGCCGCTGTTCTCTACCGTGCTGATGCTGGCGACGCCGGCGCGCATCGCCGGTTGCCGCCGGGTGGTGCTGTGCTCGCCGCCGCCGATCGCCGATGAGATCCTGTATGCGGCGCAGCTGTGCGGCGTGCAGGAAGTGTTTCAGGTTGGGGGCGCGCAGGCGATCGCCGCCCTGGCGTTCGGCACCGAAAGCGTGCCGCGCGTGGCGAAGATCTTCGGGCCGGGCAACGCCTTCGTGACCGAAGCTAAGCGGCAGGTCAGCCAGCGCCTCGACGGCGCGGCCATCGACATGCCGGCCGGCCCTTCTGAAGTGCTGGTGATCGCCGACGCCGGCGCCACCCCGGCGTTCGTCGCTTCCGATCTGCTGTCGCAGGCCGAACACGGCCCGGATTCGCAGGTGATCCTGCTGACGCCGGACGCGGCGATGGCGCAGGCGGTGGCCGAAGCGGTGGAAAGCCAGCTGGCCGAGCTGCCGCGCGCCGACACCGCACGCCAGGCGCTGGCGAGCAGCCGCCTGATCGTAGCGCGCGATCTGACTGAGTGCGTGGCGATCAGCAACCGCTACGGCCCGGAGCACCTGATTATTCAGACCCGTAATGCGCGCGAACTGGTGGACGGCATCACCAGCGCCGGTTCGGTGTTCCTCGGCGACTGGTCGCCGGAGTCCGCCGGCGATTACGCCTCCGGCACCAACCACGTGCTGCCGACCTACGGCTACACCGCCACCTGCTCCAGCCTCGGGCTGGCCGATTTTCAAAAACGCATGACGGTGCAGGAGCTGACGCCGCAGGGCTTCAGCAACCTGGCCGCCACCATCGAGACGCTGGCTGCCGCCGAGCAGCTGATCGCCCACAAGAACGCCGTGACCCTGCGCGTCGCCGCCCTGAAGGAGCAAGCATGAGCATCGAAAAACTGGCGCGCGCCAACGTTCGCGAGCTGACCCCTTATCAATCGGCGCGCCGCCTCGGCGGTAAGGGCGACGTGTGGCTGAACGCCAACGAATACCCGATCGCACCGGAATTCCAGCTGACCGCGCAAACCTTCAACCGCTATCCGGAGTGCCAGCCGGCGCAGGTAATCGAACGCTACGCCGCCTATGCCGGGGTCAAGAAAGAGCAGGTGCTGGTCAGCCGCGGCGCCGATGAAGGTATCGAGCTGCTGATCCGCGCCTTCTGCGAGCCGGGCAAAGACGCCATTCTGTTCTGCCCGCCGACCTACGGCATGTACGCCGTCAGCGCCGAAACCTTCGGCGTGGAGCGCCGCACCGTGGCCGCCAAAGAATACTGGCAGCTGGATCTGCCGGCCATCGCAGACAGCATGGACAACGTGAAGCTGATCTACGTCTGCAGCCCGAACAACCCAACCGGCAACCTGATCGACCCTGACTCTCTGCGCAGCCTGCTAGAGCTAGCCAAGGGCAAGGCGATCGTCGCGGTGGACGAAGCCTATATCGAGTTTTGCCCGCAGGCCACGGTGGCCGGCTGGCTGAGCGACTATCCGCACCTGGCTATCCTGCGCACGCTGTCGAAGGCCTTTGCGCTGGCCGGCCTGCGCTGCGGCTTTACGCTCGCCAATGAAGATCTGATTGCCCTGCTGCTGAAGGTGATCGCGCCTTACCCGCTTTCGACGCCGGTGGCGGATATCGCCGCGCAGGCGCTGAGCGAAGAAGGTATCCGCACCATGCGCCAGCGCGTCACCGATATCGCCGCCACCCGCAGCTGGCTGCAGCAACAGCTGGAGAAATGCGCCTGCGTCGAGCAGGTTTTCGCCAGCGACAGCAATTACCTGCTGGCCCGCTTCACCGCCTCAAGTAATGTGTTTAAAAGCTTGTGGGATCAGGGCATTATCTTACGAGACCAAAACAAACAGCCCGGGTTGTCCGGCTGCCTGCGCATCACCATAGGCACCCGCGACGAATGTCAACGCGTGGTGGACGCCTTGTCCGCCCTACCCGGCGCCAACCCGACTCGCCAGGAGCCAATGTGAGCCAAAAAATCCTCTTTATCGATCGTGACGGCACGCTGATCGCCGAGCCACCGGAAGATTTCCAGGTTGACCGCCTGGACAAGCTGGCGCTCGAGCCAGACGTGATCCCTTCCCTGCTGGCGCTGCAACAGGCGGGGTATCAGCTGGTGATGATCACCAATCAGGATGGGCTCGGCACCGCCAGTTTCCCTCAGGAAACCTTCGATCCGCCGCACAACCTGATGATGCAGATCCTCAGCTCGCAGGGCATTCAGTTCGCCGATGTGCTGATCTGCCCGCACCTGCCGGCGGACAACTGCGACTGCCGCAAGCCGAAAACCGCGCTGGTGAAGGGCTACCTGGAACCCGGCGTGCTCGATACCGCGCACAGCTACGTGATCGGCGATCGGCCGACCGACGTGCAGCTGGCAGAAAACATGGGCATCCAGGGGCTGCGCTACCAGCGCGGCGTGCTGGGCTGGAAAGAGATCGTGCGCCAGCTGACCCTGCGTGACCGTCACGCGCGGGTTAACCGCGTGACCAAAGAGACGCAGATCGACGTCAACGTGTGGCTGGATCGCGAAGGCGGCAGCAAAATCAAAACCGGCGTCGGCTTCTTCGACCACATGCTGGATCAGATCGCCACCCACGGCGGCTTCCGCATGGAGATCGACGTCAAAGGCGACCTGTATATCGACGATCACCACACGGTGGAAGACACCGGCCTGGCGCTGGGTGAAGCGCTGAACAAGGCATTGGGCGACAAGCGCGGTATTGCCCGCTTCGGCTTCGTGCTGCCGATGGACGAATGCCTGGCGCGCTGCGCGCTGGATATCTCCGGCCGCCCGCACCTGGAGTACAAAGCCGAGTTCAACTATCAGCGCGTCGGCGATCTCAGCACCGAAATGGTCGAGCACTTCTTCCGTTCGCTCTCTTACACCATGGGCTGCACGCTGCACCTGAAGACCAAGGGCAAAAACGACCACCACCGGGTCGAAAGCCTGTTCAAAGTGTTTGGCCGCACGCTGCGCCAGGCGATACGCGTCGAAGGCAATACCCTGCCGAGCTCGAAAGGAGTGCTGTGATGAACGTGGTGATTTTGGATACCGGCTGCGCCAACCTGGCCTCCGTCACCTACGCGGTGCGGCGCCTGGGTTACCAGCCGGCGGTGAGCCGCGATCCGGAGATCGTGCTACGCGCCGACAAGCTGTTCCTGCCGGGCGTCGGCACCGCACAGGCGGCGATGGATCAACTGCGCGAACGCGATCTGCTCGAACTGATCAAAGCCTGCTCTCAACCGGTGCTGGGCATCTGTCTCGGCATGCAGCTGTTGGCGGCCAGCAGCGAAGAGAACGGCGGCGTGACGACGCTCGGCCTCATCGATACGCCAGTAAAGCAGATGACCGACTTCGGCCTGCCACTGCCGCACATGGGTTGGAACCAGGTGTCCGCGCAGGCGGGCCACCATCTGTTCCGCGGCATCGATGACGGCGCCTACTTCTATTTCGTACACAGCTATGCGATGCCGATATGCCCCAGCACCATCGCCCAGGCGAACTACGGCGAGCCCTTCACCGCCGCCGTGCAAAAAGACAACTTCTTCGGCGTGCAGTTTCATCCAGAACGATCTGGAGCGGCCGGCGCGCAACTGTTGAAAAACTTTCTGGAGATGTAGGCAGCATGATTATTCCGGCTTTGGATTTGATCGACGGCAACGTGGTGCGCTTGCATCAGGGCGATTACGGCCAGCAGCGCGACTACGGCAACGATCCGCTGCTGCGTCTGCAGGACTATCAACAACAGGGCGCGCAGGTACTGCACCTGGTCGATTTGACCGGCGCCAAGGATCCGGCCGCACGCCAGATCCCGCTGCTGCGCAAGCTGTTGGCGGGGGTTAACGTGCCGGTGCAGGTCGGCGGCGGCATCCGCAACGAGCAAGACGTCAGCGCCCTGCTGGAGGCCGGCGCCACACGCGTGGTGATCGGCTCTACCGCGGTGAAACAACCGCAGTTGGTGCAGAGCTGGTTCGAGCGCTACGGCGCCGACGCGCTGGTGCTAGCGCTGGACGTGCGTATCGACCCGCAGGGCGTGAAACGCGTGGCCATCAGCGGCTGGCAGGAAGATTCCGACGCCACGCTGGAACAGGTGGTGGAGCAGTTCCTGCCCTACGGGCTCAAGCACGTGCTGTGCACCGATATTTCGCGCGACGGTACGCTGGCCGGTTCCAACGTGGCGCTGTATCAGGCGATCAGCCGCCGCTATCCGCAGGTGGCCTTCCAGGCCTCGGGCGGCATCGGCAATCTGGACGACATCGCCCAGTTGCGCGGCAGCGGCGTTGCCGGCGTGATCGTAGGGCGCGCCCTGCTGGAAGGTAAATTTAGCGTTGAGGAGGCGATCGCATGCTGGCAAAACGGATAATCCCGTGCCTGGATGTTAAAGACGGGCAAGTGGTAAAAGGCGTGCAGTTCCGCAACCACGAAATCATCGGCGACATCGTGCCGCTGGCGCAGCGCTATGCGCAAGAAGGTGCGGACGAGCTGGTGTTTTACGATATCACCGCCTCGAGCGACGGCCGGGTAGTGGACAAAAGCTGGGTATCGCGCGTGGCGGAGGTGATTGATATTCCGTTCTGCGTCGCCGGCGGCATTAAAAGCGCCGAGGACGCCAGCCAGATCCTGTCTTTCGGCGCCGACAAGATTTCGATCAACTCACCGGCGTTGGCCGATCCTGAGCTGATTAGCCGCCTGGCGGAACGCTTCGGCGTGCAGTGCATCGTGGTAGGCATCGACACCTGGTTCGACAGTGAAACCGGCAAGTATCACGTCAACCAATATACCGGCGATGAGAGCCGCACCCGCATCACCCAGTGGGAAACCCTCGACTGGGTACAGGAAGTGCAGCGCCGCGGCGCCGGTGAGATCGTGCTGAACATGATGAACCAGGACGGCGTGCGCAACGGTTACGATCTGCAGCAGCTGCGCCGGGTGCGCGAGGCCTGCAAGGTGCCGCTGATCGCCTCCGGCGGCGCGGGCACCATGGAGCACTTCCTGGAAGCGTTCCGCGATGCGGACGTCGACGGCGCGCTGGCGGCGTCGGTGTTCCACAAACAAATCATCAATATCGGCGAACTGAAAAGGTTCCTGGTCGAACAAGGCGTGGAGATTCGCGTGTGCTGACAGAACAACAGAGAAACCAGCTGGACTGGGAAAAAACCGACGGCCTGATGCCGGCCATCGTGCAGCACGCCGTATCCGGCGAAGTGCTGATGCTGGGTTACATGACGCCGGAAGCGCTGGCGACCACCGAGCAGAGCGGTAACGTCACCTTCTTCTCGCGCACCAAGCAACGCCTGTGGACCAAAGGCGAAAGTTCCGGCCACTTCCTCAAGGTGGTCAGCATCACGCCGGACTGCGATAACGACACGCTGCTGGTATTGGCCAACCCGATCGGCCCGACCTGCCACCTCGGCAACAGCAGCTGCTTCCACCCGGCCGCCAGCGACTGGACGTTCCTCTATCAGCTGGAGCAGCTGTTGGCGGAGCGCAAGCACGCCGGCCCGGACAGCTCGTACACCGCCAGCCTGTACGCCAGCGGCACCAAGCGCATCGCGCAGAAGGTCGGGGAAGAAGGTGTGGAAACCGCGCTGGCTGCCACGGTCAACGATCGCGAAGAGCTGACCAACGAAGCCTCGGACCTGATCTATCACCTGCTGGTGCTGCTGCAGGACCAGGATCTGGATCTGAGCGCGGTGATCGGCCGGCTGCGCGAAAGGCATCAGAAAAAAGCGTGACGTTAAATCACGCGCAATAAAAAGCCGCCGGGCGTTAACCTCGGCGGCTTTTTTTATCGTTCAACGAGCGGGCTTATTCCATCCATTCGGTATGGAACACGCCTTCCTTGTCGATACGTTTGTAGGTGTGCGCACCGAAGTAGTCGCGCTGCGCCTGGATCAGGTTCGCCGGCAGTACCGCAGAACGGTAGCTGTCATAGTAGGCGATCGCGGCGGAGAAGGTTGGCGTAGGGATACCGTTCTGCACGGCGTAAGCCACCACGTCACGCAGCGCCTGCTGGTACTCGTCAGCGATTTGCTTGAAGTATGGCGCCAGCAGCAGGTTGGCGATATCGGCATCCGCCGCGTAAGCGTCGGTGATCTTCTGCAGGAACTGGGCGCGGATGATGCAGCCGGCGCGGAAGATCTTGGCGATTTCGCCGTAGTGCAGATCCCAGTTATTTTCTTTAGAAGCGGCTTTCAGCTGTGAGAAGCCCTGTGCGTAGGACACGATCTTACCCAGATACAGCGCGCGACGCACTTTCTCGATGAATTCGGCTTTGTCGCCGCTGAACGGCGCCACTTTCGGGCCAGTCAGCACTTTAGACGCGGCAACGCGCTGGTCCTTCAGCGAGGACAGGTAGCGTGCGAACACCGACTCGGTGATCAGCGACAGCGGTTCGCCCAGATCCAGCGAGCTCTGGCTGGTCCACTTGCCGGTGCCTTTGTTGGCGGCTTCGTCCAGGATCACATCGACCAGGTATTTACCCTCTTCGTCTTTCTTGGTGAAGATGTCTTTGGTGATGTCGATCAGGTAGCTGTTCAGTTCGCCCTTGTTCCATTCGGCGAAGGTTTCGGCCAGCTGCTCGTTGCTCAGGTTCAGCGCCTGCTTCAGCAGGGAATAGGCTTCGGCAATCAGCTGCATGTCGCCGTATTCGATGCCGTTGTGCACCATCTTCACATAGTGGCCGGCACCGTCAGCGCCGATATAAGTCACGCAAGGCTCGCCTTCCGCGACCGCAGCGATTTTCTCCAGGATCGGTGCCACCAGCTCGTAAGCTTCTTTCTGGCCGCCAGGCATGATGGAAGGCCCTTTCAGCGCGCCCTCTTCACCGCCGGAAACGCCGGTGCCGATGAAATTAAAGCCCTGGTCGGACAGTTCGCGATTGCGACGGATGGTGTCCTGATAGTAGGTGTTGCCGCCATCGATCAGGATATCGCCCTTGTCCAGGTGCGGAGTCAACGAGGCAATGGTTTTATCCGTCGCTTCGCCCGCTTTCACCATCAGCAGGATGCGGCGCGGTTTTTCCAGCGATTCGACAAACTCTTCTACGGTGTAATACGGCGCCAGATTCTTGCCCGGGTTCTCAGCGATCACTTCGTCAGTTTTGTCGCCAGAACGGTTGAAAATGGAAACGGTGTAACCACGGCTCTCGATGTTCAGCGCGAGGTTGCGGCCCATTACCGCCATGCCGACAACGCCGATTTGTTGCTTGGACATTTAGGAACTCCTGTCTGAGGATGACCCTGCCGGCAACGTCGGCCAGCAGGTTTTGTGATGTGGCACACATGTTAACTCAGGATTGAGCCGCGTGGGTAGTGATTGGTGCGATAGGTCGACACTCTCGTGAGGTTGATAAGACAATTTTATCTATTCAACGCTTGTTTCAAGCAAAAACGCAAAGCGCTGGTAACGTGCCAGATAAAATGTTTAGAAAAAAGTGAGCGACTGCGCATTTGAGCAAGATGCAATGCTTTAAATTGAGGCAAATAAACGACGTTTATCCCTAACTCCCGCCTCGCTCGCCAGCAAATGTCAAGATCTTCACAGTACATGTAGTAGCGCGTATCAAATCCTCCCAGCTCTCGATAACATTGGGCACTAAACAGCAAAAATGAGCCTGCCGCCCATTCAACTTCGGTATCCTGGGTAATTTTATTCTTGTCGTAGATAGACTTATTCTTCTGCACCAAGAATGAAACGACAAAGCTGCTAATGGTTGGAAAATGCCTTATCCCCTTGTCATAAAAAGTAAAATTTTTATCGTTGAAAAGATTGATCGCAACTATCGGGTATGAGTTATGTTCCGCATGCGACAGCAGCGCTGCCAGCACGGTCGGTTCGATAAAAACATCGGGGTTAAGCACCAGAAAGCGATCCTCATCTCGCATTCCAAGCTCTTGCTGGCACCAAGTGAAAATATAGTTATTGTTTGCGCCAAAACCCATAGGCTGATCAACAAGATAATGAATGCCAGAGTCCTGACAATATTCCTGAAGTTCACGCTGTGGCTTGTTATCTTTCAAAACAACAATGTAATTTTTTGAAGCCAGCAGTTTTAGGCATCCATCGGCAATGATCATGCTGCCATGACCGTGAGATATAACTGAAATGAAGCACCGACATGGCTTAACTAAAGATTCAGGCATAAAAACTCTAATATAAGAAATACAAGGAAACAGTTCTCGTAATGGTTGTTCTTGCAACCGCAAATTTTAGCAAGAAAAGCTGCCAAAGCATAAAGCGACGGGATCTTAACATCCTCTCCAAAAATTTCTTATCCTCTTTTTTGAGCCCCTTACCGTAAATCTCATAGAAACTTACCGCCTGCTCAATCACTAGCCGATTCTGATGTGCAACTGAGGACAGTCGCATAAATTTCGCCAGAATACGTTTCAATCCATAGCCACTGCTGCCAACCACGTTATTCGCATGTTGCCGATACTTGATCAAGCGTTCAGGAAGGAATACCAAGCGTCCAAAAGTGATGGCCAGCAATCCCAGCCACCAATCATGCATCAACATATGCTGACTAGGGCGAAGATACTTAAGCAATGCTCGATTCACCATCACTGTTGCACCCTGGATGCAGTTTTGGAAAATCAAGCGAGGGAACACCAACTGCTGTACAGGATTAAGACGCTCATTTTGTAAAAAAGAAGCGTTCAAGAAACGAAGTTCGCTATCGACTAATTCAGCATCTGAAAAGATCAATAAAGGCTGAGAATCATCTCCGATTTGGCTTACTACGCGCTGATAATGTTCAATCTTATCAGTTACCCAAACGTCATCCTGATCGCTTAAAAAGACGTTAGCTGCCGTCGTCAAAGAAAGCGCATGCAGAAAATTATGCGCGGGTCCTTTTGGACCCGCAACACGCTGCTGTACATCGAACTGAACTGATGTCGTTGCAGCGAAATCAGCAACTAATTTAAGCGTATTGTCCGTAGAACCATCGTCACTGACAATGATCCTTTGCGGACAGATTGTCTGGCTTACAATCGAGGCAAGCTGCTCGACAATGTAGCGTTCACCGTTGTAAGTACAAACTACAACTTCGTACTCAAACACTTATCGAGCTCCCGGCAGATAAGATTTTACCGTCCATTTTATTTTTCGAAGCAAGGAAAAAATCGCAGGATACTCACGATGCAATTTATTGATAACACGCTGACGAAAATGTGCATACCGATTTAGAGAGGGAATTCCCACCTGCCCACTCAACGGTACCTGACGCAAAGACTCCTCATAGAAGAGCCAAAAACGCTCGGTCTGCGCCTTAAGTAAGGTAACCGAGGTAATAACTCCCGATGCAATAAGCTGCTCGCATGCTGCTGCAAACTCTTTGGAACTGCTTTCCCAATCCGGCCACTTTTCAGCGGTAGCCAAAGCATTTGCTTTCAATTGAGCCAGCTCATTAGGGTTATCCTTAAGGCGATTTATAAATTCGATGATTTCTTGGTTTTGGCGGCTGAAAGATACCAGTCCATTGACATTATGCTCAATATATTCGTCGTAGCCGGTCACATCATAACTGATAGAGGTTCCACCGGTATGATAAATCTCCAACGGTGGGCCAAACATTCCTTCAACAGTGGAAAGTTTAACCAAAACATCGCAAGAGGCGTAAATACTACCGATCTCAGAAATTGGCACGCGGCTAAACAGGCGATCAACATTCGGGTAAGCGCCAATTTCTGTAGATGTGACAAACCAGACCTCATCAGCGCGAGACTGTCGGCATAACTCCACCGCAAGTTCCGTATTTTTAAAGCTAACGTTTAACGGACCTTCCACTAATACACGCAGCTTTTCAGGCGCTCGAGGCACTTTGGGTTTAATCCCATCGTTAAAATAATCCTTGCTTATCCCATTTCGGACCAATAACGCATCTTGGTCAAAATGCTCTTTAAGGTATTCTTTAATCCATGTTGCTTCAGTGATAAAATTAACTTGCAAACTGTAGGTAAGATCGACAAGCGTGCGTAAAGTTACCTCACCTTCCGGATAGAAACGCGATTCGATGGATTGAACAAAAAATGCATATTTCTTCGCATTGATTTTATGAAGATAAAATACAGTACGCCACCAGGTCGCAATAACCAGATCAAACTGTTTGTCAGCAGCTTCAGAATAATCCATCCAGGTCATTTTTTCTGCACCTGGAAACCACTGCAATCGCTTATCGTTCGGTTTATCCTCAGTGATAATCGTGATATCGTCACCATTCTTTCGCATACGTGTAGCATGCTCAAAAATGACATTAGTGCCGCCACTGATATCCGGACTCCATAGTAAAAAAGCAATTTTACTCATTATTTAGCCCCTTTAAACTTTATTCTTTTCACCAAAAAATAAGGATATTTCAAGTACCACACGCCATTCGCATGAAAATCCAAAGGTTTCCACCAAGCAGAACCAAGGGTATGTCTAGGATTTCTCACCAAGCGCTTAAAATAAGACAGAGGGGAGCGTCTGCTCTGCCCAAAGGAGCTAAAGTTGAATACTCCAAAATTCTCATAGTGTTTGATTAACGAAAACTTTTCTCGTTCGACCCGGCTCGGCAACATCACACCACGAAAGTAAAATTTTTTAACCGCTTTGCTGATCTCATGATCAGATAGCGAATAAGCACGCTCTATTTTTGCAAAACCATTGAACTGATGCAACGCACGCTCTTGGAATGGCGCTATTTGCTCATAGAAGAAAGCGAGCTCTGAATCGTTGTGGTCGAAAACAAAATTATCGATACTGTCGCCATATCGCTTCAGACTGCCATGCGATGCTCCCATAAAAACTTCAAAACCGGCACGGAACTCGTTAAACATATCATCACCGAGGCGTTGCCCCCACTGATGGTCAAACAGCAACCCCTCTTTAATATTATTCTTATGGGTTTCTGCCCCATCCAAAATGCCGAAATAATAACCAGAAATATTGCGCTGGGTCGCTTTTACCAAATTATCTTGAATACTGCCCTTCCAGCCAACATCAACTACATGAACCCATTCATCATGCTTTTCCGTCATCAACGAGTCACAGTAGTCATTAAGATAGACATTCTGCTCTTTACGCTCACGCTCGTAGATAGTCTTGAAGAATTCATCATCCATTAACGCAGAAAACGCTGGTAACCCGGCGATATTCAAGTGCTGCTCTTCAAAGTCCACCTGAGGGAAACGCACTTTAAACTCAGATACATAATCATCGAGATTAATGCTTTTCAAAAAGGCAGCCAGACTACATGAACCATACTGATATAATAATTTGTTGAATGTGCTACCGCCCAAAGGCCCTAATGAAGGTAGGTAGGTTGATCGACGCGACACATACATATAATGGCTAGTAATACGCGAAAAATCTTTCGGCAAGCTAGCTTGAAATTTATCAAATGCCTTTTGAAGAAACTCGCCTTCCCTTGCAAAAAAATAAACGTTTTTAGCGTTATTCATCACCAAAGACCAATAAAGCCGACGAGTGAATAAATAAATAGCACTACTTATCCAGTTGAAGTTGAAATTATCTTCAGCGATCACTTGGTTAACTTTATTCTCTACCGCAAGGCGCTCACGATCCGCCCGTAGGCTCTCATCATATCGGTGCTGTTCCACAGGTAAATGATGCGCAAACAGCCCTCTGGCTACCGACATCGCCACATCACTGTGCGCATTATCCCCCAACATGATCGTCTTTTTAACATCCAAACCTAATCTTGCAATAACCACGTCATAAGCTCGCCCTTCTTTCTTCGTTCGCTTATTTTCGCTAGAAACGAAGAATCCATCAAAAATATCATAGAATCCATGATGTTTGGCGAAATAGATAATTGACTGTTGGTCCAAATAAAAATCAGAAACCAGATAAATACGTCTACCTTTCGCTTTTTCAGCTCTCAGCATATCCAACGTTGCTACTATCGGTTTTTGCACCGATAGTTCAATAGCCAACTCTAGATCACGGCAAAAAGCGACGAAGGGCTCACTTTCAGGCAAGCGAACCACAATCTGTGCACGTTGAAGCTCATAATACAGGGCAAGCGACATATCGTCGTAACGGAACTCAGCGTCATCGCCTTGCATTTGACTACTGGCGCACAATCCCGCTTCGATTCTTAAACGTAGCGTATATAGCTCCTCTACGGATAGAGAAAGACGATATGAATCCACGAGAGCAGCAGCCCACTTACGTTTCACGACCTCAGGGTGACAACTACGCTCGACTACAGTATCAAAAAAGTCGACCAGAATGGTTTCGATATTATCGGCAATCGTGACAATCATTGTAGATATAATCCATTCACAGAGTTATTGGTTCGAATTTTGCTTTGAAACGCTTTCCAGCTGTTCCTTAAGCGACTGAATAATCCGCTCTGCCTCAGACAAAGCTTGATCACGAGAACGGACCATCTCTTCCGTGTCCCTGAATGCTTGCATTCTTTCTTCAGAGATGCGCTCTGCCTGTTCTTTATACCGTGTTACTTCATTGATTCTTTCTTCAGCTTCAAGCAACAACTGCCAACGTTGTTCAGCCAAGCGTTCTGCAAACTCTAAACTTTGGCGCAATGGGTAGACCAATTCTTGATCATATTCTATGCGACTCATACCTGTAAATAGCGTATTCTTATTATAAATAGCATCAGCATTAGATGAAATCGCAATGAAAGAGCCATTCATTACGTTCTTGTTTTTTGCATCAAATACCGTAGGCGGCATCTGTTGATCTTGAAACGTATGCACTATAGAGACGAGTTCTTGAGCGATAACAGCAATATCAACATGCGCGAATTGAGCTTGCAACAATGATTTCAGGGCATCCAAAGAGAAGGCCTGAATATGGTACGGGTTGGGCCCATACAAACTGACACAAAAATTCTCGTAATCTTTAGTTGGCACCGAGCAAATAAATACCCCATTTGGTTTCAACACGCGTTTGACTTCTGCAATCGCTAATTCAGGTTGCTCAAGATGCTCCAACGTTTCTAATGAGATAAATGTATCGATGCTACAGTCATCGAACGGCAAGGCTAAAATCGAACCGTGCTCAAAACGAGAATTCGTCGTATTATGCTCTTTTGCATAGGCGATCGCCTCACGATCAACATCCAACCCTGTATAACTAACTACAGCAGGGTTAGACAAGAAAATAGGTGCCGAATATCCGATACCGCATGCACAGTCAACCACAACTCCCTTGGCAAAACTGGCAACGTACTGATAACGCTGGTGATGTTCTTCTCTTAAAAACTGCAACTTAAGAAGATCGTTCTCAATCCGTTCCATACTTACCCCTTGGCCACCACAGACCAGCTATGTTCAATATCATAAATTCCAACGGCACTGAAGTTATCGGCTACAGAAAACTCACAGACCGGTACAGCTTCGTTAATTATCTGTATCCCATCTTGATCATTGACAGCTACTCGCCAGTTATAAATACCTGATAACAACTTCAATGCGGGGAAATCAATGGTCACTCGACCTTCCCGACTAAGGGGAAATGGTTCTAAGCCACGCATTGCTGTAGTCGTCCCACAGATATATACTCCATCTTTACGATAAAGATTAAAGACAAAGGTCAGCCCATCGAATTCCCCGTCACTTCCTTCATATTTATAATCGAAAGACAGTTTAACATTGTCGCCGCTTGCCAGCTCTGTTACTGAATTTCCAGACTGATCGAGAAGAGAGACATTAGCTATTTTTACCAATCTGCTACTTATTTCATTTTCAATAGCTTTATTTTCTGCATCTTGAGCTTCCACCACACTCTTCTGCATATCAGAAAGGTAATGCTGAACAGCAACATCTGCATTTCCAAAATAACGCTGCACACCTTTTTCAAGATATAGTGCACTATTACAAATATTGCGAACCTGATAATCATCGTGTGAAACGAACAGGATTGTACACCCATCGTTTCTGATTTCATTAAACTTCTTTACACATTTTCGCTGAAAGCGTGAATCTCCGACAGCAAGGATTTCATCTACAATTAATATCTCAGGATCGACATGAATGGCTGTTGCAAAGGCTAAACGTGCAAACATACCGCTCGAAAAAGTCTTAACCGGCCGTTCGAGAAATTCACCAATATCGGCAAAGCTGGCTATTTTATCGAAACGCTCCGTAATTTCTTTACGCGTTAGGCCCAGAAGAGAGGCGTTCAGGTAAACGTTTTCACGCCCTGTAAATTCTGGATTGAACCCAGCACCAAGCTCTAACAAAGGTGCAATACGCCCTTTAGTAAATACACTGCCGCTTGTAGGCGCCAAAGTCCCACAAATCATTTGCAACAGAGTTGATTTACCGGAACCATTGACACCAATAATACCGACTGTTTCACCTTTTCTAATCTCAAAGTTAACGGAATCCAGAGCGACAAACTCCCTGCCCTTAGCCCCCCGATAACCCAGCAAAGCCCCCAGACGCTGCATCGGGCTGGAATAAATCTGATAAACTTTACGCAAATTTTGCGCAGAGACAACAACATTAGAGGACATCAGCAAAGCCCCTCTTTACCTTTTTGAACCAAGTTATAGCTAATACGTACAGCATAATACTGATGCCCCAATAGAGTGCATACCCTTCAAGACTGAATAATTTTCCGTACAATACAACATCGCGTAAAGCTTCGACAATAAACGTTAACGGATTAATATAAATCAGCATGCGATATTGTTCTGGAACAGCAGTGATAGGATAAAATATAGGCGACATAAATAACATTAAGGCAATGATAACTGAGACAACCTGCCCCATATCACGAATATAAACACCTAGCGATGACAAGAATAATGAAATGCTATATGATAATAAAACCAATGGCAGAATGACAATAGGGACCAATAATGCCATTAGACTAACAGGTTGTTTTAATAAAACACAAAAAATGGCGAAAACAATACATCCCATAAAGAATTGGAATAATGCGCCAAAAACAGATACCCAGCACAAGGACTCAAGAGGGAATAAAACTTTTTTTACATAGCTGACATTATATACATATATCGTTGTCGCCTTGCCAAGGCACTCAGCAATAAAACCATGCGTCAGTAGACCGGTAAACATAATCAACGTGTAATTCTCTGTCGTTGTCAGCCCCCACTTGGCTTTAAACACAAAACCAAAAATAAAGCTATAGATAGAAAGCATAATCACAGGATTTAGCAGTGACCATACTATACCAAGACTGGTCCCACGATAGCGGCTCTCAACATCCCGCTTAGTAAGATTAAAAATCAAACCTGTATTTTTCAACAATGTCTTCATATTAATTATTCATCTGGTAAATAATTTTCGGAACTACTTTGTCTAGGCTCATTCGCCAATTGCTATTGCAGATCCCACGTTCACGATATATTTTTTCGCAGTTAAGTATCGCATGCTTAGGTCTTTTGGCCGCGCATTTATATTGTTCACTGTTAATAGAAGACAAAACCATAAATCTATAACTATCATCAAACAACTTAGCTAAAGAAAAAATCTCCGCAGCAAACTCATACCACGAGACAATCTTATCTCCACAGAAATGATATAGCTTGGGTTCATTAACCCCTTGGCTAATAATAGTGAGAATACATTTAGCTAAATCACCAGCATAGGTAGGACGGCCAAATTGATCGTTAATAATAGCAAGCGATTTACGTGTCTTTCCCAATTTAAGCATGGTATGCACAAAAGAGCTGCCATACTCACTGAATAACCAGGATGTGCGGAGCACCACGGCGCGTGAGCACGTGGTTAGTACGGCTTGTTCGCCAAGCAGTTTGGTTTGTCCATAGACGTTTAGCGGCCCCGTTGGTGAATTTTCACACAAAGAAATACCTTTTTCTGCGCCACTAAAAACATAGTCTGTCGAAATATGAATCAGTGGAATGCTTAGGCTCTCAGCAATCATAGCCAGATTAGCTGGACCGATAACATTTGCAGCCTCCGCAGCGATGATTTCTTCTTCAGCTTTATCCACTAACGTATAAGCTGCTGCATTTACAATGAAATCTACATTCAACGCCGCGACAGTTTGCTGAACTGCAGGCCAATCAGCAATGTCAAGTTGTTTGTGGTCTAGGCTAATGATCTGCCAATTGTCAGGCAATGTATCCGCCAAGCAATGGCCTAGCTGGCCATTACCGCCAGTTACCAGTATGCGCATTTAAAAAAGCTCGCTGAATAATTTGCCTTTAAGATCCTTCTCAGAAAGCTGAGGATGCTCTATCGGCCATTCAATCGCCAGTTCAGGATCGTTCCAGCTCAAGCAGTGCTCGTTCTTCGGATCATAGTAATCGGTGCATTTATAAGCAAAGTCGACTTCATCACTTAACACCAAGAAACCATGAGCAAGGCCAGGTGGGATCCAAAGCTGTTTCTTGTTGCCCTCAGACAGATTGATCCCTAACCACTGTTTGAAAGAAGGTGAATTTGGACGGATGTCCACCACGACATCATAGACCTCCCCTCTTAGGGTATAGACCAGCTTCCCCTGAGGGCGAGAGGTCTGAAAGTGTAAACCTCGCAGCACACCATGTGTCGAACGAGAATAGTTGTCTTGAACAAAATCATGTTCAATATCAAGTAGTTCTCGGTAGCGTTGCTTTTGGAACGTTTCGAAAAAGAAGCCACGCTGATCACCGAAAATCTTAGGTTCAATCACTTTGACGCCGGCAATCTTTGTATCAATTACTTTCATTTGACTACTCACTCACTCGGAATTTCCTACCCAACCAGTGTCTCCCTAGCGCTGCGTCATCCTGAATAAGCCGAGAACACCCCACATTGAACTATATTTAAATGGGTCTAAACGCCCTCTAAATCAACTTCAGATAGTTCGCTATTGAAGACATTGCAGGATAGCACAGTTTCCTCATTCCGTTAAAGCATCCTCCAGCATGCACTCAACCTACCTCTAGCGACCGCATTAGTAATAACAATACTCTAACATATCAAATCGTTAAGCGTTATAATGTCCGGCTTGACATAGAAATGATAGCTGGCTAATGATGATAGCGGACGCTAACAACGCGAAAAAACCATTCCTCGTTAATCTCATCGAGATAAAGTTAGTTTTAAAAAATTTTGTTAAAAGTAACATTTACTCGACAAAACTTAATATAGGATAACTCTGATGGTGATAATAAATTTTTTAATACATGAGACTGACTTAAATATAATGTAAAAAACAAGCATTCATATAATTTGGGTAAAACAGGTGTAATAAAAAATCACACCTGTTTCGGGTTACTTTAACGATAACCCCGAGGATTGTTCTTCTGCCAATTCCACGCATCACGCATCATGGCATCCAAATCACGGGTAGCCTTCCATCCCAATTCTTTGAACGCCAATTCTGGAGCGGACCAGCATTCTGCAATGTCGCCCTCTCGACGTGGTACAATTTGGTAAGCTACATTGCGACCTGAAGCCTTTTCAAAAGCATGGAGCATCTCCAACACAGAATACCCTACCCCAGTCCCCAGATTATAGACCGTAAAACCTTGGTGTTCATCGATGTGTTCAATCGCCTTGAGATGACCTTCAGCCAAATCCATGACATGAATGTAATCTCTGACACCCGTGCCATCCTGTGTCGGATAGTCGTCACCAAAAATTGACAGTTTCTCCAGTTTTCCGATTGCCACCTGAGCAATATAAGGCATCAGATTGTTAGGAATACCATTTGGATCTTCACCGATCATGCCAGATTCGTGCGCACCGACCGGGTTGAAGTAACGTAAGGCGGTAATGGAGAATTGCGGTTCTGCTTTAGCGAAATCTTGCAGAATTTGTTCTACCATCAACTTCGACGTGCCGTAAGGATTCGTCGTACCGCCAACGCGTGACGTCTCAGTCAAAGGAACTTGCTCTGGAGTACCGTACACCGTGGCAGAAGAACTGAAGATAAACTTATGCACACCCGCACGACGCATTTCCTCCAACAATACCAACGTGCCAGTGACATTGTTCTGATAATACTCTAGCGGCTTGCGCGTCGACTCTCCGACAGCCTTTAGCCCAGCAAAATGGATCACGGCCGAAATGGCGTGAGCCTCGAAGATACGGTGCAGACACTCAGCATCCAAGATATCGCCTTGGTAGAATTGAGCACTTCTGCCCGCGAGTTTCTCAACGCGACGCAGAGACTCATCGGAAGAGTTCGATAAATTATCTAACACTACGACATCTTCGCCATGTTCCAACAAAGCCAGAACAGTGTGAGAACCGATATAACCGGCCCCACCGGTGACTAAAACCGCCATAAAAACTCCTTACTCGCGCCCCTGGCGCTCAAGATGAACTGTCTTCTTTAAGCAATCAATTGATTTTAAACGAAGCTTGGACTCACGCACGCCTTTTCGATCATAATTGACCATCCATATGTCCCCAGAGTTCCCTTGGTACACTCGTTTTTGGCCAGCAAGTAAACAATCGGCCTGCCAGGAGGCTTTGACCTGGCTCCCTACAAAGAGGCTAAAATATTTAGCCGCGTTCTTGGTTATATCAAGAGAAAACCTCACTGCCTTTCTGAAGCATCCCAAGTGTGTGTGAGACAGAACATGGGGAGTTTAAGCCTTACAAAAAAAAAGAGCTGTTCAAGACAGCTCTACAGTGTGTTCCTTACGCGTCGCACTCAGTTTGACAACAGCGCCAAAATCTCGTCGGTTTTCTCTTGCATCAGCGCAACATCGGCACGAGATTCGACGTTAAGACGCACAACCGGTTCCGTATTGGAGGAACGCAGATTGAAACGCCAGCCTGCGAACGCCATGCTGATGCCATCGGTGTAGTCCACCTCATCGGCATGCGGTAAATAGTGTTGTTTAACGCTTTCGATTGACACGACAGGCTGAGCCAGCTTGATATTGATCTCACCGGAAGACGGGTAGGCGGCAATGCGATCCTGTACCAGTTGCCCCAGAGTTTGTCCCTTCACACTGACCAGCTCAGCGACCAGCAGCCATGGGATCATGCCACTGTCACAATAAGCAAAATCACGGAAATAGTGGTGAGCACTCATCTCGCCGCCATAAATGGCGTCTTCCGCACGCATGCGTTCTTTAATGAAAGCATGACCGGTTTTCGACATCACGGGTACGCCCCCGGCACCGGTGACCACATCGACGGTGTTCCAACTCAGGCGTGGATCGTGGATTATCTTCGCGCCCGGCTGTTTCTGCAAGAAGGCCTCCGCCAGCAAGCCGACGATATAATAGCCCTCAATGAAATCGCCTTTTTCATCGAACAGGAAGCAGCGATCAAAATCGCCGTCGAACGCAATGCCCATATCAGCGCCATGCTCTCGCACCGCATCGGCGGTATCCGCACGACACTCAGGCAGCAGTGGATTTGGAATGCCGTTGGGGAAAGAGCCGTCCGGCTGGTGATGCACCTTGATAAACTCCAGCGGCACACCCCGCGCCTTCAGTTGCGCTTCAATAGCATCGATCACATGCCCCGCAGCACCGTTGCCCGAGTTGATCACTAGCTTCAACGGTTTGAAATTTTTCACGTCTACATAGGACAGAATGTGTTCTACATAAGCCCCTAATACGTCCTGGCGTACGTAGCTGCCGCGCGTTGCTGTCGCTGCTAGCGCCTGAAACTGGTTTTTCTCCGCCAGCTCTTGGATCGCCCGTAACCCGGTATCGCCGCTAATCGGGCGAGAGCCCTCACGCACTAACTTCATGCCGTTGTAATCAATAGGGTTATGGCTGGCGGTGACTTCTACGCCACCATCAGTTTTTAAATAGGTTGTGGCGAAATAGATTTCTTCGGTACCGGTTAAACCGATGTCTATCACATCAGTACCCGCATCCTGTAAACCCTTCGCCAGCGCCAACTTCAGGCTTTCACTGGTTAACCGCACATCGCTGCCCAACACGATATTTTTGGGCTTTAAAAACTCGCCATAGGCGCGTCCAATACGATACGCGATGTCCTCATTCAGCTCTTCGCCCAGCTTTCCCCGAATGTCATAAGCTTTAAAACACGTCAATTTTTGCATTACCAAACCCTATTAAACTCTGCCATAGCGATCTTGCAAACGCTCAATATCATCTTCTTCCAGATAGTGCCCCGACCTGACCTCGATCATTTCCAAATCGATTTTTCCCGGGTTTTCTAGCGTATGGACACTGCCCGCAGGAATGAAGGTAGACTGATTTTCCGACAAGAAGAACTCTTGGTCATCAACGTTAACTCTTGCTGTCCCACTCACGACGACCCAATGTTCAGCACGGTGGAGATGGCGTTGTACTGACAAGCCTTCACCTGGCCGGACAATGATTTTCTTCACCTGGAAGTGCGTGCCGCTGTCGATGTCGCAAATCTTGCCCCAGGGACGATATGCGGTGGAATGCTGGCGAAAATGATGAAGATTGCGCTTTTTAAGCTCATCAACCACTTTCTTCACATCCTGCACTTTGTCCTTGTGAGCGATCAGCAAGGCATCATTGGTGTTGACCACGATCAGGTTTTCCAACCCAATGGTCGCCACCAACGCGGATTCAGAGGAAATGTAGTTGTCATTGGAATCGATCGAGATAATGTCGCCCACATTGACATTGCCCAAATGATCTTTCTTAGAAACGTCCCACAGCGAGGACCAAGAACCAACGTCACTCCAGCCAGCATCAATGGGAATCACTACAGCATCACGCGTTTTTTCCATCACCGCATAGTCGATGGAGTCGCTCGGACAGTGTTTGAAGATCGCTTGTTCAACCCGAATAAAGTTCATGTCGCGTTGGCTTTTAACCACAGACTGCTGGGTTGTGTTAAAGATGTCTGGGCTAAACTGCTGCAACTCTTGCAAAAACTTGGCGGTTTTGAACATGAACATACCGCTGTTCCAGCTATATTCACCGCTGGCGAGGTATTCTATCGCTTTCTCCAAACGTGGTTTTTCCACGAATGAATCAACCTTAAAGCAATCATGAGACAAGTGACTGCCGCGTTTGATGTAACCGTACCCGGTTTCCGGATGCTCCGGAATAATGCCAAACGTGACCAGTTGGTTGTTGACCGCAAAAGAGATTGCCGTCTGAATCGCCGCGTGGAAATTATCTACTTTCGTGATCAGATGGTCTGCAGCCAGCACCAAGAGCATGCTGTCTTCGTCTTCTTCCGCTGCAAGATGAGCGGCTAACGCCACTGCCGGCGCGGTATTGCGCCCTACGGGCTCTAAAATAATGTTGGTCGCTAATTGCCCAATTCCGCGCAATTGCTCGGCAACCAAAAAACGGTGTTCCTCGTTGCAGATAACCAGAGGAGCAGCAACTTCGATACCGGTCAGACCCGACAAACGCTGTAACGTTTGTTGCAGCAGGCTCACCCCGCTGTCATCAATAGATAAAAACTGTTTAGGAAACGATTCTCGCGACATCGGCCACAGACGACTCCCAGTACCGCCGGCCATAACCACAGGAATTAGTTTGGACATTATCTACCCTTTACTCAGCCATCGTTCTTACAAGGACGACGCCGCACGTCAGCAGCATCATTCTAAAATTCGTTCGATCATTAACCAATAGTTACACTTTGCGAAAAGCATGTATCCCTCTAACCTACCGTTCCTTAACAGAAAATTATGTATAGAAATAAACCAGGCAAGTATAAATACAGAAGGAACCACCAGCCGATAACATAACGTATTAACGCAAAAAAGAGCAGCATCGTGCTGCTCTTTCAGATTAATGCTCATAGTGAATATATTGCTAACGACTGCGGGCAAAATACTGCGCCACGCGCAGCACATCCTTCTCGTCCAACGTCCCTGAGTCGCTCAGCAAGGTAATCCAGGACTTGATGTAGGCGTACTTGGCGGAGGCCAGATCGCGCTGAGCGCTATAGAGCTGCTGTTCGGCGTTGAGCACGTCAACGTTGACACGTTGCCCGGCCAGCACGCTTTGCCGGGTCGCCGTCACCTGTGTGGTGGCAGACTGTACCGCCAGCTCATAGGCCGCCACCTTGGCGCGGCTGCTGATGCACAGATTGTACTGCTTGCGCAGATCGTTGAGCGTGGTGCCCGTCTGCGCATCCATTTCATACATCGCCTGGCCATAGCGCGCCGCCGCCTGCCGGGTCGACGCCGAAACGCCGCCGCCGGAATAAATAGGCATACTGACCTGCACGCCGATACTGTCGGTACGGTATTTCTGGTTAACCGTGTTATCGCTGCTGGAATCGTTTTCCGAATGCGAAGCATACAGCTGAACCTGCGGCATAAAGCCCGCCCGATTCCTTTCGACGTCATACTTCGCGGCATCCACGCCATGACGCGAGGCGGCCAGCACCGGGTTGTTCTCCAGCGCGATCTTTTGCCACTCTTCAAATTTGGACGGGATCAGCGGCGCCACCTTAAACTTGCCCGGCCGCAAAACCTGCAATTCATCCAGTTGGTTCAGCGGTATGCCGATAATCACTTCCAATTCGCGCTGCGCGGCGTCCAGCGCATCGCGCGCTTCGATTACCTGCGCTTCGGCCAGGCTGTAGCGCGCCTGGGTTTCTGATACGTCGGTAATGGTGCCTTCACCGGCGCTCATCAGGCGATCGTTCAAGGTTAACTGTTCCTTGTAAGCCGCCTTTTGCGCTTCGGCCAACGCGATTTGATCCTTGGAATAGGCCACTTCGACATAGGCGTTAATCACCCTAACAGCAAGATCCAGCAACTTACTGCGATAGCGCTCGTCCGACATCATCGTCTGCGCTACGCCGGCTTTGTAACGCGCGTAAGCTTCATAATCGAACAGCGGCTGCGTCAGCGTGATCGAACTGGAATAACTGCGATATTGTTGCCGCCGGGTGACCTCCGAAACATTGCCGAAAAAGTCGCTCTGCGGATATTTTTGCGTCTGCCAATTGCGCGGCGAATTCTGATAGTTCAACGACACTTTCGGCAGCAGCCCCGCCCTGCCGATGTTTTCGTTCTCATCTCCCGCTTCTTTCTCTTTTATAGCCGCCCGGAAGGTCGGGTCCTTTTCTAATGCCAGCGAATATGCGTCTAAAATCCCTATCGAATAAACCGGCGCAGATATCGCAAACAAAAGGGTGCCGATAACCAGACCGGCAGCCTGTCGTTTTGATTGAATCAAAATTATTCCTCGGTTAATGAAGTATGAGCGCGATCCAAAATAGGTTTAAACAGATAACTCAGCAGTGAGCGCGACCCCGTTTTCACGAACACCTCTACCGGCATCCCCGGCTTGATGTCCTCGCCACTGAGCATCTTCATGCCCTCCGGTGAGACCGTAACCTGCATCTGGTAGTAAGGCTCACCGTTGGCTTTGTCGACCAGACGGTCGGCGGAAACCAACGTGACCGTTCCCGGAATTTTCGGGGTTTTGTTTTGGTTGAAGGCGGTAAACATCAGATCCACCGGCAACCCGTTGTACACCTTATCGATCAGGTCGACTTTCAGGCGAGAATCCACCACCAGCGTCGCCTGGCTGGGTACAACGTCCATCAGGTGGTCACCCGCTCCCACGACGCCCCCCTGAGTGAAGATATTCAATCCGACCACGGTGCCGTCCACCGGTGAGGTGATGGCGGTGTTGCCCAGATCGAAATCGGCCATTTGCAGCTTATTGCGAAACTCACTGGCGTCCATTTGGGTTTGTGCCAGTTGCGTTCTGACCTCGCGTTGATAGTCGGCGAAACGTTGATCGATACGCTGCTGAGATTCTTGCAGCTGCTTTTGCAATTGGCCAATCCGCCCGACAGTCTCATCGATGCTGCTATTCACTTCGGCGAATTGACGCTGAACTTCCAGATAGCGATTGCGTGGCAGGTAGCCGTCCGCAGCCAGTTGCTTCATGCTGTTCATCTGTTCACGCAGGCTGGAAAGTTGGATCTGCTTGTTGACGCGTGAATCCTGCAGGCCTTTCAATTGGAAACGAATCCCGTCCATCGACTGCTTATAACCGTCAATTTCACTTTGCAGCCCCTGGCGGCGGGAAGCGAACAGCTGCGTTTGCAACGCGATAATTTCAGCCACACGCGGCTGATCCTTGATCTGGGTAAAAATGGGAGAAAAAGTGACGCTACTCAGACCATCGCGTTCGGCGAGTAAACGCCCTTCGGTGGCCAGCGTGGTGTAGTACTGGTCGCGCAGGGAATCGACCTGCGCCTGTGCCTGCACCTGGCTCAACTGCACCAGGACTTCACCGGCTTTCACCTTGTCGCCCTCTTTCACCGCGATATTTTTGATGATGCCGCTGGCCGGTGCCTGCACCGTTTTGCGGTTGCCGGAAACGGTTACCGATCCCGGTGATGCCACCCCTTTATCCAGGGGCGCAAACGCTGCCCAAGCCAAAAATCCGAACAGACCAATTCCCACGACCAGCCAGCCCATCCGGGTAAACCGCCGTTCATCCTGTGGGATCTCTTCAATATACGAGTCTTGCGGCTCGCCAATGTGCGTCGACATACCAACTCCTTTAAACTGCGGACGGCAATAAAGCCATCAGGCAATTCACGGCTTAATTAATTTGCGTTTTTGGGATATTGCCTTCATCTGGCTCAGAATTTACCGCCCTCACCGCTTGCTGAGGCTGTTGCGTCTGCGCTTTTTGCGCATTGGCTAACGCCTGAAGCACTTGTTGAGTCGGGCCGAACGCGTTGACGTTGCCATTCACCAAGAGCAACAGCTTGCTGGTCATCGACAGCAAATTGGTGCGATGGGTAATCAGAACCACCGTTTTATTACGTTGCTTGAGGAACATAATGGCCTGGTTCAACGCTTTCTCGCCTGCATCATCCAGATTGGAGTTAGGCTCATCCAAAACCACCAGCGAAGGGTCGCCGTACAGTGCGCGCGCCAGGCCGATACGCTGTTTCTGCCCACCGGACAGCCCAGCGCCACCGTTGCCGAGCACCGAATCATAGCCGTTCGGGAAACGCAGGATCAGTTCGTGCACACCGGCCAACTTAGCAGCTTCAATGACCTTCTCTGAGTCGATCTCGTTAAAGCGAGCGATATTCTCGGCGATAGTCCCGGCAAACAGCTCAATGTCCTGCGGCAGATAGCCGATATACGGCCCCAACTCATCCTTGTTCCACTGATAGATGTCAGCATTATCCAACCGAACAATCCCTTCACTGACCGGCCAAATGCCGACCAGCAAACGAGCCAGCGTCGATTTCCCCGATGCGCTCGGGCCAATGATCCCCAGCACGTCACCAGGCTGAATGGCAAAACTCACGTTATGCAATACCGCATCGCCTTTGGATCCCGGCGGCGTGGCGGTGACGCCTTCTACGGCAAGCACCCCTTCCGGACGCGGCAAGGACATACCGGTACCACGTTGCGGGTGCGTTTCCAGCAGCTTAACCAACCGGCCATAAGAAAGCTTCGCCGCGCTGTAGCTCTTCCAGACGTTAATAACCTGCTCAATCGGCGCCAGCGTTCGCCCCATCAGAATGGAGCCGGCAATCATCATACCGGGCGTGATGTGCCCATCGATAGCCAGCCACCCCCCCAGCCCCAACACCAGTGATTGCAGCGACATGCGCACAAACTTGGTGATCGACGTGACCCGCGATGCGCGTTCGCTGGCGATTCGTTGGCTGTTCAAGAATCGCTGGTGCAGACCGAACCACCGGCGTTTCAGGTTAGGCAACATCCCTAAAGCCTCGATCACTTCGGCATTTCGCAGATTGGTGCTGGCCAACGTACCGGACATAATCGACAGCTTGCTGGCTTCCGCCAGCGGCTTTTTCGACACCATTTCGTTGATCACCGCCAATGCGATCAACAACAGTGCACCGACCAGGGCGAACAGCCCCAACCAAGGGTTAAAGAGGAATATCACCAACAGATAGATCGGAAACCACGGTGCATCAAAGAAGGCGAACAGCGCGCTGCCGGTGAGGAATTGGCGCAGATTGGTCAAGTCACTCAGCATCTGGCCGGCGTCAGAAGAACCGTTTTTCAGATTCGCCTCGTAGGCCGCAGTGTAGACTCGCGTGTTGAGACGCATATCCAGCTGACTGCCGATACGGATCACCACCATGCTGCGCACGTATTCCAACAGCGACATCATGCCGAACATGCCCAGCATGATCAGCGTCAGCATCAACAGCGTGATTTCATTACGCGAAGGAAGCACCCGGTCGTAAACCTGGAGCATATAGATAGAAGGAACAAGCATTAATAAATTAATAAATGCGGTAAATATGCCAACGGTCCAAAAAACCTTACTGCGAGTCCGTATAACATCCGCAATTTCATTGCGCGGTATAAATTGATTCACTTTCTGCCCTTACATCATGTGCACTGTCAGTCAAAATCCGCATTGGACTCTTATAAGGAAAATCCTAAAAAGGGAAAAATAGAATAAATCCTAAAGAACCCCCACCCCAGACATGCTCGAGACTGCAGATACTTTTTCTAACTATAGGTAGAGAAAGCGGATATCAGCAAGGCCGTAAGCAAAAAAAATCGCCTCACGAACTACAGAAAAAAACAAATGAAAACAGTGAGGTAAATAGTAGACAGGGCAACGCGAGTTTAGTACGAAAGGGAATAAATTAGAGATAATGACGTAGTTCACAATTTTCAAAGAATACGGGGTGTTTACACACCCCGTATTATTGATTGACTAACAGTTTCAATGGGCATTATAACCCACTGGAATTCATACTTACGCGTAGTGCAGAGTATCCACCAATTGCTGGTGGTTTTGCCCTGTCAGGTATACCACGGTATCGTTGAGGTCCAGCGTGTGGTTATCGTTGTTGTCGATAATTACATACGAGCTTGCAGTGTTACCGCCACCGCTGAATACAACGGATGCCACACCCACTTTCGCCGTCAGCGAGTTGCTGCTATCCAGACCCAAGATACCACCCAACAGGCCGATAACGCCGTTGGTCAAACCGCCCACCAGTGTCCCCAACAACGCATCCAACGTGTCGGCAGAGCGCGTACCGTAGTTCGCTACCGCAGTGCCGCTGGCGTCATCGGAAATAGTCAGGCCGCCATGGTTCACGTCGACAATCGAGTCCTTGAGGCTATTAAAGTCCTTGATGGTCACACCCGCCTGCGTGTTACTCGCCTTGATGTCATAGGTGTTGGCACCTGCGCCACCGGTCAGCGTGGTGTTGCCAATCACGCCCAGGGTATCGGCAGCACTGGAGCCTTCTACGGTCATCTGGTAACCGTTCAGGCCCAACGCCGTCAACACCGGCGCCAACAGGTTGGTGGTAATGACGCTCAGCGGCAGAATGTTCAGCAATTGAACGATGATACCGTCACCGGTACCGCCATGGCTGGAGTCGAGATTCAGACCCCCGGTGTTGGTGGACGCATTGATATCACGCACGTTGCTGAAACCGCTGCCCAACGTCAGATCCAGCGCGTGATCACCGGTCACGTTGATGGTCTGAACCTGCGCATTGGTGCCGCCCAGTGACAGAATGTTGTCAAAGCTGCCGGTACCGCCTGAGGCCACGTTCACCGTGGTCAGAGCGGTGCCCAACAAGGCGCTGCTGCTGCTGTTAAGGGTAATGGCGCCGGCATTCACATTGGAAGAACTCACCGCATCAAAGTTGATATTGAAATGATCGGTGGCGTTCTGCACGAAGGTGAAGTTCAGCGTACTGGCGGAAGTCGCGTCCCCTTTCACTTCCAACTGCGCGGCGTTGCCGCCGGCGGCGTTAATGACGTTGACGTTAGCCAGACCGGAGATCACGAAACCTTGTGAGCCCAGGTTGGTGGCCGCCGCGTTCTGCGTAACCGTGCCGCCCGTGGTGCCTTCCACCGTAGATGTGCCGTTGGTCAGGCCAAAGTCAAAGGTGTGGGTCGGCGTTGTGACGCTGGTGGTGGTCGGTGAACCGATTAGCGGAGTCGTAATCAGCGTACCGACGGACTTGCCGATATAGCCGGTCAGGTCAATTTTCTCAAAGTTCGAGAAGTTGTTGGCGTTGCTGGTCACTGTACTGGTGCGAACGCCCAGGGCGTTTTGGTTGGTTACTACAGTTTTGGTGATGAAGTTGGCGGAGATGGAGTCCGTACCCGCACCACCATCAGCCTTAACCGTGTTCGCGACAGTGTTCGCCCCACCGGAAACCCCGTTGCCCACCCAGTGCAGGCTGTCGTTGCCGGCGCCGAGGTTGAACTGTGCGGTACCGGTCGCGATGTTTGCCGCCGATGTGACAACTACGTCATCCGCACCCGAACTGGCGTTCAGGATGACGTTGCCGTTATTCACGGTGATATCTACACCTGGATTAACACCATTGTCAGACAAGTTGACCGTTGCTGCGCTGGTGCCGTTGATGGTCAGATTCGCCAGATGGTCGGCGAACTTCAGGTTCACGATGCTAGCGGCATTGGCGTTCAGTTGAACATTCGTCAGTACCGCTGTTTCGGCGTTGCTGATTTGATGCGATGTGCCGGTGTTGACGGTGCCGGTTGCGTTACCGCCGGCGGCTGTTGCCGTCAGAGACGCAGCGGTTTTGTACAGCAAGCTGGTACCGATGTCGTATTCAAAACCATGCTGTTGAGTTACGGTTGTGACGTCAGTGGCCGTCGAGTTGCGCAGGTCGTTGATAATAGCCTGAGTAATCAGTGCCTTATCCGTCCCAAGCGAGCTATACGCCAAAAGCTGTGCGGCTGTCGCAGCGACACCGTGTACCCCAGTGTAGACATGTTGTATAAAGTCATCACCCGTTAGTTGGGCACCTTTCTTCTGAAACTCGCTTGACTTCAATATGGTCCCAATAAATCCCTTATAAGTCATCGCTCCTTTCGATAAATACTTACTCCAATCATCTAATCCACGAGCATCAATATCACGCTGCGGAACTGCGAGATAAACGGCAGAAACCTGCTCTTGATAACTTAATGAAGGCAGCTGCCCTGGTTGATAGCTGATAGTCGCGCTATTGAAATGTTGCTGCGCGGTAGTATCGCCTGAAGCAACAGTACCACGAAGAGAATCAATAACTTGAATCAGAACTTCTGCACGAGAAGTCCCTCCTGTCAGTTCAGTGACATAGTTAGATAATTCGGTCGCTGAGGGAGACCTTTCGTAACCCCATTTAAATAAACGAATCACATAATCGGTATTGCTAAGAGAAGTCAGATTTGCAGAGAAAATTATTTCTTGCGCTACCTGGACAAAGGTTTTCGTACCGGCATTAATCGCCGCCCCATAGTTGTTTATGCCAAGTGCTGATTGAGCCGCACCCGTAACATAATAGATAGCCTGCACGTCTGAGGCGCCTTGCCCAAGGGCAGCGGCGCTTACCGACGGGAACAGAACAGCATTTACTTGCTGATCAAGACTAGTCTGCGCAGCGGATAGAGTAGAATCAAATCCCGAATAATCAAGAACCTGATTTACAACTTTAGCCATAGCCTCTGCAAGAGTACTACCCGTCAGGTAATCTTGCAGGGTTGAGGTGGGTGCAGCAGAGCCAAAAATTTTTGTATAAACAATTTGTAAAGCATTTAAATCTGACAAGCCGTTAAAGAGGGCTACACCATCCGCAGAAGTCAATAACGTAGTGACATATGCTGAGGCTGAAAGTTCACCTCGCTGCAATTGCGCACCTATTGAGTCGAACGTAGCGTGTGACGCGCTTTTCCCTAAAACAGCGTATAAAATAGCTGCTGCTTCTTTCTGATACGCCAATGAAGCCATGATTCCCCCCTTAGAGGACTAACTTGAGAAGCCATAAAAAAATCGGAAGCATAAAATAGATATAACTCATTAATAATGCAGCTAAACATGCATTCCGACTGGTTATACCCAAACAAAGACAGCAAAGCTGTCTGAATTAAAAGAAAGGATAAGATTCAGGTTATGTCAAGGTAGGCGACGAAAGGTTTTAGCAAAAAAACCATACAAAGACAACGGATAAAACTTTTCGCACAAAATTCCTATAAATTAAAAATCTATAGAAAACACTGAGATCACATAAAAAACAACAAAATAGTTATAAAAAAAATTAGAAAGAATTTAAGAAGAAATTGAAACCATAGGACTATGCAAATACACAAAAAAACTGAGCATCACCCCCCTGAAATCAGCACAATGAATTACTCCTAAGAAATTATACTCAAGTTATATTTTAGATATAGAAGAGGAATAATTCATAACCTTCACTGAAAAACAAGTAGCAAGTAAATAATTAGTAAGCATATAAAAAATTCATTATTATAATTCAGGGGCAGAAACACAGAACCCCACGGAAACGAACTTGACCTTCTGCCATGCTACCGCAAGGAGTGAACACTGCGCCGAGAATATACTTTTATCGATGACATAACCCCCACGAAACTATTTAACGACGGAAAGAGTGTCGCTTCCCGCCTAGTGCCAAAGAAATTGCCTGCTCCTCTCTGATAGAGGAGTGAACACCTAAAGGGTTATATAAATAACTTTTGACAAAACTTTGTTATCAGCTTAATTACGATGAGCTGTTGCCTCTCTCTAAAAGCATGTAATATATGGCATTAAATCATGAACAGAATTTAAATAGAAATGGAAAATAGTAAAAAATGGATGGGCAATAACATCTCTATTGAGATAAAACAAAGGAGGGGCTAAAAGAAATAAATTGCAAACGCTAACCGACGATTCGCCTCGTATACAAAGTAAATCTTGATAAATTTATGGGTAGCTTAGAAAAATGATCACAACAGAGAGGAGATACATCATCAGTATCAAGGGGAAACCGCTATCATTGGGGATGGCGAAACACAGGAAATATATTATAACTTACGAGGGGGGCGGAATAGCGCTATCAATCTTGCCATAGAAATATACGAGAGAACAATGCGTTAGCAGGAAAACTCTCTCGTCAAATTAGCATTGGATAATCTTTAGAGACAACAAAATGTAACAAGCCCATTAATTCAGCATAAACTTAAACAAGCAGAAATCAATCTTCAACGTATTCCTCCGTATTGAATTGCCTTACACATCGCTCAACTAATAAAAAATCATAAAACACAGGGATATCGGGAAATTAGATAATATTTAATATCACTAAAAATGAAAATATTTACTCATCTATTTTACCAAAACCTTTCCAAATCCCCGGACTGCCAGCTTCAACACAAACCCACCCCATGAAACTACCACTCTGTGGTAAGGAGTTATCGATAACATCACCAACAGAAAAGTGGCCGTTCTTTGGAGGCCCAGGCAGTAATAAGCGTCTTATCGGTGGGATAATTACGCGTGACTCTACGCCAAGAACGGTAAATCTACCGAAGACGTTATTATTTAGCCACATCCCATCTTTTGAACCAAATTTGACATCACCTGCAACCATGCAGTCATCAATTAGCACATTCGGTGCTTTTGAATCAATAAAAATATCCCCCTCAATAATAGAAGAAATAACTCTTAGCCTCAATTTCTTTGAGCCAGACTTGGCAAAAAATGACTTTTTGATACGGCAGTTCTCAAGAGAAACGTCACCATCAAGGTTTGACCAGTTAATTGAATTAAAGATGCAATCTTTGAAAATTTTAAACCCCGAGGTGGATATTGCATCAACCGTATCAATAGTTACATCTTTGAAAGTGAACCTGCTATTAGTCCCTGTTTTTATTTGTATATTTTTCGCCGGGCTGCACCTATGCGAATCAATATAAAATTCACCATAAACATGCTTCAAAAGATATTTAATTTCATCACTTCCTCCGCCACTAACTTTAATTGTCCCTTTTCTCTGCATAAATAGAGTACAGCCCTCAGTACCAGAGACATCCCAATGTGCATTATATTCAGCATGCAAGTTAACGAAATAGTTTTCTATGCCGCCGGCAAAGTCACAAATAGGTGAAACAGGGTTATCTTCCCATTGGCAATCATTAAAACGAAGATAATTGCAATCATCTTTAAGTGATGACATTATAACAATTGGACTAACCAGCGTTTTAGACTCATCAAAGCCATCTTTTAAATTGGCTCTATCGCCAGATGTTCTTCCACAATTGAAAACATCAACTTGTTCAAAAACAGAATCTTGGCATTTATCGATAAATAGTCCCGCACCATCAAACCCCTCCAGAGTAACCTGCTCTAGACGCATTGCATATTGATATTGCAGAAAAAAACCATGACACTTGCTCAAATTTCCAATGAGTTGAATATTGCTAATGGACACAGCACGAAAGCCAGGACTTTTAACAGATTTATCAGATTTCCCAGGAAAATGAAAAACACCGAAATTTTCGTAGCCTTCATTCATGCGAACATCAATGACCGTGCCCCCTTTCTTGCCAAACCCATCTATCTTGGCCCCAGAGTCTAAAGGAAAGATAATTGGTGTTTTAACTACCAATTTTCCTCTCGGCAAAACGATTCTACGATTGCTGGAAAAATTAATAGCGCGAGTAATCGCCGGTCCATTATCATCTTGTATATCGCTAATCCCAAAATAACTGCCTAAGATAGGCTCATCGTTTGAAAATACTCTTTTCCAACGTTTACCATCATCTGTAACAATTACCATCCCTCCATCATCAGGAGAAGTGTTGTCATCTGCATCGTAATAGAACTCCCCACCTCCTGAATGTTGAGATTGCACGGACGGCTTATGGTTAGCGACTACGCTTTTCATCACGGAATTAACTGCAGTAGTACCTGACGATGAATAATAGCTGAGTACATTTATTCGTTGACCAGGACTGATTGGAGACAGTTTCTTTAAGCTTCCAATATCAGGGCAATTACCAGCTGAAGAACCGGCACTTGCATTTTTTATTGAATCATCAGCAAGGGCATTTTCTGTCCTTGAAATAGCAACAATGGAAGCCAATGCCATAACGACACCGCTCTTGAGTGATTCTCTCTTAGAAAAATCAGGGTTACTTTTCTTCATTTTCTGACTCCAGAATAAATTTATTGGTCTTGTCCCCAGAGAGATATCAACATACTAACAAGCAGCTTTAAATGAGATCACTCCTACTTTTTGTGTGATTTGAGTATATATAGTAATAGGTCAGTATTATAAAACTATCAACAGTAAAGAATGTTACAGTGGCAGTAAAAAGAACCAAGATAACAACATCATAACTATCTAACTTCAAATACATACAGAAAAATATTATTGCGATGAGACCAATAACCCCCATCTCCATGGCAACACCTAGAAGTCCAACATTTGGCTTGAAACCGAACCCCCCCAAATAATCCACAATAGGCTGATAGTTGGTAAAACATTCGTATTCTTTTCCACACCCAATTAAGAAGCTCGGTACATTCATATTCAAGACTAAATATGATGCAGAAAAGCGATGTGCTATAGATTGATTTTCGTAGAAAAAGGCAGGAACACCGACATTGAGATAGTTGGCGATCGAAACGAAAACGACAATGAAAAGTGAAAAAGTGAGCACAACAGGAATTTTAGCCAATATACGCCGAAAAGGGTAAACAGCTGCTATAAGAAAAAGTATAACTGAGGCCTTAGACAAGCTGAAAATATATCCTAATGCAAATAATACAATCTCCCAAGCCCTTAATTTAAAATCTCTTAGTCTTATCATAAACGAGATGATTAATAGGGAAACAAAAAAACCAGCCTCTCGTGATAACCCCGACATTCTTGGCAACAGAAAAACTTCATATTGGTTAGTAAAAGTTTTAGTTGCATAGTCACCCCATATTGCAATCGATATTGCCTTTGGTCCTATTGCAGCAGAATAGTTTGTACCAGCGAATTCATATAAGGAAAATTGTAAAATACACCAGAGAACGGAAATGAGCATACAGACATATATTTTACTAAAAACAGGCTTTCCTATTTTATGAATATATGCAACACCCAATACAAGAGCAAATGTCTTGATGACTAAATCGTACCGCCAAAATGCCAAGCACAAGACAGTCCACACACAAAAAAACAATAAAATCTTTAAAGATACTGTAGACAATTTTCTTATAAACTCATAATCCATGAAAACCAAAGGAATCCAAAGATACAAAGTCACATCGCCCACGTAAGGGTTGAAAGGTGTAGCGATGAAAAAGAAGGCAATCCCCCACCTCAGAATATTTAGGAAAAATCTTTCCTTTTCGCTACTATCAACGATAGCGTGTGTTGTAATACTCATTGATTCATGCTCTCATAAAGAAAATTTTCTTATAATATACTAACCACAAATCACAATCAATAAGCTGATTTATTTATAAATCCTTTAAAGACTGTAAGAAAAATAATTCGAATGTCGAACCAAACGCTCCAATTCCTAATGTAATCGAGATCATATTCAACTCGGCTCTGCATTTTGTCTAGAGTGTCCGTTTCACCTCTCCATCCATTTATCTGGGCCCAGCCAGTGATTCCTGGTTTAACTTTATGACGCAGCATATAACCTTTAATTAGCTTTCTGTATTGTTCATTATGCGCTACTGCATGTGGACGAGGTCCAACAATAGACATGTCCCCCATCAAGACATTTATAAATTGCGGAAGTTCATCAAGTGATGTTCTACGTAAAAAACCACCAACAGCAGTAACCCTAGCATCACCTTTTTTTGCCTGGACAACTTTATCTCCATTTTCCATAACACTCATGGATCTAAACTTCCAAACCATTATAGATTTCCCATCCATGCCATAACGTCTCTGTTTGAAGATAATCGGTCCTGGAGACGTGAACTTAACAAATATCGCAATCAATAAAAGAACGGGAGAAATAAAGATTAATATTGCAAGCGAAAGTAAAATATCCTCGACGCGTTTTATTATTTTATTGACACCGCTGATTGGCGTATCAAAAAGGGAAACTACAGAAACTCCGTTTATTTCTTCGCTACGCGACTGTAGAATATTAAAAGTAAAAACATCTGGTATAAGCATAACCGAGCAAGTTGTATCAGATAATTCAGCCACAGTATCCTTGATTAAACGTTCTTGCTCCATTGGCATCGCAATATAAATTCTATCAATCCGGCCATCTTTTGCATCCCTGATAAGCTGTTCTAAATCACCACATTTTTCAACTTTCGTGTCTATAGAGTCATATTCGTCATCATATATTCCGAGAACTTTGAAGCCCATCCAATGAGCATCATTTAAAGTTTCAGCTAGCTTGATACCTACAGGGAGTGATCCCATGATCGCAACATTACGGGTGTTAAACCCCATATTGCGCATATAGCCAAGCAATAAACGAATAATCGAGCGAGAAATTATCAAACCACAACATGCTAAGAGGTACCATTCAGCATATAGCGTTAAATCACTATAAAAACCATCGATAAAAGATATAATACCAATAGTCAATAAAACACTTAAAGACCAGTTTTTTATGATAAGTTGAATCTCTAAGGCAACACGGACCCCACGCCACGAGCGATAAAACTCGGTTATACCACCTGCCATTTGAAATATGACGATTGATATCAATACTACAACCCAATGCTGCATGGTAAATACATTGCCTGACAGCTTGCATGCTAAATAGAGACAGAGGCTTATAATGATAATATCTGAAAACCGCTGTATCATTGAAGTTAGAGATGCATTAGATTGTAGAGCACCACGACGAAAACCATTCATAGCTGTTTGCCTATTAACCAACATAGTATAACTCCTGCCCCAGTACCTGTCAGATTAAAAATATAATTTTTACAAAACAGAAGAATACATTTTATATCAGAAGAATCGCGTTCAATCTTTCTATTACAGGAAAGATATCTTCGTTGCGCTTTAAATATCATGCACCAAGATCAAGGTACACTTTTTTGGTTGCTGCAATCATCTTGTCCGCCGTAAATCTCTTACTAAACGTATCTCTTGCTGCATTCCCCATTCTCTGCCATTCCTCTCTTGATGTACTTTCGAGTATATGACATAGCTCCTCCGTTTGCTCAGGAGAAAATAACCGACCATTTATGTGATCGTCAACGACCTCGGGGAAAGAACTACAGTTACTCGCTAAAATAGGTAATCCATAGCTCATTGCTTCCAATGGAACCATTGCAAAACCTTCCCATCGGCTTGGTATTAGCAATACATCAGCGCGACAGAAATGTGGTGCCAATTGTTCAGCGGATAACCAGCCGGCATATGTGGTCTGCGGAAGATCTTGAATCTTATCATTTTCATTTTCAAGCACAAAATCGCCGACAACTGTCAAATGGAATGCTTTTCCTTCTAATTGGCGCATAGCTTTGGATAAAATATCAAAACCTTTTTGGTAGTCGAACCGACCAACAAAAAGAAGTTGAATAAGCTCATTACTTTCAAAGGAATTGACTTTTTTAGCGTAATTGTCATTACTCGGAACGCCATTATGAACGACGACCAGTTTATTCTCATTAAGCCCCGCATCAACAGCTATTTTCTTTTCACAATGACTGACACAAATGACCACATCAGTTATAGGAAGCAATAGTTTTTCGATGACAGTATATATACGTGATTTAAATCGAGATACTGTCATCATAAATGCGAAAGCATGCGGGCAATATATTACTTTTGGGCGATAGATTGGCCAGAGAAGAATCAACGACAATCGTCCTAAAGCACCAGCAAAACTACTATGCAAATGAACCACCTTTGGTCGATGTTTCAATACAACTCTCGTAAATATAAAGAAAAACTGTAGAAAACCGCGAATCCCACGCCCTAATCGAGGAAAAGATTTTATCGACCTAGAGTCAACACCATATAGTTCTGAAGCTTGGTCAGCAGGAACTAAACAACAAATGTTTTCCTGCCCTTTATCAGCAATCTGACTTTTTGCCAACTGACGAAGGACCGTAGCCACTCCCCCCTTGATTGTTTCTGCTGCATGAAGAACTCTCATCAAATCTCCCAGTAATATTTATTATAAATATTGTGAAATTATTTTATCAACTGCTTGTGCCGATTTCCCCCATGAGAAGCGACGTGTGTTTTCAAAACCCAGCCTTATGAGCTCCTCGCGGACAGAATCATTGCAGACGATCGTTTCCATTGCAGTAGCGATTTCATCAATTTTGTAGGGATCAAAATATAAGGCACTCGTCCCTAGAACCTCAGGAATCGACGCAGAAGAAGAAGCTATAACTGGACACCCGCAAGATTGAGCCTCGAGAGGAGGGATCCCGAACCCTTCATAGAAAGATGGGAAAACAAATGCTGTAGCATTCTGATATAATTTAACAAGTTCCAGGTCATCGACACGTCCCAAAAACTCTATATTTGAATTAGTATTCTCGGCGCTCGCATACATCTGCTTATTGAAGTTATCAGCAGAGCGTCCAATAATCTTTAATTTAATATCAATTTTATCGTCTAACATGGCAAAGGCTTTTAACATGCCATGAAAATTTTTATGGTAATTAGGGGAGGATACAGCAAGAAGGTATTTTTCTTGTCTATCTGAATCAGTCGTCTTAAATTTGTCAGATGACGCATTATAAACAACTGATATTTTTTCCTTTTCCACATTGAAAGCTTTGGCTATCTCACCCTTAGAAAACTCACTAACCGTAATAATCTTCCGGCTATTTTTTAGCATAATAGGAATGATTAAGTTATAAATATAACGGAATTGTCTAGAAAAACTCTCAGGATATCTCTTGTAGGTAATATCGTGGTGTGTGACGATTTGATTTCTATAGAATAAGGGGGCAGTACTGCACAGGTTAAGTAACGGTGGAGAGCCAATACTTTTAAGATATTTTGGGAGATCGATTTGTTCCCATAAATGACCATGTTTTTTTCCAATCACCTTGAGTTCAAAAGAAGGATCAGCCTCAATCTTCAATTTCTCATCAGGAACGAGGAAAACCACATCGCCTCTGATTGCATTCAAACTTCGAGATATCTGTTCTGCGAAACGCTGTACGCCCGTCATATCCTGCGTAAGAAACCTTGCATTAATATAAAGCATTAAAGGCACCAATTATTAATCATTATTAAGGGAGGTTTAAATATCACGGTTGACATCAATATAGTTCGATATATTTCCCTGCAATATATTTTATATCAAAATCCAGAACCGGATTTACATTAAATGTAGGATGAGTCATAAGGTAGCTAATATTAAAGTCTTGGATGGGGAATATATTATCATAAAGTTTTGCTATTTCAGCCACCCCTCCCGTAAAATTAGTATAAACAACTTTCCCTGCATTGGCGGATTCAGCAACTGCCCGTCCAAATGGTTCGTTCCATTTATTAGGCAGAACCACAACATCAATCGACGCCATAAAATCCTCTACCTTAATAAAACCCATCGTTTTTATATTGCTGGCAGATGCTAATATTTCTAATTCATTACCTTCAGTATCATTACCGAAGCGCCCTGCGGCATAGAAATCAATACCTTTGGTATTTCTATATTTTGCAGCTAACGAACAATAATCATCAAACCCTTTGTCTCTAGTCAATCGTCCAATGAAGCCCACCCGCACATTTTCATGATTCTTTTTATCGCTTTTAAAATCAATACATGAAATAGGATTATAGATATATGCATGAGTAGAGTTAATGCCAAATTTATTTGACCTATGAAGCTTAGAAATATACTCACTGATACCCACAAAACAATCAACATTTCTACTGCATATTTTTTTCACAGCAGAAAGTAGTTTTACTCCAATACTATTAACATCAACATTATTACCCGACTTAAACAATGTACTGTTCGGATGAAAAAGATAGTAATCTCGCGTGGTGTGGACTATTTTTATTTTTTCTTTTTTAGCTGCTTTCCAAACAGAAACTGAAAAGCCACTTAAGTTGTTTGTATGTACAACATCAGGTTTTATCCTGGCCAATTCTTTACCAACAAGTGACATCATCCAAGGGTTGTACATGTCAATGATATGCCATGCGAGTTTTATTAATCGCCCTTTCCTACCATTGGAAAATGGCCAGTAAATATTTTTTAGAGGAAAATAAAAAACACGAACACCATTTAGAGTATCTTTCAATATATCACTGTGGTCGTGCAAACAAAAGATAGTCACATCGTGACCATTACGGATTAACTCCTCTGCCAGCAGTTGAACAGAAACTTCAGCACCACCTACTTTATAAGGAGCATAAAGTGTATTGATCATGACAATTTTCATAGCCTACCTATTTAAGCGTGGAAGAGTTTAATCAAAGCACCTTGTTAATCAGTTCAATGTTGGCATTATTATATCGAGAATAATTATCGTATATACAGCCGACAAAAGACTTCCACTCTGGGGACAAATTAGCCTCATTGATAACGTAAGACGTTATTTTTATCTTATCCCCGTAGATCATGATCAAATTGTCGTATAAAGAAGAATAAAACCCAGCAATCGAAGACACATTCTCTTTTTCCATTAAAGGATACACTTCGAAAGGAAAGTCAAATCTTTTCACTTTGACAAGCTCCGATATCCTTTTTATTTTTTCAGCTCTTTCTCTACGATGTGGGACATAATAAAAAACAGATTCAGGCTTTGAATTCAATAAGTCTTTTATCATATTTAATGTTAATTGAATATCATCAACCGATGTTACTCCGGCCTCAAAAAGTGGTGACCCAATAATAAACACTTTATTATCGTTACTGGGTAAGCTTGCTAGCTTTCTTTTATAATTTTCGTAACAGTGCCTTATGACAACATCACTCTTCTTGACTTTTTCTTCAATGTTATATACGGAAAAGAATGTGATTTTTTCGAACTCATTGTTAACCATACCAATGGATTTCAAGAAGAAAGACTTGATAATTTTTCGCGGACTAATTCCCTCCTCTCGATTTATTCTTAGCGTCGCCGTCCCATCATCAAGAAGAACAATGTTTCTTTTTTTAAATTTTCCGGCTAGCATCCAGAAAACACGCGCACGGTATTCTCCTGCAATAAGAGTGACTCTGTTTTTATTTATTGAATTTTCACCAATTCCTTTAAGAACACTTTTGATCTTAAATGAGTTTTTTAGAGTTCCTTCCACATCAATAGTAACCAATTTTTTGTACTTAATCATATCCACTATATTCATGATCTGATTATAATTAAGTGCAGAGTTTTCGGTTTTTTTATTGATAATCAAGATCTCCAGACTTATATTTTTAGCATCCAAAAACTCTATTAAATTAAACGCCTGCAATGGCGATTCGATATACGCAATATAAGCATCCATAATTATTTCACCATAGCACTCATTCAATTGTTATTTTTAGCCTTAAGATATATCAGTGGAATTTTTTTTCATCACGTAATTTTATATAATGCTCAACATCTCGTTGAGAAAACACTTTTGCCGGATGTCCTCCTGCAATAGCAAACGCAGGAACATGCTTAGTTACGACACTGCCTGCCTGTATGATCGCACCTTCACCAATTGTAACACCTGGAAGTATAATCACATTGACTCCAAGCCAAACATTATCACCGATAATAACATCCTTGATAATATAAGTACTATCGTATGGGATAGCATTGCCGTGGTGATTATGATTTTCCGTAATTAAAATGCATCCAAATCCACAATGAAAATTATCCCCGATGGTAACATTCCCTTTACCAATAACAGTAAGACCATTAGAGTTAAAATTATCACCCAATTTTGTTTTATTATTGACAATCGTCAAATAATTAACCTTCGGATTTTTACCGCAACTTTCCACCATGTTTACAACTTTTTGGCGATATATTGCTTTTTTTCTATTCCTAAGCCAACGTTTTAGAACTGCTATCATTTTATCTGAGACCTCCGTAACTCTCGCCTTCCACAAACAATAGTGACAACGCAGGCGAAAAGACTTGATAACGTGTATACCAAGCAAAAATACTCTACTCTTATCTCTGTCACAGTTATGATGAAGATACCAATCAAATGTGTAATCATCGACCCCATAGTGATAATTGAAATGACTTTATTTTTGCGGTAATAAAATAAAGAATGAGTAAAAACATAATAGATAGATAAGAATGCAGTTCCCGGAAGAAGAATATTAAAGTAATAAATCGCGCTGTTAAACTCAGTTTCAAATAGGTAAGGAAAAACAAACGGCAAAATGACAAAATACGCTACACAAGCGATAATCACCAAGCCTGTATAGCCATACTGAATTAATTCCACGCCTTTAAAATCATTCGCTTTAAGCTTGCGATAAATGAAAGGTTGGAAAGCCTGGTTGATTACGCCGAAAAAGAGCATAACGATAGAGGTTAGCTGAAACGCCAAACCATAAACCCCGACTACCGCTGTACTCATGTAGTGGGCTATGAAGAACCGATCTACAGAGGATTTAATCCAATAACTGCCGTGATGCGGCAATAGGGATACCCCGTAGCTAATGATTTCCTTATAACGCTTGCGCACCGGTTGGAACACACTGCGCTCAACCGCTATTTTTCTGTAAACAAAGAACTCATAGGCCAACTGAATACTGAAAAATGATGCCGCTATCGCTATCAAACGTTGTCCTGGCGTCGCCGCTATCATCTCAAAAAGAGCGATCGTGAATAAAACGTTGAATGCGGAAAGCAAAAATTGTCCGATAGCAGCAACTTTATAGGTCTGACTAATGCGCAAATGCGATAAATTGATAAAGTTCAGCGCCTGTGCCAGAGAGGCTAAAACAACCAGAAAACCATCGCTGAAAGAAACTGATATCTTGGCGACCAGTGTGACAATGTAGAATATAGCCATCAATAGCACGCTCGAAGCGAAAGCTAAGGTGATGTTATCTCTACGAAACACCAGGGAGCTCCCTTCCCCCTCCTGAATGTATTTGACCGGCAACAGACCTTGACCACTGAACGAAATGAAAATGATCAAGATCTGAATAACGGACAAATAAAGAGTCAGCGCGCCGTACCCCGACGCGCCAAGGTGTGCTGTCAAATAAGGCAATATGATGAAGCCGATGACCTTGCCGAGAATATCCCCTACCGACAAGGCCGCAGCCCCCATAATGGCTTTACTCATTTACAGATACTTTTCCAGGAAGTTAAGCGCATGCCAAAACCCTTCTCCTTGGTTTTTGTGCCCCTGCCACACTTCAGGAATAAACTGCGCTCCCGGCGCATGACAACGCAGATCATCAGCCAGCTCGTCAAAGTTCACATCGCCTTTACCGATCTGTACCCCTTCACCGTCCACTCCCAAAGCATCAACAATATGCATATGTGCGGTGTAAGGACCGACCTTCTGGGTAAAGTCATGCAGATCCCATTGGTAGTAATTGCAAGCCATCATAGAATGCGACGTGTCATAGCAGATGCGATAACCGTATTTTTCACAGAACGCTTTAATCTCGTCCGGATCAACAAACAGGTTATGATAGCTCTGACCACCAAAGTGCCATGGGAACGGAGGCATCGTCTGGATGATGATTTCAACGCCTTCTTGATTGATTTCACCCAAAGCCGCGCCAATGCGGTCGTACATCGCCTGGCGTGACTCTTTTGGCAAGAACCCGGTGGTATTGAAACCGCCCGCATTAACCACGATGACAGGACGCTCAGTTTTCGGGAAATATTGCTTCAACGCGCGAGTCACATCACAGACACGCTGCAACTGTTTGATCGAATGAGCAAGATAAACTGGATCATCCGTCGCCAAGTCTAAAATGTGATCGTTGGCGAACAGCTCAGGGCTATGTACCGCAAAACCGATATTTTCAGCGCCGGAGAAGAATTCAGTCAAATCCAGCTCCATGTCCTGATAGCTCAAATGGAACTCGACGAAATCCAGATTGGATTTATTCTTCAACTTGCCGTAATCGTGATAGCGCACAGGAATGCCGAACGGACGATTGAAATCATAGTCCTTGGCTTCTATCGCCACGTCATTCAGATCCGACTCGTAGAAATACCCTCCTTTTTCGTGGTCACGATTGGCTTTCTTACCGACCAATTGCTCCAGATATAGAGGCTGCAGGCCCTGGCCCGGACTCTTCACTTCAACCATCTCGCGAGTGATGATTTCACCTTTTTTCAGATCGCGATTGATAATCAAACTTTTTGCCAGAGTTTCGCGGTTGATCATTTCCCCTTGGGTAATAGTACGTTCGCCGGCGTTGCCCATGGACTCTTCAACTTCGCGGATACGTACGACCATCTCTTTGAACTCAGGAGGTAACAACGACACCTTGTGGTCGTTGCCTTCCATGGATTTGTCGATAGTGAAGTGTTTTTCGATCACTCTGGCGCCCAATGCGGTCACGGCGATCGGCACTGAAATGCCTCGCTCATGACCAGAATAACCGACCAGACAGCCCGTCACCTGCTGCAGACGCTTGATATAGGCCAGGTTGACGTCTTTAAACGGGGTCGGATAAGTAGAGTTGCAATGCAGGATCACAAACTCGGCACCTTTCGATTTCAAGAAGTCCACCGAGCTTTTAATTTCAGCTTCGCTGCACATGCCGGTAGAACAAATCAGCGGTTTGCCCGTAGCGGCCAACGCGGCCAACATTTCGTGGTTAGTGAAGTCTGCGGAAGCAACCTTATAACCTTCCATGCCATAGTCTTCCAACACTTGCAAGCTCTTCAGATCCCAAGGGGTACACAGCGGGGTCAGCCCCTTCTCCTTGCAATAATCGAACACTTCAATCAATTCTTCATTGCTAAGCTGGAATTTTCTCAGCAGATCCAGCGTGTACTGCGCGCCAAGATCGGCGGATTTGTCTTTATCGTTGCCGCCCTTATACAAAGAACTCAGATCGCGCATTTGGAATTTGACGCAATCGGCGCCCGCGTCAACCGCCAGGTCAACAAGATGCTTAGCCAGCTTAATGTCGCCATTATGGTTGTTGCCAATTTCAGCAATAATGTAAGTCGGCGAGGTCTCCGTGATAGTGTGTCTGCCAATCGTCAGACCTTTTTCGCTTTGCAGAGCAACGGCGACCAAACGACGATAATCGTCAACCAGTGGCAGAACGTCAACGCCATTCGAAAACAGCGATTCAATCTCATTACGTGGCGCATCCACTTTTTTATAGCGGACATTCTGATTCATCACTTCCGAAATTTCGCGGCTCAGGTCGAAATCGCCGTTAGTTATCCAACGGCGGAAATCGCCGTCCGAGAAAGAGCCGCACAGCTTGCCGTCTTCGGTGACGACAAAAATAATGCGTTTTTTATTCGAGTTGATTTTTTCTAAGGCTTTAATGATTGATTCGGTTTCAAACACTAAAAAGTCAGATATTTTTTTCTGAATTAACATGAATTATCTCCCACTCCAATTTTTCAAAATCACTTCAACAACCGCCCAGTCCAGCATGGTGTCAATTTCAAAACTTTCCTCTTCAGACATCTTATGCGCTACAACTTTGCCACCAAGACGATTACCGGTGCTGAGGAGAATTTCGCTTTTCGTAACGTAAATTGAACCATTTTCTTTGAGTTTAATACTTTCAGGCTTAATATCTTGCCGGCGCGGACGGTTTAAGTAATCGTAATAGGCTTTCGGATTATCTTCATTTTCCCACAAGAAATGCCAAAACTCACAAACGCTCAGCAATGAATCGGCTTTCTTTTCAAGAATCTTTCCGATTGCAGAATCAATCGCATCATCTTTGCGAACAGGAGAGGTAGCCTGCAACAAGACGGTATACTCAGGGTGATAATTCTCATTTTCAGCCAACCACTCCAGCGTATGCAAAAGTGCGGGCTCAGTCGCAGCGGTATCGTTCGCCAGATGGGCCGGACGCATAAAGGGGACTTCCGCGCCATATTCTCTTGCTATCGCAGCGATATATTCACAATCTGTTGAAACAATGACACGATCAATACTCGAAGAATTTAATGCCTGCTCTATGCTCCAAGCGATTAATGGCTTACCTGCAATTTCTTTAATATTTTTTTTGGGAATACCTTTCGACCCACCCCTTGCTGGAATAATTGCAAGATTACTCATTTTTTCTCCAAATATTCTGTATTATTAATTCTTCATTGAACTAAAAGCTCCTCTATATGAGGAGCTTTATTAATTTAAGAGAAGAAGAAATTACTTATACTCGTAAGCGTAATAGCCGTAAGCGTCACCGGATTTATTTTCAACGGCATTAAGAATAACACCTTTAATCTCGGTACCATTCTGTTCGAAACGACGAATACTCACTTCAATTTCTTTCAGTGAATTTATACCATGACGCGCAACAAGCAATGTTGTGCCTATGTTTCGCCCAACAATAGCTGCATCCGTAACCGCAAGGATAGGCGGCGTATCAACAAGCACTATGTCATAGTGTTCGCTTGCCCATGTTAAGAGTTCGGTTAACCGTTTATGCATTAATAGCTCAGATGGGTTTGGTGGGACTTTACCCCGAGAAATAAAGTCTAGACTAGATAACTCTGTCTTTTTAATTACGCTTTCGACAGACGTTTGACCTGATAAGAAATCTGAGAGCCCCATACCTAACTCACAACCTAACAGGCTATGTGCATAACCTTTACGCATATCAGCATCTATAAGGAGGACTTTTTGCCCAGCCTGTGAAACAACAGCAGCTAAGTTTAAACTTACAAACGTCTTACCGATATTCGGGCTAGCACCACATATCATCAACACATTATTTTTAGCTTCAATCATCGCAAAATGCAGGCTAGTACGTAGACTACGTACAGCCTCAATCGCAAGGTCTGCTGGGTTGCCTACAGCAAGCAACGAGTCAACATTAGCTTGATTCTTTCTTTGTCCTTTATTGAGGATAGAGCTATCTTTCTTCTGTTGCCATTCAGAAAGAGGAATACTCGCGTACACATTAATGCCTTGCTGTTCAAGTTCCTCAGGACTTTCTATCCCTCTGTGAAGCATATTTTTCAAGACTACTACAACAACTGAAAGCACACCGCCAAATAAAGTAGCAATAATGATGATTAGCACTTTTCTTGGTTTTACCGGTTTAGGGGCAGCCTCCGCAGAGTCAATAATGCGGACGTTACCAACGGTACTGGCTTTAGTGATCGAGAGCTCTTGCTGTTTATTCAGCAATTGCATATAGATTTCTTTCCCAGCATCAACATCTCGTGTTAAACGAAGTATTTCCTGCTGGGTTTGAGGCATCTTGCTAACACGTTTATTCAACTTATCTTTTTCTTGCTGCAATGTCGAGCGCTTCTCCATCAACGCTCGATATGCTGGGTGCTCTTTCGTATAAAGCTTGGATATTTCAGCCTCTTTGAAAGTAAGCTCATTCAATTGAGCTTCCACACCAACAATTGTATCCAGAACAGATTTTGCCTCTAAAGACAAATCGACAGAATCATTCTTTTGGCGAAAACTATTAAGTTTATCCTCTGCAGAATTTAACGACTCTCTGACTAATGGTAATTGATCTTTCAGAAATGCCAAACTACGAGCGGCTTCTTCTGATTTTCTTTCTACGTTTTGTTCAAGATAATTACGACTTATGCTATCTACAATTTTTTTAATTTGAACAGGATCATCACCATTATAACTTATTGACAGAACACCTGTGTCTTTCCCTTTATCTTCAACTGTCAGATTGTCTAAAAGGTTTAATGTTGCAGAAAGTTTTGACAGTTTTTCAATTTCAAAAACAACTCCCGGAGCGGATTCTATCCCACTGACAAGTAGAGATATATTACCACCTGACGCCAACTGCCCTACTCGGCCTTTAAATAAAAAATCACCATTCTTTGAAATGGTATAATTTTCTTTATCGACTACTGTCAATTCGATGTCAGCATCAGCTAGTTCAGGTGGTACACTTAACCGCGATAATGCGATTTGCCCTGGTTCTTCCCCCATCAGCCTAGCCCAACCGCGTCCGAATATAGGGAAATATTTCTGATTCGCGATCGTATCTAGATGCAGATCACTTACCGTTTTACCCAAAATCATCCGTGAAGTTATCAGCTCGATTTCCGTTGACGACGCAGGTTGTGCATCAGGAAGCATTTGAGTCAGGTCATTAACAAGCGAATTACCATCACTCCTTTCCACCTGAATTAATGCGTCGGCTCTATATATTGGAGTGGCAAAAAGACTATACAGGATTCCCAATACACAAAACAAAGTTGTGAACCCTAAAATCAACCAGCGATGATCAAAAAGGATACTAATCAATCTGGCTAAATCTATCTCATCATTGCTTTGGCTAGCTGGAAGCTGGCCAGCTTTACTGTTGTTAGTCATGTTGTTCTCTATTCAACGGTTTAAAGCATCAGCCCATTTCTGAGCTGATTCTGCAAGCAAATTGTAGGCATATTCAAACGCCTCAGGACTTTTCCTATAAGGATCAGGAATATCTTTTTGCCCTTGCCAGTGTGCAAAAAGCATTGTCTTCCCTCTTACTTCAGGAATGAGCCTACATACAGCATCTACATGTCCCCTTTCCATTACAAGAATGAGAGAATATTCTTGACACATACTCTTTGTAAGCTGCCGAGCCACATGACCCTCAAGAGAAATACCGTTCTTACTGGCTATCAGTGCCGCTTGATTATCAGCACTGTGTCCAACTAAAGCATGTATACCTGCGGAGGCAATATTTTTAGCCGGACACAGTTTTTTAAGCAAAGCCTCGGCCGTCGGCGAACGACAGATGTTGCCTACACAAACTACCAAAATGGAATCAAACATACTCTATGCCCTATGGCCAATTACGAATGCGCAATGTACCTTCAGTCAGGTCATTGAAGCTCGATATTGTAGGTGCCAGCTGACTGATAACACGGTTCCAACGGACAATCGGTGCTGCAGTAACATAGACGATATCATAAGGCTGAAGTTGGAATTCCGCCCCCATAACCATGGCTGTCGCATCAGCCATGTTCAACTGATAGATATCAGCTAATTTGCTACCCTGTGTACCATGGAGAGGTCGGATGACAAACACACCGGTTGCATCTGCAGTCGTTTGGCTTATCCCATTGGTATTACCTAAGGCCTCTGTGAGTGTCATACCACTCCGATCCATTTTCAGTGTCGCTGGTGTTTTGACTTCACCCATAACAAATATCTTAAGATCGTCATTTCGAGGAATATAAAGAATATCACCCGGGTACAATAATCTGTTCTGCGTAAGATCGCCGTTTTGCATCATTTTCTGCAAAGACAGGCGCTCTTCTTTACCATTGTGAGTGAGCACAATATTACGCCAATCAGCATTTTCCGTCAGGCCACCCGCGACGTTAATTGCATCAAGTACCGTCAAGGGAACATTAGTGATAGCTTGTTGCCCTGACTTCGATACCTCACCAGTAATGTAAGCTTTCTGCGAACGAAACGCAGCTATATTGACATCGACCTGAGGGCTTTCAATATATTGAGAAAGCCGACTTGCTATTTCAGAACGAACCTGGGTCGCAGTTTTTCCCGCTACACGAACTTTACCAATATAAGGATAAAAAATTGTACCATCCGATTGGACCCAGTTCCCCGTATCGCTAGCGCTTCGGTATTGGCCTGCTGGTGTAGTCAACTCCGGGTGATCCCACACAGTCACATTAAGGACATCACCAATACCGATATGATATTCGTAGCTACGAAGTGCTTGTTCAAGCAACGCATTCGGCTGAGCGACTACTCGTGGGGGACGAAGCTTGTCAATTAACTTTGGCGTAACCGGATATACATTCACCAGTTCATCGATATTAAAATCACTATCCTCTTGTTTTACCGTGTCTTTTCCTGATGTGTGTAAATGCTGTCCGGGAAGGATAGTACAACCACTGAGGATACCGACGGATACAAGTATCGATATAATTTTCAATTTTCTTTTTGCCATCGAGTTATCATCACTTTCAAGTATGTGTTTCAACAAAGCTGACAAGATAATCCTATCTAACCTTGTCAGAGCTGATTTGCAATCTAACGAAAATTCCAAGTACAAAGTCATGTGAATACTGGTCTGTAGCATTCGTCAAGACGTGCACTCTCCCGTCATTGAGCTATCGTTGAAGTGTCAGAAGATAGTATTAGGATGGGAAGAGTGGTCGCCATCCTGGCAAATCAATTACCACGTCTAACACTGACATTCGCATCCAAAGTCTACGAACTGCCGTCTGGCCGTTATCTCTTTCAATCTGGTGCAGACTCAGGGTGAAAAAAATCTAAACAATACCGGCCACTGGAGGATTTTAATATAAAAACCACTCATGCGAAATGCTGGCGTTTAAGGCTAAGCCCCTCACTATGAGGATTTATAACCTCTGAAACGCCAACTTTTCTGCCCACTCGCGGAAGGCTTTACCCTGCGTAGGATGGCGCAATCCGTAAGTCACGAATGCCCGCAGATAGCCCATCTTCTCACCGCAATTGAACGACTCACCAACCAATTCAGTGGCCTCTACTATTTGCTGCTGAGTCAGCTCAGCAATAGCATCTGTCAGCTGAATGCGTCCCCAAGCGCCCGGCTCAATTTTCTCGAGAATAGGCCAAATATCCGCAGATAGCACATATCGCCCAACGGCTGAGTAGTTTGATTTTAGCGGAACATCGCGTCCCGGCTTCTCGATTATTGAACTGATACGTGAAGAATCGCCAGGTTGCAGTGCGTTATTCTCACATTCGACAACAGAATACTCACGCAGAGTATGCTCGTCGACCGTTTGAACCAGTATCTGGCTATGGCCCGTTTCTTCGAAACGAGAAATAAGATGCGGCAAATTATCTTTTCTCAGGTCAGCCTTGGCATCGTCAAGCAAAACATCTGGCAACAGAACAACAAACGGCGAATCACCGACCAACGGTTTAGCGCAGAGAACGGCATGTCCCAGTCCTTTTGGTTGCCCCTGGCGAATGTGCATCAGCGTCACGCCTTTTGGCGTTATCGACTGCACTTCATCCAACAGCTGCCGCTTCACACGGGCCTCCAGCATCGCCTCCAGCTCGAATGAGGTATCGAAATGGTTTTCGATGGCGTTCTTGGAAGAATGCGTCACCAGGATGATCTCTTTGATCCCTGCCGCGACGCATTCGTTGACAATGTATTGAATCAACGGTTTATCAACGATTGGCAACATCTCTTTCGGAATCGCTTTGGTCGCCGGCAGCATGCGCATGCCCAATCCGGCAACGGGAATAACCGCTTTCAACTTCGTCATGGTAAACCTCATTCATTCTCGTGTTCGCTCTCAGCCGCGGTGGCGACAACCTGTTACTTTCCCAACGTCTGCTTCAACCAGTGGCTGAAATTCTCACCTTCCGAACCGTGACGCAGACCATATTGCACAAACGCCTTCATATAACCAAGCTTGTCACCGCAATCATGGGATTTACCGCTCATATGGAACGCTTCCACCGTTTGCTCTTTCATCAACATCGCGATCGCGTCGGTCAGTTGGATCTCGTCGCCTGCACCAGGAGCGGTCTTTTCAAGCAGCGGCCAAATTTCTGCTGAAAGTACATACCGGCCGACAACCGCTAAATTGGAAGGTGCATCCTCACGGGCAGGCTTCTCAACCACCGCCGTCATCGGTGCGCTTTCTCCAGCAGCTATCGTCGCGCCTGCGCAATCTACCACACCATATTTGGACACATCTTGTTCCGGCACCGGTTCAACCATGATTTGGCTATAACCCGTATCATCAAAACGTTGGATCATTTTAGCCAGATTTTCTTTACGCAAATCCGCCGTAGAATCATCCAATAAAACATCGGGTAACAGCACAACGAAAGGAGAATCACCCACCATTGGTTTGGCGCAAAGCACCGCATGCCCCAACCCTTTCGCCTGTCCCTGACGCACCTGCATCACGGTAACATCCGGCGGACAAATACTTTGCACTTCACTCAGGAGCTGACGCTTCACGCGCGCTTCGAGCATGGCCTCCAGCTCAAAAGAAGTGTCAAAATGGTTTTCAATCGCGTTTTTCGATGAATGCGTGACCAATACGATATCTTTAATCCCCGCCGCGACGCATTCAGCAACAATGTACTGGATTAAGGGCTTATCGACCACGGGCAACATTTCTTTAGGAATAGCCTTGGTCGCTGGCAACATACGGGTTCCCAAGCCCGCAACGGGGATCACTGCCTTAAGTCTTGTTTGCATTTTCATTCCAATTCATCGTAGCGCTGCACTCACCTGTGCAGCGTGAACAAGGGGATTCAATCAGGCACGCTACCGCCCTTGGCTTGCAGCTACCAAAGTACTGTATTGACGCATCCACCCACGTCATTGTATGAGCCAGTAATTTTTATGCAAAACGGCACTCATTCTTCGTTTGAACTGTCATGCTGTTCACAAAAAAATAAAAAAATCGGTGCCTTTATAACCAAACGATGTTAGTTACTGCCGTTATATGACTAAGATTCTTATACTAATGCCTAAGTGATACAAGCCTTAGATCCCCCCAGCCAGCCGTTTTCAGAATAAGACTACTCATGCCACATACCGATAAGAATCATAGTTGAAGAAAATTGTTTTAATATTTTGATTTAAATATATTTAATAAGACGTTTCTTTTCTGAGCGCATGGCATCCCGGCAGATATTTGCTCCCTCGGCCCTTGATTCCTTGGGCCACTCGGCGCCGATCGATGTTTACGGCAATACGCCTGTGCTGATCCACGTCCTCCCGATTAAAGTTGAATTTTGCCGCCTCAACGCCCATCATTCCCGTGCGGCATAAGCCGTAGAACTTACAGGTGAAATTGGGCGTATGGAATGGATCGCTGATCCAACAATTTGGGCCGGCCTGGCCACTTTGGTCGTGCTGGAAATCGTGCTGGGTATAGACAACCTTGTCTTCATCGCCATTCTGGCGGACAAACTACCGAAACAACAACGAGATAAGGCCCGTGTCGTCGGTCTGTTGCTGGCGCTGGTCATGCGTCTGGCTCTGCTCGCCTCCATATCGTGGCTGGCGACGCTGACCAAACCGATGTTCATCGTCGCGGAGCACCCCTTCAGCGGCCGCGATCTGATCATGCTGGTCGGCGGGATATTCCTGCTGTTCAAAGCCACCATGGAGCTCAATGAGCGGCTGGAAGGCAAGGATGAAGAGCAGCATGGCGCGCGCAAAGGCGCACGTTTCTGGCCGGTCGTGGCGCAGATCGTGGTGCTGGACGCCGTCTTCTCGCTCGACTCGGTGATCACCGCGGTCGGCATGGTCGATCATCTGGCGGTGATGATGATCGCGGTCTGCATCGCCATCGGTCTGATGCTGCTGGCCAGCAAGCCGTTGACACGCTTCGTCAACGCTCACCCGACTATCGTTATCCTGTGCCTGAGCTTCCTGCTGATGATTGGCTTTAGCCTGGTGGCGGAGGGCTTCGGCTATCATATTCCGAAAGGCTACCTCTACGCAGCGATCGGCTTCTCGGTAATGATCGAGGCGCTGAACCAGCTGGCGCAGTTCAACCGCCGTCGCTTCCTGTCAAAAGTGCGGCCACTGCGCGAACGCACCGCCGAGGCGGTGTTGCGTATGCTGAGCGGCAAACATGAAGAAGCAGAAGTCGACAGCCACTCCGCCAACCTGCTGGCCGATAGCGACAGCGAAAGCGGCGAGATCTTCAATCAGCAGGAACGACGCATGATCGAACGCGTACTCGGCATGGCGCAGCGCACGGTCAGCAGCATCATGACCTCGCGTCACGACGTCGAATACCTTGAGCTAAACGATCCGCAGGAGAAGCTGACGCAGTTGCTGGAGCGTAATCAGCACACGCGCATCGTGGTGGTGGAAAGCAGCGCCAGCGACGAACCGCTGGGCGTCATCCATACTATCGACGTCCTCAAACAGCAGTTGGCACAAGCGCCGCTGGATCTGCGCGCGCTGATACGCCAACCGCTGATCTTCCCGGAGCAGCTCACGCTGTTAAGCGCCCTGGAACAATTCCGTCAGGCGCAGACGCACTTTGCCTTTGTGGTTGATGAGTTCGGCTCCGTCGAAGGCATCGTCACCCTGACGGACGTGATGGAAACCATCGCCGGTAACCTGCCGGAGGCCGGTGAAGAGGTGGACGCACGCCACGACATTCAGCAAAACGAGGACGGCAGCTGGATCGCCAACGGCTATATGCCGCTGGAAGATCTGGTGCTGTACCTGCCGATGCCGCTGGAAGAAAAGCGCGAATACCACACGCTGGCGGGGCTGCTGATGGAGCACAGCCAGCGTGTGCCGCAAGAAGGCGAGCAAATCAGAATCGGTGACTACCTGTTCGAACCGTTGGAGGTCAACAGCCACCGTATCCTGAAGGTGAAGATCACCCCGCCGCCTCCACCGGAGGACTACGAGGTTTAGCATTGAGGCCGGGCATCCCCCGGCCTTTCTTTTACTGGGGAACCAGCAGCTCCGTCGCCACGATCACCACCACCAGCCCGACAATCACCGGCACCGAAGTGCGTTTTACCACGTCGAACGGCGAGATTTTCGCCATGCCGGAAACCGCTACCACCACACCGGAGACCGGTGACAGCGTGCGGCCGAGGTTAGACGCCTGCAGCATCGGGATCACCAGATAGGCCGGATTCACGCCCATCTGCGCCGCCAGTTTCGGGATCAGTTCGACAAACGCATAGAACGGCGCATTGCCGGAACCGGTGGTCATGGCCGCCAGCATGGTGATCACCACCAGCACCAGCATCATGATCAAACCGCCGGTGCCAAACGACTGCGCAAGGCCAATCAGCCCGCTGATAAAGCCGACGGTACTCAGCCCCTGCGCGAAGACACCCGCGGCCACCAGCAACATCACCACGCTGGCAAAAGCGTCCGCCATGCCGCGATAGGCTACCTCCAGGCCGCTGAACACCTGTTTGGCACTGAAGCTGCGCACAAACTCGATCACGGCCGCCAGCAGCATGCACCCTACCAGCACGGTAATGATGTGCAGCTCCGGCCCCCATTTTCCGTCGAAGATCAGCACGCCAAGGATCGGCGTAAACGGCAATATCGCGTAGAACCCCGGCGCATGCGTTTTGATTTCGCTGACGTCCATGATGTGATGCTGTTCATTGTTCTTTTTGTCGAGGTAGCGCTGCCAGAAAAAGTGCGCCACGGCCATACAGACGATGGCGGCAATCGAGATAGGCAGCGTGGTTTTGAACGCAAAGTCCACCAGCGGCATCTCCGCCGCCTTGGCTGCCAGCACCACGTCGCCGGAGGTCGGTGCCAGAATAATCGCCGCCGGCGAAGCACAAATGGCCGCCGCCGCCCCGCGGCTAATGCCGACGTTCACCATCAATGGGAACAGCGTCGCCATCAGCAATACGCCGAGGCCGGTGGCGGAAGAGACCGCCAATGACATCAGGCAAGCGACAAAGTATGCCGCCACCATCAGCAGATAAGGCGAGTTGATCATCTGCAACGGGCGTGAGGCCAGCTTGACCACCACGTCGTTAGCGCCGATATACGTCATGTACGCGGCAAAGCCGCACAGCATCATGATCATCATGCCCAGATCGCCGCCACGGCTCATCAGCAAAATCTTGACGTATTCGATCATGTCGGTCGCGCGCCAGCCGGTTGAGGTGGCGCCGGACGGCAACAGCGTTTTCCCCATCAGGGCACTGATGCCGAGCAGCAGCAGCCCCCCCACCAACAAAACGCCGGTAGCGGAATATCCCTTGATGATGTAACGGCCCACGCCCGCCGCGACTGCGGCGCCAATAAGAAGCTCTATCATGTTTCCTCAACTCGTCATGTTTTCGCGCTCAGGCGCATAGTCATAGCAGAACAGCCCTTACTCTGCACAAACTGCGCGCGAGCCTTCATGACCTTCATCAAGGTAACGGAGAGAAATTACCGCGGGAATCTCGATATTGACGCGGGCCACAATGTGGCCCGCGTCGTAGGGATTACAGTTTGTCGAGCAGCTTCTTCAGATCCTGGCCTTCGCGCGAATCCTTGTTCTTTTCAGCCCACTTGTTCAACGCATCCTTGGCCCGATCCTGCAGCGTTTTTCGCAGCACTTGATCGACTTGCAGTTGATAATTCAGCTGTTGCCAAGGCCCGTAAACCCGCAGCGGGATCGGCGTTTTTTGCAGTTGTTCGATCAGCTCGCCGCGCCCTTGCCATCCGCCGGTGACGCGCACGTTAAGCGCCATATCGCACTGCTTGCCCGGCATATCGATGCTGCCGGCGCCGGTCAGCGCCAGCAAAGGAGAATCCGCCGTCAGACCGCTGAGCTTGACCGTGCCTTGATTCAGGCTGGCCTGCGCAGAGACGCTTTTGACCTCGGTATAGCGCTGATAGCTGTCTTGCCCGCGCACGCTGTTATCGTTGCGCGCCACCGCCTGTTGGATCAGTTGCTGAATGTTCAGGCCGTGCAACTGCGCATCCTGCATCGCCAGCTGCGCCGTACCGCGCCAGCGGTGCTCAAATGACTGTGAAGAAAGACGATCGCCGGTCAGATCCCCTTTCATGCTGAATTTGCCGGTCAGCATCTGCGGCATGTCGAAGGCTTTGAGCACCGTGCCGAGTTCAACCTGGTTCAACGTCGGCTGCACGCTGATCACCGGTTTATTACCGCGCGCGTCCAGCGAGCCCGGCAAGGAGAAATCACCGCCGGCCAATTGCCCGACAAGTTTATGCAGCGTCAGTAGGCCGCGTTGATTATCCGCCGCGACGGCTAACTGGGTAACGTTCATACCGCGGTAGGTCAACTGCGCCGCCTGCAGATTCAACTGTGCATTGAAATTGCGCAGCGCTTCCAGGTTCTGCTGCCGATCGTCAACCTGGCTGGCGATCACCGGCGCGGCGGTCACGGCGGGCTGCTCGGCGGTATTAGTGCTGGATTGCCAACCGGAAAGCGCGTCGAGATCGAGATTAGCCGAATTCAGATTCACCACATAGCCAGGCACCGTCCCGAGGCTGGCGCTGATATCGCCGGCCAATTGGCTGTTATTGGCACTGACGTTCAGTTGGCTGATGGCAATCTGCGCTGGCGTCTGCTGATAGACCACCTGTGCATTGCCCTCTCCCTGAATACCGCCATTAAGAATATCCGCGCCCACCAGTTGGTAATTGAACTGAGTCACTTTGGCGCCGATCTGGCGTGGGAACTGCTGTAGATCGACATCGGCCGCCATGCTGAAGGTCAGGTCACGCTGATCGCGGTTAACCCGACTGGAAAGTTCCAGCTGCGCCTGCCGTTTCTCCGTTTGTTGCAGAGTGAGATTGATATCCCGGACATTGATTTGCTCGTTGTCGGCGCGCTGCCAAACCAGCAGGCTGTCCACGACCCGTAGGTTGTCGATATCGAACTTCCAGGCCGCGTCTGCCGCGTCAGTACCGCTACCGGCGGGTGCGATCGGGGCGTCCACCTGAGAGTGCTCTTCACTGTCGGGCGTGAGGCGAATGACGGCATTTTTCAGCATCACCTGTTTAACAAACAGCTGATGCGACAATAGAGGCAATAGTTTGACATCGAGGCGCATGTTTTCCGCGCTCACTACCGGCGCCTTGGCACCCGGCGCGGTCAGCGTCATGCGCCCGGCCAGAATGCTGAGCTGTGGCCAGATATGCCAACGTAGGTCGCCTTCGAGCGTCAGTTGGTAGCCGCTCTTCTGTTCGACCTTTTTGACCATGTAACCGCGAAAATCATTCGGATTGACCAGCAGTACCAGCGCGGACATCCCCGCCACCACGACCACCAATAAAATCGCCAATGTCGTCAGTAATCTTCTCATGCCACCCTCTTGTCAGCGCCACACCGACGGTGCATCCCGCGCCGTTAGTCCTTGTCGATTCGACTGGCTACTGCGCCCTGCTGATCGCGATATTTTGCGTCCTGCCGGCTGTTATAAGGCCGGGCCGCCGGGCCGGACAACGGCTCAAAGCTCAAGGCGCCAATCAGCATCCCCGGCCGCAGCGCCAGCGGCAACTTGCCGGAGTTGTAAAACTCCAGCACGATGCGCCCATGCCAGCCCGGATCGATACGGTGCGCAGTGACGTGTACCATCAGCCCCAGGCGCGCCAGAGAAGAACGGCCGTCGAGCCACCCCACGAGATCGTCCGGCAACGTCACGGATTCGAACGTCACCGCCAGGGCCAGCTCGCCGGGATGAAGGAAGAACGCCTCGCCTTCCGGCAGGACAATCTCGTCGCTCATCACGCGATCCAACGCGGCGCTGACTTCGTCTTTCGGTCCGCTAAGATCGATAAAAGGCGCGGTATGGCCACTGAACACGCGGAACTGATTGCCCAAGCGGACATCTACTGTGGCCCCGTTGATGCGTTCGAGCGGCGGGCGCGGGGAAATCACCAGTTTCTCGCTATCCAGCCAGGCTTCTATATCGCGGTCACACAGTCTCATGTCTCTCTTCTCCATCAAAACGCATAACTAAACAAAAATTGCCACACAACGGGCGAAAGGTCTACGCCGGGGTGCAAATAGTTGGCCGCCGGCCGGAAATGCACATTTCCGGCCATTAAGGGGCATTATTCAAAGAATTGGCTGATTTTGGCTTTCAGAATATCGATCGCGATGCGGTTTTTGCCACCGCGCGGGACGATGATATCGGCGTATTGTTTGGAAGGTTCGATAAATTGCAGGAACATCGGGCGCACGGTCTTCTGGTATTGCGCCATCACCGAATCCATCGAGCGGCCGCGCTCGTTGACGTCGCGCTTCATGCGGCGCATCAGGCAGATATCCAATGGCGTGTCGACAAAGATCGAGAAGTTCATTTCCTGGCGCAGGCGGATATCCGTCAGCAGCAAGATCCCTTCCAGAATAATGACTTTTTTAGGTTCCAGGTGGACAGTTTCTTTCTTGCGCGTGTGTTCGGTGTAGCTGTACAGCGGCAGCTCGATCGCCTTACCGGCCTTCAGCATCTGCAGATGCTGGAACAGCAGGTTGTGATCCATGGCGCTCGGGTGGTCGTAGTTGGTTTTGACCCGTTCTTCCATGGTCAGGTGAGTCTGGTCTTTATAGTAACTGTCTTCTGGAATAACGCCGATGTGCTCATCGCCGACCTGCTCGCGGAGTTCGCGGTACAACGTGCTGGCGATAAGGCTTTTTCCGGAGGCAGATGCGCCAGCTATACCAATAATGACGCACTGATGCGGATTGTCAGTCATAAAATTAAAGACCTGATTTCATAGTGTGAAGGGGGGAACTAAAACGCGACAATTATAGGGAGTCGCCGGGGTTTGCGCCACTGTATATTGCGCAACGGCGGGCGAATTCGGGCTGTCACGCCACGGGCAAGCGGCATTTTAAGAATCTCACGCCTAGGGCAACGCGCCGTAACGGGTTACACTCCACGGCGCTGACTTTTGCTCCCCGCCCCCTTTCATCGGAGATTGATGTGCTGGATTGGTATTTTCTGACTTTTTTCGGCGACAGCATGCTGCTGCTGCCCTGCGCGCTGATTCTGTTTTTGTTGCTGATCGCGTCTCCCGCCACTCGCGCGGCAGGCTGGCAATGGGCGCTGATCTTCGGTTTCACCGGCGGGCTGGTCTGCCTGTCCAAACTGGCCTTTATGGGCTGGGGCATTGGTAGCGCAAGTTATGACTTCACCGGATTCAGCGGCCATTCAGCCCTCGCGGCAAGCATCTGGCCGCCATTGCTTTGGACGTTGACCGGTCGCTTTTCCCACCCCATACGTAGCATCGCTTTACTGACCGGGTGGATATTACCTTTCGCCATCGGCGTTTCGCGGCTGGAAATTCGCGTGCACTCGGTATCCGAGGTGATCAGCGGGCTGATTTTAGGCTACCTGGCCAGCGCACTGTTCCTGTGGTTGCAGCGGAGCAAAACGCGCCCGCATCTCTCTTGGCCGCACTTCGCCATCGCGCTGGCCTTGCCATTGGCGCTGATGGGACAGCGGCAGCCGGCTCCCACCCAGGGATTGCTGGAGCATATCGCCAAAACGCTGGCACAGATCGAACGTCCTTATACCCGGGCAGATTTGCACAACCCTGCCCGCATCCTATAAAAAAACCCGGCGTTTAAGCCGGGTTCTTGCATTGCGATAGGCTGATTACAGCGCGCGGAACGCAATCTCTGTCGGGATCGCCTCGCCCTGCCAATACATCTGCGCAGCCACACGGCCGGCCAATTGACGATACATGTCGGCGAATTCGCTGTCCGGTCGGCTGATCACCGTCGGCGTACCGCGATCCAGATCTTCACGCAGCGAAATATGCAACGGCATCTGCCCCAGCAGACGACTGTTGTATTTCTGCACCAGCTTCTCGGCGCCACCGGTGCCGAAAATCGGCTCATGGTGACCGCAGTTGCTGCAGATATGCACGCTCATGTTCTCCACGATGCCCAGCACCGGCACATGCACTTTCTCGAACATCACGATGCCCTTGGCGGCATCCAGCAAAGCGATATCCTGCGGGGTGGTAACCACCAGTGCGCCGGTCACCGGAATGTTCTGCGACAGCGTCAGCTGAATGTCGCCGGTACCCGGCGGCATGTCCAGCACCAGATAATCCAGATCCGGCCACAGCGTATCCTGCAACAGCTGCATCAGCGCCTTACTGGCCATCGGTCCGCGCCACACCATAGCATTGTCGTCGGTCACCAGATAGCCGATAGAGTTGGTCGCCAGGCCGTGCGCCATGATTGGTGCCATATGTTGACCGTCCGGCGAAGTCGGCCGCTCGTGTTCGGTGCCCAGCATATTGGGGATCGACGGGCCGTATATGTCGGCGTCCAGAATGCCGACCTTGGCCCCTTCGGCGACCAGCGCCAGCGCCAGGTTGACGGCGGTGGTGGATTTCCCCACCCCGCCTTTACCGGAGCTGACGGCGATGATATTGCGCACGCCTTTGATACCGGCCTGGCCGTTGGCACGCTTCAGCGTCGTGATATCGTGTTTAAGCTTCCAATCGATGGCGCTGGCGCCGGTCACGCGCAGCAGCTCGGGGCCAACGCTTGCCTGCAGCGCTTCAAAGCCGCTCAGCCAGGCAAACGGCATCGTCAGTTCGATATGCAGCACATCGTCCAGCAACGCGCAGTGATGGATAGCCTTCAATGCGGTCAGGTTGTTTTTCAACGTCGGGTGTTCAAAGGCGGCCAGTACACCGGTCACCAGGGCGCGCAGAACTTCGGGGTTGGTCTGCTCAGGGGATTTTGCGTTCATCCCGGCTCCTTGATTTTGAATGGGTAGCTTCCGGCTAAGCATATCAGAACTGCCCGGCGGCTGGCGCGTATAACCTGCAAGAAACCGCCCTAGCAGCGAAGGGCGCGATCGGTTAACATCGAAGGCCCTTTTATTCATTACAGAAAGCAAGTTCTCACTATGGCTCAAGTCGCGAAAAAATTATTGGTGACGTGCGCGCTACCGTACGCAAATGGTTCCATCCATCTCGGCCACATGCTCGAGCACATCCAGGCGGATATCTGGGTGCGTTACCAACGAATGCGCGGCCACGAAGTGCATTTCATTTGCGCGGACGACGCGCACGGCACGCCGATCATGCTGAAAGCGCAGCAGCTGGGCGTAAAACCGGAAGAAATGATCGCGGAGATGAGCCAGGAGCACCAACAGGATTTCGCCGGCTTTGGCATCAGCTATGACAACTATCACTCGACCCATAGCGATGAAAACCGTGAGCTGTCCACCCTGATTTACAGCCGCCTGAAAGAAAACGGTTTTATCAAGAACCGCACCATTTCTCAGCTGTACGATCCGGAGAAAGGTATGTTCCTGCCGGACCGTTTCGTGAAGGGCACCTGCCCGAAATGCAAATCGCCGGACCAATACGGCGACAACTGCGAAGTGTGTGGCGCCACCTACAGCCCGACGGAACTGATCGATCCGAAGTCCGTGGTTTCCGGCGCGACGCCGGTAATGCGCGACTCCGAGCACTTCTTCTTCGATCTGCCGGCCTTCAGCGAAATGCTGCAGGCGTGGACGCGCTCCGGCGCGCTGCAAGAGCAAGTGGCGAACAAGATGCAGGAGTGGTTCGAATCCGGCCTGCAGCAGTGGGACATCTCCCGCGATGCGCCTTACTTCGGCTTCGAAATTCCGGATGCGCCGGGCAAATACTTCTACGTCTGGCTGGACGCACCGATCGGCTACATGGGTTCCTTCAAGAACCTGTGCGACAAACGCGGCGATCTGGACTTCGACGAGTTCTGGCGCAAAGACGCCACCACCGAGCTCTATCACTTCATCGGCAAGGACATCGTCTACTTCCACAGCCTGTTCTGGCCGGCGATGCTGGAAGGCAGCAACTTCCGCAAACCGACCAACCTGTTCGTGCACGGTTACGTGACGGTGAACGGCGCCAAGATGTCCAAGTCGCGCGGCACCTTCATCAAGGCCGGCACCTACCTGCAGCACCTCGACGCCGACTGCCTGCGCTATTACTACGCCGCCAAGCTCTCTTCACGCATTGATGACATCGATCTCAATCTGGAAGACTTCGTGCAGCGCGTGAACGCCGACATTGTCAACAAGGTGGTGAACCTCGCTTCGCGCAACGCCGGCTTTATCAACAAGCGCTTCGGCGGCAAGCTGGCCGACAGCCTGGCCGATCCGGCGTTGTACCAGACCTTCGTCGACGCGGCGCAGAGCATCGCCGAAGCTTATGCCAGCCGCGAGTTCAGCCGTGCAATCCGCGAAATCATGGCGCTGGCCGATCTGGCCAACCGTTACGTGGATGAACAGGCGCCGTGGGTGGTGGCGAAGGAAGAAGGCCGCGACGCCGATCTGCAGGCCATCTGCTCGATGGGCATCAACCTGTTCCGCGTGCTGATGACTTACCTGAAGCCGGTACTGCCTTCACTGACCGAACGCGCCGAAGCGTTCCTCAACGCCGAGCTGAGCTGGGACGCAATCCCGCAACCGCTGCTGGGCCACCAGGTGAACGCATTCAAAGCGCTGTTCAACCGTATCGATCTGGATAAGGTCAGCGAGATGGTCAACGCCTCGAAGGAAGACATGGCCGCCGCCAAACCGGTGACCGGTCCATTGGCCGATGATCCTATTCAGGAAACCATCACCTTCGACGACTTTGCCAAGGTAGACATGCGCATCGCTCTGATCAAGAGCGCCGACTTTGTCGAAGGCTCCGACAAGCTGCTGAAACTACAGCTGGATCTGGGCGGCGAACTGCGCCAGATCTTCTCCGGCATTCGCTCCGCTTACCCGGATCCGAAAGCGCTGGAAGGCCGTCTGACCATCATGGTCGCCAACCTGGCGCCGCGCAAAATGCGTTTCGGCGTTTCGGAAGGCATGGTGATGGCGGCGGGCCCTGGCGGGAAAGAGATCTTCCTGCTGAGCCCGGACAGCGGCGCGCAGCCTGGTATGCAGGTCAAATAACCGCACCGGTGCGTAACATCGAGGGTCGAGCTTGCTCGGCCCTTTTTTAATGTCTCAAACCCGACGTTATAAGCAGTAAGAAAAAGTCATAACCGCTCTGATTCCCTCGCCTGCCGCATCTCGCTATGATGCTCCGCAACAACAAATAGACGTCCAGACAGAAAGACTGCTATAACAGACCTTCACCGGGATCGTTTCCCTGCTTTTTGGAGCCTATAATAATGAAAAACGTCAAGACTTCGCTGCTCGCCCTCAGCCTGCTGGCTGCCCTGCCGCTGCAGGCAGCGGAAAACGCCGCCGTGCCAGCTGCCATCGCTCAGCATCAGGGGCCGGTGCGCATCGCGGTGATCCGCAACCTCGGTTCCGACGACAACACCACGCAATTTTTGGCGGGTGCCATCCAGGAAGGACGCAAGCTGGGCTTCAAGGTGGACACCTTCCTCAGCAACGGCGACGACGCGCGCTTCCAGGACTTCGTCAACCAGGCTATCAGCCAGAAATATGACGGCATCATTCTCTCACAGGGGCGAGCCCCCTATTCCACCGAGCTGGTCAAACGCATCGCGGCGGCCGGCATCGCCGTCGCGGCGTTCGATACCGACGTCAGTGGCAGCGTTCCCGGCGTCACCGTCTCGCAGCAGGACGACGCTTCGCTGGCCAACGCCTCCTTCGGCCAGTTAGTGAAGGATTTCAACGGCCAGGCCAACATCATCAAACTCTGGGTAGCCGGCTTCCCACCGATGGAACGCCGCCAGGCCGCCTATCAGCAGCTGCTGAAACAGCATCCGGGCATTCACGAGCTGGAATCGATTGGCGCGGTTTCATCCGACGTGCAGGGCGATACCGCCAACAAGGTGGGCGCGGTGCTGGCGAAATACCCGAAAGGCAAGATCGACGCCATCTGGGGCACCTGGGACGCCTTCACTCAGGGCGCTTACAAAGCGTTGAAAGAGAACGGCCGCACCGAGATCAAGCTGTACAGCATCGATATCTCCAACCAGGACTTGCAGCTGATGCGCGAAGCCGGCAGCCCGTGGCAGGTCAGCGTGGCGGTGGATCCGAAGCTTATCGGCGCAGTCAACGTGCGCCTGGTGGCCAACAAGATCGCCGGGGAAAGCACGCCGGACAGCTATCAGTTCAAAGCGACGGTCATTCCGCAGGCGCTGCTGCTGGCGCAGCCGGGGCCGGTCAACGTCGCCGGGCTGGCGAAGATCATCCCCGGCTGGGGCAGCAGCAGCGACTTCGTGCAACCGTGGTTCGCCACGCTGCAGGCCGAACACGGTAAATAATGCTGTTTTTGACGAGGCTGCCGACGCAGCCTCTGTTTTTAAACTAATTTTCGGCTTCCCCCTTCCGTCCTCGCCAAAATACGCTATGTTATCTGCATCGCCCAATAACTGTATGCATAAACAGGCTTCGAATGAAGGGATTCCCCTCGCTGATTAACATGCTGCTGGCCAGTTCGCTGGTGTTGACCATCGGCCGCGGCGTGACGCTGCCGTTCATTACCATCTACCTCACCGAGCATTTCCATCTGCTGCCGAAGAGCGTGGGCGTGATCCTGGGCGTCAGCCTGACCCTCGGCATCCTTGCCAGCCTGTACGGCGGCTATCTAGTGGACAAATTCAGCAAGAACCGCCTGATCCTGCTGTCGATTGTATTGTTTGCGCTGAGCTTCTTCGCCATTCCCTGGATCCCGCGCCCCGGCGGCGTGATCGTGGTGCTGGCCATCTTGCATACCTGTTATTCGGTGCTGAGCATCACCATTAAGGCCTGCTTCGCCGACGGGTTGCCGGTTGAGCAGCGCATCAAGGCTTTTTCAATCAACTACACGCTGGTCAACGTCGGCTGGGCGATCGGTTCTGCGCTCGGCGTTCTGGTGGCCGGGCTTAGCCCGCTGCTGCCGTTTTACCTGTCGGGCGGGTTGGCGCTGGCGACGGTGGCGGCGCTAAGCCTGCGCTTGCGCGGTCGGCAACAGCGCGCAACGCCAGCCGCCGCACCGGCCGCGCTCCCCAACTTCCGCCAGACGCTGACAATCCTGCGGAGCGATCGGCGGCTTATCTACTTCACCCTCGGCAGCACCCTGGGCGCCGTGGTGTTCGGTCAGTTCACCGGCTATCTGTCGCAGTATCTGATCACCGTCTCCAGCGCCGAGTTCGCCTACAAAATCATCGGGCTGGTGATGATCGTCAACGCCAGCATGGTTATCGCCCTGCAATACCTGCTCAGCCGCGGTATGCGCCAGGAAAACATGCTGCGCTGGCTGGTGCTGGGCACGCTGTTTTTCATCGTCGGGCTGCTCGGTTTCATGGCGGCCGGCCAGGCGGTCTGGCTGTGGCTGGCGGCGATGGCGGTGTTTACCCTCGGCGAAATCATCGTGATCCCGGTGGAATACATGTTCATCGACTTTATCGCGCCCCCGCACCTGAAAGGCAGCTACTATGGAGTACAGAATCTCAGCGCGCTGGGCGGTGCCATCAACCCGGTACTGTGCGGAGTGCTGCTCAGCTATGCCGCGCCGCCGTTAATGTTCGTGATGCTGGTCGGCGCCGCGCTGCTCAGCCTGCTGTTTTTCTTCCTCGGCCACCGGCTGGCAGAACACGCGGCGGCAGCGGCCGAAGACACGCGCTGAACCCGCGCGTGGCAGCCATTGCGGGCTGTCAACCCGCCGATCGGGTATGGCACCCATAGCGATAATTCATGGTGCGATCTGTGGCATGGCTCACAGTTTAATTGTATGATGAATGCAGCAATTAAACGGGGAAAGACAATGGCCAACGTGCTCACACTGTGCTGGAAATACCTGAGAGCCCTGCTCCTCATCTACCTGTGTCTGTTCGTCGGCAACGCAGTGGCGGCGCTGCTGCCGTTCGCCATTCCCGGCAGCATCCTCGGCATGCTGCTGCTGTTCGCCCTGCTCTCTACCCAGATCCTGCCGGCCAAATGGGTTAAACCCGGCTGCCATTTGCTGATCCGCTACATGGTGCTGCTGTTCGTGCCGATCGGCGTCGGGGTGATGAAATACTATGACCAGATCGTCGCGCATCTAGGCCCGCTGGTCATCTCTTGCCTCATCAGCACGCTGATGGTGCTGGTGGTGGTCGGCTATACCTCACACTATTTTCACCGCGAGCGCCGCATCGCCGGTAAGCCCGACGATACGGAGGGCAACTCATGATCCATGAAATCTGGTGGTCGCTGCCGCTGACGCTGGCGGTCTATTTCGCCGCGCGCTGGCTGGCGCGCAAACTGAACATGCCGCTGCTCAATCCGCTGCTGGTGTCCATGGCGGTGATCATCCCGCTGCTGCTGCTCACCGGCATCCCCTATGAGCGCTACTTTCAGGGCAGCAAAATCCTCAACGATCTGCTGCAGCCGGCGGTTGTCGCGCTGGCCTTCCCGCTGTATGAACAGCTGCACCAGATCCGCGCGCGCTGGAAGTCGATTATCGCGGTGTGCTTCATCGGCAGCCTGACCGCCATGATCAGCGGCGGCGCCATCGCCCTGTGGCTGGGCGCCACGCCGGAAATCGCCGCCTCTATCCTGCCGAAATCGGTCACTACGCCAATCGCCATGGCCGTCGCGGACTCGCTCGGCGGTATTCCGGCGATCAGCGCAGTCTGCGTCATTTTCGTCGGTATCCTCGGCGCCGTGTTCGGCCATACGCTGTTCAACCTGTTGAAAATCACCACCCACTCTGCGCGCGGCCTGGCGATGGGCACCGCATCCCACGCGCTGGGCACCGCACGCTGCGCGGAGATGGACTACCAGGAAGGCGCATTCGGCTCGCTGGCGCTGGTGATCTGCGGCATCATCACCTCACTGCTGGCGCCGTTCCTGTTCCCGGTGCTGCTGCATCTGTTCGGCTGAATACGACGAAACTTGCGATACATCTCGCATTTATTTATTTCATTGCATTAATTTCACCAATTAAGAGACATTAATCACACTTTAATGTCTCTGGCCTGCCTAGAATGTTACCCCGTTAACTCGTAGAGAGACCTTCTATGCATCCGCGTTTTCACACCGCTTTCAGCGCACTGCCCGCGACACTGCAATCCGCCCTGCGGCCCTATCTGGACGCGCCTGACTTTCCGGCGATGTTCACGGCCGAGCAAGCGGCGGCGATCCGCACAGGTTGCGGGCTGGACGATGATGCGCTGGCATTCGCGCTGCTGCCGCTGGCGGCGGCCTGCTCGTTAACCCCGATATCGCATTTCCACGTCGGCGCCATCGCGCGCGGGCAAAGTGGCAACCTCTATTTCGGCGCCAATATGGAATTCAGCGGCGCACCGCTGCAGCAAACCGTGCATGCGGAACAGTGCGCGGTTACCCATGCCTGGCTGCGCGGTGAATCGGCGCTGGCCTCGGTCACCGTCAATTACACGCCGTGCGGTCATTGCCGCCAGTTTATGAATGAGCTGAACAGCGGCGGCGAACTGCAGATCCGTCTGCCGGGCCGCGCGCCGGCTACGCTGGCGGACTATCTGCCGGACGCCTTCGGCCCGAAAGATCTGGATATCGCTTCGCTGCTGATGGACAAGGTCGATCACGGTCACCAGCTGGCGCTGGACGACGCACTGACACAGGCGGCACTGGCGGCGGCCAATCAGAGTCACGCACCGTACAGCAACACCCACAGCGGCGTGGCGCTGGAAACGACAGACGGCATTATCTATGCCGGCCGTTATGCGGAAAACGCCGCCTTCAACCCTAGCCTGCCGCCGCTGCAGGCCGCGCTGATCCTGCTGAACCTCTCCGGCGGCGATTGCCTGAACATTCGCCGCGCCGTACTGGTCGAGCCGCAGGAGGCGATCCTCAGCCAGTGGGACGCCACCCGCGCCACCCTGGCGGCGCTAGGCTGCCAGAACGTCAGCCGCGCCACTTTCTAAGCGCACCACGGCGGGGCCATCCGGTTCCGCCGTTAACAGCCCCGCCCGCCAAATACAATGCCCCGACGCCGCAAGAAACACTTTCTTTAGTTAAAAAATCATTTGATTGTCGATAATTACGCCAACCTGGTTCATCATCTGGCAACAAATGCTGTACATCTTCTCTTTATCTCTTAGGATCGTCGGCAATAAAGTTATCTGATACGTGAAGAGTAAAACTGATGGAACTAGAATACGAAAGCAAACGCCCGCTCTATATCCCTTACGCCGGCCCGATTCTGCTGGAATTTCCGCTGCTGAACAAAGGCAGCGCTTTCACCGAGGAAGAACGTAGCCACTTCAACCTGCACGGCCTGCTGCCGGAGGCGGTGGAAACCATCGAAGAACAGGTGGAACGCGCCTACCGTCAGTATCAGGATTTCAAGAACGATAACGACAAGCACATCTACCTGCGCAACATCCAGGACACCAACGAAACCCTGTTCTACCGCCTGCTGGACTCGCACCTGAGCGAGATGATGCCGATCATTTACACCCCGACCGTCGGCGAGGCCTGCGAACACTTCTCCGATATCTATCGCCGCGCGCGCGGGCTGTTCATCTCCTACCCGAACCGCGATCGCATCGATGACATGCTGCAAAACGCCACCAAGCAGAACGTCAAGGTGATCGTGGTCACCGACGGCGAGCGTATCCTCGGCCTGGGCGACCAGGGCATCGGCGGCATGGGCATTCCCATCGGCAAGCTGTCGCTGTATACCGCCTGCGGCGGCATCAGCCCGGCCTATACCCTGCCGGTGGTGCTGGACGTCGGCACCAACAACCCGCAGCGCCTCAACGATCCGCTGTACATGGGCTGGCGCCATCCGCGCATCTCCGGCGAGGAGTACCACGCCTTCGTCGAAGAGTTTATTCAGGCGGTCAAACGCCGCTGGCCGAACGTACTGCTGCAGTTCGAAGACTTCGCACAGAACAACGCCACCCCGTTGTTGAACCGCTATCGCGACGAGATCTGCTGCTTCAACGATGACATTCAGGGCACTGCCGCGGTGACCCTCGGCAGCCTGATCGCCGCCAGCCGCGCCGCCGGCAGCCAGCTGCGCGATCAGACCGTCACCTTCCTCGGTGCCGGTTCCGCCGGCTGTGGCATCGCCGAGCAGATCATCGCGCAGATGAAGTCCGAAGGGTTGAGCGAAGACGAAGCGCGCGCCCGCGTATTCATGGTCGACCGCTTCGGCCTGCTGACCGACAAACTGCCGAACCTGCTCGATTTCCAGAGCAAGCTGGTACAGAAGAGCGACAACCTGACCGGTTGGGAAACCGCCAGCGACGCCATCTCGCTGCTGGACGTGGTGCGCAACGCCAAGCCGACCATTCTGATCGGCGTTTCCGGCCAGCCGGGGCTGTTTACCGAAGAGCTGATCCGCGAAATGCACAAGCACTGCGAACGCCCTATCGTGATGCCGCTATCCAACCCGACCTCGCGCGTGGAAGCCCGCCCAGAAGACATCATCAACTGGACCGACGGCGCCGCCCTGGTCGCGACCGGCAGCCCGTTCGCACCGGTGAGCTATAAAGAGCAGCTGTACCCGATCGCCCAGTGCAACAACTCCTACATCTTCCCGGGGATTGGCCTCGGCGTGCTGGCCTCCGGCGCCACCCGCGTCACCGACGCTATGCTGATGGCCGCCAGCCGCGCGCTGGCGGACTGTTCGCCGCTGGCCACCGACGGCCACGGCGCACTGCTGCCGAATATCGACGATATTCAGGGCGTGTCGAAGTGCATCGCCATGGAAGTGGGTAAAGCGGCGCAGCTACAGGGTGTGGCGATCGTCACCTCCGAAGACGCGCTGTCGAAAGCCATCGAGCACAACTTCTGGCGGCCGCAGTACCGCAGCTACAAACGCACCTCGTTCTGATCAACGCGCTGAAATGACCCAGCCCGGCTCCGCCGGGCTTTTTTGTGCGGCAAAACCGCCGAAAAATGCGGCGTTGCGCGTGCTTCAGGCGGTTCGCGTCTTGCGTCGATCGGTCAGGTAAAGTAGCCTTGATCCATCTTTTTCAGCCCGGCGCGCGTAAGGCAACAACATGTGGAAACGCCTGATCATCAGCCTGTTCATCATCATTGCGGTGTTGATGGGTTCGGCTATTGCGCTCGATCGCTGGATCAGCTGGAAAACCGCGCCTTACGTCTACGACGAACTGCAGGAGCTGCCGCACCGCCAGGTTGGCGTGGTGCTCGGCACGGCCAAGTATTACCGCACCGGGGTGATCAACCAGTACTACCGTTACCGCATTCAAGGGGCGATCAACGCCTATAACAGCGGCAAGGTGAAATACCTGCTGCTGAGCGGCGACAATGCCCAGCAAAGCTACAACGAACCGATGACCATGCGTCGCGATCTGATCGCCGCCGGCGTGGCGCCGAGCGATATCGTGCTGGACTACGCCGGCTTCCGCACTCTAGACTCCATCGTGCGCACCCGCAAAGTGTTCGACACCAACGATTTCATCATCATCACCCAGCGTTTCCACTGCGAGCGCGCGCTGTTCATCGCCTTGCACATGGGCATTCAGGCGCAGTGCTACGCGGTGCCGTCGCCGAAGGACATGATGACGGTGCGCGCCCGCGAGATCTTCGCTCGCCTGGGTGCGCTGACCGATCTGTACATCCTCAAGCGCGAGCCGCGCTTCCTCGGCCCGCTGATCCCGATCTCCGCCATGCACACCGTGCCGGAAGACGCCCAGGGTTATCCCGCCGTGTCACCGGAACAGTTGGTGGAACTGGAGCACAAGCTGAAAGAAGAGAAGCAGAAAGCCAAACAGCCTTAATCATCCGGCAGAGGGTTTTACACGCGTCCCCAGCAATACGCTAAAAGGGCGTATTATCCGAGAAATACGCAGTGTTAACGAATACCGGATGATTTGCGTAAAGCACTCTCTACGTACGTTGACAGCTTATTGCGACATAGAAAGCGGCGATGCCCTTCTGCCGCCGCCGAATGAACTATTCAAACGATCCAGTTCAATGAAAAGGACCATCAAATCATTGCTGTCCAGTCCAATCAGGGCGAGTTCCTGTACCAGTGATTGCAAGAGCAATTGTTTGCGGGCATCAGGGGAACCAGAGGAAAGCATGGCTTCAATCAACACGAAGTTAGCGCTGCGGGGGGATTCCAGATCGGGATAAGTGGGGTCCACATATAAATCGTCTTCCCCAAGACGGATAAAGCGCTGGAATTGATCGTTCGCAGGATAGCCGGTTTTTACTACCGCCGCGTGAATAGCTGATGAAATTCTTTTCTTATCAAGCGTATTACGACTTTTCAGCGTAATGGTAAATACAGGCATAGTTTGCTCCCTGAGAACGGTAGATAAAAGCAGTTTACTGGCTTCATGTCATGTGGGTAGCCCGAAAACTGTGTCACGCTGTAACCAACCCAACCTCAAGATCGGGCAATTCCCTTACCCGAAACAACCCAGCCAGCCATTGCCAAATAATGCCTTACTGTTTTGCTGCGCCCTGCCTCCTAGAATGCAACAAGGCCGGCAATAGGCCGGCCTTGTTGTCTGTACTGCGGTAAACCTACTTCTTCTTGGCGTATTTCAACGAGTCCAACGCCACGGCGAAGATGATGATGCTGCCCTTGATGATGTATTGCCAGTACGGGTTGATGCCGATATAGGTCAGGCCGTAGTTGATGACGGTAAAGATGATCACCCCGGTCACCACGCCCCACACCGTACCCACCCCGCCGGCAAACGAGACGCCCCCCACCACGCAGGCGGCGATGGCGTCCAGCTCATACATAAAGCCGAGGTTATTGGTGGCGCTGCCGATGCGTCCCGCTTCCAGCAAGCCGCCGAAGGCGTAGAACACGCCGGACAGCGCATAGATCATGATCAGGTTCAACGGCACGTTGACGCCGGACACCTTAGCCGCTTCCGGGTTGCCGCCGATGGCGAAGATGTTCTTGCCGAAGCGGGTCTTGGTCCACAGGATCCAGACGAATATGATGGCGATCAGCGCGTAAAAAGTAATGTACGACAGCTTAAAGTCGCCGAAGCGCAAGAAGCCCTGGGCAAAGGTGGAAAACTTCGGATCGAAACCCGCGACCGGCGACGCGCCGACCGAATCGTAATACAGCGAGTTGATGCCGTAGACGATGATCATGGTGCCTAAGGTGGTGATGAACGGCGTCACGTTGAGATAGGCGATAATCAGGCCGTTAACCAGGCCGATCACCGCGCCGACCGCACACACCAGCAAGATGACCAGGGGAATCGACCAGGTTTCCATGTGCGGGAATACCTTGTTGACGTTATCCATCGACTGCAGCAGCGTGGCCGCCACCACCGCCGCCAGCCCCACCTGCCGCCCGGCGGACAGGTCGGTGCCCTGAGTCACGATCAATCCCGCCACGCCCAGCGCGATGATGATGCGCACCGAAGACTGCGTCAGGATGTTGCTCAGGTTCATCAGGCTAAGGAAGGTAGGATCCTGAATGATGATGATGGCCAACAGCACCAGCAACACCACGTAAATGCCGCCTTCCTTGAAATAGGTAAATAAGGTTTTTTTATTTAGCGCGTTCATAATTCCGATCCTTAAAGGTGCAGGGAGGCGAGACGTAAGATTTCATTTTGCGAGGTCTGTTTGGTGTTAACGATGCCCGCAACCTGACCATTGCTCATCACCAAAATACGGTCGGTGATCCCCAAAAGCTCCGGCATTTCGGACGAGACGATAATGATCCCCTTGCCCTTCTTCGCCAGTTCGGTCATCAGCTGATAAATCTCGAACTTGGCGCCCACGTCGATGCCGCGCGTCGGTTCATCCAGCATCAGGATCTCCGGCTGCGTCAGCAGCCAGCGGCCGATGATCACCTTCTGCTGGTTGCCGCCGGACAGCGAGCCGATATGGGTGTGATGCCCCGGCGTTTTCACCCGCATGGCGTCGATCACCCACTGGGTGTCGCTCTTCATCCGCGCGTTATCCAGCAGGCCGAGCTTGTTTTTATAATTGCGGATATTGGAGATCAACGAGTTGAAACCCACATCGAGGTAAGCGTAAATCCCGGTGGATCGGCGCTCTTCGGTCACCAACGCAAACCCGTGGTTGATCGCTTCGTTGGCACTGTGGTTGTCGATCGCCTTGCCGTGCAGCTTTATAGTGCCCGCCACCTTTTCACGAATGCCGAACAGCGTCTCGACGATGTCGGTGCGCTTGGCGCCCACCAGCCCGGCGATGCCGAGGATCTCGCCCTGGTGCAGATCGAAGGACACATCGCGGATCGAAGGCTGGCGCAGCGATGTCAGGTTCTTCACCTCAAGGATCACCTCACCCGGCGTGTTTTGCCTGTCCGGGAAGCGCTGGCTCAGCGAGCGGCCGACCATCATGGCGATGATCTTGTCCATATCCAGCCCTTCCAGCGGCTGGGTGGCGATCCACTGGCCATCGCGCAGCACCGTTATCTCGTCGCACAGCTGGAAGATCTCTTCCATCTTGTGCGAGATATAGACGATGCCGCAGCCGCGTTCTTTCAGCTTGCGGATGATGGTGAACAGATGATTGACCTCTTTCTCCGTCAGCGAAGAGGTCGGTTCATCCATGATGACGATCTTGGCGTCGTAGGAAAACGCCTTGGCGATCTCGATCATCTGCATCTGCGACACCGACAGGTTGCCCACCTTTTCGCGCGGGTTGATGTCGATATCCAGCTCGTCAAAGATCGCCTGGGTGTCTTTGAACATCTTGTCCTGATCGACGAACAGGCCTTTGGTCGGATAGCGCCCCAGCCACATGTTGTCCATCACGGTGCGTTGCAGCACCAGGTTCAGCTCCTGATGCACCATCGAAACGCCGTGTTCCAACGCTTCCTTCGAGCTCTTGAAATCGATTTCCCTGCCCTGAAACACAATGCTGCCGCTGTCTTTTTTATAAATGCCGAACAGGCATTTCAGCAACGTCGATTTCCCCGCCCCGTTCTCCCCCATCAGGGCGTGAATCGAGTGCGGACGGACGCGTAAATTGACATTGTCCAAAGCTTTGACGCCGGGAAATGACTTACAGATATCCGTCATTTCCAGCAAAAATTCGCGTGAGCTATCGGCCATAAATACACCTGGCTTAACGATCTTGCAGTCGTAAACATCCCCGCCGGCGGTATCCCTGGTGTTGGCGCCGCAGGCGGGGTCTTAGCGGGATCTCAATTCTTATTTAACGAACTGAGACAGGTTGTCTTTATCTACGCCGACGTAAGGGATACGCACGACTTTATTTTCGACTTTATATTGGGTGCCTTCGGTGGCCGGTTTGCCTGCCGCCAGGTTTTTCGCCAGCTCGAAGGTGGCTTTCGCCTGGTTGTCGGCGTCGTTCAGCACCGTGCCCGCCATCGCGCCGGATTTCACCAGCGCCAGCGCTTCAGGCAGCGCATCGACGCCGAACACCGGGATACTGGTCTTGTTGTGCGCTTTCAGCGCTTCCACCGCGCCCATTGCCATAGCGTCGTTGTTGGCGATCACCACTTCAATCTTGTTGGCATTCGGGCCGGAGAGCCAAGCGTCCATCTTGTCTTTCGCCTGCGCGGTATCCCACATCGCGGTATCCATCTGCAGCTGCTGGGTCTTGATGCCTTTTTCGTTCAGCGTCTTCACCACGTAGGTAGTGCGCGCTTCGGCATCCGGGTGGCCCGGTTCGCCCTTCAGCAGCACGAACTGGATCTGGCCGTCTTTGTTCAGATCCCAGGCCGGGTTGGCTTGCCAGTGTTTGGCGATCAGCTCGCCCTGGATCACGCCGGACTCTTTGGAGTCGGTGCCGACGTAATATGCCTTGTCATAGCTGTCCAACGCCTTGCGGGAAGGTTCTTTGTTGTAGAACACCACCGGGATATCGTTTGCGCGCGCCTTATCAATAACCACCGGTGCCGCGGCCGGGTCGACCAGGTTGATCGCCAGCGCTTTCACGCCCTTGGCCAGCAGCACGTCGATCTGATCGTTCTGTTTGGACTGGTCGTTCTGCGAGTCATTCATCAGCAGAGTGACGTCCGGCGAAGCCTTGGCATCTTTCTCGATCGCCTTGCGCACCACCGACATGAAGTTGTCGTCGTATTTGTAAATCGTGACGCCAATACGGGTATCAGCATGGGCTGCGGCGCCAAACATCATGGCTGCGGCCATGGCGGCCAGGGTGAAAACCTTCTTATTCATTGTCAGTCTCCGGTTCTGTGTAGGGTATTACTCGTCTTTGAGCCAATGGTCACCGGCAGTGCGCACACCCCAGGCCAGGCGATTTCCACTCAACACCTGTCGTCCGTGGATCTTGTTATTTCCGAGAAATGCTGTGTCAGCGCGAGATAAAGGTTGCAGCGGCAAGGGCCTTTGCGCCGGAAAACGCCTAGAGCATAGACGGCGTGATGTTAATATTCTGTGAATTTTCTCACAGATTGAAAACGGTTACACAGGATTAAATCGTCAGAGAGTGACCGTCACCTCACTTTGCCAGGGGGCGACAGAATGGCGCCGCACCAGCGTCGGCATGAACAGATGAGCGGCCTGCGGCTCCGCCAGGCCTGCTGCGCCCTGCAATGCTAGCTCGGTGGCCAGCGTGGCCATCGAAACGATCGGGTAACGCACCGTGGTGAGTTTGGGGCTGGTGTAACGCGCGATGGGAATGTCGTCGAAGCCGATCAGCGAGAAATGCTGCGGTACCGTGATACCGTTTTCTTTCAGCACCGCCATGGCGCCGGCGGCCATGGCGTCGTTGTAAGCGAACACCGCGCTCAGCTGTAGATTACGCCCCAGCAGTTCCACCATCGCCGCCTCGCCGCCCTGCAGATCCGGCGAACCGTACGCGCGCCAGTTGTCCGGCGTGGCCAGCCCGGCGGCGGCCATCGCCTGCGCATAGCCCCGCTGGCGCAGCGGCCCGTCTTCTATCGGGTGATTGGAGCCCAGGTAGCCGATGCGCCGATGGCCCTGCGACAGCAAAAGACGCATTGCCATTTCCGCGCCGCAGACGTTATCCAGCCCGACGCAGCGTGGCTCATAGCCGGGGATAATCCGATTGATCAGCACCATGCCCGGCACCTGCTCCAGAAAGCCGATCAGCTCGGCGTCGCTCAGGGCTTTGGCGTGAACAATCAGGGCATTACAGCGCTGACGGATCAGCACTTCGATCGCATGGCGCTCTTTGTCCGCCTGATGATAGCTGTTGCCGATCAGCAGGTATTTGTGGTGTTTCTGCGCCACCGTGTCAACCGCTTTCACCAGCGCGCCGAAGAACGGATCGGAGACGTCCATCACCACCACGCCCAGGGTATCGCTGCTTTGGGTCGCCAGCGCCTGCGCATTGGCGTTGGGGCGATAGCCCAGATCCGCCACCGCCTGCAGCACCTGCTCGCGCGTCTCCTTGCTGGTCAGCGCGCTGTGGTTCAACACGCGGGAGACGGTCGCCACGGAGACCCCGGCGCGTTTCGCCACGTCGCGAATGGTGATCGGATGAACTGGAGGCATGCGGGATCCTGAAATCGGGGTAGTGACCGGTGGCGCTATCCTACCCCGATTGGCCCGCTGCTCGCGTGAATTACGTCACAGGAAAGAAAACGTTTACATACATTTTTTTAACCTGCCGATCGGCACTCATTTCAGCGTTTTGGGCTCCGCTTCGCCGGCGGCCAGCTGCGTCAGCTTGCGCCACAGCCACTCCATCGGCCCCTGAGCGAAATAACGCAGCCACAATACGGAAAACGCCAGGTTGGCCAGCCAGACCAGCGGCACGAACGCCAACAGCTGCAGCCGGTCGAACTGCTCATAGAGACCGAAGCGATAAAACAACGTGGTGCAGATCAGCGTTTGCAGCAGGTAGTTGCTCAGCGCGATGCGCCCCACCTGGCTCAGCCAGTGGGCGATGCGCAGGCGTGACAGTGCGGGCCAGAAACCGTAACACAGCGCCAGATAGCCCATCGCCTGCAGCGGGGCGCCCAGCTCACGCGGCACCTGCAGCAGGAAACCGCTCCAGCGATAGTCCCACTGCACCTGCCATTGCAGCGCCACCGCCGGCAGCTGGATCAGCACCGAAAGCGGCAGCAGCCACGCCGCCTGCCTCAGGTAATAGCCGGATGAGTAGCTGCCGCGCAGCCAGCCGCTGCGCATCAGCCCGGCGCCGAACAGCATCAGCCCCGCCAGCTCCCAGCCATACTGCGCGCCGATGGCCAGCAGGCTGGACGAGAGCAGATCGGCGCGGCTGCGCCAGGCTTCGAAACCGCCCTGCAGCCTCCAGAACTTCTCGTACTGCAACTCCGCCACGCCCGGCTGCCAGAAGCTGCCCGGTTCACCGTGCGAGATAAAACCGAGCAGCAGCAGCACCGCCACGCCGATCAGGTAGAGCACCACGCCGGTTTTCACCAGTTGGAAAGTTTCTTTGGCCTCGCGGATCATGCGCCAGCACACCAGGCCGATCAGCCCGTAGGCCAGCAGAATATCGCCGTCCCACAGGAAGATGGCGTGCGCGAGGCCGAACAGCACCAACCACGACAGCCGCGCGCGGATCCAGCTTTTGCCGCGCCGCAGCAGCATTTGCAACCCGGCGCCGAACAACAGCGCGAACATCGCCAGGAACTTGGCCTGGGCGAAGAGATCCAGCAGCGCCCAGGTCCAGGCATCGCGCGACGACGGCATCCCCAAATAGGCCGGGTTGAGATAGGCGGCCTTCGGCAAGCCGAAGGCGCTGATGTTCAGCAATAAGATGCCGAGGATGGCGATGCCGCGCACGCAGTCCAGCGTAGCGATGCGCGGCAGAGGATGACTGTTCATTTTTTATCGCTGTCTTCCGCTCATGAAAAAGGCGCCCGCAGGCGCCTGTTATGCTATTGCGAGTCGCCCCGCAACGCCATCACCCCTGGTGATGACGCACCGCGCGCAGGAACTCCTGGCGGGTATTCTGGCTGGACTTGAACAGCCCCCCCAACGAGGTGGTGGTGGTGGCGCTGGTCGCGTCGCGAATGCCGCGCGCCTTGACACAATAATGGACCGCGTCGATCGATACCGCCACGTTATTGGTACCGAGCAGGGTCTGCAGCGCGACCAGGATCTGCTGGGTCAGACGCTCTTGCACCTGCGGACGCTGGGAGAAGAACTGCACGATGCGGTTGATCTTCGACAGACCGATCACCGAGTCTTTCGGGATATAGGCCACGGTAGCCTTGCCGTCGATGGTGACGAAGTGGTGCTCGCAGGTGCTGGTCAGCGTGATATCGCGCACCGTCACCATCTCATCCACTTTCATCTTGTTCTCGATGACGGTGATTTTCGGGAAGTTGGCGTAGTCCAGCCCGGAGAAGATCTCGTCGACATACATTTTGGCGATGCGATGCGGCGTTTCCGCCAGGCTGTCGTCAGACAGATCGAGATTCAGCAGCTGCATGATTTCAGTCATGTGCTCTTTGATACGACGCTTGCGCGTTTCGCGATCCAGCACTTCCCCGCGCAGCGGTGTCTCCAGACCACGCTCTTCCAGTGCCGCATGCACCAGCGCGGCTTCTTTACTTAATGATGTCATGTATTTGTTCTCCTGCGGACGGAACCCGCCGGCGGCCTGGTAGGGCGTGCGGCCGGCGAATTGCTTGCTCTCGTGACGGCAGAGTTTTCGTGATGGATAACGTGAACCCGGTCAAGATTTTGCCCCACTGTAGATGAGAGCGCGGCGATTATCCAGTGATTGTGCTTCATCCGCAGGTGAAATATTCGCATTTAGCACAATCAGGCCGGCTGCGGGATCCCGCTTTTTTTGTATGGATTTTAATCAGCGCATCGCCGTTTTTTGCGCCAATCGCCGCGCCGGGGTATTCACTACCAGCGCACCGGCCACCAACAGCGCCGCCACCGCCACGTACAGCGCCGGCTCCAGCCGATGAGTCATGGCGGTCGACAGCGCCGACAGCATCGGCCCGACCAGTTGGCCGATCGCATAACCGGTGGTCAGCAATCCAGCCATGTAGCGCGCATGGCGCGGCGCCAGTTCACGGCCGTGCTGAAGGGCGAGCTGCACCACGCAGAGGAAGCCGCCGCCGGTCAGCACCGCCCCGAGCGCCAGGCCGGCCACGCCCGGCACCGCTTCGGCGCTCAGCACGCCCAACGCCTGTATCCACAGCGTGATCGCCAACCGGGTCTGGGTAGTTAGCCGATGGCGGGTCAGAATGCCGATGACAATCCCCAGCACCGCCGCACCGCCGAACACCGGCCAGACAAACTGCGCGAACAGGCTGGCGGGAAAGCGCGCCGCCGCCATCTGCGACAAAAAGGTCGCCGGCAGGATGTAGCCGAAGCCGGCCAGGCTATAGCTCCACACCAGGCGTTTGAGCGCCGGCGTCAGCAGAAGCGGCTCCGGGGCCACGTCCGGGCGATGCAGCTCGCCGCTGCGCGGCAGAAAGGCGCTAATCCCCCCGACCAGCACCAGCGCCAGCCCGCCATACACCAGCCAGGCCTGCGCCGCCGTCAGCCCCAGCGCGTTGATGCCCACCGCCAGCATGCCGCTAAGGAAGATGCCGGCGCCCGGCCCGGCGAATACCGCCGCGCTCAGCGCCGGCCGGCCGTAGTGCGCCAACCGCTCGTTGGTCCAGGCCGCCACCAGCACCATCGCCCAGCCGCTGGCCCAGCCGATGACGAAGCGCAGCGCGCCGTGCGTCCATGCATCCTGCGCCAGCGCCGACAGCAGCGTCAGCGCCATCGCGCCCCATACGCCCAGCCACAGGCGCCGCTCGACGTGGCGCGTGGCGCGCATCGCGTCGTAGGCGCCGCACAGGTAGCCCAAATAGTTGATCGCCGCCACCAGCCCGGCGCCGGTGAGGCTGAACTGATGTTCCGCGATCATCAGCGGCACCTGCGGGGTGAAAGCGAAGCGGCCAATGCCCATCGCGACGATCAGCGCGGCAAAACCGCTCAAGGCAATACGTAAAGCCATACCGGTATCCAAAAGGTTAAAAGAAAGTTGCCAGTATCATGCCGCAGTATTAAACTCACAAAAACTGAATAATAGTTATCAAGTTCATCACGAAACGAGAATATTATGGATCTGACCCAGCTTCGCATGTTCTGCTGCGTAGCGGAAACCGGCTCGGTCGCCCGCGCCGCCGAGCAGCTGCACCGCGTGCCGTCGAACCTGACCACCCGGCTGCGCCAGCTTGAGCAGGAGCTGGGCGCCGATCTGTTTATCCGCGAAAAACAGCGCCTGCGCCTGTCGCCGATGGGCCATAACTTTCTGTGCTACGCCAACCGCATCCTGGCGCTGAGCGACGAGGCGATGAGCATTACCCACGCCGGCGAACCGGCGGGCAACTTCGCCCTCGGTTCGATGGAGAGCACCGCCGCCACCCGCCTGCCCTCGCTGCTGGCGGCTTACCACCAGCGTTTCTCGCAGGTTTCGCTGTCGTTGACCACCGGCACCTCCGGCGAAATCGCCGATCGGGTGCGCGCCGGCACGCTGGCGGCGGCGCTGGTCGACGGCCCGGTGCCCTATGACGAGCTGAACGGCTGCATCGCCTATCCTGAACATATGGTAGTGATCTCCTGTCTCGATCACGCGCCGATCCACAGCGCCAAAGACGTCAACGGCGAAACGCTGTTCGCCTTTCGCGCCAGCTGCTCCTACCGCCTGCGGCTGGAGGCCTGGTTCAAGCGCGAAGGCGCGCGGCCGGGGCAAATTATGGAGATCCAGTCCTATCACGCCATGCTGGCCTGCGTCGCCAGCGGCGCCGGGCTGGCGATGATCCCGCATTCGGTGCTCAGCCTGCTGCCGGGCCATGAGCGGGTCCGGGTTCACACTCTGCCACCTGACGTGGCCGACACCGCCACCTGGCTGCTGTGGCGCCGCGACGCGTTCGGGCCGAACGTGCGCGCGCTGAAAGAATTGATTATTGAACAGACGGAAATCGCCGCTGTTGATGAAAGCACCCCCAACGATTTATCAGACGTTATCGATATCGCCTGATTTAAAAAGAAAACCACTGAGGAGACTATGATGGAGATGATCAAAACCCGCGCCGCCGTTGCCTGGGGCCCGAACCAGCCGCTGAAGATCGAAGAAGTCGAGCTGATGCCACCACAAAAAGGCGAAGTGCTGGTGCGGATCGTCGCCACCGGCGTTTGTCACACCGACGCCTACACCCTGTCCGGCAAAGATCCGGAAGGCGTGTTCCCGGCAATCCTCGGCCACGAGGGCGGCGGCGTGGTGGAAGCGGTCGGTGAAGGCGTCACCAGCGTGGCGGTCGGCGATCACGTGATCCCGCTCTACACCCCGGAGTGCGGCGAGTGCAAATTCTGTAAATCCGGCAAGACCAACCTGTGCCAGGCGATCCGCGCCACCCAGGGTAAAGGCCTGATGCCGGACGGCACCACCCGCTTCTTCAAGGACGGCAAGCCGATCTTCCACTACATGGGCACTTCCACCTTCTCCGAATACACCGTGGTGCCGGAGATTTCACTGGCGAAAATCAACAAGGAAGCGCCGCTGGAAGAAGTGTGCCTGCTGGGCTGTGGCGTCACCACCGGCATGGGCGCGGTGATGAACACCGCCAAAGTGCAGCCGGGCGACACCGTGGCGATCTTCGGCCTGGGCGGCATCGGCCTGTCGGCGATCATCGGCGCGCAGATGGCCGGCGCGGGCCGCATCATCGGCATCGACATCAACACCAGCAAGTTCGATCTGGCGCGCAAGCTGGGCGCTACCGATCTGATCAACCCGAAAGACTATGACAAACCGATTCAGGACGTGATCGTCGAGCTGACCGACGGCGGCGTCGACTTCTCCTTCGAGTGCATCGGCAACGTCAACGTGATGCGTTCCGCGTTGGAGTGCTGCCACAAGGGCTGGGGTGAATCGGTGATCATCGGCGTCGCGGGCGCCGGCGAAGAAATCTCGACCCGGCCGTTCCAGCTGGTCACCGGCCGCGTCTGGCGCGGCTCGGCATTCGGCGGCGTCAAGGGCCGTTCGCAGCTGCCGGGCATCGTCGAGCGCTATCTGGACGGCGAATTCGCGCTGAACGACTTTATCACCCACACCATGGGGCTGGAGCAGATCAACGAAGCGTTCGATTTGATGCACGAAGGCAAATCGATCCGTTCCGTCATCCACTTCGACAAATAAGCCAGGAGGCAGAGATGACGCTGTCATTGGAACTTCTCGAAGAGCACCGCATGTTCGGCGGCTGGCAACAGCGTTATCGCCACGCGGCGCAGAGCCTGAATTGCAACATGACATTCAGCATCTACCTGCCGCCGCCGCGCGATGACAACCCGCCGCCGGTGCTGTACTGGCTGTCGGGGCTGACCTGCAACGACGAGAACTTCACGTTGAAGGCCGGCGCGCAGCGCATCGCCGCCGAGCTGGGCCTGGTGCTGGTGATGCCGGACACCAGCCCGCGCGGTGACGAGGTGCCGAACGACGAAGGTTACGATCTGGGCCAGGGCGCCGGGTTCTACCTGAACGCCACCCAGGCACCGTGGGATCGCCACTTCCGCATGTACGACTACATCAGCGCCGAACTGCCGGCGCTGATCGAACAGCACTTCAGCGTCAGCGATCGTCAGTCGATCTTCGGCCACTCGATGGGCGGCCACGGCGCGCTGATGATGGCGTTTCGCAATCCGCAGCGCTTCCGCTCGGTATCGGCGTTCGCGCCGATCGTCAACCCGTGCCAGGTGCCGTGGGGCCGCAAGGCATTCACCGCCTATCTGGGCAGCGACGAGAGCCAGTGGCTGCAGTACGACAGCTGCCATCTGCTGGCCAGCGGCGCGGAGAAAATGCCGGTCCTTATCGATCAGGGCGATGACGACCAGTTCCTGGCCGATCAGCTGCAGCCGGCGCGGCTGGCCGAACTGGCGCGCCAGCGCGACTGGCCGCTGACGCTGCGCATTCAGCCGGGGTACGATCACAGCTACTTCACCATCGCCACCTTCGTGGAAGATCACCTGCGCTTCCACGCCGAGCACCTGTTCCGCTAATAAAAAAATCCGGGCGGTTATTAACCCGTCCGGATTTATTCAAAAGCCATCAATCAGAAAATCGATAGCGGCTTTAATTTGATTCCTGTGCTCATTGACATTACCAACGGCCTTCCCAATCTGCGAAATACGTACGGCAGCCATCTCATGCGTCATAACAAGAAACTTTTCGCCGTTGACCTCAATCTCCGGGCATAAACGTGCAGAAATTTTAACCCTGACGTTATCCAAAGCATAAAGGGGGATCATTAACCGGGTCGAGAGGACATCAATAAGATCGCTTTGAACGTCCAGTAAGTAGGGATAGGCTGATGCCGGATACGTATTGTCATATACGGTAAATTGCATATTTAAAATGTCCGATATTCATCAGACAACAAACCATTTTCTTCAGTGATACGATTAAGCTCTTCTAACGCCGCGCGATTTTGCTCGCGCCACTGTTGAATCTCAATATCCCTGACGCGGACGCTCAATGCGTCCGTCAATACGGATGACACATTGACGCCCAGGGATTTTGCGCGCTGGAAAAGATCGCGATCGATGGTTACGTTGACTGTCTTTTTCGTCACATTGCTATTTGCCATATCCATACCTCATCCCTGTAATATACACGGGTCAAATTTTCATCAATTATACTCGTAAAACAGGGGTATGCCAATTCAGCGATGCCCTCACCCCTTCAATTTGGGATCGAGCGCGTCGCGTAATCCGTCGCCCAACAGGTTGAACGCCAGCACGGTGATGAATATCGCCAGGCTGGGGAAGATCGCCACGTGCGGCGCGATCACCATATCGGCGCGCGCTTCGTTGAGCATCGCCCCCCACTCCGGCGTCGGCGGCTGGGCGCCCAGGCCCAAAAACGACAGGCTGGCGGCGGTGATGATCGAGGTGCCGATGCGCAGGGTGAAATAGACCACGATCGAAGACAGGGTGCCTGGCAGGATGTGCCGCAGGATGATGGTCCAGTCCGAGGCGCCGATGCTGCGCGCCGACTCGATATAGGTCAGGTGCTTCAGCACCAGCGTATTGCCGCGCACCAGGCGGGCGAAGGCCGGAATGCTAAAGATCGCCACCGCGACGATCACGTTGGCCATGCCGCTGCCCATGATCGCCACCACGCCGATCGCCAGCAAAATGCCGGGAAACGCGAACAGCACGTCGCAGACGCGCATGGTGAGGCGATCACACCAGCCTTCATAGTAACCGGCCAGCAGCCCCAGCAGGGTGCCGATCGCCCCGCCCGCCAGCACCGAGAACACCCCGGCCGCCAGCGAAATGCGCGCGCCCATCAGGATGCGGCTGAAAATATCGCGTCCGAGGGAATCCACCCCCAGCCAGTGCATCAGCGAAGGCCCTTCGTTCAGCCGGTCGTAATCGAAATAGTTTTCCGCATCGAACGGCGCCAGATAAGGCGCCAGCAGCGCCGCCGCAATCAGCAGCAGCACCAACAGGCCGGCGACCAGCGCCGCCCGCTGGCGGCGAAAACGCCGCCAAAACTCGCCCCACGGCGTGCGTACCGCGTTGGGGTCGATAAGCGGCATCGCCTTCAGTGCGGCGTTGCGCCGCCAATGCTTAATCATGCCGCCTCCTCATTGGTAACGAATCGCCGGGTTGATCGCCGCGTACAACATATCCACCAGCAGGTTGATCAGGATGAACTCCAGCGAGAACAGCAGCACCTCGGCCTGGATCACCGGGTAATCGCGCATCTCCACCGAGTCCACCAGCAAGCGCCCCAGCCCCGGCCAGTTGAACACCTTCTCCACCACGATCGAACCGCCGAGCAGGAAGCCGAACTGCAGCCCCATCATGGTCACTACCGGGATCATCGCGTTGCGCAGGCCGTGTTTCATCACCACCACGCTTTCCCGCACGCCCTTGGCGCGCGCGGTGCGCATGTAGTCCTCCTGCAACACCTCGACGAACGAAGCGCGGGTAAAACGCGCCATCACCGCCGCCACCGCCGCCCCCAAGGTGATAGAAGGCAGAATGTAGTGCCGCCAGCTGTCGGCGCCCACCGTCGGCAGCCACCCCAGCTCGACCGAGAACACCTGCATCAGCAGCATGCCGAGCGCAAAGGCCGGGAACGAGATCCCCGATACCGCCAGCGTCATGCCGAGACGATCCGGCCAACGGTTACGCCACACCGCCGACACCACGCCGATCGCCAGGCCGAACGCTACCGCCCACAGCATGCTGGCGACGGTCAGCCAGAAGGTCGGCATAAAGCGCGAGGCAATCTCTTCGCTCACCGGGCGCTTGGACACCATCGAGATGCCGAAGTCGCCCCGCAGCGCGTTGACGAAAAAGTGCGCGAACTGCTGCGGCAGCGGCTTATCCAACCCCAGATCCTTGCGCACCAGCTGCACCACCGCCTCGTCGGCCTCCGGCCCCGCCGCCAGCCGCGCCGGATCACCCGGCAGCAGGTGGACGAACAGGAACACCAGCACCGCCACGATCAGCAGCGTCGGGATCAGGCCCAGCAGTCGTTTCAGAAAATAATTGAGCATCTCATTCCTTCCCCCACCTGCCGCCGTCTGGCCGCAGGCGGGGATGGGCGCCTTATTTCAGATCGGCGTTATCAAAGTTGAACGAGGTATCCGGCATCACGTAGAAGCCGCTCAGCTGTTTGCTGTTGGCCGACAACAGACGTTCGGTTGCCAGGAAGATCCAGGGCGCGTCGGCCCAGATGCGATCCTGTGCATCCTGATACAGTTTCTGCTTCTCGGCGCGATCGGTGGTCGCCAGCGCGTCGGTCAGATCCTTGTCCACCTGCGGGTTGCTGTAGAACGCGGTGTTGAACTGCTTCGGCGGCGCCGCCTGGGTGGAGAACAGCGGCGACAGCGCCCAGTCCGCTTCCCCGGTCGAGGCCGACCAGCCGGTGTAGAACAGCCGCACGCCGGTGTCTTTCACCCCGACGCTCTCCACCTGCGCCGCGCGCTGCCCGGCATCCATCGCCGTCACCGTCACTTTCACCCCCACCTGCGCCAGCTGCTGTTGGGTGAACTGCAGCACTTTCTGCGCGGTGCTGTGGTTGTGGGACGACCACAGCGTGGTGGTGAAGCCGTTCGGGTAGCCGGCCTCTTTCAGCAGCTCGCGCGCCTTGGCCGGATCGTACGGCCACGGCTTGTAGCGGGCGGCGAAATCGATGGCCGGCGGCACCGGCCCTTCCGCCGGCACCGCATAACCGGCGAACGCCACCTTGATCAGCGCGTCCTTGTTAATCGCGTAGTTGAGCGCCTGGCGCACCTTCGGGTTGTCGAACGGCTTTTGAGTGACGTTCATGCTGATGTAACGCTGCAGGATCGACGGCGCAGCCACCACGTCCAGCTTGGCGTTGCCCTCCAGCACCTTGGCCTGCTCGTAAGGGATCGGGAAGGCGAAGGTCGCCTCGCCGGTCTGCAGCATCGCCGCGCGGGTGTTGTTATCCACCACCGGGCGCCAGGTGATGCTGTCGAGCTTCGGCAGCCCCGGCTGCCAGTAGCCGTCGAACTTCTTCACCTTGACGAAATCGGTCTGGTTCCAGGTCACGAACTGATACGGCCCGGTGCCGACCGGGTGGAAACCGATCTCTTTGCCGTATTGCTTCAGCGCCGCCGGGGAGATGATCGCCGCCGCCGGGTGCGCCAGATTGTTGACGAACGCCGAGAACGGCGCCTTCAGCACGATCTTCACCGTATTGGCGTCCACCGCCTCGGTTTTGTCGATCATCTTGAACAGGTTGTAGCGCTTGAGGTGGCTGTCCGGGTTACTGGCGCGATCGAGGTTGGCCTTCACCGCCTCGGCGTTGAACGCGGTGCCGTCGTGGAATTTAATGCCCTGACGCAGTTTGACGGTATAGGTCAGGCCGTCTTTGCTGACCTCATAGCTGTCCGCCAGCACGTTCACCAGCTTCATGTCCTTGTCGAAGCCGAACAACCCCTGATAGAAAGACTTGGCCACCGCCTGCGACAGCGTGTCGTTGGCGTCGTAAGGATCAAGAGTGGTGAAATTGGACGCCACGGCAATCACCGCGTCCTTCGCCGCCCAAACCGGGCCGGTTCCCGCCGCCAGCAGTATGGCGGCCAACAGCGCATTGCGTTTGAATGTGTGCTTCATGTCGCTTGTCTCTCCTGAGGTCTTTAAAAAGCACCGGCGATCGGGTGGCGGGCGACAAAGTGCCCGGCGCCAACCTGCACCAGCGGTGCGGTAACGGGTTCATCGCCCAGTGCGCGCACTGGGCTCGGGATCTCATCGGCCGGCAGCGGCTGCCGTTTGTGGGCATGAGCGGGATCGGCTACCGGCACCGCCGCCATCAACTTGCGGGTATAGGGGTGCTGCGGATTGTCGAATACCGCCTGCCGCGGGCCGATCTCGACAATTTGCCCGAGGTACATCACCGCCACCCGGTGGCTGATACGCTCCACCACCGCCATGTCGTGTGAAATGAACAGAAAAGCGATGCCGAACTCACGCTGCAGATCGAGCAGCAGATTGACGATCTGCGCCTGAATCGACACGTCCAGCGCCGAGACCGCTTCATCGGCGATCACCACTTTCGGGTTCAGCGCCAGCGCGCGCGCGATGCAGATGCGTTGGCGCTGGCCGCCGGAAAATTCGTGCGGATAGCGGCGCGCATGCTCCGGCTGCAGACCGACGCGTTCCAGCAGCCAGGCCACCCGCCGTTCCGCCTCACGGCCGCACATCACGTTGTGCACCAACAGCGGCTCCATGATGGAGAAACCGACCGTCAGGCGCGGATCGAGCGAGGCGTAAGGATCTTGAAAGATGAACTGAATATCGCGCCGCAGATGCTGCAGCGCCGGCCCCTTCAATTGGTCTATCCGCCGCCCGGCGAAGGTGATGGTGCCGCTCTGGCTGTCCACCAGCTTCAGCAAAGCGCGCCCGGTGGTGGACTTACCGCAGCCGGACTCGCCCACCAGCCCCAGCGTCTCGCCAGGGTAAAGATCGAAACTGACGTTTTCTACCGCGTGCACCCGGCGAGTGACCCGATTGAACAACCCCCCGCGCAGATCAAAACGCGTGACCAGATGCTCCACCCGCAGGATCGGCGCAGCGTCTGGCGGCACGGTATCCTGCGGCGCCGTATCCCCCTCGCCATCCGCCAGCGGAAACTTCGCCGGCAGCGGCCGATCGGCCATCTCCCCCAGCTTCGGCACCGCCGCCAGCAGCGCCCGGGTATAGGCCTGTTGCGGCGCGGCGAATAATTCACGCACTCGATTCTGTTCCACCTGCTCGCCGCGGCGCATCACCAGCACCCGGTCGGCTATCTCTGCCACCACGCCCATGTCGTGAGTGATGAAGATCACCCCCATCTGCATCTCCTGTTGCAGCACGCGGATCAGCTGCAGGATCTGCGCCTGAATGGTGACGTCGAGGGCGGTAGTGGGTTCATCGGCAATCAGCAACGCCGGTTTGCAGGAGAGCGCCATGGCGATCATCACCCGCTGGCGCATGCCGCCGGAAAGCTGATGCGGGTAGCGCCCCAGCACCTCTTTGGCCTCCGGAATGCGCACCAGATCGAGCATGCGCAGCGCCTCCTGACGCGCGCTGCGGTGGTCCATGCTCTGATGCAGGCGCAGCGATTCGGCGATCTGCTCGCCGACCGGAAATACCGGGTTGAGCGAGGTCATCGGCTCCTGGAAGATCATCGCCATGTCGGCGCCGCGCACCGTGCGCAGCGTGCTCTGCGAGGCGTGCGCCAGATCGAGCAACGCGCCGTCGCGCCGGCGCAGCGTCATGGCGCCGCTGGCGATGAGCCCACCGCCCTGCTCCACCAGCCGCATCAGTCCCAGTGAAGTCACCGATTTGCCAGAGCCGGACTCACCGACGATCGCCAGCGTCTCGCCGCGATCGAGATCGAACGACAGGTTGCGCACCGCTTCCACGGCGCCGTCCGCTTGAGGAAAACGGATGCTCAGATCGCGCACCGTCAGCACCCGCTGCGGCGGCAATGACAACCCGTCGCCGGCGGGCCGGAATGAAACGTCGGTCATACACCCTCCCGGTGAACGCTTAGCGATAAATCCCGACGGACGGCGCATCGCCGACATAACCAAAACCGCGATACATCCCCTCGCAGTTAAACGGCAGCGCGATATTGCCGTGGCGATCGACGGCGATCATGCCGCCGCTGCCACCCAGTGCAGGCAGCTTCTCCATCACCACCCGATCGCTGGCCGCCTGCAGGCTGAGGCCGCCGTATTCGATCAGGGCGGAGACGTCATAGGCCGCCACGCCGCGCATGAAGATCTCGCCAGTGCCGGTGCTGGAGACCGCCACGGTGGCGTTGTTGGCATAGCAACCGGCGCCGATAATCGGCGTGTCGCCCACTCGCCCTGCCTGCTTGTTGGTCATGCCGCCGGTGGAGGTGGCGGCGGCAAGGTTGCCCAGCGCATCCAGCGCCACCGCGCCGACGGTGCCGAATTTGCGATCGGGATCGAGCGGATCGCCGGCCTGTGCCGCGCCGTCGTGATCGAGCAATACCCGGCCCTGCTCCGCCTGGGCGCGGTGCAGCTGATCAAAGCGTTCTTGGGTAAAAAAGAAGTCGGGGGTAACCATTTCCAGGCCGTGGGCGGCGGCAAACTTCTCGGCGCCTTCGGCGGCAAACAGCACGTGTTCGCTGTTTTCCAGCACCGCGCGCGCCGCCAGCACCGGGTTGCGGATATGGCTGACGCCAGCGACAGCGCCGGCGTCGCAGGTGCGGCCGTCCATCACGCAGGCGTCCAGCTCGTGGGTGCCCTGATGGGTAAACACCGAGCCTTTGCCAGCGTTGAACAGCGGGCACTCCTCCAGCAGCCGCACCGCTTCGGTCACCGCGTCCAGCGCGCTGCCGCCCTGTGCCAATACCGCCTGCCCGGCGGCCACGATCTCGGACAGCGCCTGGATATACTGCCGTTCTTTTTCCGCACTCAGCGCCGCCCGGGTAATTGCGCCCGCGCCGCCATGAATGGCAATCACTGGTTTGCTCATTTGCCTGACACCCTGTGTTAATCCCGCCGTTGCGCAGCGAATAAGCTGAGCGCGGTATCATTATTATTCAGTCTTTTTCGACTCTATTTAGTCCTACAGTGGAAGTACAGCATAACGTCCACGTCCCGCTTTTAGCGTAGCGCGCTTAGACCATTTCGCACCTTGAAATAGCTTATTGGAATAAAAACAGCAGGTTATAAAAAGCAGTAAACCGCTGATAGTGCGGCTGGGATTATTGGTAATTTCGCGAGAGGAAATAGCGGTAGAGCGTAATGAAATAAACGTTCGCGCTGAGTCACGCTTATTGCGGCGCCCGGCCTGCTGTTTTTACCCGGCCGGGCGCAGATAATCCAACGATTAAAAACCCGAGCCGGGCTGCCGTAAAAAGGCCTCTTCTTCCGGCGTGCTGGTGCGCCCCAATATCGCATTGCGATGCGGGTAGCGGCCGAAACGATCGATGATCGCCTTATGCCGCAGCTCGAACTCCAACTGGTCACCGTTATTGAGCTCGGTATACAGCACCAGCGCCTGCTGGTGGATCAGCGGCGATTCCGAATGCATGAACGGTAGATAGAGAAAACCTCGCTGCTCGCGGCTCAGCCGTTCGCACTCGCCGCTGCGGATCGCCTCCTGCGCGAGAATCAACGCCATGCCGTCGCAGGCAAACGACTGCGGCGTGCCGCGGAACAGGTTGCGGCTGAACTGATCGAGCACGATCACCTCCGCCAGGCGTCCTTCGATGGTGTCACGCCAGTGCGCCAGCTCCCCCGCCGCCGCCGCCCGCCAGATTTCGCCGAAACGGCTGTGCAGCAGACGATCGAAATCGTCGTCCTTTTTGAACCACATCACCGGTTCGATCTCGTCGAACCAGAACTCGATAACCTGTTTATGCATCATGATTCTCCTCTGTTTTACCCAGTTTATACCCGTTCGCGCTTCCGGCGCAGTGCGAAAGATGGCGGGCATAACCCGTTCTCCCCCCCGGCGTTCTCTGCCATAATACCCGCACTTTGTCGCTATCAATGCGCACCCTGATTACGGAGTTCCCCTTATGGATCATTGCCATACTTCCGATCTCATCTCCCTGGAGCAAGCGCTGGAAAAAATGCTCGGGCAGATCGCCCCGCTGCAGCAGACCGAATCCGTCGCCCTGACCGCCGCCGCCGGCCGCATCACCGCCGCCCCGGTGGTCTCGCCGCTCGACGTGCCGCCGTTCGCCAACTCGGCGATGGACGGCTATGCGGTGCGCCTCGCCGATCTGGCGGCCAATGCGCCGCTGCCGGTCGCCGGGAAAGCCTTCGCCGGCGCGCCGTTCGACGGCCAATGGCCGGCCAACAGCTGCGTGCGCATCATGACCGGCGCGCCGATCCCGGCCGGGGCGGACGCGGTGGTCATGCAGGAACAGGCCGAAGTGAGCGACCAGGGCGTGCGTTTTACCGCCCCGGTAGAAGCCGGCCAGAATATCCGTTTGGCGGGTGAAGACATTCGCCAAGGCGCCAGCGTGTTGCCGGCCGGCGTGAAGCTGGGCGCCGCGCAGCTGCCGCTGCTGGCCTCGCTCGGCGTCGCCGAAGTGCAGGTAATGCGTAAGCTGAAGGTCGCGGTGTTCTCCACCGGCGACGAACTGCAGCCGGTCGGCCAGCCGCTGCAGGCGGGCCAAATCTATGATACCAACCGCTTCGCGGTGCGCCTGATGCTGGAGCAGATGGGCTGCGAAGTGCTCGATCTCGGCATTATCCGCGACGATCGCGATGCGCTGCGCGACGCCTTCACACAGGCGGACAGCCAGGCCGACGTAGTGATCAGCAGCGGCGGCGTCTCGGTCGGCGAGGCCGACTACACCAAACAGATGCTCGACGAACTGGGCCAGGTCAGCTTCTGGAAGCTGGCGATCAAACCCGGCAAACCGTTCGCCTTCGGCAAACTGGGCCACGCCTGGTTCTGCGGCCTGCCGGGCAACCCGGTTTCCGCCGCCCTGACCTTCTACCAACTGGTGCAACCGCTGCTGGCGAAGCTGGCCGGTCACAGTGACTGGCGCCTGCCGCCGCGCCTGCGCGCACGGGCGCTAACCCCGCTGAAGAAATCGCCGGGCCGCCTCGATTTTCAGCGCGGCGTGTTCAGCAGCAACGCCGCGGGTGAACTGGAGGTCAGCACTACCGGCCACCAGGGCTCGCACGTCTTCAGCTCCTACAGCCAGGGCAACTGTTTCATCGTGCTGGAACGCGAACGCGGTTCGGTGGCGGTAGGCGAAACGGTGGAGATCGAGCCGTTCAACGCCCTGCTGAGGAGCTGAACATGCTGCCGGAATTGACCGACGCCGAAGCGCTGCGCTACAACCGCCAGATCGTGCTGCGCGGCTTTGACTTCGACGGCCAGGAGAAGCTGAAGGCCGCCCGCGTGCTGATCGCCGGGCTGGGCGGGCTGGGCTGCGCCGCCGCGCCATATCTGGCGGCGGCCGGCGTCGGCCATCTGGTGCTGGTGGATTTCGACACCGTCTCGCTCTCCAACCTGCAGCGCCAGATCCTGCACCGCGACGATCGCATCGGCCAGAGCAAAGTCGCCTCCGCCAGGCAGGAACTGAGCGCCATCAATCCGCATATTCGCATCGACGCCATCGACGGCCGTCTGGAAGATGACGCGATCGCGGCAGAGATCGCCGCCTGCGATCTGGTGCTGGACTGCACCGACAACGTGGCGGCGCGCGACGCCCTGAATCGCCTGTGCCACGCACAGCGCAAGCCGCTGGTTTCCGGCGCGGCGATCCGCATGGAAGGCCAGCTCAGCGTATTCACCTATCAGCCGGGCGAGCCCTGCTACCGCTGCCTGAGCCGGCTGTTCGGCGACAGCGCCCTCACCTGCGTCGAAGCGGGCGTGATGGCCCCGCTGGTCGGTACTATCGGTACCCTGCAGGCGATGGAAGCCATCAAGCTGCTGGCCGACTATGGTCAGCCGCTGCGCGGCAAGCTGTTGATGTTCGATGCGATGAGCATGCAGTTCCGCGAGATGAAGCTGCCGAAGGATCCGCACTGCGAAGTGTGCGGCGGGGCGTGACGGATAAAAAAAGGGCGGGATAATTCCCGCCCTGATGCGTTACCGCGAGGGTTACACGATGCCCTGGCTGCGCAGATAGTCTTCGTAGTTGCCGGTAAAGTCGATCACCTTGTTCGGGGTGATTTCCAGAATCCGGGTCGCCAGCGAGCTGACGAACTCACGGTCGTGGGAGACGAAGATCAGCGTGCCTTCGTACATCTCCAGCGCCATGTTCAGCGATTCGATGGATTCCATATCCAGGTGGTTGGTCGGTTCGTCCATCACCAGAATATTCGGGCGCTGCATCATCAGCTTGCCGAACAGCATGCGGCCCTTCTCACCACCGGATAGCACCTTCACGCGCTTCTTGATGTCGTCCTGGCTGAACAGCAAACGGCCCAGCACACTGCGCACCGCCTGCTCGTCGTCTTTTTCCTGCTTCCACTGGCTCATCCAGTCGAACACGGTCAGGGTGTCGTCGAACTCGTATTCGTGATCCTGCGCGTAATAACCGATACGGGCATTTTCCGACCACTTCACGGTGCCGCTGTCCGGCTGCGCGTCGCCCACCAGCGTTTTCAGCAGGGTGGTTTTACCGATGCCGTTGGCACCCAGCACCGCGACCTTCTCGCCCACTTCCACCATCAGGTTCAGCTTGTTGAACAGCGGGCCTTCGTCGAAGCCCTTGGTGAGCGCTTCCACTTCCAATGCGTTACGGAACAGCTTCTTGTCCTGCTCGAAACGGATGAACGGGTTCTGGCGGCTGGAGGCTTTCACCTCTTCCAGTTGGATCTTGTCGATCTGGCGGGCGCGCGACGTGGCCTGCTTGGATTTGGAGGCGTTGGCGCTGAAGCGGCTGACGAACGACTGCAGCTCGCTGATCTGCGCTTTCTTCTTGGCGTTGTCCGCCATCAGACGCTCACGCGCCTGGGTGGCGGCGGTCATGTATTCGTCGTAGTTGCCCGGGTAGACGCGCAGCTCGCCGTAGTCCAGATCCGCCATGTGGGTGCAGACCATGTTCAGGAAGTGACGGTCGTGCGAGATGATGATCATGGTGCTATTGCGTTCGTTCAGCACCTGCTCCAGCCAACGAATGGTGTCGATGTCCAGGTTGTTGGTTGGTTCGTCGAGCAACAGGATTTCCGGATCGGAGAACAGCGCCTGCGCCAGCAACACGCGCAGCTTGAAGCCCGGCGCGATTTCGCTCATCGGGCCATAGTGCTGTTCCACCGGAATGCCCACGCCAAGCAGCAGTTCGCCGGCACGCGCTTCGGCGGTATAACCGTCCATTTCGCCGTAGGCCACTTCCAGGTCGGCTACTTTATAGCCGTCTTCTTCGCTCATCTCCGCCAATGCGTAGATGCGGTCGCGCTCTTCCTTCACCGCCCACAGTTCGGTGTGACCCATGATCACGGTGTCCAGCACGCTGTACTGCTCGAAGGCGAACTGATCCTGACGCAGTTTACCCAGGCGCTCGTTCGGATCGAGGAACACGTTGCCGCCGCTCGGCACCAGATCGCCGCCGAGGATTTTCATAAAGGTGGACTTGCCGCAGCCGTTGGCGCCGATCAGGCCGTAACGGTTGCCGCCGCCGAATTTAACAGAGATGTTTTCAAACAACGGCTTACTGCCGAACTGCATAGTGATGTTGTTAGTGCTTAACACAGCGCTCGCTCTTTATACATAGGGAATGTGATTTGGCGCGCATTATGCCACAACGGGGTGCAGAGATCGCGGGAAGTTTCGGTGACATTTTGAGCGTCAGGCTGGTGCCGTTTGCCGGTGGGCATTGGCTTGCGTACAAAAAGTCTGCTAGATTCGGCGGTTCATATTGAAAAGGATTTCTATGAAAAGCGCAAAGCAGATAGCCAACGACATGGCGGATGCCGTAAACATTGACAGCAATTTAGTGCGCGGGTTTGCACAAGGTTTTATCAGCGTACCGGTCGATTTCTACTACCTGGGCTACGACTATATTGATACTGAAAACAGATGGTTAAACTCGCAAGATAAAGAGCGATTTATCAGACTCATCAAGTCAGGCCTGGCCAATAAAGCAAGCATCGAGAAAGTGGCTCATATCTTCATCGAAAACTTCGCCAGTAAGGTCAAGTTTGAAGATGTTAAGGACATGACCATAAGAACATCAGGCAAACTCATCGGCAAATTCGCCTTTAATCAGTTAGCCACCGCAAACATGGGATATATATTCTCTAAACAAATCATCCCACGGCTTGTCTCCGGTGTTGCCGTTGGCTCAATTCTCACCGCTGGGGCAAGCATATCGCGCTCTGTCTATACATCACGCGACTTGAGGGCAAGAAACTCACGGATGTATGATCAACTCAGACGCCTGGGAAACCTCGATCTGCTGTACTTTCTGTTAGAAAACAAAGTCCGACCATTCGAGGATGCCGTCTCGGTTTGGGAAAAAGATCGAAAGAAATTCAGCCAAATTTGTCAGTACTTTTTTGCAAAGGTTAACGTATGAAGAACTTTATGCTGGCGGCTTTATCCAGAATTATTCAGGGCATTGGGTGCGGCGTTGTGGCCCTCTCGCTGTTAGCCATTGTCTGGTTCATGTTTTATTCCGACGATAGTTTTAAGTATCTGTGGGTTGCGACCTCCATAGCTGGAATTTTCTTAGGGTATTTCATTTTCAGGTTTGCGGTTAAAAAAATACACGACGGAAGCCCTGATTAAATAACATTGTGTTCAATTGAGCAGCAGATCACTCAGTCCAAAGAAACTCGCGTCAATTATTACATAGTTTGTCCTAATACCGACGCTCAGCGCAGTTGCTTCTCCAGCCACGCGCGCATATCCGCCACCACCCGCGTCATTTCACTCTCGCCATTTTCGCGCCGCATCACATGGTCTAAAGCCGGATAATTCAGGTAAGTGATATTCGTTTTGCCGTCGGCCCGCAGCTCGGCGATCATTTTCCCGACCGCCCCCGGCGAAACGGCGCGATCCTGGTCACCCTGCACGATCAGCACCGGCGTCTTGATGCTGCGCAGGGTGGCAAGCTGATCGATGTTCAGCATGCCATGCCACCAGGCATAGCCATGATCGCTGGCGTTCAGGGGGAACGGCGGCGCCGTCAGCACCTGTTGTAAAAATGCGTTCAGCCCGGCTTTCTCTTCTTTTGGCGCGTCGGCCACGCTGTGGCGCACATCGTCAATAAACCAGCGTCCGCCGCCGCTGAACGCGAGGGTGGCGTCAACCAGGCCCGAGGAGGCCGTCACCAGATTGGCGATCACCGCCCCTTCGCTGCCCCCCAACACCGCGACCTTTTGATAGCCGTTGCGCGCAATCACCGCCTGCAGCACCTGGGTGACATCGCTCACCCGCCGCTGCGGCGTATCATGCTGCACGAAAGCATCCGGGCAATCCTGCCGCGGTACTTCTTCGCGGTACGGCAACCGGTCGTCGATGCCGTATTTCTCCACCGTCAGCAGGTCTGCGGCGGGTAACACCTGCCGCATCGGCGTGACCAGGCGGATATGCCGCACGCTGTTGCAATCCGAGCCTTGCAGGATCACCAGCAGCGCCGGCGACGTCTCCCCAGGCACGGCGGCATCCAAATAGTAACGAATGCTCGATTTGTCTTCCCGCAGCAGCGTCAGCGCTGCAGATTGCGCCATCGCCAACCCGCTCCACAGCGCCAATACGCTCAGCATGCCTGTCGCCACTCTCATCACTTGCTCCTCTTCCCTGTTGCGTTCGGTTAATTCGTCTTTTCTGGTCTACGCTTCATGCCAATCACGTTTCTGACAGGGAAGCCTTACCATGCCACACCTCTATAACACCGCACTGCTGATCGGCGCCGCGCTGAGCACCATCGCCGCCCTGCTGCATATTTGGGTGATCGCCGCCGGGCCGCGCGGCTATCGGCTGTGCGGCGCCGGCGATCGCTTCATTAAGGCGGCGGAAGCGGGTAAAAAGTTCCCGGCTGTCGTCACCGCCGGTATCGCGCTGATGCTGTTTATTTGGGCGCTGTATGCGCTTTCCGGCGCGGGCCTGATCGCGCCGCTGCCACTGCTGCGGCCCGTGCTGTTTATCATTACCTTCATCTACCTGTTGCGCGGCGTCGCCGGCCCCTTCGCCCTGCGCGATACCGGCCGCAGCCAGCGTTTTATCGTCGTCAGCTCGCTGATTTGCCTCGGCTTCGGGCTGGTGCATCTGCTGGGGATGACGCAGCGCTGGAGTGCGTTGGCGTAACGCCCTGTTGCTGCAAAACGGCGATAAACGCCTGCGCGGCGGCGCTGCGGTAAGCGCCTTTGCGCTGCAGCCATACCGCCTGTCGCACCGGCATGGCGTTGGCCAACGCCACTTTTTTCAACTGCCGGTTCTCGCGTGCAATGGCGGCTGGCAGCAGCGTGGCAAGCTGCCCGCGCCGCACGATCTCGACGATGGCGCCCAGCGCATTGGCCTCTACCGCCACCTGCGGCCGAAACCCCTGTTGCGTGCAGTAGCGATCGATAAACTGCCGCGTGGCGAAGTCGCCACTCAGCAAAGCCAGCGGCAGATGTTGCCACTCCGCCAGCCTCAGCGGACGGCGATGCGCCGCCAGGGGATGATCGGCGCCGACCATCAGCTCCAGCGTCTCGCTGAACAACGGCGTGGCTTCTACCTCCGCCGACTGCGCCATCTCGAAGGCGATCCCCAGGTCCAGCCGATCCTGCGCCAGCAGCGCCTCGATCCGCTCTTGCGCCATCTCCTCAATGCTCAGGGTAATCCCCGGGTAGCGGCGATAGAACGCATCGATCGTCGGCCCCACCAGATAGGCGGTGAAGGTTGGCGTCATCGCCAGCCGCAAATGGCCGCGCGCCAGCGTCGCCACGTCATGGATCGCCCGCGTGCCGGCGTCCAAATCCTGCAGCGCCAGCCGCGCATAGCGCATCCACGCCTCACCGGCGTCGGTCAGGCGCACGGCTCTGCCACTGCGATCGAACAACGGCGCTCCCAGTGCGTCTTCCAACTGCTTGATCTGCTGGGACAACGTCGGTTGCGAGACGTGCAACGCTTCGGCGGCGCGGGTGAAGTTGCCCTGTTCGGCAACGGCCAGAAAATAACGGATGTGTCGCAGCAGCATAGCGCCCCAGCTATTAGTAAAACCTATAGCCAGCATTATAAATGGGTCTTAGACCCTATAGCCAGAAGCGTTCATCATGCCGCCATCGCATAACGACACCCAATGGAGAAACGGATGAAAGAGGTGATTGAAGGCTTCCTGAAGTTCCAGCGCGAAGCCTTTGTTGAACGCACGGCGCTGTTTCAGCAGTTGGCGACCCGCCAAAACCCGCGCACCCTGTTTATCTCATGTTCCGACAGCCGCCTGGTGCCGGAGCTGGTCACCCAGCGCGAGCCGGGCGATCTGTTCGTGATCCGCAACGCCGGTAACATCGTGCCTTCTTTTGGCCCCGAACCCGGCGGGGTGACCGCCTCGGTCGAGTACGCCGTCGCCGCGCTGGGCGTAGAAGACATCGTGATCTGCGGCCATTCCGACTGCGGCGCGATGACCGCCATCGCCACCTGCCAGTGTCTGGATCACCTGCCGACGGTCGCCGGCTGGCTGCGTTACGCCGATTCCGCCAAGGCGGTCAACCAGGCTTATCCGCACGCCTCCGACGCAGCCCGGGTCGCATCGATGGTGCGCGAAAACGTCATCGCCCAGCTCAACAACATCAAAACACACCCTTCCGTCGCCCTGGCGCTGGATCAGGGCCGCCTGGCGCTGCACGGCTGGGTCTATGACATCGCCAGCGGCGCTATCGAGGCGCTGGACGGCGAAACCCGCCGCTTCGTGCCGCTCGCCACCCATCCCGAGGTGACCGCCACCCCGGCGATCGCCCGTTTTTAAGCCCACAAAAGGAGTCAACATGACACACTCTCTGCACAACACCGCCCCGCGCGAAGCGCTCACCGACACCATCATGGCCGCCAAGATCCGCCATAATCTGACGTTCGAAGCGCTGGCCGAGGGCACCGGTCTCAGCCTGGCGTTTGTCACCGCCGCCCTGCTGGGGCAGCATGCGCTGCCGGAACCGGCGGCGCGCACGGTAGCGGCCAAGCTGGGGCTGGACGAAGAAGCGGTGCTGCTGCTGCAAACCATCCCGCTGCGCGGCAGCATTCCCGGCGGCGTGCCAACCGATCCGACCATTTATCGCTTCTATGAAATGCTGCAGGTTTACGGTTCCACGCTGAAAGCGCTGGTGCACGAGCAGTTTGGCGACGGCATCATCAGCGCCATCAACTTCAAGCTGGATATCAAGAAGGTCGCCGATCCGGACGGCGGCGAACGCGCGGTGATCACCCTGGACGGCAAATACCTGCCAACCAAGCCTTTCTAATTGGCCTTTCGCCGGCGGCCCGCGCTGCCGGCAAATTGACAGCCAACCTGCCATTGGCTACATTAACTGCGCTTAAACGCCGCCCTGGCGTTTTTCACTGCCCGAGGCCTGTATGTTGGAGATTGTAACCACCCGATAGTCGCTTCCTTGCCGTATGGCGAGGGACTCTGACGTATCCGACGCGCGTTTGCGCGGGGATGCGCGTATCTGGGGTTATTACAGGATCTCCCAACATGAACATTTCCAAAGCGGAACAACGCGTGCTGCACGTGTTGGCCAAAGGCGGCTATATCGCCTTCACCCGCAACGACGCCGGTCGCGTCACCCACGTCGAATGCTACACCCGCGAAGGGCTCGGCCTGGCCGACTGCTCGCTGGCCGTCTTCACCAAGCTCAAAACCAAACGCCTGATCCTCTCTCGCCAGGGGCGCCCTTATCGCGTCACCTTCGCCGGGCTCAAGGCCGTGCGGGCGCAGCTGGATAACCGTTAATCATCGATGCCGGCCGGGCAGGCAGCCCGGTCGGCACAGCCTTATTTAATCAGGATACAACCATGAACATCACGTTACGCCACGAAACGCCGGCCGACGTCGGCGCCATCGCCACCCTGACCGCCGCCGCGTTCCTGCATGCCGAGCACAGCAGCCACACCGAGCAGTTTATCGTCAGCGCGCTGCGCGCGGCAGGCGCTCTCACCCTGTCGCTGGTCGCCGAGCAAAATGGCACACCGATCGGGCACGCGTCCATCTCGCCGGTCGTACTCAGCAACGGCGCCGCCGGGTGGTACGGGCTGGCGCCGGTATCGGTGCTGCCGGCCTGTCAGGGCCAGGGGATCGGCAGCCGACTGATCCGCCGGCTGCTGGCCGAGCTGCAGGAACGCGGCGCCGCAGGCTGCGTAGTGCTGGGCGATCCGAACTATTACGGCCGTTTCGGCTTCCAGGCACAGACCGCGCTGACTCTGCCGGGCGTGCCGCAAGACTACTTCCGCGCCATCGCCTTCCAGGGCGCGCTGCCGTGCGCGGAGGTCACCTTCCACAACGCGTTTAACGCCGAAGCCTAACCCTGTTGCCGGCGCCGTCATGGCGCCGGTTTTCAGTCCCGTTCGCCATAACGCAAGACGGTCATCCCTTCCTCTTCCGCCGGGGGAACAAAGTACTGCGCCAGGCGCTCAAACTCCGCTTCGCTCAGGGCAAACGGGTGCTCGCCGCGCGCATTTCTCAGCGTTATCCGGCTCAGGCACTGCGCATGGCTGACATCGAGAAAGTGCAGGCAGTGTGCGACGCCGGCCTCCTCCGCCAAGGCTTTGGCCCAGCGCCGCCTGTCCGGCGTATTCATCGGAAAATCGAGCGCCACGGACCAACCGCCGCGCAGCAGCTGAACGAGGTGCCCGCCCAGCGCCCGCCGCAACCGGTCAGAACAGCGCGCGTAGTCTTGCAGACTGGCCATCTCCTGTTCATACAGCGTCGCCAGCCACGCATCTTCGCTCAGCAACAGCGTTTGCGGTTGCTGCGCCAAACTCTGCGCCAGCGTCGATTTGCCTGCGCCGGCCTTGCCGCACATCAGGTGTAAAACTGCAGGGTAGGTTTGCATGACGTTCTCCGGTCGTTGCCGGAAGGGGATAAAAAAACCCGCCTGCCGGCGGGTTTTTATTGGCGACACACGCGCTATCCCACCCTCTGGAGAAGGGTGATAATAATTTGCGCGAATGGGCGGTAGGATTTTTTCATAGCTAATGAATATGACAACCGTGCACCGTTGTCAATTCGCCGTCATCAATCCCTGTTCTCGCACAAACTCGGTGAATAAACTCACTTTCTGCTGCACATGCCGGCGCGTCGGGTAAACCGCGAAGACCTGATGCACGTCGGCAATCTGTTCAGGGAACAGCTGCACCAGTCTGCCGGCAGCAATCTCGGGATCCGCCACAAACGACGGCAGCGAACCGATGCCCAGTCCCGCCACCAGCATATCCCGCAGCATCAGGCTGTTGTTGGCGATCAGCCGGGGAGTGAACGTCACGCTCAGGCTCTCCTCGCCGGCGGTGAACTGCCACTGCCCCGGTTTTTCCGCCAGGGAATAGGCCAGACAGCTGTGCCGCGGCAATTCATTGGGCGTTTGCGGCACGCCGTGCTGCGCCAAATAGCCGGGCGCGGCGCAAATTCGCTGGTGCACGTCACCCAGTGCCCGGGCGCTGAGGGAAGAATCCGGCAGCCGTCGGCGAATGCGCAAGGAAATATCGAAACCGGCCGCCACCACGTCCAATACCCTGTCGTCCAGCGTCAGTTCCACCTGCAGCTGCGGATAACGTTGCATAAACGGCGGCAGCAGCGGCGACAGCACCGTCAGGCCGAACGAGAGCGGCGCATTGACCCGCAGCGTGCCGGAGACCTGCTGCGCGCTGGCGGCAACCGTCTGCTCCAGCGCGTCGAACTCGCCAAGCAACCGGCAGGCTTCCTGGTAATAGAGCTGCCCGGCTTCGGTCAGGCTCATGCTGCGGGTGGTGCGCACCAGCAACAGCGTCCCCAACCGACTTTCCAACTGCTTAATCTGCTTGCTCAATGCCGCCGGCGTGATCGCCAGATCCTCCGCCGCCTTATAGAAACTGTTGCGCTCAACCACGCGGCGAAAGGCGCGCATCGTCAGTAGCACGTCCATATTACGTCCTTCAGGTTAATTATTAATTCAATAAACCATAGATTATTAACCAAATAAATATCAGTAGACTTCATTCAACCGCTTCCCTGAGTGGGACGTGAATTTAATCTACTGATAATCATGGAGTTAATAATGAAAAAGACCCTAATCGCCCTGATGCTCGGCCTGAGCGCCGCCACCGCCCCCGTCGCCGCGCTGGCGCAATCCCCCGCCGCCGATAGCCGCCAGGCGGGTTATGTGCAACCGCTGACCGCCGACAACAGCCTGTTGCTGCTGGTCGATCTGCAGGACATGTTCGGCATGACCATTTCCTCTATCGATCAAACCAACCTGGTGAATAACGCCGCCGGCATCGCCAAGGCCGCCAAGGTGTTCAACGTGCCGACCATTCTGGCCTCGGCCAACGCCAAAAGCTTCGCCGGGCCGGTATTCCAGCAGGTGACGCAGGCACGCCCGGATCTGCAGGTGTACGATCGCACCGCCATCAACGTCTGGCAGGATCGGCGCGTGGTGGATCTGATCAAACAATCCGGCCGCAAGAAAATCATCATCGGCGGGCTGTGGACCGCCAGCTGCGTGATGCTGCCGGCGCTGTCCGCTCTGGGCGAGGGGTATGAGGTCTACATATTGTCGGACGTCACCGGCGACATTACGCCAGATAGTCAAAACAACGCCATGCAGCGCCTGATACAGGCAGGCGCCACCCCTATCAACTGGGTGGCGTTGATGCTGGAATGGCAGCAGGACTGGAGCCGCAAGGCCACGGCGGGGGGCGTATTGCAGATCGCCCGCGACCACGGCGCCGCCTGGGGAATGGGCGCCCGCTACGCCGGGGCGATGAAGGTGGGCAGCGAAGCGAAATAAACGGGTGAAAGCCCGCCGTCAGCGGGCTTTTTTCAGGTGCGGTGATAGCAACGGCTATCCTGCGGCGCCTGGTCGCGTCTCTCCAGCCCGTAATCCCGCACCACCTCCGCCACCCGCAGCCGGTACTGCGCCAGCACCTCGCCACGGCCGCGCGCCTGTGCCGCGCGATGCTGCTCGAGATTGCGCCACTGCTGCACCGCCGCCTCGTCGCGCCAGAAGGAGAGCGACAGCAGGCGCGCAGGATCGGCCAGGCTTTGAAAGCGCTCGATGGAAATGAATCCGTCGATCTGCGCCAGCAGCGGCTTCAGCTCCGCCGCCAGCGCCAGATAGGTATCACGCTGCCCATCAGCGGCCTGCAGTTCAAAAATCACGGCGATCATTATCGTCTCCTCTCACGGTAAAATTCCGGTACGCGCGCATGGTAAGAATGGCGCCACCGCACCGATTCCAACGCCCGCTCATCAATATCCAGCGAACGCAGACGCACTGCACCAGAGTGCGATAACCACAGGTTAGCGATGGACGCGCAGTCATACTTCGTCTAACCTCGAAGTATGCATAACATCGACATTGAAGATCGTTTAGCGGCGCTGAGCGCCGCCATCGCCGACCGCACCCGGGCGCGCATGCTGTGCCTGTTGATGGACGGGCGCGCCTACACCGCCACCGAGCTCAGCGCGGCGGTCGAGGTCGCCCCGTCCACCGCCAGCGCGCATCTGGCGAAACTGCTGGAGCAGCGGCTGATCGCCTGCGTCAAACAGGGGCGCTACCGCTATTTCCGGCTGGCCGGGCAACCGGTGGCCGCAGCGCTGGAAGGCTTGATGGCGCTGGCGGGCGTACCGCGCCCGTCGGTGAAAAGCAGCACGCCCACCACGCTGCAATATGCCCGCACCTGCTACGACCATATGGCGGGCGAGGTGGCGGTGAAGCTGCACGATCGGCTGCATGCGCTGAACTGGCTGACCGGTGAAGAAGACTACCGATTAAGCGACGCCGGTCAGGCCGCGCTGACGCGGCTGGGCGTCGATTGCTCCCCCGCGCCCACTCGCCGCCGTTTCGCCCGCGGCTGTCTGGACTGGAGCGAGCGCCGATCTCACCTCGGCGGCGCGCTGGGCGCCGCGCTGTTGGCCGCCTTTATCCAACGCGGCTGGATCCTTCGCCGGCTCGACAGCCGCGAGCTGCAGCTGACCCCCGCCGGTAAAAAAGCGCTGGCCGCACATTTTGACCTCACGGTGTAACCCGGCGACAGGGTAGTTTTACTGCAATACTCTAGGGGTACGCTTAAGCGACCCCGCCAACCCGAGGAGTTTCCATGCTCGATTCCACCCAATTCCCGATCGTCAAACGCTGGCCGGCTCAGCATCCGGAATGGCTGCAGCTCTACTCTCTGCCGACGCCGAACGGCGTCAAAGTCTCCATCATGCTGGAAGAGATCGGCCTGCCTTATGAAGCGCACCTAATCGACATCGGCAACAACGAAACCTGGACGCCGGAATTCCTGGCGCTGAATCCGAACGGCAAGATCCCGGCGATCATCGATCCCGACGGCCCCGGCGGCCGGCCGCTGCCGCTGTTCGAATCCGGCGCCATTCTGCTCTACCTGGCGGAAAAGAGCGGCCGCTTCCTGCCGCAGGATCCAGCCCAGCGTTATGAAACCATTCAGTGGGTGTTCTTCCAGATGGCCGCCGTCGGCCCGATGTTCGGCCAGCTCGGTTTCTTCCATAAATTCGCCGGGCGCGAATATGAAGACAAGCGGCCGCTGGAGCGTTACAAAAACGAATCGAAACGCCTGCTTGGTGTGTTGGAAACGCGCCTGGAGGGCCGTGACTGGATCATGGGCGCAGACTACACCATCGCCGATATCTCGCTGCTGGGCTGGGTGCGCAACCTGATCGGCTTCTATGAGGCGCGCGATCTGGTGGAGTTCGACAGTTTCCCGCGCGTCGCGCAGTGGCTGGAGCGCGGTCTGGCGCGCCCGGCGGTGCAGCGTGGGCTCGCTATCCCGGCGCGCGCGGCCTGATTGTCAAACGGGATGGCCGCCGGGCCGTCCCGCCTTCCGCTGTCATAAAATTGTCATCCCTCTGCTCTACTCTCCTTTCGTAACAATTTGATGTTATTTACATTGTTGTATTACGACAAGGAGCTTACCCATGCAACCTGCTGTATCCCTGATCGCCGGCGCCGTGCTGTCCGCCCTGCTCTGTTCCTCCGCCATCGCGGCGGAAACCTCGGCCAATGCCGATGGCCTGACCGAGCGCGCCGCGCGCGGCCCCCTCACCGAGCCGGGCGGCGCCCGTCGCCTGGCCGGCGATCAGACCGCCGCGCTGAAGGCGTCGCTGTCGGACAAAACGGTGAAAAACGTGATCCTGCTGATCGGCGACGGCATGGGGGATTCCGAGATCACCGCCGCGCGCAACTACGCTGAAGGCGCAGGCGGTTACTTCAAGGGCATCGACGCCCTGCCGCTGACCGGGCAATACACCCACTACTCGCTGGACAAGAAAACCCACAAGCCGGATTACGTGACCGACTCCGCCGCCTCGGCCACCGCCTGGGCCACCGGGGTGAAAACCTATAACGGTGCGCTCGGCGTGGACGTGAACGGCAAAGACCAGCCAACGCTGCTGGAGATCGCCAAGGCGGCCGGCAAGGCCACCGGCAACGTCTCCACCGCCGAGTTGCAAGACGCCACGCCGGCGGCGCTGGTGTCGCACGTCACCTCGCGCAAATGCTACGGCCCGGAAGAAACCAGCGAGAAATGTGCCGCTAACGCGCTGGAAAACGGCGGCCGCGGCTCGATCACCGAGCAACTGCTGAAAACCCGTGCCGACGTCACGCTGGGAGGCGGTGCGAAGTCCTTCAACCAGCTGGCGAAAAGCGGCGAATGGCAAGGAAAATCGCTGAAGGACCAGGCGGCGGCACAGGGTTATCAGTGGGTGAGCAACGCAGATGAACTGCAGGCCGTTACCCTGGCCAATCAGCAAAAACCGCTGCTGGGCCTGTTCGCCGACGGCAACATGCCGGTGCGCTGGCTGGGGCCGAAAGCCAGCTATCACGGCAACCTCGACAAGCCGGCGGTAACCTGCGAAAACAACCCGGCGCGCACCGCGGCCACGCCAACGCTGGCGGCGATGACCGACAAAGCGATCGCGCTGCTGAAAGACAACCCGAACGGCTTCTTCCTGCAGGTCGAGGGGGCGTCGATCGATAAGCAGGATCACGCCGCCAATCCGTGCGGGCAGATTGGTGAAACCGTCGATCTGGACGAAGCGGTGCAAAAAGCGCTGGCCTTCGCCCGCGCCGACGGCAACACGCTGGTGATCGTCACCGCCGACCACGCGCACTCCAGCCAGATCGTCGCCGCCAACGCCAAAGCGCCGGGCCTGACCCAGATACTGACCACCAAAGACGGTGCGCCGATGACCCTCAGCTACGGCAACTCGGAAGAAGAGTCGCAGGGGCATACCGGCACTCAGTTGCGCGTCGCGGCCTACGGCCCGCACGCCGCCAACGTGGTGGGATTGACCGATCAGACCGATCTGTTCTTCACCATGCGCGATGCGATGGGCATCAAGTAACCGCCAGCTGAACGATGGCCGCTCGCAACGGCGGCCATTTATGATTGGTTACCGATAGGTATTTGCAATTTAACCGCAATTATTGTGTGATAACGAAATAACGTTTAATTGCGTGACAATTAACCCCTTAAAATAACGCGGTTATACGGCCTTTCTTCCCTCTCTGTTTATTCCTGCGACAGCAACCGCCCTATTTTTGCTTATATTCATTTTTTTTAGTTACAAAAGTAGTTTTTAACATTCTCGCAAACAATAATACCCCGCCAGTAACGTGAACCGATCAATTTGCATCCGGACGGCCTGCAATAGTTCACTTTTCGTTAAATACCCTATTAACAAAAAGGCATTATCGCTGCCTATCGGCTCACGCCGGGCGGTCGGCTTCATTATTTTCCAGGGTAACTCCCGCTAAATTCTTTCACCTGCAATGAGTAGAATTTACACACAAGAGATTTAATTCAATGAGAAAATTACTCGTCCTGATTTTCAGTCTCAGCCTGTTTAGCGTTACGCAGCAGGCGGCGGCTGAAGAGAAGAATAAAACCGTCGACGTGGTGTTGATCGGCGGCGGCATCATGAGCGCCACCTTGGGTACCTATCTGCATGAGTTGGAGCCGACCTGGACCATCGACATGTATGAGCGCATGAACGGCGTAGCAGAAGAGAGCTCCAACGGCTGGAACAACGCCGGTACCGGCCACTCCGCCTTTAGCGAAATGAACTACACGCCGGAAAAAGCCGATGGCACCATCGACATCAGCAAGGCGGTGAAGGTCAACGAGTCTTTCGAAATCTCTCGCCAATTCTGGTCTTATCAGGTGAAAAACGCTGTCCTGAAAGATCCGAAATCCTTCATTAACAGCGTGCCGCACATGAGCTTCGTGTGGGGTGACGACAACGTCAACTTCCTGCGTAAACGCTACGCGGCACTGCAGCACAGCACCCTGTTCCGCGGCATGGAATATTCCGAAGACCCTGCGCAAATCAAGCAGTGGGCGCCGCTGGTGATGAACGGCCGCGATCCGGCGCAGAAAATCGCCGCGACCCGCATGCCGCTGGGTACCGACGTCAACTTCGGCGTGATCACCCACCAGTTGGTTGACGCGCTGAGCGCCAGCGACAAGTTCAAGCTGAACCTGAGCCACGAAGTGCGCGACATTAAGCGCAACGCCGACCAAACCTGGAGCGTGACCGTTGCCGATCTGAACCGCGACGGTAAAGAAACCACCGTTAACGCCAAGTTCGTGTTCATCGGCGCAGGCGGCGCGTCCCTGACCCTGCTGCAGAAATCCGGCATCCCAGAAGCCGACGGCTACGGCGGCTTCCCGGTCGGCGGCCAGTTCCTGGTCACCACCAACCCGGAGATCGCCAACCAGCACCTGGCCAAAGTGTATGGCCTGGCCAGCGTAGGTTCGCCGCCGATGTCCGTGCCGCACCTGGATACCCGCATGCTGGACGGCAAGCGCGTGCTGCTGTTTGGGCCGTTCGCCACCTTCTCCAGCAAGTTCCTGAAGAACGGTTCGCTGTTCGATCTGATGCACTCGCTGAGCACCTCGAACCTGATGCCGATGACCCACGTCGGTCTGGATAACTTCGATCTGGTGAAATACCTGGTCGGCCAGCTGATGATGAACGACGACGATCGCTTCGCCGCGTTGAAAGAGTACTTCCCGGACGCCAAGCAGGCAGACTGGAAGCTGTGGACCGCAGGCCAGCGCGTACAGATCATCAAGAAAGACGCGGATAAAGGCGGCGTGCTGCAGTTCGGCACCGAAGTCGTCAGCTCTGAAGACGGCAGCATCGCCGCTCTGCTGGGTGCTTCGCCGGGCGCTTCTACCGCTGCGCCGATCATGCTGCATCTGATGGAAACCGTGTTCAAAGACAAAGTGGCGACGCCGGAATGGCAGAGCAAGCTGAAAGAGATCATCCCGTCTTACGGCCACAAGCTGAACGGCGATATCGAGATGACCAACAAGATCCGCGGTTACACCAGCAGCGTGCTGGGTCTGAACTACATTGAAGTGAAACCGGAAACTAACTGATTTTCCATCGCTTCCTACTGATAAGGCCGCTTTATGCGGCCTTTCTTTTATCCCCCTGCCGTTCAAAGAGCATTTTTGGCCACCTTTTTACCCCCGGTTTACCCTTGCGTAACGGCGCACTCACGCCTATTATCAAAGCATATTCTTGGATAATTAAGCTAAGTCACTGTGACCTGAATGTCGTTTTTGCGGGAGAACTAAAACCATGGATCGCGTCAATATCATTCACGATTTACTAGACTGGATTGAAACTCATCTGGACCAACCGCTGCTGCTGGATAACGTCGCCGCCAAGTCGGGCTACTCCAAATGGCACCTGCAGCGCATGTTCCGCAGCACCACCGGCCACGCGCTCGGCAGCTATATCCGCGAGCGGCGCCTGTCGCAGGCGGCGCAGGCGCTGCGCTCCACCCCGCGTCCGATCCTGGATATCGCCCTGCAATACCATTTCGATTCTCAGCCTTCGTTCTCACGCGCCTTCAAGAAACAGTTCGGTAAAACCCCGGCGGTGTATCGCCGTACCACCCGCTGGGATGTTGCGGAGTGGCCGGCACAGCCGATAGAGGCGCAGGCTGAATCGCACCATGATGCCCCCACGCTGCCACGCTGGTACGCCGGCAAACCGCCGGAAGGCGTTTGCACCAGCTGGATGGGGCTGCGTTAATCGATAACGCAAAAAAGCCAATGGATAAAACCCATTGGCTTTTTCGTCGGAACGCGACTTAGTTGTACTCGATGGTAAAGGTGGCGGTCGACTTGATATTGCCGCCTTTAATCGTCGAACCGGTGCGATAGTAGCGTGCCTTCAGCGGCAGCGTTAAGGTATTGGCCTGGTTGGGAATGGTACGTCCGGCATTGACCGCATCGCCATTTTTGATCGGCTGGGTCGTATTGCCGGTCAACAGCTGGACGGCAACACCGGATGCTGTGTTGGCGCCAGGCTCGGATTTGATCACCCCAGGTGCATTGGAAGCATCCTGCGTATAGTCAAAACGCACATTGACGATCCCTTGTCCCGCACTGCCTGGCAACAGATCCTCACCAACGCCGCCAACGCAATTGATATTGATATCAAATGCTTTTTCACCCTGCGTTGAACCTACGCCGCCAAACGAGGCTGCAGTGACAGTATCCAGATTAACCACCTTGTTCTTGGAACCGCTGTCCACGTTGCAAGTCGACGTCACGATCGTCAGGCTGTTGGCATCGACGATCGATTCCAGCATCGGCAATCCCTGACCGGAACCATCCATATAGTAAGTCGTGTACTTGCCTGGGACCAGTTGGCCGGTGCCGGTTTGCGCGGCGGTTTTCACAATGTCGATCTTAAAGTAACCGCCATTCAGGTTGACGGTTGTATTACCCCGTAATGCCAACGTGTGGGGATAATAAGTACTTATTGTCCCCGCTTCACGGTATAAACGAATCCCGATACCTGGAATATTGGTGCTCCATACATTGCTGAAGCTCGTCCGGCTGCCCTGGAGGATCTGCCCAATCGCGCTACCGCCGTTATAACAACGACCATAACCGGAGACCGGGTTAATCGCGAACTGACCGGTGACCAAGGTGTCTCCAACCTGGCTGCTTGGCGTAACCAGCACGCGCCCAAGCTTCATGTTGATCACCTGCGCCTTGTAACCATTATTAACGTAACAGGCGGCGTAAGCGCTCTGGCCGCCCGCCATCAGCAGTCCGAGCAGCATCAGGCATTTCGCTGGCGCTTTATTCAGCGGTGGAACACGCGTAAACTTTATCATTTGCAACTCGCTTCAATAATTTCGTAGTCAGGATTATTGCTTTGCGCCTTGGCGCTATAGCTGACAGAGCACTGCTGCGTTGGCTGTGTGCCCCACTTAATCTGCAACAAACCTTTCTTAGCTTCGGTACGCAAGTAGATGCGACTGCCCTGCCCAACAATGCCGACCACCTGATTACGGGTATCCAGCACTTCAGCGCCAAACGGCAGCGCGTTGCCATCAGGGCCGAGCGCATGAATGATCAATGCCTGGCCTTTCGTTGTTTTGAATTCCAACCGGGCAACCGCGCCGGCATATGGCGCAACCTGTTGGCTGCTGCTTTCCAATTCAACATCGCGTGACATGCCGCTCGGATCGAGCGTTACGCTCGTCATGCGATATGGTGCAACATAAGGAACCACAGCATAACCGTTGTCATCGATACGAACGCCTGGCGAGTTGGTCACAATCGCGCCAGCGGCGTCTGGCGCTTCCACCAGCACCATGGTCTGTCCGCGTTGCGGTGTCAGCGTGACGCCGCCGCTATGGGCAACCACGCTGCCCGATGCACCGATCGACGACTGACGGTAATCTTTACCATAGCTGTAGGACCCGTTCATCGTGGCGAAACGGCTACGGTATTCACCGCTCACGCTGCTGTTGGTGCCGCCTGAACGATCGTTGGCTAACGTAGCGCTATAGCTGATGTTGTTGTCTTCGCCGGTTGAACCATTCATGCCCACACGGCTGCTGTCGTAACCGTTGTCGGTGTAGCCCAGTGAACTGTTCAGGCTCAGGGTTTGCGAACCGACGCTGAATGGAATCGACAGTGTCAGGTAATAACGAGTCTCATCTCGGTTATACATATCCGAGGTGCGCATGGCGGAAAGGCCATAGGTCACGCGACCATAATAGTTGTTATAGCCCACCTGGTACTGCTTGGTGCTCCCGCCACGGTTCCAGTAGTCGCGTACCGAACCGGTGATGTACAAGGAACCGTAATTGTCGCCCAGCCCTTGGTTCAGCGTCAGCTGGTATTCGCTACGCTGGCGGTTAACCGCATCTGCGCTTAAACCCTTGCGCTCATTGTCACGGGAGTAGACGGCATCCTGCAAAGAGAGGTAGCCGGAAGTCGAATAGCGATAAGCAGCGATCGTGAAGTTGGTGTTGGTTTCGGTCATCAACTTGCTATAGCTGAGCTTATAGCTCTGGCCTGATTGGTCGCCCTGCTTCAAGCGGGTATTGGACTGAGTGACGTCCAGCGCAAATGCGCCAACCGGTGTCGCGACCGCGCTGCCCACCAGCACTGCACCATAGCCATCGCTGACGATCCCGCCTGTGTATCCCGTAAGAATGTTGGTAAAACCGCGCTGATAAGTCGCCTGGAACATGTCGGGTTCCTTGCTTAAATTATCATCGCGTACTCGACCCGCAGTGATGGCATAACGCTGAATACCTGGACGAAGCATCTGCGCTACCGAAGCATAGGGAACGCTGAACTGGCGTTTGCTGCCGTCGGCCTCGTTAATGGTGACATTCAGATCGCCGCCGTAACCCGTAGGGTAGAGATCGTTGATGATGAACTCGCCCGGAGCGACGGTAGTTTGGTAGATCAGCTGGTTATTCTGACGTACTTCCACCAGGGCGTTGCTTTGCGCGACCCCACGCACAACCGGCGCATACCCGTTCAATGAATCAGGCAGCATGCGATCGTCCGTGGCGATCTGCACGCCGCGAAAACCGATGGAGTTGAAGAAATCACCGCTGGTGTAACTGTCGCCCAACGTCAGCATGCCGCGGATAGACGGCATTGCCCGCTGCGCGTAAGTCGCGGTGTTTTGCCAATGGGTGCTGTCGTTAGAACGCCAGTTCACGTTGGAATCGTGACGCAGCTGCCAACCCGCCACGTTTAACCCGGCATTCAACGTTAAATATGCATTAGTTGAATCGGAGTTGCTGCCGTTGGCAGAGCTGTGGGTATTGAACGCATTGAAATTATACGACAGGCTGCCGGCGGTAATACCGCGATCCCAGAAGCGCGGATCGACATAACCGCGAGCGCTGCGGCGCAGCGCCGCCTGAGGGATGCTGATATCCATGCGCAGCGTACTGGTGTCCAAGCGGTAATAGGCTTCCGGTACCCATTGAGTCAGCGTTTTGCACGTCTCGGTATTAACGGCAGGATCCCCGCTCATTGTGGCGGTATCCACACCGAACTCATCCAACGACAGTAAGCTAAAACAGGTATCGGCGCTGTTTTTCCCCGGCACGTTTTTAAAGTCGATACTTTTTTTGCCTTTCCACTCGCCGTTCACATACACGTCGAGCGAATATTTTCCCGCCAAGATCGGGTTACCATCACGGAAGCGTGAAAGATCCACGCCCTGCGCTTCCCCAATCAGGAAGCTGCTGTTAAAAGTCGCTTCAACCGGTGCTGCCGGCTTTTTGCTATCGGCAACCCCCTCCGCCCAAGACGTCGCAGGGGCCGCCAGACAGAGCGCGCTACCGGTTAACAGCAGAATCGATTTATAATTGGACAGCGCCATTTTAACAGCTGCAGAGATAGGTAACTCTTTCATATAAAGCATTCCTTTACCAAATTAAGCTCGCCCTCTGAAATAAATTGCTCTGGGCCTGAGGCTCTGTTCCAAGAGTTACTTTTGCTTATTCTTAGTACGGGACACGCGTCCGCCAAAATCATTAATAGTGGTGTAGGCAATGTCAGCAATGCGCGCGCTGTCGCCGGAGAACGACAATGTCTTTTCCTGTCCGGGTGCCAGCATGTCGCCGTGCGGGGCCAACGGCACACGTTTTTGGTTCACGACAGCATTAATCTCGGTAAATGACACATAGTACGGCGTTGGGTTTTTCACGCTGACGCCCCCAGCGCTGAAGCTCCACTGCAGTTTTTCCGGCGCATCATTCGCTTCTCCCGCCAGACCGGTCGGCCGATACAGCAGTTTTACGCGGGTACGGAATGCCACCTGTAAAAAGTTTTCAGGTGCGCCATTGTTTGCCCCGGTTGGTGCTGGCGGGATCTCCAGTACGTTCAACCAAAACAAGGATTCTTTGTCTTGCGGCAAACTCGCCGTGGTCAATGAAACGCGCAGCGCTTGGCCGGTAGCCGGTTCAACACGGCTGATTGGCGGTGAAACGATAAATGGCGCTTTGCTGTTTTCTGGTGTGGTTTTTGCGTCGCCTTCATCAATCCAAGACTGAATAAGTGCCGGTGAAGCACCATTATTTGATAATTGGACGGTAACTTCCCGTTGCTTTCCCGGATAAATAATACGAGTACCGTTAATAATGACACTGGAAAAAACGCTGCTACTGAAAAGCATGGCGCTCAGCAATATGCTGTATTTTTTAAATGAGTTCTTCATTATCTTATCGCTACGGTAAGGGAAAACGGTGGGGGCATAACTCCCCCACCCGAATAAGAATATTACTTAAAGAAATATTACTTACTGGTAAATGATGGTGTACTGAACGCTAGAAGTCACATCACCAGCGCCGGCAGCGTTGGTAGCGTAATATTCAGCGTAGTAGTTCAGGTCAGCAGAGTCGCCTTCGTTAGCAACGGTAACCCACTGGGAGTTATTCTGCGCACCATTAGCACCAGCAGCCAGGATAGGCAGGAATTGGTTGTTGCTGCCCAGAAGCTGGATCTGCACGTTAGTTGCAGCATCAGTCTGCGCCTGGTTGTTCAGACGGCCAGTATTGAAATCAACAGTAGCGCCCGGTTCGAAATAAGTAGCTACCTGGCCTTTAGAGCATTTGGTCAGGTTGATCGCGAACGGAGTACGGCCAGCAGTTGCGCTCTGAGTTGCCAGAGTAGAAGCAGAAACAGTTGGCAGAGTTACGGTGAAATCTTTACCGCCTGGGGTGCTGATAGTACAAGTTTGGTCAGTCACTTTACCGTTGAAAGTAATAGTCCCGTCAGCAGCTTGAGCAGAGAAAGAAGAAATAGCAGCAGTGCTTACAGCCAATGCCAATACAGCAGACAGTTTAGAGATTTTCATATTTAGACTCTCGATGAATTAATACGCTTATAAAGTACATTCAGCGATGCTACTCCTTGTCAGGAATGAAGCCCGATGAATCCATTGCCGGACGAAATATAGACTAAGCATATTCTTAATGTTAAATCGTTTAAAACATTCATAAGGCCCCTCTTGATAGGAATAAACTATCGGAGGATACCTATCGATCGATGTTGACGATTCATATGAATAGGAATAATCTGTGTTTGGGAAAGCTTCAGAGTTCAAGATTTTGCATTAAGGCCTGAAAATCAGAATATTATCCCAAATATTTACATTTAGTAACATATTGCGACGTTTGGAATTTGGCACGAATTACGCGTTCAATGGTCTGTCGACACGCTTCGGCCATCCTGACGTTTTAAATAAGAAATTTACCAATAAACTTGGAGTAACTTTCTTTTTAAGCATTTAAAATCAACAAGTTAAATATCAATCCAAGGATTGGGAAATGAGCGGTTCTTTCAGAGAGAAAAATAACGGTATTAATTATGTTTTTCAGCCAATGTTCGCGAAATCGGGACAATTGCTGGCCGTTGAATGTCTGTCTCGCTTTACGTTTAATAGCGAATACGCCCATTTTTCTCCTGAACAGTTCTTTCGTCACGCCGACAGCGCCACCCGGATTGAGATTTTGATGGATCAGATCAATCTGATCGATAAATACAAACACTGGTTTCATGAAAACCAAGTGATAGCCACTTTGAATGTTGACGATTATTCCCTGCAATCGCTGGCGAATACTCACTTTGCCGAAAGAATTAATGCCCTGCGCTGTATTCATTTTGAGATCAGCGAGAATTCAACCCGGCTGGTGAAAGATCGCGTGCACGGCGATCCGTCATTGAATAGTTATTCATTTTGGCTCGATGATTTTGGTTCTGGCTATGCGGGTTTTTCCGCGTTGTACAACAGCCAGTTCCGCTTCGTTAAGCTCGACCGTTTTCTGCTTTGGGACTTCATGAAAAAGTCCGGCGGCGAGGGCTTGATGCGCGCGTTACTGCGCTTTTTTTACCTTAATCATTACAAGGTAATTATCGAAGGAGTTGAAACTCCCGAACACAAGAAATGGCTGGATGAAATGCCATATTACGCACTGCAGGGAAAGCTGTGGAAGGAATCCAGCATCAAGGATTTGAACTCGCTTCTTACAGCTGAATACTTTTAACTCGGTATTGGTGTTTGCCCTATGTCTAAAAACAACGTTCTTGTGATTAGTGAGTGTAAGTACAGCTATGTTGGCCTGTCGGTGCTGCTAAAGAAACACTACGGCGCGTACGATATCCGCCTGTTTTCCGATTTCATGCACGGCGGCGCCAAAGCAGAGAAGATCACCAAGCACGATATTGCGCTGATTTTCACCTCGCAAAACCTGGAACAGAGCGTCAACGTGATCGAAAGCCTGGTGTCCCTGCATCAGCAGTACAACAGCAAGACGCGCCTGCTGGTGTTTTATGACGACGAGCGGGTAGTGAAACTGTTGTCGATCCTGGGGATTTCCGTCGAGTTGGTCTCCACCCGCATTCCGCTTTATTCGCTGCAGGAAAAAATCCAGCGGCTGCTGGAAAGCAAGGAACCGGGCGGTATCCGGGTGCAGAAAACCCGCGAGCTCAGTCCGGCGGAAAGCGACGTGATCTTCAACCTGCTGCGTGGCGACAGCCTGCTGCACATTGCGGAAAAGCGCGGCACGCACCCGAAAACCATCTTCTCGCAGAAATACAGCGCGATGAAAAAACTGCGGCTGCGCAGCATGAGCACCATCTTCGTCGCCGGCAAATAAATACCCAGGCTTGTTGCGCGGTTCGCCGCGCGGCAACCCGCCCCCCCTTCCGTCACGTTAAATTAATGTAACAACTGGCGACAAAGCAGCAACAGACACACAACATCCCCTCCTGTTGGTTACGATTTGCACACGGATTATCCGTGAGTCATGTCGTGTGGATTAAAATAAACATCAGGAGATGTTATGAAGTCGTCCTTATTCAGCCGCTATACCTGCTTTGTGCTGAGCATCTTGCTCACCCTGGTTTTCTTGATCATGATGCACAATCATCCGTGGTTCTGGCTGCCGGCCCTGGCCTGCGGTTGCCTGATGGTGCTGGGTATCTACGATCTCACGCAGCAACGCCACGCCATTTGCCGCAACTACCCGATCATCGGCCGCTTGCGCTTCTTCTTCGAGTTCATCCGCCCGGAACTGCGCCAGTATTTCCTCGAGCAGGACAATGAAGAGATCCCGTTTTCGCGCACCCAGCGCACGCTGGTGTATCGCCGAGCGAAAAACGAGATGGGCGACAAGCCGTTCGGCACCCTGCTGGATGTGTACCAAACCGGCTATGAGTGCATCGGCCATTCCATGCGGCCGGTGGAAGCCGCCGATCCGACCAGTTTTCGCGTCACCATCGGCGGCGCCGACTGCCGCCAGCCCTACTCCGCGTCAATCTTCAACATTTCGGCGATGAGCTTCGGCGCGCTCTCCGCCAACGCCATCCGCGCGCTCAACCTCGGCGCGGCCAAAGGCAACTTCTACCACGACACCGGCGAGGGCAGCATCAGCCGCTATCACCGCGAAAACAACGGCGATCTGGTGTGGGAGCTGGGCAGCGGCTATTTCGGCTGCCGCACCGCCGACGGCCATTTCGATCCGCGCCGCTTTGCCGAACAGGCGCAAAGCCCGCAGGTGAAAATGATTGAAATCAAGCTCAGCCAGGGCGCTAAACCCGGCCACGGCGGCATTCTGCCGGCGAAGAAGGTGGATGCGGAAATCGCCGCCACCCGCGGCGTGCCGGAAGGCATGGATTGCATCTCGCCGGCCTCGCACAGCGCCTTCACCACCCCGCTGGAAATGATGCAGTTCATCCAACAGCTGCGCGAGCTGTCAGGTGGCAAACCGGTCGGTTTCAAGCTGTGCATCGGCCACCCGTGGGAGTTCGTCGCCATCGTCAAGGCGATGCTGCACACCCGCATTCTGCCGGACTTCATCGTGGTGGACGGCAAGGAAGGCGGCACCGGCGCCGCCCCGCTCGAACTCTCCAACTATATGGGCATGCCGCTGCGCGAAGGGCTGCTGTTCGTGCATAACACGCTGGTGGGCTGCGGCCTGCGCGACCAAATCAAGATTGGCGCCAGCGGCAAGATCATCAGCGCCTTTGACATCGCCAGCGTGCTGGTGCTCGGCGCCGACTGGGTGAATTCGGCGCGCGGCTTTATGTTCGCCGTCGGCTGCATCCAGTCGCAAAGCTGCCACACCAACCACTGCCCGACCGGCGTCGCGACGCAAGATCCGCTGCGTCAGAAGGCGTTGGTGGTGCCGAACAAGGCGGAGCGCGTCTATCACTTCCATCAAAATACGGTGAAAGCGCTGGCGGACATGCTGGCGGCGGCCGGCGTCAGCCGCCCGGAGCAGCTGACCTCGCACCATATGCTGCGCCGCATCACGCCGACCGAGATCAAGGTATACGCCGATATCTATTACTACCTGGAGCCGGGCGCGCTGCTGCAGCCGGAGATCAAAAGCGAGTTCTACGCCCGCATGTGGCGCATGGCGACGCCCAACAGTTTCGATCAGGCAATCTCGCTGCCGGCGGCATGATGGGATAAGGAATAAAAAGAGAGTTGCCCCCTCGCCTTGGGGAAGAGCATATGGAGAGGGGTTGCTTGCTACGGCGGCCCTCCCCCTCAACGGCGAGAGGGCGTGTCGGTTACTGCTTGCGCACCGGCGCATCGCCGGCGACGTAGTAGTCGGCGGTGCTGCGCGGCAACGGCGCGCGCTGTCGAATGCGGTCGGCGATCTTTTCGGCGATCATGATGGTGGTGGCGTTCAGGTTGCCGGTAATGATCAGCGGCATAATCGACGCATCCACCACCCGCAATCCTTCCATGCCGTGCACCCGGCCCTGGCCGTCGACCACCGCCATCTCGTCCTCGCCCATCTTGCACGAGCAGGACGGGTGGAAGGCGGTTTCGGCGTGCTCGCGCACGAAGGCGTCCAGCTGCTCGTCGGTCTGCACCTCTGGCCCTGGGCTTATCTCGCGGCCGCGGTATTCGTCCAGGGCCGGCTGCGCCATGATTTCGCGCGTGATGCGGATAGCGTCGCGGAACTCCTGCCAATCCTGTTCAGTCGCCATGTAGTTGAACAGAATGCTCGGGTGCTGACGCGGATCTTTCGATTTCACCTGCACCCGGCCGCGGCTCGGCGAACGCATCGAGCCGACGTGCGCCTGGAAGCCGTGCTCTTTCACCGCGTTGCTGCCGTTATAGTTAATCGCCACCGGCAGGAAGTGATACTGAATGTTCGGCCAGGCGAACTCTGCGCGGCTGCGGATGAAGCCGCCGGCCTCGAACTGGTTGCTGGCGCCGACGCCGGTGCCGTTGAACAGCCATTCCGCGCCGATCTTCGGCTGGTTGAACCATTGCAGCGCCGGGTACAGCGACACCGGTTTCTTGCAGGCGTATTGCAGGTACATCTCCAGGTGGTCCTGCAGGTTTTCCCCGACGCCCGGCAGATCGTGCACCACGTTGATGTCCAGGCTTTTCAGCAGCGCCGCCGGGCCGACGCCCGAACGCTGCAGAATTTGCGGCGAGGCGATGGCGCCGGCGCACAGCAGCACTTCGCGGCGCGCTGTGGCGTGAGTCAGCTGATTGCTGTCGCCCTGCAAATACTTGACGCCCACCGCACGCTTGCCGTCGAACACGATATGGTCGGTCAGCGCATGGGTGACGATTTTCAGGTTCGGCCGCGAACGCGCCTGATCCAGATAACCGCGGGCGGTGCTAGCGCGGCGCCCTTTCGGGGTCACGGTGCGATCCATCGGGCCGAAGCCTTCCTGCTGGTAACCGTTCAGATCGTCGGTGCGCGGATAGCCCGCCTGCACGCCGGCTTCCACCATGGCGTGGAACAGTTCGTTGTTACCGGCCTTCGGCGTGGTGACGCTCACCGGGCCATCGCCGCCGTGGTAATCGTTCGGGCCGATATCGCGCGTTTCCGCCTTGCGGAAATACGGCAGGCAGTCCAGATAGGTCCAGTCTTCCAGACCCGGCGCCTTGGCCCAGTTGTCGAAATCCATCGCGTTGCCGCGAATATAACACATGCCGTTGATCAGGGACGAACCGCCCAGCCCTTTGCCGCGGCCGCATTCCATCCGGCGGTTGTTCATGTGCGGCTCAGGATCGGTTTCATACGCCCAGTTATAGCGGCGGCCCTGCAGCGGAAACGCCAGCGCGGCCGGCATCTGAGTACGGAAATCCATCCGGTAATCCGGGCCGCCGGCTTCCAGCAGCAGCACGCTGACGTCGGCGTCCTCGGTCAATCGGGTGGCTAACACGTTGCCGGCGGAACCGGCACCGATAATGATGTAGTCAAATTCCATTCATTATCTCCTTACTTTATAGGCCTGCACGATGCGAAAACGCGAAGCGCTGCTCCGCAGCAGGCGGTGTATTTGGCTCTCGAGGAGTGTCGGCCGCAGCCAACGCGGCTGCGGCTCGAAAGGCGACGGGAAGATCAGAATACCGAGGCGTATTCGCCCAGCTCGACCTGCACCGATTTGATCTGGGTGTAGTGCTCCAGCGTGGTCAGGCCGTTTTCGCGGCCGACGCCGGACTGCTTATAGCCGCCGACCGGCATTTCCGCCGCCGACTCGCCCCAGGTGTTGATCCAGCAAATGCCGGCTTCCAACTGGTGGATCACGCGGTGTGCGCGGGCCAGATCGTGGGTCACCACGCCCGCGGCCAGGCCGAAGGTGGTGTCGTTGGCGCGGCGCACCACTTCCTCTTCGCTCTGGTAGCTGAGAATGCTCATCACCGGCCCGAAGATCTCCTCACGCACGATTTCCATCTCGTCGCGGCAGTCGCTGAATACCGTCGGCGCCACATAAGCGCCCTTGCCGAATTCGCCATGGGTGACGCGTTCGCCGCCGCACAGCAGGCGCGCGCCGCTGTTCTTGCCGCTTTCGATAAAGCGCAGCACCGACTCCATGTGCGCGAAGCTGACCAGCGGCCCGAAGTTGGTCTGCGGATCGGTCGGATCGCCGAGGCGAATGCGCTTCACGCGTTCGAGGATCTTCGCCTCAAACTGCGCCTGCAGCGCCGCCGGCACAAAGACGCGGGTGCCGTTGGTGCACACCTGGCCGGAGCTGTAGAAGTTGGCCATCATGGCGATATCGGCGGCGCGATCCAGATCGGCGTCGTCGAAGATAATCAGCGGCGACTTGCCGCCCAGCTCCATGGTGACTTCCTTCAGCGTCGAACCCGACGCGTTGGCCATCACCTTCTTGCCGGTTTTCACCCCGCCGGTGAAAGAGACTTTGGCGATGCCCGGATGGTCGGTCAGGTACTGCCCCACCTCCGCACCGCTGCCGGTCACCACGTTGAACACGCCGTCCGGCAGGCCGGCTTCGGTGTAGATTTCCGCCAGCTTCAACGCCGTCAACGACGTAACTTCACTCGGCTTGAAGATCATCGCGTTACCCGCCGCCAGCGCCGGCGCGGACTTCCACAGCGCGATTTGAATCGGGTAGTTCCAGGCGCCGATGCCGGCCACCACGCCCAGCGGTTCGCGGCGGGTGTAAACGAACGAAGTGTCGCGCAGCGGGATCTGCTCGCCTTCAATGGCCGGGATCAGGCCGGCGTAGTACTCCAGCACGTCAGCGCCAGTGACGATATCCACCGCGGTGGTTTCCGACATCGCTTTGCCGGTATCCAGCGTTTCCAGCGCCGCCAGTTCATCGTTGCGCTCGCGCAGAATATCCACCGCGCGACGCAGGATGCGCGAACGCGCCATCGCCGTCATCGCCGCCCACACCTTCTGCCCGCTGGCCGCGCTGGCCACCGCACGATCGACGTCTTCAGCGCCGGCGGACTGGACTTCAGCCAGAACTTCGCCGTTCGCCGGGTTAATGGCGTTGAAGGTTTTTCCAGCGGTGCTGTCTACATAGGCGCCATGAATATAGAGCTTCTGCAAGCCAAAACGGGACATAGGATCTCCTTGAGTTAGCCTCCGGGCGGCGTCTGCCCCCGGAGTTGGAACGTGATGTATTCGGTCGTGAGCGTCAACGCCTGCGACTGATTGAACGCCGAGCCGCGCAGCGCGCTGCGCAGCCACAGCCCATCGATCAGTGCCGCCAGCCCCTTGGCCGCCAACCGCGCCTGCGGCTGCGGCATAACGCGGCGAAACTCGGCGCACAGGTTGGAATAAAGCCGGCGGCCGTTCACCTGTTGCAGCCGGTTGAGCTGCGGCTGGTGCAGGCTGCTGGCCCAAAAGGCCAGCCAGGTCTTCATCGCCGCGCTGTTGATCTGGCTGTCGTCGAAGTTGCCGGCGACGATCGCCTGCAGCCGCGCCGCCGGGCTGTTATCGGTCAGCGCCTGCAACCGCAGCTTCACCGCCTCGCCCAGATGGCTGATCAGATAGCGCATCGTGGCTTCCAGCAGGCCGTTCTTGTCCTTGAAATAATGGCTGATGATGCCGTTGGAAACGCCGGCCCGCCGCGCGATCTGCGCGATGGTGGCGTCATGCATTCCCACTTCGTTTACCGCGGCGAGCGTGGCATCAATCAACTGCTGCCTTCTGATTGGCTGCATTCCTACCTTTGGCATATTTCGACTCTCACAAAACCGACTTCGGCCTTATCTCAGCGGGCAAATTTCACTGCCGTTTCGCCCGTGATTCAGGTCATCATGAGGACTATTAAACTTTTTTTTGATTGAACGTTCAATAAAAATTGCATATATTTTATTGCCGCCTAGTTAAAAATTTGTACTATCTGGTTGTGGAACTGGCTGATTTTTGTGAGGTAATTAACGAATCTGACCAAAATCAGTGGCTGTAAGCGGTTCCCGCCACGAAGCGCTCCGGTGCTTCAGCAACAGGCGAAAGCGGCGTTTTTCAGGCCATTCCCATGGGGATGGTCGCCGCCTTCATTCGCCCGTTTTCCGGCGGCGCCAACGCGCCCCGAAATGCGGAGCGGCACGATTTTACTCAGTTCAGAGGATGACGATGACAACACGCGAAACCTCCTCCAAACCGCAGCAGGACCGCCTCAACCCTGTGGTTTTCTTCACCTCGGCGGGGCTGATCCTGGCCTTCTCGCTGATGACCATCTTTTTCACCGACTTCTCAGGGCAGTGGATCACCCGCACGCTGAATTGGGTGTCGACCACCTTCGGTTGGTACTACCTGCTGGCGGCGACGCTGTACATCGTGTTCGTGGTGTTTATCGCCGCCTCGCGCTTCGGTTCCATCAAGCTCGGGCCGGAACAGTCCAAACCGGAGTTCAGCCTGATGAGTTGGGCGGCGATGCTGTTCGCCGCCGGCATCGGCATCGACCTGATGTTCTTCTCGGTCGCCGAGCCGGTGACCCAGTACATGATGCCGCCGGAAGGCGACGCGCAAACGCTGGAGGCCGCGCGCCAGGCGATGGTCTGGACGCTGTTCCACTACGGCCTGACCGGCTGGTCGATGTATGCGCTGATGGGCATCGCCCTCGGCTACTTCAGCTATCGCTACAATCTGCCGCTGACCATCCGCTCGGCGCTGTACCCGATCTTCGGTAAGCGCATCAACGGCCCGATCGGCCACAGCGTGGACATCGCCGCGGTGCTCGGCACCATCTTCGGCATCGCCACCACGCTGGGCATCGGCGTGGTGCAGCTCAACTACGGCCTTAAGGTGCTGTTCGAGATCCCAGAAAACCTGACGGTGCAGGGCTCGCTGATCCTGCTGTCGGTGATTATGGCCACCATCTCGGTGACTTCCGGCGTCAACAAGGGCATCCGCATCCTGTCCGAGCTAAACGTGCTGCTGGCGCTGGGCCTGATCCTGTTCGTGCTGTTCTTCGGCGACACCGAGTTCCTGCTCAACGCGCTGGTGCTCAACGTCGGCGATTACGTCAACCGCTTTATGGGCATGACGCTCAACAGCTTCGCCTTCGATCGGCCGGTGGAGTGGATGAACAACTGGACGCTGTTCTTCTGGGCCTGGTGGGTGGCGTGGTCGCCGTTCGTCGGCCTGTTCCTGGCGCGCATCTCGCGCGGGCGCACCATTCGTCAGTTCGTGGTCGGCACGCTGATCATACCGTTCGTGTTTACCCTGCTGTGGCTGTCTATCTTCGGCAACAGCGCGCTGTACCAGATCATCCACGGCAACGCCGAGTTTGCTCAGGAAGTGATGCAGTTCCCGGAACGCGGCTTCTACAGCCTGCTGGCGCAATACCCCGGCTTCACCTTCAGCGCCTCGGTGGCCACCATCACCGGCCTGCTGTTCTACGTCACCTCGGCGGACTCTGGCTCGCTGGTGCTGGGTAACTTCACCTCGCGCCTGGCCGATATCAATAATGATGCACCGAACTGGCTGCGGATTTTCTGGTCGGTGGCCATCGGCCTGCTGACCATCGGCATGCTGATGACCGACGGCGTACCGGCGCTGCAGAAAACCACGGTGATCATGGGCCTGCCGTTCAGCTTCGTGATCTTCTTCGTGATGGCCGGGCTGTATAAATCGCTGCGGGTGGAAGACTACCGCAAGGCCAGCGCGCTCAGCACCCTGGCGCCGGTGCCGGTCTCCAGCCACGATGTGCTCAATTGGAAACAGCGTCTGTCGCGGGTGATGAACTACCCGGGCACGCAGTACACGCAGAAAATGCTGGATAAGGTCTGCCGCCCGGCGATGCAGGACGTGGCGCGCGAGCTGGAGTTGCGCGGCGCGAAAGTGGAGTTCAGCGAAGTGCCGCCGACCGAAGACGAGCGCCTGAACCACCTGGAACTGCTGGTGCACCTGGGCGAGGAACAGAACTTCATCTATCAGATCTGGCCGATGCGCTACTCGGTGCCGGGCTTCACCTACCGCGCCCGCTCCGGTAAATCGCACTACTACCGGCTGGAAACCTTCCTGATGGAAGGCACACAGGGCAACGACCTGATGGACTACAGCAAGGAACAGGTGATTGGCGATATCCTCGACCAGTACGAGAAGCACCTGAACTTCCTGCACATTCATCGCGAAGCGCCGGGGGGCACCCTGACCTTCCCGGATATGTGACGGTCGAGAAATAACCAGAGGGCGTAGCCAGGCTACGCCCTTTTTTATGCCTGCTCAGCCGGCAAATCGGCCTTCAGCAGCACCAGGGAGCCGGCCAGCAACACCAGATCCTTGATTAAAAAACTGGTGGCCCCGGCCATGGCGGGAAAACCGCCGGCGGAGGGCTCCCAGGCACCCGGCGTGGAAAAGATCAGCGTCAGCGTGGTCAGGTAGGTCACCGTCGATCCGATCGCCCCCAGCAAACCCAGCCGCCGCGACCAGAACCCCGCCAGCAACAGTAAACCGAAGCTCCATTCGGCGACGCCCAATGCATAACTGGCGCCGCGAATGCCGAACGCCTGATGCATCCAGCTCAGCAGCGGGCTGTTGCCGATCAGAGGCACTAACCCCTGCGCTTCGTAATCAAACCATTTGGCGTAGCCGAAGGCGGCGAAGATCACCACCAACGCCGCACGCATAAAGATAACGTCCCCGTTCGAGCGCCGAAAGCGCCGCAGCCATGTCGCCAGCATCATCCTCTCTCCTTATGTTGCCCGCGGCCGCTTGCGGCCGCGGGGTGAGGCGGCTTAGTGCCCCATCGCATCCTTTTTCATCTCGTCTTTCTTCATACCGTCTTTGGCCATACCGTCTTTCGCCATACCCTCTTTTTTCATGGCGTCTTTGCCCATTTTGTCTTTCTTCATGCAGTCCTTGCCCATGCACTCTTTCTTCATCCCATCTTTCGCCATGCCGTCGTGCGACATCTGGCTCATGCCGTCCTTTTTCATCGCGTCTTTGCTCATGCCGTCCGCGGCGTTGGCGCCGGCCACACCCAGCATCAGCGCGCTACACATCATGATTGCGAATAACTTTTTCATGGTATTTCCTTCCGTCATGTCAAAGGCACCGGAGTGCCGGAGAATGGCCGGCGGCCGCCTCAGCTGCCGCCAAACCAGTTGTAACCCTGATCTTCCCAGTAACCGCCCGGGAAGTGGTTGGTGACCTCGATCACCTGAATGTGCTTCGGATTCTTGTAGCCCAGCTTGGTCGGCATGCGCAGCTTCATCGGATAGCCGTACTTGCGCGGCAAGATCTGGCCGTCGTAGGTCAGCGCGATAATCGTCTGCGGATGCAGCGCGGTGGCCATGTCGATGCTGGTGTAGTAGTCATCGGCGCATTTGAAGCTGACGTAGCGGGCGCTCAGATCCGCGCCGATCGCCTTGAGAAAGGTGGCGAACGGCACACCGCCCCACTTGCCGATGGCGCTCCAACCCTCAACGCAAATATGGCGCGTCACCTGGCTGACCTGCGCCATCCGATGCAGCTGCGGCAGGCTCCAGGCGCGCTTGTCCTGCACCAACCCCGCCACTTCCAGCCGATAGTCGTCGCCGTTGATGTCCGGCGCGTCCTCCTCGGCGTAAAAGGCGTTGAACGGGAACGGCCGGGTGATCATCGATTCCGGGTAGACCGGCGCCAGGCGATCGCCGTTGAACAGCCAGCCCTGCACCCGATCATTGAGGCGCGACATGCGGCTTAGCGCCTGCTCGACGTTGGCGTTGTCGCTGAGATCGCAGCCGGTGAGCATGGCGATGCCGCCCAGCGTCAGGCCATTGCGCAAAAAGCGGCGGCGCGAAGGCGCGCTCAACAGCCGCTGCGCTTCTTTGACGATCGCCTGCCCTTCGCCGATCGTCATGATCTGTTTATCCTTTTTCATCGTGAACTCCTTAACGCCCGCGCAGCATGGCCAGCAGCGTCCGCGGCACCAGCGCCACCATCACCAGATGGATCGCGACGAAGACCACCAGCGCAGACATGGCGAAAAAGTGGATATAGCGCGCCGCCTCATAGCCGCCGAGCAGCGTGCGCAGCAGCGGAAACTGCACCGATTTCCACAGCACCAGTCCGGACAGCGCGCTTATCACGCCGAGGAGCATCACCGACAGATAGGCCACGCGCTGCACCATGTTGTAGTGGCGCAGGTCGGCGTGCTGCAGCCTGCCGCGCAGCGCCGCGCCGACATCGGCGAGAAACTGCTTCGGGCTGAGCGGCCAATATTTGCGTTTGAAGCGCCCGCTGGTGAGGTTCAGCAGCAGGTAGCACAGCCCGTTGATGCCAAACAGCCACATGCCGGCAAAGTGCCACTGCAGCGCGCCGCCCAACCAGCCCCCGAGCGTCAGCTCGTTGAAAAAGCTGAAGTTGAACAGCGGCGAAGCGTTGTAGATGCGCCAGCCGCTGGTCACCATGATCAGCATCGCCAGCGCATTCAGCCAATGCGTCAACCGCAGCCACAGCGGATGTACGGTCTGTCGTTGTTCCGGAGTGAGGGTGAGGCTCATAAAGATTCCTGCCAGCTAACGATGCGATGAGCCGAGTATTCCCCGGATTTGTTCCCCAAGACCTCACGCAAAGTTAAATAAAATGTGATAACTCCACCGGTGGGGGTTGTGTAGACTTCAGAGAGGATCGGGCAATCAGCGGTAATGAGAATGGAAAAGCCAAAACGAATTTTGATCGTCGAGGACGACGGCGACATCGCCGAGCTGCTGCAGCTGCATCTGCGTGACGAGGGTTACGCCATCAGCCACGCCGCCGACGGCAATCAGGGCATGGCGATGCTGGAACAGGGCGGCTGGGATGCCCTCATCCTCGATCTGATGCTGCCGGGCGTGGACGGATTGGAGATTTGCCGCCGGGCGCGCACCATGACGCGCTACACGCCGATCATCATCACCAGCGCGCGCTCCAGCGAGGTGCACCGCGTGCTGGGGCTGGAGCTGGGCGCCGATGACTATCTGGCCAAACCCTTCTCCATGCTGGAGCTGGTGGCTCGAGTCAAGGCGCTGTTTCGCCGCCAGGAGGCGATGAGCCGCAACCTGCGCATGGACGCCGGCGTGCTCAGCTTCAACGATCTGACCATCGACCCCATCGCCCGCGAAGTGCACCTGCATCAGCAGCCGGTCGAGCTGACGCCGCGCGAATTCGACCTGCTGTACTTTTTCGCCCGCCATCCGGGCCAGGTGTTCTCGCGCCTCAGCCTGTTGAATCAGGTCTGGGGCTATCAGCACGAAGGGTATGAGCACACCGTCAACACCCATATCAACCGGCTGCGCATCAAGATCGAGCGCAACCCGGCGGAACCCGAGCGCATCCTCACGGTGTGGGGCATGGGCTATAAATTCGCGGCCACGCCGCATGAGTGAGCCATGAAAAACCTTACGTTAGCGCAACGCCTCACGCTGATCTTCACGCTGCTGATCGTCATCGGCTGCGCCTTTTCCGGCTGGATGCAGGTACGCAGCAGCACCCAGTACAGCCAGGCAGTGATCCAGCGCCTGTCAGGCAACCTGGCGCAGCATATCGCCGACAGCAATCCGCTGCTGGGAGTGAACGGGCCGGATCCGCAGGCGGTGCATACCCTGTTCGACCAGCTGATGGCGGTGAACCCCAGCGTGGAGGTTTACCTGCTCGACAAACAGGGCGCGATTATCGGCAATGCCGCGCCGGCCGGGCATCTGAAGCGGCAGCGGGTCGCGCTGGCGCCGCTGCAGGCGCTGCTCGATGGCGCGCAGATGCCGGTGTATGGCGACGATCCGCGCAGCGCGGACGGGCGCAAGGTGTTCAGCGTCGCGCCGCTGAAGGTCGACGGCCGGGTCGAAGGCTATCTGTACGTGGTCTTGCTCGGCGAAGAGTACACGGCGCTGGCCAGCAACGCCCAGTTCAACTCGGCGGTCAGGATGGCGCTGTGGACTTCTGGGTTGATGGTGCTGTTCAGCCTGCTAGCCGGCGGTTTCGCGTTTTATTGGGTAACGCGCCCTATCCGTCGCCTGACCCGCCAGGTCAGCGCGCTGGACAGCGGCGGCATTGAGGCGGTGCAGGCCTACGCGGCGCTGCCTGCAGTACCGGCCGGGCGCGACGAAGTCAGCCAGCTGCAACAGGCCTTCCACCGCATGGCGCAGCGCCTGGCCGAACAATGGCAAACGCTGGCGCAGCAGGATCGGCTGCGGCGTGAATTCATCGCCAACGTCTCGCACGATCTGCGCACCCCGCTCACTTCGCTGCACGGCTATCTGGAGACGCTGTCGGTTAAGGCCGCCACCCTGAGCGAAGCCGATCGGCGGCGCTATCTGGAGATCGCGCTGGCGCAAAGCCGCAAGGTGGGCAAGCTGGCGCAGGAGCTGTTCGAGCTGGCTCGATTAGAGTATGGCGTGGTGAAGCCGCAGAAAGAGCCCTTCTCCCTCAGCGAGCTGTTGCAGGACGTGTTCCAGAAGTTCGAGCTGGCGGCAGAGGCGCGCAACCAGCGGCTGCACGCCGACATCGCTCCCGGCATTCCGCCGGTGTTCGCCGATCTCAGCATGATTGAGCGGGTGCTGACCAACCTGTTGGACAACGCCATTCGCCATACGCCGCCCGGCGGCGACATCGGCGTGCGGCTGTGGCGGCAGGACGATCGGGTCATGGTCCAGGTCAGCGACAGCGGCCCCGGCATTCCGCAGACGCTGCGCGCCGATCTGTTCGTGCGCCCGTCTGTCCTGAGCGGCGCCCGGCGCCCTTCCGGCGGACTGGGGTTGATGATCGTGCGGCGTATTCTGCAGCTGCACGACAGCGATATTCAGCTGATCGAACAAGCGCAAAGCGGCGCCTGCTTCCGCTTCGCCATTCCGCCGCGTTAACACGGCACAACGGTTATTGTGCGATCGGGAACCGCAGGCTGAAGAGGATGTTGGCGACAGGCGCGCGCCCGATACATTCGGCGCGCACCTCACCGCCGTGCAGCGTCATGATGGCGCGCACGATAGACAGCCCCAGCCCACTGGCATGATTGCCGGCGCTGCGTGCGGGATCGGCGCGATAGAAACGATCGAACAATTTTTCCAACTGTGCCGGCGCGATCGGCTTCCCCTGATTGATGACCTGCACCCACCAGGCATCGGCGCGCCGTTCAGCCCGCAGGACGATCAGGCTGTTTTCGTCGGCATAACGCACCGCGTTGGCCACCAGGTTGCTCAGCGCCCGCTGGAACAACATCGCGTCCGCCTCCAGCGCGCCTTCCCCTTCGCAGCTCAACGCAATGCCGCGTTCTTCCGCCAGCCCTTCGAAATAATCCGCCACCCGCCGCAGCTCCAGCGCCACATCCAGGCGGCTGTAGTTCAGCGCAGACTGCGCCTCGCCGGCGCGCGCCAGAAACAGAATGTTTTCCACCATGCGGGAAATGCGCTCCAGCTCATCCATATTGTTCGACAGCAGGGTTTCGTACTCCTCCACGCTGCGGGGCTGGTAAAGCGCCACCTGGCACTGGCCCATCAACGCCCCTACCGGCGTGCGGATCTCATGGGCCAGATCGGCGGAAAATTGCGTCAGCCGCTGATAGCCTTCATTCAACCGATCGAGCATCGCATTGAACGAACGGGTCAGCTGCTGCAACTCCTTCGGCGCCCCCTGCTCGCTGAGGCGTGTCGACAGCGTATTGGGCGCAATCTGCGACGCCTGCGCCGCCATGCGCCATAACGGCTTCAATCCCCGCCGCATGACCCCATAGCCCAGCAGCGCAATCAGCAGGAAAGCCACCGCGACCGCCGCGACGATGCGCCACAGGTAACGCGCCAGCATCTTCTGCTCGTTGGCCATCACATGCGCGGCGGAGATCTGCAACAGGCTGCCGTCTTCCAGACGCACCATCGCCGAAGCGGCGCGCAGCGGCACCCCCTGCGCCGTTTCCCCGCTGCGCACGGCGGCCAGCGTCTGCGCCTGTTCGGGCGGCGTCGGCGCGATCGGCGGCAGGGCCACCCTGGCCGGATTCACATTGATGAGCGGCTTTTGCCCCGGGATTTGGAAAATCAGCACGTCCTGTTCATTGCCCAGCATATTTTCGAACAGGCCGTTATTGGCGGTCAGACGCGCCAAAGGAAAGCGCTGCCCCAGTAAATGGCGGAAATACTCGATGCGCCCGGTCACCTGCAGATCGCTGCGGAGCGTCATTTCCTGACGCATGGCGCCGAACAGATACCAGCCCGCCCCGCTCACCACGCAGGCGGCCACCAGCGCGAACAGCATGGCGGTGCGCAGCGTCAGCGACACCGGCCGACGTGAAGCGCGGGCGTTCACGAGCGCGGCTCGCAAACATAGCCGATGCCGCGCACGCTGTGGATCAGCTTGACGTCGAACGGCCGATCTATCTTGGCGCGCAGGCGTTTGATCGCCACGTCAACCACATTGGTGTCGCTGTCGAAATTCATGTCCCACACCTGAGAGGCTATCTGCGTGCGCGACAGCACTTCGCCTTCGCGCCGCACCAGCAGATGCAGCAGCATGAACTCCTTGTTGGTCAACGGGATCACCTGATCCTGGCGCACCGCCCGGCGGCGCAATACGTCCAACTGCAGATCGGCGATGGCGTAATGATCGGCTTCGCGCGCCGGCCCGCGGCGCAGCAAGGTGCGCAAACGCAGCACCAGCTCGGTAAAGGAAAACGGCTTGATAAGATAGTCGTCCGCGCCCAGCTCCAGACCGTGGATGCGATCCTGCACGCCGTCGCGGGCGGTGAGAAACAGGATCGGTACGTCGCTTTTCTTGCGCAGCACCTCGATGACCTGCCAGCCGTCCAGCCCCGGCAGCATCACGTCGAGCACGATCGCATCGTAATCCTGCTCCAACGCGCGAAACAGCCCATCGGTGCCGGTGCGCGCCAAATCGACGCCGTAGCCCGCCTCACCCAGCCCTTTCTTCAGGTAATCCCCTGTGCCGATATCGTCTTCAACTACCAGTATTCGCATGCTCGCCACCTCGTTACGTCTGCAAAAATACTAGCAGTTTCGGCGGACAAACTTGATGACATTAATGTCATCAAACGGCCATGGCGCTGACCCAGTAGGTCAACCATGCTTAACCGGCAAACTCATTTCAGGAGAACGTTATGATTACCCGTCATCGTATAGCCGGTTTATTGTTATCCACGTTGCTGCTGTCCAGCGGCTTGGCCGCCGCCGCCCAACCGCCGGGCAAGGTGATTGCGCCGCTACGCGGCACCATCAGCCAGGTTGCCGACGGCAATCTGCAACTGACCGATCGCAAAGGCGAGACACTCAGCGTCAAGCTGAACGATCAGACCAAAGTGCTCAGCGTTTCCAAAGCCACGCTGGACGACATCAAACCGGACAGTTTTATCGGCACCGCCGCCGTGCCGCAGCCGGACGGCACGCTCAAAGCGCTGGAAGTGCACGTGTTCGCCGCCAGCCTGCGCGGCACCGGCGAAGGGCACTCGGCCTGGGAATCCGCCGACGGCAAAGTGGACACCATGACCAACGGCACCGTCGGTAAACTGGTGAAATCCAACGGCCGCACCCTGACCGTCACCTACGGCAACCAGCAGAAAACCGTCGTCGTGCCGGAAGACGTGCCGATCGTGACGCTGGATCCGGGCGATCTGAGCCTGCTGAAACCGGGCGTGCACATCGTGCTGTTCTCCGCCGCCGACGATAAGGGCGAACGCATCGCCACCCGCATTTCCGCCGGCAAAGACGGCACTGTGCCGCCGATGTAACCGGAGGAAAGCCATGAAGACCAACGCGTCGCCGCCGGTGCATCGCTGGCCGGTTCGAATCACTCATTGGATCAACCTGTTCGCCATGGTGTGCATGTTCATGAGCGGTTGGGAAATCTACAACGCCTCGCCGCTGTTCGATTTCCGCTTTCCGCCGCAGATGACGCTGGGCGGTTGGCTGGGCGGCGCGATTGGTTGGCATTTGGCGGTGATGTGGCTATTGGCGCTCAACGCCGTCTGCTATCTGTTGTGGAGCCTGTTCAGCGGTCATTTTCGCCGCGATCTGTTGCCGCTTCGCCTCGGCGCGCTGCGGCAGGATATCTGGCTGGCGTTGACGCTGCGCCTGCGCCACCGGCATGGCCGCTATAACGCCATTCAGAAACTGATGTACCTCGGCGTACTGGCGCTGGGGCTATTACTGGTGCTGTCCGGCCTGGCGATTTGGAAGCCGGTTCAGCTGCAGGGATTGGTCGCCCTGTTTGGCGGCTTCGATTTCGCGCGCTACGTGCATTTCTTCGCCATGGCCGGCATTGGCCTGTTTGTGGCGATCCACGTCTTTATGGTGGCTGTCGTGCCCAAAACGCTGTGGGCGATGATAACGGGTGGCAAACATGAATGAGAAAAAGCCGCGGGCAACCGCGCCAAAACTGGAACCGGACCAAAAAAAGCAGCTGGTCAATCTGCAGCGCCGCCTGATGCTGCGCTCCGGGCTGACACTGGGCGGCATCGCCATGCTCACCGGTTGCAACCTGCAAGACGGCGATCGGGTGGATAAGGTGCTGTGGGCTATGTCGCGCTGGAACGACCGGGTGCAGGCCTGGCTGTTCAGCGGCCAGCGGCTGGCGCAAACTTACCGGCCGGACCAGATCACCCACCCTTTCCCCTTCAACGCGTTTTACCCGGAATACAACGTCCCCGAGATCGATCTCGCTGGCTACCGGCTTGAGGTCGCGGGGAAGGTGGAGAAAAAAGCCCCCTGGACGCTGGAACAGCTGCAGCGGCTGCCGCAGCAAAGCCAGATCACGCGTCTGATCTGCATTGAGGGCTGGAGCGCCATTGGTCAATGGGGAGGCGTGCCGCTGCGCACCTTTCTGCAGCACGTCGGCGCGGATCTGAATGCCGGTTACGTCGGCTTCAAATGCGCCGATCGTTACTACGCCAGCCTCGACATGGCCACCGCGCTGCACCCGCAGACCATCTTGGCGCTGGATTTCGGCGGCAAGGCGCTGCCGGCTGACTATGGCTACCCGTTGCGGCTGCGCGTGCCGACCAAACTGGGGTTCAAAAACGCCAAACATATCGCCGCGATCTTCGTCAGCGACGTCAATCCAGGCGGGTATTGGGAAGATCAGGGCTACAACTGGTTCAGCGGCATTTAGTTTTGCGCGGCGCTGCGCACAACTTTCATCGGCGGCTGGAGGATCGTCTCCGCCGCGGTTAATAATCTGTTCGTCACAAAGGGGATAACTATAGGGAAAATAATAGTAAAAAGGATTTTATCATGGATATTGATGTGAGGGAGATCAATGCGCGACCTGTCACGGAGTATAGGTACAGAATAACGGTTTATAAAAAAGCCAGCAGCGTTGCTGCGTATTACCTTGATTTTAAAAAAGCGACGTTAAGGATGCGTCAATGGCTTATTGGGGCGTATCCTGCCCCGGAAGTATTGGACAATGCTTACGTCATGGAACTGTACGATGTAAGAGCATTGGAAACCCGCGCCGAAGTAACCAGATCCTTATTTGATACCTATACCAGGATGGCGTACACCCGAGATGAACGAGAACAACTCTTCATTAATGGCATCGGCCTGGCGATCGTCACTTTTGTGGCGCAATACCAAGCAAGATTGGTTTTCAGCGTACCGCTCAGGCCAGCGTTAGCCAGAATTTACGACTCGCTCTTGAAAAAACACGCGCATCGCGTACATTATTTGTACAACCAAGCGCTTATTGAGGACGGATTATATGTCATCGAAATCCCGCCTGTTAACGGCAGAATCCCACCCAATCCCTATGAGCATGAAGGAACGGCACCAAAAAGAGATGCAAGCTTTCCACGAAGAATGGGCTGAACAAAGGCGCCGCGAATGGCGTGAACGCGGCGGCGTTGAAGCCAGTGAACCGCCCGCACGTAGCATCGATACCGAACTTTCATCCTGATTCCGGTTCGTCCTTATTCTTCTTCTCCCGCCGTCAGCAATGCAATCCCCGCTTGCTCAATGGCCTCCCGCGCGGCGGCGGGCAACCCCTCGTCGGTAATGACAGCGTCAAAGGCAGCAATCGGCAGCGCCAGGTAGGTCGCGACCTTGCCGTATTTGGACGTATCGCTGAGCAGAATGCGGCGGCGGCTGGCCTCGACGATGGCCTTCTTCACCATCACCTTGTCTTCGTTCGGCGTCGACAGGCCGCGCATGCTCCACGAAGAGGCGGAGATAAACGCCAGATCGATAAACAGACCGCGCAGCGCCTGCGCCGCCGCTTCGCCAACGCAGGAACGGTTTTCCCGGCACACGGTGCCGCCGGTGTGGATGATTCGGCACTGGCTATGCTCTATCAGGAACCCGGCGATGACAAAGTCGTTGGTCACCACCGTCAAATCTTCACGTTCACCGATCTGTTTCGCCAGCGCCAGCGTGGTGGTACCGGCATCCAGATAAATACAGCTGTTGACGGGAATTTGCCGCGCCGCCAGCCGGCCAATGGCGATTTTCTGCCGGCTGAACATCCCTTCTTTGGCCTGGTGCGAAGGTTCGCTTGCCACCCGCTCAGGCGCCTGCACGCCGCCCGAGACCGACTGCACCGCGCCCTGTTCCTCCAGCTTTTGCAAATCGCGGCGGATCGTCATGTGCGACACCCCCAGCCGTTCGGTCAGCTCGGCAATGCTGACGACGCCGCGTTCGGATACCAGCGCAAGAATTTGTTGATGGCGTTCTACAGGTATCACGGTTCCCTCTCGTTGCTGCGGTGATAATAATTGTGATTTTACGTCAATTTTCGTTCGCCGATAGCCCTAATTTTTCGCGGCGTGACGGCGAGCGCAGTTAGGTCAGGTAAACATAATCTTATTTAAAAACATAATAGTAATGTCGATACGGACCAGAAATCACCCGAAAAATTCGTTTCACACATTGTTAATTATTGTGATATCGATCGCGGATAAACGGCCACTAAGCGCTTACATTTAACACAACAAAACAAATTATCACTAAAATTAACAGGAGTGCAGTATGACACACCCAGGGAATTATGCCGTTTGCGTCATCGGGCTGGGGGCGATGGGCATGGGCGCGGCGCGCTCGTGCCTCCGCGCCGGATTGACCACCTACGGGGCGGACCTGAATCCGCAGGCACTGGCGGCGCTGCAACAGGCCGGCGCGAAGCAAACGTCCTCCAGCGCGTGCGACTTCGCCGCCGAGTTGGACGCCGTGCTGCTGCTGGTGGTGAACGCCGCCCAGGTGAAGCAGATCCTGTTCGGCGAACAAGGCCTGGCGCCAAAGCTCAAGCCGGGCACCGCGGTGATGGTCTGTTCGACCATTTCCGCCGATGACGCCAAACAGATCGAGCAACGGCTGCTGGACTACGGGCTGCCGATGCTGGATGCGCCGGTTTCCGGCGGAGCGGCCAAGGCAGAGGAAGGCCAGATGACGGTGATGGCCGCCGGCGCAGACGCCACCTTCGAGCGCCTGCAACCCGTGCTGGACGCCATCGCCGGCAAGGTTTACCACATCGGCGAAACGATCGGCCTGGGCGCGACGGTAAAAATCATCCACCAGCTGTTGGCTGGCGTACACATCGCCGCCGGCGCGGAAGCCATGGCGCTGGCCGCCCGCGCCGGCATCCCGCTGGACGTGATGTACGACGTGGTCACCCACGCCGCCGGCAACTCCTGGATGTTCGAAAATCGCATGCGCCACGTGGTCGACGGCGACTATACGCCCAAATCGGCGGTGGATATCTTCGTCAAGGATCTGGGGCTGGTGGCGGATACCGCCAAGGCGCTGCATTTCCCGCTGCCGCTGGCCTCCACCGCCTTCACCATGTTTACCGCCGCCAGCAACGCCGGCTACGGTAAAGAAGACGACAGTGCGGTAATCAAAATCTTTGCCGGCATTGATTTGCCGCAAAAAAAGGAGGCGCTCTGATGCTGCTTGGCGTAATCGCGGATGACTTTACCGGCGCGACCGACATCGCCAGTTTTCTGGTGCAAAATGGCCTGCCGACGGTGCAGCTGAATGGCGTGCCGCAAGACGAAACGCAAATAAACGCACAGGCGGCGGTCATTAGCCTGAAATCGCGTTCCTGCCCGGCAGAGCAGGCGGTCGAACAGTCGTTGCAGGCGCTGGCCTGGCTGCAAGAACAGGGCTGCCGTCAGTTCTACTTCAAGTACTGCTCCACCTTCGACAGCACCGCACAGGGCAATATCGGCCCGGTGACCGATGCTCTGCTCGCCGCGCTGGGAGAAAATTTCACGGTTGTCTCACCGGCGTTGCCGGTAAACGGCCGCACGGTCTATCAGGGCCACCTGTTTGTCGGGGAACAGCTGTTGTCTGAATCCGGCATGCGTCATCACCCGGTCACGCCAATGACCGACAGCAACCTGCTTCGCCTGATGGAATCCCAGGCCACCGGACGCTGTGGGCTGGTGACGGCGGCAGAAATGGATCGCGGCGCCGAGGCGGTCAGCGAGAAGCTGCAGCAATTGGCGCAGGACGGCGTGCGCTACGCAGTGCTGGATACGCTCAACGAACGGCATCTGCTCACCCAGGGTGAAGCGTTGAAAACGATGAAGCTGGTGACCGGCGGTTCGGGCCTGGCGATCGGCCTGGCGCGTCAATGGGCGCAGAATGGCGAACGTTCGGCAGAGGCGGCCGGTGCGCCGCAGGGGGAAAAAGCGGCGGTGCTGTCGGGCTCGTGTTCTGTGATGACCAACCGGCAGGTGGCGCACTACCGTGAACGCGCGGCGGCGCAGGCCATCGATATCGGCCGCTGTCTCGATCCGCAGGCGCGAGCGGCCTACGCCGCCGAGTTGGCGCATTGGGCGCAGCGCCATACCGGGGAAGCGCTTGCCCCGCTGATCTACGCCACTGCATCGCCGGAGTCGCTGCAGCAAACGCAACAACGGCATGGCGCCGCCGCCAGCGAAGCGGTAGAAGCCTTGTTCGCCGAACTGGTGGTGCAACTGCATCAGTTGGGGTTCAGCCGCTTTATCGTCGCCGGCGGCGAAACCTCCGGCGTGGTCACGCAGGCGCTGGGCATTCGCGGCTTCCATATCGGCCCCAGCATTTCCCCCGGCGTTCCCTGGGTGCGCGCCAGCGATCGGGCCATTTCCCTGGCGTTGAAATCAGGCAATTTTGGCGATGAAGCCTTCTTCTCACGCGCGCAAACGGAGTTTTCAGTATGAGCATGACCACCGAACAGCAGGCGCGTGAAGAGATGGTGCGCCTGGGCGCCTCGTTTTTCCAACGCGGCTACGCCACCGGCTCTGCCGGCAACCTCTCGCTGTTGCTGCCGGACGGCGCGCTGCTGGCGACGCCGACCGGCTCCTGTCTCGGCGAGCTGCAGGCCGACCGCCTGTCTAAAGTGAGCCTGAACGGCGACTGGCTCTCCGGCGACAAACCGTCGAAAGAGATCAGCTTTCATCGGGCGCTCTATCTGAACAACCCGGAATGCAAAGCGGTCGTGCACTTGCATTGCACCTACCTCACGGCGCTCTCTTGCCTGCAGGGGCTGGACGCCGACAACGCCATCAAACCGTTCACCCCCTATGTGGTGATGCGCGTCGGCAAGGTGCCGGTGGTGCCTTACTACCGGCCCGGCGACGAAAGGCTGGCACAGGATCTGGCCCGCCTGGCGCCGACCCACCGTGCCTTTTTGCTGGCCAACCACGGGCCGGTGGTGACCGGTAAAGACCTGCGAGCGGCGGCGGACAATGCCGAAGAGATGGAAGATGCGGCGCGACTGATCTTCACCCTCGGCGATCGTCCGATCCGCTATTTGACCGATGATGAAATTGCCGAATTACGGAGCTGAACCATGCCTAAATTTGCCGCCAATTTGTCGATGATGTTTACCGAGGTGCCATTCCTCGATCGCTTCGCCGCCGCTGCCGCACAGGGCTTCAACGCGGTGGAATTCCTGTTCCCTTACGAGCATCCCGCGGAGCTGTTGGCCGAGAAGCTGCGCGAACACGGCCTGCAACAAGTGCTGTTCAACACCGCGCCCGGTGATGCCGCCACCGGTGAGTGGGGGCTGGCGGCGCTGCCGGGCCGCGAGCGGGATGCGCGCGCCGATATCGATCGCGCGCTGGCCTACGCCATCGCCCTTTCCTGCCCCTGCGTGCACCTGATGGCCGGCGTAGTGCCCGCAGGCGCTGATCGACAGCGTTATCTCGACACCTTTATCGCCAATGCGCGCTATGCCGCCGACGCCTTCGCCCCGCACGGCGTCAAGGTGCTGATCGAAGCGCTCAGCCCGCCGGTCAAGCCCGACTACCTGTTCGCCAGTCAACATCAGGCGGCGGAAGCGGTGGCGGCGATCGAAAGACCGAACGTGTTCATTCAGTTCGACTTTTTCCACGCGCAGTTGGTGGACGGCAATATCAGCGGGCTGCTGGAGACGCTGGCCGGGCGCTACGCGCATATCCAGATAGCCTCGGTGCCGGATCGCCATGAGCCTGACGAGGGCGAACTGAATTACCCGTGGCTGTTCGACAAGCTGGATGCGCTCGGCTATCAGGGCTGGATCGGTTGCGAATACCGCCCGCGCGGCGACACCGCCGCCGGGCTCGGCTGGCTGAAGCCTTACCGCTAAAGCCGCACGCCGACACCAGGAAATCGATTTTATAACAATGAAACGCACCCGTATCGCCACGCGGCGATCGCGGTGCCCAACGCTTACCCAACGAAAGGCTTTTTTCATGTCTACCTCTCTGCTGTTGCTGATTGCCGTACTCGGCGTGGTGCTGCTGTTATTGATGGTGATTAAGGCGAAGGTGCAGCCCTTTGTCGCGCTGTTGGTGGTCAGTCTGCTGGTGGCGTTGGCCAGCGGCATTCCGACCGGTGAAGTGATGAAAGTAATGACCGCCGGGATGGGCGGCGTGCTCGGCTCGGTGACCATCATCATCGGTCTGGGGGCGATGCTCGGGCGCATGATCGAACACTCAGGCGGCGCCGAGTCGCTGGCGCAGCGCTTCAGCCAGGGGCTGGGGCCGAAACATACCGTCGCCGCGCTGACCCTCGCTGCATTTATCCTCGGCATTCCGGTGTTCTTCGACGTCGGCTTTATCATTCTGGCGCCGATTATTTACGGCTTCGCCAAGGTCGCCAAAGTGTCACCGCTGAAGTTCGGCCTGCCGATGGCCGGCGTGATGTTGACGGTACACGTCGCGCTACCGCCACACCCCGGCCCGGTCGCCGCCGCCGGCTTGCTCAACGCCGACATCGGTTGGCTGACCATCATCGGCCTCGCGATCTGTATCCCGGTCGGCGTGATCGGCTATTTCGCCGCCAACTACCTCAACCGCAAAACCTATCCATTATCGATAGAGGTGCTGGAACAGCTGCAGCTGGCGGCGCCGGAGCCGCGTCCGGAAGGGCAAGCGCCCCTCAGCGATCGCATCAACCCGCCTGGCGCCGGCCTGGTGGCGGCGCTGATCGTCATCCCGATCGCCATCATCATGCTCGGCACCGTCTCCGCCACGCTGTTGCCGGCAGGTTCGGCGCTGCGCGATGCGCTGTCTCTGCTGGGCTCGCCGGCGGTGGCGCTGATGATAGCCCTGCTGCTGGCCTTCTATTTCCTGGCGCTGCGCCGCGGCTGGAGCCTGCAACACGCCAGCGACGTGATGGGCGCCGCGCTGCCGACCGCCGCGGTGGTGATCCTGGTGACTGGCGCGGGCGGCGTGTTCGGCAAGGTGCTGGTGGAATCCGGCGTCGGCAAGGCGCTGGCCGAAGTACTGACGGCCATCGGCCTGCCGCTGGTACCCGCCGCCTTTATCATTTCGCTGGCGCTGCGCGCTTCACAGGGTTCCGCCACCGTGGCGATCCTGACCACCGGTGGCCTGTTGTCGGAAGCGGTCAGCGGGCTGAATCAGCTGCAGTTGGTGCTGGTGACGTTGGCGACCTGTTTTGGCGGGCTGGGGCTTTCCCACGTCAACGACTCCGGTTTTTGGATCGTCACGCGCTATTTGGGGCTGTCGGTGGCCGATGGCCTGAAGACCTGGACGGTGCTGACCACCCTGCTCGGTCTGAGCGGCTTTCTGTTCACCTGGCTATTGTGGCTGGCGGTGTGATTTCTCTGGCATACTGAACGCCGTTGTTTTTCATCGCCTTTCACCCTGTGCAGGAGCAGCAACATGACCGTAATCAACACCGCGCCAACGCTTGTCACCGAACGCCTGCGGCTGGACGCACACACGCTGGACGACTTCGACTCGCTGGCCGCTCTGTGGGCCGATCCGCTGGTGGTACGCTATATCGGCGGCACCCCGCGCGACCGAGAAGACTCCTGGGGGCGCCTGATGCGCTACGTCGGCCACTGGGCGCTGTTGGGGTACGGGTATTGGGCGGTGCGTGACAAACAGAGCGGCGAGTATCTCGGCAGCATCGGCTTCTCCGACTTCCTGCGCGACATCACCCCAGCGCTCGATGCGCCGGAGATGGGCTGGACGCTGGTGAGTTCGGCGCACGGCAAAGGCTATGCCACCGAGGCGCTGCGGGCGGCGCTGGCCTGGGGGAAAACGCACCTGCCGGGGGAAAAAACCGTCTGCATCATCTCGCCTGAAAACCAGGCTTCGCTGGCGTTGGCGAAAAAGGTCGGCTTCAGCGAAAGCCACCGCAGCGAGTATCACCAGAGCCCGATCGTGGTGATGCATTGCCCGCTTTGAATGCCTAAGCGCGTTGCACCGCCAACGCCGTCTGAATGAAGTTGTCCCGCAGCGCGTCGGTGCGCTGCGGATCCCAGGCGATACCGACCTGCCACTCCGTCTCCTCGCCGCTCAGCGGTAAAATGTCGATGCCGGCCGGCGCGATATGCGTGATGCTGTGCGGCAGCAGCGCGACACCGACGCCGGCGGCGACCAGCGCCAACAACGTTTGGATATCACCGGCCTGCTGCACCACGTTCGGCGTCAACCGGTGAGCGGCGATAAACCGCAGCGACTGATCGCTCAGCCCGCGCCCGCGTTTCGGCGTCAACTGCAACAGCGGCAGCAGATTGAAACGCGCCATCAGGTCGTCGGCACGTAGCGCCAGCGCACCCGGCGCAGCCAGCACCAACCGATCGCTCAACAACGCGACGCCGCACAGCGGCGTATTGACCGGCAAGCGCACGAACCCCGCCTGCAACTCTCCCTGCAGCAACAGCTGATACTGGCGTTCGGACGGCAGATCTTCGAGGCCGATCGCTACCTCGGGGAACCGTTGGCGAAAGGCGGCCACCAGCTGCGGTGCCAGATGAAAACTGGAAAGGCCAAATCCCAGCGACAGCCGCCCCGCTTCCCCGAGCGCCACCCGCCGAGCGCGCTGCTGAAACTGCTGGTACTGCGCCACCAGCACCTGCGCCTCCGGGTAGAGCCGCTGCCCGCCGGCGGTGAGCACCGCCCCCTGTCGGCCACGCTCGAACAATCGAACGCCGAGCTGGGTTTCCAGCGCCTGAATTTGCTTGCTCAGCGCCGGTTGGCTGATGCATAGCCGGCTCGCCGCCTGACGATAGTTGCCCTGCTCGGCCAGCGCCACCAGGGCGCGCAGTTGTTTTATATCCATTCCATTAAGTTATCGAACAGGGAATTTAATTGATTATACAGTAATCAATTCGCCTGCTGTAATCAACGCAGACCCTAACCGGAGAGACACCATGACCATCTCATTACGCGCCGCCACGGTGCAATTCCAGCATCGCGCCAACGATAAAAATTACAACCTGTCGACCATGGAGCGCTTTATCGCTCAGGCGGCCGAGCAGCAGGTACAGCTGCTGGCCTTCCCGGAAATGTGCGTCACCGGCTATTGGCACGTGCGCCATCTGTCCGACGCCGAAGTGCGGGCGCTGGCGGAACCGATCGTGAGCAGCCCCTCGCTGGCGCGCATTCGCCCGCTGGCTGAGCGTTACAACATGGCGATTGGCGTCGGGCTGATCGAGCTGGGCGATGATGGCCGGTGTTACAACGCCTATGCCGTTTGTCTGCCGGACGGCGAACTGCATGTGCACCGCAAACTGCACGCCTTCGAGCACCCGGCTATCGCCAGCGGCGACCGCTATACGGTGTTCGATACCCCCTGGGGCGTACGCGTGGGCGTATTGATCTGCTGGGACAACAATCTGGTGGAGAATGTGCGCGCAACGGCGCTGCTGGGCGCGGACGTGCTGATCGCCCCGCACCAGACCGGCGGCACCCATTCGCGCAGCCCGCACGGCATGAAGCCGATCCCGCAGGCGCTGTGGCAGCGGCGGGTGGAAGATCCGCAGGCGATAGAAGCCGCCTTTCGCGGCGAACACGGCCGCGGCTGGCTAATGCGCTGGCTGCCGTCGCGCGCTCACGACAACGGGCTGTTCTTGCTGTTCAGCAACGGCGTGGGCCGCGATGACGATGAAATACGCACCGGCAACGCGATGATCCTCGATCCTTACGGCCGCATCGTAGCGGAGACCTGGGCGGCGGAAGACCGGCTGGTCAGCGCCGATCTCGATCTGACGCTGATCCCGCTCAGCACCGGCCGCCGCTGGATTTACGGACGCCGCCCCGAGCTGTACGGGTTGTTGACCGAACCGCAAGGCTATGAACGCGATGCCCGCAGCGCGCGCTTTTCGACACAGCCGACGGGGCGCGGCAGCCGATAACAGATAAAAAAAATCCGCCCGGAGGCGGATTTTTTATCGGTGCGACAAAAGCTGCCGCAGGTTCATGCCCTCAGGCACGAACACACTTAGAAGCGGTAGCCTACGCCAACGTTCCAGGTGCCAACGTCAACGCTACGAATGCGGTTCTGCTCGTAACCGACATCCAGGGCAACGTTCTCGATTGGGTTGAACTGCAGACCGGCACCGTAGGTGAAGCCGTAGTCAGCGGTATCGTGACGAGAAGTACCGTTCTGAGCGTTGGTAGTGAATTTACCGTAACCCAGGCCAACCAGACCGTAGATGCTCGCCCAGTCATTGATGCGGTATGCTGGACCGGCAGAGATAGAGTTGTACTGAGCTTTGTTGTAGAAACCGTCCTGAGAACCGTCCTTTTCCAGGTGGGTAAAGGAACCGATTACGCCCAGTGGGTTGTTGTCGAACTCGTAACGGTATTTCAGGTTGAAACCGTCGGCCTTGTTAGCAACGCCTTGGAAATCACCCTGCGCATAGCCAGCGGATACGGTGCTCTGACCAGCGAATGCGGTACCTGCGCTAACTGCTAATACGCAAGCTGCTACTGCGGAAAGACATGCAATTTTTTTCATAACCACCTCAAACGCGTTTTATTATTAAGTACATCCATTTGTTCATGCTTTGAAAATATAACAAAAATTAGCGTGAAACTCTGCCTTGAAATGAGTGTCTAATGCTTTATATCGTGTAACAGAAGATTTCAAGAACAGTGTATCTGCTTCTTTTCGCTCTATTTTCGGCCATATTCTACGGCTTTCTGTGACAAAAATCACCAATTTAATATCCAGATAATTCTTAAGAAAAAGCGCACTTTTTGACCAAATTCACCCCATCTCATCCGAGGATCGGTGGATTTCACCGCGATGCGCGCTTTTCTCAGACAGATTTTCGCCATTTCATTTACACTGCTCGCATCCCCGTTTCGACCGTTTTCTCAAGGCTGAGGAACGGCGCATAAAAGGCCCGTTAAGGATGTCGTTATCTACTTCCGGCAGAGCGCCCTCCGCGCTGCTGCCTATCTGTCTGTTAATCATCGCCATGGTGTCTATCCAGAGCGGTGCCTCGTTGGCCAAAAGCCTGTTCCCGATCGTGGGTGCGGAAGGCATTACGACGCTGCGTCTTTTCATCGGCACCCTGATTCTGTTCATTATCTTCCGCCCATGGCGTATGCGCATCGCCGCCGGTAGCCGCTTGCCGCTGCTGATTTACGGCCTGTCGCTCGGCGCGATGAATTACCTGTTCTACCTGTCGCTGCGCACCGTGCCGCTCGGCATCGCCGTGGCGCTGGAGTTTACTGGCCCGCTCGCGGTGGCCATGTTCTCCTCGCGGCGGCCGATCGACTTCCTCTGGGTGGCATTGGCGATCGCCGGATTATGGTTCCTGCTGCCGCTCGGCCACGGCGTGGGCGGGATAGACCCCTTCGGTGCCGCCTGCGCGCTCGGCGCCGGCGCCTGCTGGGCGGTCTATATCATCTTCGGCCAGAAGGCCGGCGGCGATCACGGCCCCGGTACGGTGGCGCTCGGCTCGCTGATCGCCGCGTTGGTGTTCTGCCCGATCGGCGCCTGGCAAACCGGCAGCGTGCTGTTCAACGTTGAGATTCTGCCGATAGCCCTGGCGGTAGCCATCCTCTCCACCGCGCTGCCTTATTCGCTGGAGATCATCGCGCTGCCCAAAATTCCGGCGCGCACCTTCGGCACCTTGATGAGCCTGGAACCGGCGATGGCGGCGTTATCCGGCATGCTGTTCCTCGGCGAACACCTGAGCGGCGTGCAATGGCTGGCGCTGGCGGCGATCATCGCCGCCTCCATGGGCTCCGCCCTCACCATTCGCCCCAAACCGCGCCTCGAAAGCCTTTCCTGATCGCCCGACCCGCCTGCAGACCGCAACGTCGGAATGCAGGCGGGTTAACTGTTTTCCTCGTGACAAGTCGGCATACTTCCCCTTAGCCTGTATCGCAGGCTCTTTGGACTTTCGCTCACATGGAGAATAACAGTGATTCACAACAGCCTGTTCAACCCACGCTTCGGCCGCGGACTCGCGCCGGCGCTGGTTTCAACCCTGACCGAGTTGCGCCGATGCGACCTGCCCGAACTGGCGCTGGGGCATCACCCGATCGACGGCGACAACATCTTTATGGACGTGATGACGCTGACCACCGCGCCGGCGGCGGAAAAGCGCGCCGAAATGCATCAGGAATACATCGCGCTGCATCTGCTGATCACCGGTGAAGAACGAATCGAATACGGCCTGGCGGGCAACGGGCATCGTGAACACCCCCACGCGGAAAATAGCGATCTGCTGCTGCTGGACATTAAACGTCACCCGCAAACGCTGCACATGACGCACGGTATGTTCGCGATCTTTTTCCAGATGGAACCGCACAAGACCGGCTGCCTATGGCAGCGCCCGCAGCACATTAAGAAAGCGGTGGTGAGGATCCATCACCGCCTACTGCTGTGACCCTGCGGCAGCGCCCGTAGAAAATCGGCGGCCTGGCGGGGAGAGCGCAAGCGCTTGAAATGGCGCCCTACATCGGTACGGGCCATCTCCGCCAGGTATTTTCGCCGGTTCTTCGAGTAAGTGCGGATCGTCCACAGCACGATCGACTCACGGCTGAAGAAAGAACGGCGGAAACTTTCACGATTGCCGGTGCCCGGCCACAGCTCACGTTTGCTGGCCGCGCGTCGGCACGCCCGGCGCACGGCCTGCCACAGCGTGCGGCAGAAGCCGTAGTCCAACCACAGGATATAATCGACTTCGCGCCACTTAATCGGTTGCGTGCGGCTGTAGTTGCCGTCCAGCACCCAGCCTCCTCCCGCTTCGGCCAGCGTCTGCTCTAACCGCGCCAGGAACGCGTCATCGGGCGTACCCTGCCACTCGGGCCGCCAATACAGGCTGTCCATCTCGATATAGGGAACGTCAAGCCGTTCCGCCAATTGACGCGCCAGGGTGCTTTTACCGCTGCCGCTGGTGCCGACGACGTTAATTTTCATCACTCGCCAATAAAAACTGGGATAATTCCCTTACTTTAACCGCATCAATTACGGCTATCAATCTGAATAGGCTTACAATTAACAGCACGATAACAATATGGATATTTAGTCGAATCAGCCTATCCGCAGAAAATAAGATAACAGGGATAAATCGTCACTAACCAAAACAATAACAAAAAAATAAAAATAGCAATTAAATTCATTGCATTACACAGAAACACAAACCAAATTAAAATATTGACATTAGACCAAGCCTATTTGTGCAATAGCCATTTTCGTACGGCAAAAATAAATACCCCTGCTATAATTGATCCCGTAACGAAATAGGACAACGACTAATCAAGAGGATATCTGATATGAGTACCGCTAAACTGGTGAAAACGAAATCTTCTGATCTGCTGTATACCCGTAACGATCTGGACGAAAAAGTCAAACTGGCCGCCATCAAGGCGCTGAACCATCAGGTCGTGCAATTTATCGATCTTTCGTTGATCACCAAACAGGCGCACTGGAACATGCGCGGCGCGAACTTCATCGCGGTTCATGAAATGCTGGACGGCTTCCGCACCGCCATCATCGAGCATCAGGACACCTTCGCCGAGCGCGTAGTGCAACTGGGCGGCGTGGCGCTGGGCACCGTACAGGTCGTTAACGATCAGACGCCGCTGAAAAGCTATCCGACCAATATCCACAGCGTGCAAGAACACCTGAAAGCGCTGGCCGATCGCTACGGCGCGGTGGCGAATGACATCCGTAAGGCCATTACTGAAGTGGAAGATGAAGACACCGCCGACATGTTCACCGCCGCATCGCGCGATCTGGACAAGTTCCTGTGGTTCATCGAATCCAATATCGAATAACGCCGCAACGCGTTGCAGACCGCCCGTCGTGCCGGGCAGAACAGGCTGGGCTTCGCCCGGCCTGTTTTCTTTTGCGCGGTCGTTGAATTGTGCAAAAAACGGCCCATATTAAACGGTAGGGTTCCCTTGTTAGGAGGTGATGATGGCCAGCGGCTGGGCGGCAGACGGCGCCGTACAAGATCAGATTGACTCCACCATCGACGATGCGGTGCAGCGTGCGCGTGATGCGCTCGGGCATGGCGAGAGCGAACGCTATTGCCAGGAATGCGGAGAACCGATCCCGGAAGCGCGCCGCAAGGCGTTAACAGGCGTGCGTTTTTGTCTCGCCTGCCAGGCAGAACAAGACAAAAAACACGCGGCCAATAGCCTGTACAACCGGCGCGGCAGCAAAGACAGCCAGTTGCGTTAGCATTATCTGCTCCCCTTTTTCTCCTCTCGCGGCCCCCGCTTGCACCGTCGGTGCATCATGAAAGTTAGAGTTAGTTATCAATATTGAAGCAAAAACGTTAAAGAACGGTTGTTTCACAGCCAAAATTTGGTTAATGATAGCCCCGTGCACCAAGATAATTCTTACGCACCATTTCGGTGCCTCATTGTGGTGCACAACCATAACAATTCGCCTTTTCGGCACAACATCACGAAGTAACTCTTTGTTTTTATAGTAGTTGAAAACATGGCACGATTTTTTCATGGCACCAACTGCAATATAAAAAATGGGTAATCCGCAACCTGTACAGGAATTCCTCTCATGAAGTCGATTTTTAAAGTCTCCCTGGCCGCACTCTCTCTGGCCTTTGCCGTAAGTTCCCACGCAGCAGACAAACTGGTGGTTGCCACCGACACCGCTTTCGTTCCTTTTGAGTTCAAACAAGGCGACAAATACGTCGGCTTCGACATCGATCTGTGGGCGGCTGTCGCCAAAGAGCTGAAGCTGGACTACACCCTGAAACCGATGGACTTCGGCGGCATCATTCCGGCGCTGCAGACCAAAAACGTCGATCTGGCGCTGGCCGGCATCACCATCACCGATGAGCGCAAGAAAGCTATCGACTTCTCCGACGGCTACTACAAGAGCGGCCTGCTGGTGATGGTCAATGCCGACAACAACAGCGTGAAAAGCATCGACGATCTAAATGGTAAAGTGGTGGCGGTGAAGAGCGGCACCGGTTCGGTGGATTACGCCAAGCAGCACATCAAAACCAAGGATCTGCGTCAGTTCCCTAACATCGACAACGCCTACATGGAGCTGGGCACCAAGCGCGCCGATGCGGTGCTGCACGACACGCCAAACATCCTATACTTCATCAAGACGGCCGGCGCCGGCAAGTTCAAAACCGTCGGCGATTCGCTGGAAGCGCAGCAGTATGGCATCGCCTTCCCTAAAGGCAGCGACGAGCTGCGCGAGAAGGTGAACGGCGCGCTGAAAACCCTGCGCGAGAACGGCACCTATAACGAAATCTACAAGAAGTGGTTCGGTACCGAACCTAAGTAAGCTGTGAATTTGGCAAGCTATTAACTTAAGCACAGGGGGTCGCTTAACCCCCTGCGCTTCGTTGTATCTGATACCCACGTTTGGGATCACCGGGAGAAATATCATGCAGTTCGACTGGAGCGCCATCTGGCCCGCCATTCCTATCTTGTTAGAGGGCGCCAAAATGACCCTGTGGATTTCGGTCCTCGGTCTGATTGGCGGCCTGATCATCGGCCTCGTCGCCGGCTTTGCCCGCACCTACGGCGGATGGATCGCCAACCACATCGCGTTGGTGTTTATCGAAGTGATCCGCGGCACGCCGATCGTGGTGCAGGTGATGTTCATCTACTTCGCCCTGCCGATGGCATTTAGCGACTTGCGTATCGATCCGTTCACCGCGGCAGTGGTGACCATCATGATCAACTCCGGCGCCTACATCGCGGAAATCACCCGCGGCGCGGTGCTGTCGATTCATAACGGTTTCCGCGAAGCCGGCCTGGCGCTCGGCCTGTCGCGCCGCGAAACCATCCGCTACGTCATTATGCCGCTGGCGCTGCGTCGCATGCTGCCGCCGCTGGGCAACCAGTGGATCATCAGCATCAAAGATACCTCGCTGTTCATCGTGATCGGCGTGGCGGAGCTGACCCGTCAGGGTCAGGAAATTATTGCCGGTAACTTCCGCGCGCTGGAAATCTGGAGCGCCGTGGCGGTTATCTACCTGATTATTACCCTGGTGCTGAGCTTCGTGCTGCGTCGTCTGGAAAGAAGGATGAAAATCCTGTGATTGAATTTAAAAACGTCTCCAAGCATTTTGGCCAAACCCAGGTGCTGCACAACATCGATTTGAAGATCGACAAAGGCGAAGTGGTGGTGATCATCGGGCCATCCGGCTCTGGCAAATCCACCCTGCTGCGCTGCATCAACAAGCTGGAAGAGGTGACCAGCGGCGATCTGATCGTCGATGGCCTAAAAGCCAACGATCCGAAAGTGGACGATCGGTTGATCCGCCAGGAAGCCGGCATGGTATTCCAGCAGTTCTACCTGTTCCCGCACCTGACGGCGCTGGAAAACGTCGCCTTTGGCCCGATCCGCGTGCGCGGCGCGAAGAAGTCCGATGCGGAAAAGCTGGCGCGCGAGCTGCTGGCTAAGGTCGGTTTGGCGGAGCGCGCCCACCACTACCCGTCCGAACTGTCGGGCGGCCAGCAGCAGCGCGTGGCCATTGCGCGCGCGCTGGCGGTGAAGCCGAAAATGATGCTGTTCGACGAGCCGACCTCTGCGCTCGATCCGGAGCTGCGCCACGAAGTGCTGAAGGTGATGCAGGATCTGGCCGAGGAAGGCATGACGATGGTCATCGTCACCCACGAAGTCGGCTTTGCCGAAAAAGTGGCGTCGCGCCTGATCTTTATCGATAAGGGCCGGATTGCCGAAGACGGCAACCCGCACGACCTGATCAACCATCCGCCAAGCCCGCGTCTGCAGGAGTTCCTGCAGCACGTTTCCTGATCCTGGCGGTTTAACGGCGGGCGCGTGGCGCGCCCGCCGCTTTCATTCCGCACGCGTTCCCACGCCCCATCGCGTTTCCTTTCCTACTATATTCATTGTTTTCATCGTATTGCTCTGACATCCGCCGATCACAGAACGCCAAAGAGAGGAACAATGCCGCCAAACGCATACTCCCGACGAGGTTCTCATCTGCGAGAACACCTGCTTTTCCTGCTGCTGTTGCTGACCTTGAGCGTCTTCGCACCACCGGCGCTGGCGCAAAACGCGCCGCCTGCGCCCGCCGACAAGAGCGAGCAGCAGAAGGCCGCCTACGCCGCGCTGGCCGATCTGCTGCAAGACGACAAAGCGCGCGCGGAACTCATCAATCACCTGAAACAGACCGCCGGCGACGCCCCCGCCGCAGCGCCGGCAACGTCGGAGGAATCGACTCCAGCCACGCTGAGCGACAGCCTGAACTCGCTGGCGCAGGAAGGCATCGGCACCTTTAACCAGAAGCTCGGCGCGCTGCAAAAGCTGATCGACTCCGGCCCGAAGCGCGTTTTCAATCCCGCCGGCTTTTTCCGCGCGCTGGGCTACTTTCTGCTGACGGTGGCGGTCACCTTTGCGCTGTTCCACCTGATCCGGCGGTTGATCGCGCCGCTGTACAAACGCATGGGCAGTTGGGGGCACAATGCGCGGCTGCAGCGCGGCCCGTGGTATAAGCGCCCCGCCGCCATTCTCGGCGCTTTCGCCGTCGATCTGCTGGTGCTGCTGCTGGCGCTGGCGGCGGGCAATCTGTTCGCCCGCCACGTCCACGCCGACAGCGCCACCATTCTGCGGCTGCAGACCCTGTTTCTCAGCGCCTTCGCGGTGATTGAATTTTTCAAGGCGGTGCTGCGGCTGATTTTCGCCCCTAACTTCGACTACCTGCGTCCCTTCCCCTTCAGCGACCGGAGCGCACGCTACTGGAACACGCGCCTCGCCTGGCTCAGCGGCCTGATCGGCTATGGCCTGATGGTGGTGGTGCCGGTGGTGGCGGTACAAATAAGCTACCCGGCCGCCGCCGCCGTCAACCTGGTGGTGATGCTGGCGCTGACGCTGTACGCCATTTGGCTGATCCTGCACAACCGCAAACCGATACAGCAACAGATCAACCTGCTGGCCGAACGGTCGATGGCGTTTTTCAGCGTGATCCTGCGCGGCCTGGGGCATATCTGGCACCTGCTGGCGATCGCCTATTTTCTGGTGTTGTTCGTGCTGTCCCAGTTCGACATCGGCAACAGCCTACGCTTTATGATGAGCGCCACGGTGAAAAGCCTGCTGGTGGTCGGCGTCGGCGCCCTGCTGTCCGGCATGCTGACCCGCTGGATTTTCCGCCGCATTTCGCTGCCGACCGACGTCAATCTGCGCTATCCGATGCTCGAGCGGCGCATCAACTCCTACATCCCCAACGGGTTGAAGATACTGCGGGTGATGGTGGTGCTGGCGGTGACGCTGTTTCTGCTCGACGCCTGGCACCTGATCAACCTGTACCAGTGGGCGGGCAGCGAAAATGGCCAGCGGACGCTCGGCGGGCTGGTGCATATCCTGCTGATCCTGCTGATCGCCGTCTTCAGTTGGACGCTGATGGCCAGCATCATCGAACACCGCCTGGCGCTGGAACTGAGCAACGGCGTGCGGCCGAGCGCGCGTGAACGCACGTTGCTGACGCTGTTTCGCAACGTGCTGGCTATCGTTATCAGCACCATCACCGTGATGATCGTACTGTCGCAGGTCGGGCTGAACATCGCGCCGCTGCTGGCGGGCGCCGGCGCGCTGGGGCTGGCCATCAGCTTCGGTGCCCAGACGCTGGTGAAAGACGTGATCACCGGCGTGTTCATCCAGTTTGAAAACGGCATGAACACCGGCGAATATGTCACCGTCAGCGGCATCACCGGCACCGTGGAGCGCATGACCATCCGCTCGATCGGCCTGCGCGACGACTACGGCGTCTATCACATCGTGCCGTACTCTTCGATCACCACGCTGGCCAACTATGCGCGTGAGTTCGGGGTGTATCGCGCCAACTACACCGTCAGCCGCGACGAGGACATCGATCGGGTCAATGAGGTGCTGCATCAGGCCATCGAGGCGCTGAAGCAGGATGAACAGGTGAAGCATTTCCTGATTGGCGAGCCGGTCTTCAACGGCGTGGTGGCGCTGGGCGATCGCTCGTTCACCACCCGCGTGACGGTGCGCACGCAGGCGCTGAAACAGTGGGTGGTGCAATACGCCCTCGACCGGCTGGTGAAAATCCATTTCGATCGGGCCGGTATCGGCATGCCGCAGCAGGCGATGCAGATCTCCCGCGCGCCGCAGCCGCACGAAGAACAGGCGCCGCCTGCGGCGATCTGAGGTTAGCGCCCGCGCCCGCAGGGCTGAGCGGCCAGGAAGGCCGCCACGTCCTGCCGGTAAGCATCGTATTGCACCGAGCGCGGGGCAAACAGGCCCACCACGTTGATCAGCCACGGATGGCGCGCGAACAGCGGTTTGATCATCACGTGGTCGGCTTCGTCGATGCGCGTCACCGTCAACAGCGAGGCCGGGACCGTTTGCCGATAAACGCGCTCGGTTTCGTCCGCGTCCACGTTGACGTCACGCCCGCCCAGTATCAGGTGTACCGGCGTGTTGAAATTTCGTAATCCCGCCGTCGCATCGCTGGCCATGTTGGCGCGAATAAAGCGCCAGCGGTCGGCGCTCAATGCGGCGGTGGCGCCATACTCACGGCGGTACTGCGCGTAGCCGTCCGGTTGTTCGAGCAGCGTTTGAATGTGGCGCCAGTGCGCCTCGCGCGCGGCGATCGACGCTTCATTGTCCCCTGCCGCCGCCATCGCTGCCCGGGTGTTATAACGCCCTTGCCGCAGCCAGTTGATCGCCGGCGCCAACGCCAGCGTGAAGGCGATGTCGGGGCGCAAACGCGCCACCTCCGGCATCACCCACCCCGCCTGGCTGGTGCCCCAGAGCCCCACACAGCGCGCATCGAAGCGCCCGTCCCGCCGGGCCCAGTCGATGATATCGGCGGTTTCCCGTGCGCGATCCGCCATGGTCTGATGCAGCCAGTTGCCGCCGGAGCCGCCAACGCCCGGCTTATCGAAGGATAAAACCGCATAGCCCTGCTGCGCCATCGCCTCCCAAATGCCGTAATAGCCTTCGTCGCGGCTGGCGTTAGCCGGCCCATCGCCGTGCACGAACACCACGATGCCGGGCTTGATCGGCGCATGCTGCGGCAACACCAGCGTGCCGGTCAACCGGTTGCCGCCGGCGGTCACCACGACCGGTTCGGTGACAAAGCGAAAGTCGTTGACGTAAATCACCCAGCCAAGCGCCGCCAAAACCAGCGCCACGAGGCACAGCCCTATTTTGCGCACGTCGCCTCCCCGTTGCGTTTCTCCATCAATATCCAATCGGCCTGGCCGAACAGTAAGCCCAGCGAGGCGTAATGCTCTTCGCGCCGCACCTGAAAGCCGCAGCGCCGGTACAGACGCTGCGCATCCACGTTGCGCCGGCTGACGTGCAGGCTCAGACGCCGGCCTGTGCCTTGTTCGGCGGCGTAGTCGTTCATCCACTGCAGCAGCCGCCTGCCCACCCCTTTACCGCGCTGGTTCTCGGCCACCGCCAGGTAAGAGAGATACAGCTCACCGGCCGCCGGAGTGTGCTGCAGCACCGCAATTTGCAGATACATGCGCCAAACGTTCAGCCAGCCATAGCGGCGGCACAGCCGCCAAATCGGCAAGGTGCGCGGACGCAGCCCGACGTTGTTCTCGCCAGCGGCCGCATTGAGCGCAAAGGCCGCCACCACCTGTTCATCTTGCTTCACCACGAAGCTGCGCTCCCGGCTGCCGCTTTGCTGCCAACTCCACAGCCGATAGAACAGACGCCACTGAAGGCGGGCGCTGAGACGGCGCGCACGCTGAAACTTGTCGCTGAACGCGGCGTAGATCAGCGCCGCCGTTTGCAGGCGATCAGCGTCGCGATAAGGATCAATATGCAACATATCAACCTCGTCTAGGGTTGGCGGTAGAGCAGCTGCTCCAACAGCCGCACCGGCGCGGTCTCCTCCGGCGCAGGCGACGCAAAGATCGCCTGCCGCCAGGCCTGGCTTTCGATCACGTCCAGCACCAGCTGCGCGAGCGGTAACGGCGCTATCGCCGCCGCGATCTCACCGGTTTGCTGAGCCTCGGCGATCGTCGTCGCCAGCGCCTCAATCAGTTGCCGCTGGTTGGCGCTGAACGGCTCGGCCAACGCCGGGTTGCGTGCCACCTCCGCCACGATCTCCGCCGACAGTTGCACATTGGCCGGCTCGGCGACAAAGGCGTGATAGGCGGTGAAAAAGGCCGACAGCGCCTGTTTCGGCCGCGTTCTGTCGGCCCGCAATCCGGCGGCGAACTCGGCGAATATGCCGTTTTCCAGCAGCGCAATTTCGCCGATCAACGCCTCCTTGCCGGAAAAATGGTTATAGAGGTTGCCGACGCTGACGCCCGCTGCCTGCGCGATATCTCGCATGCTGGTCTGGTGAAATCCCTTATGGGTAAAGCTGTGCAGCGCGGCCTCGACAATCTTTTCTCGATTTCCCATCGTCAGCTCCCGAAACGGTGAAGGGGCGCCTGGCGCCACAAATTGACATCAACAAATGAACGAACGTTCGTTCATTTTCAAGTCTAGCATAGACCGATAAAATTGAACCGCAGCTCAACGGCGCAGGAATCGGTAGGAAGAGGCAAACGCCGCCCCGCTTTTAGGGGCGGCGCCCGGCACACTCAGTGCAGCGCGTCGCCCTGCTTCACCGACGTAAACGCCTGCATCAGCTTCACGACGTCGTGCATGCCGATGTTGACCTGGTTGATCACTTCTCCGGCGTCATGGGTCAATGCCACGCCGCCGCCAGCCTGTTCCACGCAGGTCGCCATGCCGGCGATCGCCGCCGCCACGCCCTGCTGGATAGACTTGGTCATGCGTTCGATCTCGGTCGCCGCCTTGCGCGACTGCTCCGCCAGCGTGCGCACTTCGTTGGCCACCACGGCAAAACCGCGCCCGTGCTCACCGGCGTGGGCGGCTTCGATGGAGGCGTTAATCGCCAGCAGGTTGGTTTGGGAGGCGATTTTACGAATGGCTTCGACGATGGTGCCGATCTGCTGAGAGCACTTACCGAGCTCGGTGACCACGTCCGACGTTTCGCGCGCCGCCGCTTCGACCTGCTGCATGCCCTTCACCGCCTGCTGTACGATGACCGCACCCTGCGCCGCCTGCCGATCGGTGTCAAGCGACAGATGATGCGCGTTGCGCACCATCTCTTCTTCGTGCTGCTGCTGTTGCATCAGCCGGGTGATGTCCTGGGCAATCTTCACCACTTTCACCACCTGGCCGTCGTTGTCGAGGATCGGGTTATAGCTGGCCTCCAGCCATACCCGTTCACCGCGCCGGTTGACGCGCTCAAAACGCCCGGTGATGAACTCGCCGCGCGCCAGGCGCTGCCAATGCCGCCGATAATCGTCGGAAGCGGCGAACTCCGGCGGGCACAGCACCGCATGCGACTGCCCACACGCCTCTTCCAGCCGATAGCCCATCAGCGCCAACATATTGTCGTTGGCGCTGACAATGGTGCCCTGCGGCGTGAAAGAAATCATCGCCATCGAGCGATTCAACGCCGCCAGCAGGCTGCGGTGTTCCTGCGCCTGCGTCACTCGCTCGGTCACTTCGCTGGCGATCTTGACGATTTCCACCACCTTACCCTGTTTATTCAGCACCGGCGCATAGGTGCCCTGCAGCCACACCGCCTCGCCGTTTTTCGCGATGCGCTTTATGGTGTCCGTGATGGGTTGGCCTTTATTCAGCGTCTCCCAATGTTTGCGATATAACGGGCTGGCGACATAGTTCGGATCGCAGAAAATACGGTGATGCTGACCTATCACGTCATCGCGTTGAAATCCCAGCGTGCTGAGGAAAAGATCGTTGGCGCGCAAGACCGTGCCGTCGAGCGAAAATACGATCATCGGAACGGCGTGTTCTATCGCGCTCAGCTCGGCGCCTTTGTGGGTAGTTAACTGACTGAATCGTAACAGCATAAGGTGTAGTCCTTGTGGCAGATGATGGCGCTTTTCTTATTTTTCCTGGCCACATGCCGCGCCCACACGCAGACGTGCCATCGCGGAAGGAACGGGCAGCGCCGCTCCTTCTGGTTATTGCTCTTAACCGGATTAAATTTATTTATTCAGTAAAGTAATTATTCGAATTTAAATAAACCAACAACCTAAGATTTTTATTATGAAAACTGTATTGAGAATAACGTAAGTGATGAAAATTGAAAGGTAAAATGCGGATTTTTGTCGGCGCCGGCAGGATAACCGGCGCCGGGAAGATTAACGCCAGCGTTCGGCTGCCCAGGCGGCCTGTTGCTCGGCGTCGTGGAAGGTCCAGGCGACGAAGCGGCTGATCTTCTGCCCTTGCGCCATCTCGATGGTGCGCACCTCGGCCGCGCCCGCCACCTTCAGCGCATGATAAATGGCCGGCAGCGTGGTGTTTTTCGAGATGAGCGAAGTGAACCACAGGCAGTTGTTGGCCTTGCTGACGCTCTCTTCCACCATCTTGCGCACAAAGGCTTCTTCGCCGCCTTCGCACCACAGCTCGTTGTTCTTGCCGCCGAAGTTTTGCACCGGCTTGTCGGCCACTTCCCCTTTGCCCAATTTATGCAGCTTGCGGCGGGTGCTGGCGCGCGCTTCCTGCTCGGACGCGTGGAACGGCGGGTTGCACAGGGTGGCGTCGAATTTCTCGGCCGCGCCGATGATGCCGCTAAAAATCAGCTCAGGCTGTTTTTGCAGCCGCAGACGCACGCTATTGCGCAGTGTCGGGTTCATCTCGACGATCATCTTGGCCGCGTTGAGCGACACCGGATCGATTTCAGACCCGGTGAAACGCCAGCCGTATTCGCGCAGGCCGACGATCGGGTAGATGCAGTTGGCGCCGACGCCGACGTCGAGGATCGCCACGCCTTTGCCGCGCGGGATCTCGCCGCCGTTGCTGGTCGCCAGCAGATCCGCCAGGTGGTGCAGATAGTCGGCGCGGCCGGGGATCGGCGGGCACAGGTAATCAGCCGGAATATCCCAGTGTTCGATGCCGTAAAAGTGTTGCAGCAACGCACGGTTGAGCATTTTCACCGCCGCCGGATCGGCGAAATCCACCGAGACATCGCCCCAGGCGTTCGGTTTTACGAACGGCGCCAGCGCCGGGCAGCTGGCGATCAGCGCCGGGAAGTCGTAGCGCGAACGATGACGGTTGCGCGGATGCAGGCCGCTTTTCTGCTGCGGGAAGGTTTTCTTTTTTTCCACCGTGACGGGCTCTCTTGAAGGGATTTCCGGCGCGTAAGATAACACATCCGGCCCGCAATGGCGCAGCGGCGGGAAACCCGGCACAATGAAAGCTTCATCGATTGCCACAGGGGCCCCCATGAGCCGTGAATCTCGTTACTATTATGAACCCGCCGCCGGCCACGGCCTGCCGCACGATCCGCTGAACGCCATCGTCGGCCCGCGCCCCATCGGCTGGATCTCTTCCCGCAGCGCCGCTGGCTTGCGTAATCTGGCGCCCTACAGCTTTTTCAACTGCTTCAACTACCGCCCACCGATCATCGGTTTCGCCAGCACCGGCTGGAAAGACAGCGTGGCGAATATCGTGGAAACCGGCGAGTTCGTTTGGAACCTGGCGACGCGCCCGCTGGCTGAAGCGATGAACAACAGTTCCATCACCCTGCCGCGCGGTGAGGACGAATTCGCCTTCGCCGGCGTCACGCCGCTGCCCGGACGCCGGGTCAAAGCCGAGCGCGTGGCCGAAAGCCCGGTGAACTTCGAATGCCGCCTGACCCAGTGCATTCAGCTGCAAACCGCCGCCGGGGAACAGGTGGAAACCTGGCTGGTGTTGGGCGAAGTGGTGGCGGTGCACCTCGATCCGGCGCTGCTGGATGAACACGGCGTTTACCAGACCGCCGCCGCCGAACCGATCCTGCGCGCCGGCGGCCCGACCGCCTACTACGGCATTTCCGAACAGCACCGTTTCGATCTGACGCGCCCGACGCGCTGATCGCCTCCCCCCGTTTATCTCGAATGTGAACGGGGGAATTAATAATCAAAAATTCTGAACAAAACCATCAACACTCTCCGATTTCATCCCGCCTGTCACTGCGCAATAATCTTCCCATCGAAAGGCAAACCCTTTCTCCCTAATTCACTTTGACAGAAATGACGAACATGAAAACCATCAAAACTTTTGCTGCTGCTATCGCTCTGGCCACCGTTTCTTTCACCACTTTTGCCGCTGAACACGTCAGCGCCCAGGATGCCGCCCAATTCGAAAAAGCCGGCGTGATCGTCGCCAGCGGCGCAACCGACCTGAGCAGCCTGACCTCTCAGCTGGCCGCCAAAGCCGATGCCGCAGGCGCCAAGGCTTTCACCATCACCTCTACCAGCGGCAATAACCTGATGCACGCCACCGCGGTTATCTACAAATAATCGCCGCCCCAGACGTCCAAAAGCCCGCCGGATATCATCCCGGCGGGCTTTTTTTATGTTCGCGTACGTCAGCGCTGAATGGGTACGACAGCAATTTTCCTATCGTCCGCTTTGTCAGCAACCCACGCGTCAACGACCCGGAAAATACCGTCGCCAACAGGCAGAAACCCTTTATTTAATGGGGTTTGCAGGCAGTTAAGCACACATTTTTTTACCACCCCATTGCTGGACTAACGGGAGAGGATGATTATCATGTTACGCAGACTACAGATGCAGAGAGCGTTGTATGCAACATATCATTGAAGGTTTCCTCAGTTTCCAGAAAGAGATTTTCCCGCAGCGTAAGGAACTCTTTCGCAGCCTGGCCTCCAGCCAAAATCCTAAAGCGCTTTTCATCTCCTGTTCTGACAGCCGTCTGGTGCCCGAGCTGGTGACGCAGCAAGAACCTGGGCAGCTTTTCGTTATCCGTAACGCCGGTAACATCGTCCCTTCCTTTGGCCCGGAGCCGGGTGGGGTTTCTGCGACTATCGAATACGCGGTGGTGGCGCTGGGCGTGACTGATATCGTGATTTGTGGCCACTCGAACTGTGGCGCCATGAAGGCTATCGCATCCTGTCAGTGCCTCGATCCCATGCCTGCCGTTGCCCACTGGCTGCATTACGCGGATGCGGCCAAAGCGGTGGTCGAGAAGAAAACCTGGGATAGCGAAACAGACAAAGTGAACGCTATGGTGGAAGAAAACGTCATAGCCCAGCTAAATAATATCAAAACCCACCCTTCTGTGGCGGTGGGTCTGCGCAACAGTGGGCTGCGCCTACACGGCTGGGTATACGACATCGAAAGCGGCGAAATTCGCACGCTGGATAGAAACACCAAGAGCTTCGTGTCTCTGGCCGATAATCCCGACGTCTATTTCGAATAAAATAACGCCCGGTTTTTATCATTAAATAAAATCCACGCCGCGGCGTGGATTTTATTGTCAGCCTTAAGGCAAGCGCGCCTCTATCGCCGCAGCGAAGTCGCGGCACATCCGCTCGTCACCCTCGGCGTTGTCCGCCAATACCGTCTCGCCATCCACCACCCGGATGTGCGCCTGCAAATCGAAATCTGCCGGCGGCTGCGGGCGCTTGGCCGCGGCGGCCATCGTCTGCTGCGCCTCATGCCACGCCTGTGCCACCGTCTGGTTGCAGGCCTGCGCCAGATAGTCAGGATTAAACCCTTCGCCGGTCAGGCTGCGCAGCGTGTCGTCATGGCTGACGCTGTTGCCCGGCAACCAGTAGTGTTGCGCCAGATCCGGGCCAATGGCCGGGTTGTCCGTCAGGTAACCGTCGCGCTGCAGGAAGAAGTGACGGGTTTGCTCTACCGCCATCATCGCCAGCAGATAGCCCTGGTAGGAACAGGCGGATTCTAGCGACAGCAGGTGCGGGATCGCCAACGTCGGGCGCGGGCTGCCGCTGATGCCGAGGATCTTTTGCTCGACCTCGCGCGCCAGCGCGGTAATGGCTTCCGGCGTGCGCTGCTCGTCATCCCACTGGTACAGCGCCCACTCGAAGTACGGCACCAGCAGGATGTGGCGTTCGTTGAACGCACGCATCGGCTGGCGCGCCGCGATGCCGGCCTCGATCAGCGCATCAGGCACCGCTTCGCCGGCGGCGTTTTTCGCATAGCGTTTCAGCCAGTCGGCGTCGTCCAGCAGGCTGTCGCAGAACATCGACTGGGTTTCGGCATAGGCCATCGAGGTCGGTGGGAACTCCTGCGAGAAGCACGGCGCATTCTGGCGAATGTTGGCGAAGTGCGCCGCGTGGCCGCCCTCGTGGAACAGGGTGTTGAGCCCGTAAGCGCCGCTGCCCACCTGCCCCGGCTGCGCCAGGCTGGTGAAGTTGATGCGCGCCGGCACCCATTCCCCCTGGCGCACAAACGGCGGCACCGGGCCGTGCATAAAGCCGTTCTCATACTTGCCTTTGCGCACCAGCAGATCGAGGTTCATCTCGGCGCCGCCAAAGCCGATGTGCAGGCGTTTGAAGCTGTCGACCCAGCGTTCCAGCGAACGAGAAAACGGGAAGTAAGGATCCAGTTGACGGGTGACGTCGCCGGCGCTGGCGAAGCGTACGTTCCACGGCTCCAGCGCCTGGCCGCCCTTGTCGGCCGCCAGCTGTTGCAGGCTGCGCGCGTTGGCCTCGCGGGTTTCCCGCTCGAAACGATCCAGAATGGCGAACAGCTGCTCCGGCGTCATGCGCTCGGTTTTGTTCACCTTGTAGTCGAAATAGTTGCGATAGCCCATCTGGCGCGCAAAGCGGTTGCGCAGGCCGATCAGCTCCGGCAGGCCGTTATGCAGCAGCCATTGCTCCAGGTCGCGCAGCGCCTGCTGCGAACTGCGGCGGTAGTCTTCGTTCGGGTTGGTCGCCTGGTTGGTCAGCAGCTCGCCGAGCGAGGCCGCCACCCGCTGGCCGTCGGCGTTCAGGTGTGTGACCTGATAGCCCTTGCGGCGCGAGTAGAGATCGGACTCGGCGTGAATGATCTGATCCAACAGCGCCTGCGCCTGCGGATCTTCAATGGCGTTACAGTCGAAGAAACGCAGCCAGCCTTGCAGGCCGTGGATCAGCGCATCGCGCTGCGCCTCCTGCGGCAGCGTTTCCAATCCGGCCAGCAGATTGCGGATCTCGGCCAGCCGGCGCGGTTCGGCGATAAAGCGCTTATAGGCGCTTTCCGCGGCGGAAAAGCGCGCCGACACGCCTTCATCGCCGGTGCCCATGTAGTTTTGCCAGAACAGCTCTTCTTTGGCGCGGTGAACGTCGAGGTAATCCTGGTTCAATTGATTGAAGTAATCGAGAGCCTGTTGCATAACCGTCCTTCTCAGCCGATGAGGAAATATCCCAGTATAGTCGCGCTTAGGCCTGACGCAGGCGCTGCAGCCCCTGCTCGAGCGTCTCGCTCTCGCCGGCGGCCACCAAGCAACAGGCGACCTGCCGCTGGATGGCCTGCGGGATCGCCACCTCGCCCGCCAGGCAGCGCTCGGTCCAGCGTGCGGTGGTTTCCGCGTCTTTCGCCGCCGGCAATGCCGGCGTTTCATCCTGCAAGGTGCGCTCCAGCAATACGTGCTGTTCGCCGCCGACGATGTGGTGAATTTGCGGGCAGCGCAGCGGGTTGGCGTAGGCTTCACCTTCGGTGCCGTGCATCAGCAGCCCGCGGGCGCCGATTTGGCGGAAAAACGATGCCACCCGGCCAACATACTCCGGGTGAGAGACGCTGGCGAGGCGCAGCGCATCCTGTTCGCCGAACGGCGTCGCCAGCTTGGCCAGCGTATGGGCGCTGTTGCGCACCCCCATGCGCCAACGCAGCCCAAGCTGCTGCGCCAACGGCGCCGACAACGTGGAAACCGGCATGAATACCGCCTCGCCGTTATCGAGACGCCGCTGGGCGTGAGCAGCCTGTTCCGACCACGGCAGCCCCAGAGCGCGGAAAATCTCGGCGCTGGTCACGCGGGTGCTGTCGTCCAGCACGCCGTGCACCACCACCGGCAGGCCCACTTTCGCCAGCAGCAGCGCCAGCAGCGGCGTCAGGTTGGCCTGCTTGCGCGCGCCGTTGTAGCTCGGCAGCACCACCGGCAATGGCCGCCCCTGCGGCGCCTGCAGCGGCAACACCTGCTGCTGCATCGCCTGATAGAACCCCAGCATCTCCTCTTCGGCTTCGCCCTTGATGCGCAGTGCGATCAGAATGCCGCCCAGCTCCAGCTCGGGGACCTCCCCGGCCAGCATCGCCTGATACAGCTCAAAGGCGGTCTGCCGGTCCAGGTCGCGCGCATGATTTTTGCCGCGGCCTATTTCTTTGATAATTTTGGTGTAATCCATCCGAAGGTTCCCTCAGCTCACTCTTCGGTTAGCATACCCTATCCGCGCCGCCGCTCAACCTCCGCCGCCAGTCGCCGCTGCGCGTCATCGCCCTCGCGCAGCCCGGCGATCACCCCGCCGGCATCGTCGGCGCTGCGGTTTTGGCTCATTTTCCATTTGCCTTCGCGCCGGGTGACGGCGATCTCGATACCGACGATGCCTTTAAGCTGTGCGGCGATATAGTTGGCCGGCGCGTCGTCGAGCCGCCAGGGCGCCGGGCGGCGCCCTTCCTGTTGTGCCGTCAGGTCGATCAGCTGGCGGCGCAGCCAGGCCGGATCGTCCGTCACCGTCGGTACGCCATACAGCTGCACCATGCTGTAGTTCCAGGTCGGCACCACTTTGCCGGTCTGGCGCTTGCTCGGGTACCAGCCGGGGGACACATAGCCCTCCACGCCCTGAAAAATCACCAGGCATTCCGCCGCGTGCTGCAGCCGTCGCCAGTGCGCGTTGGCGCGCGACAGGTGCGCCCGCAGCCGGATCTGCCCCTGTTCGACATCGGCCAGAAACGGCAGCGGATCGGCCGTCAATCCCTGCTCGCCGTGGCTGACCAATAGCCCCAACGGGTGGGCGCGCACCAGCGCCAGTTGGGCATCCAGATTGTCTTCGCGAAATGTGGCGGGTTGAAACATCAGTGTGGCTCCTTACGCTCTCTCATGATGACGACAGTAAAGCACCCACTGGCGGCCTACTTAAGATCCGCTTTCTGAGTATTTTGAGTGATCCGGTTTAACAACAGCAGGGCGATGCCCATCGCCAACAGATTAAATACCATGGCGCCGGCAAAGGCCTGGGCATAGCGCTCCGCTGCGCCGCCGCTCACCAACAGCGGCACAAAAGCGACGCCGCTGACCACGATGCCCAGCGCGCCCCCCACCTGCTGCACGGTGGCAACCAGACCCGCCGCCATGCCCGCCTGCCGCTCCGGCGCCAAACCGAGCACCAGATTCAGCAGCGGCGTCATGCTCAGCGCCTGACCGAACCCCAGCACCACTAACCCAGGCAGCAGCCGCAGCGGATGCGCCAGCGCCTCACCCCACAGCGCCTGCGCCATCAATAGCGCCAACCCGGTGGCGTAAATCGCCACGCCCACGCTCAGTACGCCATTACCCCAACGCAGCGCTAACCGGGGCGCCAACATCGAGGCCAGCATGAAGGCCGCGCTGGCCGGGGCGAACAGACTGCCCGCCTGAAAAGGCGTCAGCCCCGCCCCCGCCTGCAGCAGCAGTGCGAAACACAAGAAAAACGAGGAAGCGGTGGCATAAATCGCCAGCACCACCGCCATACCCGGTGCGAAGCCCGCCTGACGGAACAGCGCCGGATCGAGCACTGCATCGCCGCCGCGCTGCGCCAGACGGCGCTCCCAACGCAGGAAGCCCCACAGCGTCAGCATCGCTAACGCCAACATCGGCGCTATCCACCACGGCCAGCCGCGCGCCGGCCCCTCCAGCAGCGGCAGCAGCAACAGCGACAGGCCGGTCGCCGCCAGCCACAGGCCAACGCCGTCCAACCGCTGCGCCTGCGCCACCCGCGATTCGGGAATGCACCGCGCCGCCCACAGCGCCAGTGCGCCGATCGGCAAATTGATCAAAAAGATCATGCGCCAGCCGCTGCCGAACAGGTTAGCCTCGATGATAAATCCGCCGAGGATCTGGCCGAAGATCGCCGCCAATCCCAGCGTCATGCCCAGCCAAGCGAAGGCGCGCCGCCGCTGTTGCGGCGCGTACAGGACCCGCATCAAGGCGTAAATTTGCGGGAACAACAGCGCCGCCGTCGCCCCCTGCAGAATACGCGCGGCGATCAGCAGGCCGAGCGATCCCGCCAGCCCGCACAACAGGGAGCTCAGCGTGAATCCCAGCATGCCGAGGCTGAACAAGCGCCGACGCCCGAAGCGATCGCCCAAACGCCCACCGGCGATCAACAGCACCCCAAACGCCAGCTCATAACCGGCGACGATCAAACCGATCCCGGCGAAATCGGCGGCGAACTGCCGCTGGATCACCGGCGCCGCCACGTTGACCACGAACAGATCGAACACCGTGACGAACCCGCCCAACAGCAGCACCGGCAGGCCGGGCAGCCCTCGCCGCTCACGAGATAATGAATGTTCCATACCACCTCCAGAGATTATGATGGCCGCAGTATGGAACAAGGTTTAAACTGTTACTATATAGCCATTTATACTATTACTGACAGCAACAGGACGGCCGACATGCCCCCACGCACCCTCGAACGCACCCGCCACGAACTGGGGGATTTTCTGCGGCAAAAGCGAGAACAACTGTCACCAGAGTCAGTCGGCTTGCCAAGCGGCAGCCGCCGCCGCACGCCGGGATTGCGGCGCGAGGAGGTGGCGGCGCTGGCCGGCGTCGGCCTCACCTGGTACACCTGGCTGGAGCAAGGCAGGGAAATCAATGCGTCGGTGACGTTTTTGGAAAATCTGGCGCGGGTGCTGCAGCTCGACGCCGCCGGCCGCTACCACCTGTTCTTATTGGCGCATCAGCGCCCGCCGGTGCCGGTTGGACATCAGTGGTGCCAGGTTTCGCCGTTGGTGCGGCGCCTGCTGGACGATTTGACGCTGCGGCCGGCCTACGTCATGAACCTGAGTTGGGACATCATCGCCTGGAATCCGGCGGCGCAGCGGCTGTTCGCCATCGGCGATCGCCCGGCGCAAGAACGCAACATGTTGTGGATGCTGTTTGCCGATCCGCAGCTCAATGCGCGCCTGCTGGAGTGGCGGGCGCAGGCGCCGCAAATCCTGGCCAGCTTCCGCCGCGACTACGCCCGTGCGCCGGAGGATGAGGTGATGCGCCAACGGGTACAGGCGCTGGAGCAGGTATCGCCGCAATTCCGCCAGCTCTGGCGGCAGCATGACATTCACGGACGTTGCCAGGGGCGGCGCAGCTTCATCGTCCCGGCAATCGGCCCGGTCACCTTTGACCACGCCTCTTTCATCGTCGACGAAGAGAACCACCTGCGGTTGGTGATGTACAGCGCGCTGCAGGACGAACCGGCCAGCGCGGCGTTTGAAGCGCTGCTGCGCGAGGGTTAGCGGCGGCTGTCGAAAATGAGTTTGCAGGCCAGCCCGGCGAATACGCCGCTCAGCAGGTAGTTCGGCCAGCGGGCGCTGAAGCGGCGGCCGGCGAAGCGGCTTTTCATGCCGCTGACCGCCAGGATCACCCCGCCGTTAATCAGCAACCCCACCAGATTCAGCACCGTCGCCAGCACCAGCATCTGTACCACCACCGAGCCGGCACGCGGATCGATAAACTGCGGGAACAGCGCCAGCACGAACAGCGCCATTTTCGGGTTGAGGATGTTGGTGAACAGTCCCTGCCGGAAAATTCGCGCCGTCGGCACGGCCTGCAACCCGGCAGAAGCCTGCAGACTGCTGCCGGGTTGCAGCGTTTTCCACGCCAGGTAGAGCAGATAGGCGGCGCCCAACATTCTCACCGCGTCGTAAGCCAGCGGCACCGCGACGAACAGTTGCGACAACCCCAGCGCCGCCGCCAGCGCGTGGCAGTATGTGCCGAGCTGAATGCCCGCCAGCGAAGCGAAACCGGCGCGTCGCCCCTGGCTGACGCTGCGCGAAGCGATCAGCAGCATATCCGGGCCGGGGGTCAGCGCCAGCGCCACGCAGGCACCGGAAAACAACAACAACGTTGCGGCATCAATCATGAATCACCTGATAAGAAGACGGACGGGGATGGAACGTCCATCATAGCGACGCCGACGTGGCTTGTCAGCGCCGCTCACCTCAGATCACCCACAAATCGAGATACTCGTTGACCGGCATCTGCGCCAGCCGCTGGCGGTCCAGCGACACCTCGAGAATGCGCTGCTGCTGCAGGGCTGGGAACTGGCGCGCCAGGTTGGTTTTGAACTTCTCGATCAGCAGCGGGATGCCCTCTTCGCGCCGCCGCGCATGGCCGATAGGATACTCCACCGCCACCTCATCCAGACGGCTGCCGTCGGCGAACTCCACCGTCAGCGCATTGGCGATCGAGCGCTTTTCCGGATCGTGATAATCACGCGTGAAAGCGGGATCTTCATGGCAGTGGATCTTACTACGCAATGCGTCGATACGCGGATCTTCGGCCACCCGGTCTTCGTAATCCGCCGCCGTCAGCCAGCCGAACAGCAACGGGATCGCCACCATATACTGAATGCAGTGATCGCGATCCGCCGGGTTATCCAGCGGCCCCTGCTTGTCGATAATGCGCAGGCAAGCCTCGTGGGTGCGGATGCTCACCCTGGCGATGTCGGCGGCGGTTTTGCCGGCGGCCTGCATCTGGCGGTGCAGCGTCATGGCCGCCTCCACGGCGGTCTGGGCATGGAACTCCGCCGGGAACGAAATTTTAAACAGCACGTTCTCCATCACATACGCGCCGTACGGCCGCTGGAAGCGGAAAGGTTTGCCGTTGAACGAGACGTCGTAGAATCCCCAGGTCGGCGCCGTCAGCGCCGAGGGGTAGCCCATTTCGCCGGTGGCGGCCATCAGCGCCAGCCGCACCGCGCGGGCGGTCGCATCCCCCGCAGCCCAGGATTTGCGGGTGCCGGCGTTCGGCGCGTGGCGATAGGTACGCAGCGACTGCCCGTCCACCCACGCCAGCGACACCGCGTTCAGGATCGCCTCGCGGCTCAGGCCGAGCAACTGCGCCACCACCGCGGTGGACGCCACCTTCACCAGCAGCACGTGATCCAACCCTACCCGGTTGAAGGCGTTTTCCAGCGCCAGGCAGCCCTGGATCTCATGCGCCTTGATCATGGCGATCAGCACCTGCCGCATGGTCAGCGGCGCTTTGCCCGCCGCCACCGCCTGGCGAGAGAGCCAATCGGCCACCGCCAGGATCCCGCCCAGGTTATCCGACGGGTGGCCCCACTCCGCCGCCAGCCAGGTGTCGTTGAAGTCGAGCCAGCGGATCATGGCGCCGATATTGAACGCCGCCTGCACCGGATCCAGCTGGAAACGGGTGCCGGGCACCCGGCTGCCGTTCAGCACCTCGGCGCCCGGCACCACCGGCCCCATCAGTTTCTTGCAGGCCGGGTAGCTCAGCGCCTCCAGCCCGCAGCCGAGGGTGTCGAGCAGGCAATAGTGAGCGGTGCGGTACGCCGCCGGGCTATCGACGGCCTCTTTCATCACATAATCGACGATATCGACCATTTCGCGATCGAACGGCAGACGGCGGGTATTGGCAGACTCAAGCATCATGATTTCCAAAGGCTCCAGAGTGAAAACGACACGATAACGACCGGCGCTCAGCGCTGATCCAGCGGTACGAACGCCCGCGCTTCCGGCCCGGTATAGTTGGCGGACGGGCGAATGATTTTGTTGTCCTGCCGTTGCTCGATGATGTGCGCCGACCAGCCGCTGACGCGCGCCATGACAAACAGAGGCGTGAACATTTCAGTGGGCACCCCCAGCTGGTGGTAAGACACCGCCGAGAACCAGTCGAGGTTGGGGAACATGTTTTTGGTGTCGTGCATCACGCTTTCCAGCCGATCGGCGATGTCATACAGCTTCATCGCGCCCGCTTCCTGCGACAGGCGCAGTGCGATCTCTTTGATCACCTGATGGCGCGGATCGGAGACGGTGTACACCGGGTGCCCAAAGCCAATCACCACCTCTTTGTTGTCGATGCGGCGGCGAATGTCGGCTTCCGCTTCGTCCGGCGTTTCATAGCGTTGCTGGATCTCCAGCGACACCTCGTTGGCGCCGCCGTGCTTCGGCCCGCGCAGCGCGCCAATGGCGCCGACGATCGCCGAATAGACGTCGGATCCGGTGCCGGCGATCACCCGGCCGGCGAAGGTCGAGGCGTTGAACTCATGCTCGGCGTACAGGATCAATGACGCGTGCATGGCCTGTTCCCAGCTGGCGGAAGGCGCCTCGCCGTGCAGCAGGTGCAGGAAGTGGCCACCGATGGAATCGTCGTCGGTCTCCGGCTGAATACGTTCGCCGTTGTGGCTGTAGTGATACCAGTAGAGCAGCATCGATCCCAACGACGCCAGCAGCCGATCGGCAATGTCGCGCGCGCCGGCCGCGCCGTGCTGCTCTTTTTCCGGCAGCGTGCAGCCAAGGGCCGAAACGCCGGTGCGCATCACGTCCATCGGATGCGAAGCCGCCGGCAGCGCCTCCAGCACCGTGCGCACGCTGGCGGGCAGGCCGCGCAGCGCTTTGAGACGGTGTTTATAGGCCTGCAGCTCGTCGCGGTTGGGCAACTTGCCGTGGATCAGCAGATGGGCGACCTCTTCAAACTCGCAGTGGCGCGCGAGATCGAGGATGTCGTAACCGCGGTAGTGCAGATCGTTGCCGCTGCGCCCTACGGAACACAGCGCAGTATTTCCGGCGGGCACGCCGGATAACGCCACGGATTTTTTCGGCTTAACGCCAGTCGGGCTTTGCGGGGGGATCGCTTGGCTCATACTGTCCTCATTTGGCTTCTGCGTGAATGGCGCCTATTCGTCGCGTTGGCGAGCGAACAGAGCGTCGAGTTTCTCTTCGAACAAATAGTAGTTGATGCTTTCGTACAGCTCGTTGCGGGTCTGCATGGTGTCGATGACGCTTTTCTGCGTGCCCTCCTCGCGCAGGGCGCGGTACACCCGCTCCGCCGCCCGGTTCATCGCCCGAAAGGCCGACAGCGGATACAGCGCCATATCCACCCGAGCGCTGCGCAGCTCGTCGGTGGTGAACAGCGGCGTCGCGCCGAATTCGGTGATGTTGGCGAGGATCGGCACCTGCGTCGCTTCGGCGAAACGGCGGTACATGCCCAGTTCGGTGATCGCTTCCGGGAACAGCATGTCGGCCCCGGCCGCCACGTAAGCCTGAGCGCGCTCGATGGCCGCCTCCAGCCCCTCCACCGCCAGCGCGTCGGTGCGCGCCATGATCACGAAGTCCGGATCGCTGCGCGCATCTACCGCCGCCTTGATGCGATCCACCATCTCTTCGGTGGAGACGATGGCCTTATTGGGCCGATGGCCGCAGCGCTTGGCGCCGACCTGATCTTCGATATGCAGCGCCGCCGCCCCGGCCTTGCTCACCGAGCGCACCGTGCGGGCAACGTTAAACGCCGATGCGCCGAAACCGCTGTCGACATCCACCAGCAGCGGCAGCGGGCAGACGTCGGTGATGCGGCGAATATCGGTCAACACATCGTCCAGCGTCGAAATGCCCAGGTCCGGCAGCCCCAGCGAACCCGCCGCCACGCCGCCGCCGGAAAGATAGATGGCCTGGAACCCGGCCCGCTGGGCCAGCAGCGCATGGTTGGCGTTGATCGCGCCGGCGATTTGCAGGGGTTTCTCTTTATTCAGGGCCTGACGAAAGGCGAGCCCGGGTGAGCGCAGCGTCATGACGTTTTCTCCGATTAGCCAGATGAAACAGACAGAGCAAGGAGCGGGCCAGGTTTCACTTCGGTGAGGGGAAAAATTAAAAACGATAAAAATAAGTGAGTTACAACATATTCAGCGCCATTGGCCTGGCAAAGGGATAAAAAACGTTTCAGTTAACGTTTCAATCGCGGTTTCAATCGGCATATTTGAAACATGACTGAAACAAGGCTACACCTAATGCAGCCACTTCCATTCGGTAACCCACCATGAGCGATCACATCACGCCATCCCGCGCGCCGGACAAACCGGTGATCTGGACTGTCTCCATCACCCGCCTGTTCGATCTGTTCCGGGACATCAGCCTCGAGTTCGACCATCTGGCGACCATCACCCCGATCCGTCTCGGCTTCGAGGAGGCGGTGCAGCACATCCGCGCACGCCTGGCGACCGAGCCTTGCGACGCCATCATCGCCGCCGGCTCCAACGGCGCCTACCTGAAAAGCCGTCTGTCGGTGCCGGTCATTTTGGTCAAGCCCGGCGGCTTCGACCTGCTGCAGGCGCTGAGCAAGGCGCGCAGAACCGCCGATCGGATCGGTGTCATCACCTATAAAACGCCCCTGCCCGCGCTGATGGAGTTCCAGCAAACCTTCGATCTGCCGCTGGAGCAGCGCAGTTACGTCACCGAAGAGGACGCCCGCGGCCAGATCGCCGAGCTGAAAGCCGCCGGTATTCAGGCGGTGGTCGGCGCCGGCCTCATCAGCGATCTGGCGGAAGAGGCCGGGCTCACCGCCATTTTTCTCTATTCCGCCGCCACCCTGCGCGCCGCCTTCAGCGATGCGCTGGGCGTAACGCGCCTGATGCTGAGCGGCGGCAAACGCGGCGGCGATTACGCCGCACGCGATACCCTGCAGCCACGCTATGGGCTGGGCGATTTGCAGGGCGACTCCCCGCAGATGGAGCAGACCCGGCGCACCATCATGCTGTACGCCCGCTCGCCGGCGGCGGTATTAATTGAAGGAGAAACCGGCACTGGCAAAGAGCTGGCGGCGCAGGCAATCCACCGCGAATACTTTTCCCGGCGCGGCGCACCGTCCAGGGGGGCGACGCCGCCGTTCGTCGCCATCAACTGCGGCGCCATCGCCGAATCGCTGCTGGAGGCGGAACTGTTCGGCTATGAGGAAGGCGCCTTCACCGGATCACGGCGCGGCGGCCGACGCGGGCTGCTGGAAACCGCCAACGGCGGCACTCTGTTTCTGGATGAGATCGGCGAAATGCCGCTGCACCTGCAAACGCGACTGCTGCGCGCGCTGGAAGAGAAAACTATCACCCGGGTGGGCGGGCAACAGCCGGTAACGGTCGACTTTCGCGTCATCAGCGCCACCCACACCCGCCTGGAGCAGGCGATTCAACGGGGCGGTTTTCGCGCCGATCTGTTTTATCGCCTGAGCGCCCTGCGGCTGCAGCTGCCGCCATTGCGGGCGCGCGGCGACGATATTGCGATGCTGGCGGAACACTTTCTGAAACAGTCGCTGGCGGCGCTCGATGTGCCGCTGACGGAGCCGCTGCGCACCGCCCTGGCCGGCTGTTACGCCGCGCTAAGCCATTACGCCTGGCCCGGCAACCTGCGCGAACTACGCAACATGATGGAACGGGTAGCGCTGATGCTGAGCACCGGCGCAGCGCCGAGCGGTGAAACGCTGCAGTGGCTGTTGCCGGAGCTGGCGGCGGTCACGCCGCCCGAGACGCAGGCGGCGCCCATCTCCGCCCACGAAGCCCTGGCGCGGTGCGGGGGCGACCACGCCGCCGCCGCCCGGTTGCTCGGGATCAGCCGCACCACCTTATGGCGCCGGCTGAAAAAACCGAACTGAGCATCAGCCGGCGCGCCGGCCGTCCGAGGCCGGCAGCAGTCGCGCTCGCCGATCGCCCAGCAGGTTCATGCCCGCCGCCGCCAGCAGGATGATCGCCGCGCCCAGCAGCTGCCACGCCGACAGGCGGTGGCCAAACGCCAGGCGATCCACCAACATGGCGGCGATCGGGTAGATAAACGACAGCGAGCCGATCAGGTTGGTGGGCAGCTTCTGCAGCGCACCGTACATCAACACGTACATCAGGCCGGTGTGCAGCACGCCGAGCGTCGCCAGCATCCCCCACTGCCCAACGCTAGCCGAAACATGGAAATCCACCAGCGGCAACAGCATCACCGCCCCTACCGTCACCTGGATCAGCGCAATGAGATGCGGCGGCGTGCCCTTCAGCCGCTTGGCCGCCAGCGCCATCAGGGCGTAGAAAAACGCCGCGCCGAGCGCCAGCGCGATGCCCGCCAGATAATGGCTCTGCTCCCCCGCCTGCCGCGGCTGCGCCAGCACCACCAGCATCATGCCGCCGAACGCCAGCCCCAGCCACAGCAGCTTGCGGGCAGTCAGCCGTTCCCCCAAAAACAGCGCCCCCAGCCCCACCAGCATAAACGGCTGGGTGTTATACACCGCGGTGGCGATGGAAATAGAGGCATAGGAATAGGCGGCAAACAGCAGCAGCCAGTTGATCACCAGCGCGACGCCGCCGGCGATCGCCAGCAGCAGCGTGGCGCGCGTCAGCGCATCGCGTCGCAGCTGCCCCAGTACGCCGCACACCGCCAGCAGCACCAGCGCGCCTACCGCGCAGCGCCAAAACACCACGTTGATAACCGGCTGGCCGGACATCAACACAAACCAGCCGATAGAGCCGGAAATCAACATCGCCGCCGCCATCTCCAGCGATCCGCGTTTTATCTCTGCATTCATTCTGCATTCCTCGAAGCTTGCCCAGAGACATAGCTTGCGGCTTCGCGGGGCGGCTTTCCATAGCATAAAAAAGGCAGATATGCTTAACTGCCTTTTTCTCGCAGCTATAATAAAGAAAATACCTAACGGAGGCGTTATGGATGATATCGATCGCCAAATCCTGACCATTCTGGCGGAAGATGCGCGTGCATCGTTGAAGACGCTGAGCGCGCAGGTGGGGCTGTCGTCGCCGAGCACGTCGGAAAGACTGCGGCGGCTGGAGGAAAGCGGCGTGATCCAGGGTTATACCCTGAACGTCAATCTGCAGGCGGTAGGCTATGCCTTCGAGTCGCTGGTGCGCATCAAGCCGCTGCCGGGCATGCTGAAGAAGGTCGAGCAGCTGATTCAGGCGATCCCGGAAGTGGTCGAATGCGATAAGGTGACCGGCGAAGACTGCTTTATCGTGCGGCTGGTGGCGCACTCGATGGAACAGCTCGACCATACCCTCGATCGGCTGGCCGAGCATGCGCAGAGCAACACCTCGATCGTGAAAACCACGCCGGTCAAGCGCCGCCTGCCGCCGCTGCTCTGATCAACGCCGCCGTTTGCGGGCGAACGGGTTGCCGCGCTTCTTCTCTTTTTTGGCCGCGTCGGCGGCGGATTTCAGCGCCGCCAGATGCGCCTTGTCGGCCTCCGGCACCGCGCGCTGCTCAATCGGGAACACCGGCAGCGACGCCAACAGCCGCGAACCGTAGTTTTTGGTCAACAGCCGGCGATCGTAGATCACGATCTCGCCGTAGCATTGGTTACTGCGGATCAGTCGGCCGACCTGCTGGATCAGGTTGAACGAGGCGCTCGGCAGGCTCTGCACTTCGAACGGATAGCGCTTCAGTGATTTCAGCCACTCGCCTTCGGTGATGATCACCGGGCTGTCGATCGGCGGGAACGCGATTTTGTGAATATGCACCTGGGTCAGCAGTTCGCCTTTCAGATCCAGCCCTTCGGCGAACGATTGCAGCCCCACCAGCACGCTGGCGACGCCCTTCTCCACCCGCTTGCGGTGCTCTTCCACCAGCCGGTAGCGCGGCTGGTCGCCCTGCACCAGCAGCATCAGCCGCAGATCGGTCACGTAGCCGAGGAAAGTCTGCATCGCCCGGTGGCTGCTGAACAGGATCAGCATGCCTTTGTGCTTGCCGCTCGCCTGCTCGGCGCGGAAAAACCGCGCCATCTCCTCGAGGTGCTCCGCCTCGTTGGCGAGCGCCGGTTCATAGCGCATCTGCGGAATGACAATTTTGCCCTGTTCGACGTGATTGAACGGCGAAGAGAGAGTTTCGAAGCGATCGCCGGCCTTCTCGCTCAGCCCGCTCATCTCCTGCAAACGCGCGAAGCTGTTCAGTGAACGCAGCGTGGCCGAGGTGACCACCACGTGCGGCACCTTGCGCCACAGCAGCTTCTCCAGCTGGTCGCTGACGCGGATGCCGACGCAGTGCAAATACAGATGGGTAACGTTATCGCGCAGCTCGCGCGTGACCCATTTGGAGATCGGCGCGTTGGACGACTTGTCGAGCGCCGCCAGCCGCCACAGCTTGCTCATCGCCTCCAGATAGCCCAGCGTGCGGCTCATCTGAATGATCGCGCGATGCAGACGCACGATGTCGTGCTTGCCGGTCTGCTCGGTAAGATCGTTAAGCACGAACTCCGCCAGCCCGCGTAATGCATCGGTCAGTTTAAACAGCCGTGCGCAGCTCTCCACCATCTCCGCGGGCAGCTCGCCCATTTCAAAACGGTGCTCGGCCGCCACGCTATCGCCGGGCAGGTAGGCGCTGACCTGATGCTCGAAGATCTGCACCAGCTCGCGCAGCTCCTCGCAATGGTTTTTCAGCCGTTCGCTGTTGGCCAGCCCCGGCGGATTCTTCGGCCGGTACTGCGTCATGCACTGCTCGACCTGGCGCACGATCATGTCCAACTGCAGGTTGGTCGACAGCGCGGTGATTTCCCCGTCGATCTCCAGCGCGTCGCGCGCCACCTCAGGCAAATGATGGCCTTCGTCCAGCACCAGCAGCAATTCTTTCGGGTTCGGCAGCACCGATTCCGTCTCCAGCGCCGCCATCACCAGCGCGTGGTTGGCCACCACCACGTCGGCGCTCTCGATCTCTTTGCGGGCAATATAGAACGGGCATTCGCGAATGTAGTGGCAGTTGCGCCCCAGGCAGTTGGCCTTGTCGGTGCTCAGCTTGGCCCACAGCGGATCGTCGATGCTCTGCTGATAGTGATCGCGCAGCCCGTCCCACTCGAAGCGAGCCAACGCCTTGGTCAGTTTCTGGCACAGCGCCTGCTCTTCGCCGCTGGACGGCGCCAGTTCGTCGTCGAGGAACAGCGTCAGATCGCCCTGTTGACTGACGTCGGTGCTCATCGCCGCCAGGTTACGCGGGCAGACGTAACGCCCGCGGCCAAAGGCACCGGTAAATTTCAGATCGGGGATAATCTTCTTCAGCAGCGGCAAATCTTTGCTGTAGATCTGGTCCTGTAGCGCCACGTTGGCGGTGCTCACCACCAGCGGCTTGCTCTCCGCCCGCCCGACGGCGATGCCCGGGATCAGATAAGACAGCGTTTTACCGACGCCGGTCGGCGCCTCGATCGCCAGATGGCGCGGGTAGTCACCGGCCAACGTCTTCGCCACCTCGGCGATCATCTGACGCTGGGGCGCGCGGGAAATGAAATCCGGTATTTGCTGCTGCAGGGCTTTGTACCACTGGCCAATCTGATCTTTAACTGCGGAGGAGAGCGCCATTCAACTCTTATCTAAACGAAATGATGGCGCTATTGTCCCACAGACCGCCGGCGACGTCAGCCCGAGTTACGCCTGCGGATCGATCATCGAGGCGCGACCACCGCCGAACGACCACTCGTCCAACTGGGTGGTGGCGATCACCACCATCACATCCTCGGGGTTCAGCCGCAGCTTTTCCATCAGCAACGCCGCCAGCCGTCGGTAGAAACGCCGCTTGGTGTCGCTGTCGCGCGGCCGCCCGGCGGTGATGTAAAACAGCACGAAATCCGCGCTGCGCGGCCCGCCGAGATAGTCGCGATCGTAGATAAGCTCACCGGGGCGGTATTGATCGATCACCTGAAATTTGTCCGTCGGCGGCACCTCGAACGCCTCTACCAGCGCCTGATGCAGGCTGTCGGACAAGGTTTGCAGGTAGTCAGCGGATTTGCCCTGATGCAGGGCGATGCGGCTAAACGGCATGGGGCGCCTCCGGTTCCAGCTCGCGCAGGCGCGCCACGGCCGATGCCGCTGCAGGCCAGCCGGCGTAGAACGCCAGATGGGTGATGAGCTCGGCCAGTTGCTGACGCGCCACGCCGTTGCGCTGCGCCAGCTGCAGGTGAAACGGCAGCTGTTCCACGCGGTTGAGCGCCACCAGCGCGGCGACGGTGATCAGGCTGCGCTCGCGCGGGCTCAGCTCTGGCCGCTGCCAGACATCGTCAAACAATATGTTGTCGCTGAGCTGCGCCAGCTTGGGGGCAATATCGCCGAACGCCTGTTGCCCGGCCTGGGATTCTGATGGCATCACACTCTCCTGTCAGTTGCGGATAGCCTTACGCTACCCGCCGCCGCAGCGAGTGAAAATCGGGATTTTCGGCAGTCTCGATTCAGAAAAACGGGAGGGTTCCCCGCCGGGCAGCGGGGAGGTTTCACGATTCCAGTGGGGCAACGCCGTCGAAATGGGCGCTCAGCAGCGCATTCAGCTCCGGCCGCTGCTCCACCCGTTCGGCGATGGCGTACAGCCGCGGGCAGTGCTGCCGGAACCACGCGCGGCCCGGCCGCCAGTTGCACATCACCGCCACGTACAGATCCAACGCGCTGAAGCTCTTGCCGAGAAACCACGGGCCCGCTGCGCCGGCGGCGGCGTTCAGCTGCTGCAATAAACGCTCGCGATAATCCATCACCGCATTTTTCAGCTGCTCCGCCCCCGCCGCCTGCGGCTGCCAGCGCTGCGGATGGTCGGCATAGGTGAAGGTGGGGTAAATCTCCGCGTTAATGAACAGCAGCCAGCGCAGAAAACGCGGCAACAGCGGCGAGCCGCCGGGCGGCGCCAGTTCAGCATGCGGTGCGCGATCGTGCAGCAGCAGGATAATCGCCGCGCTCTCCGTCATCACTTCGTCATTGGGCAACACCAAGGTAGGCACCTGGCCCAGCGGGTTTAGCGCCAGCAGGCGATCGCGCTCCGGGCCGTCCTGCGTGTAGTCCACCTCCTCATAGCCCCAGGGGAACGCGGTCAACGCCAACGCGGCGGCCACGATCGTCGAACCGCAACCCTGCGTGCCGAACAAAGTATAAGTATCGTGCATGATTCCTCCCGCAGCGGAACAAGGTATCGATAACTGTAGACCAGCCGCCGACCGCCGGCTGAAGAAAAAATTCACCCTTTGCGCGACTTTTTTAATCGTTCGACATGAAAATGAATTTTTTGTCATAAATAGATCACATTACTACGGTAAAAATTCTCCGCCGCCAACAATCAGGCGGCACAGTGAAACAGCAATGCAACTGATGATAAGCGTCTTTCAATCGAATAAAGCAGGGTAACCCATGAAACGTAATCTTCTGGCCGTTATTATTCCGGCACTTTTACTTGCGCAAGCGGCACAGGCAGCAGAAATCTACAATAAAGACGGCAACAAGCTCGATTTTTACGGCCGTGTAAAAGCCCTGCATTATTTCTCCGATGATGCCGGCAACGACGGTGATAAAACTTACGTCCGCATCGGCTTTAAAGGCGCGACTCAGATTAACGATATGCTGACCGGCTACGGCCAGTGGGAATATCAGATCGCCGCCAACCATACTGAATCCGACGGCACTAAAGACACTAAAACGCGTCTGGGTTTCGCCGGTCTGAAATATAAGGATCTCGGCTCCTTCGACTACGGCCGCAACTACGGCATCATTTACGACGTCGGCGCCTGGACGGATATGATCCCTGAATTCGGCGACGATGCTTATATCAAGACCGACAACTTCATGAACGGCCGCACCAACGGCGTCGCCACCTACCGTAATAACAACTTCTTCGGTCTGGTTGACGGCCTGAAATTTGCCGTGCAGTACCAGGGCAAGAACGAAAACGACGGCCGCTCCGCCAGCAAGGCGAACGGCGACGGTTGGGGCCTCTCCTCCAGCTACGAAATCATCGACGGCCTGAGCGTGGGTGCCGCCTATGCCTCTTCCAACCGCACCGCCACGCAAAAAGCGGGCACCTTCGGTAAAGGCGACAAGGCCGATATCTGGGCCGGTGGTCTGAAATACGACAACAACAACGTCTACCTGGCCGCGACTTATTCGCAGAGCCGCAATATTGCGCCTATTTCCGGCACCGCCACCATCAATAACAATTCGACCTCCGTTAGCGGCTTCGCCAATAAAGCGGAAGGGATTGAATTGGTCGCGCAATATCAGTTCGACTTCGGTCTGCGCCCATCGCTGGGTTACGTTCAGCAGAAAGGCAAAGATATTGAAGGCATCGGCGATGTCGATCTGGTGAAATATTTCGACGTGGCGGCGACCTATTACTTCAACAAAAACATGTCCACTTATGTCGAATATAAAATCAACCAGCTCGATGACGACAACAAGCTGGGCCTGAAAAACGACGACGTCGTTGTTCTCGCCCTGACCTACCAGTTCTGATGTGATGAATGAATAACCACCACTGCAAACTTTAGCGTCACTTGATACCCAGAGTTTTATTTCGCCGGGCGGCTGCGTCCGGCTTTTTTGTTTTTATTTTCCCCGCCAACGAATCCCCCCGCTTGCCTTGCAAAACAAACGGGTCTACATGTATAGCTTTCCCCCGAGCGGAATCAGCCATGCACAACGACGGACGCTTCGACTTCCACAACGCCGTGCGCTACAGCAGCGACGAGCTGGCCAATATCCTCACCCACTGTTTTGAAAACTACATTGTACGCTTCGTGCTCGACGGGCCGGCCTTCGCCGCCCGCTTCGGCGCCGAAGACCTCAGCCTGAACGACAGCCTGATCGTCACCCATCGCCAGGAACCGGTGGCGGTGGCGCTGATCGCCCGTCGCGGCCGACACAGCCGGGTCGCGGCCTTTTCCATACGCCCCGAGATGCGCGGTCAGGGGCTGGGTAAGGCGCTGATGCAGCGGGTGGTGGCGGATGCCCGTCAGCGCGGCGACCATCGGCTGTCGCTGGAAGTGATCGAAGGCAACGAAGCCGCGCTGGCGCTGTACCATCGCGCCGGGCTGCGCATCGTGCGCACCCTGACCGGCCACCAGGCGCCGGCGGAAGTGCCGCCAGGCACGGCGATGCTGCAGGCGGTCGATCCGTTGACCGTCAGCCATCGCCTGACGGCGGAAGGCGCCACCGACCTGCCCTGGCTGATTGCCCCCGAATCGCTGTTCAAGCTGCCGGGCACACCGCGTGCCTATACGCTCAATCGTCAGGCCTACGCCGTGGTGATACCCGGCGCAGAGCACTGCTGGCTGCGCCTGATCTACGTGCCCCCGCAGCACCGCGGTCAGGGGCATGCCCGCGCCTTGCTAGCCGCCCTGCAAGCGCAGTTCGCCCCTTTGCCGCTGACCGCCAACGTCTTTGTGCCCGAGGTGGCCGCCCCCTTCTTTACGCATCTTGGCTGGCGTCAGGAGCCCCTGCGCCAGTTCGAGATGGATATGCTGCTGGACAGCCCACAAGACTAAAACCGAGAGAGAGAACGATGGCAGGAAAACAGGCAAGGAAACTCACCCTTGGCGCGGCAGTTGGCGTCGCGCTGCTGACGCTGGCCGGTTGCGCGCAGCCGCCGCATACCGACGCTCAGGCCCAGCAGCGGCTGGCGGATCAGTCGGTGCTGGCGGTGAACTGGTTCCAACAGTCCGGTGAATACCAGGCGCTGGCGCATCAGGCGTTCAACAGCGCGCAGCGCGCCTTCGATCAGGCCAAGGCCGCACCGGGCCGCAAAAAGGCGGTGGTGGTCGATCTGGATGAAACCCTGCTGGACAACAGCGCCTACTCCGGCTGGCAGGCGCAGCAGGGCCAGCCGTACGACGGCACCACCTGGGCCCAGTGGACGCAGGCCGAACAGGCCGGCGCGGTGCCGGGTGCCGTGTCGTTCGCCCGCTACGTTAACGCTCATCAGGGAACAATGTTCTACGTCTCGAACCGCAAGCAGAACGAATACGCTGCCACGGTGGCCAACATGCAGAAGCTCGGCTTCACCGGCATGTCGGAAAAGACCGTCTTGCTCAGTACCGACACTTCCAATAAGCAGGCGCGCTTCGACGCCATCAAACAAGCCGGCTATGACATCGTGGTGTACGCGGGCGACAACCTGAACGACTTCGGCGCCGCGACTTACCACCAGGATAATGCGCAGCGCCGGGCGTTCGTCAGCGAGAACCAGAACAAGTTCGGCACCGAATTCATCGTGCTGCCCAACCCGCTGTACGGCGATTGGGAAAGCGGCCTGGCCCGCGACTACAACAAGCTGACGCCACAGCAGAAGCTGCAGGTGCGCCAACAGGCGATCAAAGCCTGGCGCGGGCGCTAAGCCTCACAGCAGTTTGTACATATAGCAGGTGGCCTCCAACGCCCCGCCATCGCTGGCGCGGGCGTATTGCGGGATATCGCCTGCCGCCTCGAACCCCAATTGACGGTACAATCCCTGCGCCGCGCTGCCGCTCAGGGTGTCCAGCACCAACAGGCTGCGCCGATGACGCGCCGCCAGCGCCTGCACTTCCTGCATCAACAGCCGGGCGATGCCCTGCCGCCGCGCCTGCGGATGCACCATCAGCTTGACCACTTCCGCCCGGTGACGGCCGTTGTCCGGCATCGCCAACAGCAGTTGCACGGTGCCGACCGGCCGACCGTTCTCGAGCGCCACCAGCATCGCACGCTCTCCCCGCACCAGGGCCGGCAGCAGCCCCAGCCAAAACGCCTGCGCCTGTTCCAACGTAAAGGGCATGACAAAACCGATGCTGGCGCCGTGCGCCACGCTGGCGTGCAGCATCTCGGCCAACTCGGCCATGGCACTTTGCGCCGCATCGGCGTCCCACTGTTGCAATTCAATCATGGCTATGGCCTGCAGATAACGAGCGTGTAATGGGCCGGCTCATCGCCGGGGACATGGAAACGGGAGGCGCCGAACAGGCGGTAGCGCAGGCAGTCGCCGGGCGACAGCCGGAAAACGCGCCCTTCCAGGGTCAATTCCAGCTGCCCGGACAACAGCCAGAGGTGATGCTCCAGCGCTGGAATCGACGGCAGGTCGTAATCGATCTGCGCGCCGGCATCCAGCCGGGCTTCGATAAACTCGGCCTTATACAATGCGCCGGGCGGGGAAACGGAGCGACGGTGAAAACCGCTGGCCCGATCGACCCACACCGGCTGTTGCGGCGGCCGCAGCAGCTCCGGCGGTTCGTCTTCGATTTCGCTCAGCAGGCGCGACATGGTCAACCCGTAGGCGGCGCACAGCCGGTTCAGCAGCGACGCCGTCGGGCTGGTTTCGGCGCGCTCCACCCGCGAGAGCGTCGCCCGGCTAAGGCCGGTGCGCTGCGCCAACTCCTCCAGCGACCACGCCCGCTGCTGGCGCAAATCCGCCAGCCGCTGCGCCAACCTCAGGTCGGCCGTCTCCAAACCATTATCCACCGCTCATACCTCGCCTAAAAAATCTCACAAAAGAGAAATAATCTCAAATTAGAGATATGGCAAGCGAATTTTAAAAAATGCCGCGCAGCGCGATGAAAATCAGCATGCTCAGCAACACCACCGCCAGCATATTGCGTAGAAAGAACGCCAGTATCACCGCAAACACCGCCCCCCACAGGTAAGGGTTATCCGGCGCGGCGCGCAGCTGGTCGCCGCTGAAGGCGACAATCGGCCCGCAGATCGCCGTCAGCACCGCCGGCACGGAAAAGCTCAGCAGGGTTTTAACGCGCGGCGACAGACGCAGCGGCAACCCGGGCGCCAGAAAACAGTAGCGGTTGAAAAACACCACCAGCCCCATCAAAACGATCGTCAGCCAGATCATCGGCGCCCCCCGCTGCACAGCAGCCCGACCAGCATCGCCGCCACGGTGGCGATCACCAATGCGCCCGGCGTCTGGAAATGGTGCAACACGATGGAAAGCAGCAGCGCGGTCAGCACGCAGGCCAACACCGGCAGGCTGCGCACCAGCGGCACCACGATGGCGATAAAGGTGGCGGCGATGGAGAAATCCAACCCGTAACCGTCCAGATCGCCGGCGCTGCCGGCGGCCACGATGCCAAGCAGCGTGGAGAGAAACCAGCACAGGTAAAAGGTCAGCCCGGCGCCCAGCGCATACCAGCGGTTGAAACGCGCCGGCGTCTGTTCGCCGGTCAGCGCGAACAGTTCATCGGTGAGCAAGAATCCCAGCGCCAGCCGCCAGCGCAACGGCAGCGGCGCGATACGCTCCCGCAGCCGCAGCGCGTAAAGAAAATGCTGGGCGGTGACGAAAAAGGTCGACAGCAGGATCGCCAGCAGCCCGGCGCTGCCCTTGATCATGCCCATCGCCACCAGCTGCGACGCCCCGGCGAACACGATGGCCGACATGCCCAGCCCCTGCGCCGGCGTCAGGCCACTTTGCAGGGCCATCGAGCCCGCCAGTACTCCCCACGGCACCACCGCCAGGCACAGCGGCAAGATAGCCACCCCGCCCTGCAGCGCGGGGCGCAGGCGGGCGGAGGGCGGCGTGATGAGGGGGATTGAATCAGTCATGGGCTTCTCCTTGAGTTGAAGAAGCCAGCTTACGGCGCAGGCGTACACGGGTATTGCACCCGATTGCCCGGCTATTTCAGCGATTTGACGTAGTCGCCCGGCGTGACGCCCATCGACTTGCGAAAATGGCGGTGGAAATGGCTTTGATCGTGAAAGCCGCAGCTCAACGCACTGTCCAGCACGCTGTTGCCGGCCTTCAGCATGCCGCGCGCCTTGCGCAGCCGCGCCTGAATTTGATAGGCGTGCGGCGGCAGGCCGGTGGCCTGCTGAAACTGCCGCAGCAGGTAATAAGGACTGAGCGCCACGCGATCCGCCAGCTCCAGCAGCGAAATGTCCGCCTCGGGGAAATCGTCGAGAAAGGCTTTCACCCGCGCCACTTGGCTTTGCGCCCGGCTCTGCGGCGCAGGATCGATACGGCTTTTGCCGTGCCGCAGCATCAGCCAGGTCAGCGCCGAGAACACCATGGTCTCCTTCATCAGCCGGTTCTCATCGCTGCGCAGCAGGCTGAACGCCATGCGCAACTGGCCAGCCAGGCCGACGTCGTGCACCACCGGGTTGGGAAAATAAGGCGTCGCGCCGGCGCCGGTTTTCAGATCGCGCGATAAAAAGGCCAGTAGCTCCGGCGTCGGGTACATCGCCTGATACGACCAGCCCTCTTCGGTGGCGGAACTGCCAGTATGAATATCGTCGGCGTTGACCAGAATGATGCTGCCCAGCGGCGCCACGTGTTCGCCGCCGGTGCGGTAGAAGCGCTGGGCGCCATCGTCGATGACGCCCACGCAGAAGCCTTCATGGCTGTGGCGCGAGAAGGTTTGGCGGCGGTAGGTGGCCTGCAGCACTTCCAGCCCGCCAAGATCGTCGACGTGCATAAAATGAGCCTGCTCCCGGGATGCTTTGCGCGCTATGCCTTCCGCCTTCATCTTGCCTACCTCCGCTGAATGAGAGGCATTCTAGCACTCGCGCGAGGGCGGGTTTTGTACAAAATTGCCCGTCTCGGCCCCCGGCGGCGCGATCGCCGCGCAGCGCCAGGCGCTGAATACCGCCAGCAGCGGCGCCAGCGCGAACGCCAGGAACAGCCAACGCGCCGCCGATGCCGCGCCCGTCGCGCCACCCGGATCGTTCAGCCCCGCCAGGTTGGCGATCATCCCGGCCAGCGCCGCACCGAATGCGGTGGCGAACAGCTGCACCGTGGTAATTGAAGCGCCGGCGATATCTTTGTCCGCTTCAGGTGCCACCTGCAAAATGCGCGTCAGCAGGTGCGGCCAACCGAAGCCGATGCCGAATCCCACCAGCAACAGCGCAATGACGATCGGCGCCAACGCCTGCCAGTGGCCGCCGGACGGCATCGGCATCAGGATCGCCAGCGCCAGCAAGCCCACCAGCACGAACAGCGGCCCGCTGACGATCGCCCGGCGAATGCCCGCTCCGCGCCAGCCGGAGCTGAGGATCTCGGACAACGTCCAACCGGCGGCCATAGCGGCGGCGATATAGCCGGAGATCAGCGGCGACTGGCCGTGCAGCAGCTGCAGGAAATAAGGCACGAAGATTTCGCTGGTCATGCCGATCACCAGCAACGCGGTCGTGATGTACAACGCCGCCAGCGAGGAGCCGCGCCTCAGTGCGCCGTGCGGCAACAGGCGGGCGCGCGAGTGCGCTTCGCGCTTCAGCAACCAGGCCATCAGCACCAGCGAGAGCGCGATGCCCGCCAGGTTGATCCAGGCACTGTGCGCCAGGCTGCCGGCGGACACCACCAGCACCGCCACGGTCAGCAACAGCAGTTGTGCGGTCGGCAACGGTGCGGCCGCCTGCTGCGCTTTGCCCTTGGGCAGGATCAAGAAGGTAAACGCGGCGTACAGCGCCATGATCGGCAGCAGAATGCCGAAGGCCCAGCGCCAGGCGTTCAGTTCGGCGAAAATACCGCCTACCGCCGGCCCCACCAGGGTGGCGATGCCCCACATCGCCGAGATGAGCGCCATGGCGCGCGGCCACAGCCGCTGCTCGAATACCAGATTGATCATCGCGTAGGAGAGCGCAAAGATCAGCCCGCCACCAAAGCCCTGCACCGTGCGGCCGATCAGCATCACCGGCATGCTCGGCGCCAGCGCGCACAGCGCCGCCCCGGCGATGAAGAACAGCGAAGCCACCAGATAGGCGCTGCGCGCACCGTAGCCGCTGAGCAAGCGGGCCGACAGCGCGGAGCCGAGGATAGACGCCACCACGAACAGCGTGGTGTTCCAGGCATAGAGATCCAGCCCGCCGATATCCTGCACCACCGAGGGCAAGATGGTGGTGGCGACCAGAATATTGATGGCATGCAGCGCCACGCCGAGCGAGAGCGCGATCGCACTGGCCGCATTTTTGCCAGAGAAAAGGTCGCTCCAGCGGCTATCGTCATGGGTTATCACGGTTGTCGTCCTGTTTTCAGAGGAATGGCATTGAGTTGATCATAAGATTGCGTTAAATTTAACAAGAGTTATCTTGGAATAAGTTAGGGCGAGGCGGAGAAATATGTCAAGAATAAACTTGGAAAATAGCGGCAAGACCGCACAATCGGTCAGTGACCGCTTGCTGACGCTATTGAAAACCCGCGGCCCGCAGCAAGCTTCTGACGCAGGAAAGGTGCTCGGCACCACCGGTGAGGCGGCCCGCCAGCAGTTCGTCAAGCTGGCGAAAGAGGGGCTGGTCGAAGCGGTGGCGGAAACGCGCGGCGTAGGCCGCCCGGTACAGCTGTGGCATTTGACCTCGGCCGGCAATGCGCGCTTTCCCGATACCCATGCGGACCTGACGGTTCAGCTGCTGCGCACCGTGCGCGACAAGCTGGGCGAACAGGCGCTCGACGTGCTGATCGAAACCCGCGAGCAGGAAAACCGCATCAACTACAAGCAGGCGATGATTGGCGCCGCCGATCTGCAGGAGCGCGTGGCACGCCTGACCGAGATCCGCTGTCGCGAAGGGTATATGGCCGAATGGCGCCAGGAGGAGGACGGTGCCTATCTGCTGGTGGAAAACCACTGCCCGATCTGCGCCGCTGCCACCGTCTGCCAGGGCTTCTGCCGGGCGGAGCTGAGTATCTTCACCGAAGTGCTGCAGGCGCAGGTGGAGCGCGCCGAACACATTCTGGCCGGCTCGCGCCGCTGCGCCTACCGGATTTCGCTCCTGTAACACCGGTTTTTGCCCACGTTTTCAACCGGTACAGATTATTCTGCTTGTGCACCCCACACCTTCCCTTCTAAGGTTGAATTAACGAACATTCAGGCAAACAGCGGGCCTCGCGCCCGCTTGGCAAATCCGTCGGCGCTAAGCGCGCAGCGGCAGAGTAACCCCACGGGAGTTGAACGATGAAGAAGCCGCATGCCGGATTCTGGCTGGCGACGCTGGGACTGGGCGTTTGCTGGCTGCTGGCGCTGCTGACTCGCGATCGGCTCAACGGCCTACTGCTGGCCGGCGCGGCGCTGGCGCTGATCTTTACCCCTGCCACCCGCCGTAAGGGCGCGGCTCTGGCTGCCCTGGGCGGTATCGGCATGGATGGGCTATGGAGCTACAGCGGCGTGCTGCACTACAGCGGGCAACACGGCCTGCCGCTCTGGACCCTCGCGCTGTGGATCGGCTTCGGCTGCTGGTGGTATTGGCTGCTGGACGTGGTCAGAGCGGCGCCCTGGCCGCTGGCGGTGCTGGGCGCCGCCGTCGGTCCTTTCGCCTACGCCGTCTCCTGGAAGCTGGGCGTGTTACTGCCCGGCGTGCCGCCGGAGTTCATGCTGCTGTTGCTGGCCGTCGGCTGGTCGATTTACCTGCCGGCCGTCAGTTGGCTGCAGTGGAAGCGGCGGAACAGCTGAACGGCTTGCGGCAGTCGGGAAAAATAATGCCGAAAGCCATTGCTTATCGGTTGCCCAATCGGGTTTACTGAGCGTTCTAATAATAATCATCCCTGCAAAAACACATCCCTATGCTTAGCCAACAAAGCCGTAGCGTCCTGCCGTTGATCGGGGCGTTGTTCACGTTATATATCGTTTGGGGTTCCACCTATTTCGTCATTCGCCTCGGCGTCGCGCAGTGGCCGCCGCTGATGATGGCCGGGATTCGCTTTCTGATTGCCGGCATCGTGCTGTTCAGTTTCCTGGCCTGGCGCGGCCACGCGCTGCCGACGCCGAAGCAGTGGCTGGCCGCCGGCGCCATTGGCATTCTGTTGCTGGCGGTAGGCAACGGCCTGGTGACGGTGGCGGAACACCAACATGTGCCGTCCGGCATCGCCGCGGTGATGGTGGCGACGGTGCCGCTGTTCACCCTCTGCTTCAGCCTGCTGTGGGGCATGCGCAACACCAAACTGGAATGGGCCGGTATTGCGCTCGGGTTAGTGGGCATCGTGCTGCTCAACACCGGCAACAACCTGGTGGGCAACCCGACCGGCGCGCTGTTGATCTTGCTGGCGTCGGCCAGTTGGGCCTTTGGCTCGGTATTGGGATCGCGCATCTCGCTGCCGGCCGGGCCGATGGCCGGCGCGGCGGAGATGCTGGTCGCCGGCGTGGTGTTATTGGTCGCCAGCCGGCTGAGCGGCGAGCACCTGGCTCAGATGCCGAGCACCGGCGGCTTTCTGGCGCTCGGGTACTTGATTGTCTTCGGCTCGATGCTGGCGATCAGCGCCTATATGTTCTTGTTGAAGAATGTGCGCCCGGCGGTCGCCACCAGCTACGCCTACGTCAACCCGGTGGTGGCGGTGCTGCTCGGCATCGGCTTTGCCGGCGAATCACTGGCGCCGCGCGAGTGGCTGGCGCTGGTGATCATCGTGGCGGCGGTGGTGCTGGTGACGCTGGGAAAATACCTGTTCGCCCGCCCGGCCCGCGTGCAGGCCATCGACAGCGAACGGTAGCGATCGCAAAGGGCGGTCAGCGGGCCGCCGTTAAAAACGATTCTTGTTTCACCCGGCGAAGGGGCTATAATTCCCGCTGTTCCAAGCAACCTGCGAAATTATTCCTATGCTGAAAAAAGCGTTCCTCATCGTCATCGCCCTGTGCGCCTTCGGTTCTCTGGGCGGCGTATTCCTCGCCGGGTTGAACATCTACACCCGTTCCACCACCCCGCATGAAGAAAGCGCGCCTGCCGGGGATAGCGCGGCCACGCCGGCGCAAACCGAAACCCTTCAGGCCAAGTGATCGTCCATCCAACGCTGACAGCGCTGCTGTAAAAAGCGCTGCAGCTGCCTGACGCGTTCCGACACCTGCGAGCGATGCGGGCAAACCAGATTGATCGGCACCGCGTCGCTGCGCCATTCCGGCAACAGCTGCACCAGCCGCCCGGCGCGAATGTCGGCCACCACGTCGATCGCCGACTTGCGCACCACCCCATGCCCGGCCAGCGCCCAGCGCCGCGCCACCTCGCCGTCATCGGTAAAATAGCTGCCGTTCAACGGCACTTCGATCAGTTCCTCACCGCGCCATAGCCGCCATTCCACCTGTCGTTTGCCGCTGGGCTGATACACCAGAATGCTGTGCCGAACCAGATCGGCCGGCGTTTGCGGCGCGCCATGCCGCCGCAGGTAATCCGGGCTGGCGCAGATCAGCCGCCGGTGCTGCGGCAAAATGGGCAGCGCCACCAGCGAAGAGTCGGCCAACGGCCCGAAACGGAGCGCCACGTCCACCGGTTCGCGAAACAGATCGGCCTGCCGATCGTTGATCAGGAGCTGCAGCTGAATATGCGGGTGCTGCAGGCGGAACTCATCCAGCCAGCAGAGCAGCAAATTGCGGCCAAAATCCGACGGCGCGGAAATCTGCAGTACCCCGGACAGCCCCTGATGCTTCTCGCGGATCGCCTGCTCTCCTTCGGCCAACGCGCCCAGCGCCAGGCGCGCGCTGTCGAGATAGCGGGCGCCCTCCTCCGTCAACCTCAGGCTGCGGGTGGAACGCACCAGCAGCCGCGCGCCCAGCTGCTGCTCCAGCCTTTTCACCGCGATGCTGGCCGCCGCCGGCGTCATGTCCAGCGCGCGCGCCGCGGCGGAAAAACTGCCGCCGTCCACCGTGCGGACAAACACCTCGAGATCGACAAATGAGGTCATGTATTTCCCCTCTTTTTAGCCCAATCAATTATTAATATTAATTTACAAGTGTTTGCTATTAGGCGGGCTTTTTTCCTCATTTTCAATCAGGAAAGATAGATCCCGTTGAAACTTACCTAAAAAGAGGCCTTAACATGACGATTCCCGACTCCCCCCTGAAACGACAAAAGCTGGTGATCCTGGGCGGCACCAGCGGCATTGGCGCCGCGGTGGCCTACGCGGCGGCGGCGCGCGGCGCTGAAGTGGTGCTGGCTTCACGTCGCCTTCCCCACGCCGGGGAGAAAAACGACGCGCTGCATCTGATGCAGGCCGACCTGACCGATGAAGCATCACTGCATGCGCTGTTTGCCGCCATCGGCGCTTTCGACCATCTGGTGATCACCGCCGGGCCGTTGGTGGACGCGAAACCGCTGGCGGAAACTGCCTTTGAGCAGGCGCAGGCCGACTTCAACGTCAAATTCTGGGGCAGTTTGCGCGCGGTGCAGGCGGCGCTGCCGACGCTGGCGCCGCAGGGCTCCATCACCCTGACCTCCGGCCAACTGTCGCGTAAATACCTTGGCGGTCAGTTGATCAAAACCGGCATCAACGCCGCGCTGGAAGCGGTCGGCAAACAGTTGGCGAAGGAGCTGGCGCCGCGGCGGGTGAACGTGGTCAGCCCCGGCATCACCGCCACCGAAGCCTACGACGGCATGAGCGCCGCGCAGCGTCAGGCGCTGTTCGAGCGCGTAAGCGGCAGCCTGCCGGTCGGCCGGATCGGCCAGGCGGCCGACGTCGCGGCGGGTTACCTGCTGGCGATGGAGAACGGTTTCGTCACCGGCAGCGTGATCGACATCGACGGCGGCGGCCTGCTGTAACGGCGGCTAGAGCGCCGTCACGCCCTGTGCGGCGGCCTGCTGCTCCAGCACGGTGATAATCTGGTAGGCCGAGCGCGGCACCAGGCTGAAATCGCCGATCAGCAGGCGGTCGCTGACCGCCTCATCCAGCATCGCTCGGGCGCCGGCGCGCAGGATGTCCACCTGTTCCGGCGGCGTGCCGGCTGCGGTGATCAGCGGCAAACCGGGCACCGCCGCCGTGCGGCCGATGATTTTCAGTCCCTCCAGCGCCTGTGGCTGCGCGCGGCGCAGCAGTTCCATGCTGATGGAATCGATGGCGGCGATATCCGCCTGCCCGCTGCGGATCAGCTTCAGCGACTGATAATGCGCGCCGGAGGCGATAGCCGCACCGAAGAATTTCCCGTCCTGCACCAGCGGCGCGATCAGCGCGCGCAGGCCGTTGTAGCCGGACTGGGAATCGGTGCTGTTATACGCCGCCGTTCGGCCGCGAAAATCCGCCAGCCGCTCGCCGGGATCGTCCGCGCGCACCACCAGCCAGCTGCGGTAATTCGGCCCGTCGCACCCTTCCACCCGGTAGTGGTAGGTGCCGATTAGCTGCACCTGCGGCAAGGTGCTGACCAACGGATAACCGCAGGTTTGGCTGAGCAGCAGATCCTCGCGCCGCCAGTGTTGCGCCAGATCGTCCGGCCAGCTAAGCCGTTCCGGCGCCGCCGGCAACCCCAGCCGCAGCAGCTTGCCGCGCAAGACCTGCCAGAAGGATTCGGCCTGCTCCCGGCCAACGCCGTACATCGGTAGAGACACCTGCATCATTTCCCCCTTACCCCGCCGGAGTGGCCGCCAGCGTCTGCTGGCGCCAGGCGGTGAGATAACGCACCCAACGTTCGAACAGCATATCGGTGATAATAGCCAACAACGCCACGACCGCCGCGCCCTGGATCACATAGGCGGTGTTAAACCCGCTCAGGCCGATGATGATCGGCGAACCGAGCGTTTTGGTGCCGACGGTGGAAGCGATGGCCGCCGTACCGATGTTAATGATCACCGACGTGCGGATCCCGGCGACAATCACCGGCGCCGCCAGCGGCAGTTCAACCCGCCACAGAATTTGCCAGGCGCTCATCCCCACGCCGCGGGCGATCTCGCGCGTGGCGGGCGGTACCGATTCGATGCCCGCCAGCGTGCCCTGCAGGATCGGCAGCAGGCCGTACAGCACCAACGCAATGATCGCCGGCTGCTCGCTGAAGCCCATCACCGGCACCGCTACCGCCAGCACCGCCACCGGCGGGAAGGTCTGCCCCACCGCCACTACCGTTTCCACCAGCGAACGAAACTCCCGGCCGCTGCGTCGGGTCACAGCGACGCCCGCCGCCACGCCGATTACCACCGCGATCAGGCTGGAGATCGCCACCAGCGACAGGTGCGCCCCCACCAGCGCGATAAAGCTGTCCTGCTGATAAATGGGCCGCTCCAAATCAGGGAACCAGGCGGCGAACAGGCCGCGCAGATGATCCATGCCGAACACCAGCGCCAACAGCAGCGCCAACGTCCAGGGCAGCGGATCGCGCAGCAGGCGCCCGATGCGCCCGCTCATGACAGCGCCTGCCCGGCGATCAGATCGTTGAAATGCAACACCCCCAACGCTTCGCCCCGTTCATCCACCACCGGCAGGCAGTCGCTGCCGCGCGCCACGAACACCGACAGCGCCTCGCGCAGGCTCATGGCGGCGGCGATCGGCTCGCCCCCAGCGACGCCGGGCCGCACCCGCTCCGCCACCGTACCCAGCGACAGCAGCTTGATGCCGCGATCGCTGCGCCCGAAGAAATCGCGCACGAAGTCGTTGGCCGGGGCGGTCAACAGCGCCAGCGGCGTGCCCTGTTGCACCACGCGCCCCTGATCGAGCAGCACCAGGCGATCCGCCAGGCCCAGCGCCTCGTCGATATCGTGCGTCACCAGCACGATGGTGCGGCCCGAGAGCTGATGAATGCGGGCGATCTCCGCCTGCAGCGCCGCGCGGGTGACCGGATCCAACGCGCCGAACGGTTCGTCCATCAGCAACACCTCGGGATCGGCGGCCAGCGCACGCGCCACCCCCACCCGCTGCTGTTGCCCGCCGGACAGCTGGTGCGGGTAGCGACGGCGAAACAGATCCGGTTCCAGGTGCAGCAGCTCCAGCAACTCGGTAACCCGATCGCGAATGCGCGCGCGCGGCCATTTCAGCAGCTGCGGCACGGTGGCGATGTTCTCCTCCACCGTCCAATGTGGAAACAGGCCGATCGATTGGATCGCATAGCCCATGCGTCGCCGCAGATCCTGCGGTTTGAACGACTGGATCTCTTCGCCGGCAAAGAGGATCTTGCCCCGATCGTGTTCGATCAGGCGATTGATCATTTTTAACGTCGTGGACTTGCCAGAACCCGAGGTGCCGATCAACACGGTGAATTCGCCCTCGGCGATGTGCAGCGTGAGATCGTCGACCGCCGGCTTGCCCTGAAAAATTTTGCTGACTTGCTCAAAGTGAATCATCGGCGCGATACGTCCAGGATTGAAACCCAAAATTTAAACAGCGAATCGACGATGACCGCCATCATGACCACCGGGATCACCCCCAGCAGAACCAGATCCAGCGCGCTGCTGAGCAGCCCCTGGAACACGATGGCGCCAAAACCGCCGGCGCCGATCAACGCCGCCACCACCGCCATGCCGACGGTTTGCACCGCCAGGATGCGCACGCCGGTCAGGAACAGCGGCAGCGCCAACGGCAGCTGCACGCGCAGGAAAATCTGCCCGCGCGTCAACCCCATGCCGGTGGCGGACTCAATCACCCCGGCCGGCACGCTCTGCAGCCCCGCCACCACGCTGCGCACCAGCGGCAACAGCGCGTACAGCACCAGCGCCACAATCGCCGGCGCCATGCCGATGCCGCTGACGCCGTGCTCCGCCAGCCAGGGCACCGCCGCCGCCAGCCCCGCCAGCGGCGCAATCAGCAGGCCGAACAGCGCGATGGAAGGCACGGTCTGGATAATGTTCAGCGCGGAAAAAATCGGCCTCTGCCAGCGCTCGGAGCGAAAACACAGCACCCCGAGCGGCACGCCGATCGCCAGCGCCGGGGCCATCGTCGCCAGCAGAATGGTCAGGTGCTGCAACAGCGCGGCGTCAAACACCTCCTGACGATTGTGGTACTCCTTCAGCAGCGACAGCTGATCGAGCTGATGCCCGAACAGCAGCAGCGCCGGCGGCACCAGCACCAGCGCGTTGCCCAGCATGCGCCACAGATGCGACGCGGTGAGGCGCGCCATGGCGTCGGCAGCGATCAGCAGGCTCAGCGCCATCGTCAGCCAGCAGCCGCTGCCCCAAGAGGTGCGCGCCAGGCGCGACCCCTCCTGCGCCAGACGCCCGGCGGCCTGCCCACTGATCCAGAACGCCAGCGTCAACACCCCGCAGGCGGCCAGCGCCGCCAGCAGCGCCCGCCCCCGCGTCGGCGGCAACAGGCTGAGGCTCGCCAATGCCGCCAGCGGCAACAGCAGCCACAGCGCCGGGCCGTGCAGCAGGGAGAACAAGGAGAGACTTTTGCCCGACAACAGGCGATTGGGGGCATAACTGAGGAACGGCAGGCCGAACGCGGCCAGCAGCAACAGCATGAACAGCGTCAACAAGACGCGATGTTTTACGGCGATAGTCAAAGAAACGCTCCGGCTCCCTCGGTTAACCCCCTCTCCCGACGGCAGAGGGGGCACCTCGGCATTATCCCTTAACAAACCCTTTCTCTTTCAGATAAGCGGCCGCCACCTGTTTGGCGTCCTGGCCTTCCACGGCGATCTGGGCGTTGAGTTTTTGCAGCGTCGGCCCGTCCAGCGAGGCGAACACCGGCTTCAGCAGCTCAGGCAGATTGGCGTGCGCTTTCAGCGCCGCTTCGCGCACGATCGGCGCCGGCGCGTAGATCGGCTGTACGCCTTTCGGGTCCGCCAAGGTCTGCAACCCCAGCGCCGCTACCGGGCCATCGGTGCCGTAGGCCATCGCCGCGTTGACGCCGGAGGTCTGCTCCGCCGCCGCCTTGATGGTCACCGCCGTATCACCGCCGGCCAGGGACAGCAGCTGATCCTGATTCAGTTTGAAACCGTAGGCACTCTGGAACGCCGGCAGCGCATCCGGCCGTTCGATAAATTCCGCCGAGGCCGCCAGCTTGAACTTGCCGCCACCGTTGATCCACTTGCCGAGATCCGACAGCGTTTTCAGATGATTGGCCTCCGCCACGTCCTGGCGAATAGCGATGGTCCAGGTGTTGTTGGCCGGCGCCGCGTCCAGCCAGACGATTTTGTTTTTGTCGTAGTCGAGCTGTTTCACTTTCTCGAAGCCGGCCTGGGCGTTCTTCCACGCCGGATCTTTCTCATCGGAGAAGAAAAACGCGCCGTTGCCGGTGTACTCCGGGTAGATGTCGATCTCACCGGAGGTGATGGCGCCGCGCAGCACCTTGGTGGTGCCGAGCTGCAGCTTGTTGGTGGTCTTGATGCCGTTGGCTTCCAGCACCTGCACGATGATGTTGCCGAGCAGCGAACCTTCGGTATCGATCTTGGAGCCGACGCGCACCGAGTCGGCCGCCTGCGCCAGGCCGCCGGTGGCCAGCAGAGCCAGCGCGACGGCAAAGGAACGTCCGCGTGATAAGGTGATTGCCATACTTTTCCTCTGGTTATACGTTTTCCGGCTCATGGGCCAGTTAGGTTGGAAAATCCTGAGAAACGCGCTTCCAGCGCGCAATAAATTTTTCCGTCGGCAGGGCATCGCCTCCCCCCTGCGGTTCACCGGCGCGCAACGGATGCACGCCGACGTCGATCGGCGTCAGGGCGTAATCGCGCAGCCACTCGCCGTAACCTTGCGCGACAAATCCCTGACTGCGCCGCTGATACGCCTCACGCTCCGCCAGATAGACTTCGCGCAAACCATACCAGGGCAGGCCGGGCAGATCGTGATGCACTAAATGGTAGTTCAGATTGAGAAACAACAGCCGCCACGGCCAGCCCGCCTCATTAATAATAGAACGTGCCTGCGGTGCGTCCACGGCGCGATGCTCAAAAAACGATCTCACCTTGGTCAGCGCCAACGCCGGATAGCTGATGGCCAACAGGTAAAACGCCGTGCCGATACCCTGCATCTGCAACCAGTGCAGCAGTACCACCAACAGCGACAGGTGCGCTAACCACCTCGCCCAGGCGCGCCACTCCCCTCCGGCGAGCGCTTTCACCGCCCCGGCCAGGGTCGCGGCAATATCCAGCGCCGGGCCGAGGAGCACCCGGCCGATCAGCGTATTGCGCACGGCGGCCAACAGCGGCAACAGGCGGGGATAACGCCGCCACTGCGCGGCGCTGAAGTAATAGCTTTCGGGATCTTCGTGCGGATCGGTCAGGTGGTCGTTGCGGTGGTGGCGCAGATGCGAATCGCGATACAGCCCATAGGGATACCACACCGCCAGCGGCAACAGGCCGAACAGCTGATTGACGCGCGGCCAGCGCGTCGGGTGGCCGTGGATCAGCTCGTGTTGCAACGACAGGTACCAGGTGGTCAGGAGGATCAGCAGCGGTGCGCCAAGCCACGGGCCCAGCGCCTGCCAAGAATACGCCACGCCGAACCAGCCGCCGTACACCGCCGCCATGATCCCCCAGGTGGGCAGCTCCAGCCGCCAATGCCGGCGCCGATAAAGCTGCCTGATTCGTTCGCGCTGTTCGGGGTGCAAATAGTGGGCGTGGGACATGCTGCGGCTCGCGGTAAGAGATTTTCTCTCAGTATCCGTGAGCCGTTGCGGCGTTCAAAATAACGAAAATGGCAAAGCTAAGTGAAAATTCAGCGGGTTGCGTACGCGGCCTGCGGTTCGCACGCCACCGGGAAATTCACCGAATTGGCGATAAAGCACAGGTGATGCGCCTTCTCATGCAGCTGTTGCGCCAGTTGCAGATCGTCGCCATCGCGCACCGTGACCTGCGGCCGCAGCGTCACCGAGGTGAAAAAGCCGCCGCGCGCGGCGTCTTCGCGCATCACGCCCACGGCATCGTCCTGATAGGCCAGCACCGAAATCCCCGAGGTGGCGCACAGATGCAGGTACCATAATTTGTGGCAAGCGCTGAGCGATGCCACCAGCAAATCCTCCGGATTCCAGCGCGTCGCGTCACCGCGGAAGGCCGGATCGGCTGAGCCGGCGATATCTGCCTTGCCCACGGCGCCGATCCTGTGATCGCGTCCATAAGCGCGATAATCTTCCGTGCCTGCGCCTACATTCCCCTGCCAGGTCACCGAGACCTGATAATGATGCTCGCCTTTCATGTCTTTTGCTCCCGTTGGCCGGCCAATGAAAAATTGTCTGGGTGCATGCCCGGAGAACACTATTGGCGGAAAAGCGTGAATACGCAAACGGCGAAACGAGAAAAAACGGGCCGCGCAGGCGGCCCGTCGGTCACATCCCTTCAGGGAACGAAATCGAGCACCACGGCGTTGAACAACGCGTATTCAGTGGCGCTGGCCATCGGCGGAAACTGCGCGCGCTGCACCGCCGCGTTGGCCGCCGCGCACAGCGGCGCATCGCCTCTTACGATCTTGCTGCTCGCCAGTTTCCCGTCCGGCCGCAGCCGTATGCTGATGGTGCAGCGTTGGCCGCGCGCGTGCTCCGGCAAACGCAGCTCGCGGCTCACCGCGTTATGCACCCGCACCGGATAGCTGAGCGGCGCCGCAACCGGCGCCTCGGCCTGCGGCGACGGCAAGGGGGTGCCGGCCTGACGCCCGGCACCCGCGCCGCAGCCGCTCAACAACAACAGCGCCAACAGGCCTAGTGTCTTTTTCATTCCCGATGTCCTTATTGGGGATTAATCTTTATCGAGCGCCCTTACTGCGCCGCTGGGTAAGCCTCACCGTCATCCGCGTAACGCTGCAGGCGCTCGCGCCACCACTTGGCCGCCAGGCCGCTGGCGCTTTCACGCCAGCCGAAATAGGCAGCGTCGCTGCAGCGCTCAGATTCAACGCGTTTCGCTACCAGTTCGCCGCTGTTCAGGTAAGGTTCCGCCAGAGAACGCGGCAGATAGCCACAGCCCAGCCCGGCCAACTGCGCCTGCAGTTTGGCGTCAAAGCCGAAGACCGTCAGCGTATCCTGTTCTTCCAGCAGGTTCAGGCTCTGCGGCGCGTTGACGCGCGAGGTATCGCGCACCACCACCGCCCGGTGCTGACGGATCTCATCCTTCGGCAACGGTTCCGGCAGCGCCGCCAGCGGATGCTGCGGCGCGACGGCGAACACGTAATCCAGCTGCCCCAGGCGGCTGAACGCATAGCCCACCCGCGACGGCGGCTCGCAAATGGCGCCGATGATAATGTCGGCGCAGCCGTAAACCAGCGACTCCCAGGAACCGGCCAGCACCTCGTGGCTGAAGCGCAGCCGGGTATGGTGATGCTGCCGATAGAACTCGTCGATCAGCGGCAACAGGCGGGCAAACGGGAAGGAGGCGTCGATCCCGAGCGTGATCTCGCTTTCCCAGCCGTTCTCCACGTAGCGCGCCTGCTGTTCCAGATCCTGCGCCGCGCGCAGCAGCACCCGCCCTTTTTCCAGCATCAGCTTGCCGGTATCGGTGAACTTCGCCCGATGGCCGGAGCGGTCCAGCAGGGTGATGTCGAGATCGTTCTCGAGCTTTTGCACCATATAGCTCAGTGCCGAAGGGGTTTTAAACAGTGCAGCGGCCGCGGCGGCGAAAGATCCGTGCCGGTCCAGCGCGTCCAAAATCAGCAGCGCTTCCAGGTTTAATCTCATGCTTTCTCCCGTGTATAAAAAAACTCAACAAGTCGGCAAAAATTCTGCGGTATCTTTGAAATCGCCCTCTGCCTACCATGGGTTTTATCGGCGTTACACTCATCAGATGTTCAACCGAAATATCACTGGGAAGGTAAATTATGTCCAAGTTTCAACTGCTTGATAAAGACAATTCCGCACTGATTTTTATCGATCATCAACCACAAATGGCCTTCGGCGTGGCTAATATTGATCGTCAGCAACTGAAAAACAACGTTGTTGGTTTGGCGAAGGCAGGCAAAATTTTCAACGTCCCCACCCTTTTCACCTCGGTCGAAACCGAAAGCTTCAGCGGCTATATCTGGCCGGAACTGCTGGCGGTACACCCTGAAATCACCCCGATTGAACGTACCTCGATGAACTCCTGGGAAGACGCGGCCTTCGTTAAAGCCGTGGAAGCCACCGGCCGCAAAAAGCTGGTGATCTCCGCGCTGTGGACCGAAGTTTGCTTGACCTTCCCAGCGCTGATGGCGCTGGAAGCCGGCTATGAAGTGTATGTGGTGACCGACACCTCCGGCGGCACCTCCGTCGATGCGCACGAACGCTCGATCGATCGCATGGTGCAGGCCGGCGCCGTACCGGTGACCTGGCAACAGGTGCTGCTGGAGTACCAACGCGACTGGGCACGCAAAGACACCTACGACGCGGTGATGGCGCTGGTGCGCGAACACAGCGGCGCGTACGGCATGGGCGTCGACTACGCTTACACTATGGTGCACCACGCACCGGCCCGCACGGTGAAATAATTCCCCCTGCCCCGGCCCCGCGCCGGGGTATTTTCAGGAGTCGGTTTTATGGCCCATCCGCAGCATGTCACGCTGGTGATCACCCACCGTTTGGCGCCGGGGAACGAGCAGGCCTATGAGGCCTGGCTGAACCGCATCATGCCGGACGCCGCGGGCTTCACCGGCCATCTGGGCGTCAACGTCATCCGCCCATCCGACAGCGAACAGGCCTATACGGTGCTGGTCCGCTTCGACAATGTCGACAATCTCTACCGCTGGCTCAACTCGCCGCTGCGCAAGCAATACATCGAAGAAGTCACTCCGTTGTTGCTGGAGAACGACCATATCGAGATCCGCCCCGGCGCGGAGTTCTGGTTTACCCCACCCAACCCCAACGTGCGCCAGCCGCCCCAGTGGAAGCAGTTCATCATCACCCTGCTGGTGATCTTCCCTTCCACCAATCTGGTGCCCTGGTTTTGGGGGCTGGCGCTGCCGCAGTTGAACGGCACGCTGCTCGGCCATTTTCTCAATGACGCCACCGTGGTCGCCCTGGTGGTGTACCTGTGGATGCCCATCGTGACTCGCGTTTTTCATCAATGGCTGACCCGCCGCTAGGCGGTTCGCCGGGAGAATGTTATGAACCACCACGCTTCATTGATCATCACCAACGGCAAGTTTCACACCGTCGATCGCCAAAATCCTACCGCACAGGCGGTCGCCATCCGCGACGGCAAGTTTCTGGCGGTCGGCAGCGAAGGCGAAGTCATGCAGCACGCCGGGCCGGAAACCCAGGTGATCGATCTGCACGGCCACACCGCCATTCCGGGCCTGAACGACTCGCACCTGCACCTGATCCGCGGCGGCCTGAACTACAACCTGGAGCTGCGCTGGGAAGGCGTGCCTTCGCTGGCCGACGCGCTGCGCATGTTGAAAGAGCAGGCGCTGCGCACGCCGAGCCCGCAATGGGTGCGGGTGGTCGGCGGCTGGACCGAATTCCAGTTTGCCGAACGCCGCATGCCGACACTGGACGAAATCAACCAGGCGGCGCCGGACACGCCGGTATTTATTCTGCATCTCTACGATCGCGCGCTGCTCAACCGCGCGGCGCTGAAGGTGGTCGGCTACACCAAAGACACGCCGAACCCACCGGGCGGCGAGATCCAGCGCGACGCCAACGGCAACCCGACCGGCATGCTGATCGCCAAACCCAACGCCATGATCCTGTACGCCACGCTGGCGAAAGGGCCGAAGCTGCCGCTGGAACAGCAGGTCAACTCCACCCGCCAGTTCATGCGTGAGCTGAACCGCCTCGGCCTCACCAGCGCCATCGACGCCGGCGGCGGTTTCCAGAACTACCCGGAGGATTATCAGGTGATCGCCGAGCTGCACGAGAAAAAGCAGCTGACCATCCGTATCGCCTATAACCTGTTCACCCAACGGCCGAAGCAGGAACTGGAAGACTTCGAGCTGTGGACTGATATGCTCAAGCCAGGCCAGGGCACCGATTTCTATCGCCACAACGGCGCCGGCGAGATGCTGGTGTTTTCCGCCGCCGACTTCGAAGACTTCCTGCAGCCGCGCCCGGATCTGCCGCCGGGCACCGAAGACGAGCTGGAGCGGGTGGTGCGCCATTTGGTCGAGCACCGCTGGCCGTTCCGCCTGCACGCCACCTATGACGAGTCCATCAGCCGCATGCTGGACGTGTTCGAGAAGGTGAACCGCGACATTCCGTTCAACGGGCTGCACTGGCTATTCGACCACGCCGAAACCATTACCGAACGCAATATCGAACGGGTCAAGGCGCTGGGCGGCGGCATTGCGGTGCAGCATCGCATGGCGTTCCAGGGCGAATATTTCGCCGATCGCTACGGCATCGAAGCCACCAAACATACGCCGCCGGTAGCGAAAATGCTGGCGGCTGAGCTGCCGGTCGGGCTGGGCACCGACGCCACCCGCGTCGCCAGCTACAACCCGTGGACGGCGCTGTACTGGCTGGTCTCCGGCCGCACCGTCGGCGGCATGGCGATGTACGACGACAGCGCCCGTCTGGATCGCGAAACGGCGCTGATGCTGTGGACGCAAGGGAGCGCCTGGTTCTCCACCGAACAGGGCAAGAAAGGCCAGATCAAGGTCGGTCAGTTGGCGGATATGGCGGTGCTGTCGCAGGACTATTTCAGCGTGCCGGAAGAGCAGATCAAAGGCATCGAGTCGGTGATGACGGTGGTGGATGGCAAAGTGGTCTACGCCGCTGGCAGCTTCTCGCCGCTGGCGCCACCGCCGCTGCCGGTGCTGCCGGAGTGGTCACCGGTCACCCAAGTGCCGGGCCATTACCGCTCCGCGCCGCCGTCGGCGGCAGCTCGCGTCGGGGTCGTGAGCCAGGCGCACCAATGCTGCGGCCCGTGCGGCGTACACGCGCATCAGCATGACATTGCGCGCCGCTCCAGCATCCCGGTGTCGGACGAGAATGCCTTCTGGGGCGCGTTCGGCTGTTCGTGCTTCTCGTTCTAAGTTGCCAGCCCAGCAACTTATTACGTAACTAGCTTAATAAGATACTAAGTTAGCAAAGTAGCAAATTAATGGCGCTGTCCGCGGAGAGCGCCATTTTATTGTCAATCGCGGTTGATCTCCAGCCAGCACCGCTGCTCGGCGGAGGCGGCTATCGCATCCAGCACGCAAGACACCTTCCAGCCTTCTTCAAAGTCCGGCCACATGCGATCGCCCGCGGCGATGCCGTTGACCAGATCGCGGATCTCCACCGTCTTCTGATCGTTAAAACCAATGCCGTGCCCGGCGCTGATGCAAAACGCCGCATAGTCCGGGTGCTTCGGCCCCACCAGCAGCGTCTTGAACCCCTGCCGCTCCACCGGTTCATCGTGCCGATACAGCTTCAGCTCCGCCATCCGTTCCTGGGTATAGCTCAGCGTGCCTTTGGTGCCGGTGACCACATAGGTCAGCCCCATCTTGCGCCCGCAGGCGATGCGCGACGTTTCGATCGTGCCCATCGCCCCGCCGGCGAAACGCAGCAGTGCACTGGCCTGATCTTCGTTTTCCACCGGCAGCAGGCGCGCCGGGTCTTGCGGGTCCGGGCGCTGCTTGATCACGGTCTGCATATCGCCAGAGACCGCCACGATATCGCCCACCAGGTAGTGCGCCATATTGACGATATGCGCCGCCAGATCCCCCAACGCGCCCAGCCCGGCGCTGGCGCGGCGGCAGTGCCAGTCGATCGGCGTGCGCGGGTCGGCCAGGTAATCCTCATTGTGGGTGCCGTAAAAATGCACCACCTCGCCGATTTCGCCGTTGGCGATGATCTCGCGCGCCAGCTGGCTGGTCGGGTTCTTCATGTAGTTGAAACCGACCAGCGTTTTCACGCCCTTGGCGCGGGCGGCCTGCACCATCTCCGCCGCGTCGGCGGCGTCCAGCGCCAGCGGTTTTTCCGAATATACGTGCTTGCCGTGGCGGATCGCCGCCAGCGCCATCTCTTTGTGCAAGAAATTAGGGGCGCAGATGTCTACCACGTCGATCGCCGGATCGGCCACCAGCTGCCGCCAGTCGCCGGTCGAACGCGCAAAGCCGAACTCGGCCGCGCGCTGCGCCGCCAGCTCGGGCGTCACCTCCGCCAGCATCTCCAGCACCAGATCCCCTTTAAGGGGAAAGACCGTGGGGGCCTGCGCATAGGCGATAGCGTGACAACGCCCGATATAGCCGGTGCCGATTAACCCAACGCGTACCTGTTTCATCATTTTCTCCCGTGACCGAAATTCTGTGTAGAACCAGGCGCGGCTCAATGAAACGCGCCGATTGATAACGGGTTTATATGGAATATAAATTTCAATAACAAGCACGCGGGAAAATAAAGTTCATATTCGTGATGCCGTTCATGAAACGTTGACGGGATGATGCAATGAGGAAAGCCCGGACGCGGCTGGTCGTATCCGGACGGGATAAAATGAACCATTTATTTCATATTACGGCAAACCGTTGGCACCGTGTTGCACGTAGCCAGGGCGTTGCAGCAGGCGCTGCTGATAGGCCGCCAGCGCCGCATAATTCGGCCGCTCGAACGGCGTCATCAGCCAGCGGTTCAGCGACAGCCCCAGCACCACGTCCGCCAGCGTGAAGGTGGCGCCGGCGGCATAAGGGCCGTGCTGCGCCAAATGCCTGTCCAGCAGCCCCATCAGCCGATTCCACTCGCGTTCGGCGGCGGCCAGGCTGGCGGCATCCTGGTAATCCGCATGCCCGCGCACGCGCGACATGAACACATAGCGCCAGGCGCCGTTCAGATCGGTGGCCTGCCAGTCCATCCACATCTCCACCGCCGCGCGCGCGCCGGGTTCCTGCGGCAGCAGATCGCGGCGCCCTTCCCGCCCCACCAGATAGCGGCAAATGGTGTTCGACTCCCACAGCACCCGCTCGCCGTCAATCAGCACCGGCACCAGGCCGTTGGGATTCAGCGCCAGAAACGCCGGCTCCTGCGTGGAGCGAAAGCCGCTGCCCCAGTCTTCCCGTTCCAGCGTCAGCCCCAGCTCCTGACAGGTCCATAACACTTTGCGCACGTTGATTGATGAAGCCTTGCCCAAGACTCTCAGCATCGGTTTTCCTCTTATCTATTCTTTCCAGAAAGGTTTACATCCTTCACGCAGCGCTTCTGCACGCGACAAACCAATATCGATCAGCCGCGCATCGTCCAGCAATAATAATTCTTTTCGCGTCCTGTAGCGTTGCAGATACAGACGCCAGCGTGCCCCACCGAATGAGCGCCGCCGCGGCGCGCCAGTAAACAGAGCCATCTTGTTATTCTCCCTGATGTTTTCGCGTTGCAGTCATCATGCTCGCCGAGAGAAAAACAATACAGATTCACGCTGGCGCTATTTTTTTCATACAGCTGCACCAAAAAACCCACTGAATGGTTTACTTTGAAAGCATCTGTACCGGTTTTTTAATTCTTACCGCCGATGAGAGGCCTCTGTATGACACGCTACGCCACGCTGGCCGCCATTCTCAGCCAACGCATTCAGCAAGGGTTGTATCCGGCCGGCCATCGCCTGCCTTCGGTGCGCGCATTGAGCCAGGAGCACGGCGTCAGCATCAGCACGGTGCAGCAAGCCTACCGGCTGCTCGAGGAACAGCGCCTGGTGGAAGCGCGGCCGAAGTCGGGCTACTTCGTGCATACGCGGCGCGCGCAGGCCGAGCTGCCCGCTATGACGGCGCCGGTGCAGCGGCCGGTGGACATTTCGCAATGGGAGCAGGTGCTGGAGCTGGTGCGCAGCCGGCCGCGCGAAGGCCTGATCCAACTGGGGCGCGGCATGCCGGACGTCGCCGAGCCGACGATGAAACCGCTGATTGTCGCCCTGCGCAACGCCGCCCGCCACGGCGACCTGCGCAGCCTTTATTACGACAGCATTCAGGGCGTGACCGCGCTGCGTGAACAGGTCGCTCGTCTGCTGCTGGATTCCGGCTGCCATATCGGTGCCGATCAGTTGCTGATCACCACCGGTTGCCAGGAAGCGATCTCCGCCGGGCTGCGCGCCGTTTGCCAACCCGGCGACATCGTGGCGGTCGATTCCCCCTGCTTCCACGGCACCATGCAAACGCTGAAGGGATTGGGCATCAAAGCGCTGGAAATCCCCACCGATCCGCTCACCGGCGTCAGCCTGGCCGCGCTGGAGATGGCCCTTGAACAGTGGCCGATCAAGGCCATTCTGCTGACGCCCAACTGCAACAACCCGCTGGGCTACATCATGCCCGACGCCCATAAACAGCGGCTGCTGACGCTGGCGCAACGCCACGATGCGGCGATCATCGAGGATGACGTTTACGGCGACATCGCCTATCACTACCCGCGGCCGCGCACCATCAAGTCGTTCGACGACGACGGCCGCGTGCTGCTGTGTAGCTCGTTTTCCAAAACGCTGGCGCCGGGGCTGCGCGTGGGCTGGATCGCGCCCGGCCGCTATCTGGAGCGGGTGCTACACATGAAGTTCATCGGCTCCGGCGCCACCGCCACCCAGCCGCAGCTGGCGATCGCCGAATTTATCCGCAGCGGGCACTATCTGCAGCACCTGCGGCGCATGCGCGCCCGCTACCAGCAGAACCGCGATCGCATGACCGATCTGATCCTGAAACACTTCCCGGTCGGCACCCGCGTCAGCCGGCCGCGCGGCGGTTTTATGCTGTGGATCGAATTGGACGAGGCGTTCGATACCCTGCGGCTAAACCGCCATCTCGAGCAGCAAGGCGTACAAATCGCCGTCGGCAGCATTTTTTCCGCCGCCGGCAAGTACCGCAACTGTCTGCGCATCAACTATGCGCCGACGCTGACGACGGAGATCGAACAGGCGGTACAACGGGTCGGCGCCACCATCCAGGCGCTGATGCCAACCGACAGTTTGGCGCAATCGGATTAAATCTTGACGCGATCGGATTATCGGCGCACGGACAGGCTGTTTTAGAGTAATGCCTTCTCTTACCACTGGCAGGCAACAACCATGAGCAGCGATCAAATTCCGGTTTCCAACGCGTTGGCGGTGCGCCTCGCGGCGCAAGGCGTCGATCTCGAACGGGTCGGTCAGTTAGCCGGCTTGCCCGCCGGGCTGCTCAGCGAGCGGCGCGTAAAAGTGCGGTTGACCACCCACCAGTTCTTCGCCGTCTGGCGCGCCCTCGCCCAACTGAGCGACGATCCCGCCTTTGGTCTGCGGCTGGGCGGCGACGTCGCGCCGGAGCATTACGATATCGCGTCAGTCGCCGCACTGCACTCCGCCACGATGGGCGAGGCCCTGCGTAAAGTCGCGCGCTACAAACGGTTGGTGTGCCCGGAAGAACTGATGCTGGAGGAAGATGGCGACAGCGTTCGGCTGCATACGCGTTGGACGATGATCGAGGACCATACGCCGGAATTGCTGATAGACACCATGTTCGCCTCTATCACCACCCTGTGCCGCCGTGGCACCGGTTTACCGCTGCAGCCCAAGGCGCTTGAGGTGACCCGCCGTCGCGATCCCCACTCACCGCTGCTGCGCCACTTCGGCTGCCCGGTGCGATTCGACGCGCCGCTGGACGTGCTGGTATTTGACCGTGCGCTGATGCAGCAGCCGCTCATCACCCACGACCAGGACATGCTGGCGCTGCTGCTGCCGGAGCTGGAGGCCGAGTTGGCCGAAGCGCGCGCCGAGCAAGACTTGCCCACACAGGTGATGACGATCCTCGGCCGCAGCATGCGCGGCCAGCGCCCCAGCGTCAACAGCGTGGCCGCGGAGCTCTATCTCAGCCCGCGCACGCTGCAGCGCCGTCTGCAACGGCACGGCTACAGCTACCAGCAGCTGCTGGACAAAACTCGCCATCGTACCGCCTGCCGCTTGTTGGCGGATACCGATCTCGAGCCGGGCGAAATCGCCTTTGTGCTGGGATTCGAAGAGCTGAACTCGTTCAGCCGCGCCTTTATTCAGTGGGAAGCGCTGACGCCCAGCCGCTGGCGCACTCAGCGTGCAGCCGACCATCGGGAGGACAGAGCATGAAAGTGATTATCTTCGGCGCCAGCGGCATGGTGGGCCAGGGCGCGCTGCGAGAATGCCTGCGCGATCCGCGGGTCAGCAAAGTGCTCAGCATCGGCCGGCGCCCGTTGGCGCAGAGCCACGCCAAACTGCGCCAGCTCTCCCTGCCCGACCTGCGTGACCTGTCGGCGCTGGAGCCGCAGCTCGCCGGCTACGACGCCTGTTTCTTCTGTCTGGGGATTTCGTCCGCCGGCCTGAGCGAAGCCGAGTATCGCTCGGTAACTTACGACCTGACGCTGGCCGCGGCTCGCCCGTTGGCGACGCTGAACCCGACGATGGTCTTCATCTACGTTTCCGGCGTCGGCACCGACAGCAGCGAACGCGGCCGCAGCATGTGGGCCAGGGTCAAGGGCGCCACCGAAAACGCGCTGCTGGCGCTGCCGTTCCACGCGGTGATGTTCCGCCCCGGCGCCATTGTGCCGCTGCACGGCATTCGCTCCAAAGTCCGTACATACGATCTGATTTATCGGCTGTTCAAACCGCTGTGGCTCGGCGCATTGCGGCTGTTTCCCTCGCAGGTGAGCAGCACCGAACGAATCGGGCTGGCGATGCTGGCGGTGGCGCGCCGGGAAACCGCCTTGCGCATCCTGGAGCCGCCGCAGATCAATCAACTGGCGACGCGCTGAAATACCGTCATCAACCGCGCCGCCGCCAATACGCCGCCACCCGGCGGCGCAGATGCTCGATGCCCTGCGGATGCTCAATAAACTGCGCCACCGGCATCATCCGCCAGCGCTGGCCTTCGTCGCCAAAGCGAATGGCGGCGATCTGCGCCGGGGCGATCTCGCCGGCCATAAACCAGGTCGGCGGGGAGCCGGGCAGAACGCCATCGTAGCGCCGCCGCCAGACAACCTGACATTCCGCGATCGTCACGCCGAACTCTTCCTGCGTTTCCCGCTGCACGCACTGCAGCGGCGTTTCGCCGTTTTCCCGCCCGCCGCCAGGCAGATCCCATTGACCGGGCCATGGAATGCCCGGCTTGTCGTCCCGTTGGTAAACCAGCAAGCGATCGTCGCACAGCAGCGCGATCTTGGCCCCGCCAAACGCCTCGTCCGTCATGATTTCTCCGCTCCCGGCCCATCGCCTTTGACCGAACATCATACTTCATCCCCGCGCGGCCTGGTGTATAGTGAAAATCCGTTTTCACAACAGGCGAACAATAACGATGAACTCTCCGTTTCTGGTGACTCCCCAATGGCTTGCGCAACATATCAACGATGAAAATCTGGTGGTGATCGACGTTCGGATGTCGCCGGTGGGGCTAACGCCGAAAAAGGACATGCTTGCCGAGTTCGAACGCGGCCATATCCCCGGCGCGGTCTATTTTGATATCGACGACGTGGCGGACAAAAACACCGCGCTGCCGCACATGCTGCCGACGGCGGCGGAGTTTGGCGCGGCGGTGGGCAAACTGGGCATCAGCGAGCGCGATACCCTGGTGATTTACGACGAGGGCAACCAGTTCTCCGCACCGCGCGGCTGGTGGACCTTCCGCAATTTCGGCGCCGAGCATGTTTACGTACTGGACGAAGGGCTGAACGGCTGGACCGCGCTGGGGCAAGCGCTGGCAACCGGCCCGGCGCAGCCTGCCCCGCAGACGTTCAACGCCCGGTTCAACGCCGACGCGGTGGTGGATATGCGGCAAGTGGAACAGGCGCTAGGCACGCCGGTGCAAATTCTCGACGCGCGCGCCGCGCCGCGTTTCCATGCCGAAGCGCCGGAGCCGCGTCCCGGCCTGCACCGCGGCCACATTCCGGGCAGCATCAACATTCCGTACGGCGAGCTGCTGGAGAACGGCCGTTTCAAATCGCTGGAGGCACTGCGCCAAACCTTCAGCGACAAGGGGGTGGACATCAACGGCCCGATCATCACCAGCTGCGGCTCCGGCGTGACGGCGGCGGTGCTGGCGTTTGGCTTGTTGTCGCTCGGCGCGCCGCAGGTCAAGCTGTATGACGGTGCCTGGAGCGAATGGGGCCAGCTGAGCGGCAAGCAGCCAATCGCCCAAGATTAGGTTTCGATCCGCTCGACCACGATCTGCGCCAGCCGCTGCACGGCGGCCGAAGGCTGATCCTCGGCGCGGTGCAGCACCACGCCGAGTTGGCCAAGAGCGGGCAGCAGATCGGGGGCCAGCGGTGACAGGCCGGGCGGTAAGCCCGCCGCCGTGCGCACCGTGACGCCCAACCCGGCGCTCACCGCCGCCCAAACGCCATTCAGGCTGCGGCTGGTAAAGGCGATGCGCCAGGGAATACCGGCGCGATCCAGCGCCTGCGTCGCCGCGCTGCGCATCAGACAGGGCGCGTCGAACATCACCAACGGCAAGGGCTCATCCCCTTCTCGCCACGGCGCCAGCGCGAAGCCGGGCGAGGCGATCCAGTGCAGCTGCCGCTGCCCCAGCGCCTGATGAAACGGCGTGCTCAAACCGCCATCCCACGCCAGCGACAGGTCCAGCTGGCCTTTCAGCACCCAGTCGATCAGCTCGGCATTGCGGGCGATGCGCGCCTCGATGCGCACCTTCGGATTGGCGCGCGCGAAGCTGCCCAACACCTGCGGCAGAAACGTCTCGCCGAAATCCTCCTGCAACCCCAGCCGCACCGTGCCCTGCAGATCCAACCCGCGCACCGCGGCGGCGGCTTCGTCATTGAGCTCCAGCAGACGGCGCGCGTAGCCGAGCAGGGTTTCCCCCGCCTCGGTCATCACCATGCCGCGCCCAGCCTTGCGCAGGATCGGCGCGCCGACCTGCTGTTCCAGCTTTTTCAGGTGGGCGCTGACCGCCGACGTCGAACGCCCCAGCCGTTCAGCCGCCTTGGCGAAGCTGCCCAGCTCGACGCCGGTGACGAAGCTGCGCAAATCCTCGAGATCGAACGTTATTCGCCCCATGCTGACCGTCCTGATTTTTTGAACCATCAATCAAAATAATACCGATTTTACTGATAAAGATGGCGTGTCACGCTCTCCGGGTCAATGTCTTTCCGGAGAATCCTTATGCTCGCGATGCAATACCGTTTCACCCTGCCCGCCGATTACGACATGGCGATCGTCCGCCGCCGTATCGCCGATGTCGGCCACCGGCTCGACGCCTGCCCGCAGCTGATCGTCAAAGCCTATTTGTACGCGCAGCGCAGCGAAGGCAGCGCCGAGAATCTCTACGCCCCCTTCTACCTGTGGAACAGCAGCGCCGGCATGAGCGACTTCCTGATCGGCGAAGGTTTCAGGGGCCTCAGTCAGGCGTTCGGCTGGCCGCGCGTCAATCACTGGCTGCCGTGGCTGACGCATTTCGATCGCCCTCATTTGGCCGAGGCCGCCTGGGCGACCTGTCAGGAGCAGATTATCGCCCCCTACAGCGATCTGCCTGCGCTGCGGCGGCAACAGCAGGCGGCACCTGGCGCGCTGGCCTCCATCGTGGCGTTCGATCCCGCCGAGTGGCGATTAGTGCGGCTGGATGTCTGGCGTGCCCCCCCGCAGGCACGGCCGCAAAACCGCCAACTGTTCCGCGTCGGCCATCTGTCTGCCCCCTTTGACCACACTGCGCCGCGGGTTGACAGCCAAACTTGATATTGATAATCATTATCAACATTAAACATTCACTTGCGGCTCGCGGGATGCGGGCCGCTCTCCGGGGTCAACCGCCATGTCGTCATCACCGATCACACCTTACGCCACCACCTGCTGCATCGTGGGGGGCGGCCCCGCCGGGCTGATGCTCGGCTATCTGCTGGCGCGGGCGGGGATCGACGTGACGGTGCTGGAGAAGCACGCCGACTTCCTGCGCGATTTTCGCGGTGACACCATTCACCCATCGACGCTGGAAGTCATGCATCAACTGGGCCTGCTCGACGAGCTGCTGACGCTGCCGCATCAGCGCGCGGAATCTCTGCACGCCGAAGTCGCCGGACGCGACATCAAGCTGGCGGATTTCACCCGCCTGCCGACGCGCTGCAAATTTATCGCCTTTATGCCGCAGTGGGAGTTCCTCAACTTTTTGGCCCAGCAGGCCGCCGCCTTCCCCAACTTCAGGCTGCTGACCTCAACGCAGGTTCACCAGTTGCTGTACGACCGCGGCCAGGTGTGCGGCGTGCTGGCCGACACGCCTGAAGGGCCGATCCGCGTGCGCAGCCAGTTGGTGGTCGGCACCGACGGCCGCAACTCGGTGGTGCGCGAACAGGCGGCGCTCAGCAGCCGATCCTTCGGCGCGCCGCGCGACGTAGTGTGGATGAAGCTCAGCAAGCAGCCGGGCGATCCGGCCTGGTCGATGGGCCATACCGGGCCGAAGCAAAACTTCATCATGATCGATCGCGGCGACTACTGGCAGTGCGGCTACTCGATCGATAAAGGCAGCTTCGACGCGATCCGCCGCAGCGGCCTGGAGAAATTTTTGCTGCACCTCGCCGAGGTGGCGCCATTCCAGGACGATCGCCTGCAGGAGATCGTCGAGTGGGATCAGGTGAAGTTGCTGAGCATCCGCATCGATCGTCTGGATCGCTGGGCCAAACCGGGGGTGCTATGCATCGGCGACGCCGCGCACGCCATGTCACCGATCGGCGGCGTGGGCGTCAACCTGGCGATTCAGGACGCGGTGGCCGCCGCCAATGCCCTGATCCCGCCGCTGCGCCAGCATCGGCTGCAGCTGAAGCATCTGCTGAGCGTGCAGCGCCGGCGCGAATTCCCCACCCGGGCCATCCAGTTTTTGCAGATAAAAATGAGCCAGCGCAAGCCGGGCGAACGCCGCGCGGCGGGCGGTTCGCGCCTGATCGCCCGCGTCGGCAACAGCCGCTGGCTGCCGCGCCTGTTCGGCCGCATCATCGGCCTGGGTTTTCGTCGTGAAACGCCGCGACATCTGTCCAACGAAACCTGCCCGCCGGAATAGCATTGGTGATTTTTTCATCGCGCCGTATAATGGTTAAATCGAACGATTTAATTAACTGGAGCGATTAAATGTACGCACTCACCGCGAACGAGGCCAAAACCCAATTCGGCGATTTGCTGCTCAAGGCGCAGCGTGAACCGGTGCAAATCAATCGCAACGGCAAACCGGTCGCCGTCGTCATGTCTGTAGAAGATTACCAGGCGCTGGAAGATCTCAAATTAAGCGCACTGCAGCAAAAAATCGCGCAGTCTACCGCCGAGGAAGACGCCGGTAAGGCGGTAGACGGCGATGCCTTCTTCAACCGTCTGCTCACCGATGAAACAGACTGAGATGCCCGCGTTTCGCCTCACCCCGCAGGCCCAACAAGATCTGCTGGCTATTCGTCATTTCACCATCGAGCACTGGGGCCAAGCGCAATCTCGCCGCTATCTTGAGCAGTTGAGAGAGGTGATGCATCATTTGGCAGATATGCCGGAAGCGGGTAAAGCTCACTTCCACGATCTGGGCGAAGAGATACGCAGTTTTCCTTACGCCAGCCATAGGATCTACTACCGCAGCCGCCCTGCCGGCATCACCGTTCTCGCCATTTTGCATCAGGCGATGGTGCCCCACCGGCATCTGGAACAGCGGCTGTAATTTTTCTTACTCAAAGGAGCACTGATGTTCACCGTTCGTCAGGCATTGCTGGAAGATTTAACCCTGGTGCGCGATATCGGCATCCGCACCTATCGCGCCCACTTCGGTGAGCTGTGGCGCTACCCGCACGAGCTGGAGGCCTTTCTGGCGGAGGATTTTTCCGTCTCCGCACTGGAACGGACGCTGCGCGATCCCGACGTGTGCTGGCTGTTGGCCTATGAGAATGACGCCCTCGTCGGCTATGCGCGGCTCAACGTCGACAGCCTGCTGGCGCCAACGCAAACCCGCGGCGCAGAGCTGCAGAAAATCTATTTCCTGCCGGGCCATGCCGGCAATGGCTATGGCCAGCGCCTGTACGAACAGGTGCAGCAACGGGCTATCGAGCGCCGGCAAAAAACGCTGTGGCTGGAAGTGCTGCAACGCAACACCGGCGCCCAACGCTTTTATCAGCGCCAGGGATTGAGCATTTGTGGCGAGACCTGCTACACCAGCGCCCAGGGCTCGATAGGCATCTGGTATATGAGCAAGGCGCTGTAACCGCGCCCCGCTCCGCCGTCGTTAGCGCGGCTCCCGCTGCAGCATCAGGAACAGCAAGGCAAACGCATTGGGCGCCAGGTAGATCAGCGCCCCCAGCTGCACCGCCAGCGGATCCTTCTTGGCCTGCCAGGCCATAAACCAGTCGCCGGCGACCACCATAAAACCGACGCCCCACACCGCAATTGCGCAAAGCGCCCCCAGCATCGCCCAGGCTTTGCCCTTGGCGAAGGCGGCGTAAGGGCCTTTCAATCGCCCGATCATCAGCACCACGCCCGCGGCCGCGAATAGGCCGGCCAGCGTTTCCAGCGTGGTGATGACCGCCAACCCCAACATGCAGGCCCAGTCGGCGCGGATCGCGCGCCACATCAGCCCCGGCGTTTGATAAGTATCCTGCATGGCAAGCAGCGGCCCCACCGCATTGCGCGCGGTGCCGGCGAAATCCGCCGTATTGTTCAACAGGCTGAACAGCCCCCACAGAGCCGGAAACAGAGACAGGACGATGCAACCGAGGCGTGACACAGTGATTTCGTTCATGGTTATCCTTAATGAATAAACGGGTGGCTCCCGTCCTCATGACGGGACCGCTATTGAGATCCTGATAGTTTGACGTGCACAATGTAAGAACTAATCTTACAATGACGCAGCATAGCCGAAAGTGAGGAGGAACAATGGGCAGAACACTAACGGTAGATCTGGGTGACGAACTGCGTAGCTTCGTCGAAGACCTGGTGGCCAGCGGCGATTACCGAACGCCCAGCGAAGTCATCCGCGAATCCGTGCGCACTTTGCGCGAACGTACCGCCGCCTCAAAACTGGAAGAGCTTAGGCGCTTGATCGCCGAAGGAGAGAACAGCGGCGAAGCCGTCGAATGGGATCGTGATGTGTTCATGGAAAGAATACGGAGCAAAGCAAAAGGATGCGCAGGAGAGTAACCGTTCGTCCAAAAGCGTTGGACGATATGGAAGAGATCTATTTTTACGGGTTGGCGCACTTTGGCTTGCAGGTGGCCGAAGATTATCTGCGCCGCCTGCATCAGGCTTTCGATAACCTTAGCCACCACCAACTCGGCAGAAACATCGATGCAATCGGCCCCGGCCTATGGGTATTGCCCGTCGCCAACCACCTGATTTATTTTCGACAGCACAGGCGGGAGGTGAATATCATCAGAGTGCTGCATCATTCCCGCGATCCGCTCAGCCAATCCTTTTTCAGCTGACCCAACGTTAAATCGCCACCAGCGCGCGGACGCCGTCCTGTTCCATAGCGCTGCCGGCGCCGCGCTGCACGATGCTGCCGCGCGACATCACCAGATAGCTATCCGCCAGGTCAGCGGCGAAGTCATAGAACTGCTCCACCAGCAGGATCGCCATATCGCCCCGCGCCGCCAGCTGTTTGATCACCGCGCCGATCTCCTTGATCACCGAAGGTTGGATCCCTTCCGTCGGTTCGTCGAGGATCAACAGCTGCGGCCGGCAGGCCAGCGCCCGGCCAATCGCCAGCTGCTGTTGCTGCCCGCCGGAGAGATCGCCGCCGCGCCGCTCCTTCATCTGCCGCAGCACCGGAAACAGTTCATAGATCGGATCCGGCACCGCGCGCGCGTCAGCGCCGGAAAAACGCGCCAGCCCCATCAGCAGATTTTCCTCCACCGTCAGGCGCGGGAAAATCTCCCGCCCCTGCGGCACATAGGCGATGCCCGCCTGCACCCGCTGATGCGGCTTTTTACCGGTGATGGTTTCGCCCCGCCAACGGACGCTGCCGCTGCGCGCCGGGATCAGCCCCATCAGGCATTTCAGCAGCGTGGTCTTGCCCACGCCATTGCGCCCCAGCAGGCAGGTCACCTCGCCGATACGCGCCTCGAACGACAGGCCGCGCAGAATGTGGCTGCCGCCGTAATACTGATTCAATTCCTCTACCTGCAGCATGATTACGCCTCCTCAGCGCCCCAGATATACCTCAATCACCCGTTCATCGGCCTGCACCTGCGCCAGCGATCCTTCCGCCAGCACCTGCCCCTGATGCAGCACCGTCACGCGATCGGCAATGGTTTCCACAAACCCCATGTCGTGCTCCACCACCATCAGCGAATGCTTGCCCGCCAGCTCGCGGAACAGTTCGGCGGTGTAGTCGGTTTCGGCGTCGGTCATGCCGGCCGCCGGCTCGTCGAGCAGCAGCAGGTGCGGCTCCTGCACCAGCAGCATGCCGATCTCGAGAAACTGTTTCTGCCCGTGGGACAGCAGCCCGGCGGGCCGGTGGCGCTCATGCCCCAGCCGCAGGGTCTTCAGCATCTCGTCGATGCGGTCGCGCTGCTCGCTGCTTAGGCGGGCGCGCAGGCAGGCCCACACCGACTTACGGGTTTTCTGGGCGATCTCCAGATTTTCGAACACCGTCAGCGCCTCGAACACCGTCGGTTTTTGAAACTTGCGGCCGATGCCGGCGTGGGCGATCTGCATCGGCGCCAGCCGGGTCAGATCGACGGTCTGATCGTAAAACACCCTGCCGCTGTCCGGCCGGGTTTTGCCGGTGATCACATCCATCAGCGTGGTCTTGCCGGCGCCGTTGGGGCCGATCACGCAGCGCAGTTCGCCGACGCCAATGCGCAGCGACAGATCGGTCAGCGCGCGAAAACCGTCGAAGCTGACGTTGACGTTGTCGAGCTGCAGCACCGGATCGGTTTGCTGCCGGTATTTGTCCGCCGGCAGCGGATGGGTAAACAGTTCGTCGGTCACTTGCATCGCCTTCATGAGCTTTTCCTCCGCCGCAGCAGGCCAATCACTCCTTTCGGGAGAAACAGCGTGACGACGATAAACATCAGGCCGAGGAAAAACTGCCAGTATTCAGGAATGGCCATGGTGAACCAGCTCTTGGCGCCGTTGACGATGCCGGCGCCGAGCAGCGACCCCACCAGGGTGCCGCGCCCGCCGAGGGCGACCCAAATGGCGGCCTCGATCGAGTTGGTCGGCGACATTTCGCCGGGGTTGATGATGCCGACCTGCGGCACATAGAGCGCGCCGGCCAGCCCGCACAGCACCGCCGACAGCGTCCAGACGAACAGCTTGAAGCCCTTCGGATCGTAGCCGCAGAAGGTCAGGCGGTTTTCCGCATCGCGCACCGCGGTCAGCACCCGGCCGAACTTGCTGCGCGCCAGCGCAAAGCCGATGGCCAGGCTGGCGGCCAGCAGCAGCACCGTCGCCAGGAACAGCGCCACCCGCGTGCCGGCGGCGGTGATGGGAAAGCCGAGCAGCGTGGTGAAACCGGTAAAGCCGTTATTGCCGCCGAAACCGGTCTCGTTGCGAAAGAACAGCAGCATGCCGGCATAGGTCAGCGCCTGGGTCATGATCGAGAAGTACACCCCTTTGATTTTCGAGCGAAAGGCGAAGTAGCCGAACAGGAAAGCCAACAGGCCCGGCACCAGCACGATCAGGCACAGCGCCCAGGCGAAATGCTGGGTGCCGCTCCAGAACCACGGCAGCTCGTTCCAGGAGAGGAACGCCATAAACGCCGGCAGCCCGTCGCCCGCCGCCTGCCGCATCAGGTACATGCCCATGGCGTAGCCGCCGAGCGCGAAGAACAGCCCGTGGCCGAGCGACAGCAGCCCGGCATAGCCCCACACCAGATCGAGCGCCACCGCCACCACCGCGTAGCACAGGATCTTGCCCGCCAGCGTCAGGGTATAGGTGGACACCGCCAGCGGATGATCCGCCGGCAACAACGTCATGAACGGCATGACCAGCAGCGCCAGCAACGCCAGCCCGCCGATGCTCAACGCCAGCCGGGGCGCTTTCTGCACGCCGGTTACGGTCAATGGTTGGCTCATCAGTCAATCACCCTGCCCTTAAGGGCGAACAGCCCCTGCGGACGCTTTTGAATAAACAGAACGATCAGCACCAGGATCAGGATCTTGCCCAACACGGCGCCGATCTGCGGCTCGAGGATCTTGTTGACGATGCCGAGGCCGAAGGCCGCCGCCACCGTCCCCGCCAGCTGGCCGACGCCGCCGAGCACCACCACCAGGAACGAGTCGATAATGTAACCTTGCCCCAGCTCCGGCCCGACGTTGCCCAACTGCGACAGCGCCACCCCGCCAAGCCCGGCGATGCCGGATCCCAACCCGAAGGCCAGCATGTCCACCCGCCCGGTGGGCACGCCGCAGCAGGCCGCCATCGCGCGGTTTTGCGTCACCGCGCGCACGTTCATGCCGAGCCGGGTTTTGTTCAGCAGCAGCCAGGTCAACGCCAGCACCAGCAGCACGAACGCGATCACCGCGATACGGTTCCACGGCAACACCAGGTTCGGCAACAGCTGCACGCCGCCCGACAGCCACGCCGGGTTGGCGACCTCGACGTTCTGCGCGCCGAACAGCACCCGCACCAGTTGGATCAGCACCAGGCTGATGCCCCAGGTGGCCAGCAGGGTTTCCAGCGGCCGGCCGTACAGGTGGCGGATCACCGTGCGCTCCAGCAGCATGCCGATCCCGGCGGTGATGGCGAACGCCACCGGCAGCGCCGCCAGCGGGTAGAGCGCCAGCCACTGCGGCGCAAATTGCTGAAACAACCCCTGCACCAGATAGGCGGAATAGGCGCCGAGCATCAGCATTTCGCCGTGCGCCATATTGATGACGCCGAGCAGGCCGTAGGTGATCGCCAGACCAAGCGCCGCCAACAGCAGGATCGAGCCGAGCGACAGGCCGCTGAACGCCTGGCCGAGCAGATCGCCGATCATCAGGCGGTGCTGCACGCGCTGCAGGCTGCGCTGCGCCTCGGCGCGCACCGCGGCGTCCGGCTCATTGGCCGCGTCGGTCAAGGCTTGCAGCCGCGCGCGGGTTTCCGGCTCGCCCGATTCCCCCAGCAGCCGCACCGCATTGAAACGCACCTGCGGGCTGGCGTCGGCCAATTGCAGGTTCGCCAGCGCAATGCTCAGCGCGTCGCGTACCTGCGGGTCTTTCTCCTGCGCCAGCCGCCGGGTCAACAGCGGCAACTGCTCGCCCTGCGCCTCGCGCTGCAGCGCGGTCGCCGCCTGCAGCCGCACCGCCGCGTCCGCGCTGACCAACCGCTGCGCCGACAATGCGTTGGCGATCAGAATGCGTAGCCGGTTGTTCAGCCACACCTTCTTCGGCTCGCCAACCGGGGCCGCCTCACCTTCAAGCGGCAGATAGCGGTCGCCCTGGCGGATAAAGGCGCGTTTCGCCCCGTCGATCGCCACGGTTTCCTGCTGCAGCCCCTGCAGCAACGGCAGGCGCGCGGCGTCCGGCTCGGCCGCCCACGCCTGCAGCAGTTTAGCCTGCTGCGCGCGAGTGGCCGCCGCGAACTCATCGGCCGGCCCGGCCTGCGCCAGCAGGGGCCAGGCGCACAACAGCCACAGCCCGGCGCGCAGAGAGGATAAAAACGGAGATTGCATCAGCTGCCTCTTCTGTTGGGCCGGCGCGCGTCGAGCCGCGCCGGCGCTGAGTGACGTTACTTGCCGCCTTTCACCGGGTAATCCGGTTTTTTGTCGTTGCCGGCAATATACGGACTCCACGGCTGCGCGCGCACCGGCGCCTCGGTCTGCCACACCACGTTGAACTGGCCGTTGCCCTCGATCTCGCCGATCATCACCGGCTTGTGCAGGTGGTGATTGGTCTTGTCCATGGTCAGCGTGAAGCCCGACGGCGCGGCGAAGGTTTGCCCAGCCATCGCCGCGCGCACCTTATCGACGTCGGTGGTGCCGGCCTTTTCCACCGCCTGCGCCCACATGTGGAGGCCGACGTAGGTGGCCTCCATCGGATCGTTGGTCACCGCAGTGGCGTAATTCGGCAGATTGTGCGCCTTGGCGTAGGCTTTCCACTGGCTGACAAACTGTTTGTTGGTCGGGTTATCCAGCGATTCGAAGTAGTTCCAGGCCGCCAGGTTGCCCACCAGCGGTTTGGTGTCGATGCCGCGCAGCTCCTCCTCGCCGACCGAGAAGGCGATCACCGGCACGTCCGTGGCCTTGACGCCCTGGTTGGCGAGTTCTTTGTAGAACGGCACGTTGGAATCGCCGTTGATGGTGGAGATCACCGCGGTATTGCCGCCGGCGGCGAACTTCTTGATGTTGGCGACGATGGTCTGGTAATCGCTGTAGCCGAACGGCGTATAGACCTCTTCGATATCCTTGTCCTGCACGCCTTTACTGTGCAGGAAGGCACGCAGGATCTTGTTGGTGGTGCGCGGATAGACGTAATCGGTGCCCAACAGGAAGAAGCGCTTGGCGCCGCCGCCGTCCTCGCTCAGCAGGTATTCCACTGCCGGGATCGCCTGCTGGTTCGGCGCCGCGCCGGTGTAGAACACGTTCGGCGACATCTCTTCGCCTTCGTATTGCACCGGATAGAACAACAGTCCGTTCAGCTCCTCAAACACCGGCAGCACCGACTTGCGCGACACCGAAGTCCAGCAGCCGAACACCGCCGCCACCTTGTCCTGGCTCAGCAGCTGGCGCGCCTTTTCGGCGAACAGCGGCCAGTTGGAGGCCGGATCTACCACCACCGGCTCCAGCTTTTTGCCGAGCACCCCACCTTTGGCGTTGATCTCGTCGATGGTCATCAGCGCCACATCCTTGAGCGGCGTCTCGGAAATCGCCATGGTGCCAGAGAGCGAACTCAGAATACCGACCTTGATGGTGTCGGCGGCCTGCGCGCTCCAGGCCAGGCCCATGCCGACAGCGGCGGCGGACAGCGCAAAAGCTTTGATAAAACGACGACGTTGCATAGTTCAAACTCCTGATGTGTGTGAAATCAAAATCGTTACGCCGAGCGCGCAGGCTGCTGAGCCCGCGCCTGGTGCAACATGTGCAGCGTTATTTTTCGCACTTCTGCCTTGCTGACGGCGATGTGCTCGCCGAGCAGCGTTTGCGCCTCCTCACTTTGCCGCTGCAGGATCGCCTGCAAAATGGCGGCGTGCTCGCGGTAGGTGGCGTCCACCCGCGCCTGCTGGGTGAAATCCAGCCGGCGAATGATGCGGATCTTTTCGGTCAGCTCGCGGTGGATGCGCGCCATTTCACCGTTGCCCGCCGCGGCCACCAACGCCTGATGAAACTGCTCATCGTGCTGCGACACCGCCTTGCCGTCCGCCAGGCGCGGCGCTTCGGTCCAAAAACGGCTCAGCGCCGCCAGCGCGTCCGGCGTTTCCCCGGCCGGGCGTTCGCACAGCCGTTTCACCGCCTCTTGTTCCAGCACGATGCGCAGGTCATACAGCTCTTCGAAGTAGGCGAAGTCGAACGGCCGCACCTGCCAGCCGCTGCGAAACAGCACCTCGACATAGCCTTCGCGCTCCAGCCGAAACAGCGCCTGACGCACCGGCGTGCGGCTGGCCGCCATGCGCTGCGCCACGTCGCTTTCGCTGAAGCGATCGCCCGGCAGCAGGCGAAACTCGAAGATGTCGGCCTTGAGCTGCAGATAAATGCGCTCCGCCAGCCCTTCCGGACGCGCCTTGTGCTCTCCGTTGGTGATTTGCATCATAGCCCCTCCGTTCAGACCGCTTTTTCCAGCCACAGCAGGGCGTCGCCCGGCCCGACCGGCCGCCCCTGCCGGCAGCTGATGCGTTTAACGACCCCGGCGCGCGGCGCGGTGACCGCCAGCTCCATTTTCATCGCCTCGACCACGATCAGCGGCTGCCCGGCCGCCACCGCCTGCCCCGGTTCCACCAGGATCTTCCACACGCTGCCGTTCAGATCGGCGCTGACCAAATCGCCGTCGATGGCGTCTTCTTCCTCCGGCGGCAACAGCTGCGCCTCGGCCTCGTCGTCATCGCTGCGCCAGCGCGCCACTTCGGCGCTGAACGCCTGCTGCTGGCGATGCTGGAAGTCGGCGATCGCCCCGGCGTTGTCGGCCAGGAAACGGGTGTAGGCGGCGAAGTCGAACTCGCTCTCTTCGATGCGCACCTGCATGCGCCCTTCACGGAACGCTTCGCGCTGCTCGTCCAACTCTTGCTCGCTGACCGGATAGAAGCGCACCTGATCGAAGAAGCGCAGCAGCCAGGGTTCACCGGCGGTGAACTGCGGGTTTTTGAGAAACTTGTTCCAGATCGGCAGCGTGCGCCCCACCAGCTGGTAACCGCCCGGCGAGTCCATGCCGTAGATGCACATGTACATGCCGCCGATGCCGACCGTCCCTTCGGCGGTGTGGGTGCGCGCCGGGTTATATTTGGAGCTCAGCAGGCGATGGCGCGGATCGAGCGGCACCGCGCAGGGCGCGCCGAGGTAGACGTCGCCCAGCCCGAGGATCAGGTAGCTGGCGTCGAACAGAATGTCGCGCACCTGCTCGCGTCGGCTCAGGCCATTGATGCGCTGAATGAAATCGACGTTGTTCGGCAGCCAGGGCGCCGAGGCGCGCACCGTCTGTTGATAGCGATCCACCGCCCCCAGCGTGGCCGAATCTTCGAACGCCATCGGCAGCCACACGGTGCGCGTCGGCACCTTCAGGCGGCTGACGTCCCCCAGCGCCCGTTCACGCGCCAGCAGGCGCTGCAGCAAGTCGGCCTGGCTAATCTGCCGGCTGTCGTAGCGGATCTGCAGTGAACGCACGCCCGGCGCCAGCTCCGCCACGCCCGGTATCACCTCCTCCCGCAGCGACTGCATCAGCAGATGAATGCGCAGCCGCAGCGCCAGATCGAGCACGTTGTCGCCGTACTCCATCAGGATGTAGCCGTCCCCCGCCTGGCGATACGCCACCGCCGGGCGCCCGTCCGCCGCCGGCAGCGCCGCCAGCACCGCGGCGGAAACGGTCTCCGCCGGGGCCAGATCCGGCGGCGGCAGGGTGATGGCCTTCACCGCCGCCAGCGCTTCGATGCTGCCGAGCTGCGCCTGCTCCAGCGACTGCGCCTGCCGGAAGCCGATCGGATGGAAACGGATGCGGTCGCCCGGCTTCACCTGCCCCACTTTCCACAGCTCGGCCTTGGCGATGGTCACCGGGCAGACGAAGCCGCCAAGGCTGGGCCCGTCGCGGGTCAGGATCACCGGGAAGTCGCCGGTGAAGTTGATGGCGCCGATGGCGTACTCGCAATCGTGCACGTTGGAAGGATGCAAACCGGCCTCGCCGCCGTCCTCCCGCGCCCACTCGGGCTTTGGCCCCGCCAGGCGCACCCCGAGGCGGTTGGAGTTGTAATGCACCTGCCAGTCGGTGGCAAAAAAGGCCTCTATCGATTCAGCGGTGAAAAAGTCCGGCGCGCCGTGCGGCCCGTACAGCACGCCGATGTGCCACTGGTCGCCGTAGTGCGGGATCAGGCTGTCGTCCATCGCCTGCGGCGCGGCGATCGGCGCCGGCGTAGTGCTGGCCGCCAGCGCCGGTTGGGCGATCGCCAACATGTCCGCCACGCGCAAGGTGCGCCCGGCGTGGCCGCCGAACTGGCCCAGCGCGAAGGTGGAGCGGCTGCCGAGATACACCGGCACGTCAAAGCCGTTACGTACCGCCAGATAGGTGCGGCAGCCTTGCGTGGCGCGCCCCAGCGTCAATACCTGCCCGGCCCGCACCGCGATCGGCCGCCAATACGCAACCGCTTCACCGTCCAGAGCGGCCGGGCAGCTCGCGCCCGTCAGCGCGAGGGTGGCGTCGCAGTGAAAGCGCAGCGTCGGCCCCTGCAGGGTAAACTCCAACCCGGCGGCCGCCGGGTGGTTGCCGACGATGCGGTTGGCCAGCCGAAACGCGAAGTCGTCCATCGGGCCGGACGGCGGCACGCCGATGTCCCAATAGCCGAGGCGGCCGGGATAATCCTGCACGCTGCTGTAGGTGCCGGGTTGCAGCACTTCGAGGCAGTGCGGCTGGAAACGCACATCGTCCAGCAGGCGCGTCCAGACGTCGCCGCACTGAAATTGCGGCGTGGCGATCACCTGCCGCAGATAGTCGAGGTTGGTGGCGATGCCGTGCAAACGGGTCGCCGCCAGCGCCACGCGCAATTTTTCCAGCGCCTGCGCCCGATCGGCGCCGTGCACGATCAGCTTGGCGATCATCGGGTCGTAAAACGCCGACACTTCGCTGCCGGTCGCCACCCAACCGTCGAGGCGCACGTCGTCAGGGAAATGCACCTCGGTCAGCACGCCGGGGCTAGGCTGGAAGTTTTTCAGCGGATCTTCGGCGTAGAGGCGCACTTCGATCGCCGCGCCCTGCGGCGCGCGCTGCAACGCCGCCCAATCCAGCGCGTCGCCCGCCGCCACCTGCAGCATGCATGCGATCAGATCCAGGCCGGTGACCATTTCTGTAACCGGGTGCTCGACCTGTAAGCGGGTGTTCACTTCCAGGAAATAAAACTCGTCGCGCGCGGCGTCATAGATAAACTCTACGGTGCCGGCGCTGCGGTAATTCACCGACTCGCCCAGCGCCACCGCCGCCCGATGCAGCGCCTGGCGAGTCGCCGCCGGCAGGTGCGGCGCCGGCGTTTCCTCCACCACCTTTTGGTTGCGCCGCTGCAGCGAACAGTCGCGCTCGCCGAGCGCCGCCACCCGCCCCTGGCCATCGCCGAAAATCTGCACCTCGACGTGGCGCGCCCGATCGACAAAGCGTTCGATAAAGGCGCCGGCGTCGCGGAAGAATTGCTCTCCCAGCCGTTTGACGCTGTCGTACGCGTCGCGCAGCGCCGCCTCGTCGTCACAGCGCGTCAGGCCGATGCCGCCGCCGCCGGCGGTGCTTTTCAGCATCACCGGGTAGCCGATGCGCGCGGCGGCCGAGACCGCCTGCTCAACGCTCTCCAGCAAGCCGGTGCCCGGCGTCATCGGCACCCCGGCCAACGCCGCCAGCTCGCGCGCCCGGTGCTTGAGGCCGAACTCGCGGATCTGCGCCGCCGTCGGGCCGATAAAGGCGATGCCCGCCGCTTCGCAGGCATCGGCAAACTCGGCGCTCTCGGACAAAAAGCCGTAGCCGGGGTAGATCGCCTGCGCGCCGGTGGCCGCTGCCGCCGCGAGGATCTTGTCGATGCGCAGGTAGCTGTCGGCGGCCTTGTCGCAGCCAAGCGCCACCGCCCTGTCGGCCTCGGCGACGTGCGGCGCATTGCGGTCGGCGTCGGAATAGACCGCCACGCTGGTTACGCCCAGGCGTTTCAGGGTGCGAATGGCGCGGCAGGCGATTTCGCCGCGGTTAGCGATCAGTACGGTAGTAAACATGTTCATGCCCCCTTAACGCTGGCGAGATAGTCGCGCCAGCCGCCAAACTCAGTGATATCCGTCGCGTCTTCCAGCGCCCAGGCTTCGCAGATAAACCCCTTCACCCGCCGGCCGTCCGCCAGCAGCAGCGTGCCGATGCCCAATGGCGCCGGGATTTCCGCCACAAACTCGCCGAAACGGGCCAGCGGGATGTCCCACAGCTCAACGCGGATCGCCGCCCCCTGCGCCGCGCGCGCCAGCCCCGGCTTCGGCGGCTCGGTATCGGCCAGCGCATACAGGCGATAGCAGGGGGCGGTAGCGGTTTGCTCCACCTGCACCGCGTCGCGCTGTGTCAGCTGGACGTTGAGCGGCATGCCGCTAAGGTGAGCGCCCACTACCGCCAGACTCACGTGCCCTGTGGACGGCGCAGGCACAGGCTGCGGCGGCAATGCCCGGCCGATAGCGCCGAGCGGCAAGGCGCTTTGCCGTTGCCAGCGCAGGCCAAACGCCGCCAACGCCCGGTCATGCCAGGCGGGCGCAATCAGGGTGATGCCCGCCGGTAGACCGTCTTCGCGCAGCGGCCCCGGCAGCGCCAGCGCGCTCAGATCGGCCAGGTTGGTGAAATTGGTGTAAGTGCCGAATTGCGAGTTGAACAGCACCGGCTCCTGCGCCATCTCCGCCAGGGTGCGGATAGTGGGCGCGGTCGGCACCACCAGCGCGTCGAACGGCGCCAGCCGCTGGGCGATTTGCCGCGCCAGCTCGGCACGCAGGTATTCCGCCTTATAGGCGTCGCAGGCGCTGTAGCCGAGGCCGTTGCCGACGATGCCGCGCACCACCGGATCGATGGCCTGCGGGCTCGCTTCCAGCACCTGCTCAATGGCTACCGTGCGCTCCGCCACCCAGGGGCCGTAATACAGCTGTTCCGCCAGAGTGCGAAACGGCGCGAAATCGAGGGGTTCCAGCGTGGCGCCGCCCGCCTGCAGCTGCGCCAGCGCACGGTGAAACGCCCGTTCGGCCTGAACGTCGCCGAAAAACTCCAGCTGGGCGGGAACGGCGAAACGCGGCGCGGCGGAGATATCCGCCGGCGCGGTATGCGGATCGGGGCGGGAATACGGATCTGCTTCGTCAAAGCCGCTCGCCAACTCCGCCACCTGCGCCGCATCGGCCACGGTCAGCGCGAAGACCGACACCGTATCGTTCAACCGGCAGGCCGGCACCACGCCGCGGTTGGACAACCGCCCTTTGGTCGGCTTCAGCCCGACGATGTTGTTGAACCCGGCGGGCACGCGCCCCGAACCGGCGGTGTCGGTGCCCAGCGCGAACGGCACCAGGCCGCGCGCCACCACCGAGGCGGAGCCGGAGCTGGAACCGCCGCTGACGTAGCGGCTGTCGAAGCTGTTGACCACCGCGCCATACGGTGAGCGAGTGCCCACCAACCCGGTAGCGAACTGGTCGAGGTTGGTTTTACCGAGGGCGATCGCCCCGGCGGCGCGCAGGTGGGCGACCACGGTGGCGTCCGCCGCGGCCTGATAGGTGAACGCCGGGCAGGCGGCGCTGGTCGGCCAGCCGCCGACGTCGATATTGTCTTTGATGGCGAAGGGCACGCCGAACAGCGGCAGGCGGGTGAGATCGCCGGCGACTGCTTCCAGCCTTTGCGCCAGCTGCCGATACTGCTGCTCGCGCTGCGCCGGCGTGGCGAGATACAGCCAGGCGTTATCGTCTGGGCTCAGCCCGGCGACCAACGTTTCGATCGTCGCACTGACGCAGGCAAGGCGCTCGCCCGCCGGGCGGGTTTGGTAATGGTGTTGCCATTCACTGAGGGTAAAACCGCACGCTACAACAGATTCGCTCATCGACTGAATTCCATCTGGTACACAAGATGGGATTCAACAGAGCAACCGGCGTGCCAATTTTTAATCTCATGATTTCAATAAATTATAATTAAAACTTATGACGACGAAGGTGAACGGCCTGCACCAGCGGCGCGCAGCGGGAGAACAAAAAGAGTGCAATAAGGGGATGATGCAGAGGAAAATCGGGGCGGCGATACTTGCCGCCCCGGGAGGCCGATGGGGATCAATCCTTGATGCGTTTCAAACCGACCGGCGTAATGCAGTAGGTCTGTTGCTTGCCCTTCTCCGCCAGCCGCACATGCTGCATCTCGTTGACGATCGCCAGGCGGTTGTCCGGCTCTTCATGCCGCAGATGGATCACTTCACCGCCGTAGCCTGACAACGGCAACACCCAGGTTTTGGCCGATTGATTCTGGCTGCCGATGACGTCGTAACTGAGCAAGACGTTGCCGTCCGCATCCGTCACGCTGAGGAAGGCGTAGCTGTCGGTAAAGTAGTGGTGAGCAATCCCCGCCGCCAGCGTCACGGTCACGGTTTTCTTCACCAGATCGACGGCGCAGGTCAGAAACTGGCGATCGCCAATCCCTTTGCACGCCACGGTAAACGCATTGCCGACGTTAGCGCCCGGCGGCGTATTGTCGGCCGGCAGGCAATCCCGATAGGTCGCCAACAGTGACTCGCGCTGCGGCTCGGCAAAGGCGCCGATCGCCAGATAAATATCGTCCTTGAACGACGACGATGGCGCATAGTAAGCCGGCAACAGGCGACGCAAACGCTGCGCCGCCTGTTCCAGGCGCGCCAGCAGCGCCTGCTCGGGATCGCCGGGCAACGCCGGGTTTTTCAGCCCGCTGGTTTCGATACGCAGCACGTTGGTTTTGTTTTTGTTATCGATGACGCCGGCCGCCGCCGGATTCAAACGCACCCGGCTCGGCTCCACATGGTAAATCTCGATGTCATCACCCTCGGCAAACGGCAGCTCGTCATGACTCAACGTAGCCTGAGTGCCCTGAATCTCTTTGCTGAAGCGCACCGCACCCTGCCGATCGCGCAACGTCACCCGGGCATAGGTTTCACCGGGGAAGTAGGCGTGCGGCGTGGTGCTGGTCACGTCAACCACCACCGCCCCTTTGGCGCGATCGACGACCACGGTGGCGAAGACCGCATCGCTCAGGCCCAACAGATTGATCTCCTGCGAAACGATCGGCGAAGCGGCTTTGCGCTCAAAGCGAAGCGTCATCGCGTTTTTCCCCTGTTTCACCGTCAGGTATCCCGCCGTCGGCCGATATTTACGATCTTTGCCGGTCGGCAACCGCAAGGTATACACGCCGATCGGCAGCGCAGTCAGCGCCAGGGTCGGCGTGTCGATACGGACTTTGTGGGCATAGCGCGCCCCTTCCATCAGAATCAGGTCTTCACCGTAGATCTGCGCAAAGTCATCGATATCCAGACTCAGGGTGACGTCGCCTTTCAGTCCGCTGGCCTTGAGCTGACAGGAGTCGACCAGCCGCAGCGAGGAATCCAGCTTCAGCTGTGCCTGCACCACCGGCAGACTCTGCGCGTCCACCAGTTGATACAGCGGATACACCGCCTTGGCGTGGCTGAACGCGTTGCGGTCGCGCTGCGCTTGGGTGATCACGCCGCCGGTCAGCTCGACGAACGGCGTCACGTCGATTTGCTCGCCGGCTGCGGCGAAGCTTGCCGACAGCAGATCCAGCAAGGCATGTTCCGACGGCACGAAACCCGCCGTGTTGCAGCTTTGGCGATACTGCTGATTAAAGTGCGTGAAGGCGTTCTTGCCTGCCTTGTCGACCATCAGCATCGCGAAGAACAGCTTGGAGCGCAGATCCCACTGGTTGAGTGGCGTGCCCTGAGCGATCAGATCGATGATTTTCTTCTCGACGCCGGCCGCGTTGCCGTAGTTATACAGCCACCCCTCCTGGTATTTACGTTCCCCCAGCATCACGTCCTGATAGCAAGCGGCATAAATATTGTTCCACATCTCACCGGTGGAGAAATATTTGTCGCCCATAAAGTGCCCCTGATAGCCGTGCGCGATCTCATGCAGGCTGCCCCAGTTGCTGTCTTTCGGCGTCAGCCAGAAGCTGCTGACCGAGCTGCTGGTTTCCGCCGTCCAGCGGCCGCCGTAATACGCGGCGCCGGAGCCGTGCTTATCGGCTTTCATAAAGTAGCGGTTGCGAATATTGCGATCGGATTCGTGTTCAGCCTCGAACGAGACGCCGGTCAGCGCATTGTAGAAGGTGAAAATGCGATCGTAGTAGGCGATCAGCCCGTCGATGTTTTTCGCTTCGCCCAGCGACTTCAGCGCCGGTTTACTGATTTTCGGCACCAGCAACACCGCGTATTCCGCATCGACCAGGGCAAACTCGGCGTCCCGATCGTCCCAGCGGGCAAAGAATGCGGCTTCGTTTTCGCCACGGCGATAAACCGGCAGCGCTTTCGCCGTGTCCGGGTACTCGAACTCCAGCACCGGCTCGCCCTGCCCATACGGCGTATCGATGAACGGCACCGAGACGGCATTGACCTGGGCCTCGACCCAGCTCGCGCCGACGCTGAATTCCGCCTCCGTTTTGCTGTCGTCATTCAGCAAGCGCAGCGTTAACTTGCCGGTAAACGCCGCGTTGGTCTGGCGCACTCGCAGCACTTGCCCGGCGGCGAGAATGACGCCCAGGTGCTGGCGATCGTGATCGATGCCTTTGCTCATGCCTGCCGCATCCAGCCAGACTGGCCGGGTCAACGTGTAAAGTGATTGGGTTTTCGTGATGGTTGGCATCCTGCTTTCCTCATGGTTTGGGTGATTGAATTGACCATGAAAAAGTAACCGGACGGGCGGCACGCCCTCCATCGATGACGGGTGGCTGAGGGCCAGTACAACAACGGCGAGCGGGAGAGCGGCAATAAAAAAGGCGCAACCTTACGATTGCGCCTGATGTTCGGTGAACGCTGCGCGTTACTCGCCGCGAACGCGCTGCGCCAGCCCTTTGAGGAAGTAGCGCAGCATCTGATCGCCGCACGGGCGGTAGTTCTTGGTGCCCTCTTTGCGGAACAGCGCACTCAGCTCCGGCTTGGAGATGCGGAAGTCCACCGCGGTGAAAATCTGATGCATGTCGGTGTCTTTCAGCTCGAACGCCACGCGCAGCTTTTTCAGCACCAGGTTATTGGTGATCGGCAGTTCAACCGCCGGCGCCGGGAACTTGTCGTCCTTGCCGCGCTTGAAGAACACCAGGCCGTTGAGGAAGTGCGCCATCACTTCGTCAGGGCACTTCTCGTAGCCCGGCTCGCCTTCTTTGATCACGTAAGCGTCCATCGCCGACACCGCCACCTCGAAATCGTCCAGTTTGATAATCTCGACCATTTTGGCGTTGTTAATGCTCAGCATATAGCGCACGCTGCGCAGCACGTCGTTGTTCATCATGGGATTGCATTGCCTTTACTTGTCTAACGGGGACGTGCGCATTGTAAAAAAATGCCCCATACCCAAAATAATTGGAGTTGCATCGCGGCGGCAAATTTGTAAGCCCCCGGAGCATAGTTAACTATGTGACCGGGGCGCGCAAATGCAGCCAACAAAGAGGCAGCTCCAAGTATGACGGGTATGGCCGCACACCTTGAATGTGCGGCAGTATAGGGATCGGCAAGGGGTTTCTCAATCGATTTGGCTTTTTTGCTGATACAGCGGGATGTCTTCGCCGATGATGTACTTGTTGCGCAGCATCGACGAGACCTTGTCCATGATCATCACCACCACCACCAGGATCAGGGTGATGAACATCACCACGTCCCAGTTCCACAGCCGCATATTCTCCGCATACACCAGGCCGATGCCGCCGGCGCCGACGAAGCCCAGCACCGCCGCTGAGCGGGTGTTGGACTCAATCTGGTACAGGCTGAGCGCCAGGAAGGTGGGGAACGACTGGGTGAAGATGCCGTAGCGGTGCTTCTGCAACCCGTTGGCGCCCACCGCCGTCAGGCCGCGGCTGGGGGACTTGTCCACCGCCTCATGGCCTTCGGCGTACAGTTTGCCCAGCAGCCCGACGTCCTGCATCACGATAGCCAACACCCCGGCCAGCGGCCCCATGCCGACGGCGCGCACGAAGATCAGCCCCCAGATCGCCATGTCGATGCCGCGCAGCACGTCCAGCAAGCGGCGCACCAGCACGGAGATCGGCCGCAGCAGCGGCGTCGACATCACGTTGCGCGCGGCGAAGAACGACAGCGGCAGCGCGATCAGCGACGCGGTGATGGTGCCGGCGAACACAATGGCGATGGTGATGCCGATCTGCTGGAAGTAGTACATGAACGGCCAGTTGGCGAAGTCGTGCCAGACGAACATGCGCAGGAAATAGCGCCCCAGCTGCTGGCAGCCGTTGATAAACTGCGGCCAGCTAATGCCGAAGACCAGGAAGAAGAACACATAGTACAGCACGATCGCCAGCGCGATCAGGCCGACGGTGCGCAGGTAGCGCCCCTGCTGCGCGAAGATCGCCGGATGCTGCTGTTTCAACTGGCGCAGCGTTTCCGCCGATGCCGGAGTGCCCGCTATCATTTTGCCCCCTCCACCACACGCTTGCGCAGCTCGCCCGACACGTAGTCGAGCACGGAAACCACCACGATGATCAGCAGCAGCGTCATGCTGACCTGATCGTAACGGTCGAGTTTAATGTTGGTCATCAGCTCCTGGCCGATGCCGCCCGCGCCCACCAGCCCCAAAATGGTCGACTGACGAAAGTTGATCTCCAGCCGCATGAAGCTGTAGGAGAGAAACACCGGCTTCACCTGCGGCCACAGGCCAAAGCGCATGCGCTGCAGCGGCGTGGCGCCGCAGGCCGCCAGCCCGCGCACCGGCTTGTTGGAGGCGGTTTCGATCGATTCGTAGAACAGCTTGGTCAGGCTGCCGATGGTGTGCAGCGCCAGCGCCAGGAAGCCGGGAATGGCGCCGATGCCGAACGCCATCACGAACATCACCGCCCACGCCAGCTCCGGCATGGTGCGCAAGAACGCCACCAGCGTGCGGATTGCCAGCCGCACCGAGGCCGGGGTATAGGTATTGCCGGCCGCCAGAAACGCCAGCACGGTCGCCACCAGCACCGAAAAAATGGTCGCCGCCAGCGCCAGCTGCAGGGTCTCCCAGATCAGCGGCAGCTGGATGTTCAGGCGGTAACCCCAATAGGCCAGCGAACCTTCGGTGCGCCCATCGGCGAACAGCAGGTGCCAGTGCAGCGTCGGCACGGTTTCGGCCAGGTAGTCGAAGAAGTGCGGAATAGACACCCAGACGGTGTGCAGGTTGAACTCGGCGAGGTTGCCGGCGCCCAGGTACAGCACCACCAGCCCGAGCGACCACAGCAGCGCTTCGCGTTTTTGCTTGCTGCGGATCCGTTGGTAATAGTGTGCGAAATCGGTATTCAAAGCAGGTCTTCCATCTTGATGGAACAAGGGGTTCAGCACGCTGAACCCCTTCATTCGGACGGCCGAGGCAGCCGGGAATTAACGGTCGCCTTTGGTCAGCTCGCGCTTCATATCGATGATGGTCTGGTATTCCGCCAGGGTAGTGTCGCCGATGTGCTGTTTGCCGCCCATCGCTTTGATAAAGCACTGGTGATCGTCTTTATCCAGCTTCTTGATGGCGGTGACCACTTTGGCTTTGAAGTCGGCCGGCAGCGAGTTGCTCACCAGGATCGGGCCGTTCGGGATCAGCGGCGACTGCCAGATGATGCGGATCTGTTTCATCAGGTCCGGGTGATCCATGCGGATCATGCGGGTGAACGCGCCGCTGGTGTAGCCGGTGTTGTAGTCGCCGATCATCGACGCCCAGGTCACCGCGCCTTCGAACTGGCCGTTCAGCACGCCAAGGATATCCTGCTCGTGGCCGCCGGAGAAGGTGACGCTGGAGAAGGTGTTGTTGTATTTGTTGTCGACCGTGCCGCCGAACAGCTTTTTAAACGCCTGATTCGGGATCAGGAAGCCGGAGGTGGAATCCGGATCGGCGAAGCCGATGGCCTTGCCCTTCAGATCTTCCAGTTTCTGGTACGGGCTGCCGGCCTTCACCACCACCACCGAGTGGTAGCCGCGCGACTGGTCGACGTCGTCGACCGCGATGCCGACGATGTCCACCGCTTTCGGATCCTTGATGTAGACCGAAGCGAACGATGACGGCGACATGCTCAGCACCAGGTCAATCTTGCCGCCCAGCAGGCCCTGGATCACGCCGGAATAGTCGGACGAGTTGCGCAGCTTGGTATCGACATTCAGTTCCTTGTCCAGGAACTGCTTCACGCACTGGTTATCGCCGATCTGCTGGGTGGCGTTCTGGCCGCCGAGAATGCCCAGGTTCAGCTCTTTCGGCGCATCCGCTGCGGCAGCATTAAATACCATCATCGCGCCGGCCATCAGGGTGGTCAGACTCAATACTTTTTTCATTAGGTGTGCCTTGTGTGTAAAGGTAAAGGGTAAAGGTCAAAAGTGCTTCAATGGATCTGATTGGCTTCTTCGCCATACAGCTGGTGCAGGATCCGTTCGTTCAGTTGCGAAGGATGCCCGTCAAACACGATCTTCCCGTGGGCGATGCCGATCACCCGCGAGCAATACTCTTTCACCAGTTCGACCGAGTGCAGGTTCACCATCACCGCGATGCCGTCTTCGCTGATTTTCTGCAGCGCGTCCATGATGCGGCGGGTGTTTTTCGGATCGAGCGACGCGACCGGCTCATCGGCCAGCAGGATTTGCGGGTTTTGCATCAGCGCGCGGCAGATGGCGACTCGCTGCATCTGGCCGCCGGAGAGGTGCTCGGCGCGCTGCAGCGCGTGCGGCAGCATGTTGAGCCACTGCAACAGCTCGATGGCGCGAGCGCGGTCGGCGTCATCGAACAGTTTGAAGAAGGATTTCAGGGTGGAGGTGTGGCTCAGGCGCCCCAGCAACACGTTGGTCATCACGTCCAGCCGCGGCACCAGGCAGAAGTCCTGGAAGATCATGCCGCAGCGCGCGCGCCATTGGCGCATCTGGCGGCCGGCAAGCTGGGCGATATCCTGCGCCACGCCATCGTCTTCGAAGTGCAGCATCTCGCCGCAGCTGGAAGGAATGGTGCCGTTGAGGGTATGCAGCAGCGTGGACTTGCCTGCGCCGGAGCGGCCGATCACCGCCACGAACTCGCCGGCGTGCAGATCGAAATTGATGTCATCCAGCACGCGCTGCTGCGCTTTATAGGCCTTGCCGAGTCCCTTTACCGATAATACTTTGCGGGATGCGGCGGCGTGCTGCCCTGGAAAGTCGTGCTGTGCCAATTTTAACAGTGCCTGAGCCATATGATTTCTCTGGTTTCAGTGGCTAATCATTATGGGCACCTATTAACGGATAAGTTTATGACAGTGGGATGATCGTTTTATGGCCGGGGCGTGACGCGTGCCGCCCCGGCGTGCGCATCATTCCAGGCTAAAGAAGTCCAGCCCCAGCGCCATCTTGACCTGCTGCAGCGTCTGCTGGCTGACCTGATGCGCGCGGCGGGTGCCGTGCTGCAGGATACGCGTTAGCTCGCCTTTATCGGCAATGAATTCGGTGCGGCGGGTGCGGATCGGCTCGAGCAGGCTCTGCAGGCAATCCTCCAGCAGCCGTTTGATTTTCACGTCCCCCAACCCGCCGCGCCGATAGTGCGCCTTCAGCTCCGCCACCAGTGCGGCGTCTTCGCAGAAGGCGTCCAGATAGGTGAACACCATGTTGCCCTCCACCCGGCCGGGATCGCTGACGTTGAGATGGCCAGGATCGGTGAACATGCTCATCACCGCCTTGTGAACCTCGTCGGCGCCGGCGCCAAGCGGGATGGCGTTGCCGCGCGATTTCGACATCTTGCCCTGCCCGTCCAGCCCCGGCAGACGCCCGACGTTGCTCAACAGCGGCTGACACTCCGTTAATATCGGTTGGCCAACGATGTGGTTGAAGCGCCGCACGATCTCGTTGGTTTGCTCCAGCATCGGCAGCTGATCCTCGCCGACCGGCACGTGGGTGGCGCCGAAGGCGGTGATGTCCGCCGCCTGGCTGACCGGATAGATCAGAAAACCGGCCGGCAGGCTGCGGGCGAAATCCTTCTCGGCGATTTCGTTTTTCACCGTCGGGTTGCGTTCCAGCCGCGCCACGCTGACCAGATTGAGGTAGTACATCGTCAGCTCGGCCAACGCCGGCAGCGCCGACTGCAGGCAGATCGTGGTCTTGTGCGGATCGATGCCGACCGCCAGATAGTCGGCCACGACATTGAGCACGTTGGCGCTGATTTTTTGCGGGTTGTTGCCGTTGTCGGTCAGGCCCTGCAGATCCGCCACCATCACCGTTTGGTTATGCTGGTGCTGCAGTTCGACGCGTTGGCGCAGCGAGCCGACAAAGTGACCTAAATGCAGTGGGCCGGTAGCGCGATCGCCGGTAAGAATGGTGTAGCTCATGACAGTGCTCCTGAAGGTCTGTAGACCGCCGGATCAACGCCACAAAAGATAATGCCGCCAAACCGGCGGCATTAAAAAGAGATGTGAATACTCGTGCCGCCTCAGAAGAGGCGCCACCATGACTGATTGTGGGTGGAGTGCATCGATATATTCATGCCATCAAGGTATACCCGCAGCGGCAATGCGTCAATAGCCCGCCGCCGGCGCGTAAGAAGGCGTTACACTCCGGCATTTGCGTTCCTGGCCCGGCGCGCTAGGGTAAAACCTTCAACCTGAAAAAGGAGCGCATGATGAAGATCGGATTTGCCGGACTGGGTGGGATGGGCAGCGCCATGGCAACTAACCTGGTGCAGGCGGGCTTCGCGTTGACGGTATGGAACCGCTCGCCGCAGGCGGCGCAGCCGCTGGTAAACGCCGGCGCGCGGCAGGCCGAACGGCCAGAACAGTTGGCCGATGCCGACGTGCTGATCACCATGCTGGCCGACGATGCCGCCACGCAACAGGTGGTGGTGGACAGCGGATTGCTGCAGCGGATGAAACCGGGCGCGCTGCATATCAATATGGCGACCATCTCGGTCGAGCTAGCCAAACGCCTGACGACGCTGCATGCGGAACACGGCATCGGCTATCTCGCCGCACCGGTGCTGGGGCGGATCGACGTGGCCGCCGCCGGCAAGCTGAATATTCTGGCAGCCGGCGATAGCGAACGGCTGAAGCAAGCGCAGCCGCTGTTCGATGCCCTCGGCCAGAAAACCTGGCACTTCGGCGCCGACCCGGCGCAGGCCAACGTGGTCAAAATCGCCACCAACTTTACGCTGGCCAGCGCCATTGAAGCGATGGCGGAAGGCAGCGCGCTGGTGCGCAACTACGGCGTTTCCGGCGCCGACTACCTGCAGATGCTGAGCAGCACCGTCTTCGCCGCCCCGGCTTACCAAGGCTATGGTGCGCTGATCGCCGCCGAGAAGTATTCACCCGCCGGATTCCGGCTGGCGCTGGGGCTGAAGGACGTCGGGCTGGCGCTGGCCGCCGGCGCCGACAGCCATACGCCGATGCCGTTCGCCGGAGTGCTGAAGGACAACTTCCTCGACGCGATGGCGCAAGGGGATGCGGATCTGGACTGGGCCGCGCTGGCCAAGGTGGCGGCGCGGCGGGCGGGCCTGAAATAACGAACGGGGGCGCTGGCCCCCGTTTTCCGTTATCAGAACACGATGTCCGCTGCGGGCACGGCGCGGATCGGCACGCCGAAGCTGTCGATATTCGACAGCGTCTCGTTATGGTGGGTACGGATCAGCAGGCCGTCGGCATAGGATTTGTCGTGGCAGGTGTGGGCATCCGCCGCCAGCGTCACCGGATAGCCGTGCGCCGCGGCGCTGCGCACCGTGGTATCGATGCAAAACGGCGTGGAGTAACCGCAAACCACCAACTGCGATACGCCGTTGGCGATCAGCAACGCGCCAAGCGAAGTGCGCAGGAACGAGTCCGGCGTGGTTTTATCCACCCGATGGTCGCCCGGCGCCACCTTCAGCGCCGCGAGCACTTGCCAGGCGGCGCTGCCGTGCGGCAGCTCGTCGTCCGGCGTATGGTGCTGAATGACGACAACCGGCACGCCCGCCCGGCGGGCGCGCTCGCTCAGCTGATTAATGCGCGTAACGGTGCCCGTGGCATCCGCCGGCGGCGGCGTAAACAATCCTTCCTGCACATCGATAATCAACAACGCGGTGGTCATGGCGGCTCCCGAAGATTAAGCCGCGTCAGCACACCGGCTGGCGCGGGCGGAAAATATGATCGACGCCCTGCTCACGCAACCGGTTCACCAGATCGTGCCCGCCGTTCGGCGTGGCGTGCGCCAGCTGGCGCTCGGCGGTAAACACCGGGCTGGCCCAAAACAGGTTCACCGGGTCGCCGTACTGCTGCGGCAGAGTCAGGTGCGCGTGATGCGGGTAGAAGGACGACGATAAAATATAGCCCTCGTAGCCCAGCGGCGCCACGTCCGACTCCAGCGTATGCCCTTCGCCGATCCAGGTCAGCCGCGCCCAAGGCGCGTGCGCGAAACCGGCCAGCGCGCTGGCCATCTGCACCGCGTTGTCTTCGGTCATGTATTGGCTGTCGATGGCGATCGCCATCTCCATGCGGCGATAGCGCGAAGCCTCGTCGTTGAACAGAATCTCCACCCACGGCATCGGCCGAATGCTGACGCCCATGGTGAGGAAGTAATAGATGCCGTCGCGCTCATGCTGGGTGATGGCCATCGGCGGCCACTTGCCCTGATCGATGGCGTAGTATTTTACCGACGGGCCGAAATGCGGCTCATAGCGCGCCTGAAAATCGCGCTGCATCTTCGGCCACGGGTTGCCCTCTTCACGCTGCCAGCTGCGCCAAAACTGGCGGGTGCTTTCCGCCTGCGCATATTGCGTGTTGGTCGAGGCCGAGCCGAGCGGATAGGCCAACGGGCTCTCCTTGATGCAGCTGGCCGAATAGCACACCGAATGGTCGATATACAGGCTCCAGCCGGGGATCACCGCCAGCAGCTGGCCGTAATACCACAGGGCCGCGCCGTCGTCGCTTTCGCTCCACACCACCATCAGCCCTTCCGGGTTCAGCGGCGCTTCCCCTTCCAGGTTGCGGCAAAATTCCGCCGCCAGCATCGGCGGCTGCCCCTGCTCGAGCGCGGCGCGGTCTTCCTGCAGCGGCGCGGCGGCCAGGTTGCGCAGCCAGCAGGCGCGCACCTGATAGCGATCGCTGTAGGCTTCGGCGGGATAGATGTAAAAATAGGCTGCCCGGTGATCTTGCTGAACCACCGCGACCAGCGTCTGGTTCTCATTGCTGACTTCAGCAAGTACGTATGACTCGTTCATATCACCTCAATAGGGTCAGGGCGCGGCAGAATCGGCTGCGCGCAAAAAATGGAATGTGGCTTTGCCCCCAAGTGTAAAACGCATTACTGGCCGGATCACCCGTAAAAGTCTCAAAAGCGGCCGTAAACGAAGATAAACAAAGACTAATTATAGCGGCTGTGGCTCATGACGGCCGAGTAATGCGCCTCACCGCGCGCTGATAGGAACCGTTGCGCATCGACGCGCCCAGCACTTTGCCGAGGCCTGCGGCCCCCGTTCGCACCAGCCGCCGCCGCAGTGCGCCCGGATGAAAGCCGAACTGCCGCTGCGCCCAATCGGGCAACAGATCGATGCCTGCCTGCATCACCACCCCGCCGAGCGGGCGCGCCAATGCGCTCGGCGCCGGCGCTTTCAGCAGAATGCGCGCCACCTCTTGCGTGCGTTCATCGCAGACCAGCTGCGGCCGCATCGCCTGCAGGTACTCTTCGACCTCCGCGCAGGACTGAGGAATGGCGGTCGCCCCCAGCGCGGCGGCCACGCGCGCCGCTTCGCGGTAGTATTGATCCTGCAAATCGCGGGAAAGATGCGGGTTACGGTAGCGCAGGTGGCTGGCCAGAAAACGGCTGCTCTCCGCCACGTGCACCCAGGTGAGCAGCGCCGGATCGCTGGCGGCATAAGGCGTGCCGTCGCTGCCGACGCCGGTCACCCGCAGATGGATGGCTTTGACTTTGGCGATCAGCCGCTCCGCCTCGGCGGTCGGACCGAAGGTGGTGACCGACACGAACTGGCTGGTGCGGCGCAGGCGGCCAATCATATCGTCGCGGAAGTTGGAGTGATCCCATACGCCGGCCAGCGCCAACGGGTGCAGCATTTGCAACAGCAAGGCGCTGACGCCGCCGCACAGCATCGGGGTGAAATCGCGGTGTACCTGCCAGATGACCGACTGCGGGCCGAACAGCCCCGGATCGCCGGGCGGATTCTCAAAATCGACGCCGCCGAGCGCCAACCCGGTCATGCTGAGCACCTGTTTTTCTATCGCTGCACGTACCGCTTCCATCCTGCCGCCCTCTTGCTCATTCAGCGGCCAGTGTATCACGCGGCGAGCGCCTCATTGCGCCCTGCGGCGGTTGAAAGCATTAACTTACTGAATTACAGTTGTTATACCGCTTGCAACCAGGCGGGCCTATTCGATCCACTGCAGAGGCGCTTTGCAGGGCGTTAACCCACGTTAATTCGGCACTAACCCCACAAAACCTCTATCTAGTTTCTTTTCCTTCAACTTAGATAGCAGAGAGTTCGATGATTACCATCAGAGCACGCGCGGCGGAAGACAACGCGCAATTGGCAGATATCTGGCTGCGTTCGGTGCGCGCCACTCACCACTTTTTAACCGAAGACAACATCGCACAGCTGTTCCCGCTGGTGCTGAACGACTACCTGCCGGCGGTCAACGTTTGGGTGGCCGAAGAGCGGCCGGGGCATCCCTGCGGCTTTATCGGTCTGAACGGCAACAAGGTGGAGATGCTGTTTATCGACGCCGATCAGCGCGGCAAAGGGGTGGGCAAAGCGCTGCTGACCCACGCGGAAACGCTGCACGATGAGCTGCAGCTGGACGTGAACGAGCAAAATCCGCAGGCCAGCGGCTTCTACCGCCACTACGGTTTTGTCATCACCGGCCGCTCGCCGCTCGACGGCCAGGGCAACCCGTTCCCGCTGCTGCACATGAAGCTGGAAAAACGCTAGCCCTCCACCGGCCGCCCAGCGGCCGGTTTTCTCCCCCCATGGCGCCCGCCGTTTAATATATCAAATCAGAATAAGTAATAGATTTTACATTCTTCCTGTCACTATCAACCCTCGGTAGGATTGCCCGGTATTCACCCGCAACAGAGGTTCCGTCCGCCACTTCCCGCCGGGTCGTGCCCCGCCGAAAAGCCGAACGATCCCTGTCCGGCGCAACGCGCTCCGGACGGAATGCTGTGATGTATCGATAAGGATCCGCTTCGTTATGATCGTTCTTTCGAACGTTTGCAAAACTTTTGACAGCGCACAGGGCCGCGTCGTGGCAGTTGACGACGTCAGTCTGGCGATAGAGGCCGGGCAAATTTACGGCATCATCGGCTACAGCGGCGCCGGGAAAAGCACGCTGATCCGCCTGCTCAACGGCCTGGAAACGCCCACCAGCGGCCGCATTGACGTGGGCGGTTTCGATATCGCCCGCGCCAAAGGGAGCCATCTGCGCCAGGCGCGCCTGAAAATCAGCATGGTGTTTCAACACTTCAACCTGCTGTGGTCGCGCACCGTCAGCCAAAACATCGCTTTTTCCATGCAGATCGCCGGCGTGCCCAAGGCGCAGATTGCGCCGCGCGTGGCGGAACTGATCGCGCTGGTCGGCCTGCAGGGGCGCGAAAACGCCTATCCGTCGCAGCTCAGCGGCGGCCAGAAACAGCGCGTCGGCATCGCCCGCGCGCTGGCCAATAACCCGAGCGTGCTGCTGTGCGACGAGGCCACCTCGGCGCTCGATCCGCAAACCACCGACGCCATTCTCGACCTGCTGCTGGACATCAATCGCCAGCTGAAATTGACCATCGTGCTGATCACCCACGAGATGCACGTGGTGCGCAAAATCTGCCACCGCGTGGCGGTAATGGAAAACGGCCGCATCGTCGAAGAAGGCCCGGTGCTTGACGTGTTCACCCGGCCACAACAGCCGATCACCCGGCAATTCGTCAAACAGGTGTCGCAGTATGCGGACACGGAAGAGAGCTTCAATCCACTGCTCACCGCTCATCTGCCGGGGGCGATTTTCAAGCTGACCTTCGTGGGCGTGCAAACCCATCAGGCGGTGATCTCCGAAGTGATCCGGCGCTACGCCCTGACCGTCAACATTCTGCACGGCAAGATCAGCCACACCCTCAACGGTTCGTTCGGCGAACTGTACATTCACGCCGAAGGCAACGAACAACAAGTCGCCGACATGCTCAGCCTGCTGCACGAAAGAGATATCGCCGTCGAGGTTATCCAACATGATTGAATCCCTGTTCCCCCACCTGCGCCTGGACCAACTGTGGGACGCCACCTGGGAAACGCTGTACATGACCGGCATCGCCGGTTTGGCCACGCTGGTGCTGGGCATCGTGCTCGGCGTGCTGCTGTTTTTAACCTCGAAGGGCCAGTTGCTGCAGAACCGGGCGGTCTACTCGCTGATCTCCGTACTGGTCAACGTCTTCCGCTCCATTCCGTTCATCATTCTGATCGTGCTGCTGATCCCGTTCACCAAGTCGCTGATCGGCACCATTCTCGGTGCGGACGCCGCCCTGCCGGCGCTGATCGTCGGCGCCGCGCCGTTCTACGCCCGGCTGGTGGAGATCGCGCTACGCGAGGTCGACAAAGGGGTGATCGAAGCGGCGCGCTCGATGGGCGCCAAAAACCGCACCCTGATTTTCCGCGTATTGCTGCCGGAGAGCTCGCCGGCGCTGGTTTCCGGCATCACCGTCACCCTGATCGCGCTGGTGAGTTACACCGCGATGGCCGGGGTGATCGGCGCCGGCGGCCTGGGAAATTTGGCCTATCTGGAAGGCTTCCAACGCAACCACAGTGACGTGACGCTGGTGGCGACGCTGACGATCCTGCTGATCGTTTTCGTCATTCAGTTCATTGGCGACACCCTGACAAGAACGCTCGATAAACGTTAATTAACCAAGGAAAACGATGATGAAAAAGCACCTACTGATGTTGGCTTTCGCCTCTGTCGCCACCCTCGCCTCTTACGGCGCCGCCGCGGCGACCAAGCTGGTGGTCGGCGCCTCCAACGTGCCGCACGCCGAGATCCTCGAACAGGCCAAACCGATACTGGCGAAGGAAGGCATCGATCTGCAGATCAAGCGCTTCCAGGATTACATTCTGCCGAACACCGCCTTGGCCAGCCACGACATCGACGCCAACTACTTCCAGCACGTGCCTTACCTGAACTCGGTGCTGAAAGACCACGCCGACGACAAGAGCTACGACTTCGTCAGCGCCGGCGCGATCCATATTGAGCCTATCGGCATCTACTCGAAGAAGTACAAGAGCCTGAAAGATCTGCCGGAAAACGGCAAAATCATCATGCGCGACGCGGTGGCGGAAGAAGGCCGCATTCTGTCAATCTTTGAACAGCAAGGCGTGATCAAGCTGAAGCCAGGGGTGAGCAAGGTGGATGCACGCATCGCCGACGTGGTGGAAAACCCGAAACACCTGAAGTTCCAGGCGAACGTTGAAGGCGCGCTGCTGCCGCAGATGTACAACAACAACGAAGGTGACGCCGTGGTGATCAACGCCAACTACGCCATCGACGCCGGGCTGAATCCGACCAAGGATCCGATCGCGGTCGAAAGCGGCGAAAACAACCCGTACGCCAACATCATCACCGTGCACAAAGCCGACGTGAACAAGCCGGAGATCGTGGCGCTGGTGAAGGTGCTGCACTCCAAGCCGATTCAGGACTTTATCCGCGAGAAATACCAGGGCGCGGTGATCCCGGTCAACCAGTAGTAGGTTATACGGCCCGGTGAAAACCGGGCCTGTTGTTACACCTTATTGCCAATCTGGCTGAGCCGCGGCCACACCAGCATCAGCGCCTCCAGCAACCGCAACAGATCGCTCCGGCTTGCCCCTTCTCGCGCCTGCACCGACATGCCTTCAATGGTGCAAATGACGTATTTCGCCAGCAGCGCAGTATCGGTTTTCGCCAGCAATTCGCCCTGCTGCACCTTGCGATCGAAGCAGACTTTCAGCGCCGCTTCCTGGGCATGATGTTTTTTGCGCAGCATCTGGGCGACGTCGTCGGAAGCGGACGACAGTGCCGCGGAGGCGCACACCATAAAACAGCCTGACGGCGTATCGGGGTCGGTAAACACTTCGACGGAAGAGCGCACGTAGGCCTCGACGATCTCGGCCACCGGCACATCCTGTTCCAACAGCTGGTTGGTGCAGGTGGTGTATTTTTGCAGATAGCGTTCCACCGCCGCGCGGAACATCCCCTCTTTGTTGCCGAATTCCGCATACAGCGTCGGCGCCTTGGCGCCGGTCACTTCCACCAGATCGGCCAGCGAGGTGGCTTCATAACCGTGCCGCCAGAACAGATCGAGCGCGCTTTCCAGCGCCCGGTCGCGATCAAATTGTTTTGGTCTGCCACGGCTTTTCTTGCCGCAGACCGCTTCATTGATGCTCATCGTTCCTCTCCTATCCCGCTCCACGGCAGGCTTAGCACAAATAACTTAACGATCATTATAAAAAAATATTGCGCGCTCGTCGAGAACCGATTAGCATTTAGTTATCGATCGTTAAGATAATTTAACGAAGCAGATTAAAACCCTCTATTGACCGTTATCGGAAAGGAATTAACATCATGAAAAACTTAAAATTAACCTTAGCAGCTCTCACTCTGGCCAGCGTTTCCTTCGGCAGCTTCGCCGCCGATTTAGTCCAGAACCAACCGGCAGACCAGCAGAAAGTGGGCGTTATCACCGTCAGCGGCGCATCCGATCTGACCTCGCTGGAAAACAGCCTGGCCGCCAAAGCCGATCAGGCCGGTGCAAAATCCTTCCGCATCATCGGTGCCGGCGGTAACAACCAGCTGCATGGCACCGCAGAAATCTATCAATAACAAAGTATTAAGCCAACTGATTGCCTGTCCTTTTGCTCACAACGCCAGGGCGTAAAAAAATTAATTAACGAGCATTAAAAAAATACTTGCAATCCGTCAAACCGGCATCTAACATTAAATTATCGATCGTTAATCAATTTAACGACCTTACAAAACAAACATCGTAAAGAACAAAGATAGGAAATAAGACCATGAAAAACCTGAAAATGACCATCGCAGCCATCGCACTGGCTTCCGTCTCCTTCGGCAGCTTCGCCGCCGATCTGGTTAACGCACAACCCGCCGACCTGCAAAAAGCCGGCGTCGTCACCGTCAGCGGTGCGTCCGACCTGAGCAGCCTGGAAAACAAACTGGCGGCCAAAGCCGACGCGGCGGGCGCCAAATCCTTCCAGATCATCGCCACCACCGGTGACAACAAACTGCACGGCACCGCGATCATCTATAATTAATGGCCAGATAGGCAATCGTGCAAAAGGGCGGCTCAGGCCGCCTTTTGTTTGTTTTGACGCCAACGTTCTGTTGTAAGCTGTAGCCACCTTTTCTTGCTGAGCCGAGCAACGCCATGACTCCCCTGCTGTTTCACAAATATCACGGCCTGGGCAACGACTACCTGGTCTGCCATCGTTCGGTCGCCGATCGTCTGAGCCAGGAACAGATCCGCCTGTTGTGCCACCCGCATTACGGCATTGGTTCCGACGGCCTGCTGATCGACAGCGGTGACGCCGTCAATCCCACCCTGCGCATCATCAACCCGGACGGCTCCGAAGCGGAGAAAAGCGGCAACGGCCTGCGTATCTACGCGCGGTATCTGTTCGACAGCGAGCGCGTAGTGCATCAGCCGTTTCTGGTGCACACCGCCGGCGGCGACGTGCGTTGCCAGGTGGCGGAAGACGCGCATCAGATAGCCGTGGAGATGGGGCGCGCCAATTTCAGCCCGGCGGCGCTGCCGGCCTTGATCGATCTGCCGGAGGCGCTGAACTATCCGCTGCCCCTGAAGGAGGAGACGTTAAGCGTTTCGCTGGTGTCGATGGGCAACCCGCACTGCGTGGTGCCGGTGGAAAAACTGGATCTGGCGCAGGTGCATCGGCTGGGACCGCAGATTGAGCGCCATCCGCTGTTCCCGAAACGCACCAATGTACAACTGGTGGAAGTGGTCGATCGCCAGACGCTGCGCATCGGCATCTGGGAGCGCGGCGCCGGCTTTACCCTCGCCTCCGGCAGCAGCAGCTGCGCCGCCGCCAGCGTGATGCGCAAGTTGGGACGAGTCGGCGATCGGGTTAGCGTGCGGATGCCGGGCGGCGAACTGCAGATCGCCTTCAGCGGCGATTTTCAGGTCAGCATGCGCGGGCCGGTGCATAAAATCGCCACCCTGACGCTGGACGAAGATTGTTTTGCCGGCGGTGCGGGGCTGTTTACGGGATCCACCCCAGCAGCCGGAACCACAGATAATCCAACGGCACCAGCAGTGCGAAGCTAAGCGCGGCCAACAGCAGGCACAGCTTTAGCCCTTCGCGTGCCGGCACTTTGCCCATCCCCATCGCCACCACGATCGGCGAGGCCTGATACGGCAACAGCGGTGTGGCATAACCGATCACCTGGGTCATCAACACCGTCAGCAGCGGCAGGCCGCTGCCCGCGGACAGCGCCTGCGCCAGCGGGGTAAACAGCGCCGGTACGCCGTTGGCGGTCACCACGAAATTCAACAGCGCGGTGATCCCCACCAGCGAACCGAATGCGGTAAACGGCTTGCCGTGCAGATCCGGCATCATCGCCAGCAGCGCGCCACCCAACCGATCGCCGAGCCCCGAGTGGCTGACCAATGCGGTCAGCCCCAGGATCCCCGCCACGTAAATACAGGTGCGCACGTTAACGCCGGCGGCGAACTGTTCGCCGTTGAGAAAACCGAGGCGCGGCAGCAGGCAGACGCAGGCCGCCGCCAACCCGATCCAGGCGGGGGCGATGCCGTGCCAGCTGTCGGTCATCCACAGCAGCACCGTAATGCCCAACAGCGCGATCAGTCGCCACTCGGCGGCACTGAGCGGCGTTTGCCCCGCCTCGGCCACCACCGGTTGCGGCCGCGCCCGGAACAGGCCGCAGATGCACAGTGTCAACAATGCGCCTTTGGCCACCCCGAGCACCGGGGCATGCAACAGCAGATAAGAGAGATAAGCGAAGTGGCTGCCGTAGGCGCTTTCCGCCGCACCGCTCATCACCAGGTTGGGCACGTTGGCCGGCAAAATGCTGGCGGAGAGCTGGAAGGTGCCGAACCCCACCGCCAGCGCCAAACCGATGCGGCCGCGCGAGCCTTCCGCCAGGCCGGCGCGCTCGGCCAACGCCATGACGATCGGCATCAGCAGCGTAATCCGCCCCATGTTCGAGGGCATGACAAACGCCAACGCGTAGCTTATTGCCACCACGCCGCCCACCAGGCGCGGCCAGGAACCGGCCAGATGCGGCAAGAGCCGGTTGGCCAGACGATCCGCCAAGCCGGTGCTGCGGATGGCGCTGCCCAACACGAAACCGCTGAGCACCAGCCAGAATGCGGAGGACGCGAAACCGGAAAAGGTCACCGCGGCGGGCGCCAGCTGCAATACCATCACCGCCGCAAAGAACAGCAGCGCGACCAAATACTCCGGTAAGCGGGCGCTGGCCCATAGCGCGATGACCACCAGCGTGACCAGCGCGGACAGCGCCATCGGATCCCCCAACATAGTTTCCTCCCTGATAAAACGTTGTGATTGTTATCAAACGGTTAACAGGGTGACACAAGGCGCAGGCGTTAACCTTGAAACCGCTCACATATCGTCGTTCTGCAGATTTTTCAGCATGCACACATTGCAGCCGTGGTGGCCGGTATTGCCGCGCCGTTCCGTCAACAGCGTGAAACCCAGCGCGTAATACAGCCCAATCGCCTCTTTCAACTGTTCGGTGGTTTCCAGATAGCAATAGCGATACCCTGCCGCCCGCGCCGCCTTCATCGCCTGCACCACCATATAGCGCGCCATGCCCAGCCCGCGCGCGCCGGGCTTGAAAAATAGCTTCTGCAGCTCGCAATAGCCGGGCTCTTCGCCCGCCAGCGGCGCCATGCCGACGCCCCCCACCACCTGCCCGTCCCGCTCCAGCACCCAGTAGCGGCCGCCGTTGTCGCGATACAGGCCGGTCAGCCGATCGAGATCCGGATCGTGCAGGCTGACCCCTTCCATGTTGTCCATGCCGTACTCGCGAAACACATCGCGAATGATCGCCGCCATCGCCGCATCGTCGCGCACGGCGATCGGCCGCACCCGCAGATTGGCGTCGCGCTGTTTGCGCGCGCTACGCAGCGCCGCAGTCATCTTTTTCATCGCCGCAGTGGTGCTCGCCAGCTCATCGTCGTCCAACTGCGCCAGCGCCGCCTGCATAAAGCCGTCGGCGTCGCTCTCGATGCCGGCCAGCGCCTTGCCGCCCTGTTTACTCAGCCGATGCAGGTTGTGCCGCTTGTCATCCGGATGATCCACCGTTTCTATCACGCCGGCGGCGACCAGGCTGCGCAGCGCCCGGCTGGCGCTGGCCTTGTCGATGCAAAGTCGGGCCGCCAGCTCGGTGACGCCCAGCGGCTGCTCGCTGACTTCGATCATCAGATGGATCTGCAGCGGCGAAAAGCGCGAGCCGTTGCTCTGCTTGTTCAACATGCCGAATTCTCTGACCAAACTGCGCGCCAATGCTCTGAAATCCCTGATGTTCACGGCGTTATGCTCCCCTGTACTTCCACCTTCACGCTGCGTTGGATGGATTATTGGTTGATAGTGTTACCTAATTTAGAACATAACGATAACGCATAAACAATTGCGAATGAATAACCAACGGGGCATCTGAATATGTCAAAACATTTCATTAACCAGAATTTAAAACCATTTAATTAATTATTTTAAAAACTTAAATACAAATTAATATTTAAAATTAAAATAAAAAACCAATAAAAATGAGAGTAAAAACATCAAAATTTGACATAACAAAAAACAAAGCAAATATCTATTTGAAAAATAGTTAATAAAAACTAAAACGTGAAAACTTGATAGCAGCAACTTAATCGCTATCCCGTCAATATCGGTTACATATTTACGCCTGCCTTCGCGCGCCTCCCTACGCCATTGTCCCTTTTGCCAAAAGTAGCCCATGCTTTAACTGCTCCTTTCCTTCTGGCTAACCGGGACGCTGGCTCATGACGAAAAAAACCACCCTGCTGCAATTCTTCCACTGGTACTACCCCGACGGCGGCAAACTGTGGCAGGAGGCCGCCGAGCGTGCCCCGCACCTTGCCGAACTGGGCATCACCGATCTGTGGCTACCCCCCGCCTGCAAGGGCGCTTCCGGCGGCTACTCCGTCGGCTACGACACCTACGATCTGTTCGATCTGGGCGAATTTGACCAGAAAGGCAGCGTGGCCACCAAATACGGCGACAAGGCGGCGCTCGAACATGCCGCCACTACGCTGCGCGAACACGGCGTGGGGGTGATCTACGACGTGGTGTTCAACCACAAGCTCGGCGCGGACGAAAAAGAACGGGTACACGTGTTCAAGGTGGACGCCAACAACCGCAACGACATCGACGACCAGGGCTTCGACGCGCTGGCCTACACCCGCTTCACCTTTCCCGGCCGCCAGGGCGTGCATTCCGAGTTTATCTGGGATTACAAATGCTTCAGCGGCGTCGATTACGTTGAGCAGCCGGACGACAAAGGGGTGTTTAAAATCGCCAACGACTACGGCGACGACGGCTGGAACGATCAGGTCGACGACGAGAAAGGCAACTATGACTATCTGATGGGCGCCGACGTGGAGTTCCGCAATACCGCCGTGACGGAGGAGCTCAAATACTGGGCGCGCTGGCTGCTGGACACGCTGCCGTGCGACGGCTTCCGCCTCGACGCCGCCAAACACATCCCCGCCTGGTTTTTCAAAGAGTGGGCGGATCACGTGCGCGACAGCGCGCAGCGCGATCTGTTTATCGTTGCCGAATACTGGTCGCACGACCTCGGCGCGCTGCAACAATACATCGAGTTGGTGGACGGCAAGGTGATGCTGTTCGACGTGGCGCTGCACCTGAAGTTTCATCAGGCGTCAAAACAGGGCGACGGCTTCGACATGGCGCAGATCTTCACCGATACCCTGACCGCCGCCGATCCGGCCCACGCGGTGACGCTGGTCGCCAACCACGATACCCAGCCGCTGCAATCGCTGGAGGCGCCGGTGGAACCCTGGTTCAAACCGCTGGCCTACGCGCTGATCCTGCTGCGCGAACAGGGCGTGCCCTGCGTGTTTTACCCCGACCTGTATGGCGCCAGCTACCGCGACAAGGGGCGCGACGGCGGCGAGTACCAGATTGACATGCCGGCGATCCCGGAGCTGGAGAAGCTGATCGCCGCCCGCCAGCGTTTCGCCAACGGCCCGCAAACCGACTACTTCGATGACAGCCACTGCGTGGCCTTCAGCCGCGCCGGCACCGCCGAGGCCCCCGGCTGCGTGGTGGTGCTGACCAACGGCGGCGAGAGCGGCAAGACCGTCGCGCTGGGCGCCGATTTGGCGCACACTGCCTGGCGCGATTTCCTCGGCAACCGTCAGGAGGAAATCACCACCGACGACCAGGGCAGCGCCCATTTCCCGGTCAACGCCGGCAGCGTCAGCGTCTGGGTGCCGGCCGCCAGCCTGTGAGGACCCGCCGCCGTGCAATGATGCCGCGGCGGCAAAACTAATGTTTGCCTTTCGGGTCTAACTTACGCTATCAACTGCGCAAGCCATTCACACCGGAGCCTAAATAGGGTACAAGGCTGCATGAAAATTCCAAAACGACTCCAGCCGCTGGTTGATGACGGGTTAATCGACGACGTCATCCGCCGGTTGAAAAGCGGCAAAGAAGCCGACGTGTTTATCGTGCGCTGCGGCGATGAGATCCGCTGCGCCAAAGTGTACAAAGAGGCCGAGAAGCGCAACTTCAAGCAGGCCGTTCACTATCAGGAAGGGCGCAAGGTGCGCAACAGCCGCGACGCGCGCGCCATGAGCAAAGGCTCCAAATTCGGCCGCCAGCAGCAGGAAGAAGCCTGGCAAAACACCGAAGTGGACGCGCTGTATCTGCTGGCCAAGGCCGGGGTGCGGGTGCCGCAGCCGGATATCTGCCTGGACGGCGTGCTGCTGATGGAGCTAATTACCGACGAAGAAGGTCTGGTGGCGCCGCGCCTGAGCGATGTCATCCTGACGCCGGAACAGGCGCGGGCCGATCACGCCCTGATGATGAACTACGCGGTGCGCATGCTGTGCGCCGGGCTGGTGCACGGCGATCTGTCGGAATTCAATGTGCTGATGGATAAAGACGGGCCGGTGATCATCGATCTGCCGCAGGTGGTGGACGCCGCCGCCAACAACCACGCCAAAAGCATGTTCGAGCGCGATATCAACAATTTGGCGGAATATTATGGCCAATTCGCGCCGGAACTGCGCGACAGCCAATACGCCAAAGAGATTTGGGCGCTGTATCAGGAAGGCAATCTGACGCCGGACAGCGCCCTCAGCGGCCGGTTCAGCGAAATCCAGAAGTGCGCCGATGTCGGCTCGGTGCTGGAAGAGATCCAGGCCGCCAGCGAGGAACACCAGCGCCGCATCATGGCGCGCAACGCGGAAGAGTAACGCGCCGCGCTATTCGACGCGAAACACGTCCGGCCGCTGCGGCGTCGCGGCCTCGTGATAAATATCCCCCAGATAGCCGGCGATCTCCTCTTCGTGCAGATCGGCCGGCAGCACGATATCGTGGCTGGGGGCATACTTGCGCTCCGGCAGCGTCACGCGGAACAGCCGCCACTCATCCCCGATGCGCTTCACGCCCAGCAGACGGCCGAACACGTTAAAAATCATCATCCGCCATTCCCCCTCTCGTCGCTTTCAGGCTATAACACTGTGATGCCACCGCAGTGAAAAGGAAAGCGTATGAGTGAAAAAACGCCGCAGTTCTGGCGCGATCCGCAGTTGCCGTTCGTCGAAGCCCGCGCCATCGCGGATGGCCGCCAGGCGTGTTACAGCCTGCACAGCCACGAATTCTTTTCCATCGGTGCCATCACCGGCGGCGTCAGCACCTATGTCAACGGCGAGCGGCGCATGCAGGTTAGCGCCGGCGATCTGGTTGTCATCAACCCGCAGCAGGCGCACGCCTGTAATCCGATCGCCGACCGCCGTTGGTCATACATCATGTTCTATCTCGATCTCGCCTGGATCGGCGCGCTGCAGCAGGAGCTGCTCGGGGGCGAAGGCGAGCGTTTTGTTCCGTTCAGCCAGCCGCTCAGCCGCGATCCGGCGCTGTTCCACGGCCTGAATCGGCTTTATGCGCTGCTGACGGATCCGCTGTGCAGCGCGCTGGAAAAACAGATCGCCATGGTGGAGTATTTCAGCGCCCTGCAGCTCGGGCTGGGCAGCGGCCGCCAGCCGGAGACACCGCCGCATGCCCGGCTGGAAGCGGCGGCGGCGTTTATCGACGCGCACTGCACCCGGCCGCTGACGCTGGACGATATTTGCCGCGCCGCCGCGCTCTCGCCCTCTTACCTGATCCGCGCCTTCCGCCAGCGTTACGGCATGACGCCGCACGCTTATCTGGTCAATCGCCGCGTGCAGCACGGCCATCGGCTATTGAAAAGCGGCCTGCCGATCGCCGCGGCCGCCAGCGAAAGCGGCTTTGCCGATCAGGCGCACTTTCAGCGCACCTTCAAACAGCTGCTGGCCGCCACGCCCGGCCAGTATCAAAAACCCTCCGCCAACAGATAGCAGGCGCTGGCCGCCAGCAACGCCGCCATCACGCGGTTGAAACGCTGTACGTTGCGTGCCTGCCTGAGCAGGCCGCGCAGCATCGCACCGACATAGGCCCAGCAGGCCACTGAGGCATAGCAAATCACGAAGTAGAGCCCGGCGAATTGCCACAGCAGCCGGATGTCGCCGTCGCCGACAAAAGCGCCGAGGCTGGCCACCGACGCCAACCATGCCTTGGGATTCAGCCATTGCATCAGCGCGCCGTACCAACAGGAAGGCGCCTGCGCCGCGCCGTTGCCCAGCCTGCCGTCGTCAAACGCCAGCCGGTAGGCCATAAACAGCAGGAAGGCCACGCCGGCCCACTGAATCAAGCGCGTCAACGCCGGCCACAGGATCAGCAGCTGGTGCATGCCCAATCCCAGCAGTAACAGCAACAGGGTAAACCCCAGCGTGGCGCCGAATACGTGACGCTGGGTCGCGCCAAAGCCGAATTGCGCCCCGGCGCTCAATGCGACGATGTTGACCGGGCCGGGGGTGATGGAGGCCGCCAGCGCGAACGCGGCCATGGAAAAGTAGATATTCATGATGGGCACCTGAGAAAATATTCACAGGTGCCAGAGTGCCGGGCCGCGCCGACAACGTATTGAACAGAATTGCCCTGTTCAATTTAGCGCACGGCGACGGCCCGGCGGCGCGGCAGCCCAAAGGTGTTGACCGCCATGCCGGCCAGCACCAGCAATGCGCCGCCGAACTGCGCCGGCGACAGCGCTTCGTCCAGCAGCAGCCAGGCGGCAAACAGCCCGACCAACGGTACCAGCAGCGTCAACGGCGCGACGCGCCAGGTTTCGTAGCGCCCCAGCAGGCTGCCCCACACAGAATAACCGAACAGCGTGGCGGCGAACGCCAGATAGGCAATCGCCAGCCAGGTGCCGACCTGCACATGGCTCAGGCTGGCGAGCACCACCTGCGGGCCGTCGAACAGCCAGCTGCAGACCAGGAACGGCACGACCGGGATCGGCGCGCTCCACACCACCAGCGACAAAATGTTGCGCTGCGGGAAACCGGCCAGGATCTTCTTGTTGGTCAGGTTGCCCAGCGCCCAGGAAAACGCCGCCGCCAGGGTCAGCAGCAGGCCCGCCAGGGGGACCGCGCCGCTGCCCGGCTTATGCAGGCTGGCCTGCGCCAGCACCAGCATGCCGCCGCTGGCGATAGCAATGCCGACGAAATGGTTGACGCGCAGCTTTTCGCCCATCAGCACGACACCCAACAGCAGGGTGAAAAACACCTGCGCCTGCAGCACCAGTGAGGCCAGCCCCGCCGGCATGCCCACCTTGATGGCGACGAACAAAAACGCGAACTGCGCGAAGCTCATGGTCATGCCGTACAGCAACAGCCATTTCCACGGGATCGTCGGGCGCGGAATAAAGAAGATCGCCGGCAACGCCACCAGCAAAAAGCGCATCCCAGCCAGCAGAAACGGGGGCATGCCCTGTAAACCGAACTTGATGACGACGAAATTCACACCCCAGATCACCACCACCAACAGCGCCAACAGCCGATCGCGCAATGTCATCCTCGCCCCGCTTATCCCATTGAAAATTCGCTTTACCTTGCAGATTACAACCAAACCGGGGACATGGACACCGGCAAACGCCGGCGCTTATTCCGGCAGCAGGCCGATAAAGGTGGTTTTCTTGCGCGGGCCGGTCATCAGCGCTTCCAGCTTCTCCACGCACTGCAGGTAATGCGGGGTCTGCTTGTGCGCCGCCACCGCCTGCTCGTCGCGATAGGCTTCGTAGATGTAAAACCGCGTCGGAATATGCTCATCCTGCAGCACGTCGAAGCGCAGGTTACCCGGCTCTTCGATCGCCCCCAGATGATTGGCGCGGAAAACGTCGATAAATTCGTCGATTTTGTCCTGTTTAACGTTGATCTCTACCAATGTGACGTGCATGACAGCTCCTTGTTTGAACGGCGCGCCGTAGCATGGCGCTTTCCAACCATAGGTTCATTCCCGTCGATTGCCCTGCCGCAACGGCAATTTTGCCGCCTGGCTCACAAATCGCACCGGCGATGCCCACCCCACCCCCGGCGAGGGAAGATGGCGGCATCTATAGTTAACACTCCTCCCCCTGAGAGCATAGGCTATGGATAACTACTTGATGGCGCTGGATGCAGGAACAGGCAGCATTCGCGCCGTGATCTTCGATTTGGCGGGTAACCAGATCGCGCACGGCCAGGCGGAGTGGCAACACCTGGCGGTGCCGGGCGTACCCGGCTCAATGGAGTTTGACCTCAACCGCAACTGGCAGCTGGCCTGCCAGTGCATCCGCCAGGCAATGCAACGCGCTGGATTGAGCGCTCAGGCGATCCGCGCGGTGGCCTGCTGCTCGATGCGCGAAGGCATCGTTCTGTACGATCGCAACGGCGTGCCGATCTGGGCCTGTGCCAACGTCGATGCGCGCGCCAGCCATGAGGTCAGTGAACTGAAAGAGCTGCACAACCACGGCTTCGAACGCGAGGTGTATCAATACTCCGGCCAGACGCTGGCGCTGAGCGCCATGCCGCGCCTGCTATGGCTGGCGCACCACCGCCCGGACATCTATCGCCAGGCGGCGACGCTGACCATGATCAGCGACTGGCTGGCCAACATGCTGAGCGGCGAGCTGGCGGTCGATCCTTCCAACGCCGGCACCACCGGCATGCTGGATCTGAGCAGCCGTGACTGGCGGCCGGCGCTGCTCGATATGGCCGGGCTGCGCGCCGATATTCTGTCGCCGGTGAAAGAGACCGGCAGCGTGCTGGGGTGCGTCACCGAACAGGCGGCGCAGGAAAGCGGGCTGCTGCGCGGCACCCCGGTGGTGATGGGCGGCGGCGACGTGCAGCTCGGCAGCCTGGGGCTTGGCATCGTACGCGCCGGGCAGACGGCGGTGCTCGGCGGCACCTTCTGGCAGCAAATCGTCAACCTGCCGGAGCCGGCCATCGATCCGGAGATGAACATCCGCATCAACCCTCACGTCATTCCCGGCATGGCGCAGGCAGAATCCATCAGCTTCTTTACCGGCCTGACCATGCGCTGGTTCCGCGACGCGTTCTGCGCCGAAGAGAAACTGCTGGCGGAGCGGCTGGGCGTCGATGCCTATAGCCTGCTGGAAGAGATGGCGGCCAGAGTGCCGCCGGGCGCCTACGGCGTGATGCCCATCTTTTCCGACGCCATGCATTTCAAAACCTGGTATCACGCGGCGCCGTCGTTCATCAACATGTCTATCGATCCGGAGCGCTGCAACAAACAGACGCTGTTCCGCGCGCTGGAGGAGAATGCCGCCATCGTCTCCGCCTGCAATCTGGAGCAGATCGCCGCCTTCTCCGGCGTGCAGGCGCGCTCGCTGGTGTTCGCCGGCGGCGGTGCCAAGGGCAAACTGTGGAGCCAGATCCTCAGCGACGTCACCGGGCTGACGGTACGGGTACCGGTGGTGAAAGAGGCCACCGCGCTGGGCTGCGCGATCGCCGCCGGCGTCGGCGCCGGGTTATACGAGTCGCTGGCCGAAACCGGCGAGCGATTGGTGCGCTGGGAGCGCGAGCATCAGCCGGACATGACCCACCACGCGCTGTATCAGGAACAGAAAGAAACCTGGCGGCGGGTCTACGCCGATCAGCTGACGCTGGTGGACAACGGCCTGACCACCTCGCTGTGGAAAGCGCCGGGGCTATAAGCGCCACGCGGCATTCGGTCATAACCTTATGCCGTTTTATTCCTTTCTCTTAGGCGCGGCGCGAGCCGCGTTTTCACTCGCCGCCGCGATTGTTTCCCTTCAGAAACAGTGTAACCACCGCAGATGGATTTATCTGCGCCTTCGGCCTGCCGTAGATTGTGACTTTGATCACGCCGCGCCCCGAGCGCGGCCTGCGCATTCACCTGAGACGAGCGGCATTATGCTGAATAATAAAGATAACTCTGCATTATCCCCGTGGCCGGCGATCTTTTCGCTGACGGTCGCCTGTTTTGTCATGGTCACCACCGAGTTCTTGCCGATCGGCCTGCTGACCAACATCGCCCCTTCACTTGGCGTCAGCACCGGCACCGCCGGGCTGATGGTCACCATGCCCGGCATCGTGGCGGCGGTGGCCGCTCCCGCATTGAGCCTGATTTCCGGCCGTCTGGATCGGCGTTTACTGATGCTGGGGCTGTCGCTGCTGCTGATGGTGTCCAACCTGGTGGCGGCGCTGGCCGTCAACTTCCCGATGATGCTGCTGGGCCGCGTGCTGCTGGGCATCTGCGTCGGCGGTTTCTGGTCGTTCGCCGCCAACTACGGCCGCCATCTGGTGCCGGAAGCCAGCCAGGGCCGCGCCACCGCGCTGATCCTCAGCGGCATCTCGGTCGGCGCGGTGTGCGGCGTGCCGGCCGGGGCGCTGATCGGCGATCTGTTCGGCTGGCGCGCCGCCTTCTTCGGCGGTGCGGCATTGGCGGTCGGCGTGCTGTTGGCGCAGCTGCGTTTGCTGACCTCGGTACCACCGTCCCGGCCGGTCACACCGCGCGATCTGGTACTGCCGCTGCGCCTGCCGATGGCGCGCATCGGCCTGATCGCCATCGTGCTGTTGTTCATCGGCCACTTCGCCGCCTACACCTACCTGCGGCCCCTGCTGCAGCAGGTGTTCGTCCTCAGCCCATCGGCTATCTCACTGCAGCTGTTGGCCTATGGCGCCATCGGCCTGCTGGGCACCTTCCTCGGCGAGCGTCTGGGGGAATACAGCCTGCGCGCCACCTTCATACTGATCGCCGCCATGCTGGCGGGCATTTTGATCGTTTCGCCGCTGCTCAGCGGCCTCGCCGGCGCCACGCTGATGGTGCTGGTATGGGGGCTGGCCTTTGGCGCCGTGCCGGTCTGCGCCACCAACTGGATGTTCGCCGCCGTGCCGCAGGCGCCGGAAGCCGGTCAGGCGCTATTGGTGTGCGTCATCCAGATCGCGCTGGCTTCCGGCGCCCTGCTGGGCGGCGAGGTGGTGGACTGGCAGGGCGTCAGCAGCGCCATGCTGTTCGGCGGCGCGCTGATCCTTTCCGCCACGCTGGTATTCGGCCTCAGCTTGCGCTCCGGCGCGATTGGCGCTAAACAGTGTTAATCATTATCTATCTGCAGAAACATGCCCCGGCCGTCGCCGGGGCATGGCGTTGAGAACCTATGGACCATCATTTGCTCGCTATCCGGGTATTTAACCGCGTGGTGGAAACCGGCGGCTTTACCCGCGCCGCCGAGTCGCTGGGCATGCCGAAAGCGACGGTCACCAAGCTGATCCAGAATCTGGAGGATCACCTGCAGACCAAGCTGTTCCAGCGCACCACCCGCAGCGTGTCGGTCACCCGCGAAGGTGAATGCTATTACCAGAATACGGTGAAATGGCTGGCGGATTTGGAGCAGATGGAAGGCTGCCTGACCGAATCGCAAAGCTCTCCGCAGGGCGTGCTGCGTATCGACACCGGTGGTGGCACCGCACGTCGCTTACTGCTGCCGGCACTGCCCGACTTTCTGGCACGCTATCCGCAGATACAGATCGATCTGAGCGTCGGCGACCGCGTGATCGATCTGATCAGCGACAGCACCGACTGCGTGATCCGCAGCGGTCCGTTGGCCGACTCCAGCCTGATCGCCCGGCGCCTGTTCGATTTGGACTGGGTCAGCTGCGCCACCCCAGCCTACCTGGCGCTTCACGGTACGCCGCGCCACCCGTGCGATCTGGAACAGGGTTTTCCGATGGTGCACTATCGCCACCCGCTTAACGACCGCATCCACCCGCAGCGCTATGCCGAACACGGCAAAGAGATCGCCATTCAACAGCGCTCCCCGGTCAGCATCAATGAAGGCAACGCGCTGCTGGCGGCGAGCCTGGCCGGATTGGGCATCATCCAGATCTATCGGTTTATGGCGCAGCCGCACCTCGACAGCGGCGAGCTGGTCAGTCTGCTGCACGATTGGCAGCCGCCGCCGGAGCAAATGTACGTGGTCTACCCGTCCAATCGCCACCTCAGCGGCAAGCTGCGGGCGTTTATCGACTGGGCGGTGGAGACTTTTGACAACGGCAAGATGAGCCGCACGTTGTAGCCGCACGCAGTGTGGTATTATTTGCCGCATAGCGATTCACGACGGACAACCACCATGGCCTATATCCCCAAAAACTATGCGAAGCTGGAAACCGGCTACCGCGAAAAAGCGCTGAAACTGTTCCCCTGGGTGTGCGGGCGCTGCTCACGCGAATTCGTTTATTCCAACCTGCGCGAACTGACGGTGCACCATATCGATCACGATCACAGCAACAACCCGGAAGACGGCAGCAACTGGGAAATGCTGTGCCTGTATTGTCACGACCACGAGCACTCGAAATACACCGAGGCCGATCAATACGGTTCAACGGTGGTGGCCGGTGAAGACGCTCAGAAAGATATCGGCGTCGCCACCCACAACCCGTTCGCCAACCTGAAGGCGATGATGAAGAAGTAACGCCATCGACAGCTTAATGAGCCACTAACTTATTAAGCTGTTAAATTAACAAAAACTCTCTTCCGTTCCGCCACTTCCCAGAGAATTCCTACTTACCCACCCGGCCGATTCACCGCAAAATAAGCTGCGCAGTTAACAACATACTGGCTTGGCAAGCCGCCGCAGTTGGTGCATATTGTTCGCGAGTTGTTCTTGTTAACCTGTTTGATTATCAACCTAATAAGCACATTAACTTAATAAGTTATCAGCTTAATAACTTGAGAGATGGCAGCATGATTGTCCTGATTGGCTCGCAAAAAGGCGGCGTCGGCAAGTCGACGAAAGCGGTGAACATCGCCGGGTATCTGATTCTTAAGCAAGGCAAAACGGCGATCATCGTCGATGCCGACGACCAGAAGTCGATCATGACCTGGTACAACGACCGTCAGAATGTCGAAGGGCTGCCGCACATTCCGGTGGTGGCCGCGTCGGGTAAAATCAAGGAAACGCTGCTGGAGCTCGATCGCCATTACGACTACGTGATCGTCGACACCGCCGGCCGCGACAGCGCCGAACTGCGCTCCGGCCTGCTGGCCGCCGATCTGTTCCTCTCGCCGCTGCGCCCTTCGCAGATGGATCTCGACACCATTGGCTATCTGTCGGAGATGTTCTCCACCGCGCAGGAATACAACGAGAAGGTCAAAGGCTACATCGTATTGAACATGTGCCCGACCAATATCTTCATTAATGAAGCCAACGAAGCGGCGCAGGTGCTGAGCGAATACCCGGAGTTCACCCTGGTGAGCAACCGCCTGTGCGACCGCAAGATTTACCGTGACGCCTGGGGTGAAGCCATCACCGTGCACGAGGCGAACAACGAAAAGGCGCAGAGCGAAATTGAATGCCTGGTGAAAGAGGTGATCCTGTGAAAAAACGCACCCCCACCCACCGCATGTCGGAAGACGAATTCATCAACAGCGCCACCTCGCACACGCTGCCGGTCGCGGCGCCCGCGCCAGAAGCCAAACCGGCCGGCCGCAAGCGCACCTATAAGGCGATCTCCGTCAGCCTGACGGACAACCACATTGAGGCTATCGATGAAGTGATCGTGCAGGCGGCGCGCAACGGCATCGTGCGCATCACCCGTTCCGACATCATCAAACTGGCGATCGACGGATTGGCGGAGAAAAGCGAAGCGCAACTGCTGGCGCTGCTGAAAAAGCTCTGACCTCAGGACAACCGCCGGCTGGCCAAACCGGCGGCTGCCGTTACACCGACGAGAACTCGCGTGGGAACGGCATAGTACGATAGGTTTTACCGGTGGCCTTATGCAGCGCGCTGGCTATCGCCGGGGCGACCACCGCAGTCGATACTTCCCCGCATCCCTGCGGTGCACGCGCGCTATCGAGCACCACGACCTCCACCTTGGGCATTTCGGCGATCGCGAGCAGCGGATAGCGATCGAAATTCCCTTCCACCACGCCGCCCCGTTCAAAATGCAGCTCGCTGTGCAGACAGGTGGTCAGCGCAAAGCCGATGCCGCCCTCTACGTTGGCACGCACCAGGTTCGGGTTTATCACCTTGCCACAGTCAATCGCACATACCGCGCGCAGCACCCGTAGTCGCCCCCCCTGGATGGCGATTTCAACCACCAAACCGACGTAGGTGGTGAAAGCGTTATTGCGGCCGACCCAAATATTGCACGCCATACCGCGATAAACGCCCAGCGGCGGCTCATGCTGCCAACCGGCCGCCGCCGCGGTGGCGTCCAGGACGCGCAACGCTTCCGGGCTGTCTTGCAACAGATGCCGCCGATACGAATATTCGTCCCGGTTGGCCTTATGGCTGAGTTCGCTGATAAAGCTTTCCAAAAAGAACAGGCTGGCGACGCTGCCGACACCGCGCAGATAGCTCAGGGAGATCGGCTGTTCGACGATGCCGGCCTCCACCTTCAGGTGTGGGATGCGATACGGCGTGCTGTAAACGCACTCCACCATACTTTCATCCCATCCCCCGGCCTCGTTGACCGTTTCGCGCCGCATTTGCCAGAAGAGAGACTGCCCGGCATAGCGCGCCCACAGCGCCTGCGGATAGTCGTTTTCATCCAACAGCGCCCGATAATGGCTGATGCAGGCCGGACGATAGTATTCATGCCGCATGTCGATCTCGCGCGGATAGATCACTTTGACCGGTTTCCCCACCGCCCGGGAGGCGGCGGTAGCATGCATCACGGCATCCGGCAGATATTTGCGCCCAAAGCTGCCCCCCAGATAGGTCGTATTCACCACCACATCCGTCGGCTTCAGCCCGAACATTTTCGCCAGAACGTTGCGTACCATGTCCTGGCCCTGGAAAGGGCCCCAGGTTTCGATACGGCCCTCGCCGTAATGGCTGGTGGCATTGCAAGGCTCCAGGGTGGCGTGCGCCACATAAGGTGCGCTGTAACGCGCCTCATGCAAGCGTGAACCTTGTTCAGCGCCACGAATCAACGCCGACGCCTCGCCGCGATCGACCGCCGGCACCAGCGTATCGCCATCCAGCATCGCCAGATTCTCTGCCGCAATCGCACTATCGGTCAGCGCTTTTCCTACGCCCGGCAGCCAGTCGACCTCCAGCAAATCCGCCGCCTTTTTGGCCTGCCAGTAGCTCGCCGCCACCACGATCACCGTATTGAGCGACATATCGTGATCCAATCCGACCATGTTGTTCATCGACCACTGCCGGGTCAGCACCAGATCCACCACGCCCGGCATGGCCCGAATCTGCCGTTCATTGCGCACGGCGACCAGCTTTCCGCTGAGATCGGGCACCATCCAGGGAACGCCGATCAGCATCTCCGGCAAGTCGATATCGATACCGTAAATCGCACTGCCGTCCACTTTCTCCGGCGTATCAACCCGCAACAGCGGCTTGCCAATGACACTCTCTCGCTCTTGCGCCTCACTCTTTAAACCAGGCTGCGGATCCAACGGCAGCTCGGCGGCATAGCGCACCAGATCGCCGTAGGCGACCTTGCGCTGCCCGCCTTTCTCAAGCACCCAGCCTTTCTCCGTGCGGCACTGCGCCGGTGAAAGCGCGAAATGTTTTGCGCCGGCCCGCAGAAAAAAATCTCTCGCCTGTGCGCCGGCCAGCCGGGCACGCTGATAAAATTTGGTCATGGAGGTTGAGGCGGCGACAAACTGTGCGAAAGCCTCGCCCCCGGCAACCTGACGGTAAGCGTCACGGCCGGTGACGAATTTCACCGTCACCTGCGCCCAATCGGCATCCATCTCCGCCGCCACCACTTCGGCCAGGCCGGTGTAAATCCCCTGCCCGACCTCACATTGCGACACGCCGATAACGATGCGCCCATCGCGATCGATCCAGATCCAATCGTTCAATTCATGCTGACCGTCCGGTGGCGCCACGTCCTGTGAAACCACGGCCGCCAGGCTGCGCGTCGATATCGGCAGCAGCATGGCGGCCACTGCCAACGCGCTGCCTTTTATCAAGGCTCTGCGGGTGAGCGCCATACTCAAGATCCTCCCTTGTCCGCGGCGCGGTGCACCGCCGCACGGATCCGGTGGTAGGTGGCGCAGCGGCACAGATTGGTCAGGCCCGCATCTATCTGCCGATCGTCCGGCCTCGGGTGTTCCGCCAGCAGCGCGCTGACCGCCATGATCATGCCTGATTGGCAGTAGCCGCACTGCGGCACATCCTCCGCAATCCAGGCCTGCTGCACCGGATGACGGCGATCGAGGGACAGCCCTTCGATGGTGGTCACCTGCCGATCGCGCACCAATTGCAGCGGATAGCAACATGAACGCACTGCCTTACCGTCGACATGTACCGTACAGGCGCCACAGGCGCCAATACCGCAGCCGAACTTGGTGCCGGTTAACTTAAAATGTTCTCGGATCACCCACAGCAGCGGCGTATCCGGCTCGCCGTTAAATTCGACCGCCTGGCCGTTCAAATTGAACTTCATGCCATCCTCTCTTGGATCAATGCTTCACCCGACGTTTCACCCACGCCCCAATGACGATCAATACCAGCAATACGCCGCCCCAGAACACATAAGGCAATGACGTAATCAACAACGGTTTTTCACCGCCAGCCCGCTGCAGAGCCACTTGCTCCGGCGTTATCCTGACCGCCGGATTGCCGAATTGCTGCAATACGTAATTGCCCAACTCGGCCAGTTGCCGGTCATCCAGGCTATCGGCGAACCCCGGCATCCAGGTCTGCAGCGTCTCCCCCTGGCGCTGCACGCCATGCAGCATCACCATGATCAGGTTATTGGCCTGCTCGCTGCCTACGGTGGAGTTGTGCGTCAAAGAAGGGAAATGGCCGTCGTAAGCCCCCTCGCCGCCCAGGCGATGGCAGCTGGCGCAGGCAGCAGCATACAGCGCCTGCCCAGCAGGGTCGCCTTGGCCGCCTCCCTGATAGTGATAGGCCGCTTTCGTTCCTTGTACGGTGACGATCGGCGGCGTTTGTTTAAGCCAATCGGCGATAGCGTCGAGATCATCGTCACTCAGGAAACGCAGGCTATGCTCCACCGCCTCCGCCATGCCGCCGGCCGCCTGGGCTTTGTCATTGCGCCCGGTACGCAGATACTGCACCAATTCTTCCCGGCTCCAGCCGCCGATGCCGCTCACGGGATCCGAGGTGATATTCGGCGCGATCCAACCGCCTGCCTCCCCGCCCGCCAGGTAGCGATCGTCGCGTTCAGCCATCATCCCATTACGTGGGCTGTGACACGCCGAGCAATGCCCCAACACATCCACCAGATAGCGACCACGCGCCTTCTTCTCGTCTGCATCGACGGGCGTTTTTTTCAGAAACAGCCAGTTCCAGCCGTGGATCGCATAACGCCAGGAAAAAGGGAACCTCAGTTGGGTCTCAGGCACCGCACGATCGACCGGTGCGACCCCGGCCATAAAATAGCGATACAACGCGTGCAGATCGTCATCGCTCAACCCCTGATAAGCGGTATAGGGCATGGCGGGATACAAGGGTTGACCGTCCCGCCGAATGCCCTGCGTTAAGGCGCGGCGAAACTCCGGTTCACTGTAGTCGCCAATGCCGGTTCCTTTGGCGGGCGTGATATTACTGGCGATGATGTCGCCCATCGGCGAAGCGATGGCATAACCGCCGACATAGGGGGCGTCCTGTTGGGCGCTGCCGCGGTGACAAGCCGCGCAATCTGCGGCGGTAGCCAGATATTTTCCCCGTGCGATGACCTGTTGGTCATTCTGGCTGGCGAAGACCGAGCAGGAGAAGATCCCCAACGCGATAACGCACCGCTGTTGTGCTCTCCGCCAGCGGCCGTTCACGCTTCACCTTCCGGCTTCATCGCCCCCGCTCGCTCCTCCGCCAACAGCGCAAACTCGTCCGGCAACAGATTGTCCTGTTCGAGCATCGCTATCGCGTTATGTTTGATGCCAAACAATACGCGGTAAAAAGCCTCCAGATCGTCGGCCGAAATACCGTTGAGCAGTTTTTCCCGCGCTTGCTGGCTGGAATGATCCAACTGCGCCAGCATCTCCTGCCCGGCCTCGGTCATTCTCACGCCTTTGGCGCGCTTATCTTCGGACAGAGCATCGCGAGCGATAAGCCGATTTTTTTCCAGAAACAGCAGCGCGCGCGACATCGTCGAGACTTCGGCGTTCAAATGCTGCGAAACGTCTTTCAACGTGCAGCCCTCCCCCAAGTCGGCAATCGCACTCAGCGCCAGCCAATGCGGGCGCGTCAGATTGGTCATTTTCACCGACTGGTCCATCGCCGTGCGCCACAGGCGATTGGTCACATCCAGATGGATGCCCAGTGCAGCAGGAAGTTTACGTGGTTGTGGCATATCGGATTGCTCTCGATTATTTATTTGCTTGTGCAAACAAATAGTAGATCGAACATGAGAACAGGATCAAGCAGATGAGGGAAAATAAAGTAAAAACGAGTTAATACAATTGGTTAGTTCGTATCGCACGGCATACGCTCCCCCACGACGGGGAGCGATAAGAAAAATTCAGTTCCCCGCCACCTCGCACCGGTAGTCCTGAATTTCACCGGCCGAGCCCAGGTTGAGATCGGTCAACTTCAAACGGTTTGCCAACAGCAGCATTTCGCCCTGCGGGCTGACCACCAGCGCCAGGCCGTAATTGCCGATGCTGTCGCCCTGCTCGACCACGTAGTTTTGCAACAAGCGGAAAGGATCTTCCTGGGTTAAATCGGTGCCCGCCAATTTTCTGGCCAGATAGTGATGGCCGACTAATTTCACCGCCAGCGGCCGCCACTGTTGATCTAATTGCTCCGCCTGTTCCCCCAGCGCGTTATAGACATCCTGGCGCAAGCAGGCAACGTGAATATGCAGCTGATTTTGAGAGCGGCCATATTTCGAATTGACCGCCAGAGAAACCCATGCGTCTTTTAACGGTTTACCCAGCTCGCCGGATATATGTTCCCTATTATTCCAGGCCAGGGAGAAATAAGGCGGCGTCCGATCCGCTTGCAATATCGGGCTCTCGATGCCGCTAACCTTTTCGGTCGGCATCACCAGATCGTGATAGGGGCCTTTGCTGTCCTTAAACAGCACATAATCCTCGGTTAAATCAACCTTTAAGCAGGGCGCCGGATCGTGGTTCTGCTGCTGATTGGGCACGCACTGTTGGCTGATGATTTGCCACAGCGCATTCGGATTGCCGCGCCCAAAGAACCACCACAGCACCGCCGCCAGCAGCAAAATGACAAGCAAAATAATTAATAGTCTGAAAAGTCTTTTCATCGTGACGCCCTGTTTATCTATTCCATACCGAAAGGAGCGCCAGCATAAACCAAGGCTCTGGCATCGACCAGAATATTATCCTTAATGTCACCTTTCATTGACGTCTTGTTAGCAATGGATAATTAAAAATAAGCCTCCACCTGAGTAATTTAAGGTAAATTAATACCGCAGGTTGAATATGAGTGTGATATAAGCAGCCGGGACTCTCTTTATATAAGGAACCGATAAGATGCCAACGATGGGCAAATCCCTCCATTACCTCGACGTAGGGTCGGGCTTTCCGTTGCTGCTGGGCCACAGCTATCTGTTCGATCTGAATATGTGGGCGCCGCAGTTCGAAGCGCTGGCTAAACGCTACCGCCTGATCGTGCCGGATCTCTGGGGCCACGGCGATTCACCGGCGCTGCCGCCCGGGCGAAACAGCCTGTCGGATATCGCCGCCGACCATTTGGCGCTGATGGATCGTTTGGATATCGAAGAGTTCGGCATCGTCGGCCTGTCCGTCGGCGGCATGTGGGGCGCCGAACTGGCGGCGCTGGCGCCGGAGCGGGTGAAAGTGCTGGCGCTGCTGGACAGCTACCTGGGCGACGAAACCCCAGAAGCGCGGCAGCGCTATATGGGCATGTTGGCCGCCGTGGAGCAGGCCGGCGCCATCACGTCGCCCCTGCTGGAACATGTCGCGTCGCTGTTTTATTCCGATGATGTCCCCGATGCCTTATTGCAATCGCTGTTGTGTCAGCTCCAGAGCCTGCCTGCCGATCGCCTGCGCGAGAGCATCGTACCGCTGGGCCGGATGATCTTTGGCCGCCCCGACAAGCTGGCGCTGCTGGAACACATCACCGCCGCCAGCATCGTCATTACCGGCGCACAGGATAAGCCGCGCCCACCGGCAGAGGGCCAGCGCATGGCGGATCTTCTCGGCTGCCAACATGTGCTGATCCCCAACGCCGGGCATATCAGTAACAAGGAAAACCCGGCGGCGGTCAACGAAACGCTGCTGGCATTTCTGGCTGAAAACACCACGCCGCTGTTCTGGTAAGATTCTCCGGGCCGCCAGGCCCGGCGAGTCATTCCGTACGCCTCATAAATCCGTGTCGGCTCAGTATGCCCTGCCCTTGTTCGCTCAAGATAAATGCGGCCAACCGCTGCGCACCGTCATCCAACAGGCATAAACCATAATCCGCCTCGATATCCAACGGTGGCGCCAGCGGCCGCACCGCCAACGCCGGGTAGGCCGCCAACGCCGGAGCATAGCTGGCGTAGCCGAGAAAAATATCTGCCTGCCCGCCGGCTATCAGATATTCCGCCGCCAGTCGGCCTGCCGGCACCGGGGCAGAATCTATCCCGCCGACTAACGGTAACGCCCGGCGGCGTAGCGCTTCCCCCTGCCCTGGCCAGTATTGCTCGCAGCGTTCAAAAAGCTGCAGCGCATAATCGCCGGAAGGATCCGCTCCCGGTGTCGAAGTGGCCAGCCGCCAGCGCGGATCGCACAATACCTCAGGAAGCGGACGCTCGGTTAATGCCGGCACGTTGCGTACCGTGGCGCATAGCCGATTGCGCGCAAAAACTTGCACCGCCCCCGCCATCCCGAGATCCGCCAACCTTTGCGGGTGCGCCACGTTGGCCGAGGCGAACAGCTGTGGCCGCTCGCCGTTCTCTATCCGTTGGCGCAACAACCCCGCCGGGCCGAATTCCGCCGAAACCTTTTGCCCGGTGTCGCGCTGAAATGCCGACAGCAGCGGCGTAAACGCCAGCCGCAGGCTGCCGGCGGCAAACAGCAGGATATCACTCATCATGTCGCTCCAATTGGCTGCGATACAGCGGCACCAGCGTCGCGTAGCGGCGGCCCGCCACCGTCAGCGGCACCCGTTCGATCGCCAGGCCGAACAAGGGTGACAGGGAATGTGCCGTTAACACCTCGCGGCAGGCACCGAGCTGGCTGCGCCCTTCCTTGCCCAGCAGCAAAGCCCGATCCGCCACCGCATGTGCATGGTTGGGCTGATGCGTGGAGAACACCACCGCCAACTGCTGTTCCCGCGCCAGGCGCGCCATCAGACTCAATACCCGATCCTGGTAGTGCAGATCCAGCGCCGAAGTCGGTTCATCCAGAATCAACACCTCGCAGCGCATCGCCAATGCGCGGGCGATCATCACCAACTGGCATTGGCCGCCGGATAGGCTGCCAAACTCACGCTCTGCCAGGTGCTGTAAATCCAACGACTGCAACGCTTCTCTGGCCAGCCGATGATCCTTGGCTGACGGTGAACGGAACAGGCCAACATGGCGTGCTCGCCCCATCAACACGATATCCAGCACCCGGTAGGCAAACGGCGGCGAAAAGTGCTGCGGGACAAAGCCTATCTCGCCGCGGCGCTCAATCTCGCCGGATTGCGGCGTCAGGCTGCCTAACAGCAGCTGCAGCAGCGTGCTTTTACCGCGCCCATTCGGGCCCAATACCGCCAGCACTTCACCGCGCCGCAGCTGAATATCCAGGTGTTGGAACAGCGGGGGCCCGCCAGGCCAGGCAAAACTCACGCCCTTGGCGGCCAATAACGTGTCAGTCATGCCAGCCTCTCACTTGCGCGCGGCGCAGCAGCAGTGCGAACAATGGCGCGCCAATCAGCGCAGTCAAAATGCCCAGCGGGATTTCGCTGCTGCTCAACGTGCGCGCCAAATCGTCGATCAACAGCATGTACAGGGCGCCCAGGCAAAGCGAAGCCGGCAACAGGCGCCGGTGATCCGGCCCCACCAGTCGTCTTGCGACGTGCGGGATCACCAAGCCGACCCACCCGATGCTGCCGCTGACCGCCACCTGAGCGGCCACGATGGCGGCACACAGCGTCAGTATCAGCCAGCGGGTACGCTCAACGTTGATGCCGAGCGCACCGGCATCTTCATCGCCCAGCGACAGCAGATTGATGCGCCAGCGCAGCGCCAGCAGCAAGCCGCCGGCCAACAGCAAAGGCAAAAACAGCATCAGCAGCTTTTGCCGATCGGCGGTGGCAAAGCTGCCGAGCAGCCAAAACACAATGCTCGGCAGCTTCTCTTCGGTATCCGCCAGATATTGCATCAGGCTGACGCAGGCGGAGAAAAAACCGCTGAGGATCACCCCCGCCAGTACCAACGAGAGAATATTGCGCCGTGCAATGGCGCTGGTGAGGGTGAAAATCAACAGCAGCGCCGCCATGCCGAAAACAAAAGCCGACAGCAGCAGCGCCGCCAACGGCAGGCTGAGCAGGATAGCCAGCGTACCGCCAAAGGCCGCGCCGGAAGACACGCCGATAATATGCGGATCGACTAGCGGGTTGCGAAAGACGCCTTGCAAAGCCGCGCCACACAGGGCCAGCGCCGCGCCGGCGCCCATCGCCAACAGCACCCGCGGCACGCGCACCCCCAGGATCACCTGGCGTTGGACAGCATCGATGCCTGCATAATGCTGCCCGGTGAACGGCTCCAGCAAAATCATCAGGCTGTGCGTAATCGGCACCTGAAAGCGGCCAACGCCGAGCGAAAACAGCGCGCAGCACAGCGTCAGCAGCGCCAACCAACCCAGCTTCATTGCCCGCTCTGGCAACAGGTGGCGCGGTAATAGCGTTGATAGTAAGTATCGACCCGCTGCTGCAGATGGATATCGGCAAAACGCTGCGGGTAAAGTTTTTTCGCCATCCACAACTCACCCAACGCCATCGCTTCCGGCATCGGATATCCCCAGGCCTTGGCGTACTCCGGCATCAGGTAGACCCGCTTATTCTTCACCGCGTCAATCGGCTGCCACTGCGGTGACGTCAGGATCTGTTTCACCACGTCCGGGTAGCGTTCTTGCACGAAAATCACCGCCGGATCCCACTTCAGGACATCCTCGATAGAGACCTGTTTAAACCCCTGGATCTCTTTCGCCGCCACGTTGAGCGCACCCGCGTGCCGCATCATCAACCCGGTATATTTGCCGGCACCGTAGGTGGTGAGATCGGGGTTGGCCATATACACCCGCACCCGCCGATCGTCCGGCAGCGTGCCCAGCCGTTCGGCGACCAGGGCACGCTGCTGAGTGACGTCCTTAATCAGCGCTTCGGCCTGAGGCTGACGCTCCATCACCTCGCCAATCAGCCGAATACCGTCCTGCAGCCCCAGCGTATAGGCCCGATCTTCATCGCTCAGTTGAGGGTTCATTTTGCCCGCCTGATCGGCCGCCTCGCGGCGCAGCGAGATAGCCACCACCGGAATGCCCACCCGTTCGATCTGTGCAATCATTTCCGGCGGCGCATAGTTGGCCACAAACACCACCTGTGGATGCAGGCCGAGCAGGCTTTCAATATTCACCGAAGTCAGATCGCCCGGCATCGGCAGGGTTGCCAGCGTCGGTGCCAGCCGCAGGTAGTTTGGCCCCAGCTGCTTTTTCCAACTGCTAAGCACGCCGACCACCTGCGGCATCGCATCAAGCTGCACCAATAGGTTCAGCGTCTGGTGTTGCAACACCACGGCACGGGTAATGTGATCGGGCAGCGTGACCTGACGGTTGAGCTGATCGGTGACCTGGCGATCCGCCAGGGCGGCGGTAGAGAACAACGCGAGCGCCAGCATCAGGCGCGGGAGAAAGTTAAACATGGCAGTGACCGGTTGATTATCGTTATATATCTAATAATATAGCGATGGGCATGGCGAAACAATCAGCGAGATCAAACCCTATTCCATGTATGTAGGAAGAAAAACGAGGAGATAACGATGGGAAAGAAGCGGATCCGCCGGAACGCCGGCAGATCCTGAGCACCAGAACGAGCGCGTGAAAAGCGCTTATTGGCCGATAGACGTCAGGCCCTGGCGGATCCCTTCGTCAGCCTGCTGGCACCACGCCTGCAGCCCCTGCGGCGCTTCCTTCTCCAACGCGACCACTTTGCCGTCGTCGTTCAGCACATTGCCTTCACGGCCCATCGCTTCACGCTTGTCGCCATCGCGGGTATCAACGCCGCCCGGAATAGCCGCCACGTAGGCCACCATTTTCTTGGCGTTGTCGATGCTCTCCGCTTTCAGGAAACCTTTATCGACGCAGTAGGACATCAGCCCGGCGGTATTACGCGTGATGTCATAGACGTTCTTCAACGCGGCAGGATCCATCCCTTCGGCATTGGCGGTGTTAAACAGGCCCAGAGTCGCGGCAATCATGCCGGTCAGAATGCTCTTTTTCATTGTTATCTCGTTTTAATAATGAAGTAGTTAATTTTTAATTATTCACAAAAAAATGTGAATACCGGTACGATATAACGGCGCCCTAGATTAACACAACACTAACGCGTTAATAACTGTGGTTAAGTTAGCGCCTAATAAAATAAAAACGCATGGTGGGGTTATTGCCTCCTCCCGGCGTCAGTTTTTTACGTTCGACATTGACCGCGCTCAATTCAAATTTAAAATAGTCTCATCATGGAATTATTCGTAACGAAATCGTTGGCCCGCGGTCAATCACGTTCCGCACTTTGCCAACCCGCCCCGGCGTGGCATAGCCTGTTAAGACGCGCCATGCCATAGTGGAAGGGGATTCGCTTGAACCCTTCCGTCCGGCCGCCGCAATGCGACGATAAAACCCTTCTCGATATCACGATGAATTTATATCTTTATCCGGCGGTGCTTATTGCGTACCGCTTGGGCATCTTTGAGTTTATTGCTCAGCCCCCCGCAGCCTGGCCAATATATGCACTCAGGCCAATCTGGAAAGACGCCCAGCGGAAACGTTGGCCATGGCGCTATTGGCATTGAAATTGATCGCCAGAGACGGCGATACATTCTCTCTCTAGCCGGAAGCGGAAACCTTTTTGTTAAAAAACAACCCGCATTACTTCGGTTATTTTTGGGATTTGATGATTGAAAACAGCGAGATTTTCTCGCTGAAAAACCTGGAAAACGCCATCAGAAAAAATACCTCGCCGATCTACGACGAGCAGGAGCTGTTCGAAGCGCATACGCTCGACGCCGACAGAATGCGGCGTTTTACCCACGCCATACCCAGCCTGAGCGTGGGATCGGCCAGCGTTTGGCCGCGCTGCCCCCCCTCGCTCGGCGCTGGATATCGCCGACCAACTGCTCGACGTCGGCGTCGGGCCTGCTCAATTACTGCCGTCGCTCGGCTACTACAGCATCGTGACGGCGCAAAAAACCCAGGCTTAGCGGTTCACCGAACGCGCCATGCGGCTGTAGGTGTGGCGCACGCCGCGAATCGCCACGCTGTAGGCGAAGATGTTTTCCGGCAGCGCCAGCCCCAGATAGCCGGTATCGCCGATATGGTGCAGGTCCGCGCCGGCCATTTTGCTCATCAGCGCAATCTGCCGCACGGTCTGCACGTCGGCCCCCTCTTGCGAGGTGCCGATCGCCGTCATCGCCAGCGCTCCCTGCCGCTGGGCATAGGCGATCAGCGCCGCCACTTTTTCCTGCGACATGCCGGGAATGGTGCCCGGCGCCGGCAACAGCACGATGTCGGCACCGTTTTCCACAAACAGCGCGATGTCCTGCTCGCCGATCAGCTGGCTGCCGCTTTCGCGCACAATGCCGGCGCCGTGCATCTTCCCGGTCACCAGCACCATCTCGTCGCCCACTTCATCACGAATCGCTTTCAGCGCGGCGGCGATCGCCTGATTGCTGACGCCGTTGTTCGGGTTGCCGGTCAGCACCAGCATGCGCGCACCGAGCTGATACAGCTTGCGGGCATTCTCGGCGGTGGCGGCGCGGCCCGCCGTCATCTGCCAGAAGTCGTTATGTTCGGTGGCGAAAGCCGGATCGACGGCCTCCAGATTCACCCCGATCACCCGCCCGGTCAGGCGCTGCAGCGTGCGCAGCGCCTCCTGCGGCGACACGTCGGCGGGCAGGCCCGCGATATGCGGACGATCGACGTCGAACAGGTTCAACAGCAGCAGGTCGGCGCCCTGGCTGGCCGCCAGTTCGGCGTTGGTGACGTTATTGAGCAGCGGCTGAGTGACCGCGATGGTTTCGCTGACCAAGATGCGCCCTTCGCTGGCGCGGATGGCATAGAGCAGATCGGCTTTGCCGATATCGGCCAGATCGCTGGCGCTGCAGTCCAGATAGCGTTTCATGAGGCAAGCTCCGGTGACGTTAGCGGAAAGGGATGGATGCCCCCTCTCCCACCGCAGTGAAAGAGGGGGAAAAGGTTACTTCAGCGTAAAGCTTTGCGCCTGCACGTTGTCGGAATCCAGGCCGACGAACACGTTGAATTTGCCCGGCTCCGCCCCCCATTTCAGGCTGGCGTTGTAGAACTTCAGATCGTCTTCGCTAATCGGCAGCTCAACCTGCTGCGACTGACCGGCCTTCAGCGTCACTTTCTTGAAGTTGCGCAGCTCTTTCACCGGGCGGCTGACCGAGGCGGTCACGTCCTGCAGATACAGCTGCACCACCGTGGCGCCGTCGTACTTGCCGGTATTCTTCAGCGTGACGCTGGCGGTTAACTTGCCGTTACGCGCCATCGTCGGGCTGGACAATTTCAGGTCCGACAGGCTGAAGGTGGTGTAGCTCAGGCCGTAGCCGAACGGATACAGCGGGCCGTTCGGCGAATCGAAGTAGCGTGAGGTGTACTTGCCCGGATTCTCCTTGCCGAACGGCCGGCCGGTGTTCAGGTGGTTGTAGTACATTGGGATCTGGCCGACCGAGCGCGGGAAGGTCATCGGCAGCTTGCCCGACGGGTTGTAATCGCCGAACAGCACGTCCGCCACCGCGTTGCCGCCCTCGGTGCCGCTGTACCAGGTTTCCAGCATCGCGTCCGCCTGCTCGCTCTCCCAGCTCAGCGCCAGCGGCCGGCCGTTCATCAGCACCAGCACCAGCGGCTTGCCGGTGGCTTTCAGCGCGGCGATCAGATCGCGTTGGCTCTGCGGGATCGTGATGTCGGCGCGGCTGGAGGCCTCGTGCGCCATGCCCTGCGATTCCCCCACCACCGCCACCACCACGTCGGCCTTGTTCGCCGCCTGTACCGCTTCGTCGATCATTTGCTGCGGCGAACGGGTATCGAACGCCACCGCCGGCTCATACTCGTTCAAATAGTCGATGATGCCTTTATCCTGCGTGACGTTGGCGCCCTTGGCGTACAGAATGCGCGCCTTGTCGCCCACCGCCCGCTCCAGCCCCTCACGCAGGGTGACCGACTGTTTGACCACCCCGGCGGCCGACCAACTGCCCATCACGTCACGCTGGCTGTCGGCCATCGGCCCGACCAGCGCGATGGTCGCCTGCTTGCTCAGCGGCAGCGTCTGCTTATCGTTCTTCAGCAGCACCATCGTCTTGCGCGCCACCACCCGCGCTTCGGCGCGGTGCAGGCGGCTTTCGGCGTTGGTGTCCTGCGGATCGGAACCCGCCGGGCCCAGATGCACGTAAGGATTGGTGAACAGCCCCATGTCGTATTTGGTGTTCAGCACGTCGCGGCAGGCGCGGTCGATATCGCTTTCAGGCACCAGCCCGTCTTTCACCAGGCCCGGCAGGTATTTGTCGTAAAACTCGTCGCTCATGCTCATGTCGACGCCGGAGGTGATCGCCAGCCGCACCGCGTCGCGCGCATCGGCGGCCACGCCGTGTTTAATCAGCTCTTTGATCGCGCCGTGGTCGCTGATGGTGATGCCTTTAAAGCCCCACTGCTCGCGCAGCAGATCTTTCAGCAGCCACGGGTTGGCGGTGGCCGGCACGCCGTTGATCGCGTTGAGCGACACCATTACCCCGCCGCTGCCGGCGTCCACCGCCGCTTTATAAGGCGGCAGATAGTCCTGATGCATGCGCAGCGGGCTCATGTCGACGGTGTTGTAATCGCGGCCGCCTTCGACGGCGCCGTACAATGCAAAGTGCTTGACGCTGGCCATCACCGAACCGGGTTTGGCCGGATCGCCGTTCTGGAAACCGTCGACCATCACCTTGGCGATTTTCGAGACCAGCCAGGTGTCTTCGCCGAAGCCTTCGGAAACCCGGCCCCAGCGCGGATCGCGGGTGATATCGACCATCGGCGCGAAGGTCATGTTCAGGCCGTCGTCGCTGGCCTCTTGCGCCGCGACCCGGGCGCTGAGCGCGATGGCTTCCAGATCGAAGCTGGCCGCCAGCCCCAGGCTGATCGGGAACACGGTGCGCTGACCGTGCACCACGTCATAGGCGAAGAACAATGGGATTTTCAGGCGGCTGAGCTGCATCGCCTGATCTTGCATCACCCGGATATCCGGCCGGGTGACGGTATTGAAGATGGCGCCGATCTGCCCTTTGCGAATTCCCTCGCGGATCGCTTCTTTCGGGTTATCCGGCCCGACGCTGATCAGCCGCAGCTGGCCGATCTTCTCTTCCAGCGTCATCTGCTTCATCAAATTGGACACGAAGGCGTCGCGCTGCTGGGCGTGAATGCCCTGCGTTATCGGCGTTTCCTGCGCAAAAGCCGGACTGAGGGCCAGACCGGACAACATACTCACCACACAAAGCCATTTCATCTTGTTTTATCTCAGGCGTGTTTCCGCCGCTAAAGCCGCGGGGTTTAATCGGAGTGAAGAAACAGTTTGCCACACTCTGTTTCATCGCCAAGGGAATTCGCATCGCTAATGTTTACAAAGCATTACAGGTCATCGGCAGGTAATTCTGTAGCCGGGCGCGGCTGTCGGCGGCCTCCGCCGCCAGAAAATCGACCAGCGCGGTTAACGTCGGCGGCGCCACCGTGCGTTCAGGATAGACCAAATAATAGGCCGCGCCGCTGCTGACGCAGAGCGGGAACGGCGTCACGATACGCTGCGCCTGAATATCCTCCTCCAGCAGGCACAGATCGCCGATGGCGATGCCAAACCCCTGCAGCGCGGCGCTCATCGCCAGATCGAGGGTATCAAAATGCTGGGCCTTGCCGGACGGCAACGCATCGGCGCCCGCTGCCTTCAGCCAGCGCAGCCAGTCGCGCCGATCGCGCGTCGGGTGCAGCAGGGTTTTGTCCGTCAAGTCCGTCAGCCGAGGCGTCGGCGGCAGAAATGTCGGCGTGCAGACCGGCGTGAGGATTTCATCGAACAGCAGGTGCGCGGTCAGCTTTTTACCCGGCGGCCGGCCGAATACCACCGCGGCGTCAAACTGCTCGGTACTGAAATCCAGGCCGTGCGACACCGAAGCGGTCAGCTCGATATGCATGTCCGGCCGTTCATTTTGCAGGCGAATAATGCGCGGCAGCACCCAACGCATGGCGCAGGTCGGGCATTTGATGCGCAGCGCCCCTGGCGGGGCGGCGGCCCGCGTCAGGGCTTCATCCAACTGCCCCAGCGCTTGCTGCACCGGCGCCAGCAGCTGCGCGCCCTGCGGCGTCAGCGCCAAACCGCGCGCCTGACGGCTGAACAGCGGATAGCCCAGACGCTGTTCCAGCCCGAGAATTTGCCGGCTGACCGCCCCCTGCGTCAGGTGCAGCTGCCGGGCGGCATGGGTAAAGTTGAGGCGTTGCGCCACCACCACAAAGGTTTTCAATACGTCGAGCGACGGCAGGGATATCGGCATAGCGTGCCTCGATTAGGTATGATCGTAGTGCATGGCAAGTATGACAAACTTTCCCTTGTCCGCCTACGCCGGCTGATGCTTAATCGCTCAACACTTCCCTGTTTGCCTGGAGCCCATCATGCAGAGCGCCTGCTCACCCCGCTCGAAGCTGCCGGACGTCGGCACCACCATCTTCACCGTCATTGGCCAACTCAGCGCCGCACACCAGGCCCTCAACCTGTCGCAGGGCGCGCCCAATTTCGCCGGAGACCCGCAGCTGATCGAGGCAACGGCACAAGCCATGCGCGCAGGTCATAACCAATACGCGCCGATGAGCGGCGTGGCGGCATTACGTGCTGCTCTGGCGGAAAAAGCTGAACGATTGTATGGCGCGCGCTATGACGCCGACGAAGAAATCACGGTGATCGCCAGCGCCAGCGAAGGGCTGTACTCGGCGATCAGCGCGCTGGTGCATCCCGGCGACGAGGTGATCTATTTCGAACCGGCGTTCGACAGCTATGCGCCGATCGTGCGCCTGCAGGGCGCCACGCCGGTGGCGATCAAACTGTCGCTGCAGGACTTTCGCGTCGACTGGGACGAAGTGGCCGCCGCCATCAACGGCAAAACGCGCATGATCATCGTCAACACGCCGCACAACCCGACCGGCGCCGTGTTCGACGCGCAGGATATCGACCGCCTGACCGCCCTGACCCGCGACACCGACATCGTGATCTTGTCCGACGAGGTCTACGAGCACGTGGTGTTCGACGGCGATATTCACCACAGCATGGCGCGCTATCCGCAGTTGGCCGAACGCAGCGTGATCGTGTCGTCGTTCGGTAAAACCTACCACGTCACCGGCTGGCGCGTTGGCTATTGCCTGGCGCCGGCGGCGTTGATGGACGAGATCCGCAAGGTGCACCAGTTCATGGTGTTCTCCGCCGATACGCCGATGCAGCACGCCTTCGCCGCCGCGCTCGCCAACCCGCAGAGTTACCTGGGGCTGGCGGCGTTTTACCAACAAAAGCGCGATCTGCTGGCCAGCGCCCTGCAGGATTCGCGCTTTGAGCTGCTGCCCAGCCGCGGCAGCTTCTTCATGCTGGCCCGCTTTAGCGGCTTCAGTCACGAAAGCGACAATGATTTCGCCGTGCGCTTGATCCGCGAAGCGAAGGTGGCGACGATCCCGCTGTCGGCGTTCTACAGCGACGGCACCGATACCGGCCTTATTCGGCTGAGTTTTTCCAAAGATAACGAGACCCTGCTGGAAGGCGCGCGCCGTCTGAGCCAGGTGTAATTTTTTGTCCGACCATGGGAAAGGGGCACTGCCTATGAAAGCTTTAAAAATGCTGTTCGCCGCCGGATGCCTGCTGGCCGCCGGCTCTTCTCTGGCGGCGGAAAACAGCCTGCGCTTCGGTCTGGAAGCGCTGTATCCGCCGTTCGAATCCAAATCCGCCAGCGGCAAACTGGAAGGGTTCGACATTGAACTGGGCGACGCGGTGTGCGCCGCCGCGCAGTTGCAATGCAGCTGGGTGGAAACCTCGTTCGACAGCCTGATCCCGGCGCTGCAGGCGCGCAAGTTCGACGCCATCAACTCGGCGATGAACGTGACCGAACAGCGGCGCCAGGCGATCGCCTTTACCGACGCCATCTATCAGGTGCCGAACCGCCTGATCGCCAAGGCCGGCAGCGGCCTGCTGCCGGACGCCAACGCGCTGGTGGGCAAACACGTGGGCGTGCTGCAAGGCTCGATTCAGGAGATTTACGCCAAAACCCATTGGGCGCCGGCGGGCGTGGACGTGGTGTCTTACCAGGATCAGAATCAGGTTTATCTCGATCTGGCGGCCGGTCGGCTCGACGCCACGCTGGTGATGGCACCGTCGGGGCAAAGCGGCTTCCTGTCGCAGCCGGACGGCAAGGGCTTCGCCTTCGTCGGCGAGGCGGTGCGCGACGACAAAATCCTCGGTGAAGGCATCGCCTTCGGTCTGCGCAAAGGGGATGAGGCGCTGAAGAAAAAACTGGATGCCGCCATCGCCAAAGTGAAGCAGCAAGGCACGGTGGCGGCGCTGTCGAAGAAGTATTTCGGCGATATCGACGTAACGGTGAAGTGATGGACGGGGGCGGCACCGCCGCCCCCTGCCGCGTTTAGCGATCGAACACCGAACTGTTCAGCGCGCGATCCTGCTGGTGGCGCTCCAGCGCCAATTCGATCAGGCGCGTGATCAGCGCCTGGTAGCTGACGCCGCTGGCGGCCCACAGCTTGGGATACATGCTGATGTTGGTGAAGCCCGGCAGCGTGTTGATCTCGTTGATCACCACCTGGTTATCCGGCGTCAGGAACACATCCACCCGCGCCAACCCGAAGCACTCCAGCGCGCGGAACGCCTTCAGCGCCACCTCACGGATGTGGTCGCTCACTTCCGGCGCGATCGCCGCCGGCACCACCACCTGAGCGCCCTGCTCATTGATGTATTTGGTGTCGTAGGAGTAGAAAGCGTCGCTCAGCACGATCTCGCCGCACACGCTGGCCTGCGGATCGTCGTTCCCCAGCACCGCGCACTCGATCTCGCGGCCGACGATCGCCGACTCCACCAGCACTTTGTGATCGAAGCTGAAGGCCAGTGCCACCGCCGCGTCAAACTCGGCGCGGTTTTCCACCTTGCTGACCCCGACCGACGAGCCCTGGTTGGCCGGCTTGACGAACAGCGGCAGGCCTAGGCGCTCGCTCAGTTGCTCAAACGTGAACCCGGCGCGGTTGGCGCGGGTCAGGGTGACGAAAGGCGCCACCGCCAGCCCGGCGTCGCGCAGCAGGCGCTTGGTCACGTCTTTATCCATGCTGACCGCCGAGCCGAGCACGCCGGCGCCGACGAACGGCATATTGGCCATGCGCAGCAGCCCCTGCAGCGAGCCGTCTTCCCCCAGCGTGCCGTGTACGATCGGGAAAATGACGTCGAGCTGGCCCAGCGCACCGGCGCTGCCCGCTTCGATCAGCTGCTGTTTTTCCTGGCCCGGGATCAGCGCCACGTTCTTGTTCGAGCGGTTCAGCGCGATCAGCGCCGGGTTCTCGGCGTTGAGCAGGTAGTTGGAGGCGTCGTTGATGTGCCACTGCCCCTGTTTGTCGATCCCCAGCAGCGTGACGTCAAACTTCTCTTTGTCGATTGCATCCACAATGTTTTTGGCCGACTGCAGCGACACCTCATGCTCCGCCGATTTACCGCCAAAAATCACCCCAACACGTAGTTTAGTCACGCCTTAAATCCTTCTGAAAAAATCATGGCAAAAAAGTCGTTCATCACAATAAACGCATTGCCTGGCGGCGGCAATCGTTGTTGCCAGAATCTTCTTACGCCACGGAATGCCACATCGCGACCATCCTAAACGTATACACTTCATATATTGTTTACTTATGGAGACGCCGATGGGCATCGTAAAAATTTCGGACGCGCTGCATGACGATCTGCGCCTCGCCAGCCTGACCATGACGCGTTCGATCAACGCGCAGGCCGAGTACTGGATCAAGATTGGCATGCTGGCGGAGTTCCATCCGGAACTGACTTACCCGCAACTGGTAAAAAAAATGATGAAAGATAACGCGCTGACGCTGAAGGAGATTGTCGGGTGAAAGAGATTGTGATTAAAACGCCGGAAGAGATTGCCAAAATGCGCCATTCCGGCGCTCTGCTGGCCAAAGTGTTTGCTATGCTCGATGAGGTCATCGTCGAAGGCATCTCCACCATGGAGATCAACGACCGCGCCGAGGCGTTTATCGTCGAAGAACTGAAATCGCGCCCGGCCAGCAAGGGGCAGTATGATTTCCCCTATGTGCTCAACACCTCAATCGACGATGTGGTGTGCCACGGGGTGCCGTCGGCCAGCAAAATCCTGCGTTCCGGTATGATTGTCAACGTAGATATCACGCTGGAAAACGGCGGCTACATCGCCGACTCCAGCAAGATGTACTGCATCGGCCAGGTGACGCCGCTGGCCAAACGGCTGGTGAACAACGTCTATGAATCGATGTGGCAGGGCATTCGCGCGGTGAAACCGGGCGCCACCCTGGGTGATATCGGCCACGCCATCCAGCGGCATGCCGAGCAGGCCGGCTACAGCATCGTGCGGGAGTATTGCGGCCACGGCATCGGCCGCGACATGCACGAAGAGCCGGCGGTATTGCACTACGGTCAACCCGGCAGCGGTCTGGTGCTGCAAGAGGGCATGGTGTTCACCATCGAGCCGATGATCAACCAGGGCGACCGCCGCATCAAGCAGAAGAAGGACGGCTGGACGGTGGTGACGCGCGACAAAAAACTGTCGGCGCAGTGGGAACACACCGTAGCGGTCACCGCCGACGGCGTGGAGATCCTGACGCTGCGCGACGAAGAGCGCCGCGCCGGCTACGCCGAACGCTACTAAATACGCAAGCCATTAGCTTAACAAGCTGATAGCTTAATAAGCTATTCACTTGATAACCTCTTAGCTTATGTGCGGCACTCCGGCGCCGCGGTTAAAGCGACGGGGATGACAGGGAGACAGGCAGCATGCAGTCAGGCAATCAGACGTTTATCAATCAGCTCAAAGACATCGTCGGCGGCCCGCAGCTGTTGACCGGCGATCGCAACACCGAGCGGTATCGCAAGGGGTTCCGCTCCGGCGAAGGCCAGGCGCTGGCGGTGGTGTTTCCCACTAGCCTGCTGCAGCTGTGGCGCATTTTGCAGGCCTGCGTGGCTGCCGACAAAATCGTCATTATGCAGGCCGCCAATACCGGCCTGACCGAAGGGTCAACCCCCAGCGGCAACGACTATGACCGCGACATCGTCATCGTCAGCACTCTGCGCCTCGATCATATTCAGGTGCTGGACAACGGCAAGCAGGTGGTCGGCTTCCCCGGCAGCACCCTGCACCACCTCGAGAAATTGCTCAAACCCTACGGCCGCGAACCGCATTCGGTGATCGGCTCCTCCTGCATCGGCGCCTCGGTGATCGGCGGCGTATGCAACAACTCCGGCGGCTCGCTGGTGAAACGCGGCCCGGCCTATACCGAAATGGCGCTGTACGCCCAGTTAGGGGAAGACGGCCAGCTGCGCCTGGTGAACCATCTGGGCATCCGGCTTGGCGACACGCCGGAAGAGATCCTCACCCGGTTAGAAAAAGGCGACTATCGCCCGACAGACGTCGAGTACGGCGAGTTGCGCGCCTCGGATAACGAATACGCCAGCCGGGTGCGCGACGTCGATGCCGACACCCCTTCCCGCTTCAACGCCGACAAACGCCGCCTGTACGAAGCTTCCGGCTGCGCCGGCAAGCTGGCGGTGTTCGCGGTGCGGCTCGACACCTTCGAGAAAGAAGGCAAAGAGCAGGTGTTCTATATCGGCACCAACGACACCGCGGTGCTGACCGAACTGCGCCGCCACATGCTGAGCAAATTCGAAAACCTGCCGGTGGCCGGTGAATACATGCACCGCGATATCTTCGACATCGCCGAGGTGTACGGCAAAGACACCTTCATGATGATCGACAAGCTCGGCACCGATCAGATGCCGCGCTTCTTCACCCTGAAAGGCCGCATGGATGCCAGCCTCAACAAGCTGCCGCTGCTGCCGCACAACCTGACCGATCGGCTGATGCAGGGCCTGAGCCATCTGGCACCGAGCCACCTGCCGAAGCGCATGAAGGAATACCGCGAACGTTTCGAACACCACCTGCTGCTGAAGATGGCCGGCCCCGGCGTAGACGAAGCACAGCGCTACCTGACCGACTATTTCGCCCAGGCCGAAGGCGCCTTCTTCGCCTGCACGCCTGACGAAGGCAAAAAGGCCTTCCTGCACCGCTTCGCCGCCGCCGGTGCCGCCGTGCGCTACCACGCGGTGCACGCCGACAAGGTGGAGGATATTCTGGCGCTGGATATCGCCCTGCGCCGCAACGACACCGACTGGTTTGAAACGCTGCCGCCGGAAATCGACAGCCAGCTGGTGCATAAGCTGTATTACGGCCACTTTATGTGCCACGTCTTCCATCAGGACTACGTGGTGAAAAAAGGCGTGGACAGCCATGCGCTGAAAGAAAAGATGCTCGAGATCCTCAACCGGCGCGGCGCCGAGTACCCGGCGGAGCATAACGTTGGCCACCTGTACCACGCCAAACCGGATCTGCAAACGTTCTACCGCACCGCCGATCCAACCAACAGCTTCAACCCCGGCATCGGCAAAACCAGCAAACGCAAAGGCTGGGCCGAAGACCCCCGCTAAACGCCGGACGATCGGCCCGCCGCCGCACCCGGCGCGGGCCTCCTCTGCCCTACCTGCCTCATCGCGATCTTTCTGCGCCTTTAAAGATGTATTTTTATTGCAACTTATAAAATTCCCGATTACCATTCACCCCATCATCGCAAATGAGAATTAATTACAAAGCTGTCATGACGGATACATGACATCCGCCGTGGCATTCACCGCGAAGTTAATGAGAAGGAACCTACCATGAGTCAAACCCTCGATTCCGCCCAGCTGCTGGCCGCGCTCGATAAAGTGATGGTGATCTCCACCACCGATCTGCAGGGCACCATCACCTACGTCAACGATCTTTTTTGTCAGCTGACCGGCTTTTCCCGGGAAGAGCTGGTGGGCCAGCCCCACAGCATCGTGCGCCACCCTTCCGTGCCGAAAGCCGTTTACAAAGCGATGTGGGACACCATCAAGGCGGGCGGTATCTGGACCGGCATCATTCCGAACGTCGGCAAGGGCGGCGTGCTGTACGTGGTCGACACCACGGTGCAGCCGCTGTATGACGCCCAGGGCAATATCGAGGCCTATATCAGCATCCGCCGCGTGATCAACGATCTGATGACCGACTTCGAATCGGTGGAATTCGCCAAAGAACAGTTCGACAACCACTACGACAAGTAACCGCTATGGCCGACATCATCGAACGCATCCTGATTGGTTACGGTTCGGAGTCGGGCAACGCCCGGGCGCTGGCGATGCGCCTGGGCGAGCAAAGCAGCCTGCAACCCTACCGCCCCATGGTTAAAGAACTCAACGCCATCCAGCCCGCCGATGTGGGCGAGCGTGACATCCTGTTGATCGTCTCGAGCTCATTTGGCGACGGCGAACCGCCCGCCAACGCCGAGCGTTTTTCCGACGCGCTGGCGCAATGGCCGGATCCCCCCCGGTTGCGCTACGCCATCTTTGGTATCGGCGACACCGCGTACCCGCATTTCTGCGGCTTCACGCAGGCGCTGGATGCGCGCCTGACGCAATACGGCGCCCGCGCCATCGTCAATCGCGTCGACGCCGACGTTAACTTCGAACCGTTCTTCACCACCTGGCTGACGACGCTGGGTAAGGTGCTGGCCGGCGATGCCCAGGCGGGTCGCGACTTGCATCTGCGCGTGACCGCCTACGGTGAAGACCATGCGTTCAGCGCCGCCCTCCTCGAACGACGGCCGCTCAGCGCTCGCACGCCGCAAGCCTGGCATCTGCGGCTGAATATCGCCGGCAGCGGCATCGTTTACCGGGCGGGAGATACCGTCTATCTGTTGCCGGAGAACGACGAAGGATTATTGTCCCGGCTGGCAGACTGGCTCGGCAGGCCGGAGGCCGTCGACGCGCTGCGGCGCCGGGAGCTGCGCCAGCTCAGCAAAACGACGCTGCGCGAACTGGCGCAGTTGGCCGACAGCGAAGAGCTCAAAGGCCTGCTGAAGATCCGTCAGCGCAAAGCCCTGGAGAGTTATCTGTACGGCGCCGATCTGCTGGACGTGCTGCACGATTTTTGCCCGCCGCACGCGATCACGCTGGAGAACCTGTTGGCGCTGCTGCCCGTTTGCCTACCGCGCGCCTACTCCATCGCTTCGGCAACGCGGGAAGAGAGCCTCGATCTGTGCGTTCGCGACGTGCGTTATGAACGCGGCGACCGCACACGGCGCGGCACGGCAACCGGCTGGCTGCTCAAGCATCCCGGTCCTTTCCGCCTTTTCTGCCGCGCCAACCCCGGCTTTTACCTGCCGCGCGACACCGCCTTGCCGGTGCTGCTTATCGGTACCGGTACCGGCATCGCACCGTTGATTGGCTTACTGCGCGAAATGGCCGCCCAGGTCGAACGGCGTGAAACCGTCCTGATCTTCGGTGAGAAAAGGCGCGATGAAGACTTCCTGTATGGCGAGGAGTTGGTCACGCTGAACGCGACGGGCGTACTCACACGGCTCATCACGGCATTCTCGCGCGACGCCGCCGACAAGTATTACGTGCAACACGCCATCGACGATCGCGCCGATGTCGTCAGCGGCCTGCTGCAGCGGGGCGCGCATGTCTACCTGTGCGGCAATCGTCAGTATCTGGAACATGCCGTGGCGACGGCGCTGGAGCAAGCCTGCGGGGCGGAAAACCTGTGGCAGACGCTGATTGAGCAGCAGCGCCTGCACCTGGAACTCTATTGAGACAGGGCGGCGTTCACCGCTCCGCGCGCAGCAGCAAGGAGACGATGAACGCGCCCCCCAGCCCCGCCGTAATGATGCCGATGGGCAGCTCCTGATGGGGGATCAGGCTGCGGCTGAGCATGTCGCCGCCGGTCAGCAGCATCGCCCCCAGCAGGCCGCACATCGGCACGGACAAGCGATGGCGCACGCCCACCAGGCGCCGGGCCAGATAAGGCACCATCAGCCCGACAAACCCAATCACGCCCGTCAGCGAAACGAGAAACGCCGTAGACAATGCGCAGCACAGAAAGATCTCGGTGCGCAGGCGCGCCACATTGACCCCCATCGAATGGGCGGTTTGCTCGCCCGCCAGCAGCGCATCCAGCGCCCGCCAACGCAGCGCCGTAAACCCGGCCAGCAGCACAAAACTCGCCAGCGGAATGAACAGATTATCCCAACGCGCCAACCCCAGCCCGCCCAGCGACCAGAACAACACCGAACCGGCCGCCCGCTGATCGCCGGAAAACACCAGGTAGCTGGTGAGCGCGCTGAACAAAAACGAGACCGCCAGACCGCAGACGATCAGCTGCTCGGCGCGCCTGACCCGGCTGACGTGAAACAGGATCATCACCGCCATCGCCGACAAAATACCGCCGGCGAAAGCGGACAGCGGCAACGTCAGCGCGCCCAGCGCATCGCCAAAGCGCGTGATGACCAGCACCGCGCCGGCGGAGGCGCCGGAGGAGAGCCCAAACAAAAAAGGATCGGCCAGCTCATTGCGGGTGGTGGTCTGCAGCAGCGCGCCGGTCATCGCCAGCCCGGCGCCGGTTAACGCCGCTAACAAGGCCCTGGGCACCCGCAGTTGCACGACGATGGTGTCCAGCATGCCGGAAAGCGGCGCCGAACCGAGCCCTAACGCCGCAAACGCCTGTCGCCATGACAACGCGACGCTGCCCAGCTGCAGGCTCCAGATCATTAGCCCGCACAACACTGACAGCGCCAGCGGTGCGAGCAGCATAAACCGCCGGGTCGGCGAATTCATTCAGCCTCCGGCGCGTACAGCGCCCGCGCCAGCTTTTCCACCGCGCCGATGTTGGCCGGCCCCGGCGTCAGCTCCGCATACTGCAGTTTCAGATAACGGTGGTGCCGTACGGCGGGGGTCAATTTCATCAACGGGTGAGACTCGAGGAAGCGCCGCAGCGCATCGGCGCCTGACCCGGTCTGGTAATCCAGCAGAATAATGAAGTCGGGCTCGGCCGCCGCCACCGCTTCCCAGGACGCCGTCGTCCAGCTCGCCGGCAAATCGTCCATCACGTTGCGGCCGCCCGCCGCTTCGACGATCGCCGTCGGCATAGCGTATCTGCCGCTGGTGAAAGGCTTCTCCTCCCCCGAGTCATAGACGAACACTTTAAGCGGCGGCTGGCCCGCCGGCCTGGCGGGAAGCGCAGCCAACCGGCGCTGCCAGCCCGCAACCAGCGCGGTGGCCTCTTGCTGCTTGCCGAAAATCTTGCCGAGCTTCAGCTCATCGTCATACAGCAGGTTCATATCGGCCTTTTGCGGCCGCCCGCCGGCCTGTACGCAGCTCTCGCTCAGCACCAGCGTTTTGATGCCGAACGGGGCGAGCGTCTCCGGTGTGACGTCACCGCCGATCTTCATGCCGTAATTCCAGCCGGCGAAGAAGAAATCCGGCTGCGCTGCCAGCAGCGTTTCCAGAGCAGGATATTTCGGCGCCAGTTCGGGAATGGCGCCCATCGCGGCCTTGAAGTCGGGCGTCAGTTTGTACCAGCCGGTGATGCCGGTCAGCCCGACAATGCGATCCTGCAAATGGAGCGCAAAGGCCATCTCGGCCATATTGATGTCGTTGATGACGGCGCGTTGCGGCGCCTGGTTGAAGGTGACCGGCGTACCGCAGCTTTCTACGGTGACGGGAAATTTTTCGGCCGCCGCCGCCCCGCCGGCCAGCAGCAGGAGCAGGGGGAATACGCGTGTGTTCATGTTTCTCTCTGGTTTATCAAGCGCAATGGGGAACGTCAAAAATACGCAGCGTTTTCCCGCTGACGGGGTGCGCCACCTTGAAACTGTTCATGCCGAACACCGGCAAAATCACCGGGGTCTGCAACACCGCCTCGGGCGTACCACAGGCTACCTGGCGGCTTTCGTTGAGCACCAGGATCCGATCGGCAAACGCCTCTGCCACGGGCAAATCGTGCAGCACTGCAATCACGGCAATGTCTTTATTTTTCACTAACGACAGCAGCGCCGAGCGCCCGGGCGGATCGAGGTGATTGGTCGGTTCATCCAGCAACAACAGATCGGGAGACTGCGCCAACGCCCGGGCCAGTGCAGCACGCTGACGCTGACCGCCCGAGAGCCGCCCCAACGGGCGGTGCCTGAGCGGCGCCAGCCCGGTTTCCCCGATGGCCTCGTCAACAATGCGCTTTCCCGTCGCAGAGCGTTCGCCATGCGGTAAACGGCCCAACGCCACGTAGTCCTCAACCGACAGCCGCAAATCCGGCAGATCGTTTTGTGCCAGAAAGGCGATGCTTCTGGCACGTTCCGCCGCCGGCCACTCGGACAAGGCGCGCCCTCGCCAGTAAATGCCGCCGCTGTCCGGCCGCGTTTCGCCGATCAGGGCGCGCAACAGGCTGGACTTGCCGCTGCCGTTAGGGCCGATCACCGCCAGCTTTTCACTGGAACGGAGCGCGAAATGGATGTTGTCGAGTATCAATGCCCCGCCGTGGCCGGTCAGGCTAACTCCATCAACGCGGAGGGTGTCGTGAATTGAATTCATTATGCGTCAATTGTTATATTATAACATATCAATATTTTTACCACGATTCCGCGCCTTCTGCAAAAGCGAATCGCAACCTCTTTTGCCGCACGCGCTGCGTGCCGCGAGACTGGGAGCAAGCCGCGCCCCTGCGTCAACACTGCGCGGCAAAAGCAACATAGCACACCTTTTAATTAATGATAATGATTTTCATTATCATTTGAATCATTGTGATTTCCGATTGCACGCACCGCTGAACTTGGTTATGTTTGAAGCGATTAGTTTTATTTCCGGTTTGCAGGAACCCCTATGACTCCGTTGGCGCACAGCACAGATCCGACTCTTACGACCGCTCCGGCCGTCGTTTTGCTGTGTGCTTCCTCTGCCCCACCCGCCGTTTCCTCTGTCGTTTCAGCGGTTGCCGCTTACCCGCCACGCATTGTGGTTGTGCGCTAAGCCACACCGACTTTTACCTCCGGCTTATTGATCTGTTGCGTTCAGGCGTAGACCGCCGCGCGCGCCGGAGCCTGTAATTTTCACGACAGGTGAAATTGATATGCGATTACCTTCTCTCTGGGCCAATGCCGGCCTGGCTACGCTGTTCGTCCTGCTTTGGAGCAGCGGCGCGATCTTCTCCCGTTGGGGGTTGGAGCACGCCTCCGCCTTCGCTTTTCTGTTCTTCCGCTGCGCCATCGCGCTGGCGGTGCTGTTGGTCATCGGCCTGTGGCAGCGCCAGTGTCTCCCCGCCCCCGGCACCCGCTGGCGCGTCGTGCTGATCGGCGTGCTGATGATCGGCAGCTATCAAATCTGCTATCTGCTGGCGCTGGAACAAGGTATTACGCCCGGCGTGCTGGCGACGCTGCTCGGCGTACAGCCGATCCTCACCCAGTTCATCACCGAGCGGCGTTGCACCGGGCTGCGGGCACTCGGCCTGGCGCTGGCGATGGTCGGGCTGACGCTGGTGGTGTACCAAAGCCTGATGGTGGCCCACTTCTCGCTGAGCGGCATGCTGTTCGCCTTTATCGCGCTGGGCTGCATGACCGCCGGCACCCTGCTGCAAAAAGGCATGACGCAGCCGCCGCTGGCGGTCTTGCCGCTGGCGGTCTTGCCGCTGGCGGTCTTGCCGCTGCAGTATGCCGTCGGATTATTGATGTGTACGCTGGCACTGCCGTTTGAGCCGCTGCGGGTCGAATGGCGGCCGGCGTTCGTGCTGCCGCTGCTGTGGATGGCGGTGGTGATCTCGGTGCTGGCGACGTTCTTGCTGTATCGCCTTATCCAGCGCGGCAATCTGGTGCAGGTGACCAGCCTGTTCTACCTGATCCCGGCAGTGACCGCCCTGCTGGATTACCTGCTGCTCGGCCACGCGCTAGCCGCGCTGAGCCTGCTGGGCATGGCGGGCATCGTGCTCGGCGTGATGCTGGTTTTCCGCCGCGCATAAAAGCAAAAGCCCCCGCGCCGTTCCACCGGCGCGGGGGCAACAACAGCCGTTAACTCAGAACAACCAGGAACCGTACCCCCACAGCAGCACCGTCACCCCAAGCAGCAGCTCGAGCAACAGAATGCCGATGGCGAAGGTCGAGCTGGAGAAGATGAACCCTTCCTTACTGTCGATATTCAGGAAGTGCGGGATCCCCAGATTCAGCAGATAGCCCGAATAGCACAGGCCGATAATGCCGACAAACAGACACAGCCAGACGACCGGATAGAGCGCCACTACCCCGCTGAGGAACATCGGGGTCGCCACGTAGCCGGCGAACACCATGCAGCGGTGCAGGCTTGGGCGCGATTCATAACGCCGCGCCATCCAGTGAATGACTTTCCCCATGGCCGCTACGCCTGCCAGCATCAGCAGGTAGAACGCCACGGCGGTATAAAACGCGGTAAACATGTCGAGCCTGATGGCATGTCCCTCGCCGGAGAGCCAGCCCAACTGGGTGGTGCCGATAAAGGCGCAGACCACCGGGATGGCTGCCAAGAGCAACACGTGATGGGTGTATAGGTGCGAGACGCTTTCATTCTCGCTTTTGATCTGTTCGAACTCGGCGCTGGGATGCGCCAGAAGTCCCCAAACATGACTGACCATGAGACACCTCCTATCTCGCCGTAGGCCGCGATCGGCGAACGAATTTCACACCTCCGACGGACTGCTACCCGTGCGAGGATTGCGGCCACGGGGCTCTCTCCCCTGTACTAATTATAGTCTTTCGGCGAAAAAACGTGCGGAAAGCGCAACGCCGCAGCGCTTTGTCTTATACTCCCACCATAAAAACCAGGCTGCGAGGAAGGTCATGTCATCCGTAATCACCACCCGTCAGGCGGGGATCGTCGACGTCGACGCCGGGCGCAACGTTACCGTTGTCGAGCCCTGCAATCTTTACGGCTGCCGGCTCGGCGACGATGTCTTCGTCGGCCCGTTCGTCGAGATCCAGCGCCACGTCAGCATCGGCGCACGCAGTAAAATTCAGTCGCACAGCTTTATCTGCGAATACGTCACCCTCGGCGAAGCGTGCTTTGTCGGCCACGGCGTCACCTTCGCCAACGATCTGTTCAAAGAGGGCGCGCCCAACGCCGATCCGGCCAGTTGGGGGCGCACGCGCATCGGCGATCGGGTGTCCATCGGCTCCGGCGCCACGATCCTGGCGGTAGAGATCTGCAACGACGCGGTGATCGGCGCCGGGGCGGTGGTGACCCGCGACATCACCCGCAAGGGGATCTACGCCGGCAACCCGGCGCGTCTTTTGCGGGAGCTGCCGTAATGAACCCGGCCATCCGCATCGCGGCCATTGAGGCGCTGCCCGACGATTATCTGACGCGCGGCGATTTCAGCTTCACCATCGCCTGTTACGCTCTGCCGCAGTTCGACAGCCCGGTCGACAGCTGGCCAACCCGCCCGGTGGCACCATTTCGCAAACGGTATCCGCTGGCGCCGTTCGCCAACGAAGACAGCGTGACCTTCCTGGCGTATCGTCAGAACGACGCCGTTGGCCATATCACGCTGAGCAAAAACTGGAACGGTTACACCCTGATCGACGAGATCGCCGTCAGCGCTCATGCGCGCCGTCAGGGCATCGCCGGGGCACTGCTGGACTGCGCCAAACGGTGGGCGCGGCAGCAGGAAACCTCAGGTATGATGCTCGAAACGCAGAACAACAATCTGGCGGCCTGCCGCTGTTACCAGCATTACGGGTTTATCCTCGGCGGCATCGACCGTTTGCTGTACCGCGCCGAACCGGAGATCGCCGATCACGAAATCGCGCTGTTCTGGTATTTGCCGTTCAATAGCGAAATCGGTTACTGATTTATCGATTGCCATTGAGGTGATGTTTACTTTTTAACCCCTACCATCGGATGAGAACTGTTATCACTTACTCTGATAAGCCAGCGACACCCATGGAGGGCCGTATGAACAAGAACAAGGCTGTTTTACTGATGTTAGCTATCGCCATGAGCGGATGCGCCGAACGCTCCACCACCGTCGCCCCCGCGACGCCGCCGACCGACGTCACCGTTTCGCCGCCGGGCGTGCAGCCGGAGATGGACGCCAGCACCCGCAGCAAGCTGCGTGAGATCCTCGCGCTGCGCGCCGGTTGGCCCGCCGCGCAGCCGCATGGTCGCACCGTCGATTTGATTTCGCGCGAGTTTCTCGGCACGCCGTATCTCGCCAACCGTCTGATCGGTTCGCAGAACACGCCCGAGCAGCTGGTGATCGACTTCCGCGGACTGGATTGCTTCACCTACATCGATTATGTGGAAGCGCTCAGCACCGCCCGCAGCGAAGCCGAGTTCGTTCAGCGCCTGGTAGACATTCGCTACGTCGACGGCAACATCGCCTTCCCGCAGCGCAAACACTTCTTCACCGACTGGGCGCAGCGGCCGAAAAAAGTGGCCGAAGACATCACCGCCCAGCTCAGCCCGCACGCCGTCAGCCTCGTGAAAAACCTCAATCAAAAGGCGGACGGCAGCAGCTACCTGCCCGGCTTGCCCAACGTGCAGCGCAGCGTCACCTACATTCCCAGCGACAACGTCGACGACAAGGTGCTGGCCCAGCTGCGCACCGGCGACTACATCGGTATTTACACCAACCTCGCCGGGCTGGACGTGACCCACACCGGCATCTTCGTGATGACCGACCATGGCCCGGTGCTGCGCAACGCCTCCTCGCGCAAGGCCAACATGCAGGTCGTCGACTCACCCTTTATGGATTACGTGATGGCTACGCCGGGCATCGTGGTGCTGCGTTCGCTCAGCCGATAATCACCGCCGCATAACGGCTATAAGCTATAGCCGTTTATGCTGAACGAGCGTTTGACTTCACCGGCGGTTCAGGCTTAGCTGTAAGGACAAAAACCAACTGATTTTATTGTTCTTTTCAGGGAGACTTCGATGACCTTACGCTGGCGTATCACCCCTCTGGCGGCGGCCTTCGCCGCTGTATTGGCGCTTCAGGGCTGCGATCAAAAAACCGACCAAAACCATATCAAAGTCGGCGTCATCAACGGCGCGGAACAGGACGTGGCGGAAGTCGCCAGGCAGGTGGCGAAAGAGAAATACGGGCTGGAGGTCGAGCTGGTCGGCTTCAGCGGTTCGCTGCTGCCGAACGACGCCACCGACAAAGGCGAACTGGACGCCAACGTGTTTCAGCACCGCCCGTTCCTCGAACAGCAAAACAAAGATCACGGCTATAAGCTGGTGGCGGTCGGCAATACCTTCGTGTTCCCGATGGCCGGCTACTCCAAAAAGATAAAATCGCTGAAAGAGCTGCCGGACGGCGCGGTGATCGCCATCCCGCTCGATCCGACCAACCTGGGGCGCGCCCTGCTGCTGCTGGAAAAAACCGGGCTGATTAGCCTGAAGCCTGGCAAAGGGTTGCTGCCCACCGCGCTGGATATCAGCGCCAACCCGCATCATTACCAGATCATGGAGCTGGAAGGTGCGCAGCTGCCGCACGTGTTAGACGATCCGAAAGTCACCGTCGCCGTCATCAGCACCACCTACATCAACCAGACCGGCCTGTCGCCGACCAAAAACGGCATCTTCATCGAGGATAAGGACTCGCCGTACACCAACATCATCGTCACCCGCGAAGACAACAAGGACGCGCCAAACGTACAGAACTTCATCAAGGCCTATGAGTCGGACGAAGTCGCCAAAGCCGCCGAGAAAATCTTCAACGGCGGCGCGGTGAAAGGCTGGTAAATTCGGCCACCATCAAGGCGGATTCTGCGCACGAATCCGCAATATTTCACTTTCATTCCCCGTTTCCTTACGCCACACCTTTCTCTAAAAGCAAAACGCCCGCATGCTCATTCCTCCATAACACGGATTGTTCACAACAAAGGAGTGTATCGATGCCGATCAAATTTGCCCCCAAGGTCGGGGAAATTCTCGAGTGCAACTATGGCAACTATCCCCTATCAGTCTGCCAACCGCATGAAGCCAGCTTTTATGATGGCCACATTCCACCGGAAATGGTGAAGAACCGTTTAGTTGTTGTGTTAAACGGCAAAATTAACGGCAACGCCTGCATTATCGTACCGCTGTCGACCACCAGAGATTCGAACAAGATCGAACGGGGATTGCACATCGAAATTACGCGTGAACTCATCGAAGATATGAGATTCTTTCATCCGCAAACGCGCTGGGCAAAGGGCGAACTGGTGCAGCAAGTCAGCCGCCAACGGCTGAACAGAGCCCGTAAAGAGAGAGGCTTTCTTACCCAGTGTCTGTCGCGCGAGCTTGTTGCTGACATACAACGCGCCGTCATTAAGTCGATCAATGCCAAAAATATGCTGTTCTGACCAGTACGCTGTTGTTGACAAAACAGACAAATCAGGTGAAATTGTCGCCGTAGCCGATAAAGGCCCTTATGCTATACCCTCCCTTTCAGGGACCTGCGAAGCCCAGCCATCCAGCTGGGCTTTTGCCTATCAAGCGCCCACCGATTTCTTATCTTTCCGCTCTTGCCCCCTCAGCCTTTCTACCCTGACCGATGCGCGGCGAACGTTCCCATAGGGTTTTCTTATCTCACCATAAGAAAACCCGATTTATCCCGGCGGCGAGCGGCGCGCATAATGGCGTTTATCCGCTGATTTCCAAGGTAAACAGGCATTACCATGACGCTCTCCGCTCCCGTACTCAGCCTCCTCGATGCCACGCCGGACGATATGGCCGCCGTGCTGCAAATTTACACTCACCACGTGCTGTACGGTGCCGCCTCGTTTGAAGAACAGCCGCCGACCTTGGCGGAAATGCAGCTGCGGCTAGGCAAGGTGCGGGAAGCCGGGTTGCCCTGGCTGGTGGCGAAAAGCGAAGGCCGTGTTATGGGCTACTGCTATGCCACGCCATATCGCCCCCGGCCGGCCTATCGCTTTACCGTAGAAGACTCGGTGTATATCGCCGAAGGGCAACAGGGGAAAGGCGTCGGCAAGGCGCTGCTGAGCGCGCTGATCGCCCGCTGCGAGCAAGGCCCCTGGCGCCAGATGCTGGCGATCGTCGGTGATTCCGCCGCCAACCGCGGTTCGTTGGCGCTGCACCAGTCGCTCGGCTTTACCAGCGCCGGAACGTTAAAGGCCGTGGGGTTCAAACTGGGGGAATGGCGTGACACGCAGATTATGCAGCGCGCGCTGGGTGACGGCGACAATCGGCATCCTTGAATGCATGGCGACGCACGATAGGAAGTTAGCGTCTATAGTGAAGAGGGATTTCATTGAGTTAGCGCCAATCGCGCACGCCATCTAACCGGTAAGGGAGAAGTGAATGAAAATTATTCTGTGGATTGTCGCCATCATCTTCATCGTGGGTTTGTTGACGATTACCGGCGTTCTCAAACTGATCTTTTAATCCGTCTCATACGTCCCGCCCCTTCCGGGGCGAGACTTTTCATCATGCCTTGAAACGCGTGCGTACCGCGCCCAGCGCCGACACCACCGCCAGCACCACGCCGCCGGCTACCAGCCCGAATGCCACGTTCAGCAGTGCCGGAACCACACCCTGCAAAAGATGGCCAAACGTCGGCACCACGGTGGTGTACGAGGCCCAGTCTTCGAACAGGTGATGCACCGGCGGCAGGCCGTGGGTCAGGATGCCGCCGCCGACCATAAACATGGCAACAGTGCCGACGATCGACAGCGTTTTCATCAGATAAGGCGCGGCGCGCACGATGCCGCCGCCGAGGGAGCGCGCCACTGCGCTGCGTTTGCGGCTCAGATACAGCCCCAGATCGTCCAGCCGAACGATGCCGGCGACGATGCCGTACACGCCGAGCGTCATCACAACGGCGATGCCGCACAAGACGATCACCTGCTGGCTAAAGGTGGCGCCGGCGACGGTGCCCAAGGTAATGGCGATAATCTCGGCGGACAGCACGAAGTCGGTGCGTATTGCCCCCTTCACCTTGCGCTTCTCATAGGCCGCGGCGTCCTCATTGGCGCCGGGCCCGTCCGATTTTTCCTCTTGCGCCGCCTTGCCGTGGCTCAGGCTGTGAAACACCTTTTCGAACCCTTCGTAACACAGATAGGCGCCGCCCACCATCAGCAGCGGCGTAATCGCCCAGGGCGCGAAGGCGCTGATCAGCAGCGCCAGCGGCACCAGGATCGCCTTGTTGATCAGTGAGCCTTTGGCGACGCTCCACACCACCGGCAGCTCGCGGTCGGCTTTAACGCCGGTGACCTGCTGCGCGTTGAGCGCCAGATCGTCCCCCAGCACCCCGGCGGTTTTTTTCGCCGCCATCTTGCTCATTAACGAGACATCGTCCAGCAACGAGGCAATGTCGTCGATGAGGGTAAGTAAGCTACTTCCTGCCAAAATAATTCATCCTTTTCATATTCACGGGCCGTTCTATGTTTAGCATAGCGGTAAAACATCATGAAAGGATATGGGAGGATCTCGGAAAATGCCGGGCGGGCGATTGCCGCCCGGCGCCGGCGTTAAAGCGCTACGCTGCCCAGGATGAAGGTGACGGTAATCACCGACAGCAGCGTCGTCCAGGTGATGATGGAGGCCATCGCTTCATGATCGCCCCCCATTTGCCGCGCCAGGATATAGGCGTTGCCGGCGCAAGGCACGGCGGAGTAGAGAATGGCGATGCTGGCCGGCACGCCGGTGGCGCCGAAATAGTGCACCAGCGCAATGGTAATCAGCGGCATGGCCACCAGTTTCAGCACGGTCGCATAAGAGATGGAAACCAGCTTGCGAATATGCATGCTGACGATCAACCCTGCGCCGACCGACATCAGGCTCAGCGGCGTGGCGGCGTTGGAGAGATAAACGAACAGCTGTTTAAGCGCGCCAGTGATGTGCAGGTTGCACAGGTTCATCAGCACCCCGAACAACGCGCCGATGATCAGCGGGTTTTTCGTCAGCGCCAGCAGCGCGCCGCTCAGGCTTTTCTTGCTGCCGGTGCCGTAATGGTTCATCACCAACACGCTCATGATGTTGGTCAGAATGATCATATAGGCCACGAAGAAACCGGACAGCGCCACCCCCTCGCTGCCGAACAGCGATTGCGACAGCGCGATGAATACATAAGAGTTGTATCTGACTCCCCCCTGAAAAATAGAGGTAAACAGATCGGCCGACGTATTGAAAAACAGTTTGCCAACGAAAATAATCAACGCGATGGCCAGCGTGGAAACTATGGTCGCCACAACGGGATAAAAGCTGTCCGCGCCGCTAAAATCCGCCTCGCTGATATCCAATATCAACAGCGCCGGAAAAAACAGGTAATAAACGAATTTGTCTGAGAAGCCCCAAAATACGGCAACGTCTTTAACATAGAGTTTTGACAAATAGCCCAGCACGATTAACAAAAAAATCGGCAATATAGAAAGAAAAACGTTCAGCATGAATAATAACCTTAAATCGAGAAAATGCGCTCTTCAACCTGATTGAGGTTGCGGTGATTCCACAAGCTTGCCGAAATGAAGACGCGTTGCACCCAGCGCAACGGCGTATCTCTTTCATCGAAAGATGGCGTGAATTTATCGCGTGAATGCAGCGCAAAACGGTTATCGATATACACCAAATCGCCCGGGCAAATATCGATGCCGATGGCATTTTCTTTCACCAGCCCGTAGAAACGCTCCAGCGCGGCTTCCGCTCGCGGCGTGCTGGCGGCAATCATGCCGGGATAGAAAACGGCGCTCACATCCGGCAGAACATGATTTTGCGAAATCAGCGGCACCAGCGCGGTTTCTTCGCGCCCGGCCTGCGTGGACTGGCGCCAACGGTATGGCAGCTTGATGCTGTACAGCGGGCTGGCCAGCGTTTCGACGTCCTCGCGGCTCAGTTGAGCGATAGCCAAACGCGAATCGGAGATACGCGTCATCGGGCTGTGCGGATCGCGGCGCACGCCGGCCAACAGCAACCCCATCGGCGAGACGTTGAACTGCTCCAGGTGTTTCAGGGCCGCATTTTCAATATGGAAATCCAATTCAACATCGAACCCCAGACCGGTATATTCTTTTTTGGCTTCGCGTTTGGGGATCAGATTATTAATCAGTTCTTTCCCTTCGAAATACATCGAATAGGGTTCACCAATTAGCGAAGAGATGCCGACCAACAGGTTTTCACTGATATTCCCTGACTTGGCCGAAGGCGTATATTGGTTTGGACAAGGGGAAAAGAACACTTCTTTATCTACCGGCACATTTTTTAAAATAAGATAAGGCCGTGGTTTGATTGACGCCTTTTGCTGGCTTAATGCGGCACTTAATCTGTGGGGCAAGTGGGTGATCATGGTCGAACGTATAGCGTGAATATACGCATCACCGCCGGCGGGATCGTAAGCAATTTTATCTAATGCCGAAAATAACTCGTTTCTTTCCTGATCCGTCAATTGAAAGACGTTTTGGTAATCCATCCTGAGCATTCCTTGACAATAAGAATATCATTAGCAAGCCTAATGAAAGCGGCAGGATGTTAACATTATGCAATCAAATTCATAAAGATTTATTAACTAATTTCGTGATCTTAATCACCACTCCTCCGTCCAGTTAGCGGTGGAGAAGAAGTGATTAATAAACAAACAGCTACGCGCATACGTCTCAATCGGATGCGATAGCGAATACGCCCGCGAGATAGCGCAGGACATGACCGTGGGCCTCAAAAACGCACGATAAATGCGTACTGCCCTCAAGCAAGCCAAAGGCAACATGCGCACTGCCATGCTGTTCGACGAAGCGCTGCATCGCTTGCGCATTGAACAGCTCATCCTGCGCTGCCGCCAGCAGCAAGGTCGGCAATCGCAGCGCCGCCAGTTGCTTTGCCGGGGTGCGTGGCGTCAACGCGTTAGCCATATTGACGCTGTATTGGCAGACAAAATCGGGGGCGGCGGCCAGCACAGCCGGGGGAAAATTCAGGCTGACCGCCCGGGATTGCCCAAACCAGCGCCCGCCGCTGAGCGCATTGGCGACAAACGGCCATTGTCGCACCTTAGCAAAACGGGCCGCCGCCGCCAGATCGCGGGCCATCCCGGAAAATGGACCCAGCTCGGGCGCCAGCATGATCAGGCTGTCCGCCTGCTGTTCGCCAGGGTAACGGGTCAAGTAGTTGAGCAACATGCCGGCGCCGCTCGAATGGCCAAGCAGGTGTCTGCGCGCCAGCGGAAACCGGCGGCGCATTTCTGCCAGGATGATATCGACATCGCGCCAAATACGCTCAGGCCGCTCAACCGTCCCCCGCTCTCCCGTGGAATCGCCATGTCCGCGAATATCGACCAGACACACCGCGAGCGTCGGCTCGGCGGCCAGCTGGCGCGCAAGGACGTCATACCCGGCGGCGCTGTTAACCCCGCCGCCGTGATAGACCAGGATCACGTCTTCACTCTCGGCAGTGTGCCGATACAGACGATAGCTCAACCCATCTATACGACCGGACGACATGTCCACATGCCCGCCCGGCCACTCACCGTAAGACTTCGCTTGCTCAACATAGCGGTCAAAATCAATCAAAGCGCACCTTTCCATGAATATTGTCGGTATTTCCTACGGCAAAGCTCCTCGCCAAAATGGTTATAACAATATGAAATAACAGCAGTAATTACCATTCTTTTGCACGTTCTCCCTTAGCGTCAGGGCAGATCGCCCGCCGGCACATTGAGCTGCCAGGAAAGGCCGAAACGATCGTTGAGCCAGCCGAAACGGGCGCTGAAGCCGTAGTCATCGAGCGGCATCAGCACCTTGCCGCCCTCCGCCAGCCGGTGGAACGCCCGCTCCAACGCTTCTTCGTTAGGCAGGTTGATGAACAGCGACACCGCCGGGGTGAAGCTAAAGTCATGGCTGATCGGGCTGTCGATAAACACCAGGTTCTGCCGATCGAAATCGATGGCAGCATGCTTGATCAATCGCCGGCCGTCCGGCGTCGGGTCGTAATGCTGTACCTGCATGAGCCGAAAACGCTCGAACACCTGGCTGTAGAGATCGATCGCCCGCTGCGCCTCTCCCTGGAACATGACAAAGGTCGAAACCTGACTCATAACATCCCCTCCGGCAAACGTTGTGGTATTAATGGAGGATAGCGGATTACCGTTGAAGCGGCGGAAAGGAGCAACCATGAGCATCATTCATCGCCTGGCGCAGCCGGACGATCTCAACGGCCTGTTAGCCTTGTATCGCGAGCTGCGCCCGCAGGACGCGCCGCTGCGCACCGACGATGCGCGCCGCACCCTGCAACGTCTGCTGGACGATCCGGCGATCCGTCTGGTGGTGGCAGCGGACGAGGAACAACCGATCGCCACCTGCATGCTGGCGCTGATCCCGGGGCTGGCGCACCAGGCGCAGCCGTTCGGCGTCATCGAACACGTGGTGACGGCGGAGCCCTACCGCGGCCACGGCGTGGCGCTCGCCATGATCGAATACGCGCTGCAGCTAGCCTGGCGAAAAGGCTGTTACAAGGTGATGCTGTTGTCGGGGCAGCAACGCACCGGCGCGCACCAGCTCTACCTGAAAGCGGGCTTCGACGGCGATCGCGAGCGGGGATTTGTCATCAGACGGCCCGAGGGCCGATAGCGGCCCGCCGCAAACGGGCGGACCGCCAGGCGGGTCATTCGGTGGCGTTTTTCGCCAGGCTGGCGTCTTTTTGGCGACGATAGTCGCGGGCGGCGGCCGGGATCGGCGTCACCTTGCCGGTTTCGATCCAGCTGCGCAGCCGGTTGGCGTCGGCGAAGTGGGTATATTTGCCGAAGGCGTCCAGCACCACCAGCGACACCGAGCGGTTACCGATCATGGTGCGCATCGCCAGGCAGTGCCCCGCCTGGTTGGTGAAGCCGGTCTTGGTCAGCTGAATGTTCCATTTCGGGTTGTACACCAGGTGGTTGGTGTTGCGGAACGGCAGCGTGTAGTTGGGATCCTTGAAGCTGGCCATGCGTTCGGTGGTGGTACTGAGCTGGCCGATCAACGGGTATTGTTTGGTGGCGATCAGCAGCTTGGTCAGATCGCGCGCCGTCGACACGTTATGAATAGAGAGCCCGGTCGGTTCCACATAATGGGTATTGGTCATGCCGAGCGCCCTGGCCTTGGCGTTCATCGCTTTGATGAAGGCGTTGTAGCCCCCCGGATAGTGGTGCGCCAGGCTGGCGGCCGCGCGGTTTTCCGACGACATCAGCGCGAGCAGCAGCATGTCCTTGCGGCTGATTTCGCTGTTCAGCCGTACCCGCGAATACACCCCTTTCATCTCCGGCGTCTGGTGGATGTCCACTGACAGCATCTCGTCGAGCGGCAGGTGCGCGTCCAGCGTGACCATGGCGGTCATCAGCTTGGTGATCGAGGCGATCGGCACCACTTCATCCGGGTTGCGCGCGTACATCACCTTATGGGTTTGCATATCGACAACCATCGCGCTGCCGGAGGCCAGCTCCGGCTGGGTGGCGTGTACGGCGGCGGCGTTGTCGCTGGCCAGCGCGCGCGGCGCAAAGCCTGCGCCCGCCTGCAAAGCGAGCAGGGTCAGAACCAAAACACGTATTTTCACAGGCATTACTCTGAAATGGGGGCTTGAACTCAGCGAATTATATGTGAGGGTTCAGCGCTTGGCACTGGGATTGTATGGCGGATTTGTGACAAATTCTGTCGGCCGAAAAACGACGCAGCCCGCGGGCGCTCTGGGATGAACGCCCGCGTAGAAAAAGTTACAGCGCCGGCTGCCAGGCCGACTGAGGCAGCAGGTACAGCCCCGGCGTTTGCCGCGCCCCGGCGCCGACGATATGGCCGATGCCGGCCGCCATCACCGCCAGCGTCACGTCGAAGGCGTTGAGGCTGTCGCCATAGCCGGCGGTCAGGTTGAACATCGAGCCATTGGCCAGCAAATAGACCGTCTTTTCATTCAGTTGGTAAGCGTTCACATAAGGCATCGGCTCGTGGTGCGGCAAGCCCTTGAGGAAGCCGACGTCGATCTCTTCCGCCACGTGGCCGACGTTGAGGATAAACACGCCGTCCTGCGCCTGTTGCAGATGCTGCGCCGAGAGCACGTTTTTCGCGCCGGTCGCGGTGGCGATCACGTCCGCCTGCGCGATCGCGCTCGCCAGATCCACCACCTGCCAGCCGTCATAACGCGCCTGCAGCGCGCGCGCCGGATCGATTTCCGCCACCATCACCTGGCCGCCGTAGGCCCTGGCCGCCGCTGCCGTCCCCTGCCCGACCAGGCCGTAACCGATCACCAGCACGCGCTTCTCGTGCAGCGTCAAATGGGTGGTCTGGAAGAAGGTATGCCAGGCGGTCAGCCCAACCATATGCCGATTGTGCAGCCCTTCTTTCACCGGCAGATCGTCCCAGTTGAAGATCGGATAGCGCGGCGCCACGCCGTTCAACCGGCTGATGCCCGAGCCGGTGGCCTCCAGCCCGGCGACGATCTGCGGGCCACCCGGCGACTGGTGCAGACGGGTGGTCAGATCCGCCCCCATTTCGCACAGGTGGGTCGGCCGCCAGGCCAGCGCGCGGTCGAAAGATTCCGACCATTCGCCGGCGCTCATGTCACGCCAGGCATAGGCCTGCGCGCCCCGCCGTTCCAGCCAGGCCACCACATCGTCCTGCACCGTGGTGGGATTGCAGGTGGTCAGGAAGATCGCCGCGCCCTTGTCCAGCAGGCCGGCCACCAGCGGCGCCATTTTCAAATCCAGGTGCATGTTGCACGCCAGCCGCACCCCGTGCAGGTCCGGCAACGCCGCCATCGCCGCCCGGGTGCGCGGCATATGACGCGTCGCCCAGCTCAATTCGCTCTCGAAGTCCTGATACATCCGTTGCTCCTCTGATGTGCCCCGCCGCCAGGCGTGGCAAAAAATTATCCCGCGCGGCCGAGCCGGCGGATCGCCTGCGGCGACAGGCCAAAGACGCGGATAAACGCCCGTCTCATGCGTTCTGGATCGCTGAACCCCACCGAACGGGCGATCGCCTCCAGCGGCTCGGCGCTCTCTTCGACGCGTACCCTGGCCGCCTCTACCCGCAGCTGCTCGATCACCTTGGCCGGCGTCTGCCCGGTTTCGGCGCGGAACAGCCGGCCGAACTGACGCTCGCTCAGGCAGGCGGCGTCAGCCAGATCCGCTACCGACAGCGGCAGGTGCAAATGTTCGCGCGCGAACGACAGCGCTGCACGCATGCGATCCGACGACGGATTCAGCGCCAGCAGCAGCGAGTACTGCGACTGCCCGCCGGGGCGTCGGTGGTAGACCACCAGCTGCCGCGCCACGGCCGCCGCCAGGGTGGCGCCCAGATCGTCTTCGATCAGCGCCAACGCCAGATCGATGCCGGCACTGATGCCGGCCGAGGTCCAGATATCGCCATCGCGAATGAAAATGCGGTTGCTGTCGACACGGATACGCGGATAACTCTGCTGCAATCGCGCCGCGTGATACCAGTGGGTGGTGGCGCGCTTGCCGTCCAGCAAGCCGCAGGCCGCCAGAATAAACGCGCCGGTGCACACGCTGGCGATGCGGCGCGCACGCCGGCTGTGGGTTGTCAGGAACCCCGTCAGCGCCGGTGACTGCGCCGCCATCACGTTGCCGCTGCCGCCAGCCACCACCAGCGTATCGAAACGCTCGTCGCCGCATGGCTGCGTGGCGATCTCCACCCCGGCCGAGCTGGCGACCATGCCACCCTGCGGCGAAATCGCCACGCAGCGGTAGGCCGGCGGATCGGTAAACTGGTTGACATTATCGAACGCCGCCAGCGGGCCGGCAAAGTCCAGCAGGTTGAAACCGGGAAAGACCACAAAACCGATCGTTTTCATGATGGCGCTTTTTGAGGGTTATCTGTCATATCAGCCAAAAACAGGGCGGCTATTATGGCCCAGGTCCAACGATAAAAATGAGGCGAATGTCATGTCTGAACCACTCGTGATTGTATTTCCCATCTATCAAGGCGTCACCCAACTCGACTTCACCGGCCCGCTGCAGTTTCTGCGCCGCATGCCGGGCGCGGAAATCATCGTCGCTTCGGTAGACGGTGCGGATGTCGAATCGGAAGGCTTGCACTTCACTCAGCTGCGCCCGCTGCCGGAGATCGCGCGCTGCGACGTGCTGTGCGTGCCGGGCGGCAGCGGCTGCACCCAGGCATTACAGGATGAAGCATTCATGCGGCAAATCCGTCGGCTGGGCACCGATGCTCGCTACCTGACCTCGGTGTGTACCGGTTCGCTGATCCTAGCCGCCGCCGGGCTATTGCTGGGTAAACGCGCCGCCTGCCACTGGTCTATGCGCGATAGCCTGAAGCTGTTCGGCGCCATACCCAGCGCTGCTCGCGTAGAACGCGACGGCAACGTAATCAGCGGCGGCGGCGTCACCGCCGGCATCGATTTCGCGCTGGCGCTGATCGCCGAACTGCACGGCGAAGACACCGCTCAGACGATCCAACTTTATCTGGAATACGCCCCGGCCCCGCCGTTCGAGGGCGGCACGCCGGAACTGGCCCCGCCGCACATTTACGCCAAGGTACAGGCACAAATGGCGGAAAGCCTGGCGCGGCGCAGAGCGTTGGTGGCCCAAATCGTCCAAGGCTAGCGATCGGGCGTATACTTGCCCTTATGCGTCAGCCACATAAGGAGTAAGGAATGACCGATTTGGCCCACTACATTACGGACTACGGTTACTGGGCGTTGTTTATCGGCTGCCTGGCGGAAGGGGAGACCATCACGCTGCTGGGCGGCATCGCCGCCCACGAAGGGCTGCTGCACTGGCCGTGGGTGATCGCGGTGGTGGCGCTGGGCGGCATGATGGGAGACCAGTTGCTGTACTTCGCCGGCCGCCGGTTTGAAGGCCGCGTCATCTCGCGGCTCAAGGGACAGGAAAAGCGCATCGCGCGCGCCAGAAGGCTGATCGCTCGCCACCCGATGCTGTTCGTTATCGGGGTGCGCTTTATGTACGGTTTCCGCATCATCGGCCCGGTGCTGATCGGCGCCAGCCGCCTGCCGCCGTCGCGCTTCGTACCGCTCAATATCCTCGGCGCTATTTTATGGGCGACGATCTTCGTCATGCTCGGTTATTTTGGTGGCCAGGCGATCGAACGCTTCGTTACCGGCTTCGACAAAAAACTCTCCGGCCTGCTGTTTGTCGCGCTGGCGATCGCCGCCATCCTGCTGGTGCGTTTCTGGTGGCGTAAACGCCACCCGGAGTAAGCAAACGCAGCGGGCGTCAGCTTTCCTGCGGCGCCGTGCGCATCAGCTCGACCAGCTCGCGCGCCGCCTTGTCCAGCGGGCGGTTCTTCAGCCAGATCAAATGCATCGGCAAGCGCAGCTCGTTCTTGGTATTTTTGAATTTCAGCCGCACCAGCCGCCCCTGCGCCAGCAGCGGCTCGGCCAGCGACAGCGGGAAATTGCCCCACCCCAGCCCCGCCTCCACCATGTTCAGCGCCATCGGTAGGCTGTCGGTGCGCCAATACGCCTCCGCCACCTGCGGACGCAGATCGCCGATCGGCAGATCGCGGCTGGCCACCATGATCTGCCGCACGTTGACCAGATCTTCGAGAAACAGCTCACCCGCCGCGCCGTCCAGCGCCGGATGCTGCGGCGACAGCATCGCCACCAGCGATTCCGCGCCGACGAAGTGAAACTGTTCCGCGCTGTTGACGTTCAGCCCGCCGAACGCCAGACAAACGCCGATGCGCTCCTGATGCAGCATGTGCAGCACGTCGTCCTGCGGCGCGCTGAGCACTTCAATGTTCAGCAGCGGATAACGCTGCGACAGCGTTTTCACCGCCGCCAGCAGGCCGGCGCCGTTAATATCCGACGCCACGCCGATCGAAAGCCGGCTCTCCAGCCCCTGGGATAGCTCGATGGCGTGCACCTGCAGCTGCTTGAGCTGCCCGGCGATCAGGCGGGCGTGCGGCGCCAGGGCCAGCGCCAGCGCGGTCGGCGTCGGTTCGCGGTGAGAACGGTCGAACAAGGCGAAACCGAGCTCCGCCTCCATGTTGGCGATGCCCATGCTGACCGCAGACGGTACGCGCCGCAACGCGCGGGCGGCGGCGGAAAATGAGCCGCGGTCGAGCACCGCCAAAAACAGTTCGATGTTGTCGCTGGAAAAATTCATCGCTCAACCTGTCAGAAAAACTGACAGCTCCTGACTTTTTCTATCAATGTGATTGACGTTATCTTAGCCGCCGTCGCCACAGAGGCAACTAAAAACAGATCGGGAGAAAACGATGCAAGGCGTCAAACGCAAACTGGTGTATGTCACCGCTTATGAAATCATCGGCATGGCGATCTCGGCGCTGGGGCTGGCGCTGCTGTCGGGCCATGCGCCAAGCAGCACCGGGCCGCTGGCGGTGGTGATCACCACCATCGCGGTAAGCTGGAACTTTATTTACAACTATTTATTCGAGTGGTGGGAAAGCCGCCAGGTGTCGCGCACCCGCACGCTCAAACGCCGCATTTTGCACGCCGTCGGCTTTCAGCTGACGCTGGTGGTGTATCTGATCCCGCTGATCGCCTGGTGGATGGGCATCACGCTGTGGCAGGCGCTGCTGCTGGATATGGCGCTGATCGTCATCATTCCTTGCTACACCTTCCTGTTTAACTGGGCGTTCGACAAGCTGTTCGGCCTGCCGGCTTCGGCTCTGCCGGCCGGTGAATCCGCCTAAGCCTGCTCCTCGTCCGATTCGCCTGCGCACGCTCATTGCCGCGCAGGCGCCATCGCTTTATTTTCCGCCCGCCTTCCCCCCTCACGCGAAATAACCTCCAAATCCCTTTAATTTGCACGGTAATTATTATTCTGTGATTTCAATCACTTTTATCGTTCGATATTTCCGTGTTGATAATGAGACTCATCTTACTGAATAATATGCGCTTTTGTTTTCAGTTTAAAAAATACACACCATTGTTCACACTTTGTACGCAGGTTTTTTTGCCACATTTATCGGGAAACGGTAGCATGCCACGCCGTTATTTAATGGCGGCTGTATACACAATAAACAGCGGAATGATGCCACGACCTCATTCTCATTACGATTGTTAATGGCAATCGTTTGCTCTGCAGCTCAGAGCGGAGTTCATCATAGACAGGTAAACAGGACGGATAATGCACTCACAAAAAAAGTCGGCGGATGACAAACACGCCGCCAGAAGACGCTGGCTAGACTCTCATGAATCCGGTTATCACAAAAGCATGGGCAACCGGCAAATCCAAATGATCGCCATCGGTGGCTCTATCGGTACCGGCTTGTTCCTCGGTACCGGCGGCCGTCTCGAGTTGGCCGGGCCGGCGCTGGCGCTGGTCTACCTGGTGTGCGGGATTTTCTCTTTCTTCATCCTGCGCGCGCTGGGCGAACTGGTGCTGCATCGCCCTTCCAGCGGCAGCTTCGTTTCTTACGCCCGCGAGTTTCTCGGTGAGAAAGCCTCTTACGTCGCCGGCTGGATGTATTTCCTCAACTGGGCGATGACCGGCATCGTCGACATCACCGCGGTGGCGCTATATATGCACTACTGGGGCACCTTTGCCGACGTGCCGCAGTGGCTGTTTGCCCTCGGCGCGCTCGGCATCGTCGCCACCATGAACATGATCGGCGTGAAGTGGTTCGCCGAGATGGAGTTCTGGTTCGCGCTGATCAAGGTCGTCGCTATCGCGCTGTTCCTGATTGTCGGCGTCGTCTTCCTCGGCACCGGCACCCCGGTCGCCGGCCACACCACCGGCATGCACCTGATCACCGAAAACGGCGGCATGTTCCCGCACGGCCTGCTGCCGGCGCTGGTGCTGGTGCAAGGGGTGATCTTCGCCTTCGCCGGCATCGAGCTTATCGGCACCGCCGCCGGCGAGTGTAAAGATCCGGCTAAAATGATGCCCAAAGCGATCAACAGCGTGATCTGGCGTATCGGTCTGTTCTACGTCGGCTCCGTGGTGCTGCTGGTGCTGCTGCTGCCGTGGAACGCCTATCAGGCCGGCCAAAGCCCATTCGTGACCTTCTTCAGCAAGCTGGGCGTGCCTTACATCGGCACCATCATGAACATCGTGGTGTTGACCGCCGCGCTGTCCAGCCTCAACTCCGGCCTCTATTCCACCGGCCGCATCCTGCGTTCACTGGCGATGGGCGGCTCCGCGCCGAAGCTGATGGCTAAAATGAGCAGCCAGCAGGTGCCTTACGCCGGCATCCTGGTTACCTGCGGCATCTACGTGATCGGCGTGGTGCTCAACTACCTGGTGCCGTCGCGGGTTTTCGAGATCGTGCTAAACATCGCTTCGCTGGGCATCATCGCCTCCTGGGCGTTTATCATCGTTTGCCAGATGCGCCTGCGCAAAGCCGTGCGCGAAGGCCGTGCGCAGCCGGTATCGTTCAGAATGCCGGGCGCGCCGTTCACCTCCTGGCTGACGCTGGCGTTCCTGCTGGTCGTCGTGGTGATGATGGCGTTCGATTATCCGAACGGCACCTGGACCATCGCCACCATTCCGGTGCTGGCGGTGCTGCTGACGCTGGGCTGGTTCGGCCTGCGCAAGCGCGCGCAGGAAGTGAAGCGGGAGCAGCAGGCTCACGAAGAGCAGAACCCGCACTGAATCGACAAACCGCCCCCTGGGGCGGTTTTTTTATCCGCTATAACCGGCCGTAAAACGTCATTCTGGCGCTTTCCGACAGCATGACATCCGGCTGCGCATTGTAGGCCAGCACCACCAGCATGCGCGTGGTGTCGCCTTCGGTCGGCGTCACCCGGTGCATGGCGTTACGCCCGCGAAACAGCACTAAATCCCCCTCCTCCATCGCCAGCTGTTTGACCGCCCGCTCACCGTCCAGCACCTGCGTGACCCCGGCATAGTTCATCTCGCCGCGGTCGGCGTCGCGCAGGTTCTCCACGTATTCGAAACGGCCGCCCCCCTGCGGTTTCTGGATCAGCAGCGTGATGGCGAACGAGGAGTTGTCAAAATGCCAGCCCAGCTCCTGACCGGTGTGGGCGTAATGCAGGTTGATCGACGACAGCCGATCGGCGTAGGGATACAGCTGCGCCTCATCCAACACCGCGCAGAGAAACTCGCGAAACGCCGGAGCGTCGTACAGCGCACGCAGCGGCGACTGCGATGGGATATCCTCGTCGGTAATGCAGCCCTTGGATGACACCACCAGCCGGTTGCGCGCATGGTCGGCCGGCAGCGCGTCGTCCTGCGGCCGTAGATACACGTTGTGTTTGCTGCTGGCGTAAAACGCCGCGTGGTGCTGTTCGGCACCTTCCAGCCTTACCGTCGCCAGCGCGGCGGGGCGCAGAAATCCCGGCAGCACCAGCGCGCCGGCGCGCGCCAGCGTTTGCCTGCAACGGGCGCGGAATGCGGCGTCGTCGATGGGATGGGCGGACAGATCGATAATATCGGCAAGTTGCGGCATGACGTTCCCCTCGTGTGCGATAGCCGGATGCTTCTCACTGTAGCGAATGGCGCATTGCCGCCATAACAAAAATACGTTATGGATAAGCTAACGAATTCTTAGCGATAGTCCTGCCCATGCCGCCACCGTCCCGTGCTCGCCTGCCCAAGCTGAGCGCCATTCTGGCGTTCGAAACCGCCGCTCGCACCGGCAGCCTGGCCCGTGCGGCGGATGTGCTGGCGCTGACCGCCGCCGCCGTCAGCCAGCAAATCCGCCAGCTCGAACAGCATCTGGGCATCACGCTGTTCATTCGCGCCAAAAGCGGCGTCACGCTGACCGAACAGGGCGCGGACTACCTGGCCTACGTGCAGGAGGCGTTCGAAACGCTGCGCGTGGCGCAGCAGCACGTCGAACGCCAGCGCGGCAAACAGGCGCTGACGGTGTTCGCCCTGCCGGCGCTGGCGTCTAAATGGCTGAATCCGGCGCTGGGCGACTGGCTGGCGCAGTGCCCCGACGGCGATTTGCGGCTGCACGCCACCCATGCGGCGGTCGATTTCGCCCATTCGGCGGCGGATTTCGCCCTGTGCTTCGGCGCTCAGGATTACCCGCTGCTGGAAAAGGTGCAGCTGTTTCAGGATTGGGTGCAGCCGGTGTGCAGCCCGGCGCTGCGCGAGTGCGGCGACTGGACGCAGCTGCCGCTGATCCACGTCGACTGGGGCAAGGAGAGCCAGTTTTTGCCGGGCTGGCACGAGTGGTTCACCGCCGCCGATCGGCCGCCGCCGCCGCGGCGCGGGCTAACCTATAACCTGACCTCGCTGGCCATCGACGCCGCCGTGCAAGGGCGCGGAGTGCTGCTCGGCCAGCGGCGGCTGATCGCCCGTGAACTGGCGGAAGGCCAGCTGGTCACCCTGGCCGAACCGGCGCTGCGGCTCAGCAAACCCTACTACGTAGTTTACCCGCCGCGCACGCTGGAAAAACCCGGCGCAGCGGCGTTTCTGGCCTGGTTGCAAACCCTCGTATCTACAGACCAAACCTGAACCCCGGCGGCGATGTTTGCTGGCGTCAGGCACAACCTTGAACGCTTAAGCCTCTCACCTCAGCCTGTTAATTTATCTCTGCCGACCGGGATCGCGAACCGATTCGCCCTTCGGCCACAATGTCATTTCCCTATGCCGCCGCCCCTGCAATCGCCATATTGCATCGGCCTCTTATTGTCCAAAACGAGGGCTATTCCATGATTTCATTAAATGATTACGCCAACCTGCGCAGCTATGCCGGTAGCGAAACCGCGGTGATGCTCGAAAACCGCTACCATCACGGCGTATTTACCCGAGACGATACGGATACCACCAGCCAGGACAACGGCGTCACCCTGCTCGTCGACGCGCAAAACCGCCGCTGGAAGCGCATCATCAATGACGGCGATTACAGCATCGATTGGTGGCACCTGCCGGGCGATGAACTGGATTACTCGCTGACCATTACCCGCGCGTGCAACTTCTTGCAGGTCAAAGGCGAAGAGTGGTGGCAGTTGCCTATCCCAACGACCCCGGCGGGGATTACTCTGGTTGGTCCCGGCGGCGTTCGCTCTTGTAAAACCACCGCGAACCTGAAGCTGTGGAAAAACGCCGTCGATTTTAAGGGCACCATTCTGGACTTCAGCGGCGCCACCAACATCGAGTGCGTACGCGTGCAATATTCGCTGGGAGCGCCGGCGATTTATAACCTGCGCATCGTGGGTGCCCCTGGCGCGGCGGCCAACCTGCGCGGCCTGTGCGTCTACAGCGATGCCTCAAACATGCACGGCCTGCCGGCCTGCCAACTGCTGGTGCAAAACGTCTGGCTGACCAACCTGTATAAAGGCATCGTCTTTGGCAATAACGCCTATATTCAGAGCTGGCATAGCATCATGGTGCGCGGCTGCTTCTGGCCGATCTGGTCTGAAACCACCGCTAACGCCGGCGAAAAAATCGTCTTCTACAAATGCCTGTTCGGCGACAGCAGAAACTATTATCAGGGGGTGCATGCCTTGGCCTTCCGCGATTGTTCATTCGACTACAGCGGCTTTAGCAATGAAACCGAACAGTTGGCCAATACCGACTATGGTTTGTTCGACCTTAAGGGCGGCACGCTGGACTTCAAAAATTGCCACTTCGAATGGGGCAACGCCAATTGCCGCAACTACCGGCCGGTCTTTACCAGCAACAACGGCGGTACGGTAAAAATCAAAGACAGCCAATGGCACAGCGTGATGACCAACAACACCGATGCCGGCAGCAACGTGCCCTACCAATACGTCGAGTATTTCTTCTTCGATAAGTCCAGCGATCTGAGCGGAAAATGTTATATCGACGGTTTCGATCTGGTGAACGCCGACATTAAAAAAGGCTGGTCCAACAACCATATTGAGATGAAAAAGATCGTCGCGCCCGGCTACATCAACATGTGGCGCCTGCTCTATCTGGGCGATGGCGTCAACCATCTGCCGGAGCCGAGCTGGAAAGAGAGCGGCGCGCTGGCATTGAATAACGTCTATGCCTTCGGCGGCGCACGCCTCTCGCAAACGGAGACCGCCGATCTGGCGGTGACGCTGCAAAACGGCGTGCTGACCGCCACCACCAAAACGGCGACGACAACGGACAAACGCGTCGAGATCTACTTCCCAATCGCGAAAAACGATCTGGTACTGTGGCGCGCCACGCTGGCAAACCTGAAAGGCCAGAGCAGCCTTGATGTCACCATCGGCACTTACCAAGGCAAGTATGTCCTGAATGGCGATGCCGGCGTCACTACCCTACTTGAAAAAGCTTGCCAGTGGGGGCGCACCGGCACGGTAACGCCGGCCGCTTCGGCAACGATGACCTCGGATCGCATCACTGCGCTTAACTCGTCGGAATATTTGCCGTTGCCTGAGGGCTATGTCAATTATGCCCGCATCGCCATCGTGCTGAAAAACTTTGTCGGCAGCGCCGCTCAGCCCACCTCGGTGGACATCACCCAACTGTTGTGTCAAAAGATCGACATCGTCTCCCGCAACCCGCGTAAATCCTGGTAACCGAACGGGCCCCGTCAGGGGCCTGTTTGCCATTAACGCGCGGTATAACCGCCGTCGATGCTGTAAAACGCGCCGGTGGTGAAACTGCTGTCGTCCGAAAGCAGAAAAGCCACCGTTTTCGCCACCTCTTCCCGCGTCGCCATCCTCCCCATCGGGTGCGAAGCGGCCATCTGCGCCCGCGCCGACGCTGGCAGTTTCCCCATCGCTGGCGTATCCACATAGCCCGGCCCGACGGCATTAACGCGCACGCCGCGCGTGGCGAATTCCAGCGCCGCCGAGCGCGTCAGGCCCAGCACGCCATGCTTGGCGGCGGTATAAGGTGCGATCCCGGCAATGCCCACCACGCCGTTGGCGGAAGAGAGGTTCACCACCGCCCCGCCGCCGCCGGCGACGATCGCCGGCAGGCCGTACTTCATGCCGAAAAACGTGCCGCTCAGGCAGGTGGCGATCACCTCATGCCAATCGTCGACCGCGTACCGATCGATATCCACCTCGTGCGGGCCGGTGATCCCGGCGTTGTTGACCAGCAGATGCAGCGCGCCGCAGCGCCGCACGATCTCTTCAATACCCTGCCGCACCGACGGCGCATCGCGCACGTCCATCCGCAACGTCATCACCCGTCGGCCGTCGGGATCGAGCCGCGCGGCGGCGGCGGCGAGAGGCACTGCGTGGCGGCCGGTCATCACCACCGTGGCGCCGCGCCGAAACAGCTCGCCGGCGATCGCTTCGCCAATGCCGGTGGACGCGCCGGTCACCAGCGCCACCCGATGTTTGAAATCTTGCATAGCCGTTCTCCTGTAACGTTGAACTCAGGGGAACAGGCTAGCGCCGGCAAGTGACAGTTTGCGGCAGCAGCGACAGCACAGCACGTAATGCGCTCACAAACGCCGCAAAGCCCGCTATTTTATGCCTACTTTTTCTCATGCGAGACACCCTGTGGATACCCAACGCTACCTGCAGCATATCGGCTTTACCGGCGGCGCCCGCCCTGACCTCCCCACGTTGCAACAGCTGCACCATCGCCACATGCTGAGCGTCCCGTTCGAGAACCTGAGCATTATTTATCATCAGGGTATTCAGCTGACGCCGGAGGCGCTGTTCAGCAAGGTGGTCGAGCGTAACCGCGGCGGTTTCTGTTATGAGCTGAACACGCTGTTTGCCCTGCTGCTGCGGGAGATCGGTTTCAAGGTGAGCTTCATCTCCGGCGAGATCCGCGCGCGCGACGGCCATTTCGGCCCGCCCTACGACCATCTGGCGCTGCGGGTGGATCTGGCGGGGCAGGCCTGGCTGGTGGACGTCGGTTTCGGCGATTCCTTCCTGACGCCGCTCAAAATCGTCGTTGCCGAGCCGCAACCGCAGGCAAGCGGCACTTTCCACCTGGAGCGGGAAGGCGAGTATTACCTGCTGGAGCGCCGCAACGGCGACCAACGCTCGCATGCCAAAACCCTGTATCGCTTTACCGTTCAGCCGCGCGAATTGCCTGAGTTCGACGAGATGTGCCACTTCCACAGCACCTCGCCGCAGTCGCATTTCACCCAACGCCTGGTGTGCTCACGGCCGACGGAGCACGGCCGGGTGACCCTCAGCGACATGAAGCTGATCGTGACCGAAGATCACCAGCGCCACGAAACGACGCTGCATTCGGAAGAGGAACGCCGCGCCGCGCTGTGGCAGCATTTCGCCATCGATTTGGATCGTTGACGACGCCGGTGGCGCCCTTTTATTACGATTCTGTTACATCGATTGCATAACCGCGCTTGGCTGATTGCCAGCACCGCGGCGGCAGGCATCATAGGGTCATGATTCGGCAACAGAGTGCGAAAATGATCCGTGTGATACTGGTGGATGACCATGTGGTGGTGCGCTCCGGCTTTGCGCAATTGCTCAGCCTCGAGGACGATATCGACGTGGTGGGGCAATACAGCAGCGCGGCGGCGGCCTGGCCGGCATTGCTGCGCGACGACGTCAGCGTCGCGGTGATGGACATCGCCATGCCGGATGAAAACGGCCTGAGCCTGTTGAGACGCCTGCGGGCGCAGAAGCCGCAGTTCCGCGCAATCATCCTCAGCATCTATGACTCCCCCACCTTCGTGCAGAGCGCGCTGGACGCCGGCGCCAGCGGCTATCTGACCAAACGCTGCGGGCCGGAAGAACTGGTGCAGGCGGTGCGCTCCGTCGAGATGGGCGGCCATTACCTGTGCGCCGACGCGCTGCGGGCGCTGCGCGGCGGCGAGCAGCCGGCCACGGCGCTGGAAGTGCTGACCCCGCGCGAGCGTGAAATATTCGATCTGCTGGTCAGAGGCGACAGCGTAAAGGAGATCGCTTTCAAGCTCGATCTCAGCCATAAAACGGTACACGTACATCGCGCCAACGTCCTGGGCAAGCTGCAGTGCAACAGCACCATTGAGCTGGTGCATTTCGCCCTCGATCATCAGCTGCTGGCGGGGCATTGATGTCACTCCGTTCACGGCGCTGGGTTATCTCGCTGTTTATCCTGTTGGCCTGGGGCAGCGGCTGGCTGATGCTGTGGACGCTCGGCTTCTATCTGACCCACAACGGCAATCAGGCAGCGCTGTTTCTGTCTCACGGCGTCTATCTCGCGCTGCTGATCTTGCTGGCGCGCCGCTATTGGCCCGCTCTGATAATACCGCCGGTGCTGCTGCTGTTCTGGCTGCACGGCGAACGCCTGCTGAGCGGCTACGGCCTGCTGGCCGCGCCGTTCATCACCCTGCTCCCGGCCGCGCTCGCGCAGCGATTCTGGCGCCGTTTTCCGCTCTACTGGCAGCGGCTGACGCTGCTGCTGGCTACCGTGACCGCCGCCTCGCTGCTCAATACCGCCCTGCTGTCGCCTTTCGCGCACAGCCCGGCGATGTTGCTCGGCCTGGCGTCGTTTACCGGCGGCGTTTTGCTGACCCCGTTCGTCTACCTGATCTTTGAATTTCTGCGCCAACAGCACCGTTACCACCTGCTGGGGCTGGACACCACCAATCCGCCGCTGCGCGCCTCCTTAATCATCTGGTGCAGCCTGTTTTTCGTTATCGGCATCGGTACGCAGATGGTGCTATCGCCGGAAATCGAGCGCCTGCTGCTGATCGTGGTGTTTTTGCCGAACGTGGTGATGGCGTGGAAGTTCGGTTGGCAGGGCGGCGTGTTGTCCGGCCTGCTCGGCAGCATGATGATCACCCTCGCCCGGCAGGTCGGCGTGGGGTTCGGCAATCTGGTCGAGCTGGAAATCTTTCTGGCGACGCAGGCGCTGCTCGGCATCGGCCTGGGCATCGCCATCAGCCGCCAGCAACACCTGGCGCAAAACCTGCACCATTATCGCCGACGCCTGGAAGAAGAGCTGGCGGCGCGGCGGGCGCTGACCGAAAAACTGATCCACACCGAAGAAGACACGCGAAAAAACCTGGCGCGCGAGCTGCACGATGAAATCGGCCAGAACATCACCGCGATTCAAATCCAGTCGCAGCTGGTCAAGCGGGCGCGCGATCCGGCGCAAACCCAGGCCGCCGCGAACCAGATAGCCGATCTCGCCCGGCGCATTCATCACTCCACGCGCCAGCTGCTGCGCCAGCTTCGCCCGCCCGCGCTGGACGAGCTGGCGTTCAAAGACGCGCTTCACCACCTGCTGAATGAATTCGCCTTTAGCGAACGGGGCATCCGTTGCCATTTCGACTACCGACTCATCGACACGCCCGCCGGCGAGACGGTGCGCTTCACACTCTACCGGCTGCTGCAAGAGCTGCTCAACAACGTGTGCAAACACGCCGAAGCCAGCGAAGTCGCCATCGTCTTGTATCAACAGGGTGAGCTTTTGCACCTCGAGGTGCGGGACAACGGCATCGGCATCCGTGCGGACAAGGAGCCTGGCTTCGGCATTCAGGGGATGCGCGAACGGGTCAGCGCACTCGGCGGCGAACTGACGCTGGAAACGCAGCGCGGCACCCGGGTAATTGTTAACCTGCCCACAAATTTGCAACAAACCGCCGACTAACTAGGAAAAAGTCTTAGCCACTCCGGACTTTCTCTCATCCCCTTTCCCTTTCACCTTCTTATAGTCAGCACCAGGGAGGCGGCTATGCAAGCACGCTCGGCATCTGAAATCGATCATCGTTACCGCGCGCTGCGCCCGCGACTGCTGCTGTATATGGTCATCGGGTACGCCGCCTTTTACCTGACGCGCAAAAGCGTGAATTACGTGCTGCCGGCGCTGCAAACGGATTTGGGGCTGGATAAAGGGGACATTGGCCTGCTCGGCTCGCTGTTTTATCTGAGCTACGGCCTGTCGAAATTCGCCGCCGGGTTGTGGCACGACGGCCATGGGCAGCGCGGGTTTATGGGGATCGGCCTGTTCGCCACCGGTTTGCTGAACGTGGCGTTCGCCTTCGGCGAATCGCTGACGCTGCTGCTGGCGGTCTGGGCGCTGAACGGCTTCTTTCAGGGCTGGGGCTGGCCGCCCTGCGCGCGGCTGCTGACCCACTGGTATTCGCGCAATGAGCGTGGCTTCTGGTGGGGCTGCTGGAATATGTCGATCAACCTCGGCGGCGCGATCGTGCCGTTGATCAGCGCCTTCGCCGCCCAGCGCTGGGGCTGGCAGGCGGCGATGTTGATCCCGGGGGCCGTCAGCATGGTGCTGGGCATCTGGCTCACGCGGCAGCTGACAGGCACGCCGCAGGAAGAAGGCCTGCCGTCGGTCGGCCAGTGGCGCCACGATCCGCTGGAGCTGCGCCAGGAACAGCAAAGCCCGCCGATGGGGCTGTGGCAGATGTTGCGCACCACGATGCTGAAGAACCCGATGATCTGGCTGCTCGGCGTCTCTTACGTGCTGGTCTACCTGATCCGCATCGCGTTGAACGACTGGGGCAACCTGTGGCTGACGGAAAGCCACGGCGTCAACCTGCTCAGCGCCAATGCGACGGTGATGCTGTTCGAGATAGGCGGCCTGCTCGGTGCGCTGTTCGCCGGCTGGGGTTCGGATGTGCTGTTCGGCGGGCAGCGCGCGCCGATGATTTTGCTGTTCACGCTCGGGCTGATGGTTTCCGTCGCCGCGCTGTGGCTGGCGCCGGTGCATCACTACGCGCTGCTGGCGGGCTGTTTTTTCGCGGTGGGCTTCTTTGTCTTCGGCCCACAGATGCTGATTGGCCTCGCCGCCGTGGAATGCGGGCACAAAGGCGCCGCGGGCTCCATCACCGGCTTTCTCGGCCTGTTCGCCTATCTGGGGGCGGCGCTGGCGGGCTGGCCGCTGTCGCGGGTTATCGAAGGCTATGGCTGGTCAGGCATGTTCAGTTTGCTGTCGATCGCCGCCGTTCTTATGGGTTTATTGCTGATGCCGCTGCTGATGGCGAGCGTTACCACCTCTACCGAGAGAAGGATAAAACAATGAAAAAAACGTGGGTCACTACCCTGATAGCATCCGGCATCGCGTTGGCCACGCTGAGCGGCGCCGCGCACGCCAAGGGCCGCCTGGTGGTTTACTGCAGCGCCACCAATGAAATGTGCGAAGCGGAAACCAAAGCCTTCGGCGAGAAATATGACGTGAAAACCGCGTTTATCCGCAACGGTTCCGGCAGCACGCTGGCAAAAGTGGACGCCGAGAAGAAGAACCCGCAGGCGGACGTCTGGTACGGCGGCACGCTCGATCCGCAATCCCAGGCCGGTGAAATGGGGCTGCTGCAACCGTACAAATCGCCCAACCTCGAACAAGTCATGACGCAATTCCGCGATCCAGCCAAGCTGAAAGGCAACTACTCCTCGGCGGTCTACGTCGGCATTCTCGGCTTTGGCGTCAATACCCAGCGCCTGAAAGAGAAAAACCTGCCGGTGCCCAAGTGCTGGAAAGACCTGACCAAACCGGAATACAAAGGCGAGATTCAAATCGCCGATCCGCAAAGTTCCGGCACCGCCTACACCGCGCTGGCGACCTTTGCCCAACTGTGGGGAGACGATCAGGCGTTCGATTACCTCAAGCAGCTGAACGCCAACGTTTCGCAGTACACCAAGTCCGGCATTGCCCCGGCGCGCAACGCCGCCCGCGGTGAAACGGCGATCGGCATCGGTTTCCTGCATGACTACTCGCTCGAAAAAGAACAGGGCGCGCCGCTTGAGCTGATCTCGCCGTGTGAAGGCACCGGCTACGAAATCGGCGGCGTCAGCATCCTCAAAGGCGCGCGCAACCTCGATAACGCCAAACTGTTCGTGGACTGGGTGCTGTCGAAAGAGGCGCAGGAGCTGGCGTGGAAGAAAGGCAAATCCTATCAGATCCTGACCAACACCACCGCCGATACCTCGCCGAACTCGCTGAAGCTCGACGATCTGAAACTGATCAACTACGACATGGACAAGTACGGCTCGACCGAGGTCCGCAAGGCGCTGATCAATAAATGGGTCAGCGAAGTCAAGATGGGTAAATAAACCCACATTCTGCGCCTGTTGCCGGGTAAGCTTCACGCCTTACCCGGCCTGAACATCCGGGAAACTTATGTCACATACACATGCACTCCATCTCGTGAAAAAACGAGATGCGATATTCCTTTGGGTTTTGCTTGGCTGGCTGGCGTTCGCCCTGCTGCCGAGCTGGAGCCTGGATTACGGCCTGCTGGAATCCACCGGCGATGAAATCCTCGCGGCCTACGGCTGGTCACACCGCAATATCAGCTGGCTTTGGTGCCTGTTGCCGAGCCTATTGCTGCTTCGCCCCTACGCCGCGGCGGGCGGTGAACGGCGGCGGCGGCACGCGTTCGATGCCGGCTGGGCGCTGCTGTGCATGGCCTTTATCGTCGTCAGCGCCACGGTGGCGGGACGCGGTTTAGGCTACGCCACCCTGGTGCAATTGACCGCGCTGGGCGCCATCATGACGCTGGCGCTGACCCGCCTCGACTGGCTGGGCGGCGACCGTTTCGTTATCGGTGCGCTGGTCACCATCGTGGCGCTGATCGGCGTCTTCATCGTCTGGCCGAGCATCGCGATTTTCATTCCGATGTTCACCGACCAGACGGGGGCATTCGCGCCGCTGGCGTTTATGAACGTGCTGTCGCAGGCGCATATCGTTCAGGTGATCCTCAACTCCATCGCCCTGTCGATCGCGGTGGGCGCCGGCTGCACCTTCTTCGGCCTGGTGCTGGCGATTTACACCACCCGCATCGCCAAGCGCAGCGCCATTATCGGCCGCATCTTCTCCATCCTGCCCATCGTCACGCCGCCGTTCGTCGTCGGCCTGGGCGTCACGCTGATGATGGGGCGTTCCGGCTACGTCACCGAGTGGATGGTGGCCTGGTTCGGCCTGACCAACACCAACTGGCTGTACGGTTTTACCGGCATCTGGCTGGCGCAGGTGCTGGCGTTCACCCCGATGGCGTTCATGATCCTCGACGGCGCGATCAAGACCATTCATCCTTCGCTGGAAGAGGCCTCCTACACCCTGCGCGCCAGCCGTTGGCAAACCTTTAACGGCGTGTTCGTGCCGCTGCTGAAACCGGCGCTGGCCAACGCGTTTCTGATCGTGGTGGTGCAATCGCTGGCCGACTTCAGCAACCCGCTGGTGCTCGGCGGCAACTTCGACGTGCTGGCGACGCAAATTTATTTCTACATCACCGGCTCGCAGCTCGACTATCAGGCCGCCAGCACCCTCGGCGCCTTCCTGCTGCTGTTCTCGCTGCTGGTGTTCTGCATCCAGTACCTGTGGATCGGCAAGCGTTCCTACGTCACCGTGTCCGGCAAATCCTACCGCGGCGACGTACAGCCGCTGCCGGTCACGCTGGTGTGGGGCGTGATCGCGTTGCTGGCGGTGTGGATAGCCTTTAACGCCCTGCTCTACGGCAGCATTTTCTACGGCAGCTTCACCGTCAACTGGGGAGTGGATTACACGCTGACGCTGGATAACTTCATCAAGCTGTTCGGCCAGGGCATGAGCGACGGCGCGTGGCCTTCGCTGCTCGACACGCTGCTGTACGCCGGGATCGCCGCGCCGATCACCGCCGCCTTCGGCCTGCTGATCGCCTGGATCGTGGTGCGCCAGCAGTTCAAGGGCAAAAAGACCATCGAGTTCACCACCATGCTGTGCTTTGCGGTGCCGGGCACCGTGGCGGGCGTCTCTTACATTCTCGCCTTTAACAGCGCGCCGGTGTACCTCACCGGGACGGCCGCCATCGTGATTATCTCGATGGTGATGCGCAACGTGCCGGTGGGCATTCGCGCCGGGATCGCCGGGCTGGGCCAGATAGACAAATCGCTGGACGAAGCCTCGCTCAGCCTGCGCGCCGGCTCGCTGCGCACCATCACGCACATCCTGCTGCCGCTGCTGCGCCCGGCGATCCTGTCGGCGCTGATCTACAGCTTCGTGCGCGCCATCACTACCGTCAGCGCCATCGTCTTCCTGGTCACCCCCGATACCCGCGTGGCCACCGCCTACATCCTCAACCGCGTGGAAGACGGCGAATACGGCGTGGCGATCGCCTACGGTTCAATTCTGATCGTGGTGATGCTGGCGATTATTTTCCTCTTTGACTGGCTGATCGGTGAGGCACGCATCTCCCGTTCAAAAGCCAAAAACCAGGCGTAATGGAGCCCATGATGAGCCAGAAAAATTTCGTTGAACTGCGTAACGTCTCCAAACGGTTCGGCAGCAACACGGTAATCGATAACATCACGCTCACCATCCCACGGGGGCAAATGGTGACGCTGCTCGGCCCTTCCGGCTGCGGCAAGACCACCATTTTGCGCCTGGTCGCCGGTCTGGAGAAACCGAGTGACGGGCAGATATTCATTGATGGTGAAGACGTTACCCATCGTTCCATCCAGCAGCGTGACATCTGCATGGTGTTTCAGTCTTATGCCCTGTTCCCGCATATGTCGCTGGGGGAGAACGTCGGCTATGGGCTGAAGATGCTCGGCATTCCGCGCGCCGAAGTGAAAGCGCGCGTGCAGGAAGCGCTGGCGATGGTGGATCTGGCGGGGTTCGACGATCGCTATGTCGATCAGATCTCCGGCGGCCAACAGCAGCGCGTGGCGCTGGCGCGCGCGCTGATCCTCAAGCCGAAAGTGCTGCTGTTCGACGAGCCGTTGAGCAATCTCGACGCCAACCTGCGCCGCAGCATGCGCGAAAAGATCCGCGAGCTGCAAAAGCAGTTTGATATCACTTCGCTGTACGTTACCCACGATCAGAGCGAGGCTTTCGCGGTCTCCGACACCGTGCTGGTGATGAACAAGGGCCATATCATGCAGATGGGCTCGCCGCAGGATCTCTATCGGCAGCCGGCGTCGCGCTTTATGGCGAGCTTTATGGGGGACGCTAACCTGTTCCCGGCCAACTTCAGCGCCGATCATGTCGATATCAGCGGCTATCGCCTGCCACGTCCTGCGCATTTTGCCGCCCAGGGCACCGGCACGGTGGGCGTGCGACCGGAGGCGATCACGTTGAGTGAGCATGGCGATGAAAGCCAGCGCTGCGTGATCCAACATGTCGCCTACATGGGGCCGCAGTATGAGGTGACGGTGGCATGGCACGGGCAGCAGATTTTGCTGCAGGTTAACGCCACCCGCCTGCAGCCGAACGTCGGCGAGCACTATTATCTGGAAATTCATCCCTACGGCATGTTTATGCTGGCGGACGCGGCATAATAAGCATCACCCTTAAGCGTTAGAATAACGGTCATTCCGTATGGAATGACCGGAAATAATTGCCAAAAAAAACCGTATTTATCTATTTTTACAATTCCGCCCAAGTCCTTGTTCAGCCGAGAAATAAACACATCCGCATTCATTAAAAAATAACCAATAAGGCCACCGAGGGTGATATTTTTATTTGGATAGGGTAAGCTTAATCCCGCAGTCGAAATTATTTAACGGCCAACTCAAGGAGAAATTCATGAGCAACAATGCAAACGCACAGGCGCAGCTGGATAATTTACGCAACGTCGCTTCCCAGCTGAAGGAAATGCGCCACTATGCGCAGGCGAATACCGAGACGCTCTCCGCACACTGGCTGGCCTTCGATCAGGGGGAATGCAAAAATAAGGCGTTCGCCGAAGCCATTAACGACCTGTTAAATAAACAGGGCGCCTGCCTGGAAGGGCTGGAAAAAACCATTCAGGATATCGAGATAGAATTAAATCGTCTTGATAAAGCCGCCTGATAATACATATTTAAATAAACCCGCCGCGCGCGGGTTTATTTTTAGCTGCGGCAGATGACGCGCGCAATATCCCCTGACGTCGTCAGCGCGCGTATTTCGCTGAACAGTTCAGTTGCTTCATCATATTCTTTACGCAAATAGCCCAGCCACTGTTTGATGCGCGCCACGTGATACAGACCGGTGTCGCCCTGCTTTTCCAGATGGACGTATTTTTGCAGCAACTCAACCACCTGCGGCCAGGGCATACGCGGTTCGTTATACTTCACCACCCGGCTCAGGTTCGGCACGTTGAGCGCGCCGCGCCCCAGCATGATGGCGTCGCAGCCGGTCGCCTGCAGGCAATCCTGCGCGCTCTGGTAATCCCAGATCTCGCCGTTGGCGACAACCGGGATGCTCAGCCGCTGACGGATCTCACCGATCGCCGCCCAGTTGATGCGATCCGCCTTGTAACCGTCCTCTTTGGTGCGGCCGTGCACCGTCAGTTCGCTGGCGCCCGCCTGCTGCACCGCATCGGCGATTTCAAAGCTGCGACTGGAGGAATCCCAGCCCAGACGCACCTTCACCGTGACCGGCAGATGGGCCGGCACCGCCGCGCGCATCGCCTTGGCGCCCTGGTAGATCAATTCCGGATCTTTGAGCAGCGTCGCCCCGCCGCCGCTGCCGTTCACCAGCTTGGACGGGCAGCCGCAGTTGAGATCGACGCCGTAAGAGCCCAGCTCTACCGCACGCGCGGCGTTCTCCGCCAGCCACTGTGGGTACTGCCCCAGCAGCTGTACCCGCACCTGCGTGCCCGACGGCGTGCGGCTGGCGTGACGCAGCTCCGGGCACAGCCGGTAGAACGACTTGGCCGGCAGCAGCTGATCGACCACGCGCAAAAATTCGGTGATGCACAGATCGTAGTCGTTCACTTCGGTGAGCAACTCACGCACCAAAGAGTCGAGAACGCCCTCCATCGGAGCCAATAATACGCGCATGACCAATCCCAGCTAAAAAAAGACCCGCAATGATACGGGTGAATGCCCGCGCCAGACAAGCCTCTGCGGGCATTAAAAATGCCGTCAGCCTAGCCGGCGAATCGGTTGACCCGCGAGGAACGCCGCTATGTCCTCGACCGCCTCGGTGAAGTAGGCGCGATAGTTGTCGTCCGCCACGTAACCCACATGCGGCGTCGCCAGCACGTTGGGCAATTGACGGAATGCATCGTCGGCCGGCAGCGGTTCCGTCTCGAACACGTCCAGCCCGGCGCCGGCAATCTTCCGCTGTTGCAGCACGTCCACCAGCGCCACCCGATCGACGATCCCCGCGCGCGAGGTGTTGATCAGGTAAGCAGTGGGCTTCATCGCCATCAATTCGTCGCGCCCCACCAACCCGCGGCTGCGATCGCTCAGCACCAAGTGAATGGAGACAAAATCGCTCTGCTCAAACAGCGCCCGCTTGGACGGCGCCAGCAAAGCGCCCTCCTGCGCCGCCCGTTCCGCCGTCAGGTTCTGGCTCCAGGCCAGCACCCGCATGCCGAACGCCTGTGCCACCTTGGCCATTTGGCCGCCGATCTTGCCCAACCCCAGCAGCCCCAGCGTCTTGCCCTGCAGGGTGACGCCGAGATCCCGTTGCCACGGACCGTTGTTTTGCAGCCCGACGCTTTCCGGCACGATATGCTTCGCCAACCCGAGCAGCAGCGCCCAGGTCAGCTCCATCGGCGCCGCCGATCCGCTGCTGGTGCCGCATACCACCACGCCGCGCTCGGCGGCGGCGGCCAAATCGATAGACGCGTTGCGCATGCCGGAGGTGATCAGCAGCTTCAGCTTCGGTAGCCGCGCCAGCAGCGAGGCAGTCATCGGCGTGCGTTCGCGCATGATGACCAGAATGTCGCACTCCTGCAGATGCACCGCCAGCTCCGTCTCATCGGTAAAGTGCGCGCTGATGGCGGACACCTCCACCCGATCGGCCAGCGCCGACCAGTCCGCCATCTTGAGCGCCACCTGCTGGTAATCATCGAGAATTGCGCACTTCAATTTCATCTCCGTCTCCTGGAATGTAGGGTTAGCCACCGTCCAGCCTAGTACGAAAATGCCGTTCCGCCAGGCAAAAAAAAAGCCGCCCGTATCGGCGGCTTACTCTTTGAGCAATCAGGCTTATTCGGCCGGTTTGCGACTACGTGGACGACGCGAGGCCGGCGCGCCGGAACGGCGTTGACCGTCACCCTGCGGGCGAGCGTTACCGTTACCGTTGCCACGGTTTTCACGCTGGCCGCCGTTCGCGTTACCGCTGCGCTGACCGCCGCCGTTACCGGAACGCTGGCCACCGCCGTTGCCGCGCGGCGCGCCGCGTCCGCCGCCCTGGCGGCCGTTGATGATCGGCTCGGCCTTGATGGTCGGATCCGGCTCGTAGCCCGGCAGCGCAATGCGCGGAATTTCACGCTTCAGCAGACGCTCGATGTCGCGCAGCAGCTTGTGTTCATCCACGCACACCAGCGAGATAGCTTCACCGGTGCGTTCCGCGCGGCCGGTGCGGCCGATGCGGTGCACGTAGTCTTCCGGCACGTTAGGCAGCTCGTAGTTCACCACGTGCGGCAGCTGGTCGATATCCAGACCGCGCGCCGCGATATCGGTTGCCACCAGCACGCGGATGCGGCCGTCTTTAAAATCGGCCAGCGCACGGGTACGGGCACCCTGGCTCTTGTTGCCGTGGATCGCCGCAGCGGTGATGCCGTCTTTGTTCAGCTGTTCCGCCAGGTGGTTGGCGCCATGCTTGGTGCGGGTAAAGACCAGCACCTGTTTCCAGTCGCCTTCGCCGATCATCTGCGACAGCAGTTCCCGCTTACGCTTCTTGTCGACGAAGTGCACGCTCTGCTCGATCTGCTCGGACGCGGTATTGCGGCGCGCCACTTCCACCGAGGCCGGGTTATGCAGCAGTTTGTTGGCCAGCGCCTTGATGTCGTCGGAGAAGGTGGCGGAGAACAGCAGGTTCTGGCGCTTGGCCGGCAGCTTGGCCAGCACGCGACGGATGTCGTGGATAAAGCCCATGTCCAGCATGCGGTCCGCTTCGTCCAGCACCAGAATTTCGATTTTGGACAGGTCAACCGCGTTCTGATGTTCCAGATCCAGCAGACGGCCCGGCGTCGCCACCAGGATATCGACGCCGCCGCGCAGCTTCATCATCTGCGGGTTGATGCTCACGCCGCCAAACACCACCAGCGAACGCAGGCGCAGGTGTTTGCTGTAGGCCTCGACGTTTTCGCCGATCTGCGCCGCCAGCTCACGGGTTGGCGTCAGGATCAGCGCGCGCACCGGGCGACGGCCTTTGACCGGATGGTCATGCTTGCTCAGCAGCTGCAACAGCGGCAGGGTAAAACCGGCGGTTTTACCGGTGCCGGTCTGGGCGCTGGCCATCAGGTCACGACCTTCCAGCACGACAGGGATAGCCTGACGCTGGATTGGCGTCGGTTCGCGATAGCCCTGTTCTTCAACAGCGCGCACAATTTCAGCACTTAAGCCGAGGGTTTCAAATGACATAAAGAGAAAAACTCCAGATCCCCCCTAACCTAACGGTGTTCGGTGCAGTTTCCTGGGAGGATGATCAGACGGGGCATTAAGCATGACCACGAGGGATTGGCACAAACTGCAGTGCACCAGGCGCCGATTGTAACAGAAGTCGCGCAATAAAAAGCACTTTTACGCACCTAGAGCACAATCTGCCGTAAATTCAGCATTGTCTGAAGCCGATCACATAACTCATTGTGGTTAGCGGTTGCGTTTTAGACAATCTGGCATAAAGTTAATCATATGATTGATTAACTTCGAGCGTGACCCATGTCAGCTTCCGTCCCTCATCAGGCCGCCGGCCGGGCGCGCGGCGAGCAAACGCGCCGGCAACTGCTCGCCGCGGCGACCGAACTGTTCGGTGAATATGGCCTGGAAGGCGCCACCACGCGCGACATCGCCCAGCGCGCCGGCCAGAATATCGCCGCCATCACCTACTACTTCAGCTCCAAAGAGGGGCTGTACCTGGCCGTGGCGCAGTCGCTCGCCGATTTCATTCAGCAGGCGTTCGCCCCGCTGGTCGCGGAAGTCGATCGCTTCCGGCAAGAACCAGCCGCACAACGGTCATCTGACGCGGCGCTGCGCTTGTTGCAACGTGGCCTGCTGGCCTTCAGCGAGCTGATGACCCAACCGCACACGCTGAACCTGAGCAAAATCATGTCGCGCGAACAGCTCGCCCCGACCGAGGCCTATCCGCTGATCCACAGCCAGGTGATCGCGCCGATGCACGAGCGGCTGTGCCGCCTGCTGTCGGCCGCCACCGGCATCGACGAACACGCCCCCCGCCTCGTATTGCATACCCATGCGCTGATCGGCGAGGTGCTGTCGTTCCGCGTGGCGCGCGAAACTATCCGCCGTCAGGCAGGTTGGCAAGACATTGGCGAGGGCGAAGCGGCGCAAATCGCGGCGGTACTGAGCGAACATATTGAGATTCTGGTTACTGGGCTGCGCCAACGTCATGGCGCGTAAATTCAGGCAGGGAGTGTTATGAACAAAAAACGCAGTGCCTTGATCGTGTTGTTAATTCTGCTGATCGCGGCCGTCGCATACGGGGTTTGGCATTACCAACAGCAGCAGGATCGGCCGCTGACGCTGTACGGCAACGTCGATATTCGCACGGTCAACCTCGGCTTTCGCGTCGACGGGCGCCTGGCGTCGCTGACGGTGGATGAAGGCGATACCGTTCAGCCGGGCCAGCTGCTTGGCAAGCTGGACGATGCCCCCTACCGCAACGCGCTGCAGCAGGCCGAAGCCAACGTCGGCAGCGCGCGCGCCAAACTGTCGCTGCTGCAGGCCGGCTACCGCAGCGAAGAGATAGCCCAGGTGCAGTCAGAAATGGCGCAGCGCCAGTCCGCCTTCACCTATGCCGACAGCTTCCTGAAACGCCAGCAGGGGCTGTGGGCGAAAAACGCCACCTCCGCCGACGCGCTGGAGGATGCGCGCACCGCCCGCAATCAGGCGCAGGCCAACCTGCAGGCGGCGAAGGACAAGCTGTCGCAATACCGCAGCGGCAACCGCCCGCAAGAGATTGAACAGGCCAAGGCCGAGGTGGCGCAAAGCGAAGCGGCGCTGGCGCAGGCGCAGTTGAACCTGCAAGACGCCACGCTGATCTCCCCTTCCGCCGGCACGGTGCTGACCCGCGCGGTGGAGCCGGGCACCATGCTCGGCGCCGGCGGCACGGTGTTCACCCTGTCGCTGACCCGGCCGGTGTGGGTGCGCGCCTACGTCAACGAAACCAGCCTGAACCAAGCGGTGCCCGGCACCGAGCTGGAGATCTACACCGACGGTCGCCCCGGCAAGCCTTACCACGGCAAGATCGGTTTCGTCTCGCCGACCGCGGAATTCACGCCGAAAAGCGTTGAAACGCCGGACCTGCGCACCGATCTGGTATACCGCCTGCGGGTGATCGTCACCGACGCCGACGACGCGCTGCGCCAGGGCATGCCGGTCACCCTACGCTTCGCCAAACCCTGAGGCCGGCCATGGAACAGGCGCACACCATCGAGTTGGAAGGGCTGGAAAAGCGCTTCCCGTCGCTTGAGAAACCGGCGGTCGCCAGCCTGACCACCACCCTGCGCAGCGGCGCGGTCATTGGGCTGGTCGGCCCGGACGGCGCCGGTAAAACTACCCTGCTGCGCATGCTGGCCGGGCTGCTGCAGCCCAGCAGCGGCAAGCTGCGGGTCGCCGGGCTGGATCCGATCGCCCAGGATCGTCAACTGCACGCGATCCTCGGCTATATGCCGCAGAAGTTCGGGCTGTATGAGGATCTGACGGTGATGGAGAACCTGACGCTGTACGCCGATCTGCGCGGCGTCACCGGCGATCTTCGCCGCCAGACCTTCGAACGGCTGCTGAAATTCACCGACCTGACCCGCTTCACTGAGCGCCTGGCGGGCAAGCTGTCCGGCGGCATGAAGCAGAAACTCGGCCTGGCCTGCACGCTGGTGGGTGAACCTCAGGTGCTGTTGCTGGATGAACCGGGCGTCGGCGTCGATCCGATCTCGCGCCGCGAGCTGTGGCGCATGGTGCACGAGCTGGCCAACGACGGCATGTTGATCCTGTGGAGCACCTCTTATCTCGATGAAGCCGAGCAGTGCCGCGAAGTGCTGCTGCTCAACGAGGGCGAGCTGCTGTTCAGCGGCGCGCCGCAGGATCTGACTCGCCGTATGGCCGGGCGCACGGTGTTGATCGCCGCGCCCCCCGGCAGCCATCGATCGTTGCTGCAGCGGGCGATCTGCCTGCCGGCGGTCACCGACGGCGTGATCCAGGGCAAGTACCTGCGCCTGATCCTGAAAGAAGGCGAAGATCACCGGCAGCTACTGCAGGCGCTGGATCTGCCGGACGCCGAACTGAACGAAGCGGATCCGCGCTTCGAGGATGCGTTTATCGATCTGCTCGGCGGCGGCCCCAACCATCGCTCGGCGCTGGCGGAGATCATGCCGACCGTTGACGGAGAAAGTGGTGAAACGGTGATCGAAGCGGTGCAGTTGACCAAGAAATTCGGCGATTTCGCCGCCACCGATCACGTCGATTTTCAGGTGCGGCGCGGCGAAATTTTCGGCCTGCTCGGCCCGAATGGCGCCGGCAAGTCCACCACCTTCAAAATGATGTGCGGTCTGCTGGTGCCATCCGGCGGCAAGGCGCTGGTGTTGGGCATGGATCTGAAAACCAGTTCCGGCAAAGCGCGCCAACGCCTCGGTTACATGGCGCAAAAGTTCTCGCTGTACGGCAACCTGACGGTGGCGCAGAACCTGAAGTTCTTCTCCGGCGTCTACGGCCTGAGCGGCAAGGCGCAGCGCAAAAAAATCGACGAGATGTCCCACGCCTTCAACTTCGCGCCGATCCTCGATCAAACGCCGGACGCGCTGCCGCTCGGCTTCAAGCAGCGCCTGGCGCTGGCCTGCGCGCTGATGCACGAACCGGATATTCTGTTCCTCGACGAACCGACTTCCGGCGTCGATCCGCTGACGCGGCGCGAGTTCTGGTTGCACATCAACGGCATGGTCGACAAGGGCGTCACGGTGATGGTGACCACCCACTTTATGGACGAAGCGGAGTACTGCGACCGCATCGGCCTGGTGTATCGCGGCAAGATCATCGCCGCCGGCACGCCGGACGATCTCAAACAGCAGGTGGCGCGCGACGACAATCCCAACCCCTCGATGGAGCAGGCGTTTATCGAGCTGGTTCAGGGCTACGACGAGGAGGAATCACGGTGAGCGCTAACCGTACCCCCATCGACGACGGCGGCTTCTCCTGGCGCCGACTGCGCGCGCTGTGCCTGAAGGAAACGCGGCAGATACTGCGCGATCCCAGCAGCGGCCTGATCGCCTTCGTTATCCCGCTGATGCTGCTGTTCATCTTCGGCTACGGCATCAACCTGGACTCCAGCAAGCTGCATCTGGGCATTCTGATGGAGCAACAGAGCGAAGACGCGCGCGATCTGGCCCAGGCGTTTGCCGGCTCGCCCTATATCGAACCGACCATCAGCGACAACCGCCAACAGCTGATCCAGCAGATGCAGGCCGGCACGATCCGCGGCCTGGTGGTGATCCCGGTGGATTTCGACCAGCGCATGGCGCGCCCGCACGACAGCGCCCCTGTCCAGGTGATCACCGACGGCAGCGAGCCGAACACCGCCAACTTCGTGCAGGGCTATGCCCAGGGCGTATGGCAAGTTTGGCAGCAGCAGCGCGCCGCCGATCGAGGGAGCAGCGACAAGCCGCTGATTGACGTGCAGATGCGCTACTGGTTCAACCCGGCGGCCATCAGCCGGCACTACATCATCCCCGGCGCCATCACCATCATCATGACGGTGATCGGCGCCATTCTCACCTCGCTGGTGATCGCCCGCGAATGGGAGCGCGGCACCATGGAAGCCCTGCTGTCCACCCAGGTGACGCGCAGCGAGCTGCTGCTCTCCAAGCTGATCCCATATTACTTCCTCGGCATGATCGCCATGGCGCTGTGCATGGCGGTGGCGGTGTGGGTGCTCGGCGTGCCCTATCGCGGTTCGCTGCCGATCCTGCTGCTGATCAGCAGCCTGTTCCTCGCCAGCACCCTCGGCATGGGCCTGCTGATCTCCACCCTCACCCGCAACCAGTTCAATGCGGCGATGGTGGCGCTGAACGCCGCCTTCCTGCCGTCGATCATGCTGTCCGGCTTCATCTTCCAGATCGACAGCATGCCAGCCATCGTGCGCGCGGTGACCTACATCATTCCGGCGCGCTACTTCGTCAGCACGCTGCAAACGCTGTTCCTGGCGGGTAACGTCGGCACCGTGCTGGTGATCAATCTGTTGTTCCTAATTGCTTCCGCCGTGGTGTTCATCGGCCTGACGGCCTGGAAAACCCAGCGCCGGCTGGATTGAGGAGAAAGAGCGATGTTTCATCGTCTGTTGACGCTCATCATCAAGGAAATGCAGGCGCTGCTGCGCGATCCGCAAACCCGTGCCATTTTAATCATGCCGGTGATCCTGCAGGTGCTGCTGTTCCCGTTCGCCGCGACGCTGGAAGTCACCAACGCCACCATCGCGGTCTACAGCGAAGACAGCGGCCAGGCCTCGGTGGAGTTGACCCAGCGCTTCGCCAAGGCCAAGGCCTTTCAACACGTGCTGCTGCTGCGCAGCCCGCAGGAGATAAAGACCACCATCGATAACCAACGGGCGCTGCTGCTAATCCGCTTCCCGGCGCAGTTCTCGCGCGATATCGCCACCGGCAACACCGCGCCGCTGCAGCTGCTGCTCGACGGGCGCAACTCCAACAGCGCGCAGATCGCCGCCAACTACGTACAGCAGATCGTGCAGGAATATCAGAAGGAGCTGCTCGGCAACCGCGCCAAACCCAACAACAGCGAGCTGGTGGTGCGCAACTGGTATAACCCGAATCTGGACTACAAATGGTTCGTGGTGCCGTCGCTGATCGCCATGATCACCACCATCGGCGTGCTGATCGTCACCTCGCTGTCGGTGGCGCGCGAACGCGAACAGGGCACGCTGGAACAGCTGCTGGTCTCGCCGCTCACCACCTGGCAGATCTTTATCGGCAAGGCGGTGCCGGCGCTGATCGTCGCCAGCTTCCAGGCCAGCATCGTGCTGTTGATCGGCATCTTCCTGTATCAGATCCCGTTCGCTGGATCGCTGCTGCTGTTCTACGCCACCATGTTGATCTACGGGCTGTCGCTGGTCGGTTTCGGCCTGCTGATCTCGTCGCTGTGCGCCACTCAGCAGCAGGCGTTTATCGGCGTGTTCGTGTTCATGATGCCGGCGATCCTGCTCTCGGGGTATGTCTCGCCGGTGGAGAATATGCCGGTGTGGCTGCAGGATCTGACCTGGGTGAACCCGATACGCCACTTCACCGACATCACCAAGCAGATCTACCTGAAGGACGCCAGCTTCAGCATTATCTGGCGCAGCCTGTGGCCGCTGCTGGTGATCACCGCCACCACCGGCAGCGCCGCCTACGCGCTGTTCCGCCGCAAGATCGCATAAAAAAAGCTCTGCATGTCACATGCAGAGCTTTTTGATCGCCAGATACCCTAAGGCTTGAAAGACAAGGGATTTAGCGGCGGTTGCCGAAAATGCGCAGCAACATCAGGAACAGGTTGATGAAGTCGAGATACAGCGTCAGCGCGCCGACGATGGCGTACTTGCGGAAGCTGTCTTTATCATCGGCGTTCAGCTGCTCACCCATCGCCTTGAGTTTTTGCGTGTCGTAGGCGGTCAGACCGACGAACACCACCACCCCGATGTAGGTAATCGCCCACATCAGCGCGGTGCTTTTCAGCCAGATGTTCACCAGCGAAGCCAGCACGATGCCGATCAGCGCCATGAACAACATGCTGCCGAAGCCGCTCAGATCGCGCTTGGTGGTGTAGCCGTACAGGCTCATGGCACCGAACATGCCGGCGGTGACCACAAAGGTGCTGGCGATCGAGCTGTAGGTGTAGGCGATGAAAATGCTCGACAGCGTCAGCCCGGTCAGCGCCGAGTACAGCATGAACAGCGAGGTGGCCACCGCGCCGCTCAGGCGGTTGACCATGCCGGAAATCACGAACACCAGCGCCAACTGGGCGATGATCAGACCGAAGAAGGTGATCTGGCTGGAGAAGATGAAGTTGAGGATCGCGGGCGTATTGGCCGCATACCAGGAAACGAACGCCGTCAGCAGCAGACCGCAGGTCATCCAGCCGTAAACCTGCGCCATGTAGGCCTGAATGCCGCTGTTGGCACGTTCGACGATTGAACCATTAGAGCGTGGATATCGGTCCATGACGGTTACCTTTTGCGTTATAAACAAGATTCCGAAGCCCCGCGAACGGGGCTTCGCCTGCTATAAGCGTACCACAGAATAGGCCGCGCGAAAGCGGCAAAGGTCTTGATTTGTTTCCGCTGTTGACGCGTTATTTAGCCGCGTCGTGCCAGCGTTGCGCGGCCTCGCGATCGCTGTCGCGAGCGTCCACCCAACGATCACCCTGGCCCGTGGCTTCGCGCTTCCAGAACGGGGCGCGGGTCTTCAGATAGTCCATGATGAATTCGCTGGCGGCGAACGCCATGCTGCGGTGTGCGCCGGTCACGCCGACGAACACGATCTCGTCGCCGGGATACAGCGCACCGACGCGGTGGATCACCGTCACGCGCTGCAGCGGCCAACGGCTGCGCGCCTCGGCCACGATCTCCGCCAGCGCCTTCTCGGTCATGCCGGGGTAGTGTTCCAGCGTCAGCGCGCTGACGTCGTCCCCAAGGTTATGGTTGCGCACCTTGCCGGTGAAGGTCACCACCGCGCCATCGGCGTCGCACTGCGCCAGCCACTGGTACTCATCGCCGACGTTGAACGGCGCTTCGCCCACGCGAATGCGGGTATTTTCCATGCTTACCCCCCGGTAACCGGCGGGAAGAAGGCCACTTCATCGCCGGCACGCAGCGGGTGATCCGCCGCCACCAGCGACTGATTGACCGCCGCCAACAGCTTGCCGGATTCCAGCGCCAGCGCCCAGCGATCGCCGCGCGCACACAGCGCCTGGCGCAGCGCCTCGACGGTCGGGTAATCCGCCGGCATCGACAGCGCGCCGGTGCCCACCAGTTCGCGCACCTGCGCGAAGAAAAGAATATCGATCATGCGTTCACCTTAAAATCACCGGATTTGCCGCCGCTTTTCGCCAGCAGGCGCACCGGGCCGATCACCATGTCTTTCTGTACCGCTTTGCACATGTCATAGATGGTCAATGCCGCCACCGAGGCGGCGGTCAGCGCTTCCATCTCGACGCCGGTTTTGCCGGTCAGCCGGCAGCAGGTTTCGATGCGTACCCGGCTGTGCTCCGTTTGCGCCTCTAGCTGCACTTCGACTTTGCTCAACATCAGCGGGTGGCACAGCGGGATCAGTTCCCAGGTGCGTTTGGCCGCCTGAATGCCGGCGATGCGCGCCGTGGCGAACACGTCGCCCTTGTGATGGCTGCCGTCGACGATCATCGCCAGCGTGGCGGGCAACATCTCGACGAAGGCTTCGGCGCGCGCCTCGCGCACCGTTTCGGCCTTGGCGGATACGTCGACCATATGGGCTTCGCCGGCGGCGTTAATGTGGGTTAGCTGTGTCATGACTCAGGGCTTCTTCAAATGGGGCTGGAAGTTGCACGGGCGATGGCGCGCGTCCAACTGCTCTTCGATAATCCGCTCCCAGGCGGTGCGGCAGGCGCGGGTGGAGCCCGGCATGGCGAAAATCACCGTGCGGTTCGCCAGGCCGGCCAGCGCGCGCGACTGGATCGTCGCGGTGCCGATCTCCTCGTACGACACCATGCGGAACAGTTCGCCGAACCCTTCAACCTCTCTGTCGAACAGCGGCAACAGCGCTTCCGGCGTGTTGTCGCGCGCGGTAAAACCAGTGCCTCCGGTGATCAGCACCGCCTGCACGTTGTCATCGGCGATCCACGCGGAAACCCGTGCGCGGATCTGGTAAATGTCATCTTTGACGATGGCGCGCTCCACCACCTGATGGCCGGCTTCCTGCGCCGCGTCCTGAAGATATTGGCCGGAGGTGTCTTCCGCCGCGCCGCGGCTGTCGGACACGGTCAGGATGGCGATATGCGCCGGAATAAACTCGCTGCTCGCATGGCTCATGGTTCAATAAGCTCCTATTCTGAGATACCCAACAGATTTCAAGCTGCAGCCAGGCGGCCAGTGCGTAAATCCCCAGGAGCTTACTCCGGTAAGTGACTGGGGTGAGCGCACGCAGCCAACAACGCTGCGGCTTGAAATAGGCGGGTATCAGCCGCCGATAAACGACAGGTTCTGGGTGATCCCGCTGTTGCCCTGATGCAGGAAATGGGTCTGCTTCTTGCTCAGCAGCCCGCTCTGGATGCGCGCCTTCAGCGCGTCGAGCTGGCCGTCATCCGCCAGCAGATCGCGCAGAGGCACCCCCTGCTCGCCGAACAGACACAGGTGCAGATTGCCGATGGAAGAAACGCGCAGCCGGTTGCAGCTGGCGCAGAAATCTTTTTCATACGGCATGATAAGACCCACCTCACCCTGGTAGTCCGGGTGGCTGAACACCTGCGCCGGACCGTCGCTGCGGCCGCGCGCCTGGCGCTGCCAGCCCTGCTGCTCCAACTGCCGGCGAATCACTTCGCCGGAAACGTGGTGTTTGCGAAACAGCTCGCCGCCCTCGCCGGTTTCCATCAGTTCGATAAAGCGCAGCTGGATCGGTCGGTCTTTGATCCAGGCGAGAAAGGCGCCAAGTTGCTGATGATTGACGTCACGCATCAATACTGCGTTGACCTTGACCTTGCTGAAACCGGCGCTGAAGGCGGCATCGATGCCGTCCATCACCTGGCGGAACTTGTCCTGACCGGTGATGGCGTGAAACTGACGGGGATCCAGGCTGTCGACGCTGACGTTGATCGCCGTCAGACCGGCGTCACGCCAGGCGGCGACGTCGCGCGCCAGACGGTAGCCGTTGGTGGTGACCGCCAGGGTACGGATGGCCGGGTTTTCCCGCACGGCGGCGATGATCTCGGTAAAATCGCGGCGCAGCGAAGGCTCGCCGCCCGTCAGGCGCACCTTTTCGGTGCCCAGTTCGGCAAACGCACGGCTGACGCGGCGGATTTCATCCAGCGACAGGAAGCTTTTCGGGCTGCCGCTCGGCTTGTAGCCATCGGGCAGACAATAGGTGCAACGAAAATTGCACACGTCGGTGATCGACAAGCGCAGGTAATAGAACTTGCGCTCATAAGCATCTATGAGTTGCGGTACCATAACACCTTTCCAAAGTCGGGAGATGCGAGCGTTTCCCCTCTGCACCCTGGTGGCTGACTTCGCCACGGCCCAGGCGCCATATCGTTCCGGATGAACAACGTAGGCACAGGGGCTAGGAGTTTGATTTCTCTTCCCGCTACCTTGAGTAGCCGGAATGAAACCGTGGTTTTCAGCAGAATTCTAGCGCTAATCGGCAACGATAGCCAACGCGTTAATTCGCTATATAATTGTCTATACAGCGTTTTTAGACGCCGCCTATTCTGGTAAACCATGATAAACATCGCTTGCGCGGACGAATTGACCAGAATCACGCAAATGACACTCTTTATCGCGTTTTTATGCCGGATCCGCTACCTTATGCGGGCAGTTCAGCCCCTTTGTAAGGAAATTTATGCGTAATCGTACCCTGGCCGATCTCGACCGCGTGGTGGCGTTAGGCGGCGGACATGGCCTGGGCCGTGTGATGTCGGCCCTGTCGTCCTTAGGTTCCCGCCTGACCGGCATCGTCACCACCACCGACAACGGCGGTTCCACCGGCCGCATCCGCCGTTCGGAAGGCGGCATTGCCTGGGGCGATACCCGTAACTGTCTCAACCAGCTGATCACCGAACCGAGCGTCGCCTCGGCGATGTTCGAATACCGTTTCAGCGGCAACGGCGAACTGGCCGGCCACAACCTCGGCAACCTGATGCTGAAAGCGCTGGATCACCTGAGCGTGCGCCCGCTGGAAGCGATCAACCTGGTGCGCAGCTTGCTGAAGGTGGACGCGGCGCTGATCCCGATGTCGGAGCAGCCGGTGGATTTGATGGCGCACGATCACGAAGGCAATCACGTTTACGGTGAAGTGAATGTCGATCAACTGGCCCACATGCCGCAGGAGCTGATGCTGTCGCCCCCGGTCAACGCCACGCGCGAAGCGCTGGACGCCATCGCACAGGCCGACGTGATCCTGATCGGGCCGGGCAGCTTCCTCACCAGCCTGATGCCACTGCTGCTGCTGGACGATCTCACCCAGGCGCTGCGCCGCAGCAGCGCCAGCATGATCTATATCGGCAACCTCGGCCGCGAGCTGAGCGTGGCCGCCGCGGCGCTGTCGTTAAAGGATAAGCTGACGCTGATGGAAGAGAAGATCGGCCGCCGGATGATCGATGCGCTGATCGTCGGCCCGGCGGTGGATGTCAGTGAAGTGCAGGATCGGGTGGTGATTCAGCAACCGCTGGAAGCGAGCGACATCCCCTACCGCCACGATCGCCAGCTACTGCGCCAGGCGCTGGATCACGCGCTGGTGGAGCTGGCCGCGCGCCGCTGACCGAATTTAACCGTCTCGCCCGCGCAGCCAGGGATTATCGCTGGCTGGGGCGGGATGGCTGACCATATCGATATACAGATCTTCCACCTCTTTGCGCGCCCAGGGCGTGCGACGCAAAAACTTCAGGCTGGACTTGATGCTCGGATCGCTGCGGAAGCAGTTGATGCGAATGCGCGCACCCAGTTCGGACCAACCGTAGTGATCCACCAGTTTATTCAGCAGTTGCTCCAGCGTTACGCCGTGCAGCGGGTCTTTAGACTGGTGTTGGCTCATGTTCGGTACTCTTCGTGGTCAAATCGGGCCGCACACCATAACAGCTTTGGCGCGGCCGACAAGGAATTTTGACGCCCACGGCGCGGGCGCCGTCCAACGGTCAGGAAATCGCGATGAACTGCTCGCGCAGCTGGTGGATTTCGTCGCGCAGCGCAGCCGCCTGCTCGAACTCCAGGTTTTGCGCGTGGGTGTACATCTGCGCTTCCAGATCGCGAATTTTCTGATCCAGCGCTTTCGGCGTGAGGTTCTGCAGCTGAGCGCCGCCCTCCACCGCCTTGCCCTTGCCTTTGCTCTTGGTGCGGTTGACCGGTTGGCCGATCTGCAGAATGTCGCCGATCTTCTTGTTCAGCCCCTGCGGCACGATGCCGTTGGCTTCGTTGTAGGCCTGCTGCTTGGCGCGGCGCCGCTCGGTTTCACCGATCGCCTTGGCCATCGAATCGGTGATGCGATCGCCATACAGGATCGCCTTGCCGTTCAGGTTACGCGCCGCGCGGCCGATGGTCTGGATCAGCGAACGCTCGGAACGCAGGAAGCCTTCCTTGTCGGCGTCCAGAATCGCCACCAGCGACACCTCAGGCATGTCGAGCCCCTCACGCAACAGGTTGATGCCCACCAGCACGTCGAACTCGCCCAGACGCAGGTCACGGATGATTTCGACCCGTTCCACGGTATCGATGTCCGAGTGCAGGTAGCGCACGCGCTCGCCATGCTCTTCCAGGTATTCGGTCAGGTCTTCCGCCATGCGTTTGGTCAGGGTGGTCACCAGCACGCGCTCGTTGATCGTCGCGCGCTTGCGGATCTCGGAGAGCAGATCGTCCACCTGGGTGGCGACCGGCCGCACTTCCACGATCGGATCCAGCAACCCGGTCGGCCGCACCACCTGATCGATCAGATCGCCGCCGGATTTCTCCAGCTCATATTTGCCCGGCGTCGCGGAAACATAGATGGTCTGCGGTGCCAGCGCCTCAAACTCCTCGAAGCGCAGCGGGCGGTTGTCCAGCGCCGACGGCAAACGGAAGCCGTACTCCACCAGCGTTTCCTTGCGCGCGCGGTCACCCTTGAACATCGCGCCGATCTGCGGAATGGTGACGTGGGATTCGTCGACCACCAGCAGGCCGTCCGCCGGCAGGTAGTCGAACAACGTCGGCGGCGGCTCGCCCTCGGCGCGCCCGGACAGATAGCGCGAGTAGTTTTCGATGCCCGAGCAGTAACCCAGCTCGTTCATCATCTCCAGATCGAACTGGGTGCGCTGCGTCAGGCGCTGCTCTTCCAGCAGCTTGCTGTTGGCCAGCAGCACCTTGCGGCGGTCCGCCAGATCAACCTTGATCTCTTCCATCGCCTGCATGATCCGCTCACGCGGCGTCACGTAGTGCGATTTCGGGTAGATGGTAAAACGCGGCACCACCTGCTCAATCTGCCCGGTCAGCGGATCGAACAGCGACAGCCGTTCCACTTCTTCATCGAACAGTTCGACGCGCAGCGCCAGCTCGTCTGATTCCGCCGGGAAGATATCGATCACCTCGCCGCGCACGCGGAAGGTAGCGCGCTGGAAAGCCTGATCGTTGCGGGAATACTGCAGCTCCGCCAGGCGGCGCAAAATGGATCGCTGATCGATGATCATGCCCTGAGTCAGGTGCAGCATCATCTTCAGGTAAAGATCCGGATCGCCCAGGCCGTAGATCGCCGACACCGACGCCACCACCACCACGTCGCGCCGCTCCAGCAGCGCCTTGGTGGCGGAAAGACGCATCTGCTCGATGTGCTCGTTCACCGAAGCATCTTTTTCAATGAAGGTGTCGGAGCTGGGCACGTAGGCTTCCGGCTGGTAGTAGTCGTAGTAGGAGACGAAGTACTCCACCGCATTCTCCGGGAAAAACGCTTTCATTTCGCCGTACAGCTGCGCCGCCAGCGTCTTGTTCGGCGCCAGTACCATGGTCGGCCGATTCAGATCGGCTATCACGTTGGCGATAGTGAACGTCTTGCCCGAACCGGTAACCCCCAGCAGCGTCTGGTGCGCCAGGCCGTCTTCCAGCCCCTCTTCCAGCTTGCGGATGGCTTCCGGCTGATCGCCGGCCGGTTTGAACTCGGAATGCAGTTTGAAAAGTTTACTCATTGCTCGGCTACCCTGTGGAGATGCGCGCGCTCAGGCGGCCAGCCGGCTCTGCGCCGGATATGGCCCCTAATTATGGAAAGTGTCGGCGATTTGCGCCAGTGCCCATGATACTGGATATAAAACCAGCTTCAAGCGGATTCGTCGCTGCACCCGGCACTGCGGCAATGTCGTTGCACCGTGACGTTACAGCCGGGTGACATTTTTATTGTCAATAACAGATTTATCCCCAGAACTTGCCGCGAATTAACTTATTGATAGCACCGCGTCGAAAAATCATACATAGAGACCTGATCAATACCCCTGCGTCTTGATTTTAGTTAATATATTGATATATAACAGTTTTAATAAAAAGACGAGAATGCGGGCAAAGCGAACAGAACCCGCGTCCGCTCTCGCTTTACAGCGTTTTTCTAAATCTAATACACAAGGTTATCCACAGGAATAGTGGATAACTCTCACCGTCCCGCCCGGGGCGGGAGTTACGGAAAGAAAGCTTTTCGCCCTTTACACCCGCTAAAATGGCTTTTTTAGTTATTTTTTCATAAAAATATCGCTTTGTTTATGCCGATTAATACTAAAAATCCCCATTGCCAAAATCGCATCGGCCCCTTTCTCGCGGATCGCTCTTGACGGCGACGCAATGCCTTGCACCATGTCCTCACCAAAGGGCACCACAAGAGTGCAAAAAACGTCCGGGTTAACTTCTCGGCGTATTTTCAGGCCACCGCGGCAGAGCGCGTCAGGCCTAGCAGAGGGTTAACAAAGCGATAACATCCCCCCTTTTCGGCCAGTAGCAAAACTGGCCTGGGAGTTGCTTTATCTTTCAGCGTGCGAACGAGGCGCGACAGCATAATGCGCTGCCGAATACGGCGTGCAACCACCGCCTGGCTACCCCTCGTAAAAGCGCGAGAACGACACCAAGTCGTCATAAACGTCGTTTTTCACGACATACTGACTGTCTTTCCGTCCACCGCAGACATTGCTCAGGTGAATCGGATGGACGGCATTTTGTTCCAGACATTGCCACACTCGGGAAATCAACCGCCAATGCGGCCTTTGTTGCACCCCACCAACGAGTGGATGGGCGCCTGTGTCTATGAGGAGAATGCCAAATGCTGAGCCTGAGATCGGTCAATCAATTTTACGGGCAAAATCATACCCTGTGGGACATCAACCTGGAGCTGCCGCGCGGCCAGTGTACCGTGCTGCTTGGGCGCAACGGTGTGGGCAAGACCACGCTGGTCAATTGCATCATGGGGCATGTGCCGGTGGTGAGCGGCAGCATGACCTGGCAGCCCGCGGATCAGCCGCCGCAAAATCTGCTGCTGCAACCGATGGAGCGCCGCGCCGCACTCGGCATCAGCCACGTCCCGCAAGGGCGGCAACTCTTCTCGCAGCTGAGCGTGGAGGAGAATCTGCAGGTGGCGCAGATGGCCGGGCGCGGTGCCCCTCGCCGCATTCCGCCGCTGATCTACAGCCTGTTTCCCAATTTGCGCCAGATGCGTACCCGCCGCGCCGGCGATCTGTGCGAAGGCGCTCAACGCCAGTTGGCGATCGGTCGTGCGCTGGCGCAGGAGCCGGCGCTGCTGATCCTCGACGAACCGACGACGGGTGTGCCCCCTTCAATCGCCGCCGACATCGGCAACGTGATCCGCAGGCTCAACTATGAGTTGGGCATGACCATTTTGCTGGTAGAGCATCAGCTGCCGTTCGTGCGCCGGGTGGCGGATCGTTTTTGTCTGCTCGATAGCGGTCGCACCGTGGCGCACGGCGCGCTGGCGCAGCTGGATGAGGCGCTGATCGGCGCCGGGCTGGTAGGGCAAGAAGAAGGATGAGGGAGAGCCCCCCCCCCCTTCATTGAGCGTTTATAGCAGGCTGATATCCAGATACTCCCCCAGCGGCGCCCGTTCGGCCTGCGGCAGGTGTGGTATTTCACCCAGCAGCGGCGCGGGCAGCATGCGGCGCAGCGTGGCCAGGTATTCCTGATGCCGCCGCCCCGGGGGCGCCACGTCGTTGGCGATCCAACCGGCCAGCGTCAACCCCGCCTGTTGCACCGCCTGCGCCGTCAGCACTGCGTGGTTGATGCAGCCCAGTTTAATGCCCACCACCAGGATCACCGGCAATTGTTCCTGCTGCACCCAGTCGGCGAAGGTGTACTCCGCCGACAGCGGGGTAAACCACCCGCCGGCGCCTTCGACCAGCACCCAGTCGGCGCGCTGCTCCAGCCGGCGCAGGCCGTCGGACAGCCGCGCCGCGTCGATCGGCCGACCTTCATCGGCGCTGACGATATGCGGCGAGGTCGGTTCGGCAAAAACGTAAGGGTTCACTTCGTCGTAACGGAGCGCCACGCCGCTGTTGGCTTGCAGCGCCAGCGCGTCGCCGTTGCGCAGCCCCTCGGCGGTCATCTCGCTGCCGGAGGCCACCGGCTTATAGCCGGCACTGCGGTAGCCCGCCCGGTTGGCGGCCTGCAACAAGGCGCTGCTGGCAACGGTCTTCCCCACCTCGGTGTCGGTGCCGGTCACGAACCAACGTTTAATCACGATAAATCACTCCATAAGCCAGATGATAGCTGAGGGGGAACTGCCCCTGCCGGCACGGGTAAGCCGCCTGCAACGCGGCGAGACGGCCTCGCGACATCAGGCCGCCCTCGCGCCCCTGATGCAAATGCGTCGCCCCGATGCCCTTGAGCGAGCGCATCAGCGTCATCACGTCCGGGTAGTTCAGGGTGCGTAACTCCGTGACCAGCTCGTGCCGGTATTCAGCACAGGCGGCGCGGATCTGCGCCAGCGGCAGGAAGGCGTTCACGTGGCGCTCGCCGTCCACCTGTTGCCAGGCGTCCCCCAATTCCTGCAGCGATCCCGCCGCCAACGTGGAAAACAGGATCACGCCGCCGGGGCGGGTCACGCGATACAGCTCCGCCAGCGCGGCGGGCAGATCGCTGCACCACTGCACCACCAGGCTGCTGAAACAGATGTCCATCGCCGCATCGGGCAGCGGTACCTGTTCGATATCGCCCAGCAGATAATGGTGCGCCGCCTGCCGTTGGCGGGCGACCTCCAGCATGCCCGGCGCCAAATCGAGCGCGGTCACCTGCTTGCCGCGCTCGCGCCACAGGCGGCTGAAATAGCCGGTGCCGCAGCCGGCATCCAGCAGCTGCTCGCCCGGATGGGGACTCCCCATCCCCAGTAAGCGCTCGCCAACATCACGCTGCAGCGCGGCGGCGGCGTCGTAGCTGCCGGCCGCGCGGCTGAAGGCCGAGGCGACCGCCTGTTTGTTCACCGTGTCATTGGCTGACGTCATTCAGCACCTCCAGCAGGCGATCGATATCCTGCGGCTGATGCGCCGCCGTCAGGGTAATGCGTAGCCGCGCGCCGCCCGGCGGCACCGTCGGCGGGCGAATGGCGCTCACCCACAGTCCGCACTCGCGCAGGCGGGTCGCCAGATCGAGCGCGCGCTGATTATCCCCCACCAGCAGCGGCTGGATGGCGGTGTCGGAATCCGTCAGGGTCAGCGCCAGCGGCGCCGCGCCCTGACGGAAACGCCGAATGTTGTCCTGCAGCCGGGCACGCAGTTCATCGCCCTCGCGAATGCAGGCCAGCGCCGCCTGCAGCGCGCAGGCTTGCGCCGGCGGCATTGCGGTGCTGTAGATTAGATGGCGGGCGAACTGCAGCAGATACTCGGCGGTCGCCTCATCGCACAGCACCGCCGCGCCGCTGACGCCGAACGCCTTGCCGAAGGTCGCCACCAGCAGTTCAGGGCGCACGCCCTGCTGCCAGCAGCTGCCGCGGCCTTGCTCACCGCGCACGCCGACGCCGTGGGCATCGTCCACCATCAGCCAGGCGCCCGCCGCACGGGTTAAGCGATGCAGCTCCGCCAACGGTGCGCCGTCGCCGTCCATGCTGAACACCCCTTCGGTCACCGCCAGCCGCTGCCCGTCGCAGGGTTTGGCCAGCAGATCCGCCAAGGCCTGCGGCTGATTGTGCTGGAACCGGCGCAGCTCGGCCGGCGACTGCGCCGCCGCCTCCAGCAGCGAGGCGTGGCTGAGGCGATCGGCTAAAATGCGATCGCCCTTCTGCATCAACGCCGCCAGCACCGCCTGATTGGCGGCATAGCCGGAGATGAACAGCAGCGCGCGCGGATAGCCGAGCCACGCCGCCAGTTGCTCTTCCAGCGCCTGATGCGCCACGCTAAAGCCGGTGACGTGGCCCGACCCGCCGCTGCCGACGCCGTAACGCTGCGCGCCCTGCTGCCAGGCGGCGATCACCCGCGCATCCTGGCTCAGCCCCAGGTAGTCGTTGCCCGAGAAGTTCAGATAGAGACGATCGCCGAGCCGGATCTGGCGGCCGTTGCCGCCCTCGGTGGTCTGTCGCCGACGGTAGGCGGCGTTGAGACGCCGTTCTGCCAGCGCCTGTTCGATACGTTGTTGCCAGCTCATCACAGCGCCGCGTTGTAAAACTCGGCGGTATCGGCGTTCAGCAGCTGCTTAGCCAGCACCTGCTGTTGCTGGTTGTCGCCATGTTCGGTGGCGGTCTGCTGCGGGTTCAGCCCCAGCTTGCGGAACAGCTGCAGATCCTTGTCTTCTTCCGGGTTCGGCGTGGTCAGCAGCTTGCAACCGTAGAAGATCGAGTTGGCGCCGGCCATAAAGCACATCGCCTGCGTCTGTTCGTTCATCTGTTCACGGCCGGCGGAAAGGCGGACATAAGAGGACGGCATCATGATGCGCGCTACCGCGATGGTGCGGATGAAATCGAACGGATCGACGTCGTCGTTATCCGCCAGCGGCGTGCCTTTTACCTTCACCAACATGTTGATCGGCACGCTCTCCGGCGGTTTCGGCAGGTTAGCCAGCTGCACCAGCAGCCCGGCGCGATCGCGCACCGTTTCCCCCAGCCCGACGATGCCGCCGGAGCACACTTTGATGCCGGCGTCGCGCACCTTGTCGAGCGTATCCAGGCGTTCCTGGTAGCTGCGGGTAGTGATGATGCTGCCGTAGAACTCCGGCGAGGTGTCGAGGTTATGGTTGTAATAATCCAGCCCGGCTTCCGCCAGCCGTTCGGCCTGAGTGCCGTCCAGCGTGCCCAGCGTCATGCAGGTTTCCATGCCCATCGCTTTCACGCCCTGCACCATCTGCTGCAGATAAGGCATATCGCGCTCGTGCGGGTTCTTCCACGCCGCGCCCATGCAAAAACGGGTCGAGCCGTTCGCTTTGGCCTTGCGTGCCGATTCCAGCACCTGCTCGACCTGCATCAACCGCTCCGACTCCAGGCCGGTCTTGTAGCGTGAGCTCTGCGGGCAGTATTTACAGTCTTCCGGGCAAGCGCCGGTCTTGATCGACAGCAGCGTGCTGACCTGCACCTGACGCGGGTCGAAGTGCTGGCGGTGTACGGTTTGCGCTTCGAACAGCAGTTCCAGCAGCGGTTTATCAAACAGGGCCTGGGCTTGCCCTACTGTCCAGTGAATGCGGTCAGCCATCATGGCGTCTCCAAAACGAAAAAGTGTCGCCAGTTTAAATATTGTGGATATACTGTCAACCAATCTTAATTCAATTTGGTTTACAAGTATGTCTGTGACCGCTTCCGACCTGGCGTTTGACCAACGCCATATCTGGCACCCCTACACCTCCATGAGCCGCCCGTTACCCTGTTACCCGATCGAATCGGCCAGCGGCGTCGAACTGCAGCTGGCGGACGGCCGGCGTCTGGTGGACGGCATGTCCTCCTGGTGGGCGGCGATCCACGGTTACAACCATCCGCACCTGAATCAGGCCGCCAGCCAGCAGTTGGAGAAGATGTCACACGTGATGTTCGGCGGTATTACCCATCCGTCCGCCATCTCGTTGTGCCGTCGGCTGGTGGAAATGACGCCAGAGGCGCTGCAGTGCGTGTTCCTGGCGGACTCCGGTTCGGTGGCGGTGGAAGTGTCGTTGAAGATGGCGCTGCAGTACTGGCAGGCGCGCGGCGAGCGCCGGCAGCGCATCCTGACGCTGCGCCACGGCTATCACGGCGATACCTTCGGCGCGATGTCGGTCTGCGATCCGGACAACTCGATGCACAGCCTCTATCAGGGCTATCTGGCGCCGCACCTGTTCGCGACCGCGCCGCAGTGCCGCTTCGACGAAGAATGGCGTGAAGAAGATATTGCACCGTTCGCCGCGCTGCTGGAGCAGCACGCCGGTGAAGTGGCGGCGGTGATCCTGGAACCGGTGGTGCAAGGCGCCGGCGGCATGCGCATCTACCACCCAACCTACCTCAAGCGGGTGCGCGAGCTGTGCGATCGCCATCGGGTGCTACTGATCGCCGACGAGATCGCCACCGGCTTCGGCCGCACCGGCAAGCTGTTCGCCTGCGAGCACGCGCAGGTGGTGCCGGACATTCTCTGCCTGGGCAAGGCGCTGACCGGCGGTTACATGACCCTGTCCGCCACCCTGACCACCCGCCATGTGGCGGAGACCATCAGCAACGGCGCGGCCGGCTGTTTTATGCACGGCCCGACCTTTATGGGCAATCCGTTGGCCTGCGCGGTGGCGGACGCCAGCATGGCGCTGCTGGCGGAAAATCGCTGGCAGGCGCAGGTGAGCGCCATCGAAGCCCAGCTGAAACAGGAACTGCTGCCGTTGGCGGCGCTGCCGAAGGTGGCGGACGTGCGGGTGCTGGGGGCGATTGGCGTGGTGGAGATGCGCGAACCGGTGAATGTCGCCGAGCTACAGCGCGGGTTCGTCGAGCGCGGGGTATGGATCCGGCCGTTCGGCAAGCTGATTTACCTGATGCCGCCTTACATCATCGAAGCGGAACAGCTCAGCCGCCTGACCGCCGCCGTGGCCGCCGCCGCGCGTTAATGCCTTACCAATGCTGGTCCAGATAGCGGGCCAGCAACCCCAGGCACAGCAGCCAGAGTAAAATGATCATCGCCGCCGCCATGCGGCCGGTGGGGTTGTCGACGCGTTTTTGCGCCTTCTCGCGCAGCTCGGCCATCAGCGGCTTGGGGATCAGGCGAACCGCCAGCATGATGCCCAACGGCACGATGATCACATCGTCCAGATAGCCCAACACCGGAATAAAATCCGGGATCAGATCGATCGGCGAGATCGCATAGCCGGCCACCAGCAGCGCGATCAGCTTGGCGTACCACGGGGTGCGCTTATCACGGGCGGCCAGCCACAGCGCGTAAATATCGCGCTTGATGCCTTTGGCCCAACGGCGCAGCCAGCCGAACCACGGCGTGCGTTTTTTCAGTGAAATCATGATTACTTCATATAAGAACGTAAAACGGTCATCAATTGCTCGATGTCCTGCTCGCGCTGCTGCGGCGTAGCGTCCGCGGCAGCCAGATGTTCGCGCACATGCCCTTCCAGCACCTGCGCCATCAAACCGTTGACCGCGCCGCGCACCGCCGCGATCTGCTGCAGAACAGCCGAACATTCGCCGCCGCTCTCCAGCGCGCGTTCCAGCGCTTCGGCCTGCCCTTTAATGCGGCGCACCCGCGCCAACAGCTTCTTTTGATCTCTGTGGGTATGGCTCATCATTTCCGCCTGATTGTTATTTACTATACTGAGGTATAGTATATTTCAGCACACTATCTTTTGCTGAGGAACTTCACCATGACGTCTCACGCGCCCGTTTTGCACCGCGAACACAGCCACGTTTTTGACGATGGTAACCCATTGGCCGAAAGAAACACCAGATGGGCGGTGATACTCACCGCCAGTATGATGGCTATCGAGATCGCCGGCGGCTGGCTGTTTAACTCGATGGCGCTGCTGGCCGACGGCTGGCACATGAGTTCGCACGCGCTGGCGCTGGGCCTGTCGGTGCTGGCTTACGGCGCCGCACGCCGGCTGGCCAAAGATCGCCGCTTTAGCCTCGGCACCTGGAAGATCGAAGTGCTGGCCGGTTACACCAGCGCGGTGTTGTTGGTGCTGGTGGCGGCGCTGATGCTGTTTCAGTCTGGGCAGCGGCTGCTGAATCCCAGCCCGATTCATTACAACGAAGCCATCGCCATCGGCGCGATCGGGCTGGCCGTCAACCTGCTCTGCGCCTGGCTGTTGCGCGGTGGCGGCCATCATCATCATCACGGGGATGACCACGACGACACTCATCATGACCTCAACCTGCGTTCCGCCTATGTTCACGTGCTCGCCGACGCCGCCACCTCGGTACTGGCGCTCATCGCGCTGTTCGGCGGTAAGCTTTGGGGCGCCGCCTGGCTCGATCCGCTGATGGGCATCGTCGGCGCGGTGATGGTGGCCGCCTGGGCCTATAGCCTGATGCGCGATAGCGGAAAGATTTTGCTGGATGCCGAAATGGACGCCCCCGTGGCGCAAGACATCCGCCAGGCCCTGGCCGCTTCCGGCCACGCGCTCACGCTGACCGATCTGCATGTAGGCCGCATCAGCAAAGGAAAATATCATTGCGTCCTCGCCCTGAGCAGCGCCGATCGCGCCCTCACCGCCGATCGGGTGCGCCAACTGTTGGCCACGCATCCCGAACTGGTGCATGTCACTGTCGAGATCAACCGTCCGCCGTTGGCGCAAGGGGTTGTATTGTTCCACCGAAAAGATCTAGCTTAAGGGTCCGCGTTTATCGACAACTGGGAGTCATTATGGCTTTTCGTTTGTACAGCAACGATCTGCAGGACGGCGGCACAATGCCGCAGACGCAGGTCTTCAACGGCATGGGCTACCACGGCAATAACCTGTCGCCGCACCTGGCCTGGGACGGCGTGCCCGCCGGCACCAAGAGCTTCGTCGTCACCCTGTACGATCCCGATGCCCCGACCGGCTCTGGCTGGTGGCACTGGGTGGTGGCCAATATTCCGGCCGACGTGCGTGAGCTGCCGCAGGGCGCAGGCTCCGGTAAAGCGCCGCTGCCGAGCGCCGCGCTGCAAACCCGTACCGACTTCGGCTCGACCGGTTACGGCGGCGCAGCGCCGCCGAATGGCGAAAGCCACCGCTATCAGTTCACCGTGCATGCGCTGGACGTAGAAAGCATTGAGGTGGATGAAGGTTCCAGCGGCGCGCTGGTGGGCTTTAACGTGCATTTCCACAGCCTCGGCAGCGCCACGCTGACAGTGATGTTCAACTGATCTCCCACCCATAAAAAAGCGCGGCTCAACCGAACCGCGCTTTTTCCATACTCGTCTGACCGCCGAATTACTTCGCCAGCACGCTGACCCACATCGGGCCTTTGCCCACCGGATAACGTGCCAGCGTGGTCAGCTCGCCGCTGGCCTGGTCAATTTCATGCACCGCGATGTGATCGGACTTCTGGCCGGACGAAATCACAAAGCGGCCGCTGTGATCGATATTGAAACCGCGCGGCTGCGTTTCGGTCGGATAATAGCCGACCACGCTCAGCGTGCCGCCGTCTTCGGAAACGCTGAAGAGGGTCAGAATGCTGGCGGTGCGATCGCTGGTGTACAGGAAACGGCCGTTCGGCGTGATATGAATGTCCGCCGCCCAGCGGGTGCCGTCGAAGTCGGCCGGCATGATATCCAGCGTCTGCGTCACGGTGTATTTGCCGCCGTTTTCCGAAATGGCCAGCACGTCCACCGTGCCGTTCAGCTCATTGACACAGTAGGCGAACTTGTCGTTGTGGTGGAATGCCATATGGCGCGGACCGGCGCCGGCGGCGATATCCACCGCCTCCTGCACGTGCGGCGTCAGCTGGCCCGCCAGGCTCAGGTTGAACAGGCGGATGCGGTCCTCTTTCAGACACGGCACCAGCACCAGTTGGTTGGTCGGGTCGATGTTCGCCGAGTGCGGCGCGTTCAGGCCGTCAATCTGCTGAATAGGCGCCGTCACCACGCCGTCGTGGCCGATCGGGCTGATGCTGGCGCAGTTGCCGCTGTAGGAGGCGGAGAACAGGTAACGCCCCTGCAGATCGGTGGAGATATGGGTCGGGCTGCCCGGCAACGGCGCCATGCCCGCCTGCTGCAGCGTGCCGTCCGCCTCGATGCGGTAGCTGACGATGCCGAACGCCGGACGCACGCCGACGTACAGGTGGGTCTTGTCCGGATGAAGGGTCATCGGCTGCACCTGGCCCGGCACGTCAACGGTTTGCAGCAGCGCCAGCGCGCCGGCGTCGTCCAACTGCCAGACGTGGATCTGCTGGCTCTCCGGGCTGGCGACATAAACGATTTGCTTCATGTGTTCTCCTTGCAAAGGGTAAAAGAGGAACCGGTTTCAGGCCGTTCGATTGCTCCTAGCTTACCGCACATCCGTCGCATGGCAACCCTGCTTAGCACCGGATGTTCACGCGGTTTTCTCCGTTGGCTATCCGGTGTACCATCGGATTAATTTTATGGCTAACGATAACGAGAACCCTATGAGCTACCGCGTCATCGCCCTCGATCTTGACGGCACCCTGCTGGACAATCAAAAACGCATCTTACCGCAGTCGCTGGAAGCGCTGGCGCAGGCGCGCGCCGCCGGCGTCCAGGTGGTGGTGGTCACCGGCCGCCATCACGTCGCCATCCATCCGTTCTACCAGGCGCTGCAGATAGACACGCCGGCCATCTGCTGCAACGGCACCTACCTGTATGATTTTCAGCAGAAAAAGGTGCTGGCCGCCGATCCGCTGGCGAAAGATCAGGCCAAACAGGTGCTGCAGATGCTCAAACAGACCGACATTCACGGGCTGATGTACGTTGACGACGCCATGCTGTATCAGGAACCGAGCGGCCACGTGACCCGTTCGCTGGCCTGGGCGGAAACCCTGCCTGCGGCGCAGCGCCCAACGCTGCTGCAGGTCGGCAGCCTGGCGCAGGCGGCCGACGACGCGCAGGCGATCTGGAAATTCGCCACCTCGCACGCCGATATTCCGGCGCTGCGCGAGTTTGCCGACACGGTGGAAAAAGAGCTGGGGTTGGCGTGCGAATGGTCCTGGCACGATCAGGTGGATATCGCCAAAGGCGGCAACAGCAAAGGCAAGCGCCTGCGCCAATGGGTGGAATCGCAGGGACTGAACATGGATCAGGTGGTGGCGTTCGGCGACAACTACAATGATATCAGCATGCTGGAAGCGGTCGGTTTGGGCGTGGCGATGGGCAACGCCGATGACGCGATCAAGGAACGCGCCGATCTGGTGATCGCCGATAACCTGCAGCCGGGCATCGCCGAGGTGATCCGCACCCGCGTACTCTAGTCTTTTCGCCCTCCCGCCGGGAGGGCCTGTCTTAGCGGCTCTCGCGGCTGATCGACACGCTCTTCACCTGCGCGTACAGCCACTGCCCGGGGCGGATCGCCAGTTCGTCTCGCGCCCACGGCGTGATGCGCGCCCACAGCACGTGTTCCCCGACCGCCAGCTTCACTTCCACCTGCCCGCCCACGTCCAGACACTCGCTGACCTTGGCCGGCAAAACGTTGCGAATGCTGCTGTTGACCGGCGGTTGCAGCACCAGCGAGACGTCGGCGGCATTGATGCGAATGCGCAGCTGAGTGCCCAGTTCGGCGTCGATGCCGCTGACCCACAGCCGCTGATCGCCGAGCGCCAGCGCGGTCATGGCATAGCGTTGATGATGCTCAATCACGCTGACGCGCAGCACGCTGCTCTGATCTTCACGCTGCAGCCACGGCCGCAGCGCGCTGCTGGCCCAGACGGCTTCCAGCCCGCCGAACGCGCGCACCTCGCCGCGATCCAGCACCATCACCTGCTCGGCCAGACGCAGGATCTCGTCCAGGCTGTGGCTGACGTAGAGGATAGGGATGTTGACATCCTGCGCCAGCCGCTCCAGATACGGCAGCAGCTCGCGTTTGCGCGGCAGATCGAGCGAGGCCAGCGGTTCGTCCATCAGCAGCAGTTCCGGCGCGGTCAGCAGCGCGCGGCCGATCGCCACCCGCTGTTTTTCACCGCCGGAGAGCGTCAGCGGCAGCCGATTGAGCAGTGGCCCGATGCCCAACAGCTCGACAATGGTATTGAACTGCGCGCGCATGCCGGCCGCCATGCCGTACTGCAGGTTGCCGCGCACCCGATAATGCGGGAACAGGCGCGCATCCTGAAATACATAGCCGATACGGCGCTTTTCCGGCGGCAGGCAGAGACCGGTGGCGGTATCCACCAGCGTGCGGCCATTGAGCGCGATACGCCCCTGTTGCAAACGGGTCAGGCCGCCGATGGCGTTGATCAATGAAGTTTTACCCGCGCCGGACAGGCCGAAAATCGCGGTGATGCCCTGCGCCGGCAAATCGGCGCGGACGTTGAGATTAAGGTCGCCCAGCTGCTGCGAGAAATCCAGCTCCAGCATTTACACCCCCATCCGTTTGCGGCCCCAGCGGGCCAGCCATTCGGACACCATCAGGGAAGCCAGCGACAGCACGATGGCGATCGCGCACAGACGCGCGGCGGCGGCTTCCGCCCCCGGCGTTTCGATCAGCGTATACATCGCCAGCGGAATGGTGCGGGTTTCACCGGGAATGTTGGAGACAAAGGTGATGGTGGCGCCGAACTCCCCCAGCGAACGGGCAAAGGCCAGCACCACGCCGACAATGACGCCGGGCAGCGACAGCGGCAGCGTGATGGTGAAAAACACCCGCCACGGGTTGGCGCCCAGCGTGCGCGCCGCCTGCTCCAGCCGGGTATCCACCGCCTCCAGCGCCAGCCGGATGGCACGCACCATCAGCGGAAACGCCACCACCGCCGATGCCAGCGCGGCGCCGCGCCAGCTAAAGCTGAAGCTGAAGCCGAACCAGTCGTACAGCCACTCGCCGATGACGCCGCGCCGCCCCATGGCGATCAGCAGCAAATAGCCGACCACCACCGGCGGCAGCACCAGGGGCAGGTGAATGACGCCGTCCAGCAGCGCCTTGCCGGGAAAGCGGCAACGCACCAGCACCCAGGCCATCAGAATGCCGAACGGCAGGCTGCAGACCACCGCCAAACCGGAGACTTTCAGGCTCAGCTCAACCGCCTGCCACTCGTACTCACTCAGAATCATTTACGCGGGGTGAATCCATAATGTTCAAAAATAGCGGCGGCTTCCGGGCCCTTCAGATAGGTATAGAAAGCGCTGACCGTCGGATTTTGACGATCTTTCACCATCGCCATCGGATATTCAACCGGTTTGTGGCTGTCTTCCGGGAATACGCCCACCACTTTCACCTTGTCGCTGGCGACCGCGTCGGAGCCGTAGACGATGCCAAGCGGCGCTTCACCGCGCTCCACCAGCGCCATCGCGCTGCGCACGTTGTTGGCGCGCGCCAGTTTCGGCTCCAGCGCGCTCCAGGCGCCCAGGTGTTCCAGCGCCTCTTTGGCGTAGATGCCGGCCGGCACGTGATCCGGATCGCCCACCGCCAGGCGGCCGCCGCTGAGCAACTTGGCCCAGTCGGTCTGCTTGTCGATGGCGATCTTGTCTAGTTTATCGCTCTTGGCGGCGATCAGCACCAGCTCGTTGCCCAGCAGCGTGTAACGGGTGTCTTTCACCATCTGCTGCTTATCGATGGCGTAATCCATCCACTGCTGATCGGCGGAGATAAACAGATCGGCCGGAGCGCCCTGCTCAATTTGGCGCGCCAGCGTAGAAGACGACGCGAAGGAGGAAACCACCTGCACGTCCTTGCCTTTTTGATATTGGGTGGCGATGTCCTGCAGCGCGTTGGTCAGCGACGCGGCGGCGAACACGGTGATCTTTTCCGCCGCCGAGGCCTGAGCCACCAGGCCCGATGCCAACACGATCCCGCCAACCCATTGGGTCCATTGCTGTTTCATTGTTTTTCTCCGCAAGTTAACGTGCATTATCACTCTTCGTTATATAAAAAATAATATAACGTGGCGCGAAAGCTTGTCATGCGGTTTATCGGCAAAGCGTGAGATAACTTGAGGAATGCCCGCCGGGCGATGCCGACGGGTATCGGGATAGGGAACGGTCAGTGCTGGGTGCGGTTTTCTTTCGAACGGCCCACTTTGGAGAAGACGTTGAACACTTCGCCAAAACCGTAGATCAGACCGAGAATGAGCGCCATGACCACCGGCACCATCACCACGGCGAATAACAGACTTTTCAATAATTCCAACATGATAGCCTCGCTTAACTGCCCATTGAGCGGCAAATGCCTTTCACCGCATATCGGGTTATTCTAACCCAAAAAAATCGCTAAAACCGGAGTTATTTTAGCCAGCGAGGCGAAATTGTGATCGGCCAAACGTGCCCTTTTGACCGATCTCATCCCGCCGCGGGGTAATAGATCAGCGGCGGCGCATAGCCGGCGGGCGCCGCCAGCCGGGCCTCCACCCCGTATACCGCGCGAATGTGCTCCGGCGTCAGCGCCTGCTGCGGCGTGCCCGCCGCACAGATCCCGCCCCGCTGCAGCAGCGCGACCCGATCGCAATAACAGGCCGCCAGATTCAGATCGTGCAGCGTCACCACCACGCTGAGCTTCAGCCGCCGCAGCAATGCCATAAACTGCTGCTGATGAGCGATATCCAGGTGGTTGGCGGGTTCGTCCAGCAGCAGCCACGGCGTTTGCTGCGCCAGCGCGCGCGCCAGGTGCACCCGCTGCTGTTCACCACCGGACAGCCGCTGCCAATCGCGATCGGCCAGGTGGCTGATGCCCACCTGCTCCATCGCCTGCCCGGCGAGGCGGCGATCCTCGGTACCAAAACCGCGCCAGCGGCCGATATGGGCCAGACGCCCCAACAATACCGCCTCCTTCACCGGCAGCGCGAAAGTGCCGGGGGCGGATTGCTCGAGAAAAGCGATGCGCCTGGCGCGTTCCCGCGCGGAAAACGCGGCGATCTCGCGCCCCTCCAGCCAAACGCGGCCGCCGGCGGCGGGCTGCAGCCCGGCCAACAGCTTGAGCAGCGTGGATTTACCGCTGCCGTTGACGCCGAGCACGCCGGTGATCTCACCGGGCAAGGCGCAGAAACTGAGGTTTTCCAGCACCGTGCGCGCGCCCACTCGCCAACTTACCCCCTCGGCGCACAGACCGGATTGCGTTTTTTCAACCGTCATGCATTGACCTTCCGATACAGCAACAGCAGGAATACCGGTACTCCCAATAGCGCCGTCAACACGCCGACCGGCAGTTCGCGCGGGGCAAACAGCGTTCTGGCCAGCGTGTCCGCCGCCACGGCGAACAAAGCGCCGCACAGCGCGCTGGCCGGCAACAGCTGACGATGCCGCGAGCCGACCAGCCGCCGGGCGACGTGCGGCACCGTCAACCCGATAAACCCCACCGCGCCGCTGAACGCGACGATCGTCGCCGTTAGCGCGGTGGTCGCCACATACAGCAGCAGCTTCAGCGGGGCCACCGCCACCCCCAGCGAAGCGGCGGTCACGCCGCCGAACGCCAGCGCGTCCAGCTCACCCGCCCGCAGCCAGCAAAGCAGCAGCGTCGCCGCCAGCGCCAGCCCGCACAGCCCGACCTGTGGCCAGCGCGCGTCGCTGAACGATCCCAGCAGCCAGAACATCACGCCGCGCGTGGCGTTGGCGTCTGCCTGCCAGAGGGTGATCAGCGAAGTCAGTGCGGAGAGCAGTTGCGTCACCGCCACCCCGGCCAGAATAAACAGCGTGGACTCCCCCTGCAGCGAACGCCCGGCCAGCAACATCACCAGCGCAAACGCCCCCAGCGCGCCGCTAAACGCCCCGCCGGACACCGACAGCAGGCCGCCCCCCAGCCCCAATACCAGCACCGTCACCGCCCCCACGCCCGCGCCGGAGGAGATCCCCAGCACCCAGGGATCGGCCAGCGGGTTGCGGGTCAGCGACTGCAGCACGGTGCCCGCCAGCGCCAGCCCGGCGCCGGCCACCGCCGCCAGCAGCGCGCGCGGCATCCGCAGCGACCAGATGATGCGCTGATACACCTCGGCATCGGTCGCCGCGCCGCCGCTGACGCCGAATACGATGCGCCAGGCGTCGTGCCACGCGATCGGCGCAGGCCCCGACAAGGTGGCGCTCAGCAGGGCCATCGGCAGCGCCGCCGCCAGCAACAGCAACCAGCCGGTCTCACGGCCGGGCAGTAACCGCCGGCTCATGCTATTTCCAACCTGCGATCACATAGTCGTCCAACAGCTGCCACACCGTCCCCGCCTCGCTGAAACCGGCCTGCCTGAGGGCCGCGAGCTGGAAATCCACCGGCGTCGGCGGCGGCACCGGGCGGCCGGCGAATAGCGCCTCACGCTCGGCCTGATAAGCGGCCAACGCCGGCAATTGCAGCGCGCCGGCGAACCAGCGATCCCAATCCTCGACGCCGTTGTCCCAGGCGCGTTGCTGGGTCTGCTCATCGTGCCGCTCGGCCAACGCCTTCAGCCGTGGCTGACGGTGGTCATAGCGCTGATGATCGGCATTGAGGAATACGCCGCCGTCGGCCAACAGCCCGGCGACGTTGCGGTACAGCGCCAGTTGCTGCTCCGGCATCAGCCAGTGCAGCGCCGTGCTGGACACCGCCGCCTGCGGCGCGGGGCCGGACAGCGCGGAAAAACAGGCCGGATCCGCCAGATCGGCCTGCAGAATGCGGATCCGATCGCCATACTCCGCCAGTGCGCCGCGCGCCACCGCCAGCAGCAACGGATCGAGATCGATGGCGGTTACCCTGGCCTGCGGAAAGCGCTGCAAAATGCGCAGGCTCAGCGATCCCGGGCCACAGGCTAGATCCACCACGTGAAAATCCTGGCCGACGGCCAGCGCCAGCACCTCCAGCTGGGCGTTAAAACGCGCTTCCCGCTCGGCGATGTAGGCCGCCTGCTGGCGATCCCAGGAGTCCAGCAGCGAAGATAATGAAACGGCAGTCATATCAAGGTTCCTTGTTGGAAAAAGTCGCAGCCTGCGGCGGCAAGGCCGCCAGGCCCCGAATCAAACGGCCCAGCGCCGCCACGGTGCGGGCGGAAGGGTCCATGTCGTAACCGGGGAGGATCACGTAGCGCCGCTGACGCACGGCGCGCAGCGTCGCGGTCAGCGGGTGATGCTCCAGAAAGGCGATCTTGTCCGCTGCGCTGTCGCCGAAGCCGCCGCGCGGCAGATCGCCAAGCACGATCGCATCCGGATCGCGGGCGGCGATAACCTCCCAGGATACCGTCGGCCACAGCTCGGGCCGATCGCCGAACAGGTTCTCGCTGCCGATGCTGCGGCTCAGCAAACCTGGTGCGCCGCAGCAGCCGGCCACGTAGGGCGTCTGCGTGCCGGCATACCACCACAGCAGACGTAAATGCGGCAGCGGCGCGCGCTGCGCCTCAAACGCCTGCAGTTGCCCGCGCAGCCGCGCGATCGGCGCTTCACCGCCGCGGCTGACGTTGAAAATGCGCGCCAGCTCCCGCAGCTCGGTGAAGATGTCTTCAAACGTCAGCGCAGCGGCGATCGCGCTTTGCTGGCCGCTGCAGGCGCCGGGAGAGAGGTAAGTGCCGATGCCCCATTCCGCCAGCCGCGTCCGATCGGGCGTTTCCGGGCTGTGCAGCCAGTAATAGCTGGCCGAATAGACAAAATCCGGCCGCATCAGCAGCAACGCTTCCGCCGTGGGCGGCGCCGGGCTGGTGGGCGCCCGCAGCGCATCGGCCGACGCCGTCGGCGCGGGATCGCGCATGCGGTCATACCCGACCACGCCGATTGCACGGGCGGCCAGCCCCAGCGCCAGCAGGTTTTCCAGCGCCGGATTGGCATAAACCAGCACCCGCTGCGGCGGCTGCGGGTAATCGCGCGTGACCCCGCAATTTTGCAGGCTGACGCTATCGGCACGCAGCGGCACGCCCCCGCCCAACCCCAGGGCGCACAACAACAGGCAAAGCCGGCGTTTCACGCCGTCAGAACCTGACCGACACGAAGGTTTCATAGCTGCGCGGCGGCGCGATCAGCGCCTGATCCGGGTAGGTGCGCTGATAGGCGTACAGCTGGTTGGTGGCGTTGCGAATGCGGAAACCGACATCGACGATCGGCGTCAACTGATAATCCACCGCCAGATCGAGCGTGGTGTACGCGCGCATCTTGCGCTGGTTGGCGTCGTCGTTATAACTGCTGCCGACGTAGCGCAGCGAAGAAGCCAGCCCCAGGCGCGCCGTCGCCTGATAATGCACGCTGAGGTTGGCGGTCCAGTCCGGGATATAGGCCGGGCGATTGCCGTTGTAGCTGCGCAGCGGGCTACCGCCGCGATAGTCGTCGTAGCGGGCGTGCGTGTAGGCGGCATTGCCGGCCAGCTCCCAACGATCGTCGGGACGCAGCACCACGCCAAGCTCGATGCCGCGCGACGTCTGCCTGCCTACCGCGTTCAACGCATCCGGCCGCTGCGCGTCGGGCACAAACAGGTTGTCCTTGCGCAGTTCGTACAGCGCCAGCGTCGCCTCTCCCTTGTTATCCCAAAACTGCCCTTTGGCGCCGGCCTCCCACTGGCGCGCTCGCGTCAGCGGCAGATCGGTCTGCGTCGGGCTGAGGAAGAACAAATCGTTGCCCGGCTCCTGGCCGGTGGTGTAGTTGGCGTAAAGCGTGAGGTTATCGGTCAGTGCATAGCTGGGGCCCAGGCTCCAGGTGCTGAAAACGTAGGTGCGCGCGCGGCTCTCTTCCTGCGGCCCCTGGAAGCGCCAATCCATGTTCATATGGTTGTAGCGCAGCTGGCCCAGCAGCGCTAAACGCTCGGTCAGGCTGAAGCGGTCTTCAAGAAAGGCGGCGTACTGATTCTGAGTGACGTGGCGCACCGGCGCACGCTGGCTGGCGGTGCCCTGAGCGAACGGCTCTCTGGGCGGCGCGCCGAGCGGCACGTCCTCGGAGCCGGGGAAACCGTTGGAGTAGTACTGAAAATGCCGCTTGCTCAGATCGAAGCCGACCAGTAACCGATTATCGAAACCGGCGATAGCGCGATCGAACACCAGCGAACTGCGGTTGCCGATCAGATCGTCGTCGTGCGCCAGAGCGCCGAAAGAGTCGCGGTTGACGTCGCCGGGCCGGGCCGCCGCCGCGACGCGGAAACGCTCGACGTTGCGCCATTCGCGAAAGCCGCTGTAGTAATAGAATTGGTTATGCCACTCCACTTCGGGCGTCATAAACCAGTCCAGACTGGCCTGAAATGCGGTGGCGTTGCTCTGGATACGGCTGTCGGTCAGGTTGTTGTAATTGATGTCGCGCAGCTCGCCGGCAATGCGCCCATTCAGCAGCGGCGTGCCGTAGTAAGGGTTGTTGGTGCGGTTGAGCATGCGGTCCAGGCTCAGCGTCAGCAGCGCATCGTCCGTCAATTTAAACAGCAGCGAGCCGGATACCCGCTTCTGCCGATCGCGTTCATACTGCACGTTGCTGCCGCTGTCGTTGCCGCTGACGTCCAACCGGTACGCCATCACATCGTCCACCAGCGCGCCGCCGGCCCCCAGATGCAAACGCTGGCTGCGGTAGCTGCCGAGGCCATAATCGAGCTCGAACGGCTGCCGGTTGAAGGTCGGCCGCCGCGAGATCAGGTTGACGCTGCCGCCTGCGGCGCTCAGCCCGTTCAAGGCCGACCCCGGCCCACGCAGCACCTCGATGCTGTCGTAATGCGCCGGATCGCCCAGTTGCAGCGTACTGCCGGGCATCTCTACGCCGTTATACAGCCAGGCGATCGGCCGAAAACCGCGTGCGGAAAAGTTGTTGGACAACGTTGGCGAAGCGACGCCGGACAGACCGGTAGCGTGCTCGACGGCGGCGGCCAGCGAACGATCGCCCCGCTGTTGGATCGCCCGCGCGCTGATAATATCGACGCTGCGCGGCGTCTCCCGAGCGGTCAGCCCGATCTGCGAAGCGCTGCGGCTCACGGCGTTCAACGCATCGTAACGCCCGGCGGGGGCCGCCGCCTCCACGGTGAGCTGTTCTTCACACCCCGTGGCATTGCGGGCTTTATCGCAGTCGGCGGCGAAAGCCAGCGGCGCTGTCAGTGCGCCGCCGATCCATGCGGCGGCAAGACATAAAGATTTTTTGGGCGTGCCAAGACGCCGGCGTGTCGTACTCATGTGGAGCATCCCTGTGGTGAAATAAAAACCGGCCGCAGCCGGCGTAAAGCCTTATCGTTTTTCTGTTATGTTATATTATTACAATATTACAATACCAGTCTTTATTGCCCCACTCTCCCACGCACGGCGTTTGGCGCTTTGCCGCCAAATCGGCGACAATACGGTTTTTGCCGTCGACAGGATGCGCTATGCAGGCCGAAATTCTTCTGACTCTCAAACTCCAGCAAAAGCTGTTCGCCGATCCGCGCCGCATCGCGCTGCTGAAACAGGTGCAGCACACCGGCTCCATCAGCCAGGGCGCCAAACTGGCGGGCATCAGCTACAAAAGCGCCTGGGACGCCATCAATGAGATGAACCAACTGGCGGAACACACGGTGGTGGAACGCGCCACCGGCGGCAAAGGCGGCGGCGGCGCGCATCTGACGCACTACGGCCAACGGCTGATCCAGCTGTATGACCTGCTGGGCCAGGTGCAGCAAAAGGCCTTCGACGTGTTGCAGCAGGACGATCTGCCGCTCGACAGCCTGCTGGCGGCCATCTCGCGCTTCTCGCTGCAAACCAGCGCGCGCAATCAGTTCTTCGGCACCGTGATCGAACGCGATCATCAGCAGGTGCAGCAGCACCTGGCGATTTTGTTGAACGACGGCACCACTCGCCTGACGGCGGCCATCACCCAGCAAAGCGCCGACCGGCTGCAGCTGGTGCCCGGCAAAGAGGTGCTGGCGCTGATCAAAGCGCCCTGGGTGCGGTTAAGCGTCGAGACGGGGGAGCATACCGGTGCGGATAACGCGCTGGCGGGCGTGGTAGCCGGCATTCAGCCGGGGGCCGAACACAGCGAGGTGCTGGTGACGCTGGCGGGGGGCGAAACCCTGTGCGCCACCCTGACGACGGCGGAGTTGCAGCGCCTGCAGCTGAGCGTCGGCGCCGCCGTACACGCCCTGTTCAACGCCGACCACGTGATTGTCGCCACGTTGTGTTAAGCGCAACGTAACGTTGCGTTTTTGCTGATTGACATCACCGTGCAATGCGCCTATTTCTAAGGCAAATAATTGCAAAAAAAGGAACAGGTGATGTCGTCGTTGCACATTTCGCAAGGTTCATTCCGCTTAAGCGATACCCGTACCCTGACGTTGGACGCGCTGGCGATCCAGGCCGGCGACAGCTGGGCCTTCGTCGGCGCCAACGGCAGCGGCAAATCCGCCCTGGCGCGTGCGCTGGCCGACGAACTGGTTCTGCTGAGCGGCGAACGGCGCAGCGATTTTCAGCACGCGGTGCGCATCTCCTTCGAACAGCTGCAAAAAATGGTCAGCGACGAGTGGCAACGCAACAACACCGACCTGCTCAGCGCGGACGAGGACGATACCGGCCGCACCGCGGCGGAGATCATTCAGGAAGAGGTGAAAGACGCCGCGCGCTGTGAGCGGCTGGCCGCGCAGTTCGGCATCACCGCCCTGCTGACGCGCCGCTTCAAGTACCTCTCCACCGGCGAAACGCGTAAAACCCTGCTGTGCCGGGCGCTGATGCCCGAGCCTGACCTGCTGATCCTCGACGAACCCTTCGACGGGCTGGACGTTCACTCGCGCGCGCAGCTCGCCGCGTTGCTGAGCGAGCTTTCCGCCCAGGGCCAAACCGTGGTGCTGGTGCTCAACCGGTTCGACGAAATACCGGATTTTGTCCGGCAAGTGGGCGTGCTGGCGGACTGCACCCTGACCAGCCGCGGGCCGCGCCGCCAGGTGATGGCAGACGCGCTGGTGGCGCAGCTGGCACACAGCGAAAACCTCAGCGGGCTGGCGCTGCCGGAGACCGAGGATCCGACGCAAAAGGTGGCCCTGCCGGCGGATCGGCCGCTGATCGTCCTGCGCGACGGCGTAGTCAGCTATAACGATCGACCGATCCTCAATCATCTCGACTGGCAGGTTAACCCCGGTGAACATTGGCAGATCGTCGGCCCGAACGGCGCCGGCAAGTCCACGCTGCTGAGTTTGATCACCGGCGATCATCCGCAGGGCTACAGCAACGATCTGACGCTGTTCGGCCGCCGCCGCGGCAGCGGGGAAACCATCTGGGAGATCAAGCGCCATATCGGCTACGTCAGCAGCAGCCTGCATCTGGATTATCGCGTCAACACCAGCGTGCGCAACGTGGTGCTGTCGGGGTTCTTCGATTCGATCGGTATTTATCAGGCGGTCTCGGATCGTCAGCGGCAGCTGACCGAACAATGGCTGGCGCTGCTCGGGCTCGACGGCGCGCGCGGCGACGCTACGTTCCACAGCCTTTCCTGGGGCCAACAGCGGCTGGCGCTGATCGCCCGCGCGCTGGTGAAACACCCGGCGCTGCTGATCCTCGACGAACCGCTGCAAGGGCTGGATCCGCTCAATCGCCAGCTGGTGCGCCGCTTCATCGACGTGCTGATCGGCCAGGGCGCCACCCAGTTGTTGTTCGTTTCGCACCATGCCGAAGACGCGCCGCAGTGCATCACTCACCGCCTCAGCTTCGTGCCCGACGGCGAGGGCGGCTACGGCTATCAACACCAGCGGCTGGAGGCGGCCTCCGCCTGAAACGCGGCGTAAACATATCCGGCAACACTTCACCGCAGCACATCACATTTGGCCTTTTATCATAGAAAGAAAGAAGGCCATTTTCTGGAGACGCCATGTCCGCTGCGTTGATTATCATCGACCTGATCGAGGATCTGATCGGGCCCAAAGGGCGCGCCAACCACTGCCGTGAACAGGTGGTGGCAACCCACCTGCTCGCTAACGTCAATGCCGCCACGGCCTATGCCCGGGTGCGAAAAATTCCGGTGATCTGGGTGCGGGTGGGATTCGCCGACGATTATCATGATATCCCGCCCCACTCGCCGTTGTTCAACCATCTCAAGCAGATCGGTGCGCTGCGGCTAAATGGCCCGGGCTGCCGCTGGGTGCCCGACCTGCATCAGGAAGAGAGCGATCTGCAGTTTGAAAAAACGGCGGTTAGCGCCTTCTCCGGTAACAATTTGTTAGCCTGGCTGCGGCAACATCGGTGCCACCATTTGCTGCTGGCGGGCATCAGCACGCCGCTCGCCATCGAAAGCACCGCACGTCAGGCGCACGACGCCGGCTTTCAGGTGACCGTACTGCACGATCTGTGCGCAGCCCCTACGCAGGAGATCCACCAGCAGAGTCTGGATACCCTGCAAAACCTGGCCGAAATCACCCGTTCGCAGGCATGGATGAAAGGCTGACCCGCATCGCCGACGATCGTGTGGGCCGGCATCATGCACGGATGCATCACTGCCCCGACCTTTAGCGTCATCCTGGTGTGCTACTATCCGCTCTAGCGCTCAATTTCGCCATCATCGCACGCCGCAAAGGCGCTGAGCGCCGTGTACATATTTTAAAGGGACATATTATGTGGGGCGTACTGGCTGCTTCGTTATTTTTCTTGCCGTTTAACCGGCTGATAGCCTGGGTGATCCTGGCCGCCTCGGCGGGTATGGGGCTTTATCATGGGGTATTGACGCCACTCAGCCTGAGTTATCTGCTGGCGATCGTAGCGCTGGCGGGGTTGCGTCACCATTTTCGCGCGCAGCGCAATCTGGCGATCGCGCTCGAAGGGTTGGTGGTCGCCAGCTGCGTGGCGCTGTTTTTGCATCTGGTGCCGGGCATCCACAACCAGCTGATGATCGACGGCGAAAAAGCCGGCCCGCTCAGCGCGCCGTTCACCATGTATTACAACTTCGATAAGGCGATGGTGCCCTTCCTGCTGTTCGCCTGCTTGCCCACGCTGTTTTCCGCCGAACGCGACGGCAACGCCGGCAGAGCGGGCTGGATTGCGCTGCTGCTGGCCGTGCCGGCGCTGTTGCTGCTGGCCGTAGCGCTGGGCGGCTTAAAAATCGAGTTGCATGCGCCCGCCTGGATCCTGCCTTTCGTGATGGCGAACCTGTTCTTCGTCTGCATGGCCGAGGAAGCGCTGTTTCGCGGCTACCTGCAACAGCGCCTCAGCCAGTGGCTGGGCGCCTGGCCGGCGCTGATCGTCGCCTCCCTGGTGTTCGGCGCCGCACATTTGGCGGGCGGTATGCTGATGGTGATCTTCGCAACCCTCGCCGGGGTGATCTACGGCCTGGCGTGGATGTGGAGCGGCCGTCTGTGGGTGCCGATTCTGTTCCATTTCGGGCTTAATCTGACCCATCTGCTGTTCTTCACCTACCCGCTGTATCAGCATTCTTAACGGCTGACGCCGGCAGAGAGCCCCTCTCTGCCGGCTGGTCGGGTGAAAACGCTATCACCAGCACCTCACCGTATGACCTCAATCATGCCGCCCCCTGCTTTTCTCCACCCATCCAGCGCTTTTTAATGAAGTGTAAACGATTCCATTTTTCGCGTTAGATCACCTTTTTATCGCCGCGGGCGTGCTATCTTTCTGCGCAATAGCCTCTCCCTGTTCAGCAACGGGCGTCTCAAGACGGTAATTGGAAGCGATTACACTTTCGTCGGCGCCAAGAAAGGAACCGTATGACGGAATTTAACCCTATCGATCATCCGCACCGCCGCTACAACCCGCTGAGCGGCCAGTGGGTGCTGGTCTCACCGCACCGCGCCAAGCGCCCCTGGCAAGGCCAGCAGGAGGCCGTCCCCACGGAAACGCTGCCGGCGCACGATCCCGACTGTTTCCTGTGCCCGGGCAACGCGCGCGTCACCGGCGATCGTAATCCGGATTATCGCGGCACCTACGTTTTCACCAACGATTTCGCCGCGCTGATGAGCGATACGCCGCCGGCGCCCGACAGCCACGATCCGTTGATGCGCAGCCAGAGCGCGCGCGGCGTCAGCCGGGTGATCTGCTTCTCTCCCGATCACAGCAAGACTCTGCCCGAACTGACGCTGCCGGCGCTGGAGCAGGTGGTCACCACCTGGCAGGCGCAAACCGAGGAGCTGGGCAAGCACTACCCCTGGGTGCAATTGTTCGAAAACAAAGGCGCGGCGATGGGCTGCTCCAATCCGCACCCGCACGGGCAGGTCTGGGCCAACAGTTTTCTGCCAAACGAGGCCGAGCGCGAAGATCGCCTGCAACACGACTATTTCCGGGAACATGCCTCCCCGCTGCTGCTGGATTATGCGCAGCGCGAGCTGGCCGCAGGCGAACGCATCGTGGTGAACACCGAACACTGGCTGGCGGTGGTGCCCTACTGGGCCGCCTGGCCGTTTGAAACGCTGCTGCTGCCGAAAACGGCGGTGCAGCGCATCACCGATCTCAGCGCGGCGCAGAGCCGCGATCTGGCGCTGGCGCTGAAGAAGCTGACCAGCCGCTACGACAACCTGTTCCAGTGTTCTTTCCCCTATTCGATGGGATGGCACGGCGCGCCGTTCAACGGCGCCGACAACCGACACTGGCAGCTGCACGCCCATTTCTATCCGCCGCTGCTGCGTTCAGCCAGCGTGCGTAAATTTATGGTCGGTTACGAGATGCTGGCGGAAACCCAGCGCGATCTGACCGCCGAACAGGCCGCAGAGCGTTTGCGCGCCGTCAGCGATATTCATTACCGTGAAGCCGGAGCCCAAGCATGAGCCTGAAACCGCTTACCCATTCCCTGTTTACCGAACACTTCGGCTACGCGCCGGCGTTGACCATCCAGGCGCCGGGGCGGGTGAATTTGATCGGCGAGCATACCGATTACAACGACGGCTTCGTGTTGCCCTGCGCCATCGATTACCAAACCGTCATCGCCTGCGCCAAGCGCGACGACCGCCAGATCCGCGTACTGGCCGCCGATTATCAGAATCAGCAGGATCAATTCTCGCTCGACGGGCCGATCGTCAACCACCCCGATCAGCGCTGGTCCGACTATGTGCGCGGCGTGGTGAAACATCTTCAGCGACGCAACCCCGATTTCGGCGGCGCGGATCTGGTGATCGCCGGCAATGTGCCGCAGGGCGCGGGGCTCAGCTCCTCCGCCGCGCTGGAAGTGGCGGTAGGCCAGGCGCTGCAGGCGCTCTATCAGCTGCCGCTGGACGGCGTGGCGCTGGCGCTGAACGGCCAGGAGGCGGAAAACCAGTTCGTCGGCTGCAACTGCGGCATCATGGACCAGCTGATCTCCGCGCTCGGCCGGCGCGACAGCGCTCTGCTGATCGACTGCCGCTCGCTGGAGACCCGTGCGGTGCCGATGCCGGACAGCGTCGCGGTGGTGATCATCAACTCCAATGTGCAGCGCGGGCTGGTGGACAGCGAGTACAACACCCGCCGCAAACAGTGTGAAGAAGCGGCTCGGTTCTTCGGCGTCAAGGCGCTGCGTGACGTCAGCCCGGAACAGTTTGAAGCACGTCAACATCAGTTGGATCCGTTGGTGGCCAAACGCGCGCGCCATGTCATCAGCGAGAATGCCCGCACGCTGGCGGCGGCCGATGCGCTGGCGGCTGGCGATCTGCAACGCATGGGCCGGCTGATGGCGGAGTCCCACGCCTCGATGCGTGACGACTTCGAAATCACCGTGGCGCCAATCGATCGGTTGGTCGAGATTGTCAAAGCGACGATCGGCTCGCGCGGTGGCGTGCGCATGACCGGCGGCGGCTTTGGCGGTTGCATCGTCGCGCTGATGCCACAGGATCTCGTGGAGACGGTGCGTGCCGCCGTGGCGCACGAGTATCCGCGGCAAACCGGCGGATTACAGGAAACGTTCTATGTCTGCCAGGCTTCACAGGGGGCCGGTACATGCTGACGATGAGCACGGCAGCGGCGCCCGATGGGGAGCCTTATCAGCTGACGCAGCTGCAAAACGCCGCCGGCATGACGGTGACGCTGATGGACTGGGGCGCCACCTGGCTGTCCGCCGTCTTGCCGCTCAAATCCGGTGAAAAACGCGAACTGCTGCTCGGCTGCCGCAGCCCGGCAGACTACCCGCGCCAGGGCGCCTATCTGGGCGCCACCGTCGGCCGTTACGCCAACCGCATCGCCAACGCCAGCCTGCCCATCGATGGGACTCCCCATGCGCTGGCCGCCAATCAGGGCGTCCACCAGCTGCACGGCGGCCCCGACGGTTTTCATGCCCGCCGCTGGCGCCGGGTCCAGCAGGATGCGCAACAGGTCTGCTATGCGCTGCACTCGGCGGAGGGCGATCAGGGTTTCCCCGGCAATCTCGACGTGCAGGTCTGCTACCGTCTGACCCCGGATAATCGTTTGGAAATCAGCTATCTGGCACAGGTCGATCGCCCCTGCCCGGTCAACCTGACCAACCACGCCTATTTCAATCTGGACGGCGCCGGCACCGACGCCCGCGCCCAACGGCTGCAGCTGTTCGCCGATCGCTATCTGCCCGTCGACGCCGAGGGCATTCCCTGCGCCGATCTGACGCCGGTGGACGACAGCGGCATGGATTTTCGTCAGCCGAAAACGCTGCTGCAGGATTTCCTGCGCGATCGCGACCAGCAGCGGGTAAAAGGCTACGATCACGCATTCTTGCTGCACCGCACCTGCGGCGCGCTGGAGAGCCCGGCGGCCCATTTGTGGTCCGCCGACGGCCAGGTGCAAATGAGCGTGTTCACCGACGCGCCTGCACTGCAACTCTACAGCGGCAATTTTCTGGCCGGCACGCCGGCGCGCGATGGCGGCAGCTACGCCAACCATGCCGGCGTGGCGCTGGAGAGCGAGTTTTTGCCGGACAGCCCGCACCATCCCGAGTGGCCGCAGCCGGACTGCTGGCTGCAACCGGGGAGTCGCTACCGCAGCGCCACGCATTATCAGTTTTATCCTATCTGACCCGCTACGCCCCTCGCCGTGCGGCCGGGGGCAATTTGTTATAAATGCTTACCTTTTAGCGCTATCCCCCTACCGGCGCCCACCTTCCCTTATTCCAAAGCGCGCACTACACTCAGGCTACCGTGATAAGCACAACGCCTTGTGCAACGTCACCATTTTCGGCCGATGGCGGCCAATCAATAGCTGAAGGAACACCTATGCGTCTGATTACTGCACTTCCATTGCTGGCGGGCTTAATGCTGAGCATCAATCTGATGGCGGCCGACGCGACGACGGCGACGAAAACGCCTTCTCCGGCGCAGGCCGCCCAACAGAAACGCATGACCGATTGCAACCAGCAGGCATCCACCAAATCGCTGAAAGGCGCCGATCGCTCCACCTTCATGAGCACCTGTCTGAAATCCGAAGGCTCCGCCGCGGCGGGCAAAACCCTGACGCCGCAGCAGCAGAAAATGAAAAGCTGCAACGCCGACGCCAAGACCAAGGATCTGAAGGGCGACGCGCGTAAAACCTTCATGAGCAACTGCCTGAAAAAATCGGCCTGATTTCCCCCACGCCACGGCGCGCCCGGAGCGATTTCGGCGCGCCGTTTCCCCCTCACAGCGCCAGCCTGAACGATTCAGCTTTTTCCTTTCGCCAGCCCTTACTTTGCGGCAAGAAATTGGCTATGGTTAGACACTATCGATTGCCGAGCCCCGGCCCGCGGCAATATAATGATTTTCGTTATCATTGAAATGTCAGATTATTAAGGAGTTAAGCTATGGCTGTAACTAAGCTGGTTCTGGTGCGTCACGGCGAAAGCCAGTGGAACCAAGAAAACCGCTTCACCGGTTGGTATGATGTTGATCTGTCCGACAAGGGCCGCACCGAAGCGAAAGCCGCAGGCAAGCTGTTGAAAGAAGAAGGTTTCACTTTCGACTTCGCTTACACCTCCGTACTGAAGCGCGCGATCCACACCCTGTGGAACATCCTCGACGAGCTGGATCAGGCCTGGTTGCCAACCGAAAAATCCTGGAAGCTGAACGAACGTCACTACGGTGCGCTGCAGGGTCTGAACAAAGCCGAAACCGCTGAAAAATACGGCGACGAGCAGGTGAAGCAATGGCGTCGCGGCTTCGCGGTGACCCCACCTGAGCTGACCAAAGAAGACGAACGTTACCCTGGCCACGATCCGCGCTACGCCTCCCTGACCGAACAAGAGCTGCCGCTGACCGAGAGCCTGGCGCTGACCATCGATCGCGTTATCCCTTACTGGGACGAAGAGATCCTGCCACGCATCAAGAGCGGCGAGCGCGTGATCGTTGCAGCACACGGCAACTCGCTGCGCGCGCTGGTGAAATACCTGGATAACCTGAGCGAAGACGAAATCCTCGAACTGAACATCCCAACCGGCGTGCCGTTGGTGTATGAGTTCGATGAGAACTTCAAGCCAACCAAACGTTACTACCTGGGTAACGCCGACGAAATCGCTGCAAAAGCGGCCGCCGTGGCGAACCAGGGTAAAGCGAAGTAATTTCGCCCGTTAACGAAAAAGCCCCCGGTGAAAACCGGGGGCTTTTTTATTACTATCGCGGCTGCTGCGCCATCGCCTCATTCACCGCGTCCAGCCGTTCCTGCATCGCCGGATGGGTGCTGAGCCAGGCCGGCAGCGCCCAGTCATCGGTCTTTTCTCGTTCAGGCGCCTGCGCCAACGCGCGATAGATCGCCGCCATTTCCGCCAGCGAACGCCCCTGGCGCTGCATTTCCGCTATCGCAAACGCATCGGCCTCACGCTCCATCCCGCGAGAAAACTGCATCTCATTCACGAAGGACGCGGACTGCAGCAACGTGTCGCCGATGCCGCTGACGTCACCCGTCATCCACATCAGCGTCAACGCCACCAGTGACGAACGCACCAGCATGCGCATCGGATGACGATAAGCGTGATGCCCCATTTCGTGCAGCATCACCGCCGCCAAGCCATCGTCGTTTTTCGACAAAGTGACCAGCTCATCGCTGAGCACCAGCGTGCCGTCTGGCAACATAAAGGCGTTCGGCGCACCGGGCGCCGCCATCAACTTCAGCGACAGCGGCGTGCGCTCCTGGCGCATCTCAGGCGGCATCACCTGCCGGAACAGCTGTTGCAACGCCTGCTGCCTCTCGACCGGGAGTGCGGAGGGCGCGAAGCCGCTCTGGTCCAAAAACGTCTGTGTATGCTCGCCCAGCGTCTGTTCCACCGAGGTGGGGATGCGCATGGCGATCTCGCTGCTCGCCCACGGCAGCACCACGTAAACGTAAGCCACTACCGCCAGCAGCGTCATCAGCAGCGCCAGGGCAACGCCGCGTTTATGGCGTTCCAGCCGATGTACCCACCCCGGCGAACGGCGCTGATAGAACCAGCGGCGAAAGGCCGCATCGTCATCCGGCACAAAGCGCGCACCGTCGCTAAAGGTGAGCGTCAGCGGAATATTGCCCAGCGCGGCAGAAACGGTGATGTCCGCCAGCGGGATGTAACGCTGTTCATCCTGCCGCTGCAGCGTCACGCCTTCGCCGCTTTCGTTCACCAGTAAACGGGCCGCCTCACGTGCGGCCCGCCCCGGCAATTGATAAGCGCCTTCAAGGATCATCGGCGCCTCAGAAGCTGCCGCCCAGATCCAGCGCCTGCACCGCTTCTTCGGCCACCGCGCTGTTGGCAGTTTCCTGATGCGCAGTAATGTTCAGCAGCGCCAAATCGCCTTCAACCGCCGTGCAGGCCGCCAGATAACGGGCATGGCGCACTTCCGCCACCGGCGCCGCCAAACCGAGCGAGAACAGGGTAATCAGGGTATTGGTGATCAACAATCCCATGTACGGCATCGTTTTCATTGAGGAATGCAGCTTGATGTCGCCGTTCAGCCTTGCCTGGTTAAACAGGTAGTTGCGTTGGGCGACAACCTGGTAACTGCTGGCCACCAGGGCGCCGATCAGCAGCACCACCATCATCAGCAGCAGGCTGCTGATATTGTCCAGCACCAGCACATCAATGGCTTCATTGGTCAACATGCCCATCAACACCATCTGATAGAGGGTAAGGAAGAACGAACCGATGCACACCAGCGCGACCAACATGAACGGCAGGAATATGAGCAGGCCAACCAAGGCAAATTTGATAAAGGCCGATTTCTTCAGTTCGGCAATAAATGGTGTCTTCCCGAAAAACAGGTTATTAACGTACAAGTCATGCTGCAGTGCGCTAATAATGCCGTTTACCGCCGCAAATGCCGGCACGGCCAAAATCAGCGTCAGCACCAGCATAAAAGCAATGGCGTTGATGCTGCCAAGACCGCTGCCAATGCCGAGCAAGACGATCAGACCGACATACAGCCCGATAATCAGCAATAACGGGCAGAACAGTAAAGCCCAATAGGCGCGCCCGGTGCGGCAGACATAATTAAAACGCACGCCGCGATAGCTCGACATAATCGCATTGTAACGCCAGCTGCGGATAACGATCCACGGCAACAGGGCGAGCAACACCAGCAAAGCCAGCAGCCCCAGCAGAGGCGTTATCGCCAGCAAGATATAAAACACGATGATGCCGCCGATCACCAACAGCCGCCCTTTCAGAATTTGCAGCGGTTGTGCATGATAATCGAAACGATCGCCGTCCAATTCCGTGTTGCCGTAAAAATAGCGACGACGACGCACCGTCGCCCAGGCGGAATAGATGCCCAGGGTCAGAGCCGTCAATAACGCGTTGACTAACCAAATAGCGAAGTACTCACCACCTTTCCCATGGAATTTAATCCGGTGCAGCCCCAGCGGCTGCGAGGTATTACTTGTCATAATTCTTTCGTCCTGAAAGGAATAGGTCATACCACTCCCCGCTTATTCGTCATGCGGAGTTTGTGGAATAAAAAAGCGTCTTATATAAGCACAATGCCGAGAGCGGTGACAATTATTCTTTTATTAAATAGGAATAATGCGAAGACGGTCGCTTAATGATTTAATAAGCCTATTAACTGTAGGCCTTAAATTGACAGGAGATATAAGAATTTAAGATAAATAGAAAAGGGCCCGCTGGCGAGCCCTTCTTTACGCGATTAACCGCGGCGCGCTTTCACCGCCGCCGCCAGATCGCGCAGCACGGTTTCGGTATCCTGCCAGCCGATGCAGCCGTCGGTGACGCTCTTGCCGTAAACCAGCGGTTCGCCGCTTTCGAGGCTCTGGTTGCCTTCCACCAGATGGCTTTCGATCATCACGCCGATAATCGCTTTTTCACCGCCGCCAATTTGCCCGCAAACATCGGCGCTCACGTCCATCTGCTTTTTGAACTGTTTGCTGCTGTTGGCATGGCTGAAGTCGATCATCACCTGCGCCGGCAGCCCGGCTTTGCTCAGACCGGCTTTGACGTCCTTCACGTGCGCCGCGCTGTAGTTCGGCTCTTTGCCGCCGCGCAGGATAATGTGGCAGTCGCCGTTGCCGCTGGTGTTAACAATCGCCGAGTGGCCCCATTTAGTCACCGAGAGGAAGCAGTGCGGCGCGCCGGCGGCGTTGATAGCGTCGATCGCCACCTTGATGGTGCCGTCGGTGCCGTTCTTGAAGCCGACCGGGCAAGAAAGGCCGGAAGCCAGCTCACGGTGCACCTGCGATTCCGTGGTGCGCGCGCCGATGGCGCCCCAGCTCATCAGATCCGCCAGGTACTGCGGCGTGATCATGTCGAGGAATTCGCCGGCGGCCGGCAGGCCGCTGTCGTTAATCTCCACCAGCAGCTTGCGCGCCAGGCGCAGGCCGTCGTTGATGTTGAAGCTGTTGTCCATTTGCGGATCGTTGATCAGGCCTTTCCAGCCCACGGTGGTGCGCGGTTTTTCGAAGTACACGCGCATCACCACTTCCAGCTCGCCGCTCAGTTCTTCACGCAGCGCCAGCAGGCGCCCCGCGTACTCTTTGGCGGCTTGGGTATCATGGATGGAGCAAGGGCCAATCACCACCAGCAGGCGATCGTCGCTGCCGCGGAGGATATTGTGAATTGCGCTGCGGGCCTGGGACACCGTCTTTGCCGCGCGTTCAGTGGCCGGGAATTTCTCCAGCAAAGCCACCGGCGGCAGGAGTTCCTTAATATCATTAATGCGTAAATCGTCGTTTTGGTAATTCATAGCTTTTCCATTCGGTATCGTGGGGTATTTCGCAGTGCGTAACGGTGTAGATCCCAACAATCTAGCCTGTGAGAATGGCGCTGTAAATCACCTTTGCCCCCCACCGCTGGAACCGCCAAATTAACAGCAGATTGTGCTGTTTCATCTGGCGAGCGCAGAGCCTCCTTTTTCGCTATGCTAGCGATCAGAATATAAAGTGACCCGAGTTGAACATGCCCTCTCTGCTATTAGTTGATGACCACCCGGTGGTTCATGTCGCACTGGAAGCGGCGCTAATGAAATCATCCCGCCCCTACCGCCTGCAGGCGGCACAGGATGACGTACAGGCGCTGGCCCTGCTGGCCGAGGCCGCTTTTGGCCTGGTGATCCTGGATATCGGCCTGCCGCAGGCCGACGGGCTGCAGCTGTTGAAAAAAATCCGCCGCCGCTATCCGCAACAAAAAATCCTGATCTATACCGCGCAGGAAGCCGATGTCTATGCGCGCATGGCGCATGCCGCCGGCGCCGACGGTTTCGTCAATAAAGGCAGCTCGCTGGCGGAGTTGGTGCAGGCGATCGAGCAGGTGCTGGACGGTGAAACCCGCTTCCCCGCCGCCGCGCTGGCCGAAGAGCCGCCGACGGCGGACGGCGGGCAGCTCACCCCCAAGGAGCTCGAGGTGCTGGGCTTGCTGAGCCAGGGGCTGTCCAACCTGCAGATCGCCGACCGGCTGCACATCAGCAACAAGACCGTCAGCACGCACAAAAAAAACATCCAGCGTAAAACCGGCGCCGGCAACCTGCTGGAGCTGGTGGCGGTGTTTAAAGAGCTGGCGCCATGATGCGCCGCGCCCTGCTGCTGCTGATCCTGTGGTGCGGCCTGGCGCAGGCGGCGGAGCCGGTGCGCTATCAGTTGGTCAGCAACCTGAATACCCCCGAGAACATGCTGATCGTCGGCGAGAAAAATCCCTGGCGCGATCGCACGCTGCGCGTCGGCATCATCAGTGAGAACACCAGCCCATACAACATCATCGTGGACGACGATCTGTATGGGCTGAACGCCGACTACCTCGGCTATATTCAGCAGGTGACCGGCATCCGCTTCGCCATTTACGGCTTCGCCGACCTGACGCAGCTGGAGCAGGCGCTGCACGACGGCAAGGTCGATCTGCTGTACGGCATCCCGCAGAGTGAAGCGCTGCACGGGCTGGAGATCTCTCAGCCCTACTACGTCAGCAATCTGCGCGTATTGCGCGATCGCAGCAACGATCGGCCGGTGATGCTCAATTCCGCCAACGCCCGCGTCGCGATCGGCGCGCTGACCGACATGCAGTCCGGCGGCGCCCTGCAGGCGGTGGCATCGCAGATCCAGCGCTACGACAACAACCTGCAGGCGGTCTATTCGCTGCTCAACGGCAGCAGCGACTACTTTATCGCCGACGAGGCCAGCGCCAGCTTTATCATCGACCAGCTGCAGCTCGGCCAGCTCTATCAGATTGAAAGCAACGAGAACCTGGGCAACCTCTCCTTCGTGTTCGCCGCCGCCGATCCGCGCCTGATAGACACGCTGGACACCGCCATCGCCGACGCGCCGATGGAGCTGATGAATGCCCTGCAGAGCCGCTGGAGCAAAAAGATCCCCAGCTACCTCGACACCGGCAATGCCGATCTGACGGCGATGGAGAAAAACTGGGTGGCGAGCCACCGCGTGGTTTACTACGCCGCCATCGAGAACAACTTCCCGTTCGCCTACCGCGGCTCCGACGGCCAGCCGCGTGGCTACGCCATCGACATTCTCAACATCATCGCGCAAAACACCGGACTGCGTTTCGCGCCGCTGTGGGCGCGCAACGCCGAGCAGGCCGATGAGCTGGTGCAGTCCGGCCAGGCCAGCTTCCGCGCCGCCCTGCCGCTGGCGCGCGGCGTCAAGGCGCGCTACGGCGCCAGCATGCCGATCCACCGTTCGCTGTGGGGCGTTTACGTCGGCCAATACGCCAACGGAATCTCAACCTGGAGCGATTTGGCCGGTAAGCGCATCGGCGTGCTGCAGGGCGATTTGGCGCAGGGGCTGGTACCGGAACAGGAGCAGACCGTCAGCTTCGCCGACAGCAAGTCGATGTACGACGCGCTGGCCAACGGCCAGTTGGATGCGCTGGTGGATAACGTCATTTCCGCCAACTTTTTGGCGCTGTCGCGCTATTCCGGCGCCATCAAACTGGCCTTCGCCGCCAACAATATCCCCTATCCGGTGGCCTTCGGCGTGCGTCGCGATCAGACGCTGCTACTGGCAATCCTCGATAAGAACCTGATGCAGATCCCGGCGGACACCCTGCAATCGCTGCGCGACGAGTGGATCGTCGATCGCAGCAACCTGATCGATGCGGTGAACGATAACCGCATGCCACCGCAGACTACCTGGCTGCTGGCGCTGCTGGCCGCCGCCACCGTGCTGCTGTTGGCGCTGACGCTGCGCCGTTTCATGCTGCAGCGCCGTGAAAAACGCGAACGCGAAGAGCTCGAGCAGGCGCGCCGCCGCGCCGAAGCGGAAAACCGCATGAAGAGCAAATTCCTCGCCACCGTCAGCCACGAGTTGCGCACGCCGATGCACGCCATCCTCGGCCTGCTGGAACTGGAGCTCAAACGCCAACCCGCGCAGGAAGGCCTGCCGGTGATATACAGCTCGGCCTCTTCGCTGCTCAACCTGCTCAACGACCTGCAGGATCACGCTCGGCTGGAAACCGGTTCGCTGACGCTGGCGCCGAAACCGGTGGCGCTGCGCCCCTGGGTCGCGCGCATCGACGCCCTCTACCGGCCGCTGATCGGCGAACGGCCGTTGACGCTGAGCGTAGTGGCGGATCCGGCGCTGCCGGAGGCGGTGATTATTGATGGTGAGCGTTTACTTCAGGTGGCTAATAACTTGATAAACAACGCGATAAAGTTCACGCCGCGCGGCACCATTCAGGTCGAGGTCGGCTGGCACGCGCAGGATGAGCGGCAGGGGGAATTGCATCTGACGGTGAACGACAGCGGCTGCGGCATCGCCGCCGATGAGATAGGCAAGCTGTTCCAACCGTTTTACCGTGCACGCGGCGCGCAACGCATCTCGGTGCAGGGCACCGGTTTGGGGCTGTCGATCTGCAAAGAAATCGTCGAACAGATGGGCGGCCGCATCGAACTGCACTCGCAGCCGGGCGTCGGTACCCGTGTCAAGGTCGCGATACCGGTCGAGCTGAGCGGCGCGCTGCCGGCTGTCGCCCCGGCAGAGCGCACCTTTGCTCTGCCGTCTTCCGCCTTACGTACCGCGCTGATCGACGATCATCCCACCAATCTGTTGCTGATGGAACGCCAACTGCGCCACTTCGGATTACAGCCGGCCCGCTTCGAACAAGGCTATGCGCTGCTGAAGGCCCAGCGCCGACAGCCGTTCGATCTGCTGTTTATCGACTATAACATGCCGCGCCCGGACGGCCTGACGCTGGCCAGACTGATCCGACGCGACGAACAGCGGCTGCAGCGCCCGCCTTGCCGCATCGTGCTCTGCTCGGCAGACGTGCAGGAGTTTACCCGCATCCCGCCGGGGCTGGTGGCGATCGACCACTTCCTGACCAAACCGATTTCACTGGCGGCGATCGGCCAGGTATTGGCTCAACAGCCGCAGGCTCAGGAAGAAAAGTCAGTCCTTACTGACCTGCGGCAAACGCTGGCCGAAATGGCGGGTGGCGATCGCGCCATGCTGCAGCGGCTGGCGCAGACGCTCGGCGATACGCTGCGGCAAGACCGGCAGCGGCTCGCGGACGCCGTCGACGCGCACGACTGGCCGCGCCTGGAGCAGGCGGCGCACCGCATCAAGGGCAGCCTGCTGATGCTGCAGCTGCCGGAAGCCGCGCAGCTGTGCCAGCAGCTGGTGGATACCGCACGTCGGGGCGAGCTTGCCGCCGCCGCTTATACTAAATTAAAGGCGTTAGTGGCGCAGATAGAACCGGAGCTGGACGCTCTGCTCGCCGCCGCCCCCTCTTTCGCTATGCATAAGGATGAATAATGTCGGACACTCCACACGTACACCTGCCGAAAGACAGTAATAGTAAACGCCTACTGACCGCTTTTTTAGTCACCGCGGTCTTTATGGTGGCCGAGGTGGTCGGCGGCCTGTTGTCCGGCTCGCTGGCGCTGTTAGCCGATGCCGGCCACATGCTGACCGATGCCGCCGCGCTGCTGGTGGCGCTGATGGCGGTACATTTCTCCCAGCGCAAGCCCAACGCGCGCCACACCTTCGGCTATCTGCGCCTGACCACCCTGGCGGCCTTCCTCAACGCCGCGGCGCTGCTGGTGATCGTGGTATTCATCCTGTGGGAGGCGATACGGCGTTTCTTCGAACCACAGCCGGTGATGGGTACCCCGATGCTGATCATCGCCATAGCGGGGCTACTGGCGAACCTGTTCGCCTTCTGGCTGCTGCATCGCGGCAGCGAAGAGAAAAATATCAACGTGCGCGCCGCCGCGCTGCATGTGTTGGGCGACCTGCTCGGCTCGGTGGGCGCCATCGTCGCCGCCATCGTCATTCTCGCCACCGGCTGGACGCCGATTGACCCGATCCTGTCGGTGCTGGTCTCCTGCCTGGTGCTGCGCAGCGCCTGGCGGCTGCTGAAGGAGAGCTTCCACGAGCTGCTGGAAGGCACGCCGCAGGAGATCGACATCGCCAAGCTGCAAAAAGACCTGTGCCTGAATATCCCGGAAGTGCGCAACATCCACCACGTACACGTCTGGCAGATTGGCGACCAAAAGCTGATGACGCTGCATGCGCAGGTGATCCCGCCGCATGACCACGATGGGCTGTTGCAACGCATTCAGGCTTATCTGTTGGAACACTACAAAATTGGCCACGTGACCATTCAGATGGAGTACCAGCACTGCGAGACGCCGGACTGCGGTATCAACCGGGCGCCGGAGCCGAGTGAACACTCACATGCCGAAGCGCATTCCCATCTGGGACATCGCCACTAAGCTAAGAGGGCGCCACCACGGCGCCCTCTGCGTTGTTACGGTGCGGAAGAGAGCGGATTGGAACGGTTGCGCCCAGCGCTCTTGATCCACAGCCAGGAGCCGTTCAGGGCGATCAGCGTCAGAATGACGTACTCCAGCGCCATCGCGTACACCCCTTGGTAGGCGAAGATCGCCACGCTGATGACATCAATAACCACCCACAGCAGCCAGTTTTCCACGTACTTGCGCGTCATCAGGATCATCGCCACGATGGAGAGCACCATCATCGCCGAATCCCAGAACGGGAAGGCGTCCGGCTGCAGCGTCGGCATCTGTACGTTCAGCCCCAGCCCTTGCATCACCGCCACCGCAACCTGCGTCAGCCAGGCGAACACGCGGTCGATGTTGAAGGTCATCAGGCCGATGCCGATGACGCAGACCGCCGCCCAGGCCAACGCTTTCGGCAGCGGCAGCCAGCGGATCTGCAGCTCGGCCTGATTATCCTGGGTCTGGCGGCTCCAGGCATACCAACCGTAAATATTGGCGCCGAAGAAAAACAGCTGCAGCAGCAGGCTGGCGTACAGCTGGATCTGGAAGAAAATCACCGCGAACAGCGTGACGTTGATCAGGCCGAACAGGTAGTTGATGATTTTTTCCTTGCTGGCGTACCAGATGCACAGCAACCCGAACAATGTGCCGATAGCTTCGATCCACGACAGATCGTAACCGCCTGCACCAAGCGGAATGTGCACCAGAATATTGCTGGTACTGAAGAAGCTCATGAGGTCATCCTTTTAAACGGTTAAGCGTTGCCTTTAACCTGCATCTTAAGCTGAGCGGCGAAATCCAGCATGCGGTTCAGCGGCACCAGCGCCTTCTCACGCAGCGCGGCGTCCACGTGGATCTCATGCTGCGCGCCCCCCTGCTCCAGCCCTTCGGCAATTGCCTTCAGGCCATTCATCGCCATCCACGGGCAATGCGCGCAGCTGCGGCAGGTCGCGCCTTCTCCGGCGGTCGGTGCTTCGAATAACTCTTTGTCCGGGCAGGCCTGCTGCATCTTGTAAAAGATACCGCGATCGGTGGCGACAATCAGCTGTTGATGCGGCAATGTTTTCGCCGCCTGGATCAGTTGGCTGGTAGAGCCCACCGCATCCGCCAGCTCGACCACCGCCTGAGGCGATTCGGGATGCACCAGGATCGCCGCCTGCGGATAAAGCGCCTTCATGCGCCGCAGCGCCTGGGTCTTGAACTCGTCATGGACAATGCAGGCACCTTGCCAACACAACACGTCAGCGCCGGTCTGCTTCTGCACGTAGCTGCCGAGATGACGATCCGGCGCCCAGATGATCTTCTCGCCCAGGCTATCCAGATGCTCGATCAATTCGACGGCGATGCTGGAGGTCACCACCCAGTCAGCGCGCGCTTTGACCGCCGCCGAAGTGTTCGCATAGACCACCACGGTGCGATCGGGATGGCTGTCGCAAAACGCATGAAACTCCTCTTCCGGGCAGCCCAGATCCAGCGAACATTCGGCAAACAGCGTCGGCATCAGCACCTGCTTTTCCGGGCTGAGGATTTTGGCGGTTTCCCCCATGAAACGCACGCCGGCCACCAACAGCGTGGAAGCCGGATGGGCGCTGCCGAAGCGCGCCATTTCCAGCGAATCTGCCACGCAGCCGCCGGTTTCTTCAGCCAGCGCCTGGATTTCCGGATCGGTATAATAGTGGGCGACCATCACCGCATTGCGCTGCTTGAGCAGGGTTTTGATCTTCTCGCGATAAAAGGCTTTTTCGGCTACGTCCAGCGGTACCGGTTTAGGCGGGAAGGGATACACCGCCGCATTGACATCAAACATTTCACTCATCGCTGCAATCTCATGCTAGGCTGGGCGCCTGCCGCGTGAATATCGCCTACCGCAACGCCCTTCGTTTTATATACTAAACAAAATACCTAAAATCGCGCGAAAAGTCCGCTGATATTTTCAATTTTGCGCACTCAATGTTTAATAGATTAAAAACATAGGCATTAGCCGCGCAGTTCACAGCGGATTAACAGCCTGAGGAGAACGTATAGCCGTTCAGAAAAGAGCGGGATGATAGTCGGTGTCATGTTGAAACGAGAAAGCAGCGGATTCAGATTGCGGTGATGCGGATACGAAAAAAGCGCCAAAAGGCGCTTTTTTCTGAATGGGTGGGTCGTGCAGGATTGATTCGGCCTTTGGCCTCACCCTACGGGCAACGCTGCGCGTTGTCATATCGCTACGCGATGCTCGAACCTGAGCGCAGGATCTCACCCGCACGACTCAGTGGGCTATATCAGCAAGAAGATAAAGGTAGAGTCAGGTGGGCGCAGATGCGAAAAAAGCGCCAAAAGGCGCTTTTTTCTGAATTGGTGGGTCGTGCAGGATTCGAACCTGCGACCAATTGATTAAAAGTCAACTGCTCTACCAACTGAGCTAACGACCCGCAGTGTGGTGGGTGATGACGGGCTCGAACCGCCGACCCCCTCCGTGTAAAGGAGATGCTCTACCAACTGAGCTAATCACCCACTGCTGTGGTACTGCTATTTTCACTCTCAAAGAGTGGTGGGTCGTGCAGGATTCGAACCTGCGACCAATTGATTAAAAGTCAACTGCTCTACCAACTGAGCTAACGACCCACTGATGTGGTTTACTGCTGATGGCGAATAGGTTATTGGAACCGACTCGCGGAAAACAAGGATGGGGATGTTCAGGACAACTCGACGGGTACTCGACTCGGACCTTTACTTGCCACATCAAACCGATTCTGAAGCTGCCATTCTTAAAGAATGGTGGGTCGTGCAGGATAACTCGGCCTTTGGCCTCGCCCTTGCGGGCCATCACCGGAGTGATGTTGTCTCGCTGCGCGAGACTCGAACCTTTACGGTTCTCATCCTTTACGATTCTCTATCGCAGCCATTCGCGAAGAATGGTGGGTCGTGCAGGATTCGAACCTGCGACCAATTGATTAAAAGTCAACTGCTCTACCAACTGAGCTAACGACCCATAACAGTGGTGGGTGATGACGGGCTCGAACCGCCGACCCCCTCCGTGTAAAGGAGATGCTCTACCAACTGAGCTAATCACCCACTGTTGTGGTTACTGCTACTTCAGAAATTGGTGGGTCGTGCAGGATGACTCGGCCTTTAGCCTCGCCCTGACGGGCCATCACTTCGTGATGTTATCCTTCCCGATTCCACTTCATTTCTTGCTTCAAAATTGGTGGGTCGTGCAGGATTCGAACCTGCGACCAATTGATTAAAAGTCAACTGCTCTACCAACTGAGCTAACGACCCAATTTCCCTGCCGCTTTAACATCTTGCAAGATGTCTTGGCAACGGCGGCATATATTACTAATTTATCTTGGCAGCGCAACCTAAATTTTTTACCGATGCGTTCAACTGCTTGTTCTTCACGCGAATGAGCCCAGAAATCGGTCAAATCGACTAACTTCTGGGCTCATTTTTCTGACTGTTAACCGCCTACGCGACTTTTCGCCTGTTTGGCCGCCGCACTGGTTGGGTATTGTTTAATCACCTGCTGGAACACGGCTTTGGCTTTATCGGCCTGCCCTTTCTCCTGCATGATGATACCCACCTTGTACATGGCGTCCGGCGCCTTCGGTGATTTAGCGTAATTCTTCACCACCACCGCAAAATAGTAGGCCGCGTCGTCTTTTTTGCCCTTGTTGTAGAACAACTGACCCAGCCAATAATTGGCGTTGGGCTGATAGGTAGACTTCGGGTACTGTTTTACGAAGGACTGAAAGGCAGAAATCGCCTGGTCATACTGTTTTTTTTCCAGCGCCAGAGAAACAGCGGCGTTGTAGTCGCTGTTCTCATCACCGCCGCTCGGCGTTGCAGACGCGGCTGCAGGCGCGCTGCTGCCCGCATCGGAAGATGCGCCTGCGGCTGCCCCACCGGCAGCGCCCGCGGCCGCAGAGGCGCTCTGAGCGCCGCCCTGGCTGAGGCTATCCATCTGCTGATAGATTTGCTTCTGGCGTTCAACCACCTGATTCAACTGATACTGACTTTCCTGGATTTGCCCACGGAGAGAATCAATGTCGCGTTGGTTATCAGAGAGTTGTTGCTGGAGTTGGTTTAAAAGCTGGCCTTGAGCATTGCTGATGCGCTCAAGCGAGGTGACGCGGTCTTCGACCGAGCCGGAGCCGACATTACTGATTGGCGCTTGGGCAGTAGCGGCCCAGGGGGCCGCTACGCCAACCAGTAACGACAGACTCAACAGGTGACGTCTGAAGTTACTGTTCATGCGATTCTCTTAGTAAACCAGAACGGCACGACGGTTTTTAGCATAAGCCGCTTCGTCGTGGCCCAGTACTGCTGGTTTTTCTTTACCGTAAGAAACGATAGAGATCTGGTCAGCGGAAACGCCTTTACCCTGCAGGTACATTTTAACGGCGTTAGCACGGCGCTCACCCAGAGCGATGTTGTATTCCGGCGTGCCGCGTTCGTCAGCATGGCCTTCAACGGTCACTTTGTAAGACGGGTTGTTACGCAGGAATGCAGCGTGCGCGTCCAGCATCTGAGCGAATTCGGAGCTAACGTCATACTTGTCCAGGCCGAAGTAAACGATGTTGTTCTTCTGCAGTTCTTGCATCTGCAGACGAGCTTGTTCTTCGGAAGACAGGTTGCTGCTGCCGTTTTCCATACCAGTGCCAGCGCCCATACCAGATTGGTCGTTGTTCGCGCTTTTGTTAGAACTACAAGCTGCTACAGCCAGAACTGGCAGTGCCAGCAGAAGCCCTTTCAGCACTTTGTTCAGTTGCATTTCTTTGATCCTTTTATAGTTTGCCATACATATTTACACATGCATCACAGATACGGCGACCAGGCAGGGAATTTGACCTGTCCATCAGTTGCCGGAAGACGCGCTTTGAAACGCCCATCAGTTGACACCAACTGCAGCACGGAGCCCATACCTTGCGTGGAGCTATAGATCACCATGGTGCCGTTTGGCGCAATACTAGGCGTTTCATCCAGGAAGGTGCCGGTCAAAACCTGAACGGCGCCCGATCCAAGATCTTGTTTGGCGATGTGTTGTGCACCACTGTTGGTGCTCACCATCACCAGGAATTTACCGTCGGAGCTGACTTCAGAATCCTGGTTCTGAGAGCCTTCCCACGTCAGACGCTGTGCGGCACCGCCGCTGGCGCTGATTTTATAAATCTGCGGACGCCCGCCCTGGTCGGAGGTAAACGCCAGCGACTGGCCATCCGGGAACCAGGTCGGTTCGGTGTTGTTGTTGCGACCATCGGTCAGCTGCGTGATTTGGCCGGAGCCGAGGTTCATCACGTACAGGTTCAGGCTGCCGCTCTTGGACAGCGCGAACGCCAGCCTGCTGCCGTCCGGAGAGAACGCCGGCGCACCGTTGTGGCGCGGGAACGAGGCGATCTGGCGGATAGCGCCGTTAGCCAGGGTCTGTACCACCAGCGCGGAACGGCCGCTCTCGAAGGTCACGTAAGCCAGTTTGCTGCCGTCCGGCGACCAGGCCGGCGACATCAGCGGCTCAGGCGAACGGTGCACCGTGAACTGGTTGTAACCGTCGTAATCCGCTACGCGCAGCTCATACGGGAATTTCCCCCCGTTGGTCTGCACGACGTAGGCGATACGGGTACGGAACGCGCCCTTGATGCCGGTCAGCTTCTCGAACACTTCGTCGCTGGCGGTATGGGCAGAATAACGCAACCACTGTTTGGTCACTTTATACTGGTTCTGCGCCAATACGGTGCCCGGCGAACCCGAGGTGTCCACCAGCTGGTAGGAGATCAGGTAGCTGCCGTCGGCGCCAGGCTGAACCTGGCCGACAACCACGGCGTCGATGCCCAATGCAGTCCAGGCCGCCGGCGTCACTTCAGACGCGGAGGTCGGTTGCTGCGGCATGCGCGCCACGTCGATCGGGTTGAATTTGCCGCTGTTGCGCAGATCCGCGCCGACAATCTTGCCGATATCTTCCGGCGGCGTGCCTGGGCCCGCCCACTTAAACGGCACCACGCCAATCGGGCGAGCGGAGTCGACCCCTTGGGTGATTTCAATGCGAACTTCCGCGTGCAACACGGACGCCCACAGAATTAAAAAACCTAGCGCTACTCGAAATGCCTGCTTCATCTCATCTCCCTTATCCAGGCGGGATGCCTGCGATAAATTAGCAGAATTTTAACAAACCAACTTACGTAAAACTACATAATCCCTGTTGGTTACCTTAGTACATCCCTGTGGTCTTACTCAGCTCAAACAACCATTATTAAGGTTTGAATTCAAGGGTAGCATTCTTAACATGCTGATAAACGGCATCGCTCGGCGGCTTCGGTATATGCGCCAACTTGGCGGCAGATACCGCGGCCTGACACAATGCCGGATCGCCTCCCGCCGGTTGTACACTTATCAGCAGGCCGTCCGGCGCCAGCTTGATACGCAGGTCACAGGTTTTTCCGGCGAACGAACTGGCGTCATAGAACTTGCTTTCAATCGCGTTTTTAACCTGCCCAATATAACCATTGATATCCGCCCCGCTGGCGCCTGCCGCCTTGGCATTGCCCTGCCCGGCCGGTTTACCATCACCTTTCGATTTGGCACCGCCGCCCTTCGGCGCGTTCTTGCCGTCCGCCAGGCCGCCAAACAGATCGCTAACTTCATCCGATTGTTTCGCAGCCTCAGCGGCGGCCTTCTTCTTGGCGTCCGCAGCGGCTTTCTTGGCTGCCGCAGCTTTCTCAGCGGCGGCCGCTTTCTTCTCTGCCTCAGCGGCAGCCTTCTTCTCGGCTTCCGCTGCGGCTTTTTTCTCGGCTTCAGCGGCCGCTTTCTTCTCCGCGGCCTCTGCGGCTTTTTGCTCTGCGGCGGCAGCTGCGGCTTTCTTCGCCTCTTCCGCCTGTTTCTTGGCGGCGGCAGCGGCGGCCGCTTCTTTCTTGGCTTCCGCTTCGGCTTTCTTCTGCGCGTCCGCCTGTGCCTTGGCGACCTTTTCCGCTTCGGCCTTCGCCTTGGCGGCGGCGGCTTCGGCGACCTTCTGTTGCTCTTTGGCCTTGGCTGCGGCGGCTTCCGCCGCTTTTTGCTGCTCGGCGGCCTGTTTCTGCTGCTCCGCTGCCTTCTGCTGTTGCTCAGCCTGCGCCTTGGCGTCCTGCGCAGCTTTCTCCTGCGCCGCCAAACGCTCTTTCTCCAGCTCCTTCAGGCGCTGCTGCTGCTCCGCCTGCTTCTGCTGAAGCTCTTCGGCCTGTTGCTCCGCCTTTTTCTGGCGCTGCTTCTCGGCACGCTGCGCATCGTTGCTCTGCTGCTGCTGGCGGTTGTATTGCTCCACCACCGCGCCAGGATCGACCATCACTGCGCCCACCACGGTGCCATCACCGCCACCGCCGGCGCCCATGTCGACCTTTTCCTGCAGCGATCCCCAAATCAGCAGGGCAATCAATATGAAGTGCAGAACGACCGAAACAATAACGGCGCGGTTCAGCTTATCGTTTTGCTCAGTTGCCTTTACCAAAATAGATTCCCAAAAACTGGTGTTGCTTATACGGGGTTCCTGGGCCGCAGCGCAGGAACCGGGTTGCCGTTCGCCTTACGGTCAGATCGGCTGGGTCATCAGCCCCACGGAAGCCACGCCCGCCTGATGGAGAATATTCAATGCCTTGATAATCTCATCGTAAGGGACTTCCTTCGCACCGCCGATCAAAAAGACCGTTTTCGGGTTAGCCGCCAAACGCGACTTGGCTTCGGCCGCGACTTGCTCAGGCGGCAGCAGCTCCATACGGTTGTGATCCACCACCAGGGTGTATTGACCTACGCCGGAAACCTCAAGGATCACCGGCGGATTGTCATCGCTGGACACCGTTTTGGAATCGGTGGCGTCCGGCAGGTCAACCTCCACGCTCTGCGTGATGATTGGCGCGGTTGCCATAAAGATCAGCAGCAGCACCAGCAACACGTCGAGCAGCGGAACAATGTTAATTTCGGACTTCAGCTCGCGCCGACTACGTCCACGTACTCTCGCCATGCTACCTCCTACTTATTTGCTGTCGCTGGAGAAGGCCTGACGATGCAGAATAGCGGTGAACTCTTCCATAAAGTTGTCGTAATTCTGCTCAAGCTTGTTGACGCGCTGGTTGAGGCGGTTGTAGGCCATTACCGCCGGGATAGCGGCGAACAGACCGATCGCGGTGGCGATCAGCGCTTCGGCGATACCCGGCGCTACCATCTGCAGCGTGGCTTGTTTCACCGCGCCCAGCGCGATAAAGGCGTGCATGATCCCCCACACGGTGCCGAACAGGCCGATGTACGGGCTGATCGAACCGACGGTGCCGAGGAACGGAATATGGGTTTCCAGCGTTTCCAGCTCGCGGTTCATCGAAATGCGCATCGCGCGCGACGCCCCTTCGATCACCGACTCCGGCGCATGGTTGTTGGCGCGGTGCAGGCGGGCGAACTCTTTGAAGCCGGAATGGAAGATCTGCTCGGAACCGGTCAGGCTATCGCGACGCGCCTGACTTTCCTGGTACAGACGGGAAAGCTCGATACCGGACCAGAATTTGTCTTCAAAGGCTTCGGCGTCACGCGTCGCCGCATTGAGGATGCGGGTGCGCTGAATGATGATCGCCCAAGAGGCTACCGAGAAGCATATCAAAATCAACATGATAAGCTTAACCAGCAGGCTCGCCTTCAAGAATAAATCTAGGATGTTCATGTCAGTCACTGCTTAAACTCCGCGACAATAGACTTAGGAAGCGCTCTTGGCTTCATTTGGTGTGGATCAATACAGGCAATCAGGACATCTGCCTGGCTCAGTAGGGCCCCGTCAGAATTGACAATGCGTTGAGCAAACGTGAGAGAAGCCCCGCGCAGACAGGTGATTTCACTCTGGACCTCCAGTTGCTCGTCGAGACGAGCCGGAGCCAGATAATCCACCGTCATGCGCCGGACGACAAAAGCGACTTGTTCACTGAGCAGCTGCTGTTGATGAAAGTTGTGCTGACGCAGCATCTCTGTGCGCGCTCTTTCAAAAAAGGCGACGTAGCGGGCGTGATAGACCACACCACTGGCATCGGTATCCTCGTAGTAAACGCGAACCGGCCATCGAAACAACGTATTACTCACTCTACTTCCCAGCAATGCAATTTAACGCTGCTACTATACGCAAGACGGATCGGGTTGGGAATGGGTTACAAGATGGGAATGAAAATAATTATGGGCCGTGAGGGCCCATAACAAGGGGACATCGGGGAGATTATAAAGAAACGTAAAGTAATCCTGCGAACAAGATCACAATGGCGGGAAGCGGCGCGAAAAAAGCGCGCCAGACGCTGCGCTGCGGGCGGAATCCGAAACCGTGGATCACCCCGGCGCACACCGCCCAAATCAGCAACAGCCCTTCCCAAATCTCCAGCGAGCTGGTTTTGGCGGCGAAACGCGTCGGATCCCAGAACACGCACCCCGCCAAAATCAACGCCAGCACCAGGGAAAGGGCCCGGATCGGGCCCTTGTCGGTGACAGCGTACAGCTTGTCAATCACGGACGAGCTCATCACTTACCGTCTTGCTGAGCTTTGGTCGCTTCGCTCTGCTCAAGCGCCAGCGCCGTGATAATGCCGAAGGCGCAGGCAAGAAGCGTTCCGAGAATCCAGGCAAAATACCACATGGTTTAGCTCCTTATCCTTAGTACAGCGAATGCTTGTTGTTTTCGATGTAGTTCTTGTCGAGGCGACCGAACATTTTGTAGTACGACCAGCTGGTGTACGCCAAAACGATAGGCACGAAGATCGCAGCCACGACGGTCATCACTTTCAGCGTCAACAGGCTCGAGGTCGCATCCCACATGGTCAGGCTGACGTTAGGCACAGTGCTCGACGGCATCACGAACGGGAACATGGTGACCCCGGCGGTGAGGATGACGCAGGCGATGGTCAACGACGAGGTGACGAACGCCAGCGCGCCCTTCTCCAGACGCGAGAACAGGATGGTGAACAACGGCAGCACTACGCCCAGCGCAGGCAAGGCCCACAGCAGCGGATACTTGTTGAAGTTGATCAGCCAAGCACCGGCCTGATGCGCCACTTCTTTACGCATCGGGTTGGATTCCGCCAGGGTGTCCAACGCCGACGTCACAACGAAGCCGTCGATGCCTTTCACCAGCCATACGCCCGCCAGCAGGAAACATACCGCCATGATCAGCGTCGCGATCTGTGCCGCAGCGCGTGAACGCAGGTGGATCTCGCCGGTGGTGCGCATTTGCAGGTAGGTCGCGCCCTGAGTGACCAGCATGGTCAGGCTGACCACGCCCGCCAACAGACCGAACGGGTTCAGCAGTTGGAAGAAGTTGCCGGTGTAGAACAGGCGCATGTACTCGTCCATGTGGAACGGCACGCCCTGCAGCAGGTTACCGAACGCCACGCCGAATACCACTGCAGGCACGAAGGAGCCGATGAAGATGCCCCAGTCCCACATGTTGCGCCAGCGGCTGCTCTCCAGCTTGGAACGGTAGTCGAAACCGACCGGGCGGAAGAACAAGGCGGCCAGCACCAGGATCATGGCGACGTAGAAGCCGGAGAAGGCCGCTGCGTAGACCATCGGCCAGGCGGCGAACAGCGCGCCGCCGGCGGTGATCAGCCACACCTGGTTACCGTCCCAGTGCGGAGCGATGGAGTTGATCATCACCCGGCGCTCGGTGTCGGTTTTGCCGATGATGCGCACCAGAATGCCGACGCCCATGTCGAAACCGTCGGTGACGGCGAAGCCGATCAGCAGAACGCCAACCAGGACCCACCAAATAAATCGCAGTACTTCATAGTCAAACATACGTGGACTCCTGTTTAGCGCGCTTCCTGCACGGCGGCAGTCGGTTGTTCAAAGTGATAGCGGCCGGTTTTCAGGCTGCTTGGACCGAGACGCGCAAACTTGAACATCAGGTACAATTCAGCCACCAGGAACAGGGTGTACAAGCCGCAGATCAGCCCCATTGAGAACAGAATGTCGCCCGCGGTCAGCGAAGAGTTGGCGACCGCCGTCGGCAGCACCTCACCAATCGCCCACGGTTGACGGCCGTATTCCGCCACGAACCAACCCGACTCGATCGCGATCCAAGGCAGCGGCAAACCGTACAGCGCCGCGCGGTGCAGCCATTTTTTCTGGCCGATGCGGCCGCGGATCACGTTCCAGAACGACAGGCCGATGATCAACAGCATGATCACGCCACAGGCCACCATGATGCGGAAAGCGAAGTACAGCGGCGCCACGCGCGGAATGGAGTCCTTGGTCGCCAGCTGGATTTGCGCTTCCGTCGCGTCGGTGACGTTCGGGGTATAGCGCTTCAGCAACATGCCGTAGCCCAGGTCTTGCTTGGTTTTGTTGAATTCGGCACGCACCGCAGGATCGGTATTGCCGCCGCGCAGCTCTTCCAGCAGCTGGTAGGCTTTCATCCCGTTGCGGATACGCACTTCATGCTGCGCCATCAGATCTTTCAGGCCGGTGACCTGAGTGTCCGTGGAGCGGGTGGCGATCAGGCCAAGCGCATACGGGATCTGAATAGAGAAGGAGTTTTCCATCTTGTCCTGATCGGGAATGCCGAACAGGGTGAAGGAGGCCGGCGCCGGCTGAGTGTCCCATTCCGCTTCGATAGCGGCCAGTTTGGTTTTCTGCACGTCGCCCATTTCGTAGCCGGATTCATCACCCAGAACGATAACGGACAGAATGGCAGCCATACCAAAGCTGGCAGCGATGGCGAAGGAGCGCTTGGCAAAGGCGATGTCGCGGCCTTTCAGCAGATAGTAGGAACTGATACCCAGCACGAACATCGCGCCGCAGGTGTAGCCGGAAGCCACGGTGTGAACGAATTTCACCTGCGCAACCGGGTTAAGCACCAGTTCGGAGAAGCTGACCATCTCCATGCGCATGGTTTCGAAGTTGAAATCCGAAGCGATCGGGTTCTGCATCCAGCCGTTGGCGACCAGGATCCACAGCGCGGACAGGTTGGAGCCGAGAGCCACGAACCAGGTTACCGCCATGTGCTGCACCTTGCTCAGACGATCCCAGCCGAAGAAGAACAGGCCGACCAGCGTCGATTCAAGGAAGAACGCCATCAGACCTTCGATAGCCAGAGGGGCCCCGAAGATATCGCCGACGTAGTGAGAGAAATACGACCAGTTAGTCCCGAACTGGAACTCCATGGTCAAACCGGTGGCCACACCCAGAGCAAAGTTAATCGCAAATAACTTTCCCCAGAATTTGGTCATGTCTTTATAAATTTGTTTGCCAGACAGGACATATACCGTTTCCATAATTGCCAGCAAGAACGCCATACCGAGCGTTAATGGGACAAATAAGAAATGGTACATCGCCGTTAAAGCAAACTGTAAGCGCGACAGTTCGACAATATCAAACATCTTGACTCCTTGCTCCTCGCAGGAAGACTCCGACACGCGGTTATCGGCACGCTTCTTTCAAAGCTGCCAGTAACGCCCCGCAGTGAATGCCCTTAAACACAACAAATTTGATCCAGCTTCTCCGCTTTCAACCGCACACTCGGCCAATAGCCCCTCGGGCCCTCGACAAGCACGCCACTGAAAACCGACAACGGGTAACAAATGCAACAAGATCAACCATCCATAATCACAACATGGATGATACTCGCCCAATCCCACACAATAAATAGGTTTTTACGTGACGTGGGTTAGACTTTTGGTTACAGGTCAAATCTTAGCCGAAAGAGGTACTTCGGGCTAATTTGATCTGAGACAATTTAAGCCTATCCGCATCTTATTTCCATATTCATCAGCACATTTCGCATAATTTTCTTAGGGTCATGTTGCGCAATGGTTTAATTGTTTTTTAATGATATTTTTGTGTTAAATAAATGTAATTTAAAAGAGCCGCCATTGTATTATTACGCGCTTATTATGCGACATAATTAACCTTTTATTTCCAATAAGCCGTGACAGTGATAGCAGTCACAAAACAACAAATCTCTCTCCAATATTAGTCTATTTCTCGCGATGGGATCGTAAAGGTTGCGATTTTGTAGCAAAATGACCACTAATGTTAAAATTACATTGAGTGACAATAACTTATGAAAAAAATCATCTTTGCCTCTGTATTGGGACTCTCGGGAAACGTCATGGCCGCCGAAACGGTAAATATCACCTTGCTGGGTACTTCCGATCTGCACGGCACTTTCGTGCCCTGGGACTACGCCAGCGACACGGAAAATCTGGCGGGCAGCCTGAGCCAGATAGCCACTCAGGTCAAACAGGTGCGGGCCGAGCAGCCCGACCTGATCCTGGTGGACGCCGGCGACACCATTCAGGGCAACTTCGTCGAAACCTTCAAGCATGAGGCCGTCAGCCCGATGATGCTGGGCCTCAACGCGCTCAATTATGATGTCTGGGTAATGGGTAACCACGAGTTCGACTTCGGCCTGCCGGTGCTGGCGACGCCGCTCAAGCAGTTCAAGGGCGCGGCGCTGGCGGGCAATATCGTCTGGGACAGCGGCAAGCCCTACCTGCCGGCCTACACCATCGTCGAACGCCAGGGCGTGAAAATTGGCATTATCGGTATGGATACGCCGATGACCGCCGAATTCGCCAAGGGCACCGATCGCATCAAAGGGCTGAACTTCACCGATCCGGTGCAGGCGGTGAAACAGGTCATCAGGCAAATCGACGGCCAGGTCGACGCCATCGTGCTGGTGGCGCATATGGGCATCGACAACGAGAACCAGCGCCCCGGCACCGGCGTGGCCGACATCGCCAACGCCAACCCGGAGCTGGCGGCGATCGTCGCCGGCCACATGCATGTGAAGATCGATAAAGCGGTGGTTAATGGCGTCATCATCACCGAGCCGGATAAATACGGCCGCGCACTGTCGCGCATCGACCTGCAGTTTGAACACCGCGACGGCAAATTCACGCTGATCGACAAAAACAGCTACACCTACCCGATCAAAGGGCTGGCGCCGGACAGCGCCATGCAAGCGCTCTACCAGCCGTACCATGACATTTTGCGCGCCAACGCCAACCGGGTCGTGGCGAAGCTGAGCGGCAGCGATCTGGTGCCCGCCGACGAGTTTCGCGGCATTCCTCAGGTACACGTGCAGGATACCGGCATCAGCGCGCTGTTCCAGCAGGCCGCCCGCCACTATGCGCCGCTGGCGCAGGTGATTGCCCTGCAGATCGACAACGATCGCGCCAAATTGGACGTCGGCGACATCAAAGCTAAGGACATCGCTTTTAACTACCAATACGCCGGTGGCGAGATCACCGTGTATCAGCTCAACGGCAAAGCGCTTAAACGCTACATGGAGTGGTCCGCCGACTATTTCAATCAGCTGCAGCCTGGCGACGTCACCTACAGCTTTAACCCGGCGCGGCGATCGTCCAAATATTCCACCAACGATTTCTTCGACGGCGTCACTTACACCATCGATCTGCGCCAGCCCGCCGGCTCGCGCATCGTCGATCTGCGCCTGGCGGACGGGACGCCGGTCACCGACGACATGCCGATCCGCCTGGGCATGAACAGTTACCGCATGGGCCACCTGACGCAAAAGGGCGGCGCGCTGGAGGGGCAATCCTTCCCGGTGCTGTTTGACAGCAAAGCGCAATACGGTGAAGAAGAAGGCACTATTCGCCACCTGGCTCTGCGCTACCTGACGGAAGTGAAACACGGCCAGTACCAAGGCGTGACGCCGCAGCGCTGGAAGCTGGTCGGCCTGGAGGGGTACGAACCGCAGCGGGCGATCGTCAAACGGTTGCTCAATGAAGGCGTTATCCAAGTGCCGACCACCGACGATGGCCGCTACACCAACGTCGCCTCGATCAACGTCAAAGACGCGCTGTTCCGCAACGCCGACGATTACCGCACCGCTCTCACCTCGCTGGAAAAACAGCGGCAAACTACCGTGGATCCGGTACAACAGCGCCGCCTGCAGGATCGGATCGCGCTGATCAAAGCACTCAACGATTTCTGATCTTCGCCCATAAAAAAGGCCACCCAATGGGTGGCCAAACATGTCGAGATATTATTATTTCGTACTAAGATCTTAGCGCTTCAGCACCGCTTTTACCGCGTCGCCGATGTCCGCCAGGCTGCGAACGGTTTTCACGCCCGCCGCTTCCAGCGCAGCAAACTTCTCGTCCGCCGTGCCTTTGCCGCCTGCGATGATGGCGCCCGCGTGGCCCATACGCTTGCCTTTCGGCGCGGTTACGCCGGCGATGTAGCCGACAACCGGTTTGGTGACGTGTTCTTTGATGTAAGCTGCCGCTTCTTCTTCAGCGCTGCCGCCGATCTCACCGATCATCACGATCGCTTCGGTCTGCGGATCCTGTTGGAACATCTTCAGGATATCGATGAAGTTGGAGCCCGGGATCGGGTCGCCGCCGATACCCACGCAGGTGGACTGGCCCAGACCGGCATCGGTGGTTTGTTTCACCGCTTCATAGGTCAGGGTACCGGAGCGGGAAACGATGCCCACTTTGCCCGGCAGGTGGATGTGGCCAGGCATGATGCCGATTTTGCACTCGCCCGGGGTGATCACGCCAGGGCAGTTCGGCCCGATCATGCGCACACCGGCTTCGTCCAGCTTCACTTTCACGGTCAGCATATCCAGGGTCGGGATGCCTTCGGTGATGGTGATGATCAGTTTGATGCCGGCATCGATCGCTTCCAGGATGGAGTCTTTGCAGAACGGCGCTGGAACGTAGATGACCGAGGCAGTCGCGCCGGTCGCTTCAACCGCTTCGCGCACGGTGTTGAACACCGGCAGACCCAGATGCTGAGTGCCACCTTTGCCCGGGGTGACGCCGCCAACCATTTTGGTGCCGTAAGCGATAGCTTGTTCGGAGTGGAAAGTCCCCTGGCTACCGGTGAAGCCCTGGCAAATTACTTTGGTGTTTTTATCGATTAAGATGGACATTATTTACCCTCCACTGCTGCAACAACTTGCTGAGCCGCATCAGTCAGGCTGGTCGCAGCAATGATATTCAGGCCGCTGTCCGCCAGTTTCTTGGCGCCCAGTTCGGCATTGTTCCCTTCCAGGCGCACCACGACCGGGACGTTAACGCCCACTTCGGCCACTGCGCCGATGATGCCGTCGGCGATCAGATCGCAACGTACGATACCACCGAAGATGTTAACCAGAACCGCTTTCACCTTGTCATCGGACAGGATGATTTTGAACGCTTCGGTCACGCGCTCTTTGGTCGCGCCGCCGCCAACGTCCAGGAAGTTGGCCGGTTCGCCGCCGTGCAGTTTAACGATGTCCATAGTGCCCATCGCCAGACCGGCGCCGTTAACCATGCAGCCGATGTTGCCGTCGAGGGCAACGTAGTTCAGCTCCCACTGAGCAGCACGGGATTCGCGCTCGTCTTCCTGCGAAGGGTCACGCATTTCACGCAGTTCCGGCTGGCGGAACAGGGCGTTACCGTCGGCGCCCAGTTTGCCGTCCAGGCACACCAGATCGCCCTGCTTGGTGATCACCAGCGGGTTGATCTCAACCATCGCCAGATCGCGCTCCAGGAACAGCGTCGCCAGGCCCATGAAGATCTTGGCGAACTGGCTGACTTGCTTACCGGTCAGACCCAGTTTGAAGGCCAGCTCACGGCCCTGATAGGGCTGTGGACCCGCCAGCGGATCGATGGTCATTTTGTGGATCAGTTCTGGGGTTTCTTCCGCCACCTTCTCGATTTCCACGCCGCCTTCGGTAGACGCCATGAACACCACGCGACGGGTAGAACGATCCACTACCGCGCCCAGGTACAGCTCTTTATCGATGTCGGTCGCCGCTTCTACCAGGATCTGGTGAACCGGCTGGCCCAGCGCGTCAGTCTGGTAAGTCACCAGACGCTTGCCCAACCAGGCTTCCGCGAAAGCACGGATATCTTCTTTGCTGTTGACGACTTTAACGCCGCCCGCTTTACCACGGCCGCCAGCATGAACCTGACATTTCACCACCCACGGGCCGGAGCCGATTTTGGATGCGGCTTCTTCTGCTTCACGCGGAGTGGTACAGGCGTAACCGGTTGGTGCCGGCATGCCATACCGAGCAAACAGCTGTTTTGCCTGATATTCGTGTAAATTCATGATGTTCTATCCATTCAGTTCTGAAGGTTTTTAGCCGGACCATTATTACGCGGTAAACCGCATGGTTTTCCGGCCACATAGCACAGAGTGCGGGCGCGGCACGCCGCGCCCGGCAAGGGTTACTAGACGTCCAGCAGCAGACGAGCCGGATCTTCCAGCATCTCTTTGACCGTCACCAGATAGCCGACGGATTCTTTACCGTCGATCAGGCGGTGGTCATAAGACAGCGCCAGATACATCATCGGCTGGATCACCACCTGACCATTGACCGCCATTGGGCGATCTTTGATGGCGTGCATGCCCAGGATGGCGCTCTGCGGCGGGTTGATGATCGGGGTAGACATCAGGGAGCCGAATACGCCGCCGTTGGTAATGGTGAAGTTACCGCCGGTCAGCTCTTCAACGGTCAGTTTGCCGTCGCGGCCCTTAACGGCCAGCTCTTTGATTTTCTTCTCGATGTCAGCCATGCTCATGGCGTCTACATCGCGCAGTACCGGCGTCACCAGGCCGCGCGGGGTAGAAACCGCGATGCTGATGTCGAAGTAGTTGTGGTAAACCACGTCGGAACCGTCGATCGACGCGTTCACTTCCGGGAAGCGCTTCAGCGCTTCAACCACGGCCTTGATGTAGAAGGACATGAAGCCCAGACGCACGCCGTGGCGCTTCTCGAAGGCTTCGCCGTACTGCTTGCGCAGGTCCATGATCGGCTGCATGTTGATTTCGTTGAAGGTGGTCAGCATCGCGGTGCTGTTCTTCGCCTCCAGCAGACGCTCGGCAACGCGTTTGCGCAGGCGGGTCATCGGCACGCGTTTTTCGCTGCGGCCGGCCAGAACAGGCTGCGGTGCGGCTTCAGCGGCGGCGGCCGGTTTGGCAGCGGCGCCGCCTTTGGCCAGGTGCGCTTCCACGTCTTCACGCGTGATGCGGCCACCCACGCCGGTGCCTTTGATGGCGCCAGCATCGAGATCGTGTTCAGCGATCAGGCGGCGAATCGCCGGGCTGAGCGCGTCATTGCTTTCTTCTTCCAGGCTCGCGGTAGCGCGCTGTGCAGGCGTGGCTTCTTTCTCTTGGCTCTTCTCAGCGGTCGGCTTGCCGGAGCTGTCGCCCGGACGGATGCGGCCGAGCAGCTGGCGAGACAGCACGGTCGCGCCCTCTTCTTCCACGATAGCATCGAGAATACCCGCTTCACTGGCCGGCACTTCCAACACCACTTTGTCGGTTTCGATTTCAACCAGGACTTCATCACGCTGCACGCTGTCGCCCGGTTTTTTGTGCCAGGTGGCTACGGTCGCATCGGCAACCGATTCAGGAAGGTCAGGAACCAGAATATCTACGCTACTCATTTAGCTTTCCCTTAAGTTTTTTATCATCTGCTTGCCGGCCCTCGGCCAGCAAGCGAGCGAACATTAGTCAATATTCAGCGCGTCGTTCACCAGAGCCTGCTGCTGCTTCTGGTGTACGGACATATAGCCCACCGCCGGAGAGGCGGAGGCCGGACGTCCTGCGTAACGTAAAGAAGCCCCGAACGGCACCACTTCACGGAAGTTGTGTTGGCTGCAGTACCAGGCGCCCTGGTTCAGCGGCTCTTCCTGACACCAGACGAAATCATGCACGTGCGAGTATTGTTCCAGCACGGCCTGCACGGCCTGATGCGGGAACGGATACAGCTGCTCGATACGCACGATGGCCACGTCTTTCTGCTCGTTCTTGCGACGCTGTTCCAGCAGGTCGTAGTAGACCTTGCCGGAGCACAGCACGACGCGCTTGACCGCTTTCGGATCCAAGTCGTCGATCTCGCCGATCGCCGGCAGGAAGGTGCCGTTGGCCAGCTCGTCCAGCGAAGAAATCGCCAGCGGGTGACGCAGCAGCGACTTCGGCGACATCACCACCAGCGGACGGCGCATACCGCGCAGCGCCTGACGACGCAGCATATGGTAAACCTGCGCCGGCGTAGACGGGACGCACACCTGCATGTTCTGCTCTGCGCACAGCTGCAGATAGCGTTCCAGACGCGCGGAAGAGTGCTCAGGGCCCTGGCCTTCATAGCCGTGCGGCAGCAGCATCACCAGGCCGCACATACGGCCCCATTTTTGCTCGCCGGAGCTGATGAACTGGTCGATAACGACCTGTGCGCCGTTGGCGAAGTCACCGAACTGCGCTTCCCAGATGGTCAGCGTGCGCGGTTCCGCCGTGGCGTAGCCGTATTCGAACGCCAGCACCGCCTCTTCAGACAGCACGGAGTCCCAGACCTTGAATTCGCCCTGGCCGCTGTGAATATTCGCCAGCGGAACATAGACGGAACCGTTTTTCTGGTTGTGCACCACCGCGTGACGGTGGAAGAAGGTGCCGCGGCCGGCGTCTTCACCGGAGATGCGGATCGGGATGCCTTCATCCGCCATAGTCGCGTAAGCCAGCGTTTCGGCAGCGCCCCAGTCGAACGGCTTGTTGCCCGACGCCATCTCGGCGCGGTCAGCGTAGATTTTCGCCACGCGCGACTGCATTTCAATCGCTTCCGGCACGGTGCTGATGCGACGTGCCAGCTCTTGCAGGCGCTTCATCTCAACCTTGCTCGGGTACTCCTCGTCCCACTCATGGTTCAGATACGGTGACCAGGTGAAGGAGTGCAGGTTCATCGGACGCCACTCTTCAACCACGCAATCGCCGCGGTCGAGCGCGTCGCGGTACAGGTTGACCATTTCCGTGGCATCTTCCAGGCTGGCCACTTTCTGCTCGGTCAGCACGTCAGCGTAGATTTTGCGCGGCGTAGGGTGTTTCTTGATCTTCTGATACATCACCGGCTGGGTAGCGCTCGGCTCGTCGGCCTCGTTGTGCCCATGGCGACGGTAGCAGACCAGATCGATCATCACGTCACGCTTAAAGGTGTTACGGAAATCCAACGCCAGGCGGGTGACGAAGGCCACGGCCTCCGGATCGTCCGCGTTAACGTGGAAGATCGGCGACTGAACCATTTTGGCGATGTCGGTGCAGTATTCGGTAGAGCGCGCATCCAGCGGGTTGGAGGTGGTGAAGCCAACCTGGTTGTTGATGACGATACGCACGGTGCCGCCCACTTCGTAACCGCGAGCCTGAGACATGTTCAGGGTTTCCTGAACCACGCCCTGGCCGGTGATGGCGGCGTCGCCGTGGATGGTGATCGGCAGCACCATGTTGCTGCGCGCTTCGTCCAGACGATCGCGACGGGCACGTACCGAGCCCATGACCACCGGGCTGACGATCTCCAGGTGCGACGGGTTGAACGCCAGCGCCAGGTGAACCATGCCGCCTTCGGTTTCCACGTCGGAAGAGAAGCCCTGGTGATATTTCACGTCACCGGTGCCGAGGTGTTCTTTATGCTTACCGGCGAATTCGTCGAACAGATCGGCCGGCTTTTTGCCCAGCACGTTGATCAGCACGTTCAGACGGCCGCGGTGGGCCATGCCCAACACCACTTCGCGCGTGCCGTTCTTACCGGCGTGGCGCACCATCTCTTTCAGCATCGGCACCAACGCGTCGCCGCCTTCCAGCGAGAAGCGTTTGGCGCCCGGGAATTTGGCGCCCAGGTAGCGTTCCAGGCCTTCCGCCGCAGTCAGCTCGTTCAGGAAACGGCGTTTTTCGTCGGCGGTAAAGCTGGCGCGCCCCACCACCGATTCGATGCGCTGCTGGATCCAGCGTTTCTCTTCGGTGTTGGTGATATGCATGTACTCAGCACCGATCGACCCGCAATAGGTCTGCTTCAGCGCGGCGTACAGATCGCCCAGCTTCATGGTTTCTTTGCCGATGGCGAAAGAGCCCACGTTGAAGGTTTCCTGGAAATCGGCTTCGGTCAGGTTGTGGTAAGCGGGATCAAGGTCAGGAACTTGCTCGCGCTGCCACAGGCCGAGCGGATCGAGGTTGGCATGCTGATGCCCGCGGAAGCGGAAGGCGTTGATCAGCTGCAGTACCTTGACCTGTTTGGCGTCGGTTTCCGGATCGGTGATGGTGGTATTGTAGCGCGCGGAGTCTTTCGCCAGGCGGCGGAAGTAATCGCGCGTTTGAGAGTGAAGCTGATCGGGTTTGACACCCGCGGTTGGTAGCTGTTGAAAAATGGAACGCCAGCTATCTTCAACGGAACCCGGATCGGTTAAGAAGTCTTCATAGAGCTGTTCTATGTAAGACTGGTTCGCGCCCGCCAGATAGGAGGAATCCAGCCAGGCCTTCATTGCGCCGTTCTGCATCATGATCCCTTAAGCTTTGAAGCTTTAGTTTTCGCCGTGGTTAACATAATTACCGTGATGAATACGGTTTGCCGTAAAACGGTTCACTCGACGTACTTGCGGCCATGACGGCCCGATACGTTCTGTTATGGACCTTGCGGTCCCTTACAAGGAACCTCTAAAAACCGGCGGAAGAACCAGGCTGCATAGCGCCGCAGCCGCGGGTCAGTTTTTAGAGGTTCCCTCCCCTATGGGATGTGCGCCGGAAAAGAGCCCGGCGCAGCATCTCATTCCGTTTATGCGCCGCGTTGCAGCAGCATGGACTTGATATGCCCGATCGCACGCGTCGGGTTCAAGCCTTTAGGACATACACTGACACAATTCATAATGCTATGGCAGCGGAAAACACTAAAAGCGTCGTCCAGATCATCTAAACGTTCTTGCGTTTCCGTGTCACGGCTGTCGATCAGGAAGCGATACGCCGCCAACAGACCGGCTGGGCCAATGAACTTGTCCGGGTTCCACCAGAACGATGGGCAAGAGGTCGAGCAACAGGCGCACAGGATGCACTCGTACAGACCGTCCAGCTTGGCGCGTTGGTCCGGCGACTGCAGGTGCTCGCGCGCCGGCGGGTTCTTGCCGTCGTTCAGCAGGTATGGCTTGATCTTTTCATACTGGGTATAGAACTGGCCCATATCCACCACCAGATCGCGCACCACCGGCAGGCCCGGCAGCGGACGGATCACGATCTTGCCGTTGCCTTTGCGCAGCGACGAAATCGGGGTGATGCACGCCAGGCCGTTTTTACCGTTCATGTTCAGGCCATCGGAACCGCATACGCCTTCACGGCATGAGCGACGGAACGACAGGGTCGGGTCTTTTTCTTTCAACTGGATCAACGCATCCAGCAGCATCATGTCGCGACCTTCTTCCGCTTCCAGGGTGTAATCCTGCATGTGCGGCGCGTCATCGACATCCGGGTTGTAGCGATAAATGGAAAATTCGAGTTTCATCTGTCGATCTCCGCAATTAGTAAGAACGCACTTTCGGCGGGAATGCCGGGCGCAGCTTCGGTTGCATGTTCACTTCACGACGCGTCATGCTTTCCGATTGCGGCAGATACAGCGAATGGCACAGCCAGTTGGCGTCATCGCGTTCCGGGTAGTCGAAGCGGCTGTGCGCGCCACGGCTCTCGGTACGGAAGTTGGCCGACACGGCGGTGGAATACGCGGTCTCCATCAGGTTATCCAACTCCAGGCACTCGATGCGCTGGGTGTTGAACTCGCTGGAGGTATCGTCCAGGCGTGCGTTCTTCAGACGTTCACGGATCACTTTCAGTTCTTCCAGGCCCTTGGCCATCGCATCGCCTTCACGGAATACCGAGAAGTTGTGCTGCATGCAAGACTGCAGCGCTTTGCGAATTTCGACCGGGTCTTCACCGGAACGGGTGTTGTTCCAACGGTTCAGACGGTCCAACGAGGCTTCCACGTCGGAGTCGCTGGCGTCACGGCTCACGCCCTGCTCTTCCAGCGATTCCTGCAGGTGCATGCCGGCGGAACGGCCGAACACCACCAGGTCGAGCAGCGAGTTGCCGCCCAGGCGGTTGGCGCCGTGCACCGATACGCAGGCGATTTCGCCCACGGCGAACAGCCCCGGGATCACCACGTCTTCACCCTTCTCGTTCACGGTCAGCGCCTGGCCGGTCACCTTGGTCGGAATGCCGCCCATCATATAGTGACAGGTTGGGATAACCGGGATCGGCTCTTTCACCGGATCGACGTGCGCGAAGGTGCGGGACAGCTCCAGAATGCCCGGCAGACGGGATTCCAGTACCTCTTTGCCCAGGTGATCCAGCTTCAGCTTGGCGTGCGGGCCCCAAGGACCGTCGCAACCGCGGCCTTCGCGGATTTCGATCATGATCGAACGGGCAACCACGTCGCGGCCCGCCAGATCTTTGGCATTCGGCGCATAACGCTCCATGAAGCGCTCGCCGTGTTTGTTCAGCAGGTAACCGCCTTCGCCGCGGCAGCCTTCAGTCACCAGTACGCCCGCGCCAGCGATGCCGGTCGGGTGGAACTGCCACATTTCCATGTCCTGCACCGGCACGCCAGCGCGCAGCGCCATGCCGACACCGTCGCCGGTGTTGATGTGGGCATTGGTGGTGGACTGATAAATACGGCCTGCGCCGCCGGTCGCCAGCACGGTGGCCTTGGCTTTGAAGTAAACCACTTCACCGGTTTCGATGCAGATAGCCGTGGTGCCGACCACCGCGCCATCCTGGTTTTTCACCAGATCGAGCGCATACCACTCGGAGAAGATGGTGGTGTGGTTTTTCAGGTTCTGTTGGTACAGGGTGTGCAACAGCGCGTGACCGGTACGGTCGGCTGCAGCTGCGGTACGCGCCGCCTGCTCGCCGCCGAAGTTCAGCGACTGACCGCCGAACGGGCGCTGATAAATGCGGCCGTCGTCCAGACGAGAGAACGGCAGGCCCATGTGTTCCAGTTCCAGAATTGCTTCCGGGCCGGTTTTACACATATATTCGATGGCGTCCTGGTCACCGATATAGTCGGACCCTTTCACCGTGTCGTACATATGCCATTCCCAGTTGTCCTCGTGGCTGTTGCCCAGCGCGACGGTAATGCCGCCCTGTGCAGACACGGTATGGGAACGGGTCGGGAAAACTTTGGACAGCAGGGCACAGGTCGAGCCCGCTTGGGAAATTTGCAGCGCGGCACGCATGCCCGCACCGCCGGCGCCGATTACGACGGCATCAAACTCTCTGACTGGCAGTTTCATTTAAGCACCCCACACTACGATTGTTCCGTACAGTAAATAGACCAGCAACGCGACCACGACAGCCAGCTGCAACACCAGGCGAACCGCCAGCGGCTTGACGTAGTCCGTCAGCACCTGCCACAGCCCGATCCAGGCGTGCACCAGAATCGACAGCAAGGTCAGCAGAGTGAACACTTTCGTAATGGAAGTGGCGAAGAAACCGCGCCAAATGTCATAAGTGAGTTCCGGAGCCGTGACGAAAAAGCCCAGGATATACAGGACGTACAGGGTGATGATGATCGCGGAAGCACGCAGCAGCAGCCAATCGTGCACGCCGTTGCGCCCTAATGCAGAAACGTTGTTTACCATACGAGGACTCCAGCCAGAACTGACAGCACGACGGTCAGACCGATCGCCACCTGGGCGGAACGGGTACCGGCGGCCAAACTCTCTTCGATGTAGCCAAAATCCATTAACAAGTGACGGATGCCACCGCAAATGTGATAGGCCAGCGCCGTGAGGATGCCCCAGAATATGAATTTGACGATGAAGCTATTCATGATGGCGGCCGCCTGCAGGAACCCCTCTTGGGAAGAGAGTGACAGGCCCAGCAGCCAGAGGAGGATACCCACGGCAACGAAGGTAATTACGCCAGAGACTCGGTGTAAGATAGACGCTATCGCAGTTACGGGGAACCGGATCGTTTGCAGATCCAAGTTGACAGGTCGTTGTTTTTTCACGTATTTGCCCACACAGCTCTTATTATTTTCCTTCCTCCGGGCCTGGGCGGGGATCAGACAGCGTTAAGAGCCTAAAACCCTTACACGTCACGCGCTCAAACATCAACATCCTCTGTGCTCAAACGGCGCGCATTTATAACGCTGGGTGCTCCTACTTCAGGGTAATCCGGAGACCTGGCGGCAGTATAGGAGGATCACATTCTGATTACAATTCTCATACAACCGCTTTGATAACATTTCCCCCGAACAGTGATTCAGATCACGGATTTCACAATTAGTGCAAAATTAATTATCTGATTTGACAAGAGATCAACATTTCCATTACATATAGGGGCACAAACGGTCCTATGATGCGCTATGGGTCAGCAGATACACTTCCTCCCGGGTTCGAGTTATGCAACAGTGTATTTGGCGAACCTATCCCAATAGACGTTGTTTCCCGCTCGAGTTTGCCGGCGTCAAAAGCAAATAAAGCACATAAAAACAGATTATTGGGATAGGTTCACATCTCTTCGAACAGCTCATAGGTAAGATTAACAGACTATAACGAATTACTCTGAATCGTTAACAACTGGTCACCCGTCTCGTTCGCCTGGTCAGCACTCTGTACCCTACCCGCGCACAGTTGCGCAGTCGCTCACAGAGTTAGCGTCCGCACCATTTTTTGCGGGCAACCTGCAGAGATTTAAGGTATTTCAGTTGTTAGTGGTTTTTTAAAATAAGGCGCTAAGGAGACAGTAAATGACTGATAAGAAAGCGACGCTAACCATTAACGACAGCGAAGCTCCGATCGAACTGGGCGTATTGACACCGACACTGGGCCCTGATGTCCTCGATGTCCGCGCTCTGGGTTCCAAAGGTTATTTCACATTTGATCCCGGCTTTACCTCCACCGCTTCTTGCGAATCCAAGATTACCTTCATCGACGGCGACAAAGGCGTGCTGCTGCACCGCGGCTTCCCTATCGAGCAGCTGGCGAAAGAATCTTCCTACCTGGAAGTGTGCTACATCCTGCTGTACGGCGAGACCCCAACGCCGGAAGAGTTCGAAACCTTCAAGACGACCGTAACCCGTCACACCATGATCCACGACCAGATCACCCATCTGTTCCGTGGCTTCCGTCGCGACTCGCACCCGATGGCGGTGCTGTGCGGCGTGACCGGTGCGCTGGCGGCGTTCTACCACGATGCGCTGGACGTCAACAACGAACGTCACCGCGAAATCACCGCGTTCCGTCTGCTGTCCAAAATGCCGACCGTGGCCGCGATGTGCTACAAATACTCCCTGGGCCAGCCGTTCGTTTACCCGCGCAACGATCTGTCCTATGCCGGCAACTTCCTGCACATGATGTTCGCCACCCCGTGCGAAGAGTACGTGGTGAACCCGGTGCTGGAACGCGCCATGGACCGCATCCTGATCCTGCACGCCGACCATGAGCAGAACGCCTCTACCTCGACCGTGCGCACCGCCGGCTCTTCCGGCGCCAACCCGTTCGCCTGCATCGCGGCCGGTATCGCCTCCCTGTGGGGGCCGGCACACGGCGGCGCCAACGAAGCGGCGCTGAAAATGCTGGAAGAGATCAAGACCGTCGAGCACATTCCAGAGTTCATCAAGCGCGCCAAGGACAAGAACGACTCCTTCCGCCTGATGGGCTTCGGCCACCGCGTGTACAAGAACTACGATCCGCGCGCCACCGTGATGCGCGAAACCTGTCACGAAGTGCTGAAAGAGCTGAACAAGAAGGACGACAACCTGCTGCAGGTCGCGATGGAGCTGGAACACATCGCGCTGAACGACCCGTACTTCATCGAGAAGAAACTGTACCCGAACGTCGACTTCTACTCAGGCATCATCCTGAAGGCGATGGGCATTCCTTCTTCCATGTTCACCGTGATCTTCGCCATCGCACGCACCATCGGCTGGATCGCCCACTGGAACGAAATGCACGACGAAGGCATCAAAATTGCCCGTCCGCGTCAGCTGTACACCGGCTATGCCGAGCGTGATTTCAAATCCCAGCTGAAAAACAAGTAAGCCGCTTTCCTGGCTGAAACCGCACAGCGCCGCCCCTTCGGGCGGCGTTTTTTTTGGTTATTTCTGGCAACCCGGGCACCAATAAAACGGCCGCGATGACAGCTCGGTGCGCACAATCATCGCGCCGCAGCGTTCGCAAGGCTCACCGCTGCGATGAAATACCTTGAAGCGAAACAGCGCGCCGTGATGCCGGTTGTCATCCGCCTGCCCGCGCGTCTGGTAGGAAAGGCGCGGCACTGCCAGCAACGCCTCCGCCAGACGGCGCAGCGCCTCTGGCGTCAGATCCTGCGGTTTATGCTGCGGCGCCAGTTCGGCCTGCCACAGGATTTCGGCACGCAGATAATTGCCCAATCCGGCAAGAAACGCCTGGTCGAGCAGCATGCCGCCCAGCTGCCTGCGACGGAAACGCGGCGTCAGCAACCGCTCCGCCACCTCGTCTACCGTCAGCGACATGTCCAACACGTCAGGGCCGATGCGTTGCAAAAACGGGTGTTGTTCTATTTCCTCGCGCGGCCCGACGGTAATGTCGGAAGCGCTGTAGAGCAATATCGCGCTGCGGGCGGTTTCCAGCCGCACCCGCAGATCGCGTTTGGTCTCCGGCGTCTCTCCTGCCGCCGCCACTTTCCACACGCCATACAGTTGGTTATGGCTGTACATCGTCAGCCCATTGGAGAAATGGGTCAGCAGCGCCTTGCCGCGCGGCTCGATGGCGACGATACGCTCGCCGATCAGACGCTGGCGATAGTGTTTCAACTGAGGAAAAGCGAAATCGACGGCGGTCAACGGCTGATCGATCACCGCCGCCGTCAGTTTGTCCGCCGCCCGGCGAATCTCCGGTCCTTCCGGCATAGACCACTCCTTGCGTAGACCCGGCGCAGCCCGATGCGCCGGGGATTCTCTTGATTAATGCGTCGCGCCGCCCACCACTTTCAGATCGTGTTCCACCTGCAAAGCAATGGAAACGGCCAGCTCCAGCGCAAACAGCACCGTCGAAGCCGCCATGCTCGGCGCACCGGGGTGGGCCGCCGCCTGTTCCGGCAGGTACGGAATATGGATAAAGCCGCCCTTCACCTCACGCTGGCCGCTCAAACGGTGCAGCAGCCCATACATCACATGGTTGCACACGTAGGTGCCGGCAGTCTGCGAAACGGCGGCCGGAATGCCGGCCTCGCGCATCGAACTGACCATCGCCTTGATCGGCAAGGTGCTGAAATAGGCCGCCGGGCCGCCGGCGACGATCGGCTCGTCCACCGGCTGCTGCCCCTGATTGTCGGGAATGCGCGCATCGTCGACGTTGATCGCCACCCGTTCAATCGTGATATCGGTGCGGCCGCCGGCCTGGCCGATAGCCAGCACCATCACCGGCTGCACCTCATCGATCGCCGCATTGAGCGCCTCCAGCGCCGCGCCGAACACGCACGGCAGCTGGCGCGCCACGATGCGCGTGCCGACCAGCTCCATATCATTGAGCTGCTTCACCACTTCCCAGGAGGGGTTAAGGCGTTCTCCGCCAAACGGCTCAAAGCCGGTAATCAATACTTTTTGCATCCTTACTCCTACAGGAACATCAGGAAATACAGCAGGAACACGTTAACCAACAGCAACAGCACGCCGGTCGGCACCTGCGCCTTGATCACCGCATTCTTGTCCGGCAACTCCAGCAGCGCCGCCGGCACGATGTTGAAGTTCGCCGCCATCGGCGTCATCAGGGTGCCGCAATAGCCGGAGAACATACCGATCGCCGCCATCACCGCCGGGTTGCCGCCATGCTGCAATACCAGGATCGGAATGCCTATGCCGGCGGTAACGATCGGGAAAGCGGCGAAGGCGTTGCCCATCACCATGGTCAGCACCGCCATACCGATAGCGTAGACCGCCACGGCGATAAAGCGGTTATCGACCGCCAGATACTCCTGGGTCAGATGCGAGATCGCAGTGCCGACGCCGGCGACGGTAAACAGCAGCCCCAGCGTGGCGAGGATCTGCGGCAGAATGAATGCCCAGCCGATCGAATCCAGCAGGCGCCGCGCTTCCTGTATTGGCTGCAGGGCCTTCTCATGGGTCATTTTCACGGCGATCGCCAGACCGATCAGGCAGCCGACGGTCATCGAGAACAGGGTGATCAGCGTCGCGTGGTTACCGCTGCCGAATACCGCGCTCTGCAACGCCGGCACGTTGTTGAACAGCAGCACGCCGATCACCGTCACCACCGGGATCGCCAGCGCGGGGATAAACAGCTTGTTGCCCAGGCGCTTAGCGCTGGCCTCGCGTTCCTGCGGCGTCCGCTGGTGATAGCTGCCGAGGCGCACGCCGCCGAAGCCGGCAATCAGGGCCATCACCACCACCACCGCGCCAACGATGATGTGCAGCATGCGTTTTTCGTTGCTGCCCTCGCCCAGTACGTCGCCCAGCAGGCGGTAAGTCCAGTCGCCGACCAGGAATACCAGGCCGTACAGCCCCCAAAACAGCCCGGTGGTGATGCGGCGCGGGTTGGCGCGATCGCGGAAGGACATCACCGCCACAATCAGCAGCACCGCGCCGGCCAGCCAGTAGAGATATTGTTGCTGGAAGTTCATCGCGCCTCCCCCTTCGCCTGCAGCGCCGCCTGATTCAGCTGCGCCAGCTCGGCGCTCAGCTGCTTATCCATCCGATACAGCCGGAACGCGTGGATCAGGAAAGCGAAAATGGCGGTCGGAATGCCCCACAGCGCGATATGCAGCGGCTCGGTCTGAATGCCGCCGGACTCCAGCATAAAGTTATGCATGAAGATGATCGCGCCGAAGGCCACGAAGATATCCTCACCGAAGAACAGCCCGACGTTGTCGGTCGCGGCCGACATGGCGCGCAGGCGGTGGCGCGTACGCTCCGGCAGTTCGCCATAGCGGTTTTCCGTTGCCCCTTCCGCCATCGGCGCCAGCAGCGGCCGCACCATTTGCGGGTGCCCGCCCAGGCTGGTCAGCCCCATCGCCGCGGTGATCTCGCGCACGAACAGGTACACGATCAGCAAACGGCCGGCGGTGGCGCTTTTGATCTTGGCGATCCACGCCTGCGCCCGCTCTTTCAGCCCGTGGCGCTCCAGCAGGCCGATCACCGCCAGCGGCAGCAGCAGGATCAGCGGCAGGTTGCGGGTGTTGAGAAAGCCCTCGCCGAGCTTTTCCAGAATGACGTCCAGCGGCATCAGCGCCGCCAAACCGGTGATGATACCGGCGGCGATCACCACCAGCACCGGGTTGAAACGCAATACAAACCCGACCACGATGGCGGCGATGCCGATCAGTGGCCAGAGATTCACAGCCTGTTCCATAGTCTTCCCTCGATATTTTCTAATAGTTTTTTGCTTGTGATGTTGTGTCTTGCTTTACGGCTTTATTGCTCCGCGCTGACGCGAATACCCTGTTGAACAAAACTGTCCCGCAGCTTGCGCGCATACGCCAGCGCATGCTCGCCGTCCCCGTGCAGGCAGACAGTTTCCGCCTGAACGGCGGCCCAGACGCCATCCACGCTGCGCACCCGGTGATGGCGCACCATCTCCAGCGTTTGCGCCAGCGCCTGTTCGTCATCCTCGATCAATGCCCCCGGCAAACCGCGCGGCACCAGCGTGCCGTCGGCCTGATAACCGCGATCGGCGAACACCTCCTGCCGGGTGGTCAGACCGAGCCGTTGCCCGGCGCGGATCAGCTCGCTGCCGGCCAGCCCCACCAGCCGCAGCGCCGGATCGACCGCCTGCACCGCCCGGGCGATCGCTTCCGCCAGCGCCGGTTCAACCGCCGCCTGGTTATACAGCATGCCATGCGGCTTAACATGTACCATCACTCCCCCCTCAGCGCGGGCGATCGCCGCCAGCGCTCCGAGCTGATACACCACCTGCGCGTACACCGTTTCCGGCGGCAGCTGCATGCGGGTGCGGCCGAAGTTCTCCCGATCGGGAAAACTCGGATGGGCGCCGATCGCCACGCCGTACTGCAATGCCCAGCGCACCGATTGACGCATGGTCTGCGCATCGCCGGCGTGGAAGCCGCAGGCGATGTTGGCCGAGCTCACCAATTGCAACAGCGCCTGATCGTTGGCGCAGCCTTCGCCGAGATCGGCGTTCAAATCAACGATCATGTAACCCCCAGGCAATCTGTCGAAGGAAGAGATCCTGCTCGGCTTTGGCGCGCTGCGCCTCCGTCAGTGAGCAGAGAACGAAGTGGATCGGTTCGCCGAGACGGATCTGCGCCAAGTGGTAGAGATCGGCTTCGATCACGCAGGCGATACGCGGGTAACCGCCGGTGGTTTGCGCATCGGCCATCAGCACGATCGGCTGGCCGTTATGCGGCACCTGCACCACGCCGGGCATCAGGCCATGCGACAGCATCTCGCGGTCGGTGGTGCGCTCCAGCGGCGTACCGCCGTGCAGGCGGTAGCCCATGCGGTTGCTCTGCGGACTGAGCTGCCAGGCGGTGCGCCAAAACGTATCCTGCGCCTCTTCGCTGAATTCGGCGTACTCCGGCCCCGGCAGCGCGCGGATGCGGTTGGTGAACAGCAGCTGTTTCACGCCGCAGCGATGTTGCGGTTGAGCGGCTGATTTGCCCAGCGGCAGCCGATCGCCGTCCTTCAGGTTACGGCCTTCGTGGCCGCCAAAGGCGGCTTTCATGTCGGTGCTGCACGAGCCCAGCATTTCCGGCACGGCGATACCGCCCGAGATCGCCAGGTAGCTGCGCATGCCGCGTTTCGGCGTGCCCAGCGCCAGCCGCTGCCCCTTTTTCACCGGGTAGCGCCAGCCGGTCCACAGCGGCTTGCCGTCCAGCTGCGCGTCGCAGCCGGCGCCGGTCAGGGCAATCCAGCCAGAGCGGGTAAACTCGGCGCTGAACTGGCCGAGCGTGATCTCCAGCCCGGCGGCCTCCGGCGCGTTGCCCACCAGCAGGTTGGCGATCTTCAGCGCCGGTTGATCCAACGCCCCGCCGGTGCTGATGCCCAGGCGGCGGAATCCCTCGCGGCCCAAATCCTGCACCGTGGTATAGATGCCGGCACGCAGAATAATCAGCATACGCCCTCCTTCTGCGGCACGAAGCGCACGCTATCGCCCGGGCGCAGCAGCGTCGGCGGCATTTCATGCGGATTGAACAACGCCAGCGGCGTGCGGCCAATCAGTTGCCAGCCGCCGGGTGTCACCAGCGGATAGATGCCGGTCTGGCCGCCGCCGATGCCGACGGAGCCGGCCGCCACCGCCAGACGCGGTTCGGCGCGGCGCGGCGTCGCCAATTTTTCCGGCATGCCGCCCAAATAGGAGAAGCCCGGCTGAAAACCGAGGAAATAGACCACATAGGCCGCCGCCGCGTGGCATTCCACCACCTGCCGCGGGGTCATGCCGGTATGGCGCGCCACGTCATCCAGATCGGGGCCTTGCTCCCCGCCGTAGACCACCGGAATATCCACCTGGCGCGACTCCGGCGTCAGGCGCTCTTTGCTTTCCCAGCCCTGCTGCAGCAACGCAAGCATCGCTTCGGCGTCGGCCTGCGGCGTATGCAGCAACAGCGTCAGGTTGTTCATCCCCGGCACCACTTCCCGCACGTCGGGGTGGTGATTCAGCTTTTCCGCCAGCGCCCAGATGCGCTGCTGGCTCGGTAACGTCACCGGCGGCGACAGTTCAAGCACTACCGCTCTTTCACCCAACAGGTAATAACGTGCTTGTTGCACCCTTATTCTCCTTATTATTATCGCGATGAAAAACACACCAGTTATGCGTGACGCGGCCCCGGCTGTCAATAGAACGCAACCATAAGGAAAATAAGGAAATAGCGCGGTAAAAGGATTCAGCCGGCACACAGGCCGGGCTGGATCCGGGGAAGAAAAAAATCAGGCGGGATTCGGGATATCGATAAAGGTCACATCAAAGCCGTGGTGCTGGGCCAGCCAGTCCCCCAACGCTTTCACGCCACCGCGCTCGGTCGCATGGTGACCGGCGGCGAAGAAATGCACGCCCATTTCGCGCGCGCTATGAATGGTCTGCTCAGACACTTCACCGCTGATGAACGCATCGACGCCGAAGCGCGCCGCGCTGTCGATAAAGCCCTGGCCACCGCCGGTGCACCAGGCCACCCGGCGAATGTGCTCAGGCGCGTTATCGCCGCAGTGCAGCACCGCGCGCCCCAGCCGGCTTTCGATACGCTGCTGCAGCGCCTCGCCGGTCAGCGGCTGTTCAAATTCGCCGTGTGGCACCAGCGGCTCGACGTCGCCAATCACCCGAATGCCCAGCGCCTGCGCCAGCTGCGCGTTGTTACCCAGCACCGGATGCGCGTCCAGCGGCAGGTGGTAGCCGTACAGGTTAATATCGTGAGTCAACAGCGTTTTCAGACGATTGCGCTTCATGCCGCGCACCGCCGGCGCCTCATTTTTCCAGAAATAGCCGTGGTGCACGATAATCGCGTCGGCCTGATGCGCCACCGCGGCATCCAGCAGCGCCTGACAGGCGGTGACGCCGGTCACGATGCGCTGCACGTGCGGGCGGCCTTCTACCTGCAATCCGTTAGGGGCGTAGTCCTGAAACGCCGCGGCGTTCAGTTCCGTATTGATCAGTTGTTCCAGATCGAGGTTACGCATTCTCTTCTCTCTTCATAGTCAAAATGTCTGCCGGTCGCCCTGCGCCATCAGGATGAATTTCACGCCCAGATCGTTGCCCTGCGCCAGCTGCTGCGCAATGGCGGCGCGCGTGTCTTCGCCCTGCTTCAGGCTGGGCTTGATGTGGCTGATCACCACCGGCAGACCGTTCAGCGAACCTTCACCGCCGCTGTACTGCGTCAGGTTCTTCAACTCCTTCAGCAGCCAGGCCGGCGTCAAATGGCCGTACAGATGTTTATCCTCCATCCCATTGGGGTACGAGGTTTCGATAATCATGCCTTTGAGCTTTTTCTGCTCGACAAGCGGCCCCAGCGTGCGCCAGACGGTATCGAGATCGCGTGATTGCTCCACCTTATCCGGCCCGGTATCGCCGAAGTAGGCGAAGAACTCGCTGCCGTTGGAAATCAGCAGCATCGACGACGGGTAGCGATCGTGGCTAAGCGGGTACATCACGCCGGTCAACCCGGTCAGGCCGAGGGTAAAGCGCTGCTGCGGCCGCACCGTTTGCAGCCGGTAAGTGCCCAGCCGCGAACCGTTGCCGGCGTCGGTAAAGTTCGGCCAGGCCTTCCAGTTGAAGTAGTGATTACGCAGGGTCAGCACGGTGTCCGCCTGGGCGTAAACGGTTTTTTTATTGTCCTCGGGCGAGCCGACGATCAGCCCCGCCACGTGGTCCAGATGGCCATGGCTGATAAAGTAACTGCCGATCAACTGCCGGAACACATAGCCCTGTGGCGTGTAAGGCGCGGCCAGCTCTGACGTCACCTGCGGGAAGCTGCCCTTCTCCAGCCCTTTGGCGATGCCCGGCAGCAGTGAACCGGCGTCCAGCGCCACATACTGCGGCTGATTATCGCTGCGGATCAGATAAGAGGTCAGGTTGCCGTCGCTAACGCCGCCGTCGACGCCCAGCGCCACCACGTCAAAGCCGGCTATCGCCAGCGCCGAATAGCCGCTCAGGCACAGGGCCAGCACCTTTTTCATCATTGCGTCGCTCCTTGCAGTTGCCTCAAGACTCTCCCCGTTTCGCCGCCTCGAACGCCGCCAACGTCTCCATGCGGGCTTGTTTGTGATCGACGATCGGCAGCGGGTAGTTCAGCGTGCATCGCTGCTTTTCCGCCCAGCGATGGGGATGATGGATGTCATTGTCGGGCACATCCGCCAGTTCCGGCAACCATTTACGGATAAAAGTGCCTTGTGGATCAAAACGTTCACCCTGGGTGGTCGGGTTGAAGATGCGGAAATACGGCGCGGCGTCGGTGCCGGTGGAGGCCGCCCACTGCCAGCCGCCGTTGTTGGCCGCCAGATCCCCGTCCAGCAGTTGCGACATGAAATAGCGCTCCCCGGCGCGCCAGTCGATCAGCAGATCTTTCACCAGAAAACTGGCGCTGATCATGCGCAGCCGGTTGTGCATCCAGCCGGTGGCATTCAGTTGGCGCATGGCGGCATCGACGATCGGATAACCGGTTTCGCCCCGCTGCCAGGCCTGCAGCTTCGCCGCGTCATCGCACCAGCGCACCTTGTCCGTCCAGGCGATAAATGGCCGATAGCGGCACAACGCGGGATAAGCCACCAGCAGATGACGGTAGAACTCGCGCCAAATCAGCTCGTTCAGCCAGGCGAAAGCGCCGCTCTCGCGATCTTCCAGCAGCTGCGGGCATTCGGCGCGCAGGCGGTTGAAGCACTGGCGCGGCGACAGCGCACCGATCGCCAGATAGGGCGACAGGCTGCTGGTGCCGGCGATGGCGGGCAGATCGCGCTGCCGAAGGTAATCCTGCACCTGCTCACGACAAAAGGCGCGCAGCCGCTGCAGCGCGGCCTCCTCGCCGGCGGGATAGTCATCCCCAATTTCCGCCGCGGGATAATCGAACGCCGCCGGCGCCTCAGGCGCAGGCAACGCGCCATCGGCACGGATCTTCGGCGCCGGCAGGCAGCTCACGTCGGACTCGGTCAGGCGCTGAATAAAGGCGTTGCGAAACGGCGTATAAACCTTGTACATCTCGCCGCCGCCGGTGAGCACGCTGCCCGGCGGCAACAGCAGGCTGTCATCAAAACCGTGGCACGTTACCCGGTCGCTCAATCGCTGTTCCAACTGCTCATCGCGGCGCCGTTCATTCAGTTCATACTGGCGGTTGTAAAACAGCGCATCTACCTGCTCTCGCTCGCAATAGTCCGCCAGCCAGTCGATCGACGCGGCAAAGTCCGCACAGGCATGGCAATGCAGCGCAATGCCCTTTTGCGCCAGCGCCTGTTGCACCGCCTGCAGGCTGGCGTGGATCAGCGCCGCCTGCCGCGGCGCCATCTCATGTTGCCGCCACTGCTCCGGTGTGGCGATAAACACCGCCAGCACCCGGGCTTTCGGATCGCTGCAGGCGGCGTGCAGGGCTTTGTTGTCGGTGATACGCAGATCGTTACGCAACCAGACCAGATGCGTGGTCATAAAACTCCTTGTCAATCAATGGCCGTAACGCAAACGCAGCGCCTCCGGGTAAGGTTCGAAATAGCGTTGTTCCGCCAGATAGCGATCGGGGTATTCCGCCATGTAATGCTTGAGCAGCGCGATCGGCGCCAGCAGCGGCTGCATGCCCTGCCGGTAGCGATCGATCAGGTGCGCCAGCTCCTGGCGCTGCGCCGCGCTAAGCTGACGACGGAAGTAGCCCTGCACGTGCATTAACACGTTGGTGTGGTTGCGCCGCGTCGCTTTGTGCGCCAACAGCGCCATCAGGCGGCTGCGGTATTCCACGGCGAAGGCCTCCAGCGAGTCCCAACAGTGAATATCGGCGACGAAGCGCCCCAGCTCGCGGTACGCCGGCTGCGAATGCGCCAGCAGCGACAGCTTGTAGCGGCTGTGAAACGCGATCAGCCCGCCGCGGGTCAGCCCCTGACGCCACAGCATGTTCAACTCATACAGCGCGTACACTCGCTCGATAAAGTTTTCCCGCAGCGCCGCATCCTGCAATCGTCCATCTTCTTCCACCGGCAGCCACGGCATCTGACGCAGCAGCTCGGCGGTAAACAGCCCAACGCCGTTTTTACGCGAGTCCTTGCCGTTCTCGCTGTAGACCCGCACCCGTTCCAGGCCGCAGCTCGGCGACTTGGCGCAGACGATATAGCCGCACAGGTGCTGCAACGCGGCCACGCGCTGCGCGGAGAAACTGCGCATCTCCTCGGTCAGATCCACGCCGGCGTCGTTGCTGTAGCGCATCGCCGGCCACGGCTGCGCCTGTTTCACCAGGCGCAGCGCCGGGCGCGGCGTGGGCAGGCCGATCGCCATTTCCGGGCAAACGGGCTCAAAGCGCACATAGGGCGCCAACTGTTCCACCGCAAAAGCCAGCCGCTTGTGGCCACCGTCGAAACGCACCGCGTCGCCCAGTAAACAGGCGCTGATGCCGATAGGGATCTTGTCGCTCATACCGCTCTCCCATGTTGTTGACCGATGAGGAAAGTGTAGAAGAATGGCTTGCCAAATACGACCTTGCGCTTGATAGGGGTGGCCAGAGGCATAAAAAAACCCCCGCCACAGGGCGAGGGTTTTTTCGTGAATCGGCAGCGACTCAGTAGAAATCGCAGGACGCCAGTTCCGCCTGCTGCAGCCAGACCGGCTTATCGCTGGTTTTTGACCAGACGCGGTGCAGGTAGCTGTAAAAACGCCCGCGATCGCTGCGGAACAGCATCACCGGCAGGGCCAAAATGCCCGCGATAACCACTGCGCTGCGGCGCAGGAGAATCCGATGCAGTGAATAAGCGTGATAGGTCGTAGACATGCGAACCTCCTTAAAAACGCCTGCCGTTGATTTGTCAGGGAAAACGGCGTGGGCGTATCAAATGAACAATCGGTAATTTGGTAACTGAGCAAAATTTTAGCGCACTTGATGAAAGTTTACTACTCATCCGACCACTAAATCGCACAAAAAATCGCTAATCACCGCAGCGATTCGTAATTTTGTTACAGTCAGGTTAATTTTTAACTTATCATGGGTTACATTGTGGTTATTATCCGGTTCCTGCTTCCACGCCTCTGCCCTTGCTTATTCACTCATCAGGCGCAATCTCGCCGCCAACCTGCTGCTTGAAATGCTCAATTTCCGCTGAAATTTCAGCCATTTTTATACTTTTTTTACACCCGCCCGCGCGATTTTTTCATCTTCTTTCTACCCCGCTCCCTACACTGCCTCTATCAAAAACAACACCTCTGGAGGTGTCCCGTGAGTTTCAGCGTTATTGGTGGTGCGCTGTTGGTCCTGCTGCTGTTGGCCTATCTGGTCTACGCCCTGTTTAACGCGGAGGATTTCTGATGGCGGCTTCAGCCTTTTTACTGATCGCCAGTTTCCTGCTGGTGCTTCTGCTGCTGGCCCGGCCGCTGGGCGGCTTTATGGCGCGCCTGATCGAAGGTGAGCCGCTGCCTACGCTGCGCGGGGTGGAAGCCGGCGTCTGGCGCGCCTGCGGCATCCGCGCCACCGAGATGAACTGGTGGCAGTACGCGCTGGCGATCCTGGCGTTCAACCTGCTCGGCCTGGCGTTGCTGTTCGCCCTGCTGATGACGCAGGGCTCGCTGCCGCTCAACCCGCAAGGCTTCCCGGGCCTCTCCTGGGATCTGGCGCTCAACACCGCCGTCAGCTTCGTCACCAACACCAACTGGCAGGCCTACAGCGGTGAAAGCGCTCTCAGCTATTTCAGCCAGATGGCCGGGCTGGCGGTGCAGAACTTCGTCTCCGCCTCCACCGGCATCGCCGTGGCCTTTGCGCTGATCCGCGCCTTTACCCGCCGCGCCGGCAAGACCGTCGGCAACGCCTGGGCCGATCTGTTCCGCATCACGCTGTATGTGCTGCTGCCGATCGCGCTGCTGATCGCCCTGTTCTTCGTCAGCCAGGGCACGCTGCAAAACTTCCTGCCTTACCTGCACGTCACCACGCTCGAAGGTGCGCAGCAGACGCTGCCGATGGGGCCAGTGGCCTCGCAGGAAGCGATCAAGATGCTCGGCACCAACGGCGGCGGCTTCTTCGGCGCCAACTCGGCGCACCCGTTCGAGAACCCAACCGTGCTGACCAACTTCGTGCAGATGCTGGCCATCTTCCTGATCCCCTGCGCGCTGTGCTTCTCCTTCGGCCAGTTGGCCGGTGAAAACCGTCAGGGCCACGCGCTGATCTGGGCGATGGCGCTGATCTTCGTGGTGGCGGTGGTGGTGGTGATGGTCGCCGAGCTGGCGGGCAACCCGCACCTGAGCGCGCTGGGCGCCGACAGCAACATCAATATGGAAGGCAAAGAGTCGCGCTTTGGCATTCTCGCCACCAGCCTGTTCTCGGTGGTGACCACCGCCGCGTCCTGCGGGGCGGTCAACGCCATGCACGACTCCTTCACCGCGCTGGGCGGCATGGTACCGATGTGGCTGATGCAGATCGGTGAAGTGGTGTTCGGCGGCGTAGGCTCCGGCCTGTACGGCATGCTGCTGTTCGTACTGCTGACGGTATTTATCGCCGGCCTGATGATCGGCCGCACCCCGGAATATCTGGGCAAGAAAATCGACGTTTACGACATGAAGATGACCGCGCTGGCGATCCTGGTCACGCCGACGCTGGTGTTGCTGGGCAGCGCGCTGGCCATCGGCACCGACGCGGGCCGCGCCGGCATCCTCAACCCGGGCGCTCACGGCTTCAGCGAAGTGCTGTACGCCCTGTCCTCCGCCGCCAACAACAACGGCAGCGCCTTCGCCGGGTTGAGCGTCAATACGCCGTTTTACAACCTGCTGCTGGCCTTCGCCATGTTCGTCGGCCGCTTCGGGGTGATCCTGCCGGTGCTGGCGATCGCCGGTTCGCTGAGCGCCAAACAACGCCAGCCGGCGGGCAACGGCACCCTGCCGACCTATGGGCCGCTGTTTATCGGTCTGCTGATCGGCACCGTATTGCTGGTGGGTGCACTGACCTTCGTGCCGGCGCTGGCGCTAGGCCCGGTGGCCGAGCATTTGCAGCTTTGGTTGGCAAACTAACCGACGTCACAGAGAGAGAATAAGAGATGACTCGCAAACAACGCGCGCTGTTTGAACCGGCCCTGGTGCGCACCGCGCTGATCGATGCGGTGAAAAAACTGGACCCTCGCGTTCAATGGCGCAACCCGGTGATGTTCGTGGTGTATATCGGCAGCATTCTGACCACCGCCATCTGGCTGGCGATCCTCGCCGGCCAAACCGACGGTGCCGCCGCCTTTACCGGCAGCGTCGCCCTGTGGTTGTGGTTCACCGTGCTGTTCGCCAACTTCGCCGAGGCGCTGGCCGAAGGCCGCAGCAAGGCCCAGGCGGAAAGCCTGAAAGGCACCAAGAAAACCAGCTGGGCGAAAAAGCTGGCCGGCCCGCGCCGCGACGGCGCCACGGAGAAAGTGGCCGCCGAAAGCCTGCGCAAAGGCGATATCGTACTGGTGGAAGCCGGCGATACCGTCCCGTGCGACGGCGAAGTGCTGGAAGGCGGCGCCTCGGTAGATGAAAGCGCCATCACCGGCGAATCCGCCCCGGTGATCCGCGAATCCGGCGGGGACTTCTCCTCGGTCACCGGCGGCACCCGCGTGCTGTCCGACTGGCTGGTGGTACAGTGCAGCGTCAACCCGGGGGAAACCTTCCTCGATCGCATGATCGCCATGGTGGAAGGCGCCAAGCGCCGCAAAACGCCGAACGAGATCGCGCTGACCATCCTGCTGGTGGCGCTGACCATCGTGTTCGTCCTGGCCACCGCCACCCTGTTCCCGTTCTCGCAATACAGCGTGGAAGCAGCCGGCAGCGGCAGCGTAGTCACCATCACCGTGCTGGTCGCCTTGCTGGTTTGCCTGATCCCCACCACCATCGGTGGCCTGCTGTCCGCCATCGGCGTGGCCGGGATGAGCCGCATGCTCGGCGCCAACGTGATCGCCACCAGCGGCCGCGCGGTGGAAGCCGCCGGCGACGTGGACGTGCTTCTGCTGGATAAAACCGGCACCATCACGCTGGGCAACCGCCAGGCTTCAGAGTTCCTGCCGGCGCCGGGCGTGAAAGAGCAAGAGCTGGCGGACGCCGCGCAGCTGGCCTCGCTGGCGGACGAAACGCCGGAAGGCCGCAGCATCGTGGTGTTGGCCAAACAGCGCTTCAACCTGCGCGAACGCGATCTGCAGGCGCTGAACGCCACCTTCGTGCCCTTCTCCGCCCAGACCCGCATGAGCGGCGTCAACGTGCAGGAGCGCATGATCCGTAAAGGCGCAGTGGATGCCATTCGCCGTCACGTCGAAACCAATCAGGGGCACTTCCCGCGGGCGGTGGACGATCTGGTGGAAAGCGTGGCGCGCACCGGCGGCACGCCGCTGGTGGTGGCGGAAGGCGCCCGAGTGCTGGGCGTGGTGGCGCTGAAGGATATCGTCAAGGGCGGCATCAAGGAACGCTTCAATGAGCTGCGCAAGATGGGCATCAAAACGGTGATGATCACCGGCGATAACCCGCTGACCGCGGCGGCGATCGCCGCCGAAGCCGGAGTGGACGACTTCCTGTCGGAAGCCACGCCGGAAGCCAAGCTGGCGCTGATCCGCCAGTATCAGGCGGAAGGCCGTCTGGTGGCGATGACCGGCGACGGCACCAACGACGCCCCGGCGCTGGCGCAGGCCGATGTGGCGGTGGCGATGAACTCCGGCACCCAGGCCGCCAAAGAGGCGGGTAACATGGTCGATTTGGATTCCAACCCGACCAAGCTGATCGAAGTGGTACACATCGGCAAACAGATGCTGATGACGCGCGGCTCGCTGACCACCTTCAGCATCGCCAACGACGTGGCCAAATACTTCGCCATTATTCCGGCGGCGTTCGCGGCCACCTATCCGCAGCTGAACGCGCTGAACGTGATGCACCTGCACTCCCCTGCCTCCGCCATCATGTCGGCGGTGATCTTCAACGCCCTGGTGATCGTGTTCCTGATCCCGCTGGCGTTGAAAGGGGTGAGTTACAAACCGATGAGCGCCGCGGCCTTGCTGCGCCGCAACCTGTGGCTGTACGGGATCGGCGGTCTGCTGGTGCCGTTCGTCGGCATCAAACTGATCGACCTGATCCTGGTCGCGCTGCACGTCGCCGGTTAACCATTGAGGGAAATGAACATGACGTATTTACGACCTGCGCTGGTGATGTTGATCCTGCTGACGCTGATCACCGGCATCGCCTATCCGCTGCTGACCACCGGGCTGGCGCAGCTGCTGTTTTCGGGCGCGGCCAACGGTTCGCTGCTGTACCAGGGCGACAAGGCGGTCGGCTCCGCACTGATCGGCCAGAACTTCACGCGCGCCAACTATTTCTGGGGCCGCCCATCGGCCACCGGCGATTCGGCCTATAATTCGCTGGCCTCCGCCGGCAGCAACCTGGCGGCCACCAACCCGGCGCTGGATAAGGCTATCGCCGAGCGCGCAGCGCAGCTGCGCCAGGCCAATCCTGCGATGAGCGGCCCGATCCCGGTCGATCTGCTGACCGCCTCCGGCAGTGGGTTGGATCCGCAGATCTCGATCGCCGCGGCGCGGTATCAGCTGGCGCGGGTCGCGGCGGCGCGTCATTTGCCGCCGGAACAGGTCGCCAAACTGATCGAAGACAACACCGATCGGGCCACGCCCAACTTCATGGGCGAATCGGTGGTGAACGTGCTGAAGCTGAACCTGGCGCTGGATGCGTTGAAGTAACGCGCCGTATTCAGCATAGTGATAGGGTTCGGCATGCCGAACCCCTTTTTGCTTGGTAACACAAGGAATTGTCATGGTCGAAGAAGAACAGCAGCGTCCCGATCCCGACAGCCTGCTGGCGCTGGCCAATGAAAAACCGCGCGGCCGGTTGAAGGTATTCTTCGGCGCCTGCGCCGGCGTCGGCAAGACCTACGCCATGCTGCAGGAGGCCCAGCGCTTGCGCGCTCAGGGGCTGGACGTGTTGGTCGGCGTGGTGGAAACCCACGGCCGCAGCGAGACCGCCGCCCTGCTCGACGGCCTGGCGCTGCTGCCGCAAAAGCGCATCCAGCATCGCGGGCGACTGGTGCAGGAATTCGACCTCGACGCCGCGTTGGCGCGCCACCCAGCGCTGATCCTGATGGACGAACTGGCGCACAGCAACGCCCACGGTTCGCGCCACCCCAAACGCTGGCAGGATGTGGAAGAGCTGCTGGACGCCGGCATCGACGTGCTGACGACCGTCAACGTGCAACATTTGGAAAGTCTGAACGACGTGGTGGGCGGCGTGACCGGCGTGCGGGTGCGCGAAACGGTGCCCGACCACGTGTTTGACGAGGCCAGCGAAGTGGTGCTGGTCGATCTGCCGCCGGACGATCTGCGCCGACGGCTGCACGAAGGCAAAGTGTATATTCCCGGCCAAGCCGAGCGCGCCATCGAGCACTTCTTCCGCAAAGGTAACCTGATCGCCCTGCGCGAGCTGGCGCTGCGCCGCACCGCCGATCGGGTCGATGACCAGATGCGCGAATTTCGTGACACCCAGGGGCGCGAGAAAGTGTGGCACACCCGCGACAGCATTCTGCTGTGCGTCGGCCACAACAGCGGCAACGAAAAGCTGGTACGCATCGCCGCCCGGCTGGCGGCGCGGCTTGGCTGCCACTGGCATGCGGTCTACGTGGAAACCCCCAAGCTGCACCGGCTGCCGGAAAACCAGCGCCGCGCCATTCTGCGCGCGCTGCGGCTGGCGCAGGAACTGGGTGCCGAAACCGCTACCCTGGCCGATCCGTCCGAAGAGCGTGCGGTGCTGCGCTACGCCCGCGAACATAACCTCGGCAAAATCATCATCGGCCGCCGCAGCGAGCAGCGCTGGAAGCTGCGCGGCAGCTTCGCCGATCGCCTCGGCCGGCTGGGCCCGGATCTCGATCTGGTGATCGTCGCGCTGGAGAGCGACGCCGCACAGCCGCCGCCAGGCAAGGAGCACGACGGCCGCAGCTTCAATGAGAAATGGCGCATGCAGCTGCGCGGCTGCGCGGTGGCGGTGGCGCTGTGCGCGCTGATCACCCTGCTCTCGCAGTGGCTGCTGCCGGGCTTCGATCAGGCCAACCTGGTGATGGTCTACCTGCTCGGCGTGGCGATCGTCGCACTGTTCTTCGGCCGCTGGCCATCGGTGCTGGCGGCGGTGATCAACGTCGCCAGTTTCGATCTGTTCTTCGTTCAGCCCGAATGGTCGTTCGCCGTCAGCGATATGCAGTATCTGCTGACCTTCGGCGTGATGCTCGCCGTCGGCATCATCATCGGCAACCTGACCGCCGGGGTGCGTTATCAGGCCCGGGTGGCGCGCTACCGCGAGCAGCGGGCGCGCCATCTGTACGAAATGTCACGCGGGCTGAGCCGCGCGCTGACCGTGGCCGACATCGCCAACACCAGCCGTCATTTCCTCTCCAGCAGCTTCCAGGCGAAAACCGTGCTGCTGCTGCCGCAGGAAGGCGGCCGGCTGCAGCAAATGGTCGGCGAGGAAGGCGGGCTGCTGTCGGTAGACGAAGCCATCGCGCGCTGGAGTTTCGATAAAGGCTTGCCGGCCGGCGCCGGCACCGACACCCTGCCCGGCGTGCCTTACCAACTTCTACCGCTCAATACCCCCAAGCAGACCTTCGGCCTGTTGGCGATCGAGCCCAATAACCTGCGCCAGCTGATGGTGCCGGAACAGCAGCGGTTGCTGCAAACCTTCGCAGTGCTGATCGCCAGCGCGCTGGAACGACTGCACCTGGCGCGCAGCGCCGAAGAAGCCAAGCTGGACGCCGAACGCGAACAGCTGCGCAACTCGCTGCTGGCGGCGCTGTCGCACGATCTGCGCACGCCGCTGACGGTACTGTTCGGCCAGGCGGAAATCCTCACGCTGGACCTGGCGGCCGAAGGCTCCAATCACGCCACCCAGGCCAGCCAGATCCGCCAGCAGGTGCTGAGCACCACCCGGCTGGTGAACAACCTGCTGGATATGGCGCGCATCCAGTCCGGCGGTTTCAGCCTGCGCAAAGAGTGGCAGTCGCTGGAAGAGATCGTCGGCGCTTCGCTGCACATGCTGGAGCCGCTGCTCAGCCAGCATCCGATCGAGGTCGAGCTGCCGCCGGAACAGATCCTGGTCAACTGCGACGGCAGCCTGCTGGAACGGGTGTTCACCAACCTGTTGGAAAACGCCAATAAATACGCCGGCGCCGAGGCCACCATCGGCATTCGCGCCCGCACGCTGCCCGAGTGGCTGGAAGTCGAGGTCTGGGATAACGGCCCCGGCATCCCCGCCGATCAGCTGCAGCTAATTTTCGACAAGTTTTCACGCGGCAATAAAGAGTCGGCGATCCCCGGCGTCGGCTTGGGGTTAGCGATTTGTCGTGCCATTATTGAAGTGCATGACGGCCGCATCTGGGCGGAAAACGGCGCCAACGGCGGCGCCAGCTTCCGCTTCGTGCTGCCGCTGGAAAAACCGCCCGAGATCGACGGCGACGCCTTCGATCTGTAATCAACGCAGAGGAAACGTGAGCATAACGCCAACCAACATTCTGATTGTTGAAGATGAAAAAGAGATCCGCCGCTTCGTGCGCACCGCGCTGGAGAGCGAAGGCCTGCGGGTATTTGAAAGTGAAACGCTGCAGCGCGGGTTGATTGAAGCCGGCACGCGCAAACCGGATCTGATCATTCTTGATTTGGGCTTGCCGGACGGCGACGGGCTGAGCTACATCCGCGATCTGCGGCAGTGGAGCGCCATTCCGGTGATCGTGCTCTCGGCGCGCAACGCCGAAGAGGACAAGATCGCCGCGCTGGATGCCGGCGCCGACGACTACCTCAGCAAACCGTTCGGCATCGGCGAGCTGCTGGCGCGGGTGCGGGTCGCACTGCGCCGCCACTCAGCTAACCAACAGGAAAGCCCGCTGGTGAGCTTTTCGGCGATTACCGTCGATCTGGTGAATCGCCGGGTGCTGCGCAACGACGAAGATCTGCATCTGACGCCGATCGAGTTTCGCCTGCTGGCGGAGCTGCTGGCCAACGCCGGCAAAGTGATCACCCAACGCCAGCTGTTGAGCCACGTCTGGGGGCCGAACTACGTGGAGCACAGCCACTATCTGCGCATCTACATGGGCCATTTGCGGCAGAAGCTCGAAGCCGATCCGGCCCGGCCCAAACACCTGCTGACCGAAACCGGCGTCGGCTATCGCTTCATGCCTTAACCCCGGTGGGCGCGGTTTGCCGCGCCTTTACGCCGCCGGGCCCTTCTTCAATCCGACCATAAATTCCTTAAACGCCTCGCGCAGCGGAGCGAACACCGGGTGTTTGCGGTTTTCGATCATCACTTCGGAGAACAGCTTCAATCCTACGGCGAAGGCCGCGCTCTGCTCGGGGCCGAAGTTCAGATCGTCACGCGCCCGAATGCGCTCGACGATCTCGAGAATATCGTCGTGGTTGGTCACCTCAAAACTCAGCGGTGCTTTCTCGACGGGGTTGCCCTGGCGATCGCTCAGGGCTTCAACGGTAATGTTAAAACGGTGGCCGGGCATCAGTTCTTCTCCTGCTGCGTGGGTTGAATATGCATTTCGCTTTCGATCGCCGCCACGGCGGTCAGCAACGCGGCGTTGATGCGCTCCACCTGCTGCGGCGTGAGATCGGCGCGCATCACGTTGCCGCGCAGCAGGCTGCGCAGACGGTTCATGGCGTCATAGATGCCTTCCGCCAGGTTGCCGTGCCGATGATGCTCGCGGCCGGCGCCCGCCAGGCGCGCCAGAATGACGTCAACCACCTGTTGATGCTTTTGCAGCTCGCCCTCGCCCGCCGCGGTGATGCGGTAGCTTTTGCGGCCGTTGCCGGTGGTGAGCGGTTCGAGGAAGTCCTGCTCTTCCAGCAGCGTCAGCGTGGGGTAAATCACCCCCGGGCTCGGCACGTACAGGCCGGATGACGCTTCCTCGATCGCCTTGATCAATTCGTACCCGTGGCTGGGCTTGCGCGCCACCAACGCCAGCAACACCAGGCGCAGATCGCCGTGTTCGAACAGACGATGACGCCCGCCCCGGCCACCACGCCCACCTCGGCCGTGTTCTTCGCCTTCGCCGCCGAAGTGATGGCGCCCGCCGCGATGACGGCGGCCCTCTTCGCACTCATGATGGTGGTGGTGATGCCGGTGTAAATCTAATCGATGAAACATAAGGTGATACCTCGCTTAACAGTGAACATCAATACGAGGTTGTTTAGATATATCTAAACAGCGTCGATAGCGCTAATCTAGATCGATATATCTAAATGCGCAAGCACGTACCGTGAAAAAGATATATCTAAATTACAGGCATAAAAAAAGCGCTGTAAAAACAGCGCTTTTTATCCATCAAGAAAAGCGATTACTTGGCGGAAGCCAGCACTTCGCTGACGATCTCGACCGCTTCGTGCTCAATCTTCTCGCGGTGTTCCGCCCCGAGGAAGCTCTCGCAGTAGATCTTGTAAGCCTCTTCAGTACCGGAAGGACGGGCCGCGAACCAGCCATTGTCAGTCATCACTTTCAAGCCGCCGATCGACGCGCCGTTGCCCGGCGCCGCGGTCAGACGTGCGGTGATCGGATCCCCGCCCAGCGTACTGGCCTTGACCATCTCCGGCGACAGTTTGGACAGCGCCGCTTTCTGCGCATGGGTTGCCGGCGCCTGGATGCGGTTGTAGCTCGGCGCGCCGAAGCGCTTGGCCAGATCGTCATAATGATGCTGCGGGTTCTCACCGGCTACCGCGGTGATTTCAGCCGCCAGCAGGCACATGATGATACCGTCTTTGTCGGTCGACCACGGCTGGCCGTTGAAGCGCAGGAACGAGGCCCCGGCGCTTTCTTCGCCGCCGAAGCCCAGGCTGCCGTCGAACAGGCCGTCCACGAACCACTTGAAGCCGACCGGCACTTCCACCAGCTTGCGCCCCAGGTCAGCCACCACGCGGTCGATCATCGCGCTGGATACCAGCGTTTTACCTACCGCCACATCGGCGCCCCACTGCGGGCGATGTTGGAACAGGTAGTTGATGGCTACCGCCAGATAGTGGTTCGGGTTCATCAGCCCCTTCGGCGTGACGATGCCATGGCGGTCGTAATCCGGATCGTTGGCGAACGCCAGATCGAATTTGTCGCGCAGCGCCAGCAGGCCGGCCATCGCCGACTCGGACGAGCAGTCCATGCGGATGATGCCGTCATGGTCCAGGTGCATAAAGCGGAAGGTCTGATCGATGGAGTCGTTCACCAGCGTCAGATCCAGCTTGTAGTGTTCCGCCACCCGCTGCCAATAGGCGATGCCGGAGCCGCCGAGCGGATCCACGCCCAGCTTCAGGCCGGCGCGTTGAATGGCCGGCATGTCGACCACGTCAACCAGGCCTTCGACATAAGGCTGCACCAGATCTTTGGCATGCAGGTGGCCGCTGTTCCAGGCCTTATCCAGCGACTGACGCTGAACGCCTTTCAACTGCTGCGCCAGCAGTCCGTTGGCGCGCTTCTCGATCACCGACGTCAGGTTGGTGTCAGCCGGGCCGCCGTTCGGCGGATTGTATTTGATGCCGCCATCTTCCGGCGGGTTATGGGACGGCGTAATGACGATGCCGTCGGCCTGAGCGCCGCCGCGGCGGTTGTGGCACAGAATGGCATGCGATACCGCCGGCGTTGGCGTGAAGCCGTTGTTTTCCTGCACGATCACATCGACGCCGTTGGCGGTCAGCACTTCCAGCACGGAAATGAAGGCCGGCTCGGACAGTGCATGGGTGTCTTTGCCCACGTAGCACGGGCCGGTAGTGCCTTGCTGATGACGAACTTCGGCGATCGCCTGAGCGATGGCGAGGATGTGCGCTTCGTTGAAGCTGTGGCGCTGCGCGCTGCCGCGGTGGCCGGAGGTACCAAACTTCACCGCATGTGCGGCATTGCCGGCTTCCGGTTGCAGCACATAGTACTGCGACGTCAGCTGGGCTACGTTGATCAGATCGCTTTGGCGGGCGGGCTGCCCGGCACGTGGATTATTCGCCATCGACATATCTCCCTCATCCCTGTCGGTGACCGGGCAAATACGTCGCGCACGGCCATCATGACGGGCTGTTCGCTAAATTAGACGGTACCGCAAACTTTCTCGATCAGTTCCGCCGGGAACTGCATCGCCTGCATGATGTGTTCGATCATGCTGCGCTTGCGGCCGGTATTGGTATTGGTGATCACCCAGTAAGGGGTGCCCGGTACATGCTTCGGCTTGGTGTGCGTGCCGTTGGCCAGCAGAGTCTGCTGATCGCCGGCGAAATAGGTGCGGGTACGGCCGGTCAACGCCTCGGTAGCGGCGGCGAAACCGGCGGCATCGAGGGTGTACAGCGTGGACAGCACCAGCATGAAACGGTTGACCGCTTTGTTCTGCTCGGCGTATTCATCCGACAGCAGCAGTTCACGCACGGCGCGTACGCGATCGCGCGGACGCTGAGCCGGCACCGCTTTTTCCAGCTCGACGGACTGTGACGCACTGGCGGCAGGCAACGCGCGCACCGGTTGCCCGGCGGTGAATTTCAACATGCGGCGTAAAATATCGGACGCGCTTTCACCGATGTGTTGCGTGTGGCTGGCAATATAACGGTAAAGCTCTTCGTCGACTTCAATAGTTTTCATCTTTATCCAATACTGTTTTTTCTACTTAGAACCTGAAGCCAGATCCTGCATTCAAGCCATGGGATTATAAGGTTAAAAGCGCTGGGGCGAACACAACAATGTGCCTCCGGACGGCAAATGCAGACTAATACCTATAGCCGGCACTGCCAAGCCCGCGCCGCGAAAATTCCGCATGATTCATCGTGCGATTCAATCATGATACCCTAATCTGAATCTCTCTCAGTATGAACTTCGCCATGAAATTACATTATCAACTGCTGGCCGCCGAGTCAGACGCGCTGCCGGTGCTGCTGATCCACGGGCTGTTCGGCAATCTGGACAACCTGGGCGTGCTGGCGCGCGATCTGCATAAACAGCACAGTGTGATCAAGGTCGATCTGCGCAACCACGGCCTCTCCCCGCGCGCCGACGACATGAACTACCCCGCCATGGCGCAGGATCTGCTGGCGCTGCTCGACGAACTGCAGCTGGAAAAAGCGATCGTCATCGGCCACTCGATGGGTGGCAAAGCGGCGATGGCGCTGACCGCCATCGCGCCCGAGCGCATCGCCAGGCTGATCGTCATCGACGTCGCGCCCGTGGATTACCAAACCCGCCGCCACGACGAGATCTTCGCCGCGCTGAAGGCCGTCAGCGCCGCCGGCATTACCCAGCGCCAGGCGGCTGCCCAACTGATGCGCGACTACCTGCAGGAAGAAGGCGTGATCCAGTTCCTGCTGAAGTCCTTCCACAACGGTGAATGGCGCTTCAACCTGCCGGTACTGATCGAACGCTACGCAGACATTACCGGCTGGCAGGAAGTCCCGGCCTGGCCGCATCCGACTCTGTTCATTCGCGGCGGCCTGTCGCCGTACGTGCAGGACAGCTACCGTGCGGATATCGCCCGCCAGTTCCCGCTGGCCCGCGCACACGTCGTCGCCGGCACCGGCCATTGGGTGCACGCCGAAAAACCGGAAGCGGTGCTGCGCGCCATCCACCGTTTCCTCGGCGAAGCCTGAAAAACGCACTCACCTGGCGAAAAAACGCGCTAAAGATAACGGCTTAGCGCGTTTAGCCCGCAGTTAGGCATTGTCGCCGCTCCATCTGCTGGGGTAATATGGCGCGCTATAATTTTGCCGCCGCGCCAGCGCGTTCGCGAACGCCGGTTCGGGGGTGAATTTGGGTTAGGGTTTATTGGCCCGAAGTGTGTTAACCGATGCCTCCGGAAGCGTGCGAGCGCTTTTTGATGCAAACTCCCTTGCAGTACCGCTACCTATGGCAAAAGAACAAACGGATCGCACGACGCTGGATCTGTTCGCAGATGAACGCCGTCCGGGGCGCCCGAAAACCAACCCGCTTTCCCGCGATGAACAGCTTAGAATCAATAAGCGCAATCAGTTACGGCGCGATAAAGTGCGTGGATTGCGACGCGTAGAGCTGAAAATCAACGCGGACGCGGTGGATGCCCTGAACAAACTGGCGGAACAGCGCAACATCAGCCGCAGCGAACTCATCGAGCAGATGCTGTTGGCACAACTGGCGGAAGAACAGCCGGAACATTGATCTCTTCGGCCGCACGCGCGGCGCGGCGTTAAGGACAACGCCGGATCGACCCCGCTTTTCTTCATTCTCCGGCATCGCATAAATGCGATAAAACCCCGGCGCCACTTTCTGGCATGATACGCATTTACCGGTAAGAGACTGCGCCTGTCGGCGCCCGCCCCGGAGGCGAAAGGCTCTTGCCATGGCATCATTTTAATCGGCGTCAGCGGCGGCAGTGCTGGCATCGAGTAATGCAATTACTTGAATTTAAAGGTTATACGCGATATGGCTACTGTAGGCATTTTCTTTGGCAGCGACACTGGCAATACCGAAAACATTGCCAAAATGATCCAGAAAATTCTCCAGAAACAGTTTGGCGACGACGTCTCTGAAGTGCATGACATCGCTAAAAGCAGCAAAGAAGACCTGGAAGGGTTCGATATCCTGCTGCTGGGTATCCCGACCTGGTACTACGGTGAAGCGCAGTGTGACTGGGATGATTTCTTCCCGACGCTGGAAGAAGTCGACTTCAACGGCAAACTGGTGGCGCTGTTCGGCTGCGGCGACCAGGAAGACTACGCGGAATACTTCTGTGACGCGATGGGCACCATCCGCGACATCATCGAACCGCGCGGCGCAGCCATCGTGGGCCACTGGCCGACCAAAGGCTACCACTTCGAGGCCTCCAAAGGCCTGGCGGACGACGATCACTTCATCGGTCTGGCGATCGACGAAGACCGTCAGCCGGAGCTGACCAACGAGCGCGTGGACGCTTGGGTCAAACAGATTGTCGAAGAGCTGAGCCTGGCCGATATCGTCGGCTAAACCCCGGCACTGGCGAAAGGTTGAACAAAGGCCCTGTAAAGTGCATAGTGTGCCGACAGGGCCGTCATCGGCAACAGGGATTGCTGCGATAGAAGCTACAGATTTGTAACTTCCCACCCCGTCACGGTAGACTGAGATATCGGTTTATCCCATCCATCAAGGCGTTGCATGCAAAACATGCAATAGTGCAATTATATCTTTGTTAACAACCGGCGGTTTCCATTTAGTACAACCGGTTCTATAATGAGACGCATTAACTCTTTGTGCCGACCGATGCCACAGGCGAGTACGCCTCAACTTGATTAGCATAGTAACAGGACTGAATTCGCATGACCGACAACAACATCGCATTGAAGAAGGCCGGCTTAAAAGTCACGCTTCCGCGACTCAAAATCCTGGAAGTACTGCAAAATCCGGAATGCCATCACGTCAGTGCGGAAGATTTGTACAAAAAACTGATTGATATGGGCGAAGAGATCGGGCTGGCAACGGTTTATCGCGTACTGAATCAGTTTGACGATGCGGGCATTGTGACACGTCACAATTTCGAAGGCGGCAAGTCCGTGTTCGAGCTGACCCAACAGCATCACCACGATCACCTGATTTGCCTGGACTGCGGCAAAGTGATCGAATTCAGCGACGAATCCATCGAAGTGCGCCAGCGTGATATCGCCAAGCAGCACGGTATCAAGCTCACCAACCACAGCCTGTACCTGTACGGCCACTGTGAAACCGGTGACTGCCGCGAAGACGAAACGCTGCACGACAAGAAGTAAGCCCTGACCGGCTATGAAAAACCGCCTCACATCGAGGCGGTTTTTTTATGCCCGCCGTACAGCAGACAAAAAAATCCCCGGACAAGCCGGGGGAAAATCATGTCATGAAATATCACAATTGCAGCGGCACAGCGACTCCACGTACTACTCTCACTACAACGTCCGCCCTACGCCGACACGCGTGGGCGAACGCATTCCCCCTTCGTTATACGGCCGCCGCTAGGGCAGCGGGCCGTTGCACCGGGCTTAGACCTTCTCGGCGCGGCTGTAGCGTTTGCCGTCCGGGCTGACCGAACGCACCTGCACTTCACCGGAGATCGCCGGCTTGGCCTTGGCATCATAGCGCTGCCACTGCTTGCCACCGTCGGTGGAGTACTCGATGCCCAACCCCGGCAGCGCGATATTCGCCTCCAGCTTGCCGCCCGCTACGCGTGCGCCCGGCACCGGCAGACGGTAAGCGACGCCGCCCTTGTCCAGCTTGGCCAGTTCACGCTGGCCCAGGATATTGGCAAAGCGCAGCCAGTCTTTCTCCAGCGTCTTGGTATCGACAAAGTGGGTTTCCCCGCCTTTGTATTCGCGGCCGGCGCGATAGTCCTGCTCCCAACCGGCGCGGTGCCAGGCACGTTCTGCCACCGAGAGCGCGCGTGGGAAGATCATGTATTCCATCTGCGGGTCGGTGCGCTGGGTTTCGCTCCACAGCTGAGCGGACAGCCCGTAGGCGCCCGGCCACGGCTTGTCGCTCTTGGCGTTGAAGTGGTTGCCGTCTCGGTCAACCGAGGTTTCCGCGTTCTGCGGCATGTTGTCCGGCGCGAAGCTGAACACCTTGCGTTCGTCGCTGAAGCGGGTACCCCAGTAGTAACCGCGCTCGTCCGGGTTCACCTCGTAAGGGAAGTCCATATAGACGTAGTCCGGGTTGGAGACCACCACTTCATACCCTTTATTGGCCCAGTCGTTGACACTGTCGAAACCGCCCCAGTACAGGGTGTCCCAGAAGTTGACGCCCACGCGCGAGGTGGCGAACGCCTTCGAACTCTCGGCGTCTTTCAGGCCGTCTTGCCAGGCCTGCATTCTGTCGATGCCGTGCGCTTTCACCAACTTGCTGACCTCTTGACCAAAGTAGCTCGGCAGGTGCTCCATGTCGGCCACCTTTCCCTCTTTGATCATCGTCTGGCAGACCTGCGACTTGGCCCACGGCTTGTCTTCGTTGCTCTGGTCGATGATGCCTTTGCCCGGCTCCGGTTTCGCCTTGTCGGTATAGCCGGCGCCCAGGCGAATGTTTTTCGCTTCGTCGCCACCGAAGTGCCAGGTCTTGAGCGGCTGGCCGGCTTCTTTATGCATCTGGGCAATCTCGCCAATCACCTTGTCGACAAAGCGCTGGGAAGAATCCAGACACGGGTTCAGGTAGCTCTGGCGGTTAAAGAATTGCACGGAGGTGGTGTTAGAGGTATCGGTCGGATCCACCAGGCGGAACTCGTTGGCCTCCTGCTCTTTGCCGGCGGCATGCAGTTTCTTGTAGCGCGCTTCCATCGAGACCACCGCCGCGCGGGCGTGTGCCGGCATGTCGATCTCCGGGATCACCTCAATCTGGCGCGCCTGGGCATATTTGATGATGTCGATATAGTCCTGACGGCTGAAGAAGCCGCCGTAGACGTCCGGCCCCTGGCCGTACTGCGGCAATAGGCAGGTGGTTTCGCTCAGATCGTGGCAGCGCTGGCCGCCGACTTCCGTCAGCTCCGGCAAACCGGGGATCTCAATACGCCAACCTTCGTCATCGCTCAGGTGGAAGTGGAATTTGTTGAGCTTGTAGGCCGCCATCTGATCCAACAGGCGCAGCACCGCATCCTTCTTATGGAAGTTACGCGCCACGTCGAGGAAAATGCCGCGATACTGGAAGCGCGGCGCGTCGCTGGCGTCGAGCGTAGCGATCTTGCCGCTGCCGTCGCTCGGCACTAACGACAGGATAGACTGCAGCCCGTAGAACACCCCGGCCTGATCGAAACCGATCACCCGCGCCTCTTTCTTGCCAATTTTTAGCTCATAGGCGCCCGGCACCGCCATCGCGCCTTTAAATTTGCCCGGCTGGATGTCGGTCTTGATCGGATAGCCGTTGGCCTGAACCGGCACGCCCAACAGCGCGAAGCGCTGGTTGACGACGTCCGCCGCCGGCATGACCAGCGTGCTCAGATCCGGCGATACCCCTTTGCGCAGATCGGCGTCCTGCGCGTGGACCTTCACCTGCATCGGCGTCGGCACGATCTGGCCGCGCAGCGCGCCGGCAGGCAGCGTCTGCAGATCGGCGTTGCTGACAAAACGCGAGGTCGGCGTCATCAGAATGTTTTTGTCGTCCTTGGTGCGCTTCCACTGATCGCCGGTGAACGGCGCCACAAACTGATCCAGGTTTTCGGTGTCGGTATTCGCCAGCATTTTCGGCTTAGCGTCGCCGGAGGTGGCATACCAGCGCGGCAGGAAGTCGTTTCTGAACAGCTGCCAATATTCGGCGACCACCGGGATTTCCACCGCCTTACCGGCCGGGAAGCCGCTGAATTTGGCGGTCGGCTCCAGCTTGTACAGATCGCCGGTGAGGTGAGCGATCTTGAACTGGTCGTTGTCTACCCGCAGGGTCTGGCGCGGGCTGTGGAAATAGATGACCCAGTCTTTGCCGTCGATCGCCTGGCCGTCGTTGCTGAGGGTGAACAACACCCGGTTGCAAGAGGCCCAGTCAGCGCCCAGCGCCGCGCAATCCACGCCGTTTTCGCCGGCGCGGTTATCCAGCATTTTCACGTTCAGCTTCAGCTGGCTAAGCTGATCCACCAGCTGTTGATCGGCCATGGCGCTCCCCATGCCGCCCAGGAATCCCATCGTTGCCGTCAAGGCGGCAAGCGCGCTCAGTTTGAATGCGTTCATCTTCTTATCCTTCTTAATTATTGTTATCGCGAATTTCTTGCCACAGCTTGCCGCACTTGGCGTCGTAAGCCTGACCGTTACCGCTGTGCACCGCCATAATGCAGTTCTGATAATCCATCACCCGCACCGTTTCCTGCGCGGCGAACTGCTGGTGCTGCTTCTCTTGTTTCAGCACGTTCAGCACCGCCTTACAGGGCTGCAGACGCTCCGGCGAGCCTTCGGCAGTGTTGATGCAGGCGCTGTAAGCCTGCTTCAACTTGGCGTCTTCCGGCGGCGCGGTGGGTTGCGCGCAGGCGCTCAGGGCCGCAGCGGCCGCCAACATCAGCATGATTTTTTTCATCGTTGAATTCCCTTAACTGCCCCGGCGGCGAGGCCGGGGAACGCATCAGAAGATGGTGAATGGCGCGATGACCATGAACTTGACGTCTTTCTCGTCCTGGAAGATGTTGCCGTAACCGCCGCCCCAGCTCGGGATGTTGGTGTGGTTGTCATACTGGGTGTAGTGCAGTTTGATCAGGGTGCCCTTGGCGCGCCCTTCCTGGATGGTATACATCGCGTCCAGGCTCCAGGCGCTCTCTTTCAGGCGCTGGCTCTGATCGTAGATCGGGTTGGTGCTCGGCTTGGCGTCCCAGGCGTAAACGTAGGAGCCGCCGACCGCCATGCCCGGCAGGTTCCAGTTGCTGAGGTCATACATCACGCCGGCGTACACCGCTTTCTCGCCGTTGGCGTTAAAGTCGGAGCGGTTATCCCACCACACGTCCAAACGACCGTTGGACGAAGCGTAGGTCGGGGTCATGCGCTGCAGGAAGAAGCCCTGGTTGCCTTCCGCCTTGACCATGGTGCCTTCCAGACGCCAGTTGAACTGCCCGGTGGTGTAACCGAAGGTCAGCGCCTGCAGCCAGGCCAGACCGTCGTAGATGCTGTTCGGATCGTTCTTGTCGCTGATGCGGTCTTCCGCACCGTAGAACTGGTAACTGGTGGTCAGCGGGTTGCCCAGCAGATCGAATTTGTAAGACGCCTTGGTGAAGTATTGATTCACATACCCCTGTGCCTGGCCGAAGGCAGCTTCCAGCACCAAATCGTTTTTGAAATCGTACTTGGCGCCCAGCGAGTGCAGGTAGGAGACACGGGTTTTCTTATCGTTCTGGCGGAAGTCATCCACCTCGATATGCCACGGCGCCTTGTATTTGTCGGCCCACATGTAGGAGAAGCTCAACGCGCCAGCATCGCCGTAATCGAACTTGGCGCCGGCTTCAGCCCCCTGATAGGTGCCCGGCATAAAGCTCCAGTGCGGCGCCAGCAGGGTTTGGCCGCTCGGCTGAATATAGCCTGCGCGCGCCCAGACCGGGCCGTATTTGAATTTGGCGGCGGCTTTGTACAGGCTCACGCCGCCTTTGTCACCGGAATAGTCTTCGTCGTAGGTACGGTTTTTAGAGGAGAACGCGATCTCGTTCGGGTGGCCGCTGGCGCTGGATTCCGCCAGCTCGATGGCGGTAAAGGCGCCGACGTCCAGACCGAACATGTCCCAGGCGTAGCCCGACGCGAAATCCAGGCTCAGGTTGGCGGTGGAGTGCGACAGGTTGGTGGTGTATTGGTTGTAATCCTTGCTGTCCGGATTGAGATCTTTACGGTCGCGCTCACGTTGCCAGTAATAAATACCGCCGGTCAGCGTGGAATCATCGATAAACCCTGCGGCTTTCGCCTCAGGCGCCATGGCAAACCCTGTTCCCAACAGCGCGCCCGCGACTGCGAGCGCCAGCGTTTTACGCTGAGCACCGTGCGTACCCATAGTGAAATTCCTCTTTGACTTAACTTAAAAGTTGCAGCCGCCTGTGTTCACCACTGCCCTGCACGACTGCCAATAAAAAACCCGAACGGGTAAAAAATATTGCCGACGAGATGTTATTCCCACAGCACTAATTGCTACAGACAGACTATTTTTCGCGACGCGAATTATCAAATGAAAAATGCGGAAGATTTGTCAAAGTATGACAAGGAGCACATATCAGTGATATTTTGTTACGCCGGCGATCATGGAAGGTGTCGAATAAAAAATTCAATTAAATCAGAATAAATTGAGATACAAGGTCAACCAGAGACGATTAATGGTTTCAGCCTGACTAAATTCGTCAGGCAGACGATAAAAATTGAGAGCGCTCTCTAAATGAAATTAATTCGCATCACGAATATATAAATGAAAATTAAGATTAGTAAGGCCAATATCAGAAAACTTATGGCCTCACGCGCTGCGATTAATTAAACGCAGCCCAGATAAATGTGAGAGGAATAGATTATTCGCTAAATCGCAGGTATAAAAAAGCGCGGCCTAAGCCGCGCTGATTCATTAATTTTCGAGGCGAATAAGATTAGCCTTCGATTTTCGCCCAGGTGTCACGCAGGCCGACAGTGCGGTTAAACACCAGATGCTCGGCCGACGAGTAACGGTTGTCGGCGCAGAAGTAGCCTTCACGCTCGAACTGGTAGGCTTTCTCCGGCTGTGCGGCCGCCAGGCTCGGCTCAACGAAGCCGTGCTTGATCACCAGCGATTCCGGGTTGATGGTGGAGAGGAAGTCCTCCGCCGCGCCCGGGTTAGGCACGCTGAACAGGCGATCGTACAGGCGAATTTCCGCCGGCAGCGCGTGCGCCGCAGACACCCAGTGGATCACGCCCTTCACCTTGCGGCCGTCGGCAGGATCTTTGCTCAGCGTTTCCGCATCGTAGCTGCAGAAGATGGTGGTGATCTCGCCCGCTTCGTCCTTCTCGACGCGCTCGGCCTTGATCACGTACGCATTGCGCAGACGCACTTCTTTGCCCAGCACCAGACGCTTGTACTGCTTGTTGGCTTCCTCGCGGAAGTCGGCGCGATCGATATAGATTTCGCGGCTGAACGGCACATCGCGGCTGCCCATTTCCGGTTTGTTCGGGTGGTTAGGCATGGTGACCATTTCCACCGCATCGCCCATGTTCTCGATGACGATTTTCACCGGATCCAGCACCGCCATGGCGCGCGGGGCGTTCTCGTTCAGATCGTCACGGATGCAGGATTCCAGCGCCACCATCTCGACGTTGTTGTCTTGCTTGGTCACGCCGATGCGCAGGCAAAACTCGCGGATAGAGGCGGCGGTATAACCGCGACGGCGCAGACCGGAAACGGTCGGCATACGCGGATCGTCCCAGCCCTCAACGATCTTCTCGGCCACCAACTGGTGCAGCTTGCGCTTCGACATGATGGCGTATTCGAGGTTGAGGCGCGAAAACTCGTACTGACGCGGGTGGCAAGGAATGGTGATGTTATCCAGCACCCAGTCATACAGACGGCGGTTATCCTGGAATTCCAGAGTACACAGCGAGTGGGTGATCCCTTCCAGCGCATCGGAAATGCAGTGGGTGAAATCGTACATCGGATAGATGCACCATTTATTGCCGGTCTGGTGGTGTTCGGCGAACTTGATGCGGTACAGCACCGGATCGCGCATCACGATAAACGGCGAAGCCATATCGATCTTGGCGCGCAGGCAGGCGGCGCCTTCGGCAAACTCACCGTTGCGCATCTTCTCGAACAGCGCCAGGTTCTCTTCCACGCTGCGATCGCGGTACGGGCTGTCTTTGCCCGGCGCGGTCAGCGTGCCGCGATATTCACGGATCTGCTCCGGCGACAGCTCATCGACGTAGGCCAGGCCCTTGGAGATCAGCTCAACCGCATACTGATGCAGCTGATCGAAATAGTCTGAGGAGTAACGAACGTTGCCGCTCCACTCAAAGCCCAGCCACTCCACGTCGTGCTTGATTGACTCCACGAACTCGATGTCTTCTTTCACCGGGTTGGTATCATCGAAACGCAGGTTGCACTGGCCCTGATAGTCCTTGGCGATGCCGAAGTTCAGGCAGATGGACTTGGCGTGGCCGATATGCAGATAGCCGTTAGGCTCCGGCGGGAAGCGGGTATGTACCGACGTGTGTTTCCCCGACGCCAGATCTTCATCGACGATCTGACGGATAAAATTGGTTGGGCGGGCTTCAGCCTCACTCATTTCACTGTTCCTCAATGCAAAGCGCTACACATAACCGCCTATGATCCAACAAGCCACGTCTGGAAACAACCGTTTGTTTCACGAAAAATGCGGCGCGTTGCACCATCGGCGCGCAGCGCACCGCCATGGGGCGAAACGGAATAAAAAAAGCGGGAAGAGATCGCTCTCTTCCCGCCAAGTCGGGGCAAACTCCGCCATGATGCGTGACCGGCCCCGGATACTACTCAGGTAAAAACGGCCTTACTTTTGGATCTCGTACAGCTTGGTCTGACCGGCGACCACCGAGCCGCTGGCCAGCGCCGCCAGGCCGGCGTAGTCGTCAGCGTTGCTGACCACCACCGGGCTTATCATCGAGCGCGCGTTAGCGTTCAGGTAATCCAGATCCAGTTCCAGAATCGGTTGACCGGCTTTCACTTCCGCGCCCTCTTCCACCAGGCGTTTGAAGCCCTGGCCTTCCAGCGCGACGGTGTCGATCCCCATGTGTACCACGACCTCAGCGCCCTTGTCGGTTTCCAGGCAGAACGCGTGGTTGGTATTGAAGATTTTCACCACGGTGCCATCCGCCGGCGCCACCACGATCTTGTCGGTCGGGCGAATCGCCAGGCCGTCACCGACCGCCTTGCTGGCGAAAGCTTCGTCCGGCACCTGATCGAGCGCCACGACTTCACCCGTCACCGGCGCCACCAGCGTTTCAAACGCGACTTTCGGTGCGTTCGGCACCGCCTGCGGTTTGACTTCCGCGGCAGGGGCCGCCGCCGGAGCCGCCGCAGCCGCTACCGGGCCGGCCGCAATTACGTTGCGCATTGCGCTGGCAATCAGCTCGGCACGGGTGCCGACGATCACTTGTACGCTCTGCTTGTTCAGACGAATAACGCCCGACGCACCAAGGCGTTTCGCCAATGCGTCGTTCACCAGCGCAGAGTCCTTCACGTTCAAACGCAGGCGGGTGATGCAGGCGTCGATGCCGGTCAGGTTGTCGGAGCCGCCGATCGCGCCGACGTAGCGACGGGCCAGCGTGGTGGTTTCGTTCTCGTCTTTACCGGCGCTGCTGTTGACGTTGACGTCATAACCGTCGGTTTCGTCACCGGCAACCGCCAGCTCGCGGCCCGGGGTCATCAGGTTGAACTTGTTGATGGTGAAGCGGAACACCACATAGTAGATAACGAAGAACACCAGGCCCTGCGGGATCAGCATGTACCAGTGGGTCGCCAGCGGGTTACGCACCCACAGCATCATATCCACCAGGCCGGCGCTGAAACCGAAGCCTGAAATCCAATGCATGTTAGCGGCGATGAACACCGAGATACCGGTCAGTACGGCGTGGATCACGTACAGCACCGGTGCCACGAACATGAAGGAGAACTCCAGCGGTTCGGTGATGCCGGTAAAGAAGGCAGCGAATGCCCCTGCCATCATGATCCCCAGCACCTTCGCCTTATTCTCAGGACGCGCGCAGTGATAGATGGCCAGCGCCGCGCCCGGCAGACCGAACATCATGATCGGGAAGAAGCCCGCCTGATAACGGCCGGTGATGCCAACAACCGCTTTACCCGCGTCAATCGACTGCTGGCCGCCGAGGAAGTTAGGGATATCGTTGATGCCGGCCACGTCGAACCAGAACACCGAGTTCAGCGCGTGGTGCAAGCCGACCGGGATCAGCAGGCGGTTGAAGAAGGCATAGATACCCGCGCCGACGGAGCCCAATTTTTGGATGTGTTCGCCGAAGCTCACCAGAGCGCCGAACACGACGGGCCAGACGAACATCAGGATGTAAGCGACCAGGATCATCAGGAAGGAAATGAGGATCGGCACCAAACGGCGGCCGCTGAAGAACGACAGCGCCTTAGGCAGCTCGACGCCGCTGAAGCGGTTGTACACTTCGGCGGAGATGATACCCACCAGAATACCAACGAACTGGTTCTCAATCTTGCCGAACGCGGCAGGCACCTGATCGAGCGGGATCTTCTGAATCATCGACACGGCGGCCGGTGAACAGAGGGTCGTCAGCACCAGGAAACCGACGAAGCCGGTCAGTGCGGCAGAGCCGTCCTTATCTTTGGACATGCCGTAGGCGACACCAACGGCGAACAACACCGCCATATGATCGATAATCGCTGAGCCAGACTTAATCAATAAGGCAGCGAAAGCGTTGTCGCCGCCCCAACCAACAGGGTCAATCCAGTACCCGACGCCCATCAAGATGGCGGCGGCGGGCAGCGTGGCGACCGGCACCATCAGCGCCCGTCCCACCTTTTGCAAATAACTAAGAATGTTCACCTTTTCCCCCTATGTTGTCCGCGGACGGACCCTATTAGTAGTTTATTTGGAGCTCTCACTACCTTTTTAGAAACAATGCTTGGCACGTATCACTCATGCCGAGTGTAAAAAATTTATTTTGTATCGCAAATTAAAACCTCCTTTTTTGTGATAAATATCACCAAAAAGTAGTCTTTCCCTCCCAGATTGCTGGCCATCACACAAAACTTATTTTATCATTCAAAAAATCAACCGAACGGACGATTCACGCGAGAATCATAAAGCTGGGTTACGCTTAGGACTCCCGCAGGCCCGTACAGTATAGCTTTAGTTTACTTATCCCAAGAGGTGTTAGATGAGACTTATCCCACTGAAAGATACCGCACAAGTCGGCAAATGGGCCGCGCGTCATATCGTTCAACGCATCAACGCATTCAAGCCAACCGCAGAGCGCCCGTTTGTCCTCGGCCTGCCTACCGGCGGCACGCCGCTGGAAGCCTACAAACATCTGATTGCGATGCACAAAGCAGGTGAAGTAAGCTTTAAGCATGTTGTGACTTTCAACATGGACGAGTACGTTGGCCTGCCGCAGGAACACCCGGAAAGCTACCACACCTTCATGTACCGCAACTTCTTTGACCACGTTGATATCCCTCGTGAAAATATCAACCTGCTGAACGGCAACGCCGCGGATGTCGACGCCGAGTGCCGCCAGTACGAAGAGAAGATCAAATCTTACGGCAAAATTAACCTGTTCATGGGCGGCGTGGGTATCGACGGCCATATCGCGTTCAACGAGCCGGCTTCGTCCCTGGCTTCGCGCACCCGCATCAAAACGCTGACCGAAGACACCCGCATCGCCAACTCGCGCTTCTTCGGCGGCGACGTCAGCCTGGTGCCGAAATATGCGTTGACCGTCGGCGTGGGCACGCTGCTGGATGCCGAAGAAGTGATGATCCTGGTGACCGGCCATGCCAAGGCACAGGCGCTGGAAGCCGCAGTGGAAGGCAACATCAACCACATGTGGACCATCAGCTGCCTGCAGCTGCACGCCAAAGCGGTGGTGGTGTGCGACGAACCGGCCACCATGGAACTGAAAGTCAAAACCGTCAAATATTTCCGCGAGTTAGAAGCGGAAAGCGTGAAAAGTCTTTAATCTTTGCAGGGGGCTACGATGTTCGCTTTAACCCACGGCCGAATCTATACCGGCCACGACGTACTTGATGACCATGCAGTCATTATCGCTGATGGGCTGATCGAGAGAGTCTGCCCGGTGGCTGAATTGCCCGCCGGCATCGAAACGCGCGACCTGGGTGGCGCCATCCTGGCCCCCGGGCTTATTGACGTGCAGCTGAACGGCTGCGGCGGCGTCCAGTTCAACGATTCGCTGGAAGCAATCTCGGAAGAAACGCTGGAGATCATGCAGCGCGCCAACGAGAAATCCGGCTGCACCAGCTATCTGCCGACGCTGATCACCAGCAGCGACGAATTCATGAAGCACAGCGTCGACGTGATGCGCGCTTATCTGAAAAAGCACCAAAACCAGGCGTTGGGCCTGCACCTGGAGGGGCCGTACCTCAGCCCGGTAAAAAAAGGCACTCACAACCCGGCGTTCATTCGCAAGCCAACGCAGGACATGATCGATTACCTGTGCGCCAACGCCGACGTGATCACCAAGGTGACGCTGGCACCGGAAATGGTTGAGCCGCACGTTATTAAACAACTGACCGAGGCCGGCATCGTGGTCTCCGCCGGCCACTCGAATGCCACCTACGATCAGGCGCGCACCGGCTTCGCCGCCGGCATCAGCTTCGCCACCCACCTGTACAACGCCATGCCGTATATCACCGGCCGCGAACCGGGGCTGATGGGGGCGATCTTCGATACGCCAGAGGTCTATACCGGCATCATCGCCGACGGCCATCACGTAGCCTGGGCGAGTATCCGTAACGCCAAACGCCTGAAAGGTGATAAATTGGTCTTGGTCACCGACGCGACCGCACCGGCGGGTGCAGATATTGACCAATTTATTTTCGCCGGTAAAACAATATACTATCGGGATGGGCTGTGCGTGGATGAGAACGGCACCCTGAGCGGTTCCGCGCTGACCATGATCGAAGCGGTGCAAAACAGCGTCGAGCATATCGGCATCGCGCTGGACGAAGCGCTGCGTATGGCGACGCTGTATCCGGCGCGCGCCATTGGCGTCGATCACCGTCTGGGCACCCTCGAAGCCGGCAAGGTGGCTAACCTGACCGCCTTCACCCGTGATTTCAAGATCACCAAAACGCTCGTTAACGGTAACGAGGTTTAATTCAATGAACAGCGAGTAACATTATTGATGAGCACTGGCGGACAAGCACAAATAGGGAACGTTGACTTAGTCAAACAACTTAACGGCGCAGCAGTTTACCGCCTGATCGACCAGCAGGGCCCGATCTCGCGCATTCAAATTGCCGAACTCAGCCAGCTTGCTCCCGCCAGCGTCACCAAAATTACTCGCCAGTTGCTGGAGCGCGGGCTGATCAAAGAAGTCGATCAGCAAGCCTCCACCGGCGGCCGCCGCGCGATCTCCATCGTGTCGGAAACCCGTCATTTCCATACCGTCGCGGTGCGTCTCGGCCGCCACGACGCCACCATCACGCTGTATGACATGAGCGGTAAATCGCTCAGCGAAGAACACTATCCGCTGCCGGAACGCACCCAGGAAACGCTGGAGAATGCGCTGTTCGCCGCCATCGCCCAATTCATCGAAGCGAACCAGCGCCGCCTGCGCGAACTGATCGCCATCGCGGTGATCCTACCCGGCCTGGTGGATCCGGCGCTGGGCGTGGTGCGCTACATGCCGCACATCAGCGTCAGCAACTGGGCACTGGTGGACAACCTGCAGCAGCGCTTCAACGTCACCAGCTTCGTCGGCCACGACATCCGCAGCCTGGCGCTGGCGGAGCACTACTTCGGCGCCACCCGCGACTGCGAAGACTCGATTCTGGTGCGCCTGCACCGCGGTACCGGCGCCGGCATCATCGTCAACGGGCAGATTTTTCTCGGTAATAACGGCAACGTCGGCGAAATCGGCCATATCCAGATCGATCCGCTGGGTGAACGCTGCCACTGCGGCAACTTCGGCTGCCTGGAAACCGTGGCCGCCAACGCGGCGATCGAACAGCGCGTGCGCCAACTGCTGAGCCAGGGCTACCCGAGCAAATTGACGCTGGAAGACTGCGGCATCAACGCCATCTGCAAGGCCGCCAACCGTGGCGATCTACTGGCCAGCGAAGTGATCGAACACGTCGGCCGCTATCTGGGCAAGGCAGTGGCCATCGCCATCAACCTGTTCAATCCGCAGAAGGTGGTGATCGCCGGTGAGATCACCGAAGCGGATAAGGTGCTGCTGCCGGCGATCCAGAGCTGCATCAATACCCAGGTACTGAAGGACTTCCGCAAAAATCTGCCGGTGGTGACCTCCGAACTCAATCATCGCTCGGCGATCGGCGCTTTCGCCCTGGCCAAACGCGCGATGCTCAACGGCGTGCTCTTGCAGCGATTGCTGGAAAGCTGATCCGCCGCTTCTGGCAGGTGTGTTATCGTCACCTCTTGCCTGCCGTAATCATGAGAAACAGCGACAAATGAAAATCAAAAACGTTATATGCGATATCGACGGCGTGCTGCTGCATGACAATACGCCGGTTCCCGGCGCCGATCTGTTCCTGGCGCGCATCCAGGAACAAGGCATGCCGCTGGTGGTGCTGACCAACTACCCATCACAGACCGCACAGGATCTGGCGAACCGCTTCGCCGCCGCCGGTCTGGAAGTGCCGGAGAGCGCGTTCTATACCTCGGCGATGGCCACCGCCGATTTCCTGCGCCGGCAGGAAGGCAAAAAGGCCTACGTGGTCGGTGAAGGCGCCCTTATCCATGAGCTGTACAAAGCCGGTTTCACCATCACCGACATCAACCCGGATTTCGTGATCGTCGGTGAAACCCGCTCTTACAACTGGGACATGATGCACAAAGCCGCCTATTTCGTGAGCAATGGGGCGCGCTTTATCGCCACCAACCCGGATAGCCACGGCCACGGCTTCTCGCCGGCCTGCGGCGCACTGTGTGCCCCCATCGAGAAGATCACCGGCCGCAAGCCGTTTTACGTCGGCAAGCCCAGCCCGTGGATCATTCGCGCCGCACTGAACAAAATGCAGGCGCACTCGGAAGAAACGGTGATCGTCGGCGACAACCTGCGTACCGACATCCTGGCGGGCTTCCAGGCCGGCCTGGAAACCGTTCTGGTGCTGTCCGGTGTCTCCACGCTGAGCGACATCGAAACCATGCCGTTCCGCCCGAGCTATGTCTACCCTTCCGTCGCCGATATCACTATCTTCTGATGCGGCCATGGCGGCCGCCCGGCCGCCATTATTTCCTTCTCCCTCAGCGTCAGTTTGAATTTAATTCGTTCATGGCAGCAAAAGGTTTCAGCCTGCCTGCATTAAAAATCCTCATTATAACTTTACGCCCCGCCAATAGCTGATATTGCCGGCGAGCGGAAAACCCTTACCCCTAATGAATGAGGCTACCATGAGCACAAATAACATTATTAATGCCGTCGCCGCCGATGACGCGGCCATTATGCCGTCTATCGCCAATAAAAAGATCCTGATGGGTTTCTGGCACAACTGGGCCGCCGGCGTCAGTGACGGCTATCAGCAAGGCCAGTTCACCAATATGAACCTGACCGACATTCCCGCCGAGTACAACGTGGTGGCCGTCGCCTTTATGAAAGGCCAGGGCATCCCGACCTTCAAACCTTACAACCTGTCCGACGCCGAGTTTCGCCGCCAGGTAGGCGTGCTGAACAGCCAGGGCCGCGCGGTGCTGATCTCCCTCGGCGGCGCAGACGCGCATATCGAGCTGAAAACCGGCGACGAAGACAAGCTGAAAGACGAGATTATTCGCCTGGTGGAAGTCTATGGCTTCGACGGCCTGGATATCGATCTGGAACAGGCGGCGATCGGCGCCGCCAATAATAAAACCGTCTTGCCTGCGGCGCTGAAAAAAGTAAAAGACCATTACGCCGCCCAGGGGAAAAACTTTATTATCAGCATGGCGCCGGAATTCCCGTATTTGCGCACCAACGGCACCTACCTGGATTATATTAACGCCCTCGAAGGCTATTACGACTTTATCGCGCCGCAATATTATAACCAGGGCGGCGACGGTATTTGGGTGGATGAACTCAATGCCTGGATCACGCAGAATAACGACGCCATGAAAGAGGACTTCCTCTACTACCTGACGGAAAGCCTGGTTACCGGCACCCGCGGCTATGCGAAGATCCCGGCGGCGAAATTCGTCATCGGCCTGCCGAGCAACAACGATGCCGCCGCCACCGGCTACGTGGTCAACAAACAGGCGGTGTATAACGCTTTCTCGCGTCTCGACGCCAAAAGCCTGTCGATCAAGGGCCTAATGACCTGGTCAATCAACTGGGATAACGGCAAGAGCAAAGCCGGCGTCGCCTACAATTGGGAGTTCAAAACCCGCTATGCGCCGCTGATTCAGGGCGGCGTCACCCCGCCGCCGGGAAAGCCTAATGCGCCGACGGCGCTGACGGTCTCCGAGCTGGGCGCCACCTCGCTGAAACTGAGCTGGGCCGCCGCCACCGGCGCCTCACCGATCGCCAGCTACACCGTCTACCGCAACGGCAACCCGATCGGCCAAACCGCCGGTCTGTCGCTGGCCGACAGCGGTCTGACGCCGGCAACCCAGTACAGCTACTTCGTTACCGCGACCGACACCCTGGGCAATACCTCCCTGCCGAGCAGTGCGCTGGCGGTCAAAACCGCCAACGACGGCACGCCGCCCGATCCGGGCGCGCCCGAATGGCAGAACAACCACAGCTACAAAGCCGGCGACGTCGTGAGTTATAAAGGCAAGAAATACACCTGTATTCAGGCGCACACCTCCAATGCCGGCTGGACGCCGGATGCCGCGTTCACCCTCTGGCAGCTCATCGCCTAATCGCTAATCGATTGCCGGTCAAACTGGCCGGCAATCCCGCCATCACGCTAAAAATTGCATAATCGACAATTTTTTACGCCGATAACTGAAAATCCGTTAAAAACCTCAGCCACGCAAACAACTATTTCTCAGCGCATGGCTAAAACGCTTGCATCCTCCGCAGCTTTTGGCGCATTTTCATAACCACAGCGCAGCAAAACCGCGTTATCGCTGATAAATCGGCAATGCTGCCCATAACAGTAAAAACAACATCACAGTCATAAAAGCCCGTTAGGAGAGTTGTATGTGTTCTATTTTCGGTGTGCTCGATCTGAAGTCCGATCCCGTTGAACTGCGTAAGAAAGCGCTGGAGCTGTCACGTCTGATGCGCCACCGCGGCCCGGATTGGTCCGGCGTTTACGCCAGCGACAAAGCCATTTTGGCCCACGAACGCCTGTCGATCGTCGACGTCAACAACGGCGCTCAACCGCTGTACAACGCTGCGCACACCCACGTTTTGGCGGTCAACGGCGAAATTTACAACCACCAGGCGCTGCGCCAACAGCTGAGCGACCGCTATGCGTTCCAGACCGGTTCCGACTGTGAAGTAATCCTGGCGCTGTATCAGGAGAAAGGACCGGACTTCCTCGACGATCTGCAAGGCATGTTCGCTTTTGCCCTGTATGACACTGAAAAAGACGCCTACCTGATCGGCCGCGATCACCTGGGCATCATCCCGCTGTACATGGGCCATGACGAACACGGCAACCTGTACGTTGCCTCGGAAATGAAAGCGCTGGTGCCGGTGTGCCGCACCATCAAGGAATTCCCGGCCGGCAGCTACCTGTGGAGCCAGGACGGTGAGATCCGCGAATATTATCGCCGCGACTGGTTCGATTACGACAGCGTCAAGGACAACGTGACCGACGCCGCCGCCCTGCGCACCGCGCTGGAAGAGTCGGTGAAAAGCCACCTGATGTCCGACGTACCCTACGGCGTGCTGCTGTCGGGCGGGCTGGATTCCTCGGTCATCTCGGCGATCACCAAGAAGTACGCTGCGCGCCGCGTGGAGGATCAGGAACGCAGCGAGGCCTGGTGGCCGCAGCTGCACTCCTTCGCCGTCGGGCTGGAAGGCTCGCCGGATCTGCGCGCCGCGCAAGAGGTGGCTAACCACCTGGGCACCGTGCACCATGAGATCCACTTCACCGTGCAGGAAGGGCTGGACGCCATCCGCGACGTGATTTATCACATCGAAACCTACGACGTCACCACCATTCGCGCCTCGACGCCGATGTACCTGATGTCGCGCAAAATCAAGGCGATGGGCATCAAGATGGTGCTTTCCGGCGAAGGCGCGGACGAAGTGTTCGGCGGCTACCTGTACTTCCATAAGGCGCCGGACGCCCGCGAATTCCACGAAGAGACCGTGCGCAAACTGCTGGCGCTGCACATGTTCGACTGCGCGCGCGCCAACAAGGCGATGTCCGCCTGGGGCGTCGAAGCCCGCGTGCCGTTCCTGGACAAGAAATTCCTCGACGTGGCGATGCGCATCAACCCGAAAGATAAAATGTGCGGCAACGGCAAAATGGAAAAACACATCGTTCGCGAATGTTTCGAGTCCTATTTGCCCGCCAGCGTGGCCTGGCGCCAGAAAGAGCAGTTCTCCGACGGCGTCGGCTATAGCTGGATCGACACGTTAAAAGAGGTGGCTGCGCAGCAAATTAGCGATCAACAGCTCGAAACCGCGCGTTTCCGCTTCCCGTACAACACGCCAACGTCGAAAGAAGGCTACCTGTACCGCGAAATCTTCGAAGAGCTGTTCCCGCTGCCGAGCGCCGCCGAATGCGTACCGGGCGGCCCGTCCGTCGCCTGCTCGTCCGCCAAGGCCATCGAGTGGGATGAATCGTTCAAGAAGATGGACGATCCTTCCGGCCGCGCCGTTGGCGTGCACCAGGCCGCCTATAAATAATTGCGCGGCATTTCCCTCAGGGCGGGCCTTTTGGCCCGCCTTTTTGTTGCCTTTTCCCCCCGCCAACTGCCTGAATTGCCGATTTTATCGCCATAATGTTCACAACCCAGACAAACGGCGCTTCCGGGCGCTTTTTCGGGAAAAAACTTGTTGACGCAAATCGGTCATATACGCATAATGCGCCCCGCAACGCCGATGAAGGCAAAGCAAAAAAAGAGGGCTACGTAGCTCAGCTGGTTAGAGCACATCACTCATAATGATGGGGTCACAGGTTCGAATCCCGTCGTAGCCACCATCTCTTTTTTGTATTTGCGGGAGTGGCGAAATTGGTAGACGCACCAGATTTAGGTTCTGGCGCCGCAAGGTGTGCGAGTTCAAGTCTCGCCTCCCGCACCATTTCTCTTCATCGTCGGCGCAGTATGTTGATGGGGTATCGCCAAGCGGTAAGGCACCGGTTTTTGATACCGGCATTCCCTGGTTCGAATCCAGGTACCCCAGCCATATTCTTTCGGGAATGGGGTTTCAACATAAGATTTGTTTGCAGGTGGGGTATCGCCAAGCGGTAAGGCACCGGTTTTTGATACCGGCATTCCCTGGTTCGAATCCAGGTACCCCAGCCATAACAAACTGCTTGCAAATCAAAGAAGTAAAAAGTAACATCGGCTACGTAGCTCAGCTGGTTAGAGCACATCACTCATAATGATGGGGTCACAGGTTCAAATCCCGTCGTAGCCACCATAATTGGGGTGTCGCCAAGCGGTAAGGCTCTGGTTTCTGATACCAGCATACCCAGGTTCGAATCCTGGCACCCCAGCCATATTTAGAAAAGCCCGCTTCGGCGGGCTTTTTGCTGTCTGGCGTTCAGCCAATCCTAACGGGCCCAGCCACCGCTGAGCCCTGTCGGTTACAATCCCAACGCGTACTTCAACGCATGTTCTTTCAGCTTGCCCGCCCGCTGCGCGGCCATCAGCGCCAGATTGCGCGCGACGTTCAGCGGCGCCAGGTTATTGCTGAAGGCGGTATAAAACAGATCCATGCCGCTCTGCATCAGCAGATTGTCGGTACGGCGGCGGCGTTGATAGCGCAGCAGCACCGCCTCGCCGCTCCAGTCTTCTCCCTGCTCTCGCGCCTCGCTCAGCACGTTCAGCAAGGCATCCACATCGCGATACCCCAGATTGACGCCCTGCCCGGCCAGCGGGTTGATGGTATGCGCGGCATCGCCCACCAGCGCCAGCCCCGGCAGCACGTAGCGCTGCGCATGACGCCGCGTCAGCGGGAACGATCCGGCAGCGTGCACCTTGACCGGGCCCAGTCGCGCCGGAAAAGCGGTAGCGATTTCGCGCTCCAGCTGCGCCGGCGGCATCGCCTGCAGTTGGCGAATGCGCTGCGGGCTGTCATACCACACCAGCGACGCCCAGCTGTCGTACAGCGGCAGGAAGGCGCGCGGCCCGGACGGGCAGAAGCGCTGCCAGGTCACATCCTGCTGCGGCGCGCCGGTATCGACGGTGATCAACATGCACGCCTGACGATATTGCCAGCCGTTGGTGCCGATCGCCGCCAGCTTGCGCACCTGCGAGTTGGCCCCGTCGGCACCGACAACCAGCCGCGCTTGCAGCGTCTCGCCGCTGTCCAGCGTCAGCTGCCAGGCATTGTCCGCCCGCTGCAGCGATTGCAGCCTGGCGGGACACAGCAGCGTCAGGTTGGCGCACTGCGCGAACTGTTGCCACAGCCCCAGCTGCAGAATGCGGTTTTCCACCATAAAGCCCAGCTCGGGCAGCCCCAGGGACACCGCGTCGAACGCCACGCGCGACGACGCCCACTCCCAGGTCTCCAGCCGGCGATACGGCGCCGTACGCATCGCCGTCACGGCCTGCCAGGTGCCGAGCTGTTTCAGCAGCCCCACCGAGGTGCAGCCGATCGCGGAAATGCGCAGGTCCGGCGGGCTTTGCGCCTCGAACGCCTGCGGCGCCTGATGTTCCAGCAACGCCACCGACCAGCCCGCCTGCGCCAGCCCCAGGGCCGCCGCCGCGCCGACCATGCCGCCACCCACCACCACCGCGTCATACCGATTTTGAGATGTCTTCATATTGGCTATGTTTTCTATGTGAATGCTCGCCATCCCACCCGACATGGCGTTTTGCGCAGTGTACCGGATTTTCGCTTCGGCTTCAGGTTGCGTGCCATTTTCCCCCGCGCTGGTCACAACGGCGGCAAATGATTACAATACGCGCCCTGCATGTCGCGTAACGCAACTTTCGCTCCGCACTGAGTAATGGCAAGTCAATGACGAAAAAACTACATATCAAAACCTGGGGCTGCCAGATGAATGAGTACGATTCATCGAAAATGGCCGACCTGTTGAACAGCACGCACGGCTTCGAGTGGACCGACAACGCCGAGGAAGCGGACGTGCTGTTGCTGAACACCTGCTCGATCCGTGAAAAAGCGCAGGAGAAAGTTTTCGCCATGCTGGGGCGCTGGCGCTTGCTGAAAGAGAAGAACCCGTCTGTCATCATCGGCGTCGGCGGTTGCGTGGCCTCGCAAGAAGGCGAACTGATCCGCAGCCGCGCGCCTTGCGTCGACGTGGTATTCGGCCCGCAGACCCTGCACCGCCTGCCGGAAATGATCAATCACGTTCAGGGCACCCGCAGCCCGGTGGTCGATATCAGCTTCCCGGAGATCGAAAAATTCGACCGCCTGCCGGAGCCGCGCGCCGAAGGCCCGACCGCCTTCGTGTCGATCATGGAAGGCTGCAACAAATACTGCACTTTCTGCGTGGTGCCTTACACCCGCGGCGAGGAAGTGAGCCGCCCGAGCGACGACGTGCTGTTCGAAATCGCCCAGCTGGCGGCGCAGGGCGTGCGCGAGGTCAACCTGCTCGGCCAAAACGTCAACGCTTACCGCGGCGCGACGCATGACGGCGATATCTGCTCGTTCGCCGAACTGCTGCGCCTGGTGGCGGCCATCGACGGCATCGATCGCATTCGCTTCACCACCAGCCACCCGATCGAGTTCACCGACGACATTATCGCGGTGTACGAAGACACGCCGGAGCTGGTCAGCTTCCTGCATCTGCCGGTGCAGAGCGGTTCGGACCGCATCCTGACCATGATGAAACGCGCGCACACCGCGCTGGAGTATAAGGCGATTATCCGCAAGCTGCGCAAGGCGCGGCCGGCCATCCAGCTGAGCTCCGATTTCATCGTCGGTTTCCCGGGCGAAAGCCAGGCCGACTTCGAACAGACCATGAACCTGATCGCCGACGTCAACTTCGACGTCAGCTTCAGCTTCATCTATTCGTCGCGCCCCGGTACGCCGGCGGCGGACATGGTCGACGACGTCAGCGAAGAAGAGAAAAAGCAGCGGCTGTACATTCTGCAGGATCGCATCAACCAGCAGGCGCTGCAGTTCAGCCGCCGCATGCTCGGCACCGTACAGCGCATTCTGGTGGAGGGCACCTCGCGTAAAAGCGTGATGGAGCTGGCCGGGCGCACGGAGTGCAACCGTGTGGTAAACTTCGAAGGCACGCCCGACATGATCGGCCAATTTGTCGACGTGGAAATTACCGAGGTGCTGACCAACACCCTGCGTGGCGCAGTGGTGCGCACCGAACAGCAGATGGATCTGCGCGTACATGAATCCCCGCAGTCGGTGATCGCCCGTACCCGCAAAGAAAACGCGCTGGGCGTCGGCATTTACCAGCCCTGACGCCGCGGCGGCCTGCATTATCGCCGCCCGTTCGCGCTACTCCTTACCGTTTCTCCGCCGGGCGTCCGCGCCCGGTGATGTTCTTTTTTTATTTTTTTATTGTTGAAGAGGCGACATAACATGCAACTCCCACACTGCCCGAAGTGCAACTCCGAATACACCTACCAGGACAATGCCCTGTTCATCTGCCCTGAGTGCGCCCACGAGTGGAGCGACAGCGCCCCGGCGGAAGATCAGGACGCGCTGATCGTCAAAGACGCCAACGGCAACCTGCTGGCGGACGGCGACGCGGTCACCGTGATCAAGGATCTGAAGGTCAAAGGCAGCTCCTCGATGCTGAAGATCGGCACCAAGGTGAAAAACATTCGCCTGGTGGAAGGCGATCACAACATCGACTGCAAAATCGACGGTTTCGGCCCGATGAAGCTGAAATCCGAGTTCGTGAAAAAGAACTGATTCCCAGCGGCCTTGTTCTGTGATGACGCGGCGGGCTTTGCGCCCCGCCGCGTTTTTTCCTTATCTTCCCTTGAATTCCGCCGACGGCGCACAGATAGATCAGCGGTAAACTTGCGCCGTTGCTGCGCACCATGAATAATTCAAGAAAGAGAGTATTCAGGCTCGCCCTGAACGCGCGCGTCCCGGACGCGCTATGTGACATCAACCAGGCCCGATGTGACCTAGAGGAATAGTTTGAACGTCGCAACACAAGAAATTTTGTTAGAGCCCGCAGACAACAAGCGTTTGCTCAGCCTGTGCGGCCCGTTTGATGACAACATCAAGCAACTCGAGCGCCGATTGGGCATCGAAATCAATCGCCGCGACAACCGTTTCAAGTTGGTCGGCAAAAACCTGTGCGTGGTTGCCGCCGCCGATATCCTGCGCCATCTGTACGTGGATACCGCGCCGATTCGCGGCGTGATCCCGGATATCGATCCGGAGCAAATCCATCTGGCTATCAAAGAGAGTCGGGTGCTGGAACAGGTGGCGGACAGCGTGCCGGATTACGGCAAGGCGGTCACCATCAAAACCAAGCGCGGTATGGTGAAACCGCGCACGCCTAACCAGGCGCAGTACATCGCCAATATTCTCGATCACGACATCACCTTCGGCATCGGCCCGGCGGGCACCGGCAAAACCTACCTGGCGGTCGCCGCTGCGGTGGATGCGCTGGAACGCCAGGAAATTCGCCGCATACTGCTGACCCGCCCTGCGGTCGAAGCCGGCGAAAAGCTGGGCTTCCTGCCCGGCGATCTGAGCCAGAAGGTCGATCCTTATCTGCGCCCGTTGTACGACGCCCTGTTCGAAATGCTGGGCTTCGAGCGCGTGGAGAAGCTCATCGAACGCAATGTGATCGAAGTCGCGCCGCTGGCCTATATGCGCGGCCGCACGCTGAACGACGCCTTTATCATCCTGGATGAGAGCCAGAACACCACCATCGAGCAGATGAAGATGTTCCTGACACGCATCGGCTTCAACTCGAAGGCGGTCATCACCGGCGACGTCACCCAGATCGACCTGCCGCGCAACCAGAAATCCGGCCTGCGCCATGCGGTGGAAGTGCTGTCGGACGTGGAGGAGCTGAGCTTCAACTTCTTCCACAGCGAAGACGTGGTGCGCCACCCGGTGGTGGCCCGCGTGGTCATCGCCTATGAGGCCTGGGAAGCCGCCGAACAGAAACGCAAAGACGCGATTGCCGAGCAACGTAAGCGCGAGGCGCTCGCCGCCTCCGAGCAGGAGACACCATGAGTCAGGTGATTTTGGATCTGCAGATTGCCTGTGAAAGCAGCGACGGCCTGCCGGATGAGGCCACCTTCCAGCGCTGGCTGGAAGGCGTGCTGCCGCAATTTCAGGAAGAGGCCGAGGTCACCGTGCGTCTGGTGGACGAAGCGGAAAGCCACGAGCTGAACCTGACCTACCGCGGCAAAGACAAGCCGACCAACGTGCTCTCTTTCCCGTTCGAAGCCCCGCCGGGCATCGAGCTGCCGCTGCTCGGCGATCTGATCATCTGCCGCCAGGTGGTTGAGCAGGAAGCGATTGAGCAAGGCAAAACGCTGGAGGCCCACTGGGCGCATATGGTTGTCCACGGCAGTCTTCATCTGCTAGGGTATGACCACATCGAAGACGATGAAGCCGAAGAAATGGAGTCTTTGGAAACCGAAATCATGCACGGACTGGGTTATCCTGATCCGTACCTGGCGGAAAAAGACCCCGTCTGACGTCAGCCGTTTACCCCACAGCCCCCATGCGGGGCTGTCGCTGACGCCCCTTAACTCTGACATGAGTGACAGTAACTAAAACGCCATGAGCGACGACCATTCACAAAGCAATGACAGCCCCAGTCCCAAGAAGGGGTTCTTTACTCTTATCCTTAACCAGCTGTTCCACGGCGAGCCCAAAAACCGTGGCGATCTGGTCGAGCTGATCCGTGATTCCGAACAAAACGACCTGATCGATCCCGATACCCGCGACATGCTGGAAGGCGTGATGGATATCGCCGAACAGCGCGTGCGCGACATCATGATCCCCCGCTCCCAGATGGTGACGCTCAAGCGCAACCAGACGCTGGAAGAGTGCCTGGACGTGATTATCGACTCCGCCCACTCGCGCTTCCCGGTGATCAGCGAAGATAAAGATCACATCGAAGGCATCCTGATGGCCAAGGATCTGCTGCCGTTCATGCGCGCAGACTCCGAGCCGTTCAGCATCGACAAAGTGCTGCGTACCGCGGTGGTGGTGCCGGAAAGCAAGCGCGTCGACCGGATGCTGAAAGAGTTTCGTTCCCAGCGCTATCACATGGCGATTGTCATTGACGAATTCGGCGGCGTGTCCGGCCTGGTCACCATCGAAGATATCCTGGAGCTGATCGTCGGCGAGATTGAAGACGAATACGACGACGAAGACGATCTGGATATCCGCCAGCTCAGCCGCCACATGTACACCGTGCGCGCGCTGGCGCCGATCGAAGACTTCAACGACGCCTTCGGCACCCATTTCAGCGACGACGAGGTCGATACCATCGGCGGTCTGGTGATGCAGGCCTTCGGCCACCTGCCGGCGCGCGGGGAAACCATTGAAATCGAAGGTTACCTATTTAAAGTTGCCATGGCAGACAGTCGACGTATCATCCAGGTTCATGTAAAAATTCCGGACGACTCTCCACCACCGAAACTGGAAGATTAAATCCAACATGGCTAAAGCCTCATTACTTGAACGCCAGTGGGTTCGCGCCCTGCTGGCGCTGTTGTCAGGTGCCGGCGGGACGCTGGCGTTCTCGCCCTACGATTTTTGGCCCGCGGCCATCGTCTCCCTGTTCGGCCTGCTGGCCGTTACCCTCAATCGCACCACCAAACAGTCTGCCCTGCTCGGCTTTGTCTGGGGCTTCGGGTTGTTCGGCAGCGGGATCAACTGGGTGTATGTCAGCATCGCCGATTTCGGCGGCATGCCCTTCGCCGTCAACATCTTCCTGGTGGCGCTGCTCGCCGCTTACCTGTCGCTGTATACCGGGCTGTTCGCCGGGCTGCTGACGCGCCTGTGGCCGGCCACCCGCTGGTGGAGGCTGGCCATCGCCGCGCCGGTGCTGTGGCAGGTGACCGAATTCCTGCGCGGCTGGGTGCTGACCGGCTTCCCGTGGCTGCAGTTCGGCTATAGCCAGATCAACGGCCCGCTGAAGGGCATCGCGCCGCTGCTGGGCGTCGACGCCATCACCTTTGTGCTGATGGCCATCGCCGGCCTGCTGGTGTACGCCGTCAATCAGCGCCGTCTCTCGGCAGCCGTGATTGCCGCCGCGCTGCTGCTGTTGCCGTGGCCGCTGCGCCAGCTGCAGTGGTTTACCCCGCAGCCGGAGAAAGCGGTGAACGTCGCCATGGTGCAAGGCAACATCGCTCAATCGATGAAATGGGATCCGAAAGCGCTGGTCAGCACGCTGCAAACCTATCTGGACGAAACCCGTCCCTACATGGGCAAGGCGCCGATCGTCATCTGGCCGGAATCCGCCATTCCGGATTATGAAGCCAATCAGAACGGCTTCCTGACGATGATGGACGACCTGATGCGGGCGAAGAACAGCAGCCTGATCACCGGCATCGTCGACGTGCGTGCTACGCCGCAGGGCCAGCAAATCTACAACAGTGCCATCGTGCTCGGTGAACCGACGCCGTACAGTTACCCGGCCAACGATCGCTACAACAAGCACCACCTGGTACCGTTCGGCGAGTTCGTGCCGCTCGAGACGCTGCTGCGGCCCCTGGCGCCGTTCTTCGACCTGCCGATGTCCTCCTTCAGCCGCGGCGACTACGTACAACCGCAGCTCAGCGTACGCGGCTACAACCTGACGGCGGCCATCTGCTACGAAATCGTGTTGGGCCAGCAGGTGCGCGATAACTTCCGCCCGGACACCAACTTCCTGCTGACCATCTCCAACGATGCCTGGTTCGGCCACTCCATCGGCCCGTGGCAGCACTTCCAGATGGCACGCATGCGGGCGCTGGAGCTCGGCCGACCGCTGCTGCGCAGCACCAATAACGGCGTCACCGCCGCGGTGGACGCGAATGGCGAGGTGATCGCCGAGATCCCGCAGTTCACCCGTCAGGTACTCGAAGTGAAAGTCACGCCGACCACCGGCCTCACGCCTTATGCGCGCTTCGGCGCCACGCCGCTGTGGGTAATGACCCTGTTGCTGGGCGGCTGGGCGCTGATGTTGGGCCTGCGCCGCAAATAGCCCTCTTCGTCGGGGCGCACCCGCTGCGCCCCGCTTTCCCGTCAAATCTTCCCTCAGTCAGAAAACGCCGTTAAATCAACGCGGCTGGCACACTCCTTGCTTTTATCTATGGCGACATCGCGCGCCGGTTTACTTTTGCTGACGTTTTGTCGCACCTGCGCACATTTTGGGTGCATTGAACGCACCGCACGGGTGCGCCGACGTTTTGTTGCATTGATTTGGTGCGCGCGGCGTCTCAAAAAATGAAACATTTTAGTTTCAAGGTGTTCACAATCGGTTATTTTTTAACAGCGTTCAGTTCATAAGACTATCTTTATAACTTGAGCAATAAACAGTCGATTTAACCTGACGCTCTTTAGTCAGAGCCACAACAACAGTAAAGGAGTTGGACCATGCAAATGCGTAAATTGGCGTTATCGTTACTGCTGCTCGGTGCGGCAGGTAGCGTGGCGCACGCGGAAGACCTGACCGGTACGCTGAAGAAAATCAAAGACAATGGCGTGATCGTTGTCGGCCACCGCGAATCGTCAGTGCCGTTCTCCTACTACGACAACCAACAAAAAGTTGTGGGCTATTCTCAGGACTACTCCAACCAAATCGTTGAAGCCGTTAAGAAAAAGCTGAATGCACCGAATCTGCAGGTGAAAATGCTGCCGATTACCTCGCAGAACCGCATCCCGCTGCTGCAAAACGGCACCTATGATTTCGAGTGCGGCTCCACCACCAATAACCTCGAGCGCCAGAAACAGGCCGCCTTCTCCGACACCATTTTCGTGGTCGGCACCCGCTTGCTGGTGAAAAAAGGCTCCGACATCAAAGACTTTAAAGACCTGGCCGGCAAACCGGTGGTGGTCACCTCCGGCACCACCTCTGAAGTGCTGCTGAACAAGCTGAACGACAGCGGCAAGATGAACATGCGCATCATCAGCGCCAAAGACCACGGCGACTCCTTCCGCACTCTGGAAAGCGGCCGCGCGGTGGCCTTCATGATGGACGACGCCCTGCTGGCGGGCGAGCGCGCCAAGGCCAAGAAGCCGGATCAGTGGGAAATCATCGGCACACCGCAGTCGAAAGAAGCCTACGGCTGCATGCTGCGTAAAGACGATCCTGCGTTCAAGAAACTGGTCGATGACACTATCGCCCAGGCGCAAACCTCCGGCGAAGCGGCCAAGTGGTTTGATAAATGGTTCAAGCAGCCGATTCCACCGAAAAACCTCAACATGAACTTCGAACTGTCGGACGACATGAAGCAGCTGTTCAAAGAACCTAACGACAAGGCATTGAACTAAATAGAATGACAGCCGGGGCGGCCGCCAGGCCAAACCGGCCCAGTTGATGACTGGGACAGACAGGTATGAGGGGGGCCGTTCCCCTCCCTCATTTTCCCCAAGGCGCATCACCGACATCCGCACACAATAAGCCAGCCAGACTGGCCGCGCGGCGATCGGCGCTCATCAAGTCATCAATCTTCGGCGCTCTGCGCCCGTTTACCGGAGTTTGTTATGTCAATAGATTGGAACTGGGGTATCTTCCTGCAGCAGGCCCCGTTTGGGAACACCACTTACCTCGGCTGGATCTGGTCCGGCTTTCAGGTCACGGTGGCCCTCTCCGTCTGTGCATGGATTATCGCTTTCTTCGTCGGTTCGCTGTTCGGTATCTTGCGTACCGTACCCAACCGCTTTCTTTCCGCCCTCGGCACCTGTTACGTCGAACTGTTCCGCAACGTGCCGCTGATCGTGCAATTCTTTACCTGGTATCTGGTGATCCCCGAGCTGCTGCCGGCCAATATCGGCACCTGGTTTAAAAGCGAGCTGGATCCCAACGTGCAGTTCTTCGTCTCTTCCATGCTTTGCCTGGGATTGTTTACCGCCGCCCGCGTTTGCGAACAGGTGCGCGCCGCCATCCAGTCCCTGCCGCGCGGCCAGAAAGCGGCCGGGCTGGCGATGGGCCTGACGCTGCCGCAAACCTACCGCTACGTGTTGCTGCCGAACGCCTACCGGGTGATCGTGCCGCCGATGACCTCGGAGATGCTCAACCTGGTCAAAAACTCCGCCATCGCCTCTACCATCGGGCTGGTGGACATGGCCGCGCAGGCCGGCAAGCTGTTGGATTACTCCGCACACGCCTATGAATCCTTTACCGCCATCACGCTGGCTTATATCGGCATCAACGCCGTTATCATGCTGTTTATGCGTCTGGTCGAAAAGAAAGTGCAGTTGCCTGGCAACCTGGGGAGTAAATAATGTACGAATTTGACTGGGCGTCGATCGTCCCAAGCTTCCCGTTTCTGCTGCAGGGCATGGTAATCACGCTGAAGATCACCGTGACCGCCATCGTGGTCGGCATTCTGTGGGGTACCGTGCTGGCGGTGATGCGTCTGTCGCCGTTCAAACCGATCAGCTGGTTCGCCACCCTGTACGTCAACCTGTTCCGCTCGGTGCCGCTGGTGATGGTGCTGCTGTGGTTCTACCTGGTGGTTCCAAGCTTATTACAACAGGTTCTAGGCTTATCGCCGAAAACCGATATTCGCCTGATCTCGGCTATGGTAGCCTTTTCCCTGTTTGAAGCGGCCTATTACTCGGAAATCATCCGCGCCGGCATCATCAGCATCTCGCGCGGCCAATCCTCCGCCGCGCTGGCGCTGGGCATGACCCATTGGCAATCCATGCGGCTGGTGATCCTGCCGCAGGCGTTCCGCGCCATGGTGCCGCTGCTGCTGACCCAGGGCATCGTCCTGTTCCAGGATACCTCGCTGGTTTACGTACTGAGCCTGGCCGACTTCTTCCGCACCGCGTCGACCATCGGCGAACGCGACGGCACCCAGGTTGAAATGATCCTGTTCGCCGGCTTTGTCTATTTTGTTATCAGCCTCGCCGCCTCGGCGCTGGTAAGCTATTTGAAGAAAAGGACTGTTTGATGATATCCCTGAAAAATGTTTCTAAGTGGTACGGTCACTTTCAGGTGTTGACCGATTGCACCACCGAAGTGAAAAAAGGCGAAGTGGTCGTCGTCTGTGGTCCTTCAGGTTCCGGCAAGTCCACCCTGATCAAAACCGTCAACGGCCTCGAGCCGATCCAGCAGGGCAATATCCTGGTGAACGGCACGCCGGTCAACGACAAGAAAACCAACCTGGCGCAGCTGCGTGCCAAGGTTGGCATGGTGTTCCAACACTTTGAGCTGTTCCCGCACCTGTCTATCATCGACAACCTGACGCTAGCGCAGGTGAAAGTGCTCAAGCGCGACAAATCCGCCTCACGCGAGAAGGGTCTGAAGCTGCTGGAGCGCGTCGGCCTCTCCGCCCATGCCAACAAGTTCCCCGGTCAGCTGTCCGGCGGCCAGCAGCAGCGCGTCGCCATCGCCCGTGCGCTGTGCATGGATCCTATCGCCATGCTGTTCGATGAGCCGACCTCTGCGCTCGATCCGGAAATGATCAACGAAGTGCTGGACGTGATGGTCGAACTGGCGAACGAAGGCATGACCATGATGGTGGTAACCCACGAAATGGGCTTCGCCCGCAAGGTGGCGAATCGAGTGATCTTTATGGACGAAGGCAAAATCGTCGAAGACCGCAACAAAGACGATTTCTTCAACAACCCCGAGTCCGATCGCGCCAAGGATTTTCTGGCCAAGATCCTGCACTAAACGCTCTGCCTATGCGCCCCGCCAGGGGCGCATCTTTTCCCCCGGCACTAAAAGCGCTTGTTTCTCCCCGGTTTTGATCCGATGCTCGCTGGATAACAAACAGAGGAGAAAGAACATGCCCCGCCCTATTATCATCGATTGCGATCCCGGCCTCGACGACGCCATCGCGCTGGCTATGGCGCTGCGTTCGTCAGAACTGGACATCAAAGCCATCACCACCTCCGCCGGCAACCAGACGCCGGAGAAAACCCTGCATAACGCGCTGGGCCTGTTGACCCTGATGCAGCGCGAGGACATCCCGGTCGCCGCCGGCGCCAGCGGCCCGCTGATGCGCGAACTGGTGATCGCCGACTATGTCCACGGCAAAACCGGCATGGGTAACACCCACCTGCCGACGCCGACAATCAAACCCGATCCCCGCGGCGCCGTCGAGCTGATCGCCGACTTGCTGCGCGCCAGCCCGCAGCCGATAACCCTGGTGGTGACCGGCCCGATGACCAATATCGCCCTGCTGCTGGCCCAGCATGCCGAGCTGAAAAGCCATATCGAACGCATCGTATTCATGGGCGGCGGTATGAACGCCGGCAATACTACGCCTGTCGCGGAGTTCAACATCTTCGTCGATCCCGAAGCCGCCGAAATGGTGCTGAAATCCGGGGTGCCGCTGACCATGGCCGGGCTGAACGTCACCCATCAAGCGCTGGTGTTGCCGCAGGATATCGAGCGCATTCGCCAGATAGACAATCCGGTCGCGCAGGCGGTCGCGGAGATGCTCGATTTTTACCTGCCGCTGTACCTCAGCCATCCGCGCGGCCTGCCCGGCGCTGCGATGCACGATCCCTGCACCATCGCCTGGCTGCTGGCGCCGCAGCTGTTCACCGGCGTAGAACGCTGGGTCGGTGTGGAGACCAAAGGGGAATACACCGTCGGCATGACGGTGGTGGACTATTTCCAGCAAACCGGCAACGCGGCCAACGTGGAAGTGCTGACCAGCATCAACCGCGAGGGTTTTATCGATCTGCTGGCCGAGCGCCTGGCGCGTTATTGATCCCATCGGGGCGCGCTCGCGCCCCTCATTCAACTTTTTTGATTTAACTCAGCGAATTTTTGCGCTATCACTGTTGATGGCTTGCCTCTACCATGCGTTTACACCGACTGACATCGTCACCGATTAAACTTCGCCTGGAGATAAGCCAATGAGCCGCGTACTGGTCCTGAAATCAAGTATTCTGGGTGAATATTCCCAGTCTGGAAAATTAGTCGATTTTTTTGTTGAACAATGGCGTGAAGCTCACCCAGAAGACACGTTCACCGTGCGCGACTTGGCTAACCCAACGCTGCCGGAGCTGGATGGCGAAGTGATGGCTGGCTTTACCGCCGGCGACAACCCGCTGACGCCGCATCAGCAGAGCACCCTGGCGCTTTCCGATGAGCTGATTGCCGAGCTGAAGTCGCACGACACGCTGATCATCAGCGCCCCGATGTACAACTTCAACATCCCGACGCAGCTGAAAATCTACTTCGATCTGATCGCCCGCGCCGGTCAGACGTTCCGCTACACCTCCGCCGGTGCCGAAGGGCTGGTGACGGGCAAGAAAGCGATCGTCATCTCCAGCCGCGGCGGCATCCACGCCGACACGCCGACGGATCTGATCACGCCGTACGTGAAGCTGTTCCTGGGCTTTATCGGCATCACCGACGTTGAATTCGTACTGGCGGAAGGCTTCGCCTACGGCCCGGAAGCGGCGGAGAAAGCCGCCCAGGACAGCCGCATCGCGGTCGCGCAGAAAATCCCGGCCGGCGTCGCCGTACCGGCCAGCGCACCGGCGCAGGCGCAAGCCGCCCCAGCAGCCGTCAGCGGCGGTTTCCTGAGCAACCTGCTGAAGAAACTGTTCCGTTAAACGCCGGCCTTAGTGTTCCCCGCCCTGGCGGGGAACGTCATCAAGGCTCAAACGGCCGACGCTGGAACTGGTCGTGACCGCATTTCGGGCAAAGCGGCAGCACCTCCGGCGTGTAAAACGCCAGATGGTAGTGACACTGCTCGCACACCAGATTGCCCAACCCCACCACTTCACCGCTGTGATAAACGCCGTGATGGCTGACATCCTTGAACACTTCACGCCACTCCAGCTGGGTTTTGTCGGTGATATCCGCCAGTTCCTGCCACAGGCTCTCTTTGATCACCCGCATAAACACGCTGTCGGTAAACTCGTCCCGGCTTTCCTGATAGCTGCGGGCGAACTCTTCCAGATCGCGCCGCACCGCCTGCGTCACCTGCCGCACCTCGTCGCGGGTCAGATCTTCGGCCTCGTTCAACCGCCGCTCCGCGCTGGCCACCAGTTCGTCGATATCACGTTCACCGTTTTTCAGGCGTTCGGTCAGCGATGCCACCAATTCGCGGTAATACTGAGCAACCTTGTTCATAGACTCTCCTCGATAAACGCTGCGCCGGGCTTGGCTGTAGGGATACCCCTAAGCTACTTGTTCTTATTTTAGCCGTAAATGACTGATGTCACTTGGCAAGACGCGGGATCCGCAGGTTGTGAGCCGCGTCATGGCGGCGTTTTTTTTAAATGCGCCGAGTCAGGCGCTTGGAGTTGTTGCCGAGAGGTCTTATCAGCTATGCTATGCGGATCTACGAATGCTAAATGTTCATTGCGTTGCCTCTGACCGGGGCAACGGTTTACACCTACAGGACCACCGGCCGCCATGCAAGAGCAATACCGTCCAGAAGACATAGAATCGAACGTACAGCTTCACTGGCAAGAGAAGCAGACTTTCAAAGTTACCGAAGACGACAGCAAGGAAAAGTACTACTGCCTATCCATGCTGCCTTACCCGTCCGGCCGACTGCACATGGGCCACGTTCGTAACTACACTATCGGCGACGTGATCTCGCGCTATCAGCGCATGCTGGGTAAAAACGTACTGCAGCCGATCGGCTGGGATGCGTTCGGCCTGCCGGCGGAAGGTGCGGCGGTGAAAAACAACACCGCACCGGCCCCGTGGACCTACGACAACATCGAATACATGAAGAACCAGCTGAAACTGCTGGGCTTCGGCTACGACTGGGATCGCGAAATCGCTACCTGCCAGCCGGAATACTACCGCTGGGAACAGTGGTTCTTCACCAAGCTGTATGAAAAAGGCCTGGTCTACAAGAAGACCTCGGCGGTGAACTGGTGTCCGCACGATCTGACCGTGCTGGCCAACGAACAGGTTATCGACGGCTGCTGCTGGCGCTGCGACACCAAGGTCGAGCGTAAAGAGATCCCGCAGTGGTTCATCAAAATCACCGCTTACGCCGATCAGCTGCTGAACGATCTGGACACGCTGGAAAGCTGGCCAGAGCAGGTGAAAACCATGCAGCGCAACTGGATTGGCCGCTCCGAAGGCGTGGAAATCACCTTCGACGTGGCGGACAGCGAAGAGAAGCTGACGGTTTACACCACCCGTCCCGACACCTTCATGGGCGCCACCTACGTGGCGGTCGCCGCGGGCCACCCGCTGGCGCAACAGGGCGCGCGCAACAATCCGGCGCTGACCGACTTCATCGACGAATGCCGCAACACCAAAGTGGCCGAAGCCGAAATGGCGACGATGGAGAAGAAAGGCATGCCAACCGGCCTGTTCGTTGTCCACCCGCTGAGCGGCGAGAAGCTGCCGGTGTGGGTCGCCAACTTCGTGCTGATGGAATACGGCACCGGCGCCGTGATGGCGGTACCGGCGCACGACCAGCGCGACTGGGAATTCGCCACCAAATACGATTTACCGATCAAACCGGTGATCCTGAACCTCGACGGCAGCCAACCTGACGTGAGCGCCGAAGCGATGACCGACAAAGGCGCGCTGTTCAACTCCGGCGAGTTTGACGGTCTGGACAACGAAGCCGGCTTTAACGCCATCGCCGACAAACTGGTCGCCAAGGGCGTGGGCCAGCGCAAGGTCAACTACCGTCTGCGCGACTGGGGCGTCTCCCGTCAGCGTTACTGGGGCGCGCCAATCCCGATGGTGACGCTGGAAGACGGCACCGTGATGCCAACGCCGGAAGATCAGCTGCCGGTGATCCTGCCGGAAGACGTGGTCATGGACGGCATCACCAGCCCGATCAAGGCCGACCCTGAGTGGGCGAAGACCACCGTTGACGGCCAGCCGGCGCTGCGTGAAACCGACACCTTCGACACCTTTATGGAGTCTTCCTGGTACTACGCGCGCTATACCTGCCCGCAGTACGACCAGGGCATGCTGGATCCGGCCGCCGCCAACTACTGGCTGCCGGTCGATCAATATATCGGCGGTATCGAACACGCCATCATGCACCTGATGTACTTCCGCTTCTTCCACAAGCTGATGCGCGATGCGGGCCTGGTGGATTCCGACGAGCCGGCCAAGCGCCTGCTGTGTCAGGGCATGGTGCTGGCCGACGCCTTCTACTACACCGGCAACAGCGGCGAGCGCGTCTGGGTATCTCCGGTTGACGCCACGGTCGAGCGCGACGACAAGGGCCGCATCATCAAGGCCACCGATCCGCAAGGCCGTGAACTGGTCTATGCTGGCATGAGCAAAATGTCGAAGTCGAAGAACAACGGCATCGACCCGCAGGAAATGGTGGAAAAATACGGCGCGGACACCGTGCGTCTGTTCATGATGTTCGCTTCACCGGCAGAAATGACGCTGGAGTGGCAGGAATCCGGCGTAGAAGGGGCTAACCGCTTCCTGAAACGCGTATGGAAACTGGCCTACGATCACGTGGCAAAAGGCGCGGTACAGCCGCTGGACGTGGCGGCGCTGAACGAAGATCAGAAAGCGCTGCGCCGCGATCTGCACAAAACCATCGCCAAGGTGACCGACGATGTCGGCCGCCGTCAGACCTTCAACACCGCGATCGCCGCCGTGATGGAGCTGATGAACAAGCTGGCCCGCGCGCCGCAGGAGAGCGAGCAGGATCGCGCGCTGCTGCAGGAAGCGCTGCTGGCCGTGGTTCGCATGCTGTATCCGTTCACCCCGCACGTGTGCTTCACCCTGTGGCAGTCGCTGGGCGGCGAAGGCGACGTGGACACCGCGCCATGGCCGGTTGCCGACGAACAGGCGATGGTCGAGGACTCCAAGCTGGTGGTGGTGCAGGTGAACGGCAAGGTTCGCGCTAAAATCACCGTATCTGCCGATGCGACCGAAGAGCAAGTGCGTGCGCGCGCTGCCGAAGAGCATCTGGTGGCTAAATATCTGGACGGCGTCACGATTCGCAAAGTGATCTACGTTCCGGGCAAACTGCTTAACCTGGTTGTGGGTTAACACAAGGAGGAGTTGTGCGACAACGTATTCTGACGCTGTTGCTGGGGTTGGCGGTGCTGGTCACCGCCGGCTGCGGTTTTCACCTGCGTGGCACCACGCAGGTGCCTAATGAAATGAAAACGCTGATCCTGGACAGCGCCGACCCTTATGGTCCGTTGACGCGCGCGGTGCGTGAGCAGTTGCGTCTGAACGCCGTGACCATCGTCAGCGATCCGAAGCGTAAAGACGTGCCTTCCCTGCGCATCCTCGGCGCGACGGAAAGCCAGGATACCGCCTCGATCTTCCAGGACGGTAAAACCGCCGAGTACCAGTTGGTGCTGACCGTGCAGGCGCAGGTGCTGCTCCCGGGCCACGACCTGTATCCGCTGTCGGTGAAAGTGTTCCGTTCGTTCTTCGACAACCCGCTGACCGCGCTGGCCAAAGACTCCGAGCAGGAGATCATTCGCCAGGAAATGCGTGAGCAGGCGGCGCAACAGCTGGTGCGCAAACTGCTGACCGTGCACGCGGCGGAAGAAGAAAACCGGCAGAAAGCCGCTGCCGTCGGCGAACGAGCGGCAAGCCAAACCGCACAATGATCCGCATTTATCCGGAACAACTTGCCGCGCAGCTCCGAGAGGGGCTGCGCGCTTGTTATTTATTGAGCGGCAATGAACCGCTACTGCTGCAGGAAAGCCAGGATCTGCTCCGGCAGGCTGCGCAACAGCAGCAGTTCAGCGAGCACTACAGCATTTCCCTCGACGCCCATACCGACTGGGACGCCATCTTCGGCATCTGCCAGGCGATGAGCCTGTTCGCCAGCCGCCAGACGCTGCTGCTGATCTTCCCGGAAAACGGCCCGACGGCGCCGATCGGCGAACAGCTGACCAAGCTTGCCACGCTGCTGCACGAGGATATTCTGCTGATCCTGCGCGGCCCGCGCCTCACCAAAGCGCAGGAAAACAGCGCCTGGTTCAAGGCGCTCAGCCCACACGGCGCCCTCGTCAGTTGCCAGACGCCGGAACAGGCACAGCTGCCGCGCTGGGTCGCCACGCGCGCCAAGGCGATGAAGCTGGAATTGGACGACGCCGCCAATCAGCTGTTGTGCTACTGCTACGAAGGCAACCTGCTGGCGCTGTCGCAGGCGCTGGAGCGGCTGTCGCTGCTGCACCCGGACGGCAAACTCACGCTGCCGCGCGTCGAACAGGCGGTGAACGACGCCGCCCACTTCACGCCGTTCCACTGGCTGGATGCCCTGCTGGCCGGCAAAAGCAAGCGCGCCTGGCATATCTTGCAGCAGCTGCAGCAAGAGGACGTGGAGCCGGTGATCCTGCTGCGCACCTTACAGCGCGAACTGCTGCTGTTGCTGACGCTGCAGCGCCGCATGGCGTCCGCGCCGCTGCGCACGCTGTTCGACCAGCACAAGGTCTGGCAGAATCGCCGCCCGCTGGTGACCCAGGCGCTGCAACGCCTGTCCGGCGCCCAGCTGCAGCAAGCGGTACAGCTGCTGACGCAAATCGAGCTGACCCTCAAGCAGGACTATGGCCAGTCGGTCTGGCCGGAACTGGAAACCCTGTCGATGCTGCTGTGCGGCAAACCCCTGGCCACGAGTTTTAGCGATGCCCACTAATCCGGAACACCCCACCGTTTTGCACGCGCTGTTCGGCGGCACCTTCGATCCGATCCACTACGGCCACCTGCGGCCGGTGGAAGCGTTGGCCGCCGAAGTGGGTCTGAATCGCGTCACGCTGCTGCCTAACCACGTGCCGCCGCACCGCCCGCAGCCGGAGGCCAATGCGCAGCAACGCCTGAAGATGGTCGAGCTGGCGATCGCCGGCAACCCGCTGTTTGCGGTCGACGATCGCGAACTGCACCGCACCACCCCCTCCTACACCATCGAGACGTTGGAAACGATTCGTAAAGAGCGTGGCGCCGCCCAGCCACTGGCGTTTATTATTGGCCAGGACTCGCTGCTGACATTGCATAAATGGCATCGCTGGCAGGCGCTGTTGGACGTCTGCCACCTGCTGGTGCTGGCGCGCCCGGGCTATAACGATCGCATGGACACACCGGAACTGCAGCAGTGGCTGGAACGCCATCGCACCGTCGATCCGGCGCTGCTCAGCCGTCGCCCGCACGGCCATATCTATCTGGCAGATACGCCGGAACTGGAAATTTCCGCCACCGAGATCCGCCAGCGCCGCCATCAGGGCCTCAACTGCGACGACCTGCTGCCACGCCCGGTGCAGCGCTATATCGAGTTGCAGGGTTTATATCGCTAGCGAAAGGTGCGTGATATACTGCGCCGCTATTTTTCAGGTATCCGCTGAAAACCCCGGAAACCTTAGCTGGCCGGGCAGTCACCAGTTAGCTGGCTTTCAGCGGCAGCCTGCCGAAACCATTATCCGGTTACGCCGCGGCGTGCGCATGTTGCCCGCTGCAGTCGACTGAACAGAACACACCCGAGGGGGAACCTTTGCAAGGTAAAGCGCTCCAAGATTTCGTCATCGATAAAATCGATGACCTGAAAGGCCAAGACATTATCGCTCTGGACGTACAGGGCAAATCCAGCATCACTGATTGCATGATCATCTGCACCGGCACATCGACTCGCCACGTGATGTCGATCGCCAACCACGTGGTACAGGAATCTCGTGCCGTAGGCATGGAGCTGTTTGGCATGAAAGGCCAGGAAGCCTCCGACTGGATCGTGGTCGATCTGGGCGAAGTGATCGTGCACGTGATGCAGGAAGAAAGCCGTCGCCTGTACGAGCTGGAAAAACTCTGGAGCTAAGCGGTGAAACTGCAATTGGTGGCGGTCGGCACCAAAATGCCAGACTGGGTGCAAACCGGCTTTATGGATTACCTGCACCGCTTTCCCAAAGATATGCCGTTTGAGCTGACCGAGATCCCGGCGGGCAAACGCGGCAAAAACGCCGACATCAAACGCATTCTGGACAAGGAAGGCGAACAGATGCTGGCGGCGGTGGGCAAAGGCAACCGCATCGTTACGCTGGATATCCCAGGCACGCCGTGGGAAACGCCGCAGCTGGCGCAGCAGCTTGAGCGCTGGAAGCAGGATGGCCGCAACGTCAGCCTGCTGATCGGCGGCCCGGAAGGGCTGGCGCCCGCCTGCAAAGCCGCTGCCGAGCAGAGCTGGTCGCTTTCTCCGTTGACGCTGCCGCATCCTTTGGTGCGCGTCCTGGTGGCCGAAAGCCTCTACCGCGCCTGGAGTATTACAACAAATCATCCTTACCACCGGGAATAGCCGGTGGTGACCGTGACAGAGTGAAATAAAGCAGCGGGATGAAAATAGAACGTAACCCTTTTCGCGACTATACGGCTGAATCCGCCCTGTTTGTACGCCGCGCCCTGGTGGCGTTCCTGGTCATCCTGGTGCTGTCCGGCATCCTGATCGCCAACCTGTATAATCTGCAAGTGGTCCGCGTCGAGGATTACCGCACCCGCTCCAACGAAAACCGCATCAAGCTGGTGCCCATCGCGCCCAGCCGCGGCATTATCTACGATCGCAACGGCACCCCGCTGGCGCTCAACCGCACCATTTATCAGCTGGAGCTGATGCCGGAAAAGGTCGACGATCTCAAAGCCACGCTGCAGGCGCTGCGCACGGTGGTCGATCTGACCGACGACGACATCACCAATTTCGAAAAAGAGCGCAAGCGTTCGCGCCGTTTCGTCTCCATTCCGGTGAAAACCGCGCTAACCGAGGTGCAGGTCGCCCGCTTTGCGGTCAATCAGTTCCGCTTCCCCGGCGTGGAAGTAAAAGGCTACCAGCGCCGCTACTACCCCTACGGTTCCGCCCTCACCCACGTCACCGGCTATGTGTCGAAGATCAACGACCGCGACGTCGAACGCCTGGATAAAGACGGCAAGCTGGCCAACTACGCCGCCACCCACGATATCGGCAAGCTGGGTATCGAACGCTATTACGAAGACACGCTGCACGGCAAAACCGGCTATGAAGAGGTCGAGGTCAACAACCGTGGCCGGGTGATCCGCCAATTGCACGAACAGCCGCCTTCCGCCGGTCAGGACGTTTACCTGACGCTCGATCTTGATTTGCAGCGCTATATCGAGCAGCTGCTGGTCGGCAGCCGCGCCGCGGTGGTGGTGAGCGATCCACGCACCGGCGCCATCCTGGCGATGGTGTCCAACCCGAGTTACGATCCGAACCTGTTCGTCGACGGCATTTCCAGCAAGGACTACCAGGGGCTGTTGAACGATCCGAATCGCCCGCTGATCAACCGCGCCACGCAGGGGGTCTATCCGCCTGCATCAACGGTGAAGCCTTACATCGCGGTGTCGGCGCTGAGCGCCGGAGTGATCACCAAAAACACCGTGGTGTTCGATCCCGGTTGGTGGCAACTGCCCGGCTCGGAAAAACGCTTCCGCGACTGGAAAAAATGGGGCCACGGCCGCCTGAACGTCACCAAGGCGCTGGAAGAGTCCGCAGATACCTATTTCTATCAGGTCGCCTATGACATGGGGATCGATCGGCTGTCGACCTGGCTGACCAAATTCGGTTACGGCCAGTACACCGGCATCGATCTGTCCGAAGAACGATCCGGCCTAATGCCGACGCGCGAGTGGAAGCTGAAACGCTATAAAAAGCCGTGGTATCAGGGCGACACCATTCCGGTGGGTATCGGCCAGGGTTACTGGACCGCCACGCCGATCCAGATGGCCAAAGCGCTGAACACCCTGATCAACGACGGCACCGTCAAAACGCCGCACCTGCTGCAGAGTACCCGCGTCAACGGCGCGCTGGTGCCGTTCAAACAGGAAGAGAGCACGCAGATCGGCGATATTCACTCCGGCTTCTGGGAAATCGCCAAAGACGGCATGTATGGTGTGGCCAACCGTCCGAACGGGACGGCGCGCAAATACTTTGCGGACGCACCTTATAAAGCCGCGGCGAAATCGGGTACCGCACAGGTATTCGGCTATGAAACCTACAACGCCCACAAACTGGCGGAGCACCTGCGCGATCACAAACTGATGACCGCCTTCGCACCGTTCAACAATCCGACGGTGTCGGTCGCCATCATTCTGGAAAACGGCGGCTCCGGTCCGGCGGTGGGAACCATCACCCGCCAGATCCTCGACCACATTCTGCTGGGCGACAACAATACGCAATTGCCAAGCGAGGCCCCGCTGCCGCCTGGCGTAGAAGGTGACTAAGGTAGAACATGACTGAAAGCCAACAAAAAGGCTCGATCTGGACCAAAATCCACATCGACCCGACGTTCCTGCTGCTGATCCTGGCCCTGTTGGTCTACAGCGCCTTCGTGATGTGGAGCGCCAGCGGCCAGGACATCGGCATGATGGAGCGCAAGATCGGGCAGATCGTCATGGGGCTGATCGTGATGGCCGTCATGGCGCAAATCCCGCCACGCGTGTACGAAAGCTGGGCGCCCTATCTGTATATTTTCTGCGTGATTTTGCTGATCCTGGTGGACGCCTTCGGCCAGATAAGTAAAGGCGCGCAGCGCTGGCTGGATCTCGGCGTGGTGCGCTTCCAGCCGTCGGAAATCGCCAAGATCGCCGTGCCGCTGATGGTGGCGCGCTTTATGAACCGCGATGTCTGCCCGCCTTCGCTGAAAAACACCGCCATCGCGCTGGTGCTGATCTTCCTGCCAACGCTGCTGGTGGCCGCGCAGCCAGATCTGGGCACCTCGATCCTGATCGCCGCCTCCGGCCTGTTCGTGCTGTTCCTGTCGGGCATGAGCTGGAAATTGATCGCCGTCGCCGCCGTCGCACTGGCGGCCTTTATCCCGGTGCTGTGGTTCTTCCTGATGCACGGCTATCAGCGCGACCGCGTCATGATGCTGCTCGATCCGGAGAGCGACCCACTCGGCGCCGGCTATCACATCATTCAATCCAAGATCGCCATCGGCTCCGGCGGCCTGTCCGGCAAGGGCTGGCTGCACGGCACCCAGTCGCAGCTGGAGTTTCTGCCGGAGCGCCATACCGACTTTATCTTCGCCGTGTTGGCCGAAGAGCTGGGGCTGATCGGGGTATTGGTGCTGCTGGCGCTCTACCTGCTGGTGATCATTCGCGGGCTGATGATCGCCGCCAAGGCGCAAACCACCTTTGGCCGCGTGATGGTCGGCGGCTTGATGCTGATTTTGTTCGTTTATGTCTTTGTTAACATCGGTATGGTCAGTGGCATTTTGCCGGTAGTTGGCGTACCTTTGCCTCTGGTCAGTTACGGGGGTTCGGCGCTGATAGTATTGATGGCCGGTTTCGGCATCATCATGTCGATCCACACGCATCGGAAAATGCTGTCTAAAAGTTTATAAGAGGTGAGTAATGCGTAAGGAATGGCTTTGGATCGGCGTCGCGGCGGTGTTGCTCTCCGCCTGTACCGCCCCGACCACGGAACAGCAGGCACCACAGCAGCCGTACAACGGCCCGGTGGTGGAGATCGGTGGCGTCGAGCCTCAATATGAACCCTATAACCCTAATAACATGCAGGATTATAAGGTTAATGGCGATACTTACCGCATCGTAAAAGATCCGCAGAACTTCTCGCAGACCGGCCTGGCGGCCTGGTATGGCGAAGAAGCCAACGGCAACACCACGGCGCTGGGCGAGCAGTTCGACCCCAACGGTCTGACTGCGGCGCACCCGACCTTACCGATCCCAAGCTATGTGCGCGTCACTAACCTGGCCAACGGCCGTCAGCTGGTGGTGCGCGTCAACGATCGCGGGCCTTACACCAAGGGCCGTATTATCGATCTGTCGAAAGCCGCCGCCGATCGCCTCAACCTGTCGAACAACACCAAGGTCAAAGTCGATTTCATCAACGTGGCGCCGGACGGCACGCTGAGCGGCCCAGGCACCATCGGTACCATCGTGGCGAAGCAGAGCTATGCCCTGCCGTCGCGCCCGGATCTCGGCGCCAGCGGCATGGGCACCCCCATCCAACAGGACGTGCCGGTCGCCAGCGGCGCGGCGGTACGCCCGATCGATAACAGCACCCTGCGCACCGACGACGACAACGCCCCAGCAACTGGCGGCAACGCCGGTAGCGGCCGCAGCGGTTTCCTCGGCGCGCCAAGCGCATTGCCGGCCGGCGTGCTGGAAGGTTCGGAGCCTGAAGCCGCCGCCGTGGCTGCACCGGTCGCGGCCGGCGCCGCAGCTGCCGGCATGGCTGCCGCTTCCTCCTCCGGCGGTTACGTGGTACAGGTCGGTGCGCTGAGCAGCGCCGAGCGTGCCCAGAGCTGGCAGCAAAGCCTGAGCCAACAGTTTGGCGTCCCGGGCAAAGTGGCGGCCAACGGCAACGTTTATCGCGTCCAGCTCGGCCCGTTCAGCAGCCGTCAGCAGGCGGCCCAGCTGCAGCAACGCCTGGCGAGCGAAGCGCAACAACAGTCTTTCGTTACTGCTGCACCCTGAGCATTAAGCCCGGTGGGCATTCACGGCCGATAAGCGGTTATTTAGCTGAAACATTTTCTTGCAGCTAAAAGGGCACTAACCGCAATTAGTCAGATGAATGGGTAATGCCTGCCGGGATCGCATCTGCTATAGTGTGGCTCGTTTTTTAACTTTACTTTCACGGATGTTGTAGTCCCGATCATGAAACAAGTAACTTCTTTTCGCTTAATCAAAAGCATCGCCCTCGGCACCGTTATCGCAATGAGCGCAGCCTCCGTTGCGCACGCCGATGACGTTAACATCAAAACCATGATCCCAGGTGTCCCGCAGATCGATGCGGAAGCGTACATCCTGATTGATTACAACTCCGGCAAGGTGCTGGCCGAGATGAACGCCGATGCGCGTCGCGATCCGGCCAGCCTGACCAAAATGATGACCAGCTACGTCATCGGCCAGGCGCTGAAAGCGGGTAAAATCGGCCAGGACGATCTGGTGACCGTCGGCCAGGACGCCTGGGCGACCGGCAACCCGGTGTTCAAAGGCTCCTCGCTGATGTTCCTGAAGCCGGGCGATCGCGTGCCGGTCTCCAAACTGACCCGCGGCATCAACCTGCAGTCCGGTAACGACGCCTGCGTGGCGATGGCCGACTACGTCGCCGGCAGCCAGGACGCGTTCGTTAACCTGATGAACACCTACGTCAGCAAGCTGGGCCTGCAGAACACTCACTTCCAGACGGTACACGGCCTGGATGCCCAGGGCCAGTACAGTTCGGCGCGCGACATGGCGCTGATCGGCCAGGCGCTGATCCGCGACGTGCCGGAAGAGTACGCGATTTACAAAGAAAAAGAGTTCACCTTCAACAATATCCGCCAGATGAACCGCAACGGCCTGCTGTGGGATAACAGCCTGAACGTCGACGGCATCAAAACCGGCCATACCGACGCGGCGGGTTACAACCTGGTGGCTTCGGCGACCGAAGGCCAAATGCGCCTGATCTCCGCCGTGATGGGCGGCCGCACCTACAAAGGCCGTGAAGCCGAAAGCAAGAAACTGCTGACCTGGGGCTTCCGCTTCTTCGAAACCGTGGCGCCGCTGAAAGTCGGTAAAGAGTTCGCCTCCGAGCCTGTCTGGTTCGGCGATGCCGACCGCGTTGAGCTCGGCGTGGACAAAGACGTCTACCTGACCATTCCGCGCGGCCGCATGAAAGATCTGAAGGCCAGCTACGTGCTGAACACGCCGGAAATTCACGCGCCGCTGGCGAAAAACCAGGTGGTGGGCAGCATCAACTTCCAGCTGGACGGCAAAACCATCGATCAGCGCCCGCTGGTGGTGATGAACGAAGTGAAAGAAGGCGGTTTCTTCAGCCGCATCGTGGACTACATCAAACTGATGTTCCACCACTGGTTCGGTTAACGGTTGAAACGGGCGAAATTGCCCCCATATACTGAATAACATTAACTCCCGCCCCGGCGGGAGTTATAATTTATAGATTAGCTAGCACTCTGGAGCGCACGCACATGCAAAAAACTAAACTGAACGAACTGCTCGAATTCCCTTGCTCGTTTACCTACAAGGTGATGGGCCTGGCGCAGCCTGAGCTGGTTGACCAGGTAGTTGAAGTGGTGCAGCGCCATGCGCCGGGCGATTACAACCCGCAGGTCAAGCCAAGCAGCAAAGGCAACTACCACTCCGTCTCCATCACCATCAATGCCACTCACATCGAGCAGGTCGAAACCCTGTACGAAGAGTTAGGCAACATTGAAATTGTTCGCATGGTGCTGTAATTCCAGCATAAACCCCTGCTTAACAACCCGGGATGGCGCAGCGTCTTCCCGGGTTGCGCATTTTTGGTCAGCGAAAGGCTGGCCGCAAGCCGGAGCGCCCGGTATAATGGCTTTACAACTTCTGTAACCTGACGATGACTCTTTTGCAACCAGACAAGATCATTTTGCGTCAGCTGGGGTTGCAGCCCTACGCGCCTGTATCCCAAGCCATGCATAACTTCACCGACAGTCGTACCGAGACTACGCCGGACGAGCTGTGGCTGGTACAGCATCACCCGGTGTTCACCCAAGGCCAGGCCGGCAAAGCCGAGCATGTGCTGATGCCCGGTGATATCCCGGTGGTCCAGAGCGATCGCGGCGGCCAGGTGACCTACCACGGCCCGGGTCAGCAGGTGATGTACGTGATGGTCGATCTGAAACGCAACAAGGTCGGCGTGCGTCAATTGGTCACGGCGATAGAAGATACGGTTATCAACACCCTCGCCCACTTTCGCCTCGCATCGCGCGCCCGTCCGGATGCGCCTGGCGTGTATGTGGGGGAGCAGAAAATCTGTTCGTTGGGTTTGCGGATCCGCAAAGGCAGCTCATTCCACGGCCTGGCCCTGAATGTGGCGATGGATCTCAGCCCCTTCCAACGCATCAACCCTTGCGGTTACGCCGGCATGCAGATGACGCAGGTCAGCGCGCTGGCGCCCGGCGTTGGCATTGAAGACATACACCCAATCCTGGTACAGGAATTTGTTCATTTACTCGGCTACCAGACGGTCGAGCTTCGTAACTGGAACCTGCACGATTATGAGTAAACCAATTCAGATGGAACGCGGCGTCAAATACCGCGATGCTGACAAAATGGCGCTGATCCCGGTCAAAACGGTGGTCACCGAACGGCAGGAGCTGTTGCGTAAACCCGAGTGGATGAAGATCAAACTGCCTGCCGACTCAACGCGCATTCAGGGCATCAAAGCCGCGATGCGTAAAAACGGCCTGCACTCCGTCTGTGAGGAAGCCTCGTGCCCTAACCTGTCCGAGTGTTTCAACCACGGTACCGCCACCTTTATGATCCTCGGCGCTATCTGCACCCGTCGCTGCCCGTTCTGCGACGTGGCCCACGGCCGCCCGATCGCGCCAGACGCTAACGAGCCGGAAAAGCTGGCGCAAACCATCGCCGACATGGCGCTGCGTTACGTGGTGATCACCTCGGTTGACCGCGACGACCTGCGCGACGGCGGTGCTCAGCACTTTGCCGACTGCATCTCGGCCATCCGCGCCAAGAGTCCGAACATCAAAATTGAAACGCTGGTGCCGGACTTCCGCGGCCGTATGGATCGCGCTCTGGAGATCCTCACCGCCACGCCGCCGGACGTGTTTAACCACAACCTGGAAAACGTGCCGCGCGTCTACCGCCAGGTGCGCCCGGGCGCCAACTATGAGTGGTCGCTGAAGCTGCTGGAGCGCTTTAAAGAAGCTCACCCGGATATCCCGACCAAATCCGGCCTGATGGTCGGCCTGGGCGAAACCAACGCGGAAATCGTTGAAGTGATGCGCGATCTGCGTCGCCACGGCGTGACCATGCTGACGCTGGGCCAGTACCTGCAGCCGAGCCGTCACCACCTGCCGGTGCAGCGCTACGTCAGCCCGGCCGAGTTTGACGAGATGAAAGAAGAAGCGATGGCGATGGGCTTCACCCACGCCGCCTGCGGCCCGTTCGTGCGTTCGTCTTACCACGCCGATCTGCAGGCCAAAGGGATGGAAGTGAAATAACGCGTAATAGTTTGTTACGCTAAAGACGGCGGAAACGCCAAAAAACGGATGTCCGCAAGGCATCCGTTTTTTATTGTGCGCAGTCAGACGGAATTAAACGTCTTTCTTTTCGACGCTCTGCTGAGCGGACTGGCTCTCGGCGGTGCTGTTGCCGGCGGCCGGCGGCGTGCTGTCGTCGCCCACCGCTTTTTTAAAGCCTTTCAGCGCCGCGCCAAGATCGGCGCCGAGCGTGCGCAGTTTGCTGGTGCCGAACAGTAAAATCACCAACACCGCAATCACCAGAAGTTTGGTAATGCTGATACCTTCCATACTCACCTTCTTATCATAGAGCGCTGTGTGAACAGCGAGAAAAACTGACCTTGCCTGCGAATATTTAGCGACTTTCCTTCGGCTCACACAACCGCAACATGTAACAGAGTGAGATCCGTTGCAGGAATGTCACGTAACCTCGCGGCGTGAATCCCAGACTATTCTTAGTTTATCACCCGCATGATACGCTGCCGTGATACTCATCAGGGAGATGCCGGATGTATATTGCCCCATCCATTTTCGATGCCCGAAAATCCGGCCTCAGCTTCGCCAAACGCACCTATCTGCCCCGCGTCGCCGGTCTGGGGCTCGGGTTTATCTGCGTTTGCGCCGCGCTCTATCCCTTGGCTCCGCCCGCGGCGGTCTGGCTATTGCTGGCCTTTCACGGCTTTCTCTGGCCGCATCTGGCCTATCGCCTGGCCTACCGCGCCAAAGATCCGTTCAAAGCCGAGATCCGCAACCTCTTGATCGACTCCGCCTTCGGCGGCTTCTGGGCAGCGATGATGGCATTCAATGCCCTGCCGGCGATCGTCATCCTGTCGATGATGAGCATGAACAACATCGCTTCGGCCGGCAAAGCGCTGTTTGTCAAAGGATTGGCGATTCAATTGGCCACGGCGATGCTCACCGGCACGCTGCTCGGCTTCCCGTTTCATCCATACAGCACGCCGCTGCAAGTCTATCTGTGCCTGCCGATGACCTACCTTTATCCGACGTTGCTGGGGCTGGTGACCTACCGCACCGCCAAACGGCTGGCGGAAAAAAAACAGGAGCTGCAACGCATCAGCACCCGCGATGGGCTGACCGGCTTATATAACCGTCGCCACTGGGAACATCTTCTGCATCGCCAGTTCGACAGCTGTCGTCGCTACCAGGACAACGCCACGCTGATCCTGATGGACATCGACCGCTTCAAAACCATCAACGACACCTTCGGCCATGCGCTGGGGGATGAAGCCCTGGCGGTATTGGCGGAAGAGCTGCTGATCGGTTTGCGCAACGTGGATATCGTCGGGCGCTACGGCGGCGACGAGTTTGGCGCGGTGCTGCCGAACACTAACGCCGAACAGGCGGAAATCGTCCTGCACCGCATCCAGCAGCGGCTGGACGCGGTCAGTTTCAAGGAGGCGCCGCAGCTGCGGCTGCAGATCAGCGCAGGCATCGCTAACTACCACCCCGCGCTGAGCGGCTATCTTGACTGGCTGAAAGCGGCCGACGGTGCGCTCTATCGGGCGAAGCATAATGGCCGCAACCGGCTGGAAACGGCAGTGCCGCCAGGAGAGTAACTTACTGACTTAATAACTTGGCAAAATACTTCGGCGCTTCGACAAAGCCTTCGCGCCGGTAAAACGCATGCGCCCGCTCGCGGCGACTGTGGCAATGGACCTCTAACCGATCGCAGCCGCGACGGTGCGCCAGCGCCTCGCCCTCTGCCAGCAACCGCCGGCCTACGCCCGCGCCGCGCGCTCGGTCATCGACGCAAAAATAGCTGATGCGGCCAATGTCGCCGGCCAACGCCAGCTGCGGCAGGAAATGCAGCGACAACACGCCCAACACCTGCTCCCCGTCCGTCGCCACCAGCAGCGCCTCATCCGGATGCGCCAACAGTTGCTGCATGCGCTGCGTCAGAAACGCCTCGGTGCCGGGATAATCCAACGCCGTCATTAATTCGGCGATAGCATGGCGATCGCTCAGGCGCGCCGTTCTGATTTGCATAGGGTGACCTCGCAGAGTGTCGATACTACAAAATAGATGGCGTTAGGTGTAACATCCACCGGGTACGGCAAAAAAGGCCGTGCGGCACGCTGGAGATGACATTCCTCCCTAACCGCCTTCACAGGCTGATGATGTCTACGTAACCTCTCGGAGAGAGGCGCGTAGCGTTACGCCTGTCCCTTTCCGAGTCCCGTGAATTTCTCTGATTGAAAGGTAGTTGCCCCATGTTGAGTTCTTTACTGGCCGTATTTATCGGCGGCGGCGTCGGCAGCGTTTTGCGCTGGGCGGTAAGCATGAAAATGAATCCGCTGAATGCCCACATTCCGCTCGGTACGCTGATGGTCAATCTGATCGGTGGTTTTATCATCGGTCTGGCGATGGCGATTTTCACCCGCATGACGCATCTGGATCCCACCTGGAAATTACTGATTACCACCGGATTCTGCGGCGGCCTGACTACCTTCTCCACCTTTTCGCTGGAGGTGGTATACCTGATGCAAGATGGCCGCTTCGGCTGGGCGCTGGCCAACATGCTGCTCAACCTGGCCGGCTCGCTGGCGATGACGCTGCTGGCCTTTATGCTGGTGATGTGGCTCAACGGGCGCTAAGCCCTTAATGTTTCCTTAATCTTGCATGCGCATAATCTCATCCAGTACTCCTGACTGGATGAGAAACCGCTATGTTTAGCCTGCCGAAAACCGCCGCCGAAGCGATTGCCATTGCGCTGTGCGTCCTGATCGTCGCCGCCTTTATCAAATCCTACCTGTTCGCTTAAGCGCCCTTACCCGCAGCACGCGTTCATCTTGCGTCTTTCCGGCCGTTTACACTACAATTGAGAATGAACGTTCACACCCAAAAATGTGAACCCGGCTCACGCGTAGCAAAGGATCGGGCAGATGCTCTCCCCCAACGACAGTAAACAGGCCAAGGTGCAGGCGCGCCGCGATCAGATCGTCGAAGCGGCGAAAATCAGTTTCCGCCGCCACGGCTTCCACGCCGCCAGCATGGCGGAGATCGCCCAAGGCTCGCAGCTCAGCGTCGGTCAAATCTATCGTTATTTCGCCAATAAAGACGCGATTATCGAAGAGATCGTCAACCGCATCATCACTAACAAGATGCAGCGGCTGGAAAACCTTGGCGATCACATCAACCTGATCGCCGGTACGTTGGCGGCGCGCACGCTGTTTCAGCAGCCGGGCGAGAGCGAAACCGATCACATGCTGATGCTGGAAGTGACCGCCGAGGCCACGCGCAACCCGGTGGTGGCCAAACTGCTCAGCGATGCGGAAGCGCGGCTGTTTCGCCACGTGTGCCACAATCTGCAGCGGCTGTATCCCCATTTCAGCGCGGAAGAGATCGCCGCGCGGGTGGAATTTATCGCCGTCATGAGCGAAGGCACCGGTTACCGTATCCTTACCACGCAAAAAGCCGATGCGTCCCTGCTGCGCGATCTGTATCAGCAGGCCATTTCTCACCTGTTCAGGAAACTCTAATCTCCCATGACCAAACACTTAACCAGACAGCGTCTGGTGTACGCCGTCGTGCTTGGCCTGCTGGCCGCGCTGGGGCCGCTGTGCACCGATCTCTACCTGCCCGCCCTGCCGGAAATGGCGGGTGAGCTGAATACCTCCACCGCCGCCGCGCAGCTCAGCCTGACCACCGGGCTGCTCGGTCTGGGCGTCGGCCAGCTGATTTTCGGCCCTTACAGCGACAAATTGGGCCGTATGCGCCCGCTGCTGCTGTCGCTGATCCTGCTGCTGGGCGCTTCGCTGTGGTGTGCGCTGGCGCCCACCATCGACCAACTGCTGATCGCCCGCCTGCTGCAAGGCATCGCCGGTGCCGGCGGCGCGGTGATTTCCCGCGCCATTGCTCGCGATCTGTACGCCGGCCATGAGCTGACCCGTTTCTTCGCCTTGCTGATGCTGGTTAACGGCCTGGCGCCGATCGTCGCACCGGTGCTGGGCGGCGTGATGCTGCAGGTAATGAATTGGCGCGGTATCTTCGGCGTGCTGGCGGCCATCGCCGTGCTGCTGTTCAGCCTGTCGGCGCTGAAGCTGCGCGAATCCCTGCCGGTCGAGCGCCGCAGCCAGGGCGGTATCCTGGCGATGCTGATGTCGCTCGGCGGGTTGCTGACCCAGCGCTATTTCATGGGCCTGTGCCTGACACAGGGCTTCGTGATGGCCGGCATGTTCGCCTATATCGGCGCCTCGCCTTTCGTCTTGCAGCAGATCTACGGCCTCAGCCCGCAGATGTTCAGCCTATGCTTCGCCATTAACGGCGTCGGCTTGATCATTGCGGCACAGCTGGCCAGCCGTCTCAGTTCGCGTTGGGGGGAACGCCGGGTATTGAGGGGCGGGTTAACGCTGGCGGCCGTCGCGTCGCTGTTGCTGCTGTTGGCCGCCGCGCTGCATGCGCCGCTGGTCGTGTTGCTGGTGCCGCTGTTCTTCTCGGTAGCGGTGATCGGCATCGTCGGCCCGACCGCCTCTTCGCTGGCGATGCAAAGCCAGGGAGACAAAGCGGGCAGCGCCTCGGCCTTGATCGGCGTGTGCATGTTCGCCCTCGGCGCCTGCGCCGTGCCGCTCACCGGGCTGGGCGGCACCTCGGGCCTGTCGATGGCGCTGACCATCGTCGGCTGTTACGCCATCGCCATCCTGCTGTTCGGCCTGTTGGCCCGCCGCAACGACGCATAACGCGCCCAATAAAAAACCCGCTCAATGAGCGGGTTTTAAGAAATTCAGCTACGCAGCTTAGATAGCAGTAACGTTAGCGGCAGATGGGCCCTTGGCACCGTTCGTGATTTCAAATTCTACACGCTGGCCTTCAGCAAGCGTTTTGAAACCGTTGCTAACGATGGCAGAGAAGTGGACGAAAACGTCCTTGCTACCATCTTCCGGAGTAATGAAACCGAAGCCTTTGGATTCATTAAACCACTTAACGCTACCTTTAATCTTAGACATCAAACTTACCTTTAACGTGAATGAAAGACACAAAACCTGTGTCGATTACAGTACAGCAAGCAGGCAGGATTTTGTCCACCACCGCGATCACAGAAATCCGATAAAGAGTGAAAAAATCCGTGTTGTCCGGTGTAAATGGATTGCACCGGTTGCGATACGTTACCGTTCCAGGCCAAACCTCTCCCTGCGCCGGCGAACAACGAGCGAACGCCCAAACTCGCCCGCTTCCCCCTGTGTTGACGCCCCCATGCAGACGCAATCGCTATGAAATATAACCAGATGGTCTTTTTGCTTCGGCGGTCCCTGCACTAGGGTTAGGGTTTATTTCCCACTGTGAGCCAAGCCTATGACCAGCCAATTGGCAGACAAAATCATCGCCTATCGGCGTGAGCTGCACCAAAACCCGGAACTTTCCAATCACGAATTCGCCACCACCGCCCGGCTGACCCGCTGGCTGGAAGAGGCAGGCATCCGTCTGCTGCCGCTGGCGCTGAAAACCGGCGTCGTGGCGGAGATCGGCAGCGGCAAGGGGCCGATTATCGCGCTGCGCGGCGACATTGATGCCCTGCCGATCGACGAAATCGCCGACGTGCCCTTCAGCTCGCAAAACAGCGGCGTAATGCACGCCTGCGGCCACGACTTTCACACCTCGGTGATGCTCGGCGCCGCGCACCTGCTCAAAGCGCGTGAGGCCGAGCTGCCCGGCACGGTGCGCATCTTCTTCCAGCCGGCGGAAGAGACCTTCAACGGCGCCCGGCACCTGATCGACGCCGGCGCGCTGGATAACGTTGCGGCGGTATTTGGCCTGCATAACGCGCCGGAGCTGCCCACCGGCACCTTCGCCACCCGCGCCGGGTCGTTCTACGCCAACGTCGATCGTTTCCAGATCCTCATCACCGGCAAAGGCGCCCACGCCGCCAAACCGGAACAGGGCGTCGATACCATCGTCACCGCCAGCCAGATCGTCGGCGCGCTGCAGACGCTGCCCAGCCGCAGCTTCAGCTCGCTGGAATCGCTGGTGGTGAGCGTGACGCGCATCGAAGGCGGCAATACCTGGAACGTGCTGCCGCAAACCGTGGAGCTGGAAGGCACGGTGCGCACCCACAGCGACGCGGTGCGCCGCCAGGTGCCTGATAAAATTCGCCAGGTGATCGACGGCGTTGCCGCCGCGCTCGGCGCGCAGGCCGAACTCCACTGGCAGCCGGGGCCGCCGGCGGTGATCAACGACGCCCATTGGGCGGCGTTCAGCAAAACCGTCGCCGCCGAGGCCGGCTACCGGGTCGAAGAGGCGGAGCTGCAAATGGGGGGTGAAGATTTCGCGCTGTATCTGCATCACGTGCCGGGCGTCTTCGTCAGTATCGGCTCCGCCAGCGAGTTCGGCCTGCATCATCCGCGTTTCAATCCCGATGAACGCGCCCTGTTCCCCGCGGCACAATATTTTACGCTGCTGGCGGAACGCACGCTGCAACAGCTCACTACCGCGCCAGAAAAAGCCCTCAGCAACGCCTGAATAACGTGAAATAGTATTTCCCCGACGCCGCAGATACCGCGCCGGGGATTATTATTTTCGCTCGCCGTGATATTTGCAGTTTTCAACATTTGAATATGCTGTTTTGTTGTTTTACATCCCGTTGCCGCTCATCAATAGTGGACACATCAGACACCGCGCGCCTTTGCGGCGCATGACAGGATAATCACGATGAGCGACAACGCGAATAATCAACGGCAATTACGGCTGGGCGCCATTCTGCACGGCGCATCGGGAAATATGTCCGCCTGGCGCCACCCGGATGCCACCGCCGACGCCAGCATCAACCTCGAATTTAATATCGCCTCGGCGAAAAAAGCCGAACAGGGGAAATTCGATTTCGTGTTTGTCGCCGATGGGTTATATATCAACGAAAAATCCATTCCGCATTTTCTTAATCGTTTCGAACCGCTCACCCTGCTGGCCGCGCTCGCCGCCGCCACCGATAAAATCGGCCTGGTAGGCACCCTTTCCACCTCTTACAGCGATCCGTTCACCGTCGCCCGCCAGTTCGCCAGCCTCGACCACCTGAGCAACGGCCGCGCCGGCTGGAACGTGGTGACGTCGCCGCTGGAAGGCTCGGCCAAAAACTTCTCGCGCGCCGAACACCCGGAACACAGCCTGCGTTACCGTATCGCCGGCGAATTTCTCGACGTCGCCAAAGGGCTGTGGGATTCCTGGGAAGACGATGCCTTTGTGCGCAACAAGGCTAGCGGCGAATTCTTCCGCACCGGCAAGCTACACACCCTCAATCACCAGGGAGAGTTCTTCTCGGTGCAGGGGCCGCTGAACATTGGCCGCACGCCGCAGGGGCGCCCGATCCTGTTCCAGGCCGGCGCCTCCGAAGACGGCAAACGGCTGGCGGCTCAACACGCCGATGCGATCTTCACCCATCACGACACGCTGGAACAAGCGCAGGATTTTTATCAGGACGTGAAGCGGCAGCTGGTGGAACAGGGGCGCGAGCCGGACGACCTGCGCATCTTCCAGGGCGTCAGCGTGATCGTCGGCGACGACGACGCGGACGTCGAGCGCCAGTACCAGGAGACCGCCCGCCTGGTCAGCATTGAGAACGCCCTCAACTATCTTGGCCGCTACTTCGAGCATTACGACTTTTCCCGCCATCCGCTGGACGCCCCCTTCCCGGACATCGGCGATCTGGGGCAAAACAGCTTCCGCAGCACTACCGACGCCATCAAGCTCAGCGCCCGCGAACGTAACCTCACGCTGCGCCAGGTGGCGCTGGAAGCCGCCTCGCCGCGCCCGGTGTTCAGCGGCACGCCGGAAGCGGTGGCGGACGGTCTGCAACGCTGGTTCGACGGTGAAGCCGCCGACGGTTTCATCATCAGCGGCGGTACGCCCAGCGCCTTCGGCCACTTCGTCGATCGGGTGGTACCCATCCTGCAACAGCGTGGCCTGTTCCGTCAGGCGTACCATGGCGATACGCTGCGCGAGCACCTGGGCCTGAAGCGCCCGTTGAACAGATTCACCCAATAATAAGATCGTTTTCAGGGATATCCGCTATGCAGAAAACCGTTACCGCCGCCCTCGTGGCGGCCTTGCTGAGCCTGACCGGTGCCGCGCAGGCGGGCACCGGCATCGATTTACAGGCCAATGAAACCCCGATCCACGCGCCGAAAAACCCGCAGGCGATCGCCAAACTGCCGGCCGATTTCCACTTCGTGAAGCCGGGCCAATTCACCGTTGCAATCGCCGCGCTCAACACGCCGCCGCTGGCGCTGTTCGCCGCCGATAACCGGCGGCTGATCGGCAGCGAAGTGGATATCGCGCAGCTGGTGGCCGACAGCCTGGGGCTTGAATTAAACGTGGTGCAAACCTCGTGGGAAGACTGGCCGCTGGGGGTGGTTTCCGGCAAATATGACGCAGCCATCACCAACGTCACCGTCACCAAAGAGCGCAAAACCCGCTTCGACTTTGCCACCTACCGCATCGATTCGCTCGGCTTTTACGTCAAAACCGGCGGCAAGATCGCGACGATCAAACAGCCTGCCGATATCGCCGGATTAAAGATCATCGTTGGCTCCGGCACCAATCAGGAAGCAATTTTGCTGGCGTGGGACAAACAGAACCGGCAGCAGGGGCTCAAACCCTTCCAGCCGATCTACGTGACCGACGATGCGGCCGCCACGCTGGCGATCCAGTCCGGCCGCGCCGACGCCTACTTCGGGCCGAACGTGCTGGGCGCCTATAAAGCGGCGCTGAACGGCCGCACCCGGCTGGCGGGCACGGTGGAAGGCGGTTGGCCCAAGGCGGCACACATCGCCGTCACCACCCGTAAAGGCAACGGCCTGGTGCAGGCGGTGAACGAAGCGCTGAACGGCACGATCCGCGGCGGGCAGTACGATCGGGTGCTCAACCGCTGGGGCGAGAGCGTCGAACGCCTTGCGCAGTCGGAAATCAACCCGCCCGGCCTGGGCGATTAGGAGCGCGCGATGACGCAAGACACTTTCATTCAGACGCTGCCGACCGACCCGCTGATCGCCCCGGTGATCGAGGGGCTGTTCGGCGAATATCGCCAGCGTTACGGCGACTATTTTGGTGACCAGGAACCGGAAGCGCTGGATCTGTACGCGCCGCCGCAAGGGGCCTTCATCGTGCTGCTGCGCGCCGGTGCGCCGATCGCCATGGGCGCCTTCAAACGCTATGACGCACAGACCGCCGAGCTGAAGCGCATCTGGACGCGAGGCGATCTGCGCCGCCAGGGCCTGGCGCAGCGAGTGTTGCAGCAGTTGGAAACGCTGGCGCTGGCGCAGGGATATCGCCGGCTCTATCTGACCACCGGCTTTCGCCAGCCCGAAGCGGTGGGCCTGTATCTGAACAACGGGTATCAGCCGCAGTTCGATCCCACCGTCGACAGCGAGGTTTACAGCCGGCCGCCCTACGATGGCCGCCTGCCGTTCCGCAAAAGCCTGATTGCAGAGGACGCGTGTTGTTGCGCGTCGGAAAGGAAAATCGCCTAAGACCCCTTTATCTGTATCGGGAGACATGACATGTCCAAACAAGAAGTCTTGAAAGTGGTGCCCGCCCGCTATCCGCTGCGGCTGATCGGCGCGCTGTTTTCGCTGTTTATTCTGGCCGCCATCGTGCAATCGGTGGCGGGTAACGCGCGCTGGGAATGGGGCGTGTTCGCCGAGTGGTTCTTCGCGCCGGCGGTACTGGCGGGGCTGGGGCAAACCCTGCTGCTGACGCTGCTCGGTACGCTGTTCAGCATCCTGTTCGGCACCCTGTTGGCGCTGGCGCGCCTGTCGCGCTCCTACCTGCTGGCGTCGCTGGCCTGGGGCTATATCTGGCTGTTTCGCTCTCTGCCGCTGATCCTGGTGCTGATCATTCTGTACAACTTCTCCTATCTGTATGACGCCATCTCGCTGGGCATTCCCTTCACCTCCGTGGTGTTCGCCAGCTTTCCCACCATCGACATTCTCGGCCAGTTCGCCGTGGCGGTGCTGGGCCTGACGCTGGTGCAGTCCGCCTACACCGCCGAGATCATCCGCGGCGGCATCCTGGGCGTGGATTACGGCCAGCACGAGGCGGCGGCGGCGCTAGGCCTGCCGGGCTATCGTCGCACCTTCCGTATCATTCTGCCGCAGGCACTGCGCTCCATTATTCCGACCGGCTTCAACGAGATCATCAGCCTGGCGAAAGGCACCTCTATCGTTTACGTGCTGGCGCTGCCGGAGCTGTTTTACACCATTCAGGTTATCTATAACCGCACCCAGCAGGTGATACCGCTGCTGATGGTCGCCACCGTCTGGTACCTGTTCATCACCACCGCGCTGTCGGTGATCCAATACTATATCGAGCGCTATTTCGCCCGGGGCGCGGTGCGCGAATTGCCGCCGACGCCCTGGCAGAAACTGGCCGGCTGGCTAAAACGTTAGGAGACCCACATGTCTGAAGCCATTGATTATTACGCCTTGCCCGAGCAGCCGGTACGCAATCTCACCCCGGTGCCGGCACGCGGCCTGATCGAAATCAGCAACGTCAGCAAGTTCTTCGGCAAACACAAGGCGCTGGACGACGTCAGCCTGACGCTGCAGCCGGGCACCGTGACCGTGATCCTCGGCCCTTCCGGCTCCGGCAAATCGACGCTGCTGCGGGCGATCAACCACCTGGAGCGCGTCGACGAGGGCTTTATCCGCATCGACGGCGACTACGTCGGCTACCGCCGCAAGGGCAACCGGCTGTACGAGCTGAAGGAAAAGGCCATCCTCCGGCAGCGCATCAACGTCGGCTATGTGTTCCAAAATTTCAACCTGTTCCCGCACCTGACGGTGCTGGAAAACATCATCGAAGCGCCGGTGGTGCACAAAATTCACTCCCGCGAGCGGGCGAAGGCGGTCGCCTATGAGCTGCTGGATACCGTCGGGCTGCGCCACAAGGCGGATGCCTACCCGCGCCACCTCTCCGGCGGCCAACAACAACGCATCGCCATCGCGCGCGCGCTGGCGCTGAACCCGAAGGTGATCCTGTTCGATGAACCGACCTCCGCGCTCGATCCCGAGCTGGTCGGCGAAGTGCTGGACGTGATTAAAGGGTTGGCGGATCTGGGTGTCACGCTGGTGGTGGTCACGCATGAAATCGGCTTTGCGCGCGAAGCGGCGGATCGGGTGGTGTTTATGGTCGACGGGCAGATCGTCGAACAGGGCGACGCCAGGCAGGTGCTGTCCCAACCGCAGCATCCGCGCACCGTTAACTTCCTCAACAAAGTGCTGTGATCGTCGGGGCGCCGCGGCGCCCCGCACCTGAGCCGCTTATAGGCCGGCGAAACGCCGCTTCTCGGCGGCGAAATCCAGCGGGCGGATCCCCTGCTGGTTTTTATCCTCGTCGGTCAGCAACGCCGGCGGAATAAACCAGGTCACCTCGAACAGCAGCCCGTCCGGATCGTGACCATAAATGCTTTTGTGCACGCCATGATCCTCTTCCAGCCCGAGAATACCGCGTTCGGCCAACTGGTGACGAATGCGCTCCAGCTCTTCCAGACTGTCCACTTCCCAGGCCAGATGGTACAGCCCGGCCGGTGGCTCATGCTCCGCCGGCGGCTCGTTGTTGGCGCGAAACACCCCGGCGCGCTGCTGGCCCAGATTCTTGCTGAACAGCGCCAAATCGTGATCGTTTTCCGAATCGGCGGCCTGGGTAAATACCGCGCGATCGGGGCTGTCGGACGGCTTCAGCTTGAAGCCCAAGACCTGATGATAAAAGTCGGCGCTCTGCCGCACATCGCTGACATACAGCACGGCGTGATTGAGACGTTTGATGCCCATCGATATTCCTTTTTCGCATTGAATGAAGTCAGCATGAACATAGCATGTGGCCAGGAAGCCGCTAAATGCCGTTATCGCATGACTAAATGCCGCCCGCGCAATCTGTCGCTGCAAGGCATTCCGCGCTATCATAAGCGCTGTATTGAACCCTTTTGTGAGAATAGCGATGAACGGCAAGATAACGACTTTTTTTGAAGACAAAGGCTTCGGCTTTATTACCGACGAGAACGGAGAAAATCGTTATTTTCACGTGATTAAAGTGCAGAACCCGGAGCTGATTAAGAAAAACGCGGCGGTCACCTTCGAGCCAACCAACAACACCAAAGGCCCGTCGGCTTATGCGGTAAAAGTGTTGGCGCCCAGCAAATACATCATCATCGCCAATGAAAGAATCAAGATCACCAGCATCAAGTCTTTTAATACCTTCACCAAGGAAGTGCCGGTCAAAGCCGACGTGGATAAAGAGAACACCGTGCTGTCGGTCGGCCTGCTGATGAACCGCATTCGCCCACAGTCCGAAGATCAGGCGCAGACCATGCAAACGCTGCGCATGCTGACCATTACCACCTTCCAGAACACCACCCATACCTTCTCCGAGCACGAGATCGATATGGATGAAACCATCAAGGCGCTGAAAAGCCTGTAAGTATCTGCGTACGGAAAATAACCAACGAAATTTGTCGTTGCCTGTGTTAGCGTGAGTTTTCACCTTACACAGGCCATTGATATGTCCGATTCCAGCAGCGTCAAAGGTTTTATCAACCGCTCCACCCAAATCGTCTGCCCTAAATGCGGCTATGTTACCCGGCAAAAATGCGCAGCAATGCTGCAAGATGTGATACTGATTTGCCCTAATTGCGAAACCCGCTTCGAGCCCAGGCAAGGCTGAAAACGGTTAACGGAACAGGATATGCTCGACGCTGTTGCCGTTGATCACGTTGAACGACTCCACCCGATTACGCCCCTGCGATTTGGCGCGATACAGCGCGATATCCGCCATATTCATCAGCTGTTCCAACGATTTCACCTCATTCATCGCCAGGCTGGCGACGCCGACGCTGATGGTGATTTTCAACGTCTGCTTGCCTTCCGCCTGCAGCTCCGTCTGCTCCACCAGCCGGCGCAAATGTTCCCCCAGCGCCACGCCCTGCGCCGCCAGCGCGCGCGGCAGCATGATAGCAAACTCTTCCCCTCCCAAGCGGCCGAACAGCTGATCGTGACGCAGCTCGCGCCGCACGATGTGCGCGAACGACGCCAAAACCTGATCGCCGGCGCTGTGGCCGTGCGTATCGTTGATCTGCTTGAAATGATCGATGTCGATCAGCAGCAGCGACACCGCCTCTTTGGAACGGTGTTTATGCTCCAGCAACTCGCCCGCTTTGCGGGTCATCGCGCTGCGCGCCAGCACCCCGGTCAGAAAATCGTGGTTGGCACTGTGCTCCAAACGCCGCATCAGCTTGCGGTTGGCGGCGATGGAGCTGGCGAGGATCAGCGGCCCCATCACCAGCATGGCGATGCCCAATCGGGCGGACATCAGGGTATCGAGGAAGGCGTTGTGGTTGTTCGGCGTTTCATAAAGCACCAGGTTGGCAGAAATGCTGCTGATCTCGGTCATGCCGGTCAACAACGTCAGCAACGTCACGGGGAACAGCGGGTAGCGTACCGCGCACCACAGCAGCGCCGGGATCGGGAAGGCGATGGCGCCCGGCCCGCCGATATAGACGCTAAACGCCAGCGACAGCAGCAACGCCAGCAACGGCAGGCAGCCTTTCAGGCGCCAACGTACCTGCATGCGCAGCAGTTGCTTCAGCCGCGGCGCCGCCATCAGCACCGGCAACAGCAGCAAGGTCGTCGAGAATTGCTCACTGAACCAAGCCAGCCAGGCGATCACCACCGTGTTGTTATAGAGGCTATCATTACGCAGCACCGACAGCGTCGACGCCACCGCCGCGCCGGCCAAACTGGCGCTGAACATATAGAGTATCGCCTGGGGCTTGCCCATGCGCCGTTGAGATTGTGGCAGCATCAGCATGATGCCGTAACCGACGGCGATCAGCGACATGTTGCAGGCGTTCAGCCACAGCGCCAGAGACCAGCCTTCGCCGGTGCTGAGATCGGCGGCGACCATGCCCAGATAGGTGGTAAGCCAGCCGAGCGGCGTGCCGTAAACGGGTTTGCGCAGCAGCAGACCGAGCAGAATCGCATTCACCGGCCAAAATAAGGAAAGCGAGCCAATCGGCCGGCTAAGAATACCCACCAGGGAAAGTAAAAAGGCCAGCATGAAAAGATTGATCAGCTGAACCGTTAGCGGCAGGCCATGCCTGGCGTTTATTCTGGCGTTCATCGCCTTGCCCATATTTTGCTAATAACCAGAATAATAATGTGCATACTCTCTCGCCCGGCCAGTGAGGGATAGTCAACCCGGATTTCAACCAAAAAAGCCAGACAAATCAATAATAAAAAACGTTAACATTTAATTAACAGACTTTTCTTAGCCCCGTTCGGCTGCGGCGGGCACACCCGCGTAGCGTCAGCAAATAATGGCTACTCTGCTGTCAGCATAGCGCATAGCGTAATAGGTCGCCGACGGCGTCAATTACATTAATAAGCTTGTGGTTATTGGTCGTTGAATGATGTTTGAATAACTGCGCGATTATTTTCCTGCAACTGGGCCGCCCGTGCAATAACAACCCAAAAAAAGCCCGCATGAAGCGGGCTTGCTTGAACAACAGCAAATCGACAGTTACAACACGGCCATGCCTTGCATGCCCGTGTTGCCACGCAGTATAGCGGTGAAAGCTTAAGCGGACCTTAGCAACAAAAAACCCGGCCTAGGAACCGGGAATATTTGTACGAAATGCAGTGTTAGCCCAAGCAGGCTAATAACATTTCGCAGCCTACACGCCAATTGTGCAGAGAAAATGAACGCGGCATCCGTTCAACCGCACCGCCACCCCATCTACACGGTAAGGCCTTACGCCAGTTTGGCGGCAAAGCCCGCTACGCGCTGGCCATAGAGCTTGGCGGTCGCCAGATCGCCCGACAGCATCTCATCCACGCCGGCATCCGCCGGGGTCTGCACCAGCAGCCCCACCGAACCGCCCAGGTTATTGACGTCGGTACGCTGCGCCGATTTGGTGTTGGCCGGCAGCAGCCCCAGACTGACCCACAGGCCGCCATGTTGCGAAGCCAGCGTCTGCAGCGCGATCAACGTGACCTGCTTGTCGCCGTTCAGGCTGGCGCTGTTGGTAAAGCCGCCGAACACTTTGTCCTGCCACTTGCGGCCGAACCAGGCTTTGGAGCTCGCGTCGGCGAATTTCTTGAACTGCCAGGATGGGCCGCCCATATAGGTCGGCGAGCCAAAGATGATGGCGTCCGCCTCATCCAACGTCTGCCAGGCTTCGTCGCTGATGTCACCGTTCTGATCGATGGCGATCAGTTCCGCCCCCGCACCTTCCGCCACGACTTTCGCCAAACGCTCGGTATGGCCGTAGCCGGAATGAAACACCACTACTGTCTTCGCCATAGAAATTCTCCACTCATTGCACAAAGGCACCGACGGCGCCCCCTCTCGCGTTCAATCTAATCAAGCGCGCAGCGGCTGAATACCGAATAAAACTGACGGTGTTATTCAAAAAAATCGCGTTACGCACCGCCGGGTATGCGCAGATAAAAAAAATCCCGCACAAGGCGGGATAAACTTAACAGGGATGGGGTAATACACTACAGGGAATGGATAACACACAACATCATCGGGTAGAGCTACAGTACCAATCCCAATGTATAGAACTGTCATCCCCGCGTAAGTTTGCTCGGCCAGATGTAACGCCGAATGGGAAATATGACATTTTGCTCAACGCACCACGAACAGGCGCGATTCGAAACCGCCGCTTTTGAAGGTGCCGGTATTGACCCATCCCGGCGGCGAACGGCCGAAGTCCTGATTGAAATCGCCGCCGCTGACCAGCCAGACCCGGCGATGGCCTTTCGCTAACGCGCTGAGATTATCGACGTAAGTCTGCGCCGCCCGATCGTGGAAAAAGGTGCCGAAACCATAGGCATTGGGCTTGCCCGAAATGCCGTTGGGCCTGGCCGGGGTATACAACAGGGCGCGATAGCCCTGCTTGTTGTAATACACATAGCTCAGATAGTTGAACATGTTGCTGACCACCACTGCATCGTTAGGCTGATAGAGACTGTTGATGTAGTGCACCATCACTTTGAACTCATCTTTCTCGACCGGGTAATCGTTACGCACGCCGCAGCCGAACAGCAAACTGAAGAACAGCAGCAAAGAAATCCCGCGCACCCGGCTTTTCGTGCCGGCGATCAGCACGCCCAACACCAGCGGAATGCCCAGCGCGGCCGAATAGAGGTAGCGATCGACAAACAGCGGCGAGCGCCAGGAAATGGCGAATACCAACGTCACCGGGATCAGAATGCCGCCGAGCAGCAGCAGCGAGAATGTTCTCGGCGTCTCCCGCCGCCACAGTAGCAATGAACATAAGGCGATAAACATCGCCGGCAGCAGCCAGAGAATGACCGTCGGATAATTGCTGCCATCATGCCCAGTGAGAAAACGCCAATACATCGCCGGCAGATCGCCCCAGGAAACCTGAGGGATCCAACCGACGTCGCCGCCGACCCGCAGCTCGGCGATATGCGCCAGCAGATTGAACAGCACCAGCAGCCAGGGAATGTAGGCCACCCCGATCGCCACATTGGCCAGCCACCACGCCGGCTGTTTGATGTAACGTACGCCTTCGCGGCGGCACGACAGCGCCAGCAGCACCAGCCAGTGAGCGATCAGCGTAAAAATCGTGAAGTAGTGGGTATAAAAGCTCAGCGTCATCAATAACGCATACAGCGCCAGGTAACGGTGGTTATCCGGCGTTTTCAGCCACTTCGCCAACGTCATGGCGGCGGCGATCGCCAGCATCCCCATCAACGCGTACATGCGCGCCTCCTGGCTGTAACGCACCGCCATCGGCATGATTGCCATCAGCCACCCCGCTATCAGCGCCGCCCGCTCATTGGTCAACCAACGGGTAAAACGCATCGCCAGCGCCACCGTCATTACGCCGAACACCAGGCTCAGCGAGCGGGCCGCCATGATGCCGTCGCCAAACAGCGCCATCCAGCCATGCAGCAACAGGTAATAAAGCGGCGGGTGAACATCGAAAGAAGCGTGGTACAGCAAAGCGCCCACGTCATAGCGGCTGGTCAGTACGCTGGAGGCTTCATCGCACCAAAAATACCGATCTGATAAGGAAATAAATCGCACGATCGCCGAAAACGCCACGATCGCCAACGCGTAATGTTTGTAACCGATGCCCTTTAAGCCGTTGTTGCTCAAAGAAACATTCGATACCTGCTGCAGTGACATAACGGCATTCCGCCCAAGAGAACCACACCGTGTGGAGACGCAGCGTCATCATTGCCGACGGCGGGTAAATGGCGGGTAAATCAGTGCGAAAAAGTCGGTGCAATCACCGCGGCGCCGCACGGCCCTCAGCGGATTTCAACGCTGATATCCGGGTAGGCTTTCTCCCCGTCGCTGAGGTAATGCCCCAACGCCCGGTAAGCCATGACGTACAGCACGGCGGCGGCGCACAGGCACAGCAAGGTCACGAGCAGGAATCTGGATTTGCGCACGATAGGCTCCATGGGGAAATTTTCGCCTATTGTAGCGCGGCAAAATAAACGAAAGTTCAATTGCCGGCGGGTCAAGCGCCTCGCACTCACTCGGCGAGGCGGCTTCATCTCATTTCTTCAACATGTAGATAAACGAATCGACGGTTTCGCCGCCGGCGGTGGAGACGCTGACCGCCACCCGTTCATACCCCTCACCTTCGAACGCATCGAGAGTCGGCCAGTGGTTGACGAGATTAGCTGAACGGAACAGAAAACCGTTCACCCGATTGCCGCTGTTATCCAACACGATGCCTGGGTAGCCCATCTCGGCGCCCCAGCCTTCGTTAAGCAGCGATCCGCCGACGCTGCCTTCTTCCCAGCTGCCGCCGATGGCTTCCATAATGTGCGCGTTGGGTCTGCCCGGCCCCAGGGTGCCGTAAACGAATAAGCTTTGCATGTTGCTCTCTGCCACTGACTAAAAGTTAGCGAACGAACATAGCATGGCGCTCAATGGCGAGCCAACGAGAGTATGGATTACGCAGTCGAATTTTTGAGGGAACAAGTCGGGGGGAAGAAAATCAAGGAAGTAATGGCACGCCCTATAGGATTCGAACCTATGACCTACGGCTTAGAAGGCCGTTGCTCTATCCAACTGAGCTAAGGGCGCATTGAGATGCGGCAACCTGTGGTTGCGGGTTGCGATTATACGGTCAGAGGTTAGCGAGTCAATGCCTTTTCATGACGTTACGGCGGCGACGGCGCTTTATGGCGTTTTTTCCGCCAGCGCCCGCGCTATGTTACGGTGCGCCAGGCCGACCGCGGTATCGCCTGGTGTGCGCTCAGCCTCTTGCCGCCCACCGCCCCGCCGCAGACAAAGGCGCGTAGACTGTACCACTGCGGCAATATCCCCCCAATCGGCATGCTCAACCACCTGCATATTGCAGGTCGCTTCCCCCCTTTCCCCCAATGCGGAGTCAGGGCGTGCGCTGTTTAAGGATGCCTGGCTCCACGGCGCCCAAGCCAGCAATAGCGCGCAACCTACCCATGCGCTGCCGTTCATGCGCACAGCTTCCGCCACAGGGCGTTCAGGCGTGCCCGCCACGACGGCGCTGCCTCATGCTGGCCGAGCTGATGCAGCGCGATAAGCTGCGCACTGTCCGCCGGATGCAGCGAAGAATCGAACACCGTCTCTCCCACATGTTTAGGCTGCGCCGGTTGCTCGTCAGGCTGATGATGCAACGGGTAAAGCCGGGTTATCGCTCTCATGATCCTGCCCTCTTTCGCCCTGTGAACGACCTCAGCGTATGCAAATGCAGGTAAAAATGGCGTAGAGGATCCTGAGGCCGGCATAAAAAAAGCGTAAATCGGCATTGGCAACGGCCGCGAGGGTGATTCTGCGCCTGACAGCGCGCTCAGCTTCTGCCAGAATAGCGGCATCCCCGCTTTTCTTAATTGATGGATTTCCACACTGATGTCAGCAAAGATTATTGATGGTAAAACGATTGCGCAGCAGGTTAGAAACGAAGTGGCTGAGCAAGTGAAACAACGTCTGGCGGCCGGCAAACGCGCCCCAGGGCTGGCGGTTGTGTTGGTCGGCGAGAACCCGGCTTCGCAAATTTACGTCGCCAGCAAGCGCCGCGCCTGCGATGAAGTCGGCTTCCTTTCCCGCTCCTACGATCTGCCCGCTGCCACCAGTGAAGCCGAGCTGCTGGCGTTGATCGACCAGCTGAACGCCGATGAGGAAATCGACGGTATTCTGGTGCAGCTGCCGCTGCCGGCCGGCATCGATAACGTCAAGGTGCTGGAACGCATCCACCCGGACAAAGACGTCGACGGCTTCCACCCGTACAACGTCGGCCGCCTGTGCCAGCGCGCGCCTAAGCTGCGCCCGTGCACGCCGCGCGGCATCGTCACCCTGCTGGAGCGTTATAACATCGATACCTACGGCCTGAACGCCGTGGTGGTCGGCGCGTCCAACATCGTCGGCCGCCCGATGAGCATGGAGCTGCTGCTGGCCGGCTGCACCACCACCGTCACCCACCGCTTCACCAAAAATCTGCGTCATCACGTCGAGAACGCCGATCTGCTGGTGGTGGCGGTCGGCAAGCCGGGCTTCATTCCGGGCGACTGGATCAAACCGGGCGCCATCGTGGTGGACGTCGGCATCAACCGTCTGGAAAGCGGTAAAGTGGTCGGCGACGTCGATTTCGACGCCGCCAGCGAGCGCGCCGCCTACATAACCCCAGTACCGGGTGGCGTCGGCCCGATGACCGTTGCTACACTGATCCAAAATACCTTGCAGGCCTGCGAGGAATATCACGACGTTCAACCTAAATAAGTAAGGCAGTATGGAAATTTTCAATCTGGACAATCATCCCCACGTCGAACTGTGCGATCTGCTGAAGTTCCAGGGCTGGTGTGAAAGCGGCGGCGGCGCCAAAGAAGTCATCGCCGAAGGGCGGGTGAAAGTCGACGGCAAGGTCGAAACCCGCAAACGCTGCAAGATCGTCGCCGATCAGGTCGTGGAGTTCAACGGCGGCAAGGTCATGGTTAAACCCTAACCCGCAGCCATAGAAAAAGGCGCTGAATTCAGCGCCTTTTTTGTTTTTCCCTGCGGCCGGATTACTTACGGCGCCAGGTGGTGCCCTGCGGGCCGTCTTCCAGCACGATGTTCATCTCGTTCAACCGATCGCGAGCGGCATCCGCCAGCGCCCAATCCTTCGCGGCGCGCGCTTCGTTACGCTGTTTGATCAGCGCTTCAATCTCCGCCACTTCGCCGTCGTCAACCTGAGCGCCCCCTTGCAGGAACTGCTCCGGCTCCTGCTGCAGCAGGCCGAGCACGTTCGCCAGCTTGCGCAGTTCCGCCGCCATGCCGTTGGCCGCCGCCATGTCTTCACCCTTGAGGCGGTTAACTTCGCGCGCCAGATCGAACAGCGCCGAGTAGGCTTCCGGGGTGTTGAAGTCGTCGTCCATCGCTTCGCGGAAGCGGGCTTCGAACGCTTCGCCGCCGGCCGGTGCGGCGTCGGCATCGGTGCCGCGCAGCGCGGTATAGAGGCGCTCCAGCGCGGTGCGCGCCTGTTTGAGGTTCTCTTCGCTGTAGTTCAGCTGGCTGCGATAGTGGCCGGACATCAGGAAGTAACGCACCGTCTCCGCATCGTAATGGCCGAGCACGTCGCGGATGGTGAAGAAGTTATCCAGCGATTTGGACATCTTCTCTCTGTCGATCATCACCATGCCGGAGTGCATCCAGTAATTGACGTACGGCCCGTCGTGGGCGCAGCTCGACTGTGCGATCTCGTTCTCGTGGTGCGGGAACATCAGATCGGAACCGCCGCCGTGAATGTCAAAGTGGGTGCCCAGCTGCTTGCAGTTCATGGCGGAGCATTCGATGTGCCAGCCTGGACGGCCCGGCCCCCACGGCGACTGCCAGCTCGGCTCGCCCGGCTTGGACATCTTCCACAGCACGAAATCCATCGGGTTGCGCTTCACGTCGTCGATTTCCACGCGCGCGCCGGCCTGCAGCTGATCCAGATCCTGGCGCGACAGCAGCCCGTATTGCGGATCGCTGTCGATGGAGAACATCACGTCGCCGTTGCTGGCCACATAGGCGTGATCGCGATCGATCAGGCGCTGGGTGATCTCGATGATCTCGGCGATATGCTGGGTCGCGCGCGGCTCTTGATCCGGGCGGTCGATCAGCAGCGCGTCGAAGTCGGCGTGCATTTCCGCCAGCATGCGTTCGGTCAGCTGGTCGCAGGTCTCATGATTTTCCGCCGCGCGGCGGATGATTTTGTCGTCCACGTCGGTGACGTTGCGCACGTAGTTCAGCGAATAGCCGAGGTAGCGCAGGTAACGCGCCACCACGTCGAAAGCGACAAAGGTACGACCGTGGCCGATGTGACACAGGTCATAGATGGTTACCCCGCACACGTACATGCCCACTTTCCCGGCATGAATGGGTTTGAATTCCTCTTTTTGACGACTCAGGGTATTAAAAATCTTTAGCATCGGGAGATTCCGTGGTGTGCGTGATAACAAAAAAGATAACCGGGCTTCAGGTTTCCGCCCGGTAGCGTATTGAAACCTGAAGCCTGATCTATTGCAAGGTTAAGGCCATGCTTTGCTGGCTTCACGCGAAGAAAACGCGCAAAATTCGGCGGTCAGCGCAATTGTTATAATATAACATAAACACAATTACCACAGACAGTGCGCGGTTGAGCCGCTGCTGACTCGCTAGGGCGGATATGTTATAAGGGCGGTCTGAATGTTCACTCGCTTTACGTGACGTCTCACTTCACCTTGTTAGGATTAAAACTATGGTTACTTTCCACACCAATCACGGCGATATCGTTATCAAGACCTTTGCTGACAAAGCGCCGGTTACCGTTGAAAACTTCCTGAACTACTGCCGCGCCGGTTTCTACGACAACACCATCTTCCACCGTGTGATCAACGGCTTCATGATCCAGGGCGGCGGTTTCGAGCCGGGCATGAACCAGAAAGCGACCAACGCGACTATCAAGAACGAAGCCAACAACGGTCTGAAAAACACCATCGGCACCCTGGCAATGGCACGTACCAACGATCCGCACTCCGCCACCGCACAGTTCTTCATCAACGTGGCTGACAACGACTTCCTGAACTTCCGCGGCGAAAACGCGCAAGGTTGGGGCTACTGCGTGTTTGCAGAAGTGGTTGAAGGCATGGACGTGGTCAACAAGATCAAAGGCGTGAAAACCGGCCGCAGCGGCATGCACCAGGACGTACCGGTAGAAGACGTCGTGATCAACAGCGTGACCGTCAGCGAGTAATCGCGGCTGCATGAGTACGCTGTTCATCGCAGATCTGCACTTGTGCGCACAGGAACCGGCAATCACTGCCGGTTTTCTGCGTTTTTTACGGCGCGAAGCGGTGCACGCCGACGCGCTGTACATCCTCGGCGACCTGTTTGAAGCCTGGATCGGCGACGACGATCCCGAGCCGCTGCATGCGGAGATCGCCGCGGCGCTGAAAGCGCTGCAACAGGCCGGTGTGCCCTGCTATTTCATCCACGGCAACCGCGATTTTCTGCTCGGCAAACGCTTCGCCCGCGCCAGCGGCATGCAGCTGCTGCCGGAAGAAAAAGTGCTGGAGCTGTACGGCCGCAGGATCCTGATCCTGCACGGCGACACCCTGTGCACTGACGATCAAGCCTATCAGCAATTCCGCCGTAAAGTGCACAACCCGCTGATTCAAAAACTGTTCCTCGCGATGCCGCTGCGCTGGCGACTGAAGATCGCCGCCAAGATGCGCGCCCGCAGCCAGCAATCCAACCAGTACAAGTCGGACGCCATCATGGACGTCAACCCGCAGGCGGTCGAGCAAACCATGCTGCGCCACGACGTGCACTGGATGATCCACGGCCATACCCATCGCCCGGCGGTGCACCGGCTGGCATTGAGCAACGGCGAAGCCCATCGCGCGGTGCTGGGTGCCTGGCACGTCGAAGGATCGATGATCAAAGTCAGCGCCGACGCCGTCGAGCTGATCTCATTCCCATTCTGAATTCCGCACTGGCGCGCGAGTAAAAATTCGCGCTTTCGCCGGTGAAAACCGGCGACGCAACCGTTTTCCTCGCCGTGCGCTCATGGTATGCTCTACGCCCTCATTCGGCCCTCAGCCGACGCCAGAAAAATCACAGGAGCCTTACACCCATGGGAGCCAACGCCGCTTCAGCCGCCACTACCGGGGCTAAAATCGCAATTGTAATGGGATCGAAAAGTGACTGGGCCACCATGCAGTTCGCCGCCGAAGTCCTGACCCAGCTCGATGTCCCCTTCCATGTCGAAGTCGTTTCCGCTCACCGCACGCCGGACAAGCTGTTCAGCTTCGCCGAGCAGGCTGCCGCCAACGGCTTTGACGTGATCATCGCCGGCGCCGGCGGTGCGGCGCACCTGCCGGGCATGCTGGCGGCGAAAACCCTGGTGCCGGTGCTGGGTGTGCCGGTGCAAAGCGCCGCGCTGAGCGGCGTAGACAGCCTGTACTCCATCGTACAGATGCCGCGCGGCATTCCGGTGGGCACGCTGGCGATCGGCAAAGCCGGCGCCGCCAACGCCGGGCTGCTGGCGATGCAGATCCTGGCGCTGCACGACGCCGCGCTGGCGCAGCGTTTGGCGGACTGGCGTCAGGCGCAGACCGAAGACGTCTTGAACCACCCCGATCCGCGGGAGGACGCATGAAGCCGGTTTGCGTACTGGGCAACGGTCAACTGGGGCGCATGCTGCGCCAGGCCGGCGAACCGCTGGGCATCGCCGTCTACCCTGTCGGCATCGATGCCGAACCTGAAGCGGTGCCGTATCAGAACAGCGTCATTACCGCCGAGATCGAACGCTGGCCAGAAACCGCGCTGACGCGCGAGCTGGCGACCCACAGCGCCTTCGTCAACCGTGACATCTTCCCGCGTCTGGCGGATCGCCTGACGCAAAAACAGCTGCTCGACCAGCTCGGCCTGGCGACCGCGCCGTGGCAGCTGCTGGCGAGCGCCGCCGAATGGCCGCAGGTGTTCGCTGCGCTGGGCGAGCTGGCGATCGTCAAACGCCGGGTCGGCGGCTATGACGGCCGCGGCCAATGGCGCTTGCGCCCGGGCCAGGAAGCCGAACTGCCGGCCGACGCCTATGGCGAGTGCATCGTCGAGCAAGGCATCAATTTCTCCGGCGAAGTGTCGCTGGTGGGCGCGCGCGGCCACGACGGCCGTTCGGTATTCTACCCGCTGACCCACAACCTGCATGAAGACGGCATCCTGCGCACCAGCGTGGCGCTGCCGCAGCCCAACCCGGCACTGCAGCAACAGGCCGAGCAGATGCTGGCGGCGATCCTGAACGAGCTGAACTACGTCGGCGTGATGGCGATGGAGTGCTTTATCGTCGGCGATCGGCTGCTGATCAACGAACTGGCGCCGCGCGTGCACAACAGCGGCCACTGGACGCAAAACGGTGCGTCCATCAGCCAGTTCGAATTGCACCTGCGCGCGATTCTCGGCCTGCCGCTGCCGCAGCCGGTGGTGAGCACGCCGTCGGTGATGGTCAACCTGATCGGCACCGCCGTCAACGAACAGTGGCTGTCGCTGCCGCTGGTGCATCTGCACTGGTATGAGAAAGAGGTGCGCCCGGGCCGCAAGGTCGGCCACCTCAATCTGAACGACCCGAGCGCCGCCGATCTGCGCCAGGCGCTGCAGGCGCTGGCACCGCTGCTGCCGGGTGAATACCAAAGCGGGCTGGCCTGGGCACAGCAGAAGCTGGCTTAACGGTTTATACCGCCGAAAAGAAGAAGGTTCAGCCCAGGCTGAACCTTTTTTTTGCCGCAAAGATCAACGCGAGCCGATGTTACGCAACGGTTTGCCGGCCATCAGATTGCGTTCAATATGTTCCAGAGAAATATTTTTCGTTTCCGGGATCAGCGCCAGCGTGATGAAAACAAACAGCACGTTAAGCCCCGCATAGACCCAAAAGGTGTGAGCGCTACCCAACGAATTCAGCATGGTCAGGAATGTCGCCCCCACGATCATATTGGCGATCCAGTTAGTGGCGGTGGAACAGGTGATGCCGAAATCGCGGCCTTTCAATGGCTGGATCTCTGAGCACAGCACCCAAATCAGCGGGCCGGCGCTCATGGCAAAGCCGACGATAAACATCAGCAGCATGACGATGGCGAAATATTGCTCCGCCGCCGAGTTCATGCCGATGTTCATCATGGTTCCCAGCGCCCCCATGCCGACGGCCATCACGATAAACCCAAGGATCAAAGTGGGCTTGCGGCCCCAGCGGTCGACCAACCCAATAGCGATAAAGGTGGCCAGCACGTTGACCAGACCGACGATCACCGTGCCCCACATCTGCTGTTCCGTACTGGCGAAGCCCGCCAGACCGAAAATCTTCGGCGCGTAGTACATGGTGACGTTCATCCCGGTGAACTGCTGCATCACCTGAAGAAGAATGCCAAGGAAAACCGCGCGGCGGAAATTTTTATTGCCTTTGAATAACGCCCAACCGCTTTGCTTCAGTTTGAGGCTTTCACGAATTTCATTCAGTTCATACTGCGCCTGGGCACTGCTGTCGCGCAGCTTCTCCAACACCTGACGCGCCTGCTCATGACGATTGCGCGAGGCCAACCACCGCGGACTGTCAGGTAAAAAGAACACGCCGACCAACAACAGCCCGGCCGGGATGGTGATGACGCCCAACATCCAGCGCCAGGCACCGGTATAGCTGAATGCCGTATCAGACAGGTAAGCGGCCAGAATGCCGATGGTGATCATCAATTGATACATCGAGATCATGCTGCCACGGATTTTCTCCGGCGCGATTTCAGAAAGATAAATCGGCGCGGTATAAGAAGCGATCCCCACCGCCAATCCCAGCAGAATACGTGAAACGATCAACACCTCCACGTTGGGGGCGAACGCAGAACACAGCGATCCCGCCACGAAGAGGATAGCGCCGATCATCAAACTGTATTTGCGCCCCAGCCGGAAGTTCATCCAGCCGCTGCCGATGGCGCCGACGGCGGCGCCAAACATCATTGAGCTGACCACCCACTCCTGCTGAGAGCTGGTGATCTGAAAAGTCTCGGTAATAAACGGCAGGGCGCCGGCGATCACGCCGATATCAAGACCGAACAGCAGGCCGGCCAAGGCGGCTAAAAAACAGACGAAAAAAGTCATGCCGACATGAGTCGGGCTTTTCTCCGCCGGTGTCACTTTGACGGTATCGCTCATACAGCCTCCAGGAGAAAACGGTCATCAGTGTGCGACATGATAGGAGGCAATGCGTCGAAGATAAGTGAGTGCGATCACATTAGTGAAAACGGTTACATTCCATTAAAAATGGATATGCTGTTTTTCAAGGTGGATAAAGTCGCTTAATTTATGCATAACCCTATAAATTAATGCATAACCCTATAAATTAATGCATAAAATAGGCGAAACCGACCTGATATCCGTTGCACCGATTATCAAAGGTAGCCGTATTGACACAACATAAATGTAATCGATCTCACTCAAGGTAGGCATGAAGAGGAATAGCACCAGTAACGCGCCCAAGAAAAACGGCAGGCCCGGCCACGCTTGGCGGCAACGGACCTGCGACAGCAAGATCAGCCCTCATAACTGCGGAACAGCGCCCGGCCGCGCAGCAGGCGCACGCCCAGCCAGCCGCCGCACAGCGACAGCAGCAGCGCGCTGGCCAGCGGCAGCGCCCACCACAGCACCGGCGTCGGCGTCCACGGGAAGTCAAACACCCGGCTCTGCAGCAGCCACAGCGCCGCCTCGGCGCCTACCGCCGCCGCGATGCCCGCCACCAGCCCCAGCAGGGCGAACTCGCACCACAGCGTGCGGCGCAGCAGCCGTTTGCCGGCCCCCAGCGTGCGGTACACCACCAGCTCCTGGCGGCGCTGACGCATGCCGACCTGCACCTGTGCCAGCAGCAGTAGGCCGCCGCACAGCACCACCAGAACCACCATCACCTCCAGCGCGCGGCTGACCTGTTGCAGCACGCCGCCGACCTGTTTCAGGATCGCGCCGATGTCCAGCAGGCTGAGCGTTGGGAACTGGCGGTTGAGCTGGGTCAGCATCTGGCCGTCGCCGTCGTAGCGGAAGCTGGTGAGCCAGGTCTGCGGCTGGCCGTCCAGCGCGCCCGGCGGGAAGATAAAGTAAAAGTTCGGCTTCAGGCTTTCCCAATCCACCTGGCGCAGGCTGGTGACTTTGGCGCTGAACGCCTGGGTATCGCCGCTGAAGGTCAGCGTGTCGCCCAGCGTGATCTTCAGCCGCCCGGCGATACCTTCATCCATCGAGACTTCGCCGCTTTTCGGCGGCCAATTGCCCGCCACCAACGGATTGTGATCCGGCAGTTCGGCCAGCCAGGTCAGGTTCAGCTCACGGTTCACCGCCTCGCCGCCCGGATCGTCTTCATGCACCCGTTCGGTCGCCACCTGCTGGTTTATCTCGGTCAGGCGCACCCGGACGATCGGGTAATAGGTTTCCGGTTTGATCTGGTGCTGCTGCAGGAAGGTTTTCACCTGCGGCACCTGCGCCTCGGTCATGTTGAGCAGGAAATAGTTCGGGCTGTCCGGCGGCAGCTGTTGCTGCCAGCGTTCGAGCAGATCGCCGCGCAGCACCAACAGCAGCGCCAGCAGCATGAACGACAGCGAGAACGCCGCCAGCTGGCTGATGGTCACCCACGGCTGATGCAGCAGGCGGTTGACCGCCAGCCGCAACGCCAGGCTCTTGAGCGTGATGCGGCGCAGCAGCAGCAGGCTGCCCCAGCCGATGCCGCCCAGCAGCAGCGCCAGTACCGCCATACCCGCCAGGATCGCCCACAGCAGCGTGCTGGCCCCCATCAGCGTCACCAACAGCGCCACCACGATCGCCACCGTCACCGGCAGGAAGTAGCGCAGCGGCCAGACGTTGGCCACCACATCGCGGCGCAGCACCCGCAGCGGCTGGGTAGCCAGCAGTTGGCGATACGGCCGCAACCCGACCAGCAGCGAAATCAGCACCAGCGCGCCGAGCGCCCACAGCCACGGCCAGGCGCCGGCGGCGGGCAATGCAGCCGGCAACACCGGTTTCAGCAGGCGAATCAGCAGCGCTTCGAACGCCAGCCCGATCGCCCCGCCGCACACCGCCGCCAGCGCCATCACCGCCAGCCACTGGCCGACGATCAATTTACGCAGCGCGCCGCGCCCGGCACCAAGAGTTTTCAGCACCGCAATCAGATCGTAGCGGCTGCGGCAATAGTGGCTCATCGCCACCGCCACGGCAGCGATCGACAACAGCAGCGTCAGCAGAGCCGACAGCAGCAGGAACTGTTGGGAGCGCTGCAGCGACTTGCCGAGCGCGCTGCCGGACTCCTGTAGCCCGAACCAACGCTGATCCGGCGTCAACTGCGGCGTCAACCGCGCTTCGTAACGCTGAATATCCGGCTCGGCGCCGGCGAACATGTAGCGGTAGGTCAGCCGGCTGCCCGGCTGCACCGCGCCGGTCTTATCGACGTCCGCCAGGTTGATCATGATGCGCGGCGCGGTCTGGAACGGATTGAAACCGGCGTCCGGCTCCTGAATGATTTCACCGGCGATGCGCAGCGTGGTGTCGCCCACCTCGAGCGAATCCCCCACTGTCACGTTCAGCAGCGCCAGCAAACGCGGCGCCACCAGCACGCTGCCCGGTTCGGGCTGGATGTTGGCCGGGCGAGTTTCCAGCTTGCCGTACAGCGGATAGGCCAGATCGGTGGCTTTCACGTCCGCCAGCTGCGGCCGATCGCCGGCATAGGTCATGGTGGTGAACGACAGCTGACGACTCACCTTCAGCCCCTGTTGCTGCGCGTCCAGCAGCCAGCCTTCCGGCACCGGATGCGCGCTGCGCAACACCCGATCGCCGGCGATAAAGTCACGGCTCTGCTGGCTGAGCCCTTTGTCCATGCGATCGCTGATGCTGCCCAGCGCCAGCACGCAGGCCACGGAGAGCGTCAACGCCAACCAAACGATCAGCAGCGACGGCGAGCGCCATTCGCGCCAGAACCAGCGCCAGATCATGCTTCCTCCCACAGCTTGCCTTCACGCAGCCGCAGCCGCCGCTGGCAGCGCGCCGCCAGGGTTTCGTCATGGGTCACCAGGATCAGGGTAGTGTCAAAATCGCGGTTGAGGGAAAACAGCAGGTCGGCGATGCGATCGCCGGTCTGACGATCGAGGTTGCCGGTCGGTTCATCGGCGAACAGCACCCGCGGTCGGCCGCTGAAGGCGCGCGCCAGCGCCACGCGCTGCTGCTCGCCGCCGGACAGCTGCGCCGGCAGGTGATCGAGCCGTTTCCCCAGCCCCAACTGATCGAGCAGTTGCACCGCCTGCTCGCGGCTCTGTCTGTCGCTCTCGCCGCGCAACAGCGCCGGCAGCTGCACGTTCTCCAGCGCGTCCAGCGTCGGCACCAGCATGAACGACTGAAACACGAAGCCGACATTCCTGGCGCGCAGCGCGGCGCGCCCCTCTTCGTCCAGCGCGGTCAGCGACTCGCCGAGCAAGCGCACCTCGCCTTCGCTGCCGTCATCCAGCCCGGCCAAAATGCCCAGCAAGGTCGATTTCCCCGATCCGGATTCGCCGATCAGAGCGATCGTCTGCGCGGGTTTGACAAGCAGCTCGACTCCGGTAAGGATGGTGAGCTGATGCTCACCCTGACCAACGTGTTTACTAAGATGATGAACTTCAAGAACGTTTTCCGCTGGCATCTTCCCTTCCTTTTGCTGTTGGGATTATTCAGTTTACGCGCTGCCGCCGCCGATACCTTGTTGATTTTGGGCGACAGTTTAAGCGCCGGCTACCGCCTGCCGATCGAGCGGGCGTGGCCGACGCTGTTGGCCGAACAGTGGCAGAAAAAATCGGGCGCGCCGCAGCTGGTCAACGCCAGCATCAGCGGCGACACCGCCGCACAGGGGCTGGCGCGTCTGCCCGCGCTGCTGAAACACCATCAGCCGCGCTGGGTGCTGATCGAGCTGGGCGCCAACGACGGCCTGCGCGGCTTCCCGGCGCAGGACGTACAGCGCGATCTCGGCCAAATCATCACGTTGGTGCAGCAAGCCGGCGCGCAGCCGCTGCTGATGCAGATCCGCATCCCGCCGAACTACGGCCGCCGCTATACTGAAGCGTTCGGCGCCGTCTACCCGGCGCTGGCCAAACAGTTCAACATTCCGCTGCTGCCGTTCTATATGGAACAGGTGGTGGTGAAGCCGGAATGGATGCAGGATGACGGATTGCACCCCAATGGGGATGCCCAGCCGTTTATCGCCACCTGGATGGCGGAGCGCCTGGAGCCTCTAGTAAAACATGAGTCTCACTAAATTAGGGTCGTACACTAGGTAAAGTTATGCAAAAAGCGGTATTGATAACCGGCTGTTCCAGCGGGATTGGCTTGATTGCGGCGCAGGATCTGCGCAACCGCGGCTACCGGGTGCTGGCTGCCTGCCGCAAACCGCAGGACGTGGAAAACATGCGCCAGCTCGGGCTGGAAGGCATCGAGCTGGATCTGGACGACAGCGCCAGCGTCGAGCGCGCCGCCGCCGAGGTGATCGCGCTGACCGACGGCCGCCTGTACGGCCTGTTCAATAACGGCGGTTTCGGCGTTTACGGCCCGCTCAGCCGCATTTCGCGCAGCCAGCTGGAGCGGCAGTTCGCCACCAACCTGTTCGGCACCCACCAACTGACCCAACTGTTGTTGCCCGCGATGTTGCCGCACGGCGAAGGGCGCATTATTCAGACCAGTTCGGTGATGGGCCTGGTTTCCAGCGCCGGGCGCGGCGCCTACGCCGCCAGCAAGTTCGCGCTGGAAGCCTGGTCGGACGCGCTGCGCATGGAGCTGCACGGCAGCGGCATTCAGGTCAGCCTGATCGAACCGGGGCCGATCTCCACCCACTTTAGCCAGAACGTCAACCAGGCGCAGAGCGACAAGCCAGTGCACAATCCCGGCATCGCCAAGCGTCTGACGCTGCCGCCGGAGGCCATTCTGCCCAAATTGCGCCACGCGCTGGAAAGCCCGCGCGCCAAATTGCGCTACCCGGTGACCCTGCTGGCGCACGCCATGAGCGTGCTGCGCCGCATTTTGCCGGGCCGCTGTCTGGATTGGCTGCTGCGCAGCAACGCTTAATTCGCCCGCCGGGGTTGAAGAATGGCGGCGCGCCCCCATCTACACCCCATGGCTCCGCACGATCAGAGAGAAAAAAGATGCTAGCTCAAGCTGTTGTTGATATTAACGAAACTAACCTGCACCAGACGCTGGAACAGTCGATGTCCATTCCGGTGCTGTTCTACTTCTGGTCCGAGCGCAGCCAACACTGCCTGCAGCTCACGCCGGTGCTGGACAAGCTGGCGGCGGAATACGCCGGTCAGTTCATTCTGGCCAAGGTGGACTGCGACGCCGAACAGATGATCGCCTCCCAATTCGGGCTGCGTTCGATTCCGACGGTCTACCTGTTTAAAGACGGTCAGCCGGTCGATGGCTTCCAGGGCCCGCAGCCGGAAGAAGCGATCCGCGACTTGCTGCAGCGTTTCCTGCCGAAGGAAGAAGATCTGAAACTGGCGCAGGCGCAAGAATTGCTGGCCGCCGGCAACGCCGCCGAAGCGCTGCCGCTGCTGAAAGACGCCTGGCAGAGCAGCCAGCAGCGCAGCGACATCGGTCTGACGTTGGCCGAAACCCAGATCGCCCTCAGCCGCAGCGAAGATGCCGAAGCTGTGCTGGCGACCATCCCGCTGCAGGATCGCGATACCCGCTATCAGGGCCTGGTGGCGCAGATTGAACTGTTGAAGCAGGCGGCGGACACGCCGGAAATCCAGCAGCTGCAACAACAGGTGCAGCAGCAGCCGGACAACGTCGAACTGGCGGTGCAGCTGGCGCTGCAGCTGCATCAGGTCGGGCGTAACGAAGAAGCGCTGGAACTGCTGATGGGGCATCTGAAGAAAGATCTGGCCGCCGCCAACGGCAGCGCGCGCAAAACCCTGATGGACATTCTGGCCGCGCTCGGCACCGGCGACGCGCTGGCCGCTAAATATCGCCGCCAGCTGTACTCCCTGCTGTACTGATATCCGTCATACTTGAAGCTGCATCCAGGCGGCAAATGTGAAAAGCCCTGGGAGCTTAGATAACTAAGTGACCAGGGCTCGAACGTGCAGCCAGCTTGAAATATGACGGGGATTAGCGATAGACCCGCACCCCGCCCTCCACGCCCGCCGGGCTGAACAACACCTGCCACAGCTGAATGTTGCGCGAACGGAACGCGCCGGCGCAGGCGTTCAGGTAATAGGTGAACATGCGTTCGAAGCGCTCGGAATAACCGCCCATCAGATCCGGCCACGCCCGTTTGAAATTCTCCAGCCAGGCCATCAGCGTGCGATCGTAATCGGCGCCAAAGTTGTGCCAATCCTCCATCACGAAACGCCCTTCGCTGGCCTCGGCGATATGCCGCACCGAAGGCAGGCAGCCGTTGGGGAAGATGTATTTGTCTATCCAGGCGTCGACGTTGAGATCGGTTTGATTGGAACCGATAGTGTGCAACAGGAACAGACCGTCGGGCTTCAGGTTGCGCGCCGCGACGCTGAAGTAGGTCTCGTAGTTTTTCGGCCCGACGTGCTCGAACATGCCGACCGACACGATGCGATCAAACTGACGATCCAGATCGCGGTAATCCTGCAGCAAGATCTCGACGTCCAGCCCGGCGCAGCGTGCCTGCGCCAGCTTCTGCTGCTCGGCCGAAATGGTCACGCCGTGCACCGAGACGCCGTAGTTTTGCGCCGCAAACTGCGCCAATCCGCCCCAGCCGCAACCGATATCCAGCAGCGTCATGCCCGGTTTCAACTGCAGTTTTTCGCAGATCATCCTGAGCTTGGCCTGCTGCGCCTGCTCCAGCGTCTGCGCCTCTTTCCAGTAGCCGCAGGAGTATTGCATATAAGGATCGAGCATCGCCCGGAACAGGTCGTTGCCGATGTCGTAGTGCTCTTTGCCCACCTGCCAGGCACGCTTGCGCGATTGGCGATTGAACAGCCGGGCATAGGCGATGCGCGCGATGTCGCTCAGGCTTTTCGGCAACCGTTCATCGACGCCGGCCTGCAGAATGCGGGTGAACAGCATGTCCAGCCGTTCGCACTCCCACCAGCCGTCCATATAGCTTTCGCCGAAGCCGAGCGAGCCTTCCTGCAAAATGCGTTTGAACAGCGCCGGGTTATGCACCCGGATATCCCAGGCGCGCGGGCCGTTGATGGCGACGCCGGCTTCCGCCAACATCTCCTCCACAATGCGATACCAACGATCCTTCTTCTGGGCGAGTTCATCAACACTGAGCGAATCCATAACAATCCTTGGCCGAAATGTCATTTCAAAAAGCATAGTCGCAAATAAAAATGACAACTTTTTGACGGTAAATACAGGGGGTGTTTTTACTCTAGCCAAGGCGAGCAACAGCATGAAATGAATAAAAATTATTGAAATCATGCCATTTAGGCATACTTATTTTTCAGCTGTGCCACACTTGTCGTGACAACACTCTGTTCCAGACGCGGGATCCACCGCTCGCGGGTTGCGTCAGCGCCCTGGATTAAGTCGCGGTATCAGTAGGCATTTTTCCGGCGCTGACGTAATATCTGTTTACATATGTCTGACAGGAGGTTTGCATGCTTACTTTTATTCCCATCGTGATCGTCGTCGCGCTGATTGTGGTGTTCGCCGGCGTCAAAATTGTGCCGCAGGGGTTCCAATGGACGGTAGAACGCTTCGGCCGCTACACCAAAACGCTGATGCCGGGACTGAACCTGGTGGTGCCGTTCATGGACCGCATCGGCCGCAAAATCAACATGATGGAGCAGGTGCTGGATATCCCTTCCCAAGAGGTGATTTCCCGCGATAACGCCAACGTCGCCATCGACGCGGTGTGCTTCATCCAGGTGGTCGATCCGGCGCGCGCCGCCTACGAGGTCAGCAACCTCGAACAGGCGATCGTCAACCTGACCATGACCAACTTCCGCACCGTGCTCGGCTCAATGGAGCTCGACGAAATGCTGTCGCAGCGCGACAGCATCAACAGCCGCCTGCTGCACATCGTCGATGAAGCGACCAACCCTTGGGGGGTGAAAATCACCCGTATCGAGATCCGCGACGTGCGGCCGCCGGCGGAACTGATCGCCTCGATGAACGCCCAGATGAAGGCCGAGCGCACCAAGCGCGCCGACATTCTGGAGGCAGAGGGGGTGCGTCAGGCGGCCATTCTGCGCGCCGAAGGGGAGAAACAATCGCAGATCCTGAAGGCCGAGGGCGAACGCCAGTCGGCGTTCCTGCAGGCGGAAGCGCGTGAACGCGCCGCCGAGGCCGAGGCGCGCGCCACCCAGCTGGTATCCGACGCCATCGCCAGCGGCAACATTCAGGCGGTGAACTACTTCGTGGCGCAGAAATACACCGACGCGCTGCAAAAGATCGGTTCCTCCAACAACAGCAAAGTGGTGATGATGCCGCTGGACGCCAGCAGCCTGCTCGGCTCGATCGGCGGCATTACCGAACTGCTGAAAGAAAGCAAAGGCAAATAATCATGCTCGAACTGATCGCGGCGAATCCGCTGTGGTTCTGGCTCTCTCTCGGGGGCGTGTTGCTGGCGGCGGAAATGCTCGGCGCCGGCGGCTACCTGCTGTGGAGCGGTGTGGCGGCGCTGTTGGTCGGCGCCCTGATCTGGCTACTGCCGCCGCTTTCCTGGGCATGGCAAGGCATGATCTTCGCCGTCCTGACCGTCGTCGTCGCTTACCTGTGGTGGTACTGGCTGCGTCGGCGCCCGGCAGCCGCATCCGGCGGGTCGCCGGTGCTCAACCAGCGCAACCGCCAGCTGATCGGCACCCGCGCCACGCTGACGGAGCCGATGCACAACGGTATGGGGCGCATTAATATCGGCGACAGCAGCTGGCGCGCGCAGGCGGCGGAAGATCTGCCCGCCGGCACCGAGGTGGAAGTGGTGGCGGTGGAAGGGGTCACGCTGGTGATCCGCGCCATCAGCCGTTAATTCGAACGACAACACCCCGCCAGGTTATTGATGATGGGGCACTCCGCCCCCTCATCGCCCGGGCATTGTTCCGCCAGCGTCAGCAGGCGCTGGCGCATGTTCCCCAGCTCGCTGATGTGCTTTTCGATCTCCGCCACCTTCTGCAGCGTGCGCGCCTTCACGTCGGCGCTGTGGCGGGCCGGATCGTTGAACAACGCCACCAGTTCGCGGCACTCGTCCAGGTTGAAGCCCACCTGCCGCGCCTGACGCAGCAGCGTCAGCTCTTCGACATGCTTGGCGGAATAGTGGCGGTAACCGTTGTCGCTGCGGATCGGGGCGGTAATCAGCGCTTTCTCTTCGTAAAAACGAATCGTCTTGCTGGTTAACCCGGTTTTTTTCGCGACGTCGCTAATATTCATTTTCCCTCCTTGACCTTACCCTTGCTGGAAGGTTTAAGCTCCATTCTTAGTGAAAACAGGTCAGGCGGTCAACCTTTAAACACCGCCTCTACGCAAGGAGTTCAATCATGTCACACACCACTATGCTGGCATTGCAGGGGCTGTCCTGCATGAACTGCGCGCAGCGGGTGAAAAAAGCCCTGGAAAGCCGCAGCGATGTCGAACAGGCGGAGGTTAACGTTCATTACGCCAAAGTGACCGGCGAAGCGCCGGACAGCGCATTGATCGACAGCGTGATCGCCGCCGGCTATCAGGCCGAAGTCGCGCCGCGCGCCGACACCGAACTGCAGCTGAGCGGTCTGAGCTGCATGCACTGCGTCGGCAGCACCCGCAAGGCGCTGGAAGCGGTGCCGGGGGTGTTCGCCGCCGAGGTCGAGATCGACAGCGCGAAAGTGTACGGCGATGCCGATCCGCAGGCGCTGATCGCCGCGGTGGAACATGCCGGTTATCACGCCAGCGTGGCGGGTGCCGTCGTCCCAAAAACTGAGCCGTTGACTGACGCAACACCTTCGTTGCCGGACGTTCAGCCAGCGGCGCAGCCTCCCCTTCCGGCAACCGACAACGCGGACGACAGCGTACAGCTGCTGCTCAGCGGCATGACCTGCGCCAGCTGTGTCAATAAAGTGCAGCATGCGCTGCAAAGCGTCCCCGGCGTTGAACACGCGCGCGTCAACCTGGCGGAGCGCAGTGCGCTGGTCACCGGCGCCGCCGATGCGCAGGCACTGGTAGCGGCGGTGGAAAAAGCCGGCTACGGTGCCGAGATGATTCAGGACGAGACCGAACGTCGCGAACGCCAACAGCAGACCGCACGCGCCAACATGAAGCGCTTTAGCTGGCAGGCGGCGCTGGGGCTGGCGTTGGGTATCCCGCTGATGGCCTGGGGGCTGTTCGGCGGCAGCATGACGCTGACGCCGGAAACCCAGCGCCCCTGGCTGCTGGTCGGCGTCATCACCCTGGCGGTGATGGTGTTTGCCGGCGGGCACTTCTACCGCAACGCCTGGCGCGCGCTGATGAACGGCAGCGCCACCATGGATACCCTGGTGGCACTCGGCACCGGCGCCGCCTGGCTTTACTCGATCGCCGTCAACATTTGGCCCGATTTCTTCCCGATGGAAGCGCGCCACCTCTATTACGAGGCCAGCGCGATGATCATCGGTTTGATCAACCTCGGCCATGCGCTGGAGCAGCGCGCTCGTCAGCGTTCTTCACAGGCGCTGGAGCGGTTACTGGATCTGACACCGCCCACCGCGCGGCTGGTGACCGACGACGACGAACGCGATATCCCGCTGGCGGAGGTGCAGCTCGGCATGACGCTGCGGCTGACCACCGGCGATCGCGTGCCGGTCGACGGTGAAATCGTGCAGGGCGAAGTCTGGCTCGATGAAGCGATGCTGACCGGCGAAGCGGTGCCACAGCAGAAAGGCCCCGGCGATACGGTGCATGCCGGGACGGTGGTCGACGACGGCAGCGTGCTGTTCCGCGCCGCCGCCATCGGTAGCCAAACCACGCTGGCGCGCATCATCAAACTGGTGCGTCAGGCGCAGAGCAGTAAACCGGCGATTGGCCAGTTGGCTGACCGCGTCTCGGCGGTGTTCGTGCCGGCGGTGGTGGCGATCGCCCTGTTCAGCGCAGCGATGTGGTACTTCTTCGGCCCGCAGCCGCAGCTGGTCTATACGCTGGTGATCGCCACTACGGTGCTGATCATTGCCTGCCCGTGCGCATTGGGCCTGGCAACGCCGATGTCGATCATCTCCGGCGTCGGCCGCGCGGCGGAGTTCGGCGTGCTGGTTCGCGACGCCGACGCCCTGCAACAGGCCAGCCAGTTGGACACCCTGGTGTTCGACAAAACCGGCACCCTGACCGAAGGGAAACCGCAGGTGGTGGAGATCCTGACCTTCAATCAGGTCAGCGAGCAGCAGGCGATCGGCTGGGCCGCCGCGCTGGAACAAGGCTCCAACCACCCGCTGGCGCGCGCCATCATGGAACGCGCCGCCGGGCAAACGCTGCCGCAGGTGGCGCAGTTCCGCACCCTGCGCGGCGCCGGGGTCAGCGGGGAGATCGACGGCGCGCAGTTGCTGCTGGGTAACGCCGCGCTGCTGGAACAGCATCAGGTCGCGACCGCCGAACTGGATGCGCCGATGCGCGCCCAGGCCGAACGCGGCGTGACGCCGGTGCTGCTGGCCGTTGACGGTAAACCGGCCGCGCTGTTCGCCATTCGCGATCCGCTGCGCGAGGACAGCATCGCGGCGCTGCAGCGCCTGCACCAGCAGGGATATCAGCTGGTGATGCTGACCGGCGACAACCCGGTGACCGCCAACGCCATCGCCAAAGAAGCCGGTATCGATCGGGTGATTGCCGGCGTGCTGCCGGACGGCAAAGCAGCGGCGATCAAACAGCTGCAGGCGCAGGGCCAACGCGTGGCGATGGTCGGCGACGGCATCAACGACGCCCCGGCGCTGGCGCAGGCCGACGTGGGCATCGCGATGGGCGGCGGCAGCGACATCGCCATCGAGACCGCTGCCATCACCCTGATGCGCCACAGCCTGAATGGCGTAGCGGATGCAGTGGAGCTGTCGAAGGCCACGCTGCGCAACATGAAGCAGAACCTGTTCGGCGCCTTTATCTATAATACGCTGGGCATTCCAATCGCCGCCGGCGTGCTCTACCCGCTGACCGGCACACTGCTCAGCCCGGTGGTGGCGGGTGCCGCAATGGCGCTGTCGTCGATTACCGTAGTCAGCAACGCCAACCGGCTGCTGCGTTTTAAACCCAGGAAGTAAGCTCCGGGGCGCCGTCAAGGCGCCCCGCTGTTTTCCGGGCTTCCCTGCGCGGCAGATAGCGTTTAGCATGAATGACGATTTTCCCTCGCCTTGCACGCGAAAACGCGCACCCGTTATTCAGGAGCCACGCCGTATGGGTCAACTGTTACGCCGCCTCGCCGCCTTTCTCGGCCTGATCTCGCCCAAAAGTTACGCTTATCCGGCGCTGGACATCACCCTGCCGGGCGAACGTCGGCTGCATCTGGTGGGCAGCATCCATATGGGCACCGTCGATATGTCGCCGCTGCCGCCCCGGCTGGCCGCCCGGCTGCAACAGGCCGACGCGCTGATCGTCGAAGCCGATATCACCGGCGCCGCCTCCCCTTTCGACCACGCCGAACAGCAGCCGGAGCTGGAACAGCGCCTGTCCGCCGAAGAGTATCAACAGCTGCTGGCGCTGTGCCACGAACTGGGCGCCGATCCGCACGCCTTCGCCACCCTGCCCGGCTGGCAGGTGGCGCTGATGATGCAGGCGCGGCAGGCTCAGCGTCTGGGGCTGCGCGCAGAGTACGGCGTAGATTATCAGCTGCTGCAGGCCGCCCGGGCGCAGGACAAACCGGTGATCGAACTTGAAGGGGCGCAGCAGCAGTTGGCAATGCTGGAACAGCTGCCGGAAGGCGGCATCGCACTGCTGCGCGATACGCTGGAACACTGGCATACCAACGCGCGGCTGCTGCAAACCATGGTGAGCTGGTGGCTGGACGCCAAACCGCGCGGCACGCTGGACACGCTGCCGGCCACCTTCAGCGCTGGGCTGTACGACGTGCTGATGCATCAGCGCAATCGCGACTGGCGGCGTCAGCTGGAGGCGCTGCCGGCCGGGGACTATGTGGTGGCGGTTGGCGCATTGCACCTGTATGGCGAGGATAACCTGCCGGCGATGCTGCAGCCACAGGGGTAAAAAAGTGGCCAATATCACTATTGGCCAGTCAAAGAGGAATTTCTTGTATTCTAGTTATACGCATAGCAACCGTGTTAACGGTTACAGTAAACAGGGTAGCAACCCGGTGAATATCTTGGCAACCCGCTTTATGTAACAGCCGCTCAGGTTGCCGTGCAGGTTGGATTTTTGTATTTTTAAGACTGGTTATCACCCCTTCCCCGCTGGGGACATTTTGGACAACACATCATGACGCCCGCAGTCGTTCTGCTTGAAAAACAAAAGGTCGCCTTCACCCTCCATCCTTATCACCACGACAGCGACGAAACTAATTTCGGCGACGAGGCGGTGAGAAAGCTGGGGCTGGATGCCGATCGGGTTTACAAAACCTTGCTGGTGGCGCTGAACGGCGACGCCAAACACCTGGCGGTGGCGGTCACGCCGGTCGCCACCCAGCTGGATCTGAAAAAGGTTGCCCGCGCCCTCGGCGCCAAAAAGGCCGAGATGGCCGATCCGCAGCTGGCGCAGCGCGTCACCGGGTATCTGGTGGGCGGCATCAGCCCGCTGGGGCAAAAAAAACGGCTGCCGACGGTGATCGACAGCCCGGCACAAGCGTTCGCCACCATCTACGTCTCCGGCGGTAAACGCGGGCTGGACATCGAGTTGGCCGCCGCCGATCTGTGCCGCCTGCTGGCCGGCAGCTTCGCCGACATCGCCAAACGCGACTGACGCCGCGTACTCAGCGGCACACCACCGTGGCATCACAGGCTGCCAGCGTTTCCACCAGGCGGTCCTCCAGCGCCTTCACCTCCGCGCCGGGCACCAGATAGTTGTTGCTGATAATGGCGAACGCCAGCGGCCGTCCGGTCGCCGAATCGACATAGCCGCTGAGCGACGAGACCCCGGTCATGGAGCCGCTCTTGGCGTGGGCGCGGCCCGCCGCCGCGCTTTTTACCATACGGTGCTGCAGCGTGCCGCCCACCAGCAACCCCGGCTGGCCCGCGACGGGCAAAGCGCGATACCAGTCGGCGAACCACGGCTGTTTTCTGGCCGCCAACAGCAGCGTCGTCAGCTGTTGCGGCGTGATCTGGTTCATGCGCGACAGCCCTGAACCGTCCACCTGACGGTACGCGCCGGCCGCGATGCCCTGGCTTTGCACAAACTGGCCGATCGCCTGCAGGCCGGCGGCCCAATCCCCCTTACCCTGCGTTTTGCGGCCCATCGCTTTGGTCAGTACCTCACCGTAACCGTTATTGGACACTTTCAGGAAGGTGACGATCAGGCGGGAGAGCGGCGGCGAGTTTTTTTGCGCCAGCAGCTGTGCGCCGGCTGGCGTCACACCCTCTTCAGCATTACCGCGCAGGGTAATGCCGTGCGCGCGCAGGGCATTTTGCAGTAAGGCACCAACCACGCGGGTGGGTTGATCGACAGTGATCAATCGCGAACGAGCCTCCGCCTGCGCGGCAATGGTGCCGCTGACCACAACCCGGTTACTGCCCGGTTGGCGCTCGAACGCCAGTGCGGTGTCGCCGCCGGTGCTGGTACGGTTGACCAGCGTCACCGCGTCATTGGCGGGATAGAAGCTCACCCGCCCCGGCGCACCGGCGCGGGCGCCCGGTTGCACATCCACCCGCACCACGTTGATATCGCCGCCGGGGGTAAAGGCGTAGTTTAGCGCCGAGATCGGTGCAGCGAAGGCAAAGGGTTCATCGTCCCAGCTCCAGCCGGCGCCGAATGGCGTTTGATCGAACGCGCTGGCGTCCAGGATCAGCCGCCCATGAATCTGGCGAACGCCGCGCTGCGCCAGCGTGGCGGCGAAGGTGTCGAGATCGTCAGGATGCAACGTCGGATCGCCGCTGCCCTGCAGATAGAGATCCCCCTGCAAGGTGTTGCCGCGCTGTTCACCGGTGGTCAGCAGCCGGGTTTCAAACCGGTAATCCGCCCCCAGCACGCCGAACGCCGCCAGAGAAGTGAACATCTTCATGTTGGAAGCCGGCGCCAAACGCTGCTCCGCGTGCGCCTGATACAGCACGGTGCCGCTCTCGGCATCGCGCACCATCACGCCGCTCGACGCCCCAACCAGCGCCTTGTCCTGGCCGAGGGCCGCCAGCGCCTGGCTAAGCGTTTGCTCATGACCTTGGCCGGATGACGAACACCCCGCCAGCGCCAGGATGGCGGGCAGCAGCCAGCCTGCGGTTTTCAACATGTCATCTTCCTGTTTGCGTTATCAAAACCAAATTGTCGCTCAGGCTATCATTGGAAGGCAGCGGTGGCGAGAATGTCCGCCCCGTTTATCATTCAGCTACGCGCAGGCAACGCCAAACGACGCTCGTTGTGCGCCACCCGCCACGCCAACAGCAGCACGCAGAGGCTGCAGAGCGACAGCACGGCACCCAAGTGCAGCGACAGCCCCGCCAGCACCAGGCCACCGCCGAGCATCAGGTAATACATCAGGCCAAGGATGGCGCCGGCGGTGCCCATGCAGTCTTTATAATGGCGCAGCGCGCGCGCCAGAATATTGGGAATGGCGATGCCGTACGCCATCACCACCAGCATCATCGGCAGAACAAACCACAAGGTCCCTTCCAGCAGCAATACCAGCAGGCCGCCGGTCAGCGACAGCGCGCAGGCCAGCATCAACAGTGCGGGGAACAGCCAGCGTTTGCCGATCAAAAACTTGTTGATCGCCGCGCCGATACCCACTCCGACCGCCAATACCAAACCGGTATAACCGAACCACTGCGCCGGCAATCCCAACGCTGAGAAGTGGAATGGCGCCAGTTGGTAATAGCTGAACATGCAAATATTGAACAACGCCACCAACAGCGCACTGAGCCAAATATCCCCGTCCTTGATCATCCGCCCCAGCGTGCCGAAAAATGAACTCTTCACCACCTGTTGCGGACGCGTCTCCGGCAGTTGCCAACCGGCATAGCCCAACAACAGCGCCGCCAACAGCGCCAAACCGCCGAACACCCCCTGATAGCCCCAATAGTAAGTCAGCACTGCGCCGCTCAACACGCCAACCGCCGGACTGATCGCCATGGCGATCCCCATCACCGAGAACACCCGCGCCAACTCATAACCGTCGAAGCGATCGCGAATCGCCGTTTGCGTCCCGACCGAACCGACCGCCGCACCAAAGGCGGCCAGCACCCGCGCCGCCAGCAGCATGCTGAAGCTGCCGCTGAACAGCGCAACGAGAGAAGCCAGCAGATAGAGCGTCAGCCCGGCCAAAATGGTGGGACGGCGTCCGATGACGTCGCACATCCGCCCCCATACCACCACGCCGAGCGCAAAAGCGAAAAAGTAACAAGAGAGCGTTTGCGCCGCCATCTCCGCACTGACCCGGAAACCGTGCGCAATGTGCGTCAATGCCGGGCTGTAGATGGTCTCCACCACCTGGGGAAACATCATCATCGACGTCGCCAACGTCAGCGTCAGTTTACGTTGCATAACAGATCCTGTAGCCAAGAATAGGCTGCACAAGGTAGCATCAGCTCCCCGGTGCCGATTACAATATAAAAGACAATAAATTTACAAAATCGGACATACTATGGCGTGGCTTCAGGCGCAGGACAGTTTTAATCCGGATACGCTCGACAACGGGGTACTCGGGATCGCCGCCGAACTGGCGCAGCACGACTCGGGCACGCATTGGCATGACAGGGGGCAGTTGCTGTTCTGTCAGCAAGGCAGCATGCGCATCACGCTCAACCAAAGCATCTGTATGCTGCCGCCGGGCAGAGTCGCCTGGATCCCGCCGCAGGTGGCTCACCGCGTTCAGGTCAACGGCGTCGTCGGTTACCGTTCGCTTTATCTCGACGCCGATCGCTATGCCTGTCTGCCTGCGCAGCTTGCCGTACTGACAGCCTCGCCGCTGCTGCGCGAGGTGTTGGAACGCATCGCGTTCGCCGCTTTCGACACCGACTGGCAGCACGGGCCTCACGCCAATATTCTGGCGGTCTGCCTCGACGAGATCGCCGCCGCACCGCGCGAACTGACGTTGCTGCAGCTGCCCAGCGACCGGCGCCTGCGCCATCTGGCCAATCTGGACATGCTTCCGCCGCTGCACGAGCTATCGCGCTATAGCGGCGCTTCCGAGAAAACCATCAGCCGGATTTTCCGCCGTGAAACCGGTCTCAGTTATCAACAGTGGCGTCAGCAATGGCGCCTGATCAAAGCGATAGAGATGTTGGCCGCAGGGCTGAGCCAATCCGAGGTCGCCGGCCAGCTGGCGTTTTCCAGCGACAGCGCCTTCGCCACTTTTTTCAAGAATATGATGGGTTGCCCAGCGAGGGCGTATATGGAGAGACGAAAGTAAGACGCCGTCTAAAACGGCAACGCCGACAGAAGGCGTTGATGGAGAGGAGGCTCGCGAAGGCGGGCACGGCGCCCCCGCGACAAGCGAGAACGCCGTTCCGCTACACCTCTATCGATAGACGATCTCGCCCTTTGGCTCGTAGGCCGCCGCATCCAGCGGCGAGTGTTTCTCGATGTACTGCTTCAGCACTTCGGCATCGATAAAGCCGGTGTTGACGTAGCTCGGCAGCCCGTCCAGCTTCGGATAGCCGTCGCCGCCCAGCGCATTGAAGTTCAGTGTCGCCATGCGGTAGGTTTTATCCGCCTGCAGCGGCTGGCCGTTGATCTTCACCTCGCTGACGCCCTTGCCGTCCGCCACTAGGCTGACGTTGGCGAACTGGGCGTAGGCGCCGGAGTCCGGCTTCATGTTGGCCACCACCGCCAGATACTGTTCAACCTCACGGCCTTTCATATCGACATGCACCAACGTGTTGCCAAACGGCTGCACCTTGAGCACGTTCTTGTAGGTGATATCGCCGCTTTCAATCGAATCGCGCACCCCGCCGCCGCTCATCACGGCGAAGTCGGCGTCGGCGCGCTCCCTCTGCGCCGCCAGCATCACCCGAGCCAGGTTGGTCTGCACGAAGCGCACCTTGCTGCGATCGCCTTCAAGCTTGCCGTTGACGCTGCCGATCTTCACGCCCAGCTGCGCCTTGCCCTTATCCTGGAACGGCGTCAGCAGCTTCATCATGGTCGGATCTTCCGCAATCTGCTGGGTGTAGTACACCCGCTCGCTGGTGCCGTCCGCCTTCTCCACCTTCTTCTTCAGGTTTACCGGGATCAGCTGATAATGCACCAGCTTCAGCTCGCCGTTGCGGAATTCGAAGTCGGCGCGACCCACGTATTTCCCCCACTCATGCGCTTGCACGATCCAGGTGCCGTTCTGGCGATCCGGCGAGCACGGTGTGCCCGGCACATAATCCACCTGTTTGCGGTTGTCGCCGGCCATACACACCGGATCCTGTGAGTGGCCGCCGACGATCATGTCGAGATATCCGGCCGGCAGGCTGCGCGCCATCTCCACGTCGCCCGGCGCATTCGAGCCGTGTTCGCCGTTATCGTAGTGCCCCATGTGGGTGGCGGCGATAATCACGTCCGGCTTCTCGTCCTTGCGCAGTTGCTCCACCACCTGCTTCGCTTCCTGCGCCGGCACGCGGAACTCCATGTCGGTGAAGTACTCCGGGTTGCCAATCTTAGCAGTGTCGTCGGTCGTCAGGCCGATAACGGCAATCTTGATGCCCTGCTTGTCGAACAAGGCGTAAGGCTTGAACAGGCGTTGGCCGGTGCTTTTCTGATAGATATTGGCGGACAGCAGCGGGAAAGTTGCCCATTTCTCCTGCTGGCGCAGTACGCTCAGCGGGTTGTCGAATTCGTGGTTGCCGATCGCCATCGCGTCATAGCCCACCAGGTTCATGCCGCGGAAGTCCGGCTCGGCGTCCTGCAAATCCGATTCCGGCACGCCGGTGTTGATATCGCCGCCGGACAGCAACAGCAGGCTGCCGCCCTGCGCCGCCACTTCCTGACGAATGCCGTCCACCAGCGTTTTCTGCGCGCCCAGACCGTATTCGCCGTGATCGTTCTGCCAGAAGTGACCGTGATGATCGTTGGTATGCAGAATGGTGATGGCGTAGGTCTTATCCTTTTCCCAGGCACTGGCGGCCCCCGACAGCAACGTCAGGGAAACGGCCAGCGCGCATGCGGTGGTTTTCAGCGAAAAACGCATGGCGGATCTCCGTGTATTCAATAGCTTTTATGATGAGGGCGGAATTGTAGCGCGAATTAATGACAGCTGATTTCAAATTTTTGCGATGTGAGTCTGATTATTTCAGATATGGTAAAAATTGGGCGCCCTGCCTAAGATGTCATCTCTGTGCTCAACAACTTCTCAGGCTAATAATAATATGACCGACAGTAGCCAAAGCGCGATGCCGCCCGCCAAGGGCAGTGCGGTGAAGGGAACTGCCTTCTCCATCCTTGGCGCCATCAGCGTGTCTCACCTGCTCAACGATATGATCCAGTCGCTGATCCTGGCGATCTACCCGATCCTGCAAGCCGATTTCCACCTCAGTTTCGTGCAGATCGGCATGATCACCCTGACCTATCAGCTAACCGCCTCGCTGCTGCAGCCGCTGATCGGGTATTACACCGATAAACACCCGCAGCCTTACTCGTTGCCGATCGGCATGGGCTTTACCCTGTCCGGCCTGCTGCTGCTGTCGGTGGCGAGCACCTTCCCGCTGGTGCTGCTGGCGGCGGCGCTGGTGGGCACCGGCTCATCGGTCTTCCACCCGGAATCCTCGCGCGTGGCGCGCATGGCCTCCGGCGGACGACACGGCCTGGCGCAGTCGCTGTTCCAGGTCGGCGGCAACTTCGGCAGCTCGCTCGGCCCGCTGCTGGCCGCGCTGATCATCGCGCCTTACGGCAAAGGCAACGTCGCCTGGTTCACGCTGGCGGCACTGCTGGCGATCGTGGTATTGCTGCAGGTCAGCAAGTGGTATCAACATCAGCACCGGGCAACTAAAGGGCAGCCGAAAAGCCCGTCGATGCTGAAACCGCTGCCAAAACGTACCGTTGCCTACTCGCTGGGCATTCTTCTGGTGCTAATTTTCTCCAAATACTTCTACTTGGCCAGCATTAGCAGCTATTACACCTTTTATCTGATACATAAGTTCGGCGTTTCAGTGCAGAATGCGCAAATTCATCTGTTCGCCTTCCTGTTCGCAGTAGCGGCTGGCACCATTATCGGAGGGCCTCTTGGCGATAAGATAGGCCGTAAATACGTTATTTGGGGCTCTATTCTCGGCGCTGCGCCATTTACCCTTGTTTTACCCTATGCATCACTCTATTGGACCGGCATTTTAACGGTGATCATTGGAGTTATTCTCGCCTCGGCGTTCTCCGCCATTCTGGTCTACGCTCAGGAGCTTATCCCCGGTAAAGTCGGCATGGTTTCCGGCTTATTCTTCGGTTTTGCTTTCGGTATGGGCGGGTTAGGCGCGGCAGTTCTTGGTTATGTCGCCGATTTAACCAGTATCGAACTGGTCTACCAAATCTGTGCTTTCCTACCGCTGATCGGCATTATTACCGCGCTACTGCCCAATATGGAGCATAAACCGCAATAACCCCGCGAACCGCCCGGATGAAATTATTTATTCATCCGGGTTATCCTACGGATAAATCAATGTTATTTGGCTTATCTGACACAAAACTCCCTTATTGCCCCGCCTTAAGTGAAATCCTCTGCTTTTTTACAAAAAAGGCCAAATTAGCCAAGCAAGCCGCGAACAAATGCAATAAACTAAATGTATCTTTTCGTAACTTTGTTGCGTTTCTCCCGTGCCGCGATGCATAGCCAGAAGGAGTATGGATGCATAATTCAACACCGCTCATTACCACCATCGTCGGAGGGTTAGTACTCGCCTTCCTCCTCGGCATGCTGGCGAACCGCCTGCGCATCTCCCCTCTGGTGGGGTATCTGGCCGCAGGGGTACTCGCCGGCCCGTTCACCCCCGGTTTCGTTGCTGATACCTCACTGGCGCCGGAACTGGCGGAAATCGGCGTTATCCTGTTGATGTTCGGTGTTGGCCTGCACTTCTCTTTGAAAGACCTCCTCGCAGTAAAATCTATCGCCATACCCGGCGCCGTGGCGCAGATAGCCGTCGCTACCCTGCTCGGCATGGGGCTGTCCAAGCTGCTCGGCTGGGATCTGATCTCCGGGCTGGTGTTCGGCCTCTGTCTCTCCACCGCCAGCACCGTGGTGCTGCTGCGCGCGCTGGAGGAACGGCAGCTGATCGACAGCCAGCGCGGGCAAATCGCCATCGGCTGGCTGATCGTCGAAGATTTGGCGATGGTGCTGACGCTGGTGTTACTGCCGGCCTTCGGCAACATGCTGGGCAACAACAACGCCAGCAGCGGCCAACTGCTGATGGAGCTGGCGCTGACCATCGGCAAGGTCATCGCCTTCATCGCGCTGATGATCGTGGTCGGCCGCCGTCTGGTACCGTGGATCCTGTCGAAAACCGCCAGCACCGGCTCGCGCGAACTGTTCACCCTGGCGGTATTGGCGCTGGCGCTCGGCATCGCCTACGGCGCGGTGAAACTGTTCGACGTCTCCTTCGCCCTGGGCGCCTTCTTCGCCGGCATGGTGCTGAACGAGTCCGAACTGAGCCACCGCGCGGCGCACGATACCCTGCCGCTGCGCGACGCGTTCGCGGTGCTGTTCTTCGTCTCGGTCGGCATGCTGTTCGATCCGATGATCGTGATTAACGAACCGCTGGCGGTGCTGGCGACGCTGGCGATCATCGTGTTCGGCAAATCCGCCGCTGCGTTCCTGCTGGTGAAAATGTTCGGCCACTCCAAGCGCACCGCGCTGACCATCTCCGCCAGCCTGGCACAGATCGGCGAGTTCGCCTTTATTCTGGCGGGCCTTGGCATCACGCTCGGCATGATGTCGGAACACGGTCGCAATCTGGTGCTGGCAGGCGCTATCCTGTCGATCATGCTCAACCCGCTGTTGTTCACCCTGCTGGAGCGCTATCTGGCCAAGACCGAAACCATCGAAGAGCAAATCCTCGAAGAGGCGGTGGAAGAAGAGAAGCAGATCCCGGTAGAGATGTGCAACCATGCGCTGGTGGTCGGCTACGGCCGCGTCGGCAGCCTGCTGGGCGGCAAACTGGCCGAGGCGGGCATTCCGCTGGTGGTGATCGAAAACTCCCGCCCGCGGGTGGAAGCGCTGCGCGAGCAAGGCATCAAGACGGTGTTGGGCAACGCCGCCAATCCGGAAGTGATGGATCTGGCGCGGCTCGACTGCGCACGCTGGCTGCTGCTGACTATCCCCAACGGCTATGAGGCCGGCGAGATCGTCGCCTCGGCGCGCGCCAAGCGCCAGAACATCGAGATCATCGCCCGCGCCCACTACGACGACGAGGTGGCCTACATCACCGATCGCGGCGCCAATCAGGTAGTGATGGGCGAACGGGAGATCGCCAACAGCATGCTGAACATCCTGCAGCTGGACACCCTGAGCGAAGAAGAAAAAATGGGCGGCTGCCCGATCTGAAGCGCCCCGCGCGCACAAAAAAAGGTCCGGCATGCCGGACCTTTTCTTTTTCAGCGGGTTAACGCTCCCAGTAAGACTCTTCCAGGCTGTCTTCGCGCTCCGGCAGGCCGCGAGTGAGGCGCGGCGAATGCTGGTTCAACACCTGGTAGCTGACGCGGTTGGCGTATTTGCACACCTGCGCCAATGAGGAGTATGTCAGGTAACTGCGCACGTGCTTGCTGGAATTCGGCACGTTATGGCGGTGATAGCCGTTGGCGGCGATATCGTGCAGCAACGCCGACAGTGCGCCGTCGCCGGCGCCGTTGGTGTTCATGATCCTCTCGGGGCCGCCCATATAAGGCGCGATGTGCGAATAAACGCGCAGCGGATTTTCACAATGCTCGCGGCGCATGGCGCGGCTGAATTCGTAGCGGTTGAACTCGGCGATATGCCCCGGCAGCAGCGGGTGCTGGGTCTGGCGCTTGTTGGCTTCTTCGGTGTAACCCGCCATATACAGGCCGTTCGGCCCGGCGGTGCACAGCACCAGATCCACCCACTCCAGCGCCATGTCCGAGGCGGTCAGCGGATCGCTCAGCCCGGTCAGCTCCAGCGCTTCGTCTTCATTCATCGCCAGAATGGTCACGTTTTCCTTCAGGAAGTCGCGCCACCACTGCGGGTTGTCGGCGATCACGTACTTGGTGCCCAGCGTCAACACCACCGGCACGTCGTGTTTTTTGGCATATTCGATCGCCTGCAGGGTGGCGGCCTTCATCGGCTCCCCCTCCTTACAGCGCACCAGATAAGAGCTCAGCACCAGCGCCGACGCGCCGGCGATCACCTCTTCAGGAATGCTTTCCGGGCGCAGCTGGTTCATTTGGCCAGGGTTGATGGCGAAGGTGCGCTCGCCGCTTTCCCCGATCAGCGTGAAGCAGCGGCCGATGGCGCCGTCTACGCCCTGCAGATAGTTGAGATCGGTACGGCTGGAGGTATTGCACAGGTAACGGTAGGCGTAGCTGCCGATTTTCACGTTGCTGCACATCACGCCGAGCAGCACCGAGCGATCGTCCGCCAGCACCGAATAGTTGTGCATGGTGTTACCGATGGTGCCGCCGGCGAACTGATGGGTAACCAGGTTGTTTTCGTTCAGTTCCTGATACAGCGCCTCGGCGACGTCGTCTTCGATCACCAGAGAGTGGCCCAGGCTCAGGCCGTAGCGCTGGACAAAAGCGTCGTCCACTTTCGCCTCGATATCCACCAGCGTCTGATCGATGCCGACGATATACGAGGTGCTGATTTCACTTTCGGGCTGAGCCTGCTGCAGAAGCGGATCGCGGGCGCTCACCGGGAAATAGTGTTTGGACTTGCGTTTACCAGGAAATTTCATGTGATTGGCGGTGGTGACGGTTTAACAAGCGGAGAATGTTAACACATCCCCGCCCGATCACGATGCATCTAATAGACAGATTATGGATGATTACAGGCGCTGCGCCACCAGCTGCTGCATCATATCGATATGCGCCGGCTCGTCGTTCAACGCCGAGATATATTCAAACTTCTCGCCGCCGGCCTTGAGGAAGATCTCGCGGTTCTGTTCTTTGATCTCTTCCAGCGTTTCCAGGCAGTCCGCCGAGAAACCGGGGCAAATCAGCTGAATGTGCTTCACGCCCTGCGCCGGCAGCCCCTTCAGGGTCTCATCGGTGTATGGCGTCAGCCACGGCTCGCGGCCAAAGCGCGATTGGTACGTCATCATCACGCGCTCCGGCGCCAGCGGCAGCGTGGCGCTCAGCGCACGCAGCGTATCCTCGCAGCGCTGCGGGTAGTCGTCGCCCAGGCGCGCATAGCGTTTGGGGATGCCGTGGAACGACAGCACCAGCCGATCCGGCTGGCCGTGCTCGGCGAACGAGCGCTCCACGCTTTGCTGCAGCGCGGCGATATAGGCCGGGTGTTCGGCGTAATCGCGGATGAAGGCCACCGACGGCAAGCGGCGATAGCCTTTCAGCACTCGCGCTACGCCATCCCATACCGCCGCGCTGGTGGAACAGGAGTATTGCGGGTAGAGCGGCAGCACCACCAGGTTGGTCACACCTTGCGCCAGCAGCTTGTCGATGGCTTCCGCCAAACTTGGCGAGCCGTAGCTCATTCCCAGCTCCACCGGCGTATTCGGCATGCGCGCCGCCAGCGCCCGCTGTTGGCGGCGGCTGTATACCAGCAGCGGCGAGCCTTCTTCCATCCACACCGACTGATAGAGCTTCGCCACGCGCGGCGAGCGGATCGGCAGGATCGCGCCGTTGAGGATCGGCCACCAGATCAGCGGCGCCGTGTCGACCACGCGATCGTCACTGAGGAATTCCTTCAGATAGCGTTTGACCGCCGACGAGGTCGGCGCATCTGGTGTGCCCAGGTTCACCAGCAATACGCCGTGTTTCTCTTGCTTCATCTCAGTTCCCCTCATTTCCTTTCCGGCCGGCATTCCGTTCTGGGTCGGGATGTCAGCAGCCATTAATGCCGGCTATTGTAACGGAAAAGTCCTGCGTCGGAACCGATAACAGCAACAGGCTATCCCTGTGGGCTTCCCCCTTGCGCCAGTTGCCATACCGCCGCCACGTTGCGCGCCGTCACCTGCAGATTGCGATCGGCGTCCGCCAGCGCGTCTTCCAGCGTCACGATGCGATCGAGCACCGAAAACGCCGCATCGATGCCGTGTTGATGCACCACCGAATAATCCGGCGTCAGGCTGCCGGCGATGGCGATCACCGGCACGCCGTGACGCTTGGCCACTCGCGCCACGCCGATCGGCGTTTTGCCGTGGATCGACTGGCTGTCCAGCCGCCCTTCGCCGGTGATCACCAAGTCGGCATCGCGCACCGCTTCATCCAGGCGCAGGGTTTCGGTGACAATCTCGATGCCCGGCCGCAAGCGCGCTTCGAGCATGCCAAGCAGCGCCGCCCCCATGCCGCCCGCCGCGCCCGCCCCTGGCTGGGTCAGCACGGCGCGGCCGGTTTCCCGCTCCAGCAGTTCGCCATAGTGATGCAGCGCCGCATCGAGCTGGGCCACCATCTCCGGCGTCGCCCCCTTCTGCGGCCCGAACACCGCCGACGCGCCCTTTTCGCCGCACAGCGGGTTATCCACGTCGCAGGCGGCGGTTACGCTCACCCGTTGCCAACGCGCGTCCAGCCCGGCGAGATCGAGATGCGCCAGCTGCGCCAGTGCCGCACCGCCCACCGGCAGCGGCCGGCGATCCTTATCCAGCAATTTAACGCCCAGCGCCTGCATCATCCCAGCGCCGCCGTCGTTGGTGGCGCTGCCGCCGATGCCGAGAATGATCGCCTTCACGCCGCGCTCCAGCGCCGCCAGCATCAGCTCACCGGTGCCGTAACTGGTGGTGATGCGCGGATCGCGCCGGTTGGGCGGCGCCAAATGCAGCCCGGAAGCGGCGGCCATTTCAATCACCGCGGTTTCGCCGTCGCCCAGCAGGCCATAAAATCCCAACACCGGCTCCCCCAGCGGCCCGGTGACCGTCACCTGGACGATTTCGCCGCCGGTGGCCGCCACCATCGACTCCACTGTGCCTTCGCCGCCGTCCGCCATCGGCAGCTTCACGTAGTGCGCCTGCGGGTAAATTTGGCGGAATCCCCGCTCGATGGCGTCAGCGACGCCGAGCGCGCTCAGGCTCTCTTTGAAAGAATCCGGGGCAATAACCACTTTTTTCAGCGTTTTCATCACTGTTCCTTATCCCGCCAGGTTAAATACGCCAAACATCAGCGCCGAGATTGCCGCAATGGTGAACCCCACCAGCGTTTCATACGGCAGCAGCTTCAGCCGCTCGTGCACCGCCATATTGACGCTGCCGCCGGTGGCGTGGAAGAAGCTGCCGTGCGGCAGGTGATCCAGCACCGTGGCGCCCGCATGGATCATCGCCGCACCGGCCAATCCGCTCACCCCCAGCTCGAGCAGCGTGGAGCTGAACACCCCGGAAGCCACGGCGGTGCCGGCGGTGGTCGAGGCGGTCGCCATCGACATCAGCGCGCCGGACAGCGGCGCCAGCAGCCAGGCCGGTAGCCCGGTGTGCGTCAAACCGTTAATCAAGACATCCTTCAGCGCCGAGTTGGCGATAATGCCCGCCAGCGTGCCGGTGCCGAGCAGCATAATCGCCACCGGCGCCATGCGCGACAGGCCGGAAACCATAAACTGATTGCACTGGCGGATGCGCCCCATCAGCAGCGCGCCCGCCAACCCGCCAGCAGGCAGCGCGATCAGCGGATCGACGGCGATACCGGCGATCGGCCGCAGCGACAGCAGCAGGATCGCCACCAGCGGCGCGCTGATCGCCGCAGCGAAGCCCGGCCGCGCCCCTTCGGCATGCTGAGTCAGCTCTTCAGCCATCACCCTGCCGCCTTTATCGCTCAGGCGGCGCGCCAGCAGATAGGCCACCACCAGGCCGCACAGCCCCGGCACGATGCCGGCCATCATCACCGAAGTGAGCGGCACGTGGAAGTTGTCCGCCGCCGCGATGGTGTTCGGGTTGGGAGACATCACGTTGCCGGCCTTGCCGCCGCCGATCATCGCCAGCAGGATCGCCGCGCGCGAAATGCCGGCCCTCTGGGCGATCGACAGCGCGATCGGCGCGACGGTGATCACCGCCACATCGATAAACACCCCCACCGCCGTCAGGATCAGTGTAGCCACCGCCAGCGCCAGCAGCGCGCGGGTTTCGCCCACTTTGCGCACGATGGTTTCGGCGATGGTGTGCGCCGCGCCGGATTCGATCAGCACCCCGGCCAATACCCCCGCCGCCAGAATGCGCATCACGGCGTTGGTGATGCCCTGCGCCCCGCCGATCATCAGCGTTACGGTCTGCACCAGATCGGCGCCGCCGCACAGCCCGCCCGCCAGCGCGCCGGCAATCATGCCGTAAGCCGGCGGCACCTTGCGTAGGATCAGAACGATGGCGACGGCTAACGCCACCAGCGCTCCCAGAGTGGATACGGTTGTCATTGTTGTTTTCTCCGTGGTTGATGTGCAGGCCAACATATCCCGCGCGCCCGGCGTTGACCTGAGGGGAAACAACAAAAAATTGCCGAAGGAACGGCGCGAAATTTGTGGGTTGGCACAACTCAGTCGTGCATCAGCATGCCGATATACAACCGCAGAGCGTCGGTTAATTGATTGATTTTCATGCCAGTTATGGCTTCGATGCGCTGCAGGCGGTAGCGCAGGGTATTGACGTGAATATGCAGCTGCGCGGCGGCCTGCGTCTGATCACAATTCTGCGAAAAATAGTGGCGCAGCGTGGCGCGCAGCACGCCTTTTTCATCCTGTTCGCCCAGCGTCCGCCAGGGGCGCCCCAGCTCTTGCGCTCGCCAGTCCTCCCCGAGATCGCACAGCAGCGACGGCAGCGGATAGTCGTGGTAGAACAGCGTGGCGTGACGCAGTTTCAGGCGCTGCGCCATTGCCTGGGTGGCACGCGCCGTCAGGCTGGAACGGTAGGCGCTTTGCGGATCGTCATAAAAACCGCCGACGATCAGCCGCACCCGAAAGCGGTGTTTTAGCTGGTTTTGCAAACGCTGCGCCTGCTGGCGCTCCAGCTTCAAACTCCATTCGCCCTGAGCCATGCAGGCCGGGCGCAACAGGGTCATTTCATTGAAGCCGGTAATGGCGATCAACGCGTCGCGCTGGGTGGCCTCCAGCTCCGCCAACAGCTCACGCAGCAGGTGCGGCTGCGCCTCTTGCAGCTCGACGATCCAGACGATGCGCGCCTGGCGCAGATCCAATCCCAGATACGCCGCCATCGCTTCCAGCGACGCGGTGTTCGGCTGCGGCTGCAGCAGCTGGTTCGCCAGCTCTTCCCGGTAGCGTTTTTCCCACTGGTGCTGATCCAGCAGCGCCGCCTGCTCCACCATCATCTCCGCCGCCATCTTCACCAGTTCAGCGTAGGCGCGCACCTCGGCCGGCTCGCCGGAGATGCCGATCACCCCCACCCGCTGATTGCGAAAGCTGAACGGCAGGTTGATGCCGGGCCGCACGCCCTTCAGGTGTTCGGCGGTGGCGCGGTCGATTTCCACCACCCGGTTCTCCGCCAGCGCCAGCACCGCGCCTTCATGACGCTGGAACAGGCGCTGCGGGTTGCCGGAGGCGATGATCACGCCGTTGCTGTCCATCACGTTGACGGAATGGCTGATGATGCCCATCGCCCGCTGGACGATCTGGCGCGCGGTGGCTTCCGCCAGAAGATTGGTTTGTCTGAGCATGCCCGGCTCCCTGCTGAGGGTGAAAACGCAGGCTTGTTATACGCCATTTGGCGCGGGCGATTAACGGGCACGGCCGCAACAAGCTGCCGCGATCACAATTTGGCGGGAAAACGGCAAAAAAAACGCCGGACCACAGGCCCGGCGTCATGCACAGCCAGTTTGCTATCAACCGAGGATAGTCGCCAGCTCTGCGCTCACTTCGGCCACCTTGCGGGTGCCGTCGATTTTGCGGTATTGGGTGTTGCCCGCTGCCGCTTCTTTGCTGTAGTAAGAGATCAGCGGCGCGGTCATCTGATGGTATTCCACCAGGCGCTTGCGCACGGTCTCTTCCTGATCGTCCTTGCGCGTGGTCAGCTCTTCGCCGGTCACGTCGTCTTTGCCTTCCACCTGCGGCGGGTTGAACTTCACGTGGTAGACGCGGCCGGACGGCGCGTGTACGCGGCGGCCAACGATGCGGTCAACGATCAGCTCGTCCGGCACGTCGAACTCCAGCACGAAGTCCACGTTGATGCCGGCTTCTTTCATCGCGTCAGCCTGCGGAATGGTGCGTGGGAAGCCGTCCAGCAGGAAGCCCTTGCGGCAATCTTCCTGCGTGATGCGCTCTTTGACCAGCGCGATCACCAACTCATCGGTCACCAGCTTGCCGGCGTCCATGATCTCTTTCGCCTGCTTGCCCAGTTCACTGCCGGCCTTCACGGCTGCGCGCAACATGTCACCGGTGGAGATTTGCGGAATGCCGTATTTCTCCATGATGAATTGAGCCTGAGTACCTTTACCAGCGCCCGGAGCGCCCAGCAGAATGATACGCATTGCGTAAATCCCCTTGCTATGTAGTTTTTATAAAATTGCGAAAACGCTCAACGATACCATTTCAGGGGGGGCAGGCTCAAGGCGCGCGAAGGAAATCGATTGCGGAATGTGCAAAAAAACGGACGAACAAAAGGCAAGAAAAAGCGGGGAAAAACCGGAAATACGCCCCTAACGGTGTCGTTAAGGGCGCATATCTTCAGCTTTTAAGCGGACAGCAACTTATTCATGCGACGGATGAACAAGTTCGGATCCTCCAGCGTGCCGCGTTCTGCCAGCAGCGCCTGATCCAATAACAGGTCGATCCATTCGGCGAAATGTTCGTTATCGCCCACGTCGGATGCTCGTTTGACCAGCGCATGCTCGGGATTAAGCTCGAAAATGTACTTCACTTCCGGCGCCTGCTGACCGGCGGCGGCGAACAGCTTGGCCATCTGGGTGCTCATTTCGTCGGCGTCGGTCACCACGATCGCCGGCGTATCGGTCAGGCGGTGCGTCAGGCGTACATCCTTCACACGCTCGCCCAGCAGGGTTTTCACACGTTCGATGAACGGTTCCAACTGCTTCTCGGCCGCCTTCTGCTCTTCGGTTTCATCCGCCAGTTTATCCAGCGTTTCATCCGCTTTGCTGACCGACTGGAACGGCTTGCCGTCGAACTCGGTCAGGTAGCTCATCATCCACTCGTCGATGCGATCGGACAACAGCAACACTTCGATGCCTTTCTTGCGGAACAGCTCCAGATGCGGGCTGCTCTTGGCGGCGGCGTAGCTGTCGGCGGTGATGTAGTAAATCTTTTCCTGCCCTTCCGCCATGCGGCCGACGTACTCTTCCAGCGACACGGTCTGCGCCGAGCTGTCGCCGTGGGTGGTCGCGAAGCGCAGCAGTTTGGCGATCGCTTCCTGGTTGCCGTTGTCTTCCGCCGGGCCTTCTTTCAGCACCAGACCGAACTGCTGCCAGAATTTCTGGTAGCCTTCGGCGTCGTCTTTGGCCAGCTTATCCAGCATCTGCAGCACACGCTTGGTCAGCGCACCGCGCAGGTTCTGCGTCACACGGCTGTCTTGCAGGATCTCGCGCGACACGTTCAGCGGCAGATCGTTGGAATCGATCAGGCCGCGCACGAAGCGCAGGTAGTTCGGCATGAACTGCTCGGCGTCGTCCATGATGAACACGCGCTGCACGTACAGCTTCAGGCCGTGTTTGTGATCGCGGTTCCACATGTCCCACGGCGCCTGCGCCGGGATATACAGCAGGCTGGTGTACTCCTGCTTGCCTTCCACCCGGTTATGGCTCCAGCTCAGCGGATCGGTGAAGTCATGGGCGATGTGCTTGTAGAACTCTTTGTACTCTTCGTCGGTGACGTCAGCCTTGCTGCGGGTCCACAGGGCCTGCGCCTTGTTGATCTTCTCCCAGGTGACGGTGCCGTCTTCTTCGTTCTTGCTTTCGATCTCTACCGGCAGGGCGATGTGATCGGAATATTTGCCGATCACCGAGCGCAAGCGCCAGGCGTCGAGGTACTCATCTTCGCCTTCGCGCAGATGCAGGGTGATTTCGGTGCCGCGGGTCTCTTTGGTGATGTCGGCGATGGTGTAGTCGCCTTCACCGGCGGACTCCCAGAACACGCCTTCGTCATCGGCGGCGCCGGCAGCGCGGGTGCGCACGGTCACTTTGTCCGCCACGATGAACGCCGAGTAGAAACCGACACCGAACTGGCCGATCAGCTGGCTGTCTTTCGCCTGATCTGAACCGATGGATTCCAGGAACGCTTTGGTGCCCGATTTGGCGATGGTGCCGAGGTTTTCGATCACTTCTTCGCGGCGCATGCCGATACCGTTGTCGGCGATGGTCAGGGTGCGCTGCTCTTTATCGAAGGACAAGCGCACGCGCAGCTCGCCGTCGCCGGCATACAGCTCTGGCGCGGACAGGGCGCGGAAGCGCAGCTTGTCGGCGGCGTCAGAGGCGTTGGAAATCAGCTCGCGCAGGAAAATTTCTTTGTTGGAGTACAGCGAATGGATCATCAAATGAAGCAGCTGTTTTACTTCAGACTGGAACCCGCGGGTTTCTTGACCTTTCATACTCATTGATTACCTCAAAAGACAATGGCTACCAAAATCGAACAATGAGTATCAGATGAGGGTCAGGGTCTTGTTTTTCAAGCGGACGGCGGGAAATTTTTGGCAAAAAAACGACGGGGCCGAGTGGCCCCGTCCGGGAAAACATCAGAACTTGATGGCGTGACGCCCGGCCAGCGAATGCGACAGCGTGGTGCCATCGACCATCTCCAGCTCGCCGCCCACCGGTACGCCGTGGGCGATGCGGCTGGCGAGCACGCCATACTGGCCGCACATCTCGGCGATGTAGTTGGCAGTCGCTTCCCCTTCCACCGTCGGGTTGGTGGCGAGGATCACTTCGGTGATGCTTTCCTTTTCCAGCCGTTGCTCCAGGCGATCGAGACCGATATCCCCCGGCCCGATGCCATCTAGCGGCGACAGATGGCCCATCAGCACAAAGTAGCGCCCGGCGAACTGGCCGGTCTGCTCGATGGCGTGAATATCCGCCGGGCTTTCCACCACACAAATCTGGCCGTTTTGCTGACGGCGCGGATTGGCGCAGATGGTGCAGATGTCCTGCTCGGTGAAGGTGCGGCAGTCGGCGCAGTGGCCGATTTCCGACATCGCGCGCGTCAACGCCTGCGCCAGGCGCATGCCGCCGCTGCGATCGCGCTGCAGCAATTGAAACGCCATGCGCTGCGCCGATTTCGGGCCGACGCCCGGCAGGCAGCGCAGCGCCTCCATCAGGGATTCAAGGAGCGGGCTGGTTTGCATCAGAACGGCATCTTGAAGCCAGGCGGCAACTGCATGCCGCTGGAAACGGAGGCCATTTTCTCTTTCTGAGTCTCTTCGATGCGGCGCGCGGCGTCGTTAAACGCGGCGGCGATCAGATCTTCCAGCATGTCTTTGTCATCTTCCATCAGGCTAGGATCGATCTCCACGCGGCGGCAGTTGTGTGCGCCGTTGATGGTGACTTTCACCAGGCCTGCGCCAGACTCGCCGGTCACTTCCAATTTGGCGACTTCTTCCTGCATCTGCTGCATTTTTTCTTGCATTTGCTGGGCTTGCTTCATCAGGTTGCCCAGACCGCCTTTACCAAACATAGTCGTCTCTCGTCGCTAGGGCCGCGCACCTCGCGCGGCGTTTAAAGGGGGCGGATACTCTCTTCATCCAGATCCGCGTCGAAGAACCGGCACAGCGTCTGGATATGGGTATCCGCAACGATGGACTGGCGCGCCTGCGCCAGCTTTTCTTCATAGATGGCTTGTCGCCACTCCAGCGGGGTGCGCTCCGCCGGATTATCGTCCTCCACCACGGTCAGCTCAACCGGGCTGCCGTACAGCTCGCCGAGCGCTTCGGCCAGCGTCTTCTGCGCCGAAGGCGAATTCAGATGGCGCTGCGAAGACCGCAGATGGAGGTTAATCTTGCCCGCTTCCGGCTGCTGCTTGAAGGCGTTCAACGCCAGCTGCTGCACCAGTTTCGGGATCTTGAGCTTATCGATTTCCGCCGCCCAGGCGTCGCGCTCCAGCGATTCCACCACCAGCTTGGCGGCCAGCTCCGGCGTTTTCTCGTGCTCCAACGCCGTGCGCAGCGCTTTCGGCGTCGCCAACGGTTCCGGCGCCGCTTCCGGCTCGGTCTGCGCGCGCCAGCGATAGGCTTCCGGCTTCGCCGGTTTTTCCGGCACCTTCTTCTCCGCCAGGCGCTGCTGGCTACGCTCGGTCACGGAAGCCAAACGCCCCAGCGCCGAGTTTGCCGGCCGCGCTATTCCTGGCGCCGCCGGCTCATTCTTTTTTGGTGTGGATGCTCCCTGCTGCCGTTGCAGCTGGGACCGCGCTTTCAACAGCTGGGCGGTGGCATCCGGTAAAGGGGTCGATGATTGTCGCTGCGGCGCGGCCGGCTGCCCTAGCGGGGGCGGCACGTCCTGAAACTGCGGCGGCTGTGGCGATGTGGCCTGCTGCGGTTGCGCCATCGGCGCCGGCGCGGTCTGCACCAACGCCACCGGCTCCGGGATCACCGCTTTCGGGTGAAACGCCAGCGCACGCAGTAGAGTCATCTCAACCCCCATGCGACGATCCGGCGCATAGGCCAGCTCTTTGCGGCCCACCAACAGCGTTTGGTAATAGAGTTGCACATCGGCCGGCGGCAGAGTGCGCGCCAGCTCACGCAGCCGTTGTTCCACGGCGGCGTAGTGGTTGTCGAGCATCGAAGGCAGCAGTTGCACCATCGCAATGCGGTGCAGCAACGCCAGCGTCTCCACCAGCAGGTTTTCCCAGTCCACGCCGCGCGAAGCGGCCTGCGCGACCTGCGCCATCACCTTTTCGCCGTCGGCGCTGACCAGCGCTTCGAGGATCGCCAGCGGCTGCTCGTCATCGAGCGTGCCGAGCATCTGGCTGACGGTGGCGGCGGTCACCTGCCCCTGCCCCATGGCGATCGCCTGATCGGTCAGGCTCAGCGCATCGCGCATGCTGCCGTCGGCGGCGCGCGCCAGCAGTTGCAGCGCGCGGGCGTCGCTGGTGATCTGCTCCGCCGTCAGCACCGTTTCCAGCTGCTGACGGATCTGATCGACGTCCAGCGCTTTAAGGTGAAACTGCAGGCAGCGGGAAAGAATGGTCACCGGCAATTTTTGCGGATCGGTGGTGGCCAACAGGAATTTCACGTGCGATGGCGGCTCTTCCAGCGTCTTCAGCAACGCGTTGAAGCTGTGGCGCGAGAGCATGTGCACTTCATCGATCAGGTAGACCTTGAAGCGGCCGCGCGCCGGCGCGTACTGAACGTTGTCCAGCAGATCGCGGGTATCTTCCACCTTGGTTCGGGAAGCGGCGTCGATCTCGATCAGATCGACGAAACGCCCCTGTTCGATCTCACGGCAGTTGTCGCATTGGCCGCACGGCGTGGCGGTGATGCCGGTTTCACAGTTCAGGCCTTTAGCCAGCAGGCGCGCGATGGTGGTTTTCCCCACGCCGCGGGTGCCCGAGAACAGATAGGCGTGATGGATCCGCCCCAGCGAGAGGCCGTTGGCCAGCGCGGTCAGGACATGTTCCTGGCCGACCACGTCTGCGAACGTTTGAGGGCGCCACTTACGGGCGAGAACCTGATAGCTCATTAATACCGGAGAAGTCGAGTAATCTGGAGGGTCATGCTAACACAGCCCCGCGGCGATCCGCGAGGCCGTTGTGCCCAAGGGGCGATGCCGCATCAATGGCCGGCGAAGTCCACCAGGCAGTAGCAGTCGATACCCAGCTTGTTCAGACGCGCTTCCCCGCCCAGATCCGGCAGGTTGATGATGAACGCGGCGTCTTTCACTTCACCGCCCAGACGGCGGATCAGTTTGGTGGTTGCTTCGATGGTGCCGCCGGTCGCCAGCAGATCGTCCACCACCAGCACTTTGTCACCCGCGGTGATGGCGTCGGTGTGGATCTCCAGCTTGTCGGTGCCGTACTCCAGCTCATAGCTTTCGCTGAGCGTGGCACGCGGCAGTTTGCCCGGTTTGCGCACCGGCACGAAACCGACGCCCAGCGCCAGCGCGACGGGCGCGCCGAACAGGAAACCACGCGCTTCGGTACCCACCACCTTGGTCACGCCCGCTTCGCGATAGCGCTCAACCAGCAGCTCGATGCTGGCGGCGTAGGCCAACGGGTTTTCCAGCAGGCTGGTCACGTCGCGGAACAGGATGCCCGGCTTCGGATAATCCGGGATGGTTTTGATACTGTCTTTAATAAACTGAAGCTGCTGCGCAGTAGCGGTCATAATTGTTGCCTGATAAAGCTGCCTGAAAACCGGCGCGCCGCTCACCCGCCGCCTCTGGGTGAAACACACCGGAGAAGGAATAGCAGGCGATCCGCGCACGAAAACGCCCAAATCTATGCAAACTGGCGGACAAATGCAACCAGCGGCGCACAATCAGCGCTGTTTTTGTTGCGACAGGTCAATAACCGGCAGGCGCAGCATAAAGGTCAGCAAAATAGCCAACATCAGCAGCAACAGACCGCGCACCCACCAGATTTTCACCAGCCACAGCGAACAGGCGAAGGTCAGCACGATCACTAGCACCGCCTTCCACTTCGCTCCCGGCGGCAGCGCGCGATGCTGCTGCCAGTGGCGCAGATAAGGGCCAAACCAGGAACGGTACAGCAGCCAGTGATGAAAGCGCGGCGAAGAGCGGGCGAAGCACCAGGCAGCCAACAGCAGGAACGGCGTGGTCGGCAACAGCGGCAGCACCACGCCCAACGTCGCCAGCACCACCGCCAGCCAGCCCAAAATGATCAATAACCCTCGCTTCATGCGGCTCTTCGCTCCTCAATCGGTTGCGGCTTACTGTAGCATCGGCGCCGCGCCGGCGGAATATGCATGCGGCGCTTGTTTCAGGGCGGCATCGCGGGCAAGCTTACGCCTGTTGAAATCAAGAGGGAGCTTATGTGAGCACTCAGCGTCTATTACAGGTGTTGGCGCAGCAGATCGCGGCGCTGGCGGCCGAAGTCACTCCGCGCGGCGACGCCCCGATCCCGCAGGCGCGCTTCGACGCCGCCCTGTTCGCCAACCGCGGCACGCGGCTGCGCGACTACCTGGCCGAGGTGGAGAAAAACTTCGCCCAGCTGCAAAACGCCGCTAACGACAGCCGCGCCAGCCAGGTGGCCTTTCTGGCCGAAAAACTGGTTGCCCAAATCTCTGCCCTGCAGCGCGAGCTGGCAACCCAGGCGCTACGGCGCAAGAATCAGCCGAAGGAAGCCCCCGAGGCCGATCTGTACCACAAGCTGGCCGAGCACCAGGATTACGAACGCCGGCTGATCGCCATGATTCAGGATCGGGAAAGCCTGCTGGGGCGCCAGACCACACTGGCGGCGCAGCAAAAGCTGCAGCACGAGCTGGCGGCGCTGGAGGGGAGACTGATGCGCTGCCGTCAGGCGCTGGCGCGCATCGAGCGCAATATCGAGCGCAAAGAAAACGGTTTTTGAAGATTTATCACAATATTTTAATGATTATTCCCGGTTGCGCGCCGGGTTCACTATACTCTGCCGAGACACGAGTTTTTCATCCCATTAATTAATAAGCGCAGGTGCTATGTCTCTGGAAAATGCCTCACCCGAACTGCAGCTGGCGGTAGACTTGATTTACCTGCTGGAATGCAACGAGATCGATCCGGCTACCGCGTTGGCAGCACTGGATATCGTCAAACGGGATTATCAGGAAAAGCTGCAGCGCGCCGGCGTCACCTCTCCCTATTTGCCTGCCGGACAGTAATCAGGGACAGCCCGCTGTCCCTTCCATCTTTCAACGCACATCAGCCCGCCGTCTGGCCGCCTTCATCCGGCGAGAGCGTTCTTTTCACTTCCTGCACTTCATTGCCCTGCTGGTTATGCAGATACACCTCCAGCTGATTGAAGGCGATGTCGATGCCGTTTTCCCGGCACAAGCGGTCGATTGAGCGGTTCAGTTCGTCCACCGTGTAGCTGCGATCGCGCAGTTCCCGTACATAGAGCCGCAGTTCGTGATCCAGCGTGCTGGCCCCGAAGTTGAGGAAGAACACCTGCGGTTCGGGATCGGTCATCACCCGCGGGTTGTCGTGCGCCGCCTGCAGCAACACCTTTTTCACCTTGTCGAGATCGGAACCGTAGGCCACGCCCACCTTGATCAGCACGCGGGTGATGGTGTCGGACAGTGACCAGTTGATCAGCCGCTCGGTGACGAACGCCTTGTTCGGAATGATCACCTCTTTACGGTCGAAGTCGGTAATGGTGGTGGCACGAATGCGGATCTTGCTGACCGAACCGGAGAAGGTGCCGATGGTGATGGTATCGCCGATGCGGATCGGGCGTTCGAACAGAATGATCAGGCCGGAGACGAAGTTGGCGAAGATCTCCTGCAGGCCAAAGCCAAGCCCGACCGTCAGACCGGCGGCCAGCCATTGCAGTTTGTCCCAGGATACGCCCAGCGATCCCAGCGCAACCACGGCGCCCACGGCGGTGATCAGGTAAGTGAGCACGGTGGTGATGGCATAAGACGCCCCCTGCCGCAGCTGCAGCCGCGACAGCACCACCACCTCCAGCAGGCCGGGCAAGTTGCGGGTGAGCACATAAGCGACGATCACCGCGGCGATCGCCACCATCATGTTACCCAGCGTCACCGCCTGCGACACGCTGCTGCCCGCCACGGTGCTGGTGTAATGCCACAGCGTGATGCTGTCCAGGTAAGCGATGACCGTCACCAGATCCGACCAAATGGCGTAGAAGGCGCTGGCGAAGATGGCGAACAGCACCAGGGTGGTCAGGCGCAGCGACTGCTGGTTGATCTGATCGAGCGCTAGCGGCGGCTCTTCCACCACCGCTTCGCCGCCTTCGGCCCCCTCTTTCACCACGTTTTGCCGCCGCGCCAGCGCGCGCCGGTAGGCCAAACGCCGCGCCGCCACGCTCAGGCCGCGCAGGGCAGTCAGATACACGATATTCCACAGGAAGAACAGATACAGGCTGTCTATCCAGCGGCTGGCCAGCCGCAGCGTGGTATAGAAGTAACCGGCGAACATCAGCCCCAGCAGGATCAGCGGTGTGGCGGCAAGCGCAGTGACCATCACCAGCCGCACGGCGTGCGACCCCTTTTCACGCCAGCTGTCGCGGCACAGCGGGAACACCAGCACCGCAAGCAGCGCCAGCGTCAACATCACCACGATCTGGCCGATGACGTCTTCCACCAGACGCAGCGGCGCTTTCTCGCCCAATACCGACCAGAAGATCAGCGGCTGCAGCGCCAGCCCCAGCCGCAGCGTCTGGCGGCGGTAATGCGCGCACAGGTTAGCGCCGAAGTTGAAATGCCGCTCGGCGATGCCGCCCGGTTTCAGCATGCGATAGCTGAAGCCGAACACCAGCCACGACAACGCCAGCTGCTGCGACAACGCCCAAATAAAGTCGCTGATACCCAAATCCGCGCGATACATCCAGAAACCGACGCCGAGCAGCAGCGCGGCGCCAGGCAACACCTTCAGCAAGGTCAGCGCGATGGCCTTCGGCGTGTGCAGCTGGCCGTCGCGCTTCAGTTGCCCCACGTCGTTGGCCAGCTTTTGCAAATGACTGTCGATCAACCGGTAGCGCCAGCGCAATACCCCGATCGCCAACAGCAACGGGATCAGGAACACCAGCGCATTCAAGCCGCCCTGCAATAGCTTGCCACCGTCGAATTTGATATCGAGCCCGGCGAGCTGATCGCGCACCGCCTCCGGCATTGCCTTCAGCCACGCCAGATCGACCGGCTTGTTGCTGTTGACCCAGAAAATCTGCTGGGTCAGCGTATCCTGCAGCGAGCCGTAGACGCTGGTGAGCTGCTGTTGGTTGATCTGCAGGTTGATCGACAGCGACAGCTGGTTGCTGAGCTGCTTGTTCAACTGATCCAGCAGTTCGCGGCGCATGTCGACGATCTCGTTCAGTGCGTCGATCACTTCCGGGCCGGCCTTTTCCTTGCTTTCGGCCACCAGCTGGTTGATGTAATCCTCACCCTTGAACAGATCGTCGCGTTGCTGATTGATATCGAACTGCTCCAGCCGCAGATCGGCGATGCGCGTGTCTATATCAGCCAGCAGCGTGCCCTGCGGCAGGCTCTGCTGCTGCTGATACAGAATGCGTGACAGCACCAGGCTGCCCTTCAGCACCTGGATCTGCTCTTTCAGGTTACGTTCCGCCTGCAGACCGCGATCGAGCCAGTTTTTGACCCGAATATTCTGCTGGAACAGGGTGTTGCTCTCTTCAGTGGCGGCAATCAGCTGTTGGCTCAACTGTCGGTTGACGTCCAGCTGCTTGCTGACCAGCTGATCGTGCTGGATATCGGTGGCGTCTTCCGGGTTCTGCGCCTCTTTGGCGGTTTTTTCAGACAGCGTCAGGCGCTTGCTGTTGACGAGCTCCTGCAGCAGCTGCACCGACCGATCCAGCGCATCGATATGCGCCGTGGTGTAATCACGCTGTTTTTGCAGCAGATCTTGTAGCGTGGTGTTGGCTTCCAGGCTCTTGCGCTGCAGCTCCAACTGCGCGTTGAGCAGCGCCTGTTCGGTGGCCAGCATGACCTGCTGGCTATTGCGCAGCGAATCTTGCCCCGGCGTCTGGCCGCTGAGCTGGCTGCGGATCTCCTGCAGGCGCTGCGAAGCGGCGTACATGGTGCTCTGCACCCGTTCAGGCTGGGTTTGCAGCGACACCAGTTGGCTGTTGTAGGTCGAGAGGCTCTCCTGCGCGCTTTGCAGCTCGTCGAGCGTTTGATACAGCCGGCTTTCCAGCTGGCGCAGCGACAGCGGCAACAGCGCGGCGCGCGCGGCCGCGTTGTCCGTCGGCTGCTTCAGCGCATCCAGTTCGGCGGTGACCTGATTGAGCTTCGCCGGCGCCTGCTGCACCTGCTGTTTAAGCTGTGCGACGTCTTGCCGGTTGCGCTCGATGGCATCCAGCAGTTCCAGCGTGCGGGTCAAATCCTGCTGGGAGAGCTTTTCGACCGGCGTCAGGGCTTTTTGTTTGTTCAGCGTTTCCAGCTGGCTTTGCACTTCGCTGCGCTGCGGCAGATCGCCGTTCAGCGCCGCCTGTGCCGGCAAGCAACACGCAAAAATCAGGAAAAGGAGTGTCACGGCGGCGATGCGCCGCCGGCATGCGCCGACAAACGTGAGCGGCGTCAGAGAAGGCAGAGTCAACCAGCGATGCATGATTTGGCTTCGGATCGGTAAAGAAGCCTGAAGATTATCACGACCGCCGGCGGGCAACGAACAACAAAAACGTTGCCGGTGATGTCTCGTTGTCGCGAAATCAGAAAGTCAGCACTTTCTCCGCCGCCAGCGTCCACTGCGCCAGCTCGACCAAGGTGCCGATCGCCACGCCGTCCGCCAGCGGCAAGCGGCTGACGCCGCGCGCGTCGGCGCAGGTCTTGCACAGCTTGACCGGCACCTGCTGCGCGGTGAGGATCTCCAGCATCTGCTGCAGATGGTACCCTTCGTGCGGCTGCTGTCCGGCCAGCCCGGCCACCACCGCGTCGGACATCAGAAACAGCCGCAGGTCGAGGCTGCTCTGCTGCTCTTTCATGGCGATGGCCAACCGCAGCGCATTGAACAAGGATTCATGGCCATAGGCGGCGCCATTGGCAATAAGAACAACTGATGACATGAAATCTCTCCTTATAAAGGAAGGCGGTCGGCGTCAGGCGTCACCGCGTCGGGTTTGAGGCGCAAGGTGGGGCAAAACTGCAGCATCTCCAAAAACGCGTCCACCAGCGCTTCGGCTTCGGCCCGCAGATCGAAACTTTCCGGCATAAACAGCCAGTTTTCCATCAGGCCGGTGATATAACCGCGCAGGATGATCGCCGCACGGCGGGTATGTAAATCGGCGGGCAATTGCCCGTGGTGAATGCAGTTATACAGCACCGCTTCGATGCGTTCATAGCCGGCGAGGTACAGCACCTTGCGCGAATCCAGCAGCGGCATCATTTCACCGACAAACTCGCATTTGTGGAATATAATTTCCATCAACGCCCGCCTACGGCCGTCTTCAACCGTAGACGTCAGAATGTAAATCAGAATTTCTCGGATAACCCGCAGTGGATTATCGGGAAACTTTGCCTGATACTCTGTTTCGAGCTGGTCAATTTTCGGCTCGGTAGATTCCCAAACTTCATTAAACAGGTCTACCTTATTCTTGAAGTGCCAGTAGATGGCTCCACGCGTAACCCCGGCAGCGGTGGCAATATCTGTCAGTGACGTTGCAGCAACGCCACGTTCAGAGAACTCTCTCACCGCAGCATCAAGGATTTGCTGTCGGGTTTCTTGCGCCTGCTGTTTGGTTTTTCGTGCCATGGCATTGTTATTTAGGGGGAGTGTGATTTACATACATTCGCGAATGTATGTACCATAGCACGCACATATAATTAACGCAGCAATGGGTTTTAAAGCTTGTGATCCATTGATCATTTTGAAATCGGACACTTGAGGTTTTTCTATGAACAAAAACAGAGGGTTAACGCCTCTGGCGGCCGTTCTGATGCTTTCAGGCAGCTTAGTGCTAACAGGATGTAACGATAAAGAAACCCAACAGCAAGGCGCCCAACAACAGGCGCCTGAAGTGGGCGTAGTCACCTTGAAGGCTGAGCCTCTCAACATTACTACCGATCTTCCTGGCCGCACCGCTGCGTATCGTATCGCCGAAGTTCGCCCTCAGGTCAGCGGCATCATCCTGAAGCGCAACTTCGTTGAAGGCAGCGATATCAAGGCCGGGACGTCTCTGTACCAAATCGATCCCGCAACCTATCAAGCCAGCTACGACAGCGCGAAAGGCGATTTGGCCAAAGCACAGGCCAGCGCTTCCATCGCACGCGTGACGGTAAACCGCTACAAGCCATTGCTGGGCACGAGCTACATCAGTAAACAGGACTACGACAACGCCGTCTCCACGCTGCAGCAGGCGGACGCCGCCGTCGTGGCCGCCAAGGCCGCCGTGGAAACCGCGCGCATCAACCTGGCGTACACCAAGGTGACCTCTCCGATCTCCGGCCGCATCGGCAAGTCCGCCGTGACCGAAGGCGCTCTGGTCAGCAACGGCCAGGCAACCGCACTGTCTACCGTGCAGCAGCTGGATCCGATGTATGTCGACGTCACCCAGTCAAGCACTGATTTCCTGCGCCTGAAGCAAGAGCTGGCCAGCGGCGCGCTGAAGCAGGAAAACGGCAAGGCAAAAGTGAAACTGATGCTGGAAAACGGCACCGAATACGCGCAGGAAGGCACGCTGGAGTTCTCTGACGTCACCGTCGATGAAACCACTGGCTCCATCACCATTCGCGCCCTGTTCCCTAACCCGAACGATACGCTGTTGCCGGGCATGTTCGTACGCGCCCGTCTGGACGAAGGCGTGCGCAGCGATGCGCTGCTGGTGCCTCAGCAAGGCGTTACCCGCAACCCGCGCGGCGACGCGACGGCGTTGGTGGTAGGGGCAGACGACAAAGTTGAGCTGCGCACGCTGAAGGCCGACCAGGCAATCGGCGACAAATGGCTGGTTACCGATGGCCTGAAATCCGGCGATCGCGTGATCGTCTCCGGCCTGATGAAAGTGCATCCGGGCGCGCAGGTAAAAGTGCAGGAAGTTGACACTCAGGCGCAAAAACAGCCGCAGTCTGAAGCGCAGAAGTCATAAAAAGGAGCCTGTAATACATGGCTAAGTTCTTTATAGATCGCCCGATTTTCGCCTGGGTAATCGCCATCATCGTCATGTTGGCGGGGGTGCTTGCAATAATGAAACTGCCAATCGCGCAGTATCCCACTATTGCACCGCCGGCGGTGAGTATTTCCGCCAACTACCCGGGCGCAGATGCCAAAACGGTGCAGGATACCGTCACGCAGATTATCGAACAGAACATGAACGGTATCGATAACCTGATGTACATGTCCTCCACCAGTGATTCCTCTGGTAGCGTCACCATTACCCTGACGTTTGATTCCGGCACCGATCCTGACATCGCGCAGGTTCAGGTTCAGAACAAACTGTCGTTGGCCACCCCGTTGCTGCCGCAAGAAGTTCAGCAACAGGGCCTGAAAGTAGAAAAATCCAGCAGCAGCTTCCTGATGGTGGCCGGCTTCGTTTCCGACGATCCGAACATGACTCAGGACGATATTGCGGACTACGTGGCGTCCAACATCAAGGACCCGATCAGCCGTTCGTCCGGCGTGGGTGAAGTGCAGCTGTTCGGTGCCCAGTACGCGATGCGTATTTGGCTGGATCCGAACAAGCTGAACAACTTCCAGCTGACGACCACGGACGTGACCTCCGCCATCACCGAGCAGAACAACCAGATCGCCGCAGGCCAGCTGGGCGGCCTGCCGCCGGTGCCGGGGCAGCAGTTGAACGCCTCGATCATCGCGCAGACCCGTCTGACTTCGCCGGAAGAGTTCGGCAAGATCCTGCTGAAAGTGAATACCGACGGTTCTCAGGTACGCCTGCGCGACGTCGCTCATATCGAGCGCGGCGCGGAAAGCTATGCCGTTACCGCTCGCTACAACGGCAAGCCTGCCGCCGGCCTGGGTATCAAACTGGCGACCGGCGCCAACGCCTTGAACACTGCCAAAGGTGTGAAAGACGAGCTGGCCAAGATGGCGCCCTTCTTCCCGCAAGGGATGAAAGTGGTTTATCCGTACGACACCACCCCGTTCGTTAAAATCTCCATCAACGAAGTGGTGAAAACGCTGATCGAAGCCATCATCCTGGTCTTCCTGGTGATGTATCTGTTCCTGCAGAACTTCCGCGCGACGCTGATCCCAACCATCGCGGTGCCGGTAGTACTGCTGGGGACCTTTGCGATCCTCGCCGCGTTCGGCTTCTCGATAAACACCCTGACGATGTTCGGCATGGTGTTGGCGATCGGCCTGCTGGTGGATGACGCCATCGTGGTGGTGGAAAACGTCGAGCGCGTCATGTCCGAAGAGGGGCTGCCGCCGAAAGAAGCTACCCGTAAATCGATGGGCCAGATCCAGGGCGCGCTGGTGGGTATCGCCATGGTGCTGTCGGCGGTATTCGTGCCGATGGCGTTCTTCGGCGGTTCAACCGGCGCCATCTATCGCCAGTTCTCGATCACCATCGTGTCCGCGATGGCGCTGTCGGTGCTGGTGGCCTTGATCCTGACGCCGGCGCTGTGCGCCACCCTACTCAAACCGATCCCGAAAGGCGATCACGGGGTTAAAACAGGCTTCTTCGGCTGGTTTAACCGCATGTTCGAGAAGAGCACGCATCACTATACCGACAGCGTGGGCAACATCCTGCGCAGCACCGGCCGCTATCTGATCATCTACCTGTTGATCGTGGTTGGCATGGGCCTGCTGTTCCTGCGCCTGCCTTCCTCGTTCCTGCCGGACGAAGATCAGGGCATCCTGTTGACCATGGTGCAGTTGCCTGCCGGTGCCACCGAGTCCCGTACCAACAAAGTGCTGGAAGAAGTCTCCGACTACTTCCTGAACAAGGAAAAGGACAACGTGGTTTCGGTGTTTACCGTCGCGGGCTTCGGCTTCAACGGTAACGGCCAGAACAACGGCCTGGCATTCGTCAGCCTGAAAGACTGGGGTGAGCGTCCAGGGGCCGGGAACAAGGTCGAGGCGATCGCGGGCCGTGCCATGGGTGCCTTCTCGCAGATTAAAGAAGGCCTGGTGTTCCCGTTCAACCTGCCGGCGATCATCGAACTCGGTACCGCAACCGGCTTCGACTTCGAGTTGATTGACCAGGGTGGCCTGGGGCACGAAAAACTGACCGAAGCGCGTAACCAGCTGTTGGGCATGGTTGCTCAGCATCCGGACGTGCTGGTGGGTGTGCGCCCGAACGGCCTGGAAGATACGCCGCAGTTCAAACTGATCGTCGATCAGGAGAAAGCCAAGGCGCTGGGCGTCAGCATCACTACCATCAACAGCACGCTGAGCACCGCCCTGGGTGGTTCGTACGTCAACGACTTCATCGACCGCGGTCGTGTGAAGAAGGTGTATGTACAGGCCGACGCGCCGTTCCGTATGCTGCCGGAAGACATCAACAAGTGGTACGTGCGCGGTACCAGCGGCCAGATGGTGCCATTCTCCGCCTTCTCTTCGGCGAAGTGGGAATACGGCTCACCGCGTCTGGAACGCTATAACGGCCTGCCGTCGATGGAAATTCTGGGCCAGGCCGCACCGGGCAAGAGTACCGGTGAAGCGATGAACCTGATGGAACAGCTGGCATCCAAACTGCCAAGTGGCATCGGTTACGACTGGACCGGTATGTCCTATCAGGAACGTCTGTCGGGCAACCAGGCGCCGGCGCTGTACGCCATCTCGATTCTGGTGGTGTTCCTGTGTCTGGCAGCGCTGTATGAAAGCTGGTCCGTGCCGTTCTCGGTCATGCTGGTATTGCCGCTGGGGGTTATCGGTGCGTTGCTGGCCGCGACGATGCGCGGCATGAACAACGACGTGTACTTCCAGGTGGGGCTGCTGACCACCATCGGTCTATCGGCGAAGAACGCCATCCTGATCGTTGAGTTCGCCAAGGATCTGATGGAGAAAGAAGGCAAAGGTCTGATCGAAGCGACGTTGGAAGCGGTGCGTATGCGTTTGCGTCCAATCCTCATGACGTCCCTGGCCTTCATCCTCGGGGTTCTGCCGCTGGTTATCAGCAGCGGCGCAGGCTCCGGCGCACAGAACGCGGTAGGTACCGGCGTAATGGGCGGGATGATCACTGCCACCGTCTTGGCGATCTTCTTCGTGCCGGTGTTCTTCGTGGTGGTTCGCCGCCGCTTCAGCAAGAAGAACGAGGACCTGGAACACAGCCATCCGGTAGAGCACCACTGATCGCTCAGTGATGTGAGCTCCACCCGATAACCGAAAAGGCCGCGCATGCGGCCTTTTTCTTTTGCTTCAGTTGCTTAATGCAAACCGTTCTCATTAATTCACTTTTGTGTGCAATTTGCGCTTGATCGCGATGCCAGGTCGGCGCATAATTATTGTTATAGTATAACATTACACGAGAGGGCCATTATGAAACCCGGCATCCACCCCGATTACCGCACCGTGGTGTTCCACGACGTCAGCGCCAATGCCTACTTCAAAGTGGGATCGACCATCAAAACCGATCGCACCATCGAACTGGACGGCGAAAGCTGGCCGTATGTCACCCTTGACGTCTCTTCTGCTTCGCATCCGTATTACACCGGCAAGCAGAAAGACTATTCCAAAGAAGGCAGCACGGCGCGCTTCCAGCAGCGCTTTGGCCGCTTTATCGGCAATAAGTAACAAGGAAATCCCATGCAGGTATTGAGTTCATTGCGTTCGGCGAAAAACCGCCACCCGGATTGCAAAGTCGTGCGTCGTCGTGGCCGCATCTATGTGATCTGTAAAAGCAATCCGCGATTCAAAGCGGTACAGGGACGTAAGAAAAAGCGTTAACTCCAAAGTGTCATCTGTCGCAAAGCCCCGTTGCTGCTCAACGGGGCTTTTTTTTTACGGCGAGAAAGTACCTGCAAGCCGTCCCCCGCCGGCAGGCGGGGGCGGAGATTACTTCATGCTGCTCAGCAGCGCGTCGACATTGTGCTTGAACGCCTGCTCATAGGTGGCCGCCGGGCCGCCCGCGCGGGAGAGCGCTTCAGGGTACAGCTCGCCGCCCGCCTTGGCGCCGGTGGCGGCGGCGATCTGTTTCACCAACCGCGGATCGGTCTGATTTTCGATAAAGTAAGCGTTGACCTTTTCCTGTTTGATTTGCTTGATCAGATTGGCCACGTCGCTGGCGCTGGCTTCGGCCTCGGTGGAAAACCCGACCGGGGCAAGGAAGGTGACGCCGTACTCTTGCCCAAAGTAGCCAAACGCATCATGGCTGGTCAGCACCTTACGTTTCTGTGGCGGCACTGCGGCGAACTGGGTTTTGGCCCACTGGTCCAGTTTTTGCAACTGCTGAATGTATTCGGCTCCGCGCTGGCGAAAATAGTTGGCATCCTCGGGATCGGCGGCAATCAGGGCGTTCATCACGTTAGTGGCGTACTGTACGCCGTTTTTCATGCTGTTCCAGGCGTGAGGATCGGTAATCGGTTTGCCGTCCTCTTCCATCTGGCGGGTACTGATCCCCTGTGAAGCGGTGATCACCTGCCCTTTATAACCCGAAGCGCTGACCAAGCGATCGATCCACCCTTCCAGCCCCAGACCGCTGACGAACACCACATCAGCCTGAGCCAGCTTCTTGCCGTCCTGCGGCGAAGGCTCGAAGCTGTGCGGATCGCCATCCGGCCCCACCAGCGTGCTGACCTTGACGTGATCGCCGCCCACCTCTTTGACGATATCACCCAGAATGGAAAAGCTGGCGACGGCGTCGACGGTCTTCGCCATCGCCCATGGGCTGGCCAGCAGAGCAGCAACCGCCAGCGATATAGGTAAACGTTTCATACTTTCTCCTTGCAAATGGCACTTCTCAACGGCGCGCGAAGGCGCAAATGCCTCCGCGCGTTCCAAACAGGATCGAGACGAAAAAGATGACGCTGGCGCTGAGCACGATCGCCGGGCCGGCAGGCAACGACGCGTAATAGGACCACACCAGCCCAATCACGCTGGACAGCGCGCCGATGCCCATCGCCGTCGCCAGCGTCTGCGGCAGATTGCGCGCCCAGAAGCGCGCGCTGGCGGCGGGCAGCATCATCAGCCCCACCGACATCAGGGTGCCGAGGATCTGGAATCCTGCCACCAGATTGACCACAACCAGCGCCAGAAATAGGCCGTGGATCAGTGCCAACCGGCGCGGGGCGTTGACGCGCAGAAAAGTCACGTCGAAGGATTCGATCACTAACGCGCGGTACAGCGCCGCCAATGCCAGCAGCGAAACCGAGGCGATCGCACCGACCATCAGCATGGCCTGCGCATCCACCGCCAAAATCGAACCGAACAGCACGTGCAGCAGATCCACGCTGGAACCGCGCAGCGAGACCAGCGTGACCCCCAGCGCCAGTGACCCCAGATAGAACCCGGCGAAGCTGGCATCTTCTTTTAACGGCGTGCGGCGGCTCACCAGGCCGGACAGCATCGCCACCGCCAACCCGGCGATAAAACCGCCCACCCCCATCGCCACCAGCGACATGCCGGAGATCAGATAACCGATCGCCGCGCCCGGCAACACCGCGTGGGACAATGCGTCCCCGACCAGGCTCATGCGGCGCAGCAGCAGAAACACACCCAGCGGGGCGGCGCTGAGCGACAACGCCAGACAGGCCATGAGCGCGCGGCGCATAAAACCGAAAGAGAGGAAAGGATCGATAAGCCCATGCAACAACATCATGGCGCCACCGCCCGCAGATCCGGCTGCCGTTCGGCGGCGTGATACCTCGGCACCTGTTCCAGCACCCGCTTGGCCGCGCCCCAGTGGCAAGCCTGCGGCGTCAGCAACAGTACCTGTGAAAAATGCTCGGCGACCATCGACATATCGTGCAGCACGGCGATCACCGTTTTCCCCTGCCGGTGCAGTTGCGCAATCACCTGCAGCAAAATTTGCGTGGTGGCGCTGTCGATACCGGTGAAAGGTTCATCCAGCAAAATCAGCGGCGCCTGTTGGACCAGCAGGCGCGCAAACAACACCCTCTGCAGCTGGCCGCCGGACAGTTCACCCACCGGAGTGTGCGCCAGCGCGCTCATGCCAACGCTCGCCAACGCCTCGTTGACCTGGCTCGCCGCACGCTTGCTCATGCCGCCGAACATGCCACTTTGCGGCCAACAGCCCATCGCCACCAGATCGCTTACCGCAATCGGGAATTGCCGATCCAGCTCCGCCTGTTGCGGTAGATAAGCTCTGCGCGGCGGCTTTCCGCCGATAAAACTCAGGCTGCCGCCCAGCGGCGGCAACAATCCGGCGAAGGTTTTCAGCAGCGTCGACTTACCTGCCCCGTTGACGCCCACCACCGCGGTGAGCGATCCGGCGGTAAACTGCCCGCTCAGCGGCGGGAAAAGCGGCGTGGCGCCATAGCCTATCGCCAGCTGACGCAAGGTAATCATGGCAGCGACACCGCCCAGAAGATGCCGAGCCACAGCAGGGCCAGCAGCATAACGGCACCTGCGCAACGCGCGGCAGCAGAGGTGGTGAACAACGAATTCAGTGACGGCGTGGCGTCATGTTGCGAAGTGGGAGTCAATGTCGTAGCCAAAAATGATGGGTTTATAGTTATAATATAACATCACATACACTGTCGCATCTCAAGCTATGGCGCGACAATAATGCAACGGAACGTAACAATCTCTCGCGCAGCGGCACTTTCCCCCCAAGCCTCCTTATCAAATCCAGGGATATTCCCATTCGGTTGAAATGTTGGCGTAAGGTAAAGAACAGCGGTAAATCGAAAAATTTACCGACGAGGGAGGAAAAGGAGTAAGATAAGCAGATAACATTGCTGTTGGCCGAGATTAATGCTTGTTACCCTTGCCTGTAACCTGGATGTCAACGCACTTTCTGTTAACAAATTAAAGAAAGTGATTAATGACAATATAGCGGAGTTAGTGCCGGCGCTGACCAGCGGACTCAGTTTTTATTCTGAAAGCGCACGCTATGCCGAAGATTCATTAGAAATACTTGATATAGTGCAACAGGGTGGTAGCGATTATTCAATGAGTTATCGTTATAAGTGGGGCATTTTTAATGCCTGCCTGGATATCAACAGCGAAGACACTCTCAGCGATAGCGTCCGGTTCCGTGTGACAGAACGGGGTTTAATCTTCGACATCATTGATAACTCACGTCCATCTACAGCGGATGAATTGTAAGTTTACGTAATAACTACAGGCCAAACGCGAAAAAATGATTTATATTCACTTTACGGGAAGTTTATTTAAAGACCGTTAAGCTGCCTCCGTCCATGATGTAAATCAGCTTACTCACATAGTGTTATCACACCGCAATTAAGACTTACGGAGGGGATGATATGGATGAGTATTCGCCTAAGCGACACGACATTGCTCAGCTCAAATTCTTGTGCGAAAATTTGTATGATGAAGGTATCGCTACCCTGGGAGACAGTCATCATGGGTGGGTCAACGATCCGACGTCCTCCGTCAACCTGCAGCTTAATGAGTTGATCGAACATATCGCTTCGTTTGTGATGAGCTATAAAATTAAATACATGGACGAATCTGACCTGTCGGAGTTAGTCGAAGAATATCTCGATGATACCTATACGCTGTTCAGCAGTTACGGTATCAATGATTCCGACCTGCGCCGCTGGCAAAAAACCAAGGCGAGATTATTCAGAATGTTCTCAGGAGAGGACATCTGTACGACAATGAAAACTTAAGGGATAATTATTCCCGAGCTATTTTTACGGTTATTAAACTAAAGGCCACCATGACTAAAACCGACTATCTGATGCGTTTACGTAAATGCACCACGATTGATACTCTCGAACGTGTTATTGAGAAAAATAAGTACGAGCTTTCCGATGATGAACTGGAGCTGTTTTACTCAGCGGCCGATCACCGTCTGGCAGAGCTCACCATGAACAAACTGTATGACAAAATCCCCACCTCCGTTTGGAAATATGTCAGATAATCAGACCCCCAACGCGTTGAGCCGATGCTTTTATCGGCTTCAATGTTCAAGCTGAATACGTACTTTTCCTATTGACAGTAAAACTTCATTTGCACTCCCCCTTTCAATAATAATATTGCCTGGAAACCATTTTCTTTTTAAATCGAGACAGGTTACGCCATCGCCCCCTCATTATGCTTGCATCCAGAACCGCTAATTCATTATCCAAAAGAATTGAGGGCGGGAAGAAAAGAAATGCCTTGTCACTCTGCCTGATGACAGAAAGGGATAATCGATGAGTAGAAGAGAAACGGCAAAAGTGCGGATTGGCGAAGGCCAAATGGGTGGGGACCCTGCCAGCTACATCCCGGCACACACGTCACCTGCTGCGGCTGCTTCCTTCCGGACCTGACCGAGTTCACAAGTTAGTGTTGCGGGAGAACCAACAGGGCCCCCATTGACGGCTTCTGTACTCCGAAGCGGTGGGCATTATCGGCGATGCCCCGCCAAATAGCAAGCCAACCGGGGCTAACCGCTGTTTTCTTACCCACCTGCACTGTGGCACACTCTTCGCCTGGGTTTTGACTCGCGCAGGAACAGCAATATGCAACCAGAAGACGCCTCTTTCAGCCAGCGGGTATTCCACATCGTGGCCGCCATTCCTTACGGCAAAGTCACCACCTACGGCGAAGTCGCCCGGCTGGCCGGTTCACCGCGCGCCGCGCGCCAGGTTGGCGGCGTGCTGCGGCGTTTGCCGGAAGGCAGCGCGCTGCCCTGGCACCGGGTGATCAACCGGCACGGACAGATCTCGCAGCAGGGGGAGGATTTTCAACGGCAACAGCAGGCACTGCTGGCGGAAGGGATTATTTTCGGCCCGCACAGCACGGTCGATTTCGAGCGCTACGGCTGGCGCTGGTAAAACAAAACAGCCTTTGGCCGAAGCGCAAAGGCTGTTGATTTCATCTTGCTGTACCGCAGGAAATTTACTGCATGGCGGTTGGCGCAGCCTGAATCGGCACACCCTGAACCGGAACCAGCAGCAGATCGGCGCGGGTACCGTTGCGGTTAACCACTTCCTGGATAGTGTCGGTAATAAACATCAGTCGCCCGTTGACCGTCACCGCCGCGCTCAGAATGATACGCGCATTCGGTTGGATGTCGGACGGATTGTACGGTAGCGTAAAGTTGAATGGCGCCTGTTGCCCTTCAGTACGTATCGCGCGCTGTGCAATCACTTTGGACGGTGCATCCGCCAGCGAGGCGTCAGAGAGGGTGACCGTCAGTACGGCGTCCGGCGGCAGCGCAATACGCTGACGTATATTAACCGAACCTGTCACCGCCGGGCCTTGAATCTGCGTTTGCGCAGCCGCCGGATTACCGGCCGCCTGTGTAGGCACATCAGCACTCTTTTGCGCGCATCCTGCCAGCGTGATCGTCAGTGCCGCGGCACCGCCTACGATTTGCCAGAGTTTCATGGATCGGTCTCCTTTTTTATTATCAACATGTTGGTGGCTTTCACCACCGCACTTATTAAACCTAGCACAAAACACTGATAAATCCACTTTACCCCGCCTATTAATCACTTAAACAGCCCAAGGTGCCCACGATTAAGAGCATTCTCATCGGCCCTGTAATGCAAAATGTTGACGCCACGCCGTGATATTCCGCACACTGCGCAAAATGATTATTAGAAAGGTAACAATTTTATGAGCCAGGCATTGCAAAACCTCCTTGATCTGCTGGATCTGGAGAAAATCGAAGAAGGACTGTTCCGCGGCCAAAGCGAAGATCTGGGGCTGCGCCAGGTGTTCGGTGGACAGGTTGTCGGCCAAGCGCTCTACGCCGCCAAGCAGACGGTGCCGGACGAGCGCAGCGTGCACTCGTTCCACAGCTACTTCCTGCGCCCGGGCGACAGCAGCAAACCCATCGTTTACGACGTAGAAACCCTGCGCGACGGCAACAGCTTCAGCGCCCGTCGCGTCAGCGCTATTCAGCACGGCAAACCTATTTTCTATATGACCGCCTCTTTCCAAAGCCCGGAAACCGGTTTCGAGCACCAGAACCTGATGCCGGACGTGCCGCCTCCAGAAGGGCTGCTGTCCGAGTCAGAGATCGCCCAGAAGCTGGCGCATATGCTGCCGGAAAAAGTGCGCGAAAAATTTATCGGCCAGAAGCCGATCGAAATGCGCCCGGTGAAATTCCACAATCCGTTGAAAGGCAGCGTGGAAGAACCGCATCGCTACGTGTGGTTCCGTGCCAACGGCAGCATGCCGGACGATCAGCGCATCCACCAATATCTGCTGGGCTACGCGTCGGACTTTAACTTCCTGCCGACGGCGCTGCAGCCACACGGCGTCGGCTTCCTCGAGCCGGGCATGCAGGTGGCCACCATTGACCACTCAATGTGGTTCCACCGTCCGTTCCGTATGGATGACTGGTTGCTGTACGCGGTGGAGAGCTCCTCCGCCTCCGGCGCACGGGGCTTTGTGCGCGGCCAGATCTACACTCGCGACGGTGTACTGGTCGCCACCACCGTGCAGGAAGGGGTGATTCGCCAGCGCGACGCCTAATCCGCAATATAAAGTAAGGGGCGATGTTTCCATCGCCCCTTTTTGCTTCATCATTATTTTAGTCTTTCGCGCACTGCCCTGCTTCGAGTCTTATTGGTTGTAGGCGCTCTCGCCGTGGCTGTTGACATCCAGCCCTTCGCGCTCCTGCTCTTCCGGCACTCTCAGCCCCACCATCGCGCCCGCAATCTTGAAGGCGATAAAGGCGGCGATGCTTGACCACACCAGCGTAATCACGACGCTCAGCAGCTGGATCCACACCTGATGCCCCATCGTCACCCCTTCGGCATAGCCGGTGCCGCCGAGGGAAGAAGCGGTGAACACGCCGGTCAGCAGACAGCCGACGATGCCGCACACCCCGTGCACGCCGAACACGTCGCAGGTGTCGTCCACTTTCAGCCATTTCTTCAACGTCACGACGCCCCACAGGCCGGCGACACCGCCCACCAGGCCGATGATCAACGCGCCGCCCACGCCGACGGTGCCCGCCGCCGGCGTCACCGCAACCAGCCCGGCGATCATGCCGGAGCAGGCGCCCAGCAGCGAAGGCTTGCCGCGCAGCACCCACTCTGCGAAGGTCCAGGAGAGAATGGCGCCCGCGGTAGCCACCACCGTGTTGAGGAATGCCAGGGCCGCGATGCCGTTGGCCGCGCTGGCGGAACCGGCGTTGAAACCGAACCAGCCGATATACAGGATGGACGCCCCGGTAAACACCATCGGCAGGTTGTGCGGTTTGAACGCCTCTTTACCGAAGCCGGCGCGTTTGCCGAGCAGATAGGCGCCGATCAGCCCCGCGCTGGCGGCGTTGATGTGTACCACGGTGCCGCCGGCGAAGTCCAGCGCGCCGTCGGTGGCCAGATAGCCACCGCCCCACACCATGTGCGCGATCGGCAGGTAAGACAGGGTGAACCACAGGATCGCGAAGATCAGCACCGCCGAGAAGCGAATGCGTTCGGCGAAGCCCCCCACCACCAGCGCCACAGTAATGCAGGCGAAGGAGGCCTGGAAAGCGACGTGGATCATCTGGCTGATGCTGCCAGTGACGCTGTCGATGCCGATGCCTTTCAGCATCGCCGTCTCGAATCCGCCGAACACCGCATTGCCTTCGCTGAACGCCAGGCTGTAGCCATACAGCACCCACAGCACGCAGACCAGCGCGAAGGTGACGGTGACCTGCGTCAGCATCGACAGCACGTTTTTGCCGCGCAGCAGGCCGCCGTAAAACAGCGCGATGCCCGGCAGCGTCATGAACAGCACCAACGCGGTGCAGATCATCATAAAGGCGTTGTCGGCCTTATCGGCGACCGCCGGGGCGGCCAGGGCCAAAGAAGGAACCAGGGTTACCGAACTCAGGCCCAACATGGATAACAGTCTTTTCATTATCAATCCATCCCCATTGCTTAACTGAGTTCGTGGTTACAGTGCCGATTCGTCGGTTTCGCCGGTGCGAATGCGGATCACGCGTTGCAATTCGGCAACGAAAATTTTGCCGTCGCCGATTTTGCCGGTATAGGCGGCTTTGCTAATCACATCAACCACTTCATCCAACTGATCGTCGGCGATAGCGATATCGATTTTGACCTTGGGCAGGAAGTTGACGTTATATTCGGCGCCGCGATACAGCTCGGCATGCCCCTTCTGGCGGCCAAAGCCCTTCACTTCGGTTACGGTCAACCCCTGAATGCCCACGGAGGACAGAGCCTCGCGCACATCCTCCAGCTTGAACGGTTTGATTACCACGGTCACCAGCTTCATATTGCCCCTCCACGAATTAAGCCCAAACTCACCCCTGGTACGCGTCATATGTAGCAAGGGCTGTGCCAAATTTAATTTTGCATGACGATTCAGCGGATTAGCGCACACGCGGGCGCCGCCGCGACGCAGCGCAGCGCCGATACCTTGAATGGGTTAAATAATGCGCACTAATTTGGTGCGCATCGCGTCGAAAAAGTGCAGAAAGGGGGCGTAGCTTGGGCGAGTTGCCTGCTTGTGGTGCGTTGGGAAAAATAAGGGCCGCGAATGCGGCCCGTGGGATCAGACGAGTTGGCTCTCCTCGCGCACCGCTTCCGCCAACTGCTCGCCCGCCAGCTGCAGTTGATACATCTGGTAGTAGCGCCCCTGCTGCGCCAGCAGCTGTTGATGGTTGCCCTGCTCCACCGCGTGGCCACGATGCAGCACCAGAATGGAATCGGCATCGACGATGGTTGAGAGGCGGTGGGCGATCACCACCAGCGTGGTGTGCTCGCGGATCGCACGCAGCGCCCGCTGGATAGCCTGCTCGGTGCCCGAATCGATGTTGGCGGTCGCCTCGTCGAGAATCAGGATCTGCGGCGCCTGCACCAAGACCCGCGCCATCGCCAGCAGCTGTTTCTGCCCGACCGACAGGTTATTGCCCTGCTCCCCCAGGCGGGTGTGGATACCCTGCGGGAAGCCGCGCACCAGACTCGCCAGCTGCACCGTTTCCAGCGCCCGCCAAACGGCGTCTTCCTCGATGTTACGCCCCAACGTGACGTTGGCCAGTACCGAATCGGCGATCACCACCGGATCCTGCTGCACCATCGCTACGCCCTGACGCAGCGTGCGGTGCGACAGGCTGGATATCGGGCGTCCATCGAGACGCACTTCCCCCTCGCTGACCGGGTAATAGCCCATCAGCAAGTTGGCCAAGGTGCTCTTGCCGCTGCCGGTATGCCCGACCAGCGCCACGAAGCCGCGTGAGGGCACCGCCAGCGAAATATGCTGCAGCACCTTTTTGTCCGCACGGTAAGCGAAGCTCAGATCGGTGATGTCGATGCGGCCACCGGCCAGAGGACGATCGTCGGCACCGTAACTCTGCTGGCTGCGATCCATCAGCTCGAAAATGCGTTCGCCGGCCACCACCGCCTGCTGCAGGATCGACTGCTGTGACGTCAGCTCGATCAGCGGTTCATTCAGGCGCCCCAGGTAGTTGATGAAGGCGTAGAGGACGCCGACGCCAATCACGCCCTCGCCGCTGAAGCCGAACAGCATCAACAGGCCGCACAGCACCAGCGCTGAAAACAGGCTGAGCAGCGGCCGCAGCAGAAAACCGTCGAGCCGCAGGGTCTGCATACGCGCAAGATAATGCGACTGGCTGGCGGCGCTCATGCGCTCGCCGAAGCGCACCTGCTGGCGGAACTGCTGAATCACGCCCATGCCGTTGATCACTTCGTTGAAACCGTCGTTGATGTCCGCCAGATAACTGCGCACCCGGCGCACAATCGGCGTGCTGTAGTATTGATAGATGCCCATCACCACGAACACCGCCGGGAAGATGCAGATAGCCACCAGCGCCATGCGCCAGTCGAGGCTGAACATCGCCACCAGCATGGCGCCGATCAGCGCGGCGCTTTTCAGCACCGTGGAGACCACCATCACGTACAGATCCTTGATCACTTCGGTGTCGTTGGTAACGCGCGAGATCAATTGCCCGACCGGTTGTGTGTCAAAGGCGCTGAGCGGTTGGCGCAGCGCGGCGTCCATCACGTCGGTACGCAACCGCTGCACCACGCCCACCGCCGCCTGGTTGAACAACAGCGCCTGGAAGTAGTGCAGCGCCGCCGCCAGCAGCTCCAGCAGAATGTAGGCCGCCGCCAGCCCGCCGACAATCATCAGCGGCAGTTGCCCTTTGGCGACGTAATTATCGATAAAATAGCTGACCAGGATCGGCCCGGCGACTTCCGCCGCCGCCGCTATCCACAGCATCAGCACCGCCAGCCCCAGCGGTTTGCGGTACGGCGAGCCGTAGGCCAGCAGCCGCTTCAGCGTCGGCCACAGCTTTTGCACTTTATTCATCGGCCAACGCCTCCTCGCCGTTTTCCGGCGCTTCGTCCAGCGCCGCTTCCAGCTGCTGATAACGGTACATATCGCGATACCAGCCCGGCTGCGCCGCCAGCGCCGCCGGATCGCCGCGCTGCGCTACACCGCCGTGCTGCATCACCAGGATCTCGCTGGCTTCGGTCAATGCCGACAGCCGGTGCGCGCTGATGATCACCGTGCGATCTTGCCCCCAGCTGCGCAGGTTGTGCAGGATTTGGTGTTCGGTACGGCCGTCCACCGCCGACAGCGCGTCGTCGAGGATCAAGATCTCTGCATCCAGCAGCAGCGCACGCGCAATGGAGATGCGCTGTTTCTGCCCGCCCGACAACATCACGCCGCGTTCGCCCACCTCGGTGTCATAGCCTTGCGGCAGCCGCAGAATGTCCTCATGGACGCTGGCCAGCCGCGCTGCCTGTTCGATCTGCGCCTGCGTCGCGCCCGGATGGCCCAGCGCGATGTTGTTCGCCACGGTATCGGAGAACAGGAACGGCGTTTGGCTCACCACCGACAGTCGCGAACGCCAGTCGTCAAGTTTGACCTGCGGCAACGGCAGGCCGTGATAGCGGATCTGCCCTTGGTCGACGTCGAACTGACGCTGGATCAGCGACAACAGCGTCGATTTACCGGCCCCGGTCGGCCCGCACAGCCCCAGCATTTGCCCTGGTTTCAGCGTCACCGCCACATCGTGCAGCGCCGGATGTGGGTTTTCCGGGTAGTGGAACGCGCGGATATCTACGTCCAGCACGCCGCGCCCGGCCGGCAGCGCCTGTGGGCCATCCTGCACCGCCGGCGCCTCATCAAGCAGGCTGCGGATGCGGCTGTAGGCCGCGCTGCCGCGTTCGACGATGTTGAACATCCAGGCCAGTGCCAGCATCGGCCAGATCATCAGGCCGAGATACATCACAAAGCTGGTCAGTTGCCCGAGCGTCAGCGAACCGTTCACCACCATCCAGCTGCCGCCGCCAATGGCCAGCAGGTTAGACGCACCGATGGCGATATAAATGGTCGGATCGAAGCGCGCATCCACCCGCGCCACGTGCATGTTCTTGGCCCCGGTCTGCGCCGCCACCTCGGCGAAGCGGTTGGATTGGTGATCTTCCAGCCCGAAGGCCTTGATCATGCGGATGCTGGTCATGCTTTCCTGCGCCTGATCGTTCAGGCTGGAAAACGCCGCCTGTGCCGATTTAAAGCGCTGGTGCAGCTGATCGCCGTAATATTTGATGGCGATCGCCATCAACGGCATCGGGATCAACGCCAGCACTGTCAGTTGCCAGCTGATTTGGGTGCTCATCACCACCAACACCACCAACCCCATCACCAGCGAATCCACCAGCGTCAGCACGCCTTCACCGGCGGCGAATACCACGCGATCCACGTCGTTGGTGGCGCGCGCCATCAGATCGCCAGTGCGGTGACGCAGGTAAAACGCGGGGTTTTGCCGGCTGAGCTGACGGTAAAAGTTTTCGCGCAGCTCGACCGCGAGCTGGTAGGACGCGCCGAACAGCAACACCCGCCACACATAGCGCAGCAGGTAAACGACGATCGCGGTACCGATCATCAACCCGAGCCAGGCCATCAGCACGCCGGTGGACATCTGTTTTTCGGTGACGCCGTCCACGATGATGCCGACCAGCTTAGGCGGCAGCAGTTGCAGGATGGCGATGACGATCAGCAGCACCACCGCCCCGAGGTAGCGGCGCCACTCCCGGCGGAAGTACCAGCCGATTTGAGCAAATAATCTCACGCAGTTTGATTCCAGGGTTTTATGGGATTTGTCTCTTTTTCTGCTTCAGCAGAGCAGGATACCACCGTTGAGCCGCCCGTCCGGTGAACTTTTCACTCCGGCACCGGCAGCGCGGTGGTGTATTTGATTTTTTCCATGGCAAAGCTCGAGGTGACGTCGATGAGGCCCGGTACGCCGTTCACCAGACGCTTATAAAAGCCGTCGTAGCTTTTCATGTCCGCCACTTCGACCTGCATCAGGTAGTCGTACTCTCCCGCCATGCGGTAAAACGCCAGCACCTCGGGCATCTGGCTGGTCAGCTGCACAAAAGCCTGATACCACTCGCTGCTGTGCTGCTGGGTTTTGATCAGCACGAACGCCGTCAGCCCCAGGCCGAGCTTTTCATTATCCAGCAAGGCCACCCGACCGCGGATATAGCCCTCGTCTTCCAGACGCTTCAGGCGTTTCCAGCACGGCGTCGAGGTCAAATTGACCGCATCCGCCAGCGCCTGCAGCGACTGGGTGCAATCTTGCTGCAGCATGCACAGCAGCTTACGGTCTGTTTTATCTAACATAGCGGCCACCAGGAGAAAAATTTTCTCTCATTAGGCGATTAAACAGGAAAAATGGCAATCCTTTTTTCCCGCCGACAGGCTATGCTACGCCATAAATCAGCCCCCTATTCTGAGGCCAAATCATGACAAACTCTTGGGTAAAATATGCTATCGGTGAAATAGAAGCGGATTTTCAACGCTCCGCCGATACGCACCTGATTCGCCTGAACCTGCCGGCGTTTCCTGGCATCTGCCTGTACCTGAAAGATGAGAGCACCCACCCGACCGGCAGCCTGAAACACCGCCTGGCGCGCTCGCTGTTCCTTTACGGCCTGTGCAACGGCTGGATCACCGAGAACACCACCATCATCGAGGCCTCTTCCGGCAGCACCGCGGTGTCCGAAGCCTACTTCGCTCGCCTGATCGGCCTGCCGTTCATCGCGGTGATGCCGTCCTGCACCGCGCGCCGCAAGGTGGAACAGATCGCCTTTTACGGCGGCCGCTGTCACTTCGTCGATCACGCCGCCCAGATCTACGCCGCCTCCGAACTGCTGGCGAAAGAGCTGAACGGCCACTATATGGATCAGTTCACCTACGCCGAGCGCGCCACCGACTGGCGCGGCAACAACAACATCGCCGACAGCATCTTCCGCCAGATGGCGCGCGAACCCTTCCCGGTGCCGAAACACATCGTAATGAGCGCCGGCACCGGCGGCACCTCCGCCACGCTGGGGCGCTACATCCGCTATCAGGGGCACGACACCCGGTTGACGGTGGTCGATCCGGAAAACTCGGTGTTCTATGACTGCTTCCACCACGGCGATCGCACCCTGATCGGCAGCTGCGGCAGCCGTATCGAAGGCATCGGCCGCCCACGCGCCGAGCCGTCGTTCATCCCGTCGGTGGTCGACAACATGCTGCGCGTGCCGGATGCTGCCAGCGTCGCTACTATTCACTGGCTGGAAGGCGTGCTGGGCCGCAAGGTTGGCGCCTCTACCGGCACCAACGTTTGGGGTGCGCTGCAGTTGGCGAAGCAGATGCGGGAAAACGGCGAGCAAGGATCGATCGTCACCCTGCTGTGCGACAGCGGCGAGCGTTACCTGGATACCTATTACAACCCGGAATGGGTCAGCAACAACATCGGCGATCTGCAGCCGTATCTGGCGCAGCTGGCGGATTTGTAACGCCAGGCGTTAGGTAAAAAAAAAGCCGGGTAGTCATACCCGGCCGGCTGTAAGGAGAACCTCATTCTTCGGGGGAATAGGTGAGGCAAGGTGAACGCAGCCAATGTTGTAAATAGTGGGCCACCGCCTGTTGCTGGCAATGGCCGATAACCGGTAGCTGCGGCAGCAGGGATTTCAGCTGCGGCAGGGCGTTGCCCATCACCACGCCGTGCCCCACCGCCCCCAGCATCTCTTTGTCGTTCATTGCGTCGCCGAACGCCATGCAGTCGGCCATCTTCAGCCCCAGATGGCGGCTCAGCCGGTCCAGCGCCGTACCCTTGTTGCAACCGAGCGGCAACACCTCCAGGCAGTCGTAGGCGGAAAAGCACAGATCGGCCTCACCACCCAGCTGTGCCCGCAGCTGCACCTGCAAGGCCAGCAATTCCTCATGCGGCGCGACAAAACACACCTTGCTGTTGCCGAACGCCGGCAGACGGCGCACGTCGGCCAACTGAAAACGAAAGCCGCTCAGGTGATGCGCCCGCAGCATCTCTTCCGGCACGGGGAATTCGGTCAGCCAACCTTCGTCGCGGAACACATGCATGCTGGCGCAGGTGCGCCAATGATGATGCAGCACCTCTTCGGCGACCGCCGCCGGCAGATCGGTGGCATGCAGCTGTTGGCCGCGGTTGTCATACACCCGCGTGCCATTGCCGGTGATCAGGTAGCCCTGCAGCCCCAGCTGCGCCATGATCGGTTGCGCATCGAGGTAGTGCCGTCCGGTGGCGAACGTCACCACCATCTCCCGTTCCACCAGCTGGTTCAGCACCGCCAGCGTTTCCGGGCCAACCCGGTGATCCGGCATCAACAGCGTGCCGTCCATATCGAAAGCTGCCAGGCGATACATAGAGACCTCTGAATGTGAACGCGATTACAATCACTGCAGTATGGGATGGCATTTGCGGAAGTAATAGTGAACAATTTGAGAAAACTGTTCCGGATTTCTACTCATGCGCCTGGTTCACCGTCTCAGCCAATATCAACGCCTGTACCATCAACTCGGCAGCGCGCCGGTCGCCGTGACCATCGGCGAACTGGCGGCGATGTTCTACTGCAGCGAGCGGCACGCCCGCACGCTGGTGCAACAGCTGCAGGATCAAGGCTGGTTGAGCTGGCATTCGCAGCCCGGCCGTGGCAAACGCGCTCGCCTGCACTGCCTGAAAACCCCGGATGAACTGCGCGCGCAGCTACTGCAACAGCTACTGCAACAGGGCAACCATCAGGGGGCGCTGGAGATGGCGCAACTCGATCCGCAGCACCTGCAGGATCTGCTCAGCCCGCACCTCGGCGGGCAATGGCAGGCCGGCAGCCCGACGCTGCGCATTCCCTATTACCGCACGCTGGAAGCGCTCGACCCGCTCACGCTGACCGGCCGCGCCGAACAACATCTGGTGTCGACCCTGCACGCCGGGCTGACGCGCCTGGTGACCGGTAACCCGGAACCGCAGCCCGATCTGGCGCACCACTGGCAGATTGACGATCGCGGCCTGCGCTGGCGCTTCTTTCTGCGCAGCCAGCTGCGCTGGCACAACGGTGAACCGCTGACCGGCCACCAGCTGCTGCAAACGCTGGAAAAACTGCAGCGCCACCCGCGTAGCCAACCCAGCTTGGCCAACGTCGCGAACATCAGCCTGCCGCATCCGCTGTGCATTCAGTTTGATCTGCAGTTGCCGGACTATTGGCTGGCCCACCGGCTGGCGGAGCTGCCTTGTCTGATGACCCATCCGGAGCTGCCGGCCATCGGCGCCGGCCCGTTCAAACTGACGTTGAATGAACCGCAGCTGGTGCGGCTAGAACAGCACGCCGGTTACCATCTGCAGCATCCGTATCTGGACACCATCGAATACTGGATCACCCCCGATCTGCCCACCGCCGGCGCCGACGCCAGCTGCCAGCATCCGGTGCGCATCACCATCGGTCAGCAAGACGATTTGGCGCAGGCCCGGCCGGTACAGCGCAGCATGAGCCTGGGCTGGTGTTATTTGGCGCTGAACCTGCGCCACGGCGTGCTGAGCGAAGCCCAGGGGCAAAAGCTGCTGATGCTGATCCAGCAGTCAGGCCTGCTGAACCATCTGCCGATCCCCAACAGCGTGATCACCCCCAGCCATGAAATGCTGCCCGGCTGGCGCATTCCCAGCCAACAGATTGAAGAAGATGTCCCCCTGCCTGCCCGGCTGACGCTGCTGTATCGGCCGCCGGTCGAGCTGGAAACAGTGACGGTCGCGCTGCAACAGCTGTTGGCGCAGCACGGCTGCGAGCTGGAGGTGCGCTACTACGCCGGCAAGCGCTGGCAAAGCGAGGAACAGATCGCCCAGGCCGACCTGCTGTTGGCGGACAACCTGATCGGCGAAGCGCCTGAGGCGACGCTGGAGAGCTGGCTGCGGCAGGATACGCTGTGGCGCGGCATCCTGACGGAAAGCCGCTGGCAACAGCAACAGGAGACGCTGCAGCAGATCCAGCAGCTGCAGGCGCAGCAACCGCGCTTCGAGCGGCTGCAGGCCTATTACCAACGGCTGATGGCCGCCGCCATCATCACGCCGCTGTTCCACTACCAGTATCAGATCAGCGCGCCGCCGCGCATGCATGGCGTGACGCTGACCGCGCACGGCTGGTTCGATTTTTGCCAGGCGTGGCTGCCGCCGCCGGTGGACGACGCACCGACCTGAGCCGAACCGCCCTGCGCCTGGCGGCCCTTTCTGCTACTATTGTCGCCGCAACGCAATTTTTATCCTGCCGCCCGAATGTGTATCGGGAATGGCCAAAGTCCAAAAAGGTGATTTTATGAAGCGCGCGGTTGTCGTTTTCAGCGGTGGACAAGACTCCACGACCTGCTTGATCCAGGCATTGCAACAGTATGACGAAGTTCACTGCGTCACGTTCGATTATGGCCAGCGCCATCGCGCCGAGATTGAAGTGGCTCAAGAGCTGTCGGTGGCCCTCGGCGCCAAAGCGCACAAGGTGCTGGACGTAACGCTGCTCAATGAGCTGGCCGTCAGCAGCCTGACGCGCGACAATATTCCGGTTCCCGCCTACGATCCCAATCAGAAAAATGCGTTGCCGAGCACCTTCGTGCCGGGCCGCAATATCCTGTTCCTGACGCTGGCGGCGATCTACGCCTACCAGGTGGAAGCGGAAGCGGTGATCACGGGCGTGTGTGAAACCGACTTCTCCGGCTACCCGGATTGCCGCGACGAGTTCGTTAAAGCACTGAACAAAGCGGTGACGCTGGGCATCGCCCGCGATATCCGCTTCGAAACGCCGCTGATGTGGCTGAACAAGGCCGAGACCTGGGCGCTGGCGGATTATTACCACCAGTTGGATCGCGTGCGGCAGGATACGCTGACCTGCTACAACGGCATCAAGGGTGACGGCTGTGGTGAATGCGCTGCCTGCAACCTGCGCGCCAATGGCCTGATGCAATACCGGGCCAACCAGGCGGAAGTGATGGCGGCGTTGAAACAGAAGGCCGCTCTGGCCTGAGGCAGTGACGGCGGCAACCTCTGCCGCCCGTGAGTTTACTGCGGGTTTTCCTTCAGCGTGAGCGCCTCCAGGTGCTCGCGCAATTCGCCTTCAATCGGCAGCGCCCGCTGCGTTTTCAGATCGACGCACACGAAAGTCAGCAGCGCGTCGGCCACCGGCGTCCCCGCCGGATCCTGCGTCACCTTTTGGCTCAGCACCCCGCTCTTGCCGTTGAGCTGCACCATCTGGCTGTCGATACGCAGCTTATCCCCCAATACTGCCGGGCTGCGGTAATTGATATTGATGTTCACCACGATGAAAGCGATGTTGTTTTCCGTCATCCAGCGGAACCCGGCCTCGTTTTCCAGCCACTCCCAGCGCGCCTCTTCCAGAAACTCCAGATAGCGGGCGTTGTTAACGTGCTGGTAAACATCAAGGTGATAACCGCGAACTTTGATAAAGGTTTGCATAGGGAACGATCGCTCCTGCCTGGTGATTACAGAAAAAGGGAGCCGCAGAGGCTCCCTCGCCCGTTTGGTCAACGCGCCAAACTGGTAAGACCTGTAAAATGTAGCAGAGGAGTCACGGCCTCAGCGGCATTTTGCCACGCAGCCGCGACCGGGATCACATTTTCAGCCGAGTGCGGTTCTTCTCGAACAGCGCCGGCCCGATGCCCGGCACCTCCTGCAACTGCTCAACCTGGGTGAACGGCCCGTTCTGTTCGCGGTAGCGCACGATGCCTTCCGCCTTCTTCAGACCGACACCGCTCAGAGCCGCTGCGAGCTGTTCGGCGGTGGCCTGATTGATGCTGACCGCCGCCTCTTCGGTTGCCTTGGTCATCACCGATTGCCCGCCATTGCCCGCCGGTGTTGAGAGCATCGGCGCCGGCGCATCGGCTTTATCTACCGCGGCGGCTGGCCCCGCGAGGCATAACAACAGCGCGGTCAGCGCCGCTTTGACGTGATGACGGTAACCTGATAACGCTTTTTTCTCTGTATGTTGCATGCTGTATCCTCCTTGTGTGTGACAGCACGGCTACCTTGCCGCGGCGGCGGATATTCAGCAATCGGCGGATATCAGATGTGGAAAAGGCCGCGAAAGCGGCCTTTGTTTGTTGCACTGCGTTGCAGAAAAATGCGGCGATTACTGCGGCTGTTGCTCAGCGGCGCCCATTTTGATTTTGGCTTCTTTACGCAGGCTCGCCAGCAGCGAATCGAAGGAAACGCCGGTCGCGCCCTCTTCCATCTTGCCGACGAAGGTTTTCATTTCGTCTTCCGGCAGCGTGCCTGGCTTCACCGCATCGAGTGCGATCAGCACCACGTTGTCCTGGCGATCCTGCGACATGCCGTACACCGGTTTGCCATCCTGCGGGTGCGGCAGCGCGAACACGCTCTCCACCAGCTGGCTGTCTTCCGGCGCGCGCGCCATCTTCTGCACGGCGCCAAAGCTCAGGCCGGCGGCTTTCATCGCCTCGTCGCCCTTGCCCTGCTTCAGCTCAACCAGCAGCTTCTCACCCTGCAGCTTCGCTGCCTGCAGCGCCTTGTTGCGCTTCACCAGATCTGCCACGCGGTCTTTGACCTGGTCGAACGGCTCGATGCCTTCCGGCTTGTGGCCACTCACGCGCACCACGAAGGCGCGGTCGCCGTCTACGGTGATAACGTCAGAGTTGCTGCCCGGCGCGCCGTTCTCGCCGATCAGCGAGCCGTCGAAGATCGCCTGCACGACCGGCTTGAAGTTCAGCGCGGCGGGAATGTTGTCGCGGGTGAACCAGTCGCTTTGCGCCGCTTTCACGCCGGCCGCTTCTTCAGCCGAGGCCAGTGATTCGTTGTCGCTGGTCGCCGCTTCGCTCACCTTCTGCTGCAGCGCGTAATACGCGTCTACCGCTTTCTCCTGCTGCACCTGCTTGGCGATAGCGTCATGCACTTCGCTCAGCGGTTTCAGTTTCTCAGGTTCGATGTCGTTCAAACGCACGATCAGGAAACCGACAGAGGATTTCACCACGCCGGACAGCTGCCCTTTCTCGGTCAGGTTAGCCTGTTTCAGCTCGTCGGCGGTGGTTTCCGGCTCCAGCCAACCCAGCTCACCGCCGGTACGGCGTGAGATGATGTCGGTGGATTTCTCTTTCGCCAGGGTGGCGAAATCGGCACCCTTCTTCAGCTCGTCCAGCGCCGCGTTGGCTTCCGCCTCGGTTTTCAGCTGGATCACGCTGTAGTTTTTACGCTCCGGCTGGCCATAGCTGCTCTTGTGCTGGTCATAGTAAGCGCTGATGTCCTCTTCGCTCACTTTCACCTTGTCCTGCATGGACGCGGCGTCCAGCGGGATATAGCTCACCTTCACCTGCTCCGGAGCGATGAAGCTGTTTTTATTCTGATCGTAATACGCCTTCAGTTCGTCGTCGCCGGCGCTCTGTTTCGCCTGCAGCGCTTTCAAATCGATGGTCGCCAGGCGCACGTCGCGCTCCTGCAGCACCAACGCCGCCATGGCTTGCGATTCGGACGGCAGCACAAAGCCGGAATCGCCGAAGGCCTGGATCACCTGCTGATTGACCAATTGCTGACGCATCGACTGCGCGAAATTGTCGGCGGTGTAGCCCATGCGGCCGATCAGGTCGAGGTATTTGGCGTTATCAAACTGGCCGTTGGTCTGGAAGTAAGGCGCCTTACGGATGGCGTCCTTGATCTGATCGTCGCTGACCGTCAGGCCCAGTTTCTTGGCGTACTGGTCGAGCAGCATGTTGTCGATCAACTGGGACAACACCTGACGGCGCATCTGCTGCATGTAGCCTTCGTTGCCGGCCAGCGCGGAGAACTGGTCACCCAGTTGCTGCTGCATGCGGCTACGCTCGCTTTGGAAAGCCTGTTCCAGCTGAGCGCGTTCGATCGTCTGACCATTTACTTTCGCAGCATAATCGCCGGAGCCGCCGATCAGGTAGTTACCCACCCCGGTCAGAACGAATGACAGGATGATCAGGGCCAGGATGATTTTGAGCACGACGTGATTGGCAGCCGCGCGTAAATTGTCCATCATAGTGTGACAACACTCCGCTGTGATGTGGATTAACAACCCTTGTGCAGGCGCGTTCCCTGCGACAAAAATAAAAAAAGCGCATCAGTCCGATGCGCCTTGTATCTTACCTTACCAGCACCGCTGCGTCAGGTGATTGTTTATTACAAAACCCTGTTACGCTAAACGGTTAGACGCTAAATCAGTTTACAGCGTCTTTCAGCGCTTTCCCTGCACGGAAGGCCGGTACTTTGGCTGCCGCGATTTTGATCTCTTTACCGGTCTGCGGGTTGCGGCCGGTACGAGCCGAACGTTCACGCACGGTGAAGGAACCGAAACCTACCAGAGCCACGTCATCCCCTGCTTTCAGAGAGTCGGTAACGGAAGCGATTACTGCGTCTAAAGCACGTCCCGCTGCCGCTTTGGAAATATCAGCACCTGCGGCAATCTTGTCGATCAGTTGTGACTTATTCACTCTATCATCCCCTCTAGAATTCTATCGTCGCACCGAAAAATCCCTACGGTTGCGACAGCGCAGCTGTTATATCAATCCCATCGAACCTTGGCAAGCCACCGACTGGGTGGCAAAACGCGGGCCGACAGAGATCTAACTTAGCGGTACAAAAAAATACTGGCAAGTCCGAAATGGCTTGCCAGTATAAGTTTTATCAATGGTTTTTGCGATTCGTCACTATTTTGCCGCTACCGGCAGTGCGCCGAAGGCCGGGTTTTGCAACGCAATGTTCAAAACTTCATCGATTCGCTGCACCGGATGAATCTCCAGATCGGCGATAACATTGTCCGGGATCTCCTCCAGATCGCGCTTGTTCTCGTAAGGGATCAGCACGGTTTTGATGCCGCCGCGATGCGCCGCCAACAGCTTCTCTTTCAGGCCGCCGATCGGCAACACCTGGCCGCGCAGCGTGATCTCGCCGGTCATGGCCACATCGGCGCGTACCGGGTTACCGGTCAGGCAGGAGACCAGCGCGGTGCACATCGCGATACCGGCGCTCGGGCCGTCTTTCGGCGTCGCCCCTTCCGGCACGTGCACGTGGATGTCGCGTTTCTCGTAGAAATCGGCGTTGATGCCCAATTTCTCCGCGCGCGCACGCACCACGGTCAGCGCCGCCTGAATCGATTCCTGCATCACCTCACCCAGGGAACCGGTGTAGGTCAGCTTGCCTTTGCCCGGCACGCAGGCGGTTTCGATGGTCAGCAGATCGCCGCCCACTTCCGTCCACGCCAGCCCGGTGACTTCGCCCACGCGGTTTTCGGTATCCGCACGGCCGTAATCGACGCGCTGCACGCCCAGGTAATCCTTCAGGTTGTCGCCGTTGATCTCGATATGCTTGAGCTTCTTGTCCATCAGCAACGTTTTCACCGCTTTACGGCACAGCTTAGAGATTTCACGCTCCAGGCTACGCACCCCGGCTTCGCGGGTGTAGAAGCGAATGATGCCGATGATGGCGCTGTCGTCGACCGTCAGTTCGCCTTTTTTCAGCGCGTTGCGCTCAAGCTGCTTCGGCAGCAGGTGCTGCTTGGCGATGTTGAGCTTCTCGTCCTCGGTGTAACCCGACAGGCGGATCACTTCCATACGGTCCAGCAGCGGCGCAGGAATGTTCATCGAGTTCGAGGTGGCAACGAACATCACGTCGGACAGATCGTAATCGACTTCCAGGTAGTGGTCGTTGAACGCCACGTTCTGTTCCGGATCCAGCACCTCCAGCAGAGCGGAAGCCGGATCGCCGCGCATGTCGGAAGACATCTTGTCGATCTCATCCAGCAGGAACAGCGGGTTCTTCACCCCAACCTTAGCCATCTTCTGGATCAGTTTGCCTGGCATCGAACCGATGTAGGTACGACGGTGACCGCGGATTTCCGCTTCGTCACGCACGCCGCCCAGCGCCATGCGCACGTACTGGCGACCGGTCGCTTTGGCGATCGACTGCCCCAGTGAGGTTTTACCCACGCCCGGTGGCCCCACCAGACACAGGATCGGCCCCTTGATTTTGCTGACGCGGCTCTGAACCGCGAGGTACTCGAGGATGCGATCCTTGACGCGCTCAAGGCCGTAGTGATCGGTATCGAGCACTTCCTGCGCCTTGTTCAGGTCTTTTTTCACCTTGCTGCGCGCATTCCACGGCACCTGCAGCATCCAGTCGATGTAGCCGCGCACCACGGTCGCTTCCGCCGACATCGGCGACATCATCTTCAGCTTTTGCAGTTCCGCTTCGGTTTTCTCGCGCGCCTCTTTCGGCATTTTCGCCGCATCGATCTTGCGCTTCAGCGCTTCGTGCTCGTCCGGCGCATCGTCCATTTCGCCCAGTTCTTTCTGAATCGCCTTCATCTGCTCATTCAGATAGTACTCGCGCTGGCTCTTCTCCATCTGCTTCTTGACGCGGTTGCGGATACGTTTCTCAACCTGCAGCAGGTCGATCTCCGATTCCATCATCGCCATCAGGTATTCCAGACGCTCGGTGATGTCGGACATCTCGAGCACCGACTGCTTGTCGCTGAGTTTCAGCGGCATGTGAGCGGCGATGGTGTCCGCCAGGCGCGCGGCGTCGTCGATGCTGTTCAGTGAGGTCAGCACCTCCGGCGGGATTTTTTTGTTCAGCTTGATATAGCCTTCAAACTGATTGATCGCGGTGCGCACCAGCACTTCCTGCTCGCGCTCGTCGATCGATGGCGACTCCAGGTATTCCGCCTGCGCGGCGAAATGCTCACCGCTGTCGGACAGCGTAGTGATGCGCGCGCGCTGCAGCCCCTCGACCAGCACTTTTACCGTGCCGTCCGGCAGCTTCAGCATCTGCAGGATCGACGCTACGGTGCCAACCGAGAACAAGTCGTTAATGCCAGGTTCATCCGTTGAGGCCTCTTTCTGTGCCACCAGCATGATCTTCTTATCGTGATCCATTGCGGCTTCGAGGCACCGAATCGATTTTTCCCGGCCAACAAATAACGGGATCACCATGTGCGGATAAACCACCACGTCGCGCAATGGCAGGACGGGGATTTCAATGCGTTCGGAACGCTCAGGGTTCATAGAGCTCTCTCTTAGTTTAATTTCCGCCAGGTTGAGGGGGAATCTCATGAGACGCAAGCATCTAACGTTTCATAAAATCTGGTTAATGAGTATATGGGGATGAATCTCTTACATTCAACGGCAAGAATGCAGGAAAAAGAAATGGGGGATGAAATCCCCCATTTTGCTGATAACGCTCTGGTTTGACTGGCTAATTATTCGCCAGATGCCTGGGCTTCCGGCTTGCCGTAAATCAGCAGCGGCTTGGATTGGCCGGCGATCACCGACTCGTCGATCACCACTTTGTCTACGCTGTCCATCGACGGCAGATCGTACATGGTGTCGAGCAGCGCACCTTCCACGATGGAACGCAGGCCGCGGGCGCCGGTTTTGCGCGCCATGGCTTTCTTGGCGATGGCGTTCAGCGCTTCGTCACGGAACTCCAGCTCCACGCCTTCCAGGTTGAACAGCGCCTGGTACTGCTTGGTCAGGGCGTTCTTCGGCTCTTTCAGGATCTGAATCAGCGCGTCTTCGCTCAGTTCGCTCAGGGTCGCCACGACTGGCAAACGGCCGATGAACTCAGGGATCAGCCCGAATTTGATCAGGTCTTCCGGTTCGGCCTGCAGCAGCAGTTCGCCTTCGGTCGCCTTCTCGGACTCGCCCTTGACGGTCGCGCCGAAGCCGATGCCGGAGCCGGTGTTGACGCGCTGACCGATCACCTTATCCAGGCCGGCAAATGCGCCGCCGCAGATAAACAGGATCTTGGAGGTATCGACCTGCAGGAACTCCTGCTGCGGATGCTTGCGCCCGCCCTGCGGCGGAACCGCGGCGATGGTGCCTTCAATCAGCTTCAGCAGCGCCTGCTGCACGCCTTCACCCGAGACGTCACGCGTGATCGACGGGTTGTCGGACTTGCGGGAAATCTTATCGATTTCATCGATATAAACGATGCCGCGCTGCGCTTTTTGCACGTCATAGTCACATTTTTGCAACAGCTTCTGGATAATATTTTCCACGTCCTCGCCCACGTAACCGGCTTCGGTCAGCGTGGTGGCGTCGGCCATGGTGAACGGCACGTCCAGGAAACGCGCCAGCGTTTCCGCCAGCAGGGTTTTACCGCTGCCGGTCGGGCCGATCAGCAAGATGTTGCTCTTGCCCAACTCGATACCGTTGCTGGTATCGCCGTTGCGCAGGCGTTTGTAGTGGTTGTACACCGCAACCGCCAGCACTTTCTTCGCCTGCTCCTGGCCGATGACGTAGTCATCCAGGTGGTGGCGAATTTCGTGCGGCGTCGGCAGCGCACTGCGCTCACGATGCGGGGCAACTTCTTTAATCTCTTCGCGAATAATGTCGTTACACAGATCGACACATTCATCGCAGATATACACTGACGGCCCGGCAATCAGCTTACGCACTTCATGCTGGCTTTTGCCGCAAAAAGAGCAGTACAGCAGCTTTCCTGAACCGTCTTTGCGCTTATCTGTCATCAGTCAAACCTCTTCTTTAGTCTTGTCCCGCAGGAAAATCACGGCGGCAGTGCGCCCAAACTCATATCGGGAACGCCGAGGGGCTACAACAGAGCGAGCCCCTGCCCACTCTGATTACTATAGTCCATCGGCGCCGCGTGGTTCTAGCTGCGGTGTGTCAGAATGCCGTCAACCAGGCCGTATTCCACGGCTTCTTCCGCGGTCATAAAGCGATCGCGCTCGGTGTCGCGTTCGATCTGCTCCAGCGGCTGGCCAGTATGCTCGGCCATCAGTTCGTTCATGCGCGCTTTCACCTTGAGGATTTCACGCGCGTGGATTTCGATGTCCGTCGCCTGGCCCTGGTAGCCGCCCAGCGGCTGGTGAATCATCACGCGCGAGTTCGGCAGGCAGAAACGCTTGCCTTTGGCGCCGGCGGTCAGCAGGAAGGAGCCCATCGAGCACGCCTGGCCCATACAGATAGTGCTGACGTCCGGTTTGATGAACTTCATGGTGTCGTAAATCGACATGCCCGCGGTAATTACCCCACCCGGCGAGTTGATGTAGAGGTAAATGTCTTTTTCCGGGCTTTCCGCTTCGAGGAACAGCATTTGCGCCACGATCAGGTTGGCCATGTGATCTTCCACCTGGCCGGTCAGGAAAATGATGCGCTCTTTCAGCAGGCGGGAATAGATGTCGTAAGAACGCTCCCCGCGTGAAGTCTGCTCTACCACCATCGGCACCAGCGCCATGTTCGGTGCAAATTGATCTCGTTCGCCACTGTATGACATTACCGTCTCCTAATAGAAATTGCCTTGGCGGCCAGGGTGTCACCCTAATACGCCGATTCTACTTGAGAACGGCCATGATGACTATGCTCAAGCATTCGACCCGCGCCACACGTACCCGACGGTTATTTCATCCCGCGCACTTTGGCAAACAGCCCCAGAATTATTCTTTACAGATTGGGGGAGCCCGGCGCGATTTCAAGCCCAGAGGCCGATTTTCTCCTCGCGCCGAAAACGATGCCGTTAATCTGACCGTTATCATGCCAGCCAGTTCCCCAGGCAACAGGGTAAATATAGTGCATATTGCCCCGTTTAACCTGAGATTAATCAGCAACGTGGCAAAAAGAAAAGCCCGCAACCTGAGGTTGCGGGCTTTTTCATCGGGCGCCGGTTCGCCAGGCGAAACCGGGGGCGCCGTTCATTGCGCCCGGCACGCCGGCATTACGCCTGTTGAGTCTGGTTCATCAGCTCGCTGAAGGTAGTGGCTTTTTCTGTCACTTTCGCTTTTGCCAGCAGGGCTTCAACCGCTTGCTCTTCCAGAGCCACGTTGCGCATGTTGTTCATCAGCTCTTTGTTTTTGCTGTAGAACTCGATGACTTCGCTTGGATCTTCGTAGGCAGAAGCCATTTCTTCGATCAGCGTCTTCACGCGGTCTTCGTCAGCTTTCAGATCGTTGGTGCTGATCACTTCGCCCAGCAGCAGGCCAACCACTACGCGGCGTTTCGCTTGCTCTTCAAACAGCTCGCGTGGCAGTTCCAGCGCTTGCTTCTCGTTGCCGCCGAAACGCTGTGCAGCCTGACGACGCAGTACGTCGATTTCGCCGTCGATCAGGGCAGCAGGCACGTCAATTTCGTTCGCGCTCACCAGGCCATCGATCGCCTGAGACTTGATGCGGTTACGCACGGCGCCTTTCAGCTCGCGCTCCATGTTCTTGCGAACTTCGGTGCGCAGGCCGGCAACGGAACCGTCCGCCACGCCGAAACGTTTGATGAACTCTTCGGTCAGTTCCGGCAGTTCGCGCTCTTCAACTTTCTTCAGCACGATAGCGAATTTGGCCGCTTTGCCCTTCAGGTTTTCCGCGTGGTAATCTTCCGGGAAGTTCACGTCGATGGAGAACTCTTCGCCCGCTTTGTGACCGACCAGACCTTCTTCGAAGCCTGGGATCATGCGGCCCTGGCCCATTGCCAGCACGAAGTCAGACGCTTTGCCGCCTTCGAACTCTTCACCGTCGATAGAACCGGTGAAGTCAACGGTCACGCGATCTTCAGCTTCCGCTGCGCGATCGGTTTCTTTCCAGGTCGCCTGCTGCTTGCGCAGGGTGTCCAGCATCGCGTCGACGTCTTCGTCGTTCACTTCGACCACAGGTTTTTCAACTTCGATGTTTTCCAGGCCTTTCAGCTCAACTTCTGGATACACTTCGAATTCAACGGCGAAAGTGAAGTCTTCACCTTCTTTGTACTCGCCCGGCACGTAGTTTGGTGCGCCGGCCGGATTAATCTTTTCTTTGATGATCGCATCAACGAAGCTGCGCTGCATCGCTTCGCCCAGCACGTCCTGACGAACAGAAGCGCCGTAACGCTGTTCCACGATGTTCATCGGCACTTTGCCTTTGCGGAAGCCGTCGATACGCACACTTTTCGCTGCGTTGATCAGCTCTTTCTTCACCGCCTGCTTGATAGTATCAGCCGGTACAGTAATAGAGAGACGGCGCCCAAGGCCTTGAGTGGTTTCTACTGAAACTTGCATCTTGTTACCTCAAAAAAATCACAGTGCTCGGTCAACTCCGTTCCAAGAACCAGGACGGCTACAGATAAGAACCGAGTTCCCTGATGACAGAAGCGTCCCGAAACCATTCCGGAAAAATAAGACGCGACATTATAGCGGCGCATGCGTGGCGAGTCGAGGAAAGCTAGGCGGCGCAGGCGCGCTAAAACTCACACTTTTGCCGATTCGATCGCCAAAAGGCCGCCAAAACAGACCGAACGTTGGCCACATTGCGCGTCGGCCGTGTCGTCGTCAAAAACAGAAACGGCCCGCAGGCCGTTTCAAAATTCGTCAGTAGTAATACCCTAATTCAAGGGCAAAGTTCCACTGATACCTGAAAATTTCCCCCTCAGGCCAGCGTCCCAGCGCCGCGGCACGGCGGCGAGGCCGGCACGGTATCCTGCAACCCTTCCCACTCCTTGAGCGTATAGGTGTGCAGCGCCAGCGCGTGTACGCCATCGGCCAACTCTTCCGACAATACCCCGTAGATGGAGCGGTGACGCGTCAAAAAACGTTCGCCGACGAAGCGATCGCTGACCAATACCACTTTGAAATGGCTTTCTGAACCCGCCGGAACGTTATGACGATAGCTTTCATCAACGACTTCCAGATACGCGGGCTCAAACGCCGCCCTTAACTTTGCTTCTATTTGCTCGCGAATCATAGGATCTCCTTACAACACCGGCAGAGGACCGTGCCCATCTAGTTCAATATTAGCCGGTTTTCCCCCGTTTAGACCATCGCAGGGACAAATTTCTCTTTTCTGCGGTCAAATGATGAGCGCTATCCCCGTCGCTTGGGGGATTATCCGATTGAGCGGGACAAAAAAGCGTGTTTTTATCAACGGCAGGTAAAAATTTGTCACTCTGGCGCCTTCCGCGCTTCCACCGCACGGCGGCGATGCTATGATGTCGGCAATTTGTTGTCGGCTATCCCACTCTGATTATTGCTAAATCCATCGAGAATGAGACAGAAAACATGTTAAAGAAACTTTGTCTTCCTTTGCTGGCCGCCCTGCTGCTGGCCGGCTGCGCAACCAGCAGCAACACCCTGAACGTCACGCCGAAAATCGTTCTGCCGCAGCAGGATCCTACCCTGCAGGGCATCACCGTCAGCATCAACGGTGCGGATCAGCGTACCGACCAGGCGCTGGCCAAGGTAAACCGCGACGGCCAGCTGGTCACGCTGACGCCATCGCGCGATCTGCGTTTCCTGCTGCAGGAAGTGCTGGAGAAACAGATGGGCGCACGCGGCTACATGATCGGCGCCGACGGCCCGGTGGCGCTGCAGATCGTCGTCAATAACCTGTACGCGGACGTCTCCGAAGGCAACCTGCGCTACAACATCACCACCAAAGCCGACATCTCGATCATCGCCCAGGCGAAGAACGGCAACAAGCAGGTGAAGAATTACCGCTCGACCTATAACGTGCAGGGCGCCTTCACGGCGACCAACGAGAAGATCACCGACGCCGTCAACTCCGTGCTGGGCGACGTGATCGCCGACATGGCACAGGACACCAGCGTCAACGATTTCATCAAGCAAAACGCGCGCTAATCACCGCACCTTGCGCCGCCCGGCGGATCGGGCGGCGCAGACAGGGAACTCATGTCGAAACACTATCTGAACATCTTCACCCAGCGTAACTCCGCCATTCTGCTGCTGCTGGGCTTCGCGTCGGGTCTGCCGCTGGCATTGACCTCCGGCACGCTGCAAGCCTGGATGACCGTTGAAAACATCGATCTGAAGACCATCGGCATTTTCTCGCTGGTGGGCCAGGCCTACGTCTTCAAATTCCTCTGGTCGCCGTTCATGGACCGCTATACCCCGCCGTTCCTTGGACGGCGCCGCGGTTGGTTGCTGATCAGCCAGCTGCTGCTGGTGGTCGCGATCGTGGCGATGGGCTTCATGCAGCCCGCGCAGCACCTGTGGTGGTTGGCGGCGTTGGCGGTGCTGGTGGCGTTCTGCTCCGCCTCGCAAGATATCGTGTTCGACGCTTATAAAACCGACCTGCTGAAAGCCGAAGAGCGCGGCACGGGTGCGGCGATATCGGTGCTGGGATACCGGCTGGCGATGCTGGTTTCCGGCGGCCTGGCGCTGTGGCTGGCGGATCGCTATTTCGGCTGGCAAGCCACCTACTGGCTGATGGCCGGGTTGATGCTGATCGGCGTGGCGGCCACGCTGCTGGCGCCGGAGCCGGACGAAAGCATCCCGGCGCCGCGCACTATGGAACAGGCGGTCGTCGCGCCGCTGCGCGATTTCTTCGGCCGCAACAACGCCTGGCTGATCCTGCTGCTGATCGTGATGTACAAAATGGGCGACGCCTTCGCCGGCAGCCTGAGCACCACGTTCCTGATCCGCGGCGTGGGGTTCGACGCCGGTGAAGTCGGGCTGGTGAACAAAACCCTCGGCCTGTTCGCTACCATCGTCGGCGCCCTGTTCGGCGGTGTGCTGATGCAGCGTCTCAGCCTGTTCCGTGCGCTCATGCTGTTCGGCGTCCTGCAGGCAGTCTCCAACCTCGGGTATTGGATCCTGGCGGTGACCGACAAGAGTCTGCTCACCATGGGCAGCGCCATCTTCCTCGAAAACCTGTGTGGCGGTATGGGCACCGCGGCCTTCGTGGCACTGCTGATGACGCTGTGCAACCGCTCGTTCTCCGCCACTCAGTTCGCGCTGCTGTCGGCGTTGTCCGCCGTAGGACGCGTCTATGTCGGCCCGATCGCCGGCTGGTTCGTCGAAGCCCATGGTTGGCCGCTGTTCTATCTGTTCTCGATCGCCGCCGCCCTGCCAGGCTTGCTGTTGCTCGGCATCTGCCGCCAGACGCTGGAACACACCCAGCAGCATGGTGACTTTATGCCGCGCACCGAGTTTTCAGAATCTTACCGTTGGGCGCTGCGCTTGCTGACGCTAGGCTGTTCGTTGCTGGGTCTGTGGTTGCTGTTGCTGATCGCCAATGCGCTGGACTGGGCACAGGCACCGCTGTTGGCCGATCGGCTGCTGCAGGTCGGCGCCGCGCTGAGCCTGCTCGGCGTCGCAATGGGCAGCACGCTGGATTACCTGGCGTTGCGCCGCACCCGTTTGGCATAACCTGACCGGCCGGCGATTTCGCCGGCCGAAAAAAAAGCGATCCGAGGGTATATTTATTTCGCTAAAAAAAGATAATCGGCGCGGAAATTATTTTTTTATCCGACTGCGGCGCTCGGAAATAAAATTAAATTCACCTTTAAGACACAATTATTTTACATTAAATAAACCTTTTCTGCGTATTTCCCCGCCGCGCATTTCTTCGCCAAATTCATCATACCTTTAGTTTTCCTTAACATACAGGCTGCTCGTCACGATTCAGCGTGCCAACGCGTTGTTGTCATTAGTAAATTGTCACGCAGGGTTACATCTGTGACCCCCTTAACAGAAAGTGTCAACAAGCCGCTGACACTCCCTTAAGCATGTTTACAGTACTGCAACCTTCCCGTAAAATGCCCGCACACATGAAACGACAATTGAGCCTTTGTTATTGAGGTCGTTAGATGAGACTTAAGAAATACAATAAAAGTATTGGGATGCTGTCATTAATCGCAGCCACTGTATTGCTCAGTGGTTGCGATATGGTTTTGATGAATCCCAAAGGAGCAATTGGTGTTGAGCAACGGACACTGATTATCACTGCAATCGCGTTGATGTTGATCGTGGTGGTGCCAGTTATCTTCATGGCGTTCGCCTTTGCCTGGAAGTATCGCGCTTCCAACAAAGACGCCAAGTACAGTCCGAACTGGGCCCACTCCAACAAGATCGAAGCGGTCGTCTGGACCATTCCTATCATTATCATCGCCATCCTTGGCACCATTACCTGGAAGACTACCCACGAACTCGACCCGTTCAAGCCGATTGTCACCGACAAGAAGCCGATGACGATCGAAGTGGTGTCGCTCGACTGGAAATGGCTGTTCATCTACCCGGAACAAGGCATTGCGACGGTTAATGAGCTGGCTTTCCCGAAAGATGTTCCAGTCGAATTCAAGATCACCTCTAACTCGGTAATGAACTCGTTCTTTATCCCGCAGTTGGGTGGACAGATTTATGCGATGGCCGGCATGCAGACCAAACTGCACCTGATCGGCAACGAAGCCGGTGCCTACAAGGGCATCTCCAGCAGCTATAGCGGCGCAGGCTTCTCCGGTATGAAATTCACCGCGATCGTTACCCCGACCGAAGGCGACTTCGATCAGTGGGTGGCCAAGGTGAAGGCATCGTCTAAAAACCTGAACACCACCGACGACTTTAACAAACTGGCAGAGCCGAGTGAAAACAACCCGGTTGAGTACTTTGCCGCTGTCAAACCGAATTTGTTCAAAGAAACAATTGCCAAATTCATGGGCGACATGGATATGCACAAGGGCGCTGGCGCGCACGAAGGCATGGACATGAGCCAAGGTATGGACATGGGTGAACATGCTGCTCACGCCGGAGCCGAGGAATAACTGATGTTGGGAAAATTAACACTTGATGCGGTTCCGTACCACGAACCGATCATCATGGTCACCGTAGCCGCAATTATTGTCGGGGGCCTGGCAGTGCTGGCGCTGCTGACCTATTTCGGCAAATGGAAGTGGCTGTGGAGCGAATGGCTGACTTCGGTCGACCATAAAAAAATTGGTATCATGTACATCGTCGTGGCGATGGTCATGCTGCTGCGCGGCTTCGCCGACGCCATCATGATGCGTAGCCAGCAGGCGTTGGCGTCCGCCGGCGAAGCCGGGTTCCTGCCGCCGCACCACTACGACCAGATCTTCACCGCGCACGGCGTTATCATGATCTTCTTCATGGCGATGCCTTTCGTGGTCGGCCTGATGAACGTCGTGGTGCCGCTGCAAATCGGTGCGCGCGACGTTGCCTTCCCGTTCCTGAACTCCCTGAGCTTCTGGTTCTTCGTGGTGGGCGTTGTGCTGATCAACATCTCCCTGGGGGTCGGTGAGTTCGCTCAGACCGGTTGGCTGGCGTATCCGCCGCTGTCGGGTAAAGAGTACAGTCCTGGCGTCGGGGTCGATTACTGGATCTGGAGTCTGCAGATTTCCGGTCTGGGTACCCTGCTGACCGGCGTGAACTTCTTCGCCACCATTCTGAAGATGCGCGCCCCTGGCATGCCTCTGATGAAGATGCCGGTGTTCACCTGGGCGGCACTGTGTACTAACGTCCTGATCATCGTTTCTTTCCCAATTCTGACCGTCACCATCGCGCTGCTGACCCTGGATCGCTATCTGGGCACCCATTTCTTCACCAATGATATGGGCGGCAACATGATGATGTACATCAACCTGATTTGGGCCTGGGGTCACCCAGAGGTGTATATCCTGGTTCTGCCGGTGTTCGGCGTGTTCTCCGAAGTAACCGCAACCTTCTCCAGAAAACGCCTGTTCGGCTATACCTCACTGGTATGGGCAACCATCGCGATTACCGTTCTGTCGTTCATCGTCTGGCTGCACCACTTCTTCACCATGGGGTCCGGCGCGAACGTTAACGCCTTCTTCGGTATCGCCACCATGATCATTTCCATCCCGACCGGGGTGAAAATCTTCAACTGGCTGTTCACCATGTATCAGGGCCGTATCAAGCTCAACTCCGCGATGCTGTGGACCGTTGGCTTCATCATCACCTTCTCCGTGGGTGGTATGACCGGCGTTCTGCTGGCGGTACCGGGCGCGAACTTCGTGCTGCACAACAGCCTGTTCCTGATCGCTCACTTCCACAACGTCATCATCGGCGGCGTGGTGTTCGGTTGCTTCGCGGGCCTGACCTACTGGTTCCCGAAATCCTTCGGCTTCACGCTGAACGAAAAATGGGGCATCCGCGCGTTCTGGTTCTGGATCATCGGCTTCTTCACCGCCTTCATGCCGCTGTACGCATTGGGCTTTATGGGCATGACCCGTCGTATCAGCCAGAACATCAACCCTGAGTTCCACCCTCTGCTGCTGGTTGCAGCCGGCGGTGCGGCGCTGATCGCCTGCGGCATCCTGTGCCAGCTGACCCAGATCTTCGTCAGTATCCGTGACCGCGAACAGAACCGCGATCTGACCGGTGACCCATGGGGTGCTCGTACTCTGGAGTGGTCAACCTCGTCTCCACCGCCATTCTATAACTTTGCCGTAGTGCCACAGATCCATGACCGTGATGAGTTCTGGGACATGAAAGAAAAAGGCGAAGCGTATAAGAAACCGGCTAAATACGAACCGATTCATATGCCTAAGAACACCGGCGCCGGCGTTATCATCGCCTTCTTCAGCCTGGTATTCGGTTTCGCAATGATTTGGGAAATCTGGTGGATGGCTCTGGCTGGCTTCATCGGTATGATCGTTGTCTGGATCGGCAAGAGCTTCGATCACGATGTTGACTACTATGTGCAGGTTGATGAAATCGAGCGCATTGAGAACCAACACTACGAACAAATCCGTAAAGCAGGCGTGAACCATGTCAACTGAAACTCTGACCAATCATAACGCAGCCCATGCAGAGCATGGGCACCACGACGCAGGAGAGACCAAAGTCTTCGGATTCTGGATCTACCTGATGAGCGACTGTATTTTGTTTGCGAGCTTGTTCGCGACTTATGCAGTCCTGGTGAACGGGACCGCTGGCGGTCCCTCAGGCAAAGACATCTTCGACCTGAAGTTTGTCCTGGTCGAAACTTTCCTGCTGTTGTTCAGCTCCATCACCTACGGCATGGCGATGATCGCCATGAACAAAGGTAAAGTTGGCGGTGTAAACACCTGGTTGTTCCTGACCTTCCTGTTTGGTCTGGGCTTCGTGGCGATGGAAATCTATGAATTCCATCACCTGATCGCCGAAGGCTTCGGTCCGGATCGCAGCGCGTTCCTGTCCAGCTTCTTCGCGCTGGTCGGCACCCACGGTCTGCACGTGACTTCTGGCCTGATTTGGATCATCGTGCTGATGATTCAGGTGAGCAAGTTCGGCCTGACCGCGACCAACAAAACCCGCCTGATGTGCCTGAGCCTGTTCTGGCACTTCCTGGACGTGGTCTGGATCTGCGTATTTACCGTTGTCTACCTGCTGGGGGTTATGTAATGAGCCATTCATCCCATGAAACCTCTCACGGCGGCGCAAGCCACGGCAGCGTGAAGTCATACCTGATCGGCTTTATCCTGTCGATCATCCTGACGGTAATTCCATTTGCGATGGTAATGAACGGCTCCGCCTCTCATTCCACCATCCTGGCGGTTGTTGTCGGTATGGCGGTTATCCAGGTGATTGTTCACCTGGTTTACTTCCTGCACATGAACACCTCATCGGAAGAGCGCTGGAACCTGGTGGCATTGCTGTTCACCGCTATGATCATCGGTATCGTTGTTGTAGGTTCACTCTGGATTATGTACAACCTCAACATCAATATGATGGTCGATTAAGAGCTGAGCTGCACGTGATGATTAAGCAATACCTGCAAGTCACTAAACCAGGAATTATTTTCGGCAATTTAATTTCTGTCGTCGGGGGATTCCTGCTCGCTTCCAAAGGGAGCATCGACTATCCCCTGTTTCTCGCCACCCTGGTGGGTGTCTCGTTGGTGGTCGCGTCGGGCTGTGTGTTTAACAACTACATCGACCGCGACATCGACAAGAAAATGGAGAGAACGAAGAATCGGGTGCTGGTAAAAGGCCTGATCGCGCCGAGTGTCACCCTGGTTTATGCGACCGCTTTGGGTATTGTGGGCTTTGCGTTGCTGTATATCGCAGCCAACCCGCTGGCCATGTGGCTGGCGGTGATGGGCTTCGTGGTTTATGTCGGCGTTTACAGCCTGTACATGAAACGCCACTCGGTCTACGGCACGCTGATCGGCAGCCTGTCGGGCGCCGCGCCGCCGGTTATCGGCTACTGCGCGGTGACCAACGAGTTCGACGCCGGCGCGTTGATCCTGCTGGCTATCTTTAGCCTGTGGCAGATGCCGCATTCTTATGCGATCGCTATCTTCCGCTTTAAAGATTACCAGGCGGCCAACATTCCGGTCCTGCCGGTGGTAAAAGGCATTTCCGTCGCCAAGAACCACATCACGGTCTACATCCTGGCATTTATGATCGCCACGCTGATGCTGACCCTGGTAGGTTATGCCGGCTACAAGTACCTGATCGTCGCTGCGGCGGTGAGCGTATGGTGGCTGGGCATGGCGCTGCGCGGTTACAAGACCGAAAACGACAGCGTCTGGGCGCGTAAACTGTTCGTGTTCTCCATCGTCGCCATCACCTCGCTGAGCGTGATGATGTCGATCGACTTCAGCGCCACGGCGGCGCCTGAAGCGCTGGTGACCTACGTTTGGTAAGCCAAATCATCTGTGAATGGGCCGCTTTTGCGGCCCATTTTATTTGTCACGCCGAAAAGCGGCCAAACTGTAATATCTGTTAAACAACATTCGATTTACCCCCCCTGCCCTGCACACTAAAATGACGCAGCTTTACAGAAATCATGCCATCAGGCGCTGTCGCAACGTCTGATGGCATGGTTTTTACCGAGGTTTGATGTGAACGATAATTCAATGACCCCGCAGGAGCGCCGCGCCACCTGGGGATTGGGCACCGTATTCTCCCTGCGCATGCTCGGCATGTTTATGGTACTGCCGGTGCTGACCACCTACGGCATGGCGCTCAACGGCGCCAGCGAAGCGCTGATCGGCATCGCCATCGGCATTTACGGCCTGGCACAGGCGGTATTTCAGATCCCGTTCGGCCTGGTGTCCGATCGCATAGGCCGCAAGCCGCTGATCGTCGGCGGCCTACTGATCTTTGCCCTCGGCAGCGTGATCGCCGCCGTCACTGACTCTATCTGGGGCGTGATCCTCGGCCGCGCGTTGCAAGGCTCCGGCGCCATCGCCGCCGCGGTAATGGCGCTGCTCTCCGATCTGACCCGCGAGCAGAACCGCACCAAAGCGATGGCGTTCATCGGCGTCAGCTTCGGTATCACCTTCGCCATCGCCATGGTTCTGGGCCCCATCATCACCCATGCCTTGGGCCTGCATGCGTTGTTCTGGATGATCGCCGTGCTGGCGCTGGCCGGCATCGTCATCACTCTGGCAGTAGTACCTTCCGCCGATACCCATCTGCTGAACCGCGAGTCCAGCATCGTGCGCGGCAGCTTCCGCAAAGTGCTGAGCAACTCGCGCCTGCTGAAGCTCAACTTCGGCATCATGTGCCTGCATATCCTGCTGATGTCGAGCTTCGTGGCGCTGCCGCTAGCGATGGAGAAAGCCGGGCTGGCGGCCAGCGAACACTGGATCGTCTACCTGGTGACCATGCTGGTGTCGTTCGCCGCCGTGGTGCCGTTCATCATCTATGCCGAAAAATATCGCCGCATGAAGCAGGTGTTTATGGGCTGCGTGGCGGTGCTGTTTTGCGCCGAAGTGCTGCTGTGGCTCTCCGGCGCTCATCTATGGGGCATCATCGCCGGCGTGCAGCTGTTCTTCATGGCCTTCAACGTGATGGAAGCCATTCTGCCTTCACTGATCAGCAAAGAATCACCGGCCGGCTACAAGGGCACCGCGATGGGGGTCTACTCCACCAGCCAGTTTATCGGCGTGGCGATCGGCGGCAGCCTCGGAGGCTGGCTGTACGGTTTGCAGGGGGCGGGCTTGGTGTTTATCGCCGGCGCCGTGCTGGCCGCAGTCTGGTTCCTGGTCAGCAGCACCATGAAAGAGCCGCCGTATGTCAGCAGCCTGCGCATTACGCTGTCGGAACTGGCGGTGAAGGATTCGGCGCTGGAAAGCCGCCTGAAGGCGCAGCCCGGTGTGGCCGAGGCGATCGTCGTGCCGGAAGAGCGCAGCGCCTACGTCAAGGTGGATACTAAGCAGACCAATCGCGGTCAGCTGGAAGCGCTGGTCAATTCGCTGTAAAGAATCAGGGCCGGCAATGCCGGCCCCGTAGAGATTAATCGCGGAAGTTCTTGAACTGGAACGGCTGCCCCAGATCGCCGCCGCGCACCAGCGCCATCACGCTCTGCAAATCGTCGCGTGACTTGCCGGTCACCCGTACTTCTTCACCCTGGATCTGCGCCTGCACCTTCAGCTTGCTGTCTTTGATCAGCTTGACGATTTTCTTCGCCACAGAGGTTTCAATCCCCTGCTTCAGCTTGGCTTCCACGCTGTAGGTTTTGCCGCTGTGGGTAAACTCTTCCGGGATCTCCAGCGCAGCGCCGTCGATGCTGCGCTTGCTCAGCTTTTCGCGCAGAATGTCGAGCAGCTGTTGCACCTGGAAATCAGACTCGGTGGCAACCTTGATGCTTTGGTCTTTCTCGTTTAGCTCAAAGCTGGCCGGCACGTTGCGAAAATCCCAGCGGGTACCGAGATCGCGGGTAGCGTTCTCAACGGCGTTACGCACTTCCTGCATATCAATTTCGGAAACGATGTCGAAAGATGGCATACTTCTTCCTCCTGAATGAGTGCCTAATAGCTTAGGCGATTTTGATGCCGAGCATGATAACCGCTTTGCCGCCTCAGACAAAATCTGCTGAACGCACGCAGGGATAGCGCTTCGGGCTGCCATAAAGCCTATAGTTAATTCACGGTAATTGAGCGGTATTCCCGTGTTTCCAAGGAGACTGAATGAAAATAACCATTCTTGGTTGCGGCGCGCTCGGACAACTGTGGCTCTCCCGGCTGTATCAGCAGGGCCACGATGTACAGGGATGGCTAAGAGTGCCACAGCCTTTTTGCGCAGTGAACGTGATAGAGCCGGAAGGCGTCTCGTTCAATCGCAATTTGCCCACCAACGATCCGGAGCATCTTGCGCAAAGCGAGCTGCTGCTGGTGACGCTAAAAGCCTGGCAGGTGTCCAGCGCGGTCAGCACGCTGCTGCCGAAGCTGAACCCCCAGTGCGCTATTTTGCTGCTGCACAACGGTATGGGCACCCAGGAAGAGCTGCCGCCGAACGGCCAGCCCATCCTGCAGGGCACCACCACCCACGCTGCGCGCCACGAAGGCAGCACCATTATCCACGTCGCCACCGGCATCACCCACATCGGCCCAACCTCGCCGGCCGCCCAACACCTCAGCCACCTGGCGGAAGTGCTGCATCAGGCACTGCCTGACGTCGCCTGGCACAACAATATCGCCTCGGCCAACTGGCGCAAGCTGGCGGTCAACTGCGTGATCAACCCGCTGACGGCGCTGTACGGCTGCCGCAACGGCGACCTGCAGCGTTACCCGGAACAGATCGAAACGCTGTGCCGTGAAGTCGCCAGCGTGATGGCGATGGAGGGCTACCACACCTCCTGTGAAGGCCTGATGCAATACGTGATGGACGTGATCCACAGCACCGCCGACAACATTTCGTCGATGCTGCAGGACATCCGCAGCCAGCGGCACACCGAGATCGACTACATCACCGGTTACCTGCTGCGCCGCGCGCGCAGCCACGGCCTCACGCTGCCGGAGAATGCGCGGCTGTTTGAATTGATTAAACGAAAGGAAAATGAATATGAGCGTATCGGCGCTGGTCTGCCTGGCACCTGGTAGCGAAGAAACCGAAGCCGTCACCACCATCGACCTGCTGGTGCGGGCGGGCGTAAAAGTCACTACCGCCAGCGTTGCCGGCGACGGCGAGCTGACTATCGTCTGTTCGCGCGGCGTCAAGCTGCTGGCCGACGCGCCGCTGGTGGCGATCGTCGATGAGCCGTTCGACGCCATCGTGCTGCCCGGCGGCCTGAAAGGCGCGGAATGCTTCCGCGACAGCCCGCTGCTGGTGGAGAAGGTGCGGCAAATGCATCTGCAGGGCAACATCGTCGCCGCCATCTGCGCGGCGCCGGCGCTGGTGCTGCAACACCACGATCTGTTCCCGATCGGCAACATGACCGGCTTCCCGGGCCTGAAAGACCAGATACCGGCGGATAAATGGATGGAGCGCCGCGTGGTGTACGATGCCCGCGTCAACCTGCTCACCAGCCAGGGGCCGGGCACCGCGATGGAGTTCGCGCTGAAGCTGATAGACCTGCTGCTTGGTAAAGCCAAGGCGGCGGAGATCGCCGCGCAGCTGGTGCTGATCCCGGGGATGTACGACTTCCGCGACTGAGCGGCTTGCCGATAAAAAAAGGGCTGAACATCGGTTCAGCCCTTCTCGTTGATGCCGCTCCGTGCGTTACGGGCGATAAACCTTCACGTTGTTGAAGCCCTGCTCCAACAGGTACAGCGCCTGCAGGCGGCTCATCACGCCGCGCTCGCAGTACAGCAGGTAGGTTTTGCTCTGGTCCAGATTGCCAAACTGGGTGCTCAGCTTGTAGAACGGCAGCGCTTTCACTTCAACCTGTTCCAGCTGCAGCGGTTTCTCTTCCTGCTCGTCGTTGGAGCGGATATCCAGGATCACCTCGTCGGCGCCAAAGGCCGCGACGGTTTCCACCTCGGTCACCTGTTCCTGCGTCTGTTCGGCGATAGAGCGGATATCAACGTTCTTCGCCTCGCTCACCACCCGGTCAAGAATGCTGAAATCGAAGTGGCTCTCTTCCTCTTCGATCTTGGCCTTGACGGCTTTTACCGTCGGGCTCTTCGAAATCACACCGCAATATTCCGGCATGGTTTTGGCGAAGTCTTCAGTGCCGATTTCGCGCGCCAGCTTGATGATGTGCTCTTTATCGTGCGAGATCAGCGGACGCAGGATCAAGGTATCGGACGCATTGTCGATCAAGCGCAGGTTGGTCAGCGTCTGGCTGGAGACCTGCCCCAGCGCCTCACCGGTCACCAGCGCCTGCACGCCGTAGCGTTCGGCTACTTGCGAAGCGGCGCGCACCATCATGCGCTTGAGGACCACGCCCATCTGGCCGTCGTCGACCTTCTCCAGGATCTCGCCCACCACCGGCTCGAAGTCGATAGCGACGAAGCGCACCTTGTGCGAACTGGCGAAGCGATTCCAGAGATAATGTGCCACCTGCTTCACGCCGATCTCGTGCGCAGCGCCGCCCAGGTTGAAGAAGCAGAAGTGCACGCGGCAACCGCGACGCATCAACATATAGCTGGATACGCCCGAGTCGAAACCGCCGGAAATCAACGACAGCACGTCTTCCTGGGTGCCGACCGGGTAACCACCGATGCCTTCGAGGCGGCGTTTGACCAGCATCAGCTTGTCGTCTTCAATCTCCAGATTTACCGTGACCTGCGGGCGGCTAAGGTTAACGCGCGCGCTCTCGATATGCTGGTTCAGGCCGCCGCCGACGTAGCGCTCCACGTCCTGCGAATTGAACGCCTGCTTGCCGCGGCGCTTGACGCGCACGCAGAAGGTTTTGCCTTCCAACTGGGCGCGGTAGGCTTCCAGCGTCTGCTCGAAGATGTGGTGGATGTCGGTATAAGCGCGGTCTTCCACTTCCAAAATATGGTGGATGCCGGGAATGCGCGTCAAGGCGTCGGCGATGATCGGCCGCTGGTTTTCATCTTTGGCGCGAACTTCGATATGATCCCAGTGACGGACGACCGCCAGCGTTTCATCATACTGCTTCAGGACGTTGCGAATATTGGTCGAGAGAATCTTGATAAAGCGCAAGCGCACAGATTGGCTCTTGATGGTGATTTCCGGGAACAATTTAATGATAAACTTCATGGCGGTCTTTGTTGTCAGATAAGAATTACGGCGCGGAGTATATCACCATATCGCCGTGCTCTGCGCACAAAACCACACATGAGCGCCATGATTTGCTAATCAAGATCCGCTAGGATAGGCTCTGGCGCCACGGTTCACATGATGACGTAAAAAGAAAATTATGCCGAAAAAACCAGCACAATCAGCCAGTACAGAGCAAACTGCCAGCTTTGAAAGCGCCCTCGGCGAGCTGGAAAGCATCGTGACGCGTCTGGAGTCAGGCGAATTGCCGCTGGAAGACGCGCTGAACGAGTTCGAACGTGGCGTACAGCTGGCGCGTCAAGGCCAGCAGAAACTGCAACAGGCGGAACAGCGTGTGCAGATACTCCTTAACGACAGCGCCGACGATGCGGCGCTGACGCCTTTTACACCGGATACCGAGTAACCGACATGTCTGAGATCGCCCCATCGGCCGCTTTTGCCGATCAAATGCAGATTTTCCGCCAGCGTGCCGATCGCGCGCTGTTGGACTTCATCGCCCCGCTGCCGTTCAACGACGGCAACATGGTGGCGGCGATGCGTCACGGCGCCTTGCTGGGCGGCAAGCGCCTGCGGCCATTCCTGGTCTACACCACCGGCCAGATGTTCGGCGCGTCGCTGAGCAACCTGGATGCGCCGGCGGCAGCGGTAGAATGCATTCATGCCTACTCGCTGATCCACGACGATCTGCCGGCGATGGACGACGACGATCTGCGCCGCGGCCAGCCGACCTGCCACATTAAATTCGGCGAAGCCAACGCGATCCTGGCCGGCGATGCGCTGCAAACGCTGGCGTTTTCGATCCTGGCCGATGCCGAAATGCCTGACGTGGCGTTGCGCGATCGGCTGGCGATGGTCTCCGAACTGGCGACCGCCAGCGGCGTAGCCGGCATGTGCGGCGGCCAATCACTGGATCTGGAAGCCGAAGGCAAGCGCGTCGATCTGCAGGCGCTAGAGCAGATCCACCGCCACAAAACCGGCGCGCTGATCCGCGCGGCGGTGCGCTTGGGCGCGCTGAGCGCCGGCGAAGCCGGGCGAGCGGCGCTGCCGCAGCTGGATCGTTACGCCGCCGCGGTCGGCCTGGCGTTCCAGGTTCAGGATGACATTTTGGACGTTGTCGGCGAGACTGAGAAAATCGGCAAGCGCCAGGGAGCGGACCAACAACACGGAAAGAGTACCTACCCGGCGTTACTCGGGCTTGACAGCGCGAAAGCAAAAGCGTGGGATCTCTATCAGGAAGCATTAGCTGCATTGGACACTTTGGCAGCGCAATCTTATAACACAGCGCCATTGCGAGCGTTAGCCAGCTTCATTATTGAACGCGACAATTAACGTGTGACGTTAACTCCTCTGATATGAGTATCGAATGAGTCTTGATATAGCCAAATACCCAACCCTGGCGCTAGCGGAAAACCCCGAGGAACTCCGCTCGCTGCCCAAAGAGAGCTTGCCGAAGCTGTGCGATGAGCTGCGGCAATACCTGCTGAACAGCGTCAGTCGTTCCAGCGGCCACTTTGCCTCCGGGCTGGGTACCGTCGAACTGACGGTGGCGTTGCATTTCGTCTACAACACGCCGTTCGATCATCTGGTGTGGGACGTCGGCCACCAGGCCTACCCGCACAAAATTCTGACCGGCCGTCGCGACCGCATCGCCACCATTCGGCAAAAGAACGGCTTGCACCCCTTCCCGTGGCGCGCCGAAAGCGAATACGACGTGCTGTCGGTCGGCCACTCATCGACCTCGATCAGCGCCGGCCTCGGCATGGCGGTGGCGGCAGAGCGTGAAGGCAAAGGCCGCCGCACGGTGTGCGTGATCGGCGACGGCGCCATCACCGCCGGCATGGCGTTCGAAGCGATGAACCACGCCGGCGACATCAATCCGGACATGCTGGTGGTGCTGAACGACAATGAGATGTCGATCTCGGAAAACGTCGGCGCGCTGAACAATCACCTGGCGCAGCTGCTGTCCGGCAAGCTTTACTCCACCCTGCGCGAAGGCGGCAAGAAAGTGCTGGCCGGCGTGCCGCCGATCAAGGAGCTGGTGAAACGCACCGAAGAGCACCTGAAAGGCATGGTGGTGCCGGGTACGCTGTTCGAAGAGCTGGGCTTCAACTACATCGGCCCGGTAGACGGGCACGACGTACAGGGCCTGGTCGCCACGTTGAAAAACATGCGCGATCTGAAAGGCCCACAGCTGTTGCACATCATGACCAAGAAAGGCCGTGGTTACGCGCCGGCGGAGAAGGATCCGATCAGCTTCCACGCGGTGCCGAAGTTCGATCCCGCCAGCGGCACGCTGCCGAAAAGCGCCGGAGGTCTGCCGACCTATTCGAAAATCTTCGGCGACTGGCTGTGTGAAACCGCCGCCAAAGACAGCTCGCTGATGGCGATCACGCCGGCGATGCGCGAAGGCTCCGGCATGGTGCAGTTCTCTCGCGACTACCCGCAGCAATATTTCGACGTGGCGATCGCCGAGCAGCACGCGGTCACTTTCGCCGCCGGGCTGGCGATCGGCGGCTACAAGCCGGTGGTGGCGATCTATTCCACCTTCCTGCAACGCGCCTACGATCAGCTGATCCATGATGTGGCGATCCAAAACCTGCCGGTGATGTTCGCCATCGATCGCGGCGGCATCGTCGGCGCCGACGGCCAGACCCATCAGGGGGCGTTCGATCTGTCGTTCATGCGCTGCATCCCGACCATGGTGATCATGACGCCAAGCGACGAGAACGAATGCCGGCAGATGCTGTATACCGGCTATCACTATAACGATGGCCCGAGCGCCGTGCGCTATCCGCGCGGCACCGGCACCGGCGCTGCGCTGGAGCCGCTCAGCCTGCTGCCGATCGGCAAAGGCGTGGTGCGCCGTCAGGGGGAAAAGATCGCCATTCTCAACTTCGGCACCCTGCTGCCGGAGGCCGCGCAAGCGGCGGAAGCGCTCAACGCCACGCTGGTCGACATGCGCTTCGTCAAACCGCTGGACGAGCAGTTGGTGCTCGAACTGGCCGCCAGCCATGAAACGCTGGTCACGCTGGAAGAGAACGCGATCATGGGCGGCGCCGGTAGCGGCGTTAACGAACTGCTGATGGCCAAACGCCGCCCGGTGCCGGTGCTGAACCTCGGCCTGCCGGACAGCTTCGTCTCGCAGGGCAGCCAGGAAGAGCTGCGCGCCGATCTGGGGCTGGACGCCGCCGGCATTCAGCGCCAAATCGAAACCTGGCTGGCGCAGTAATCAGCCCCCGCGCCTGAAAAAACGCCTCCGCTCTCGGGGGCGTTTTCGTTTCCGCCCTTCGGGATCCGCGCTACAGTTACTGTCTGAGCTGTGAATGGGAGGCAAGCATGAAGTACCTGAAACTGGGCAACACCGATCTGAACGTCTCGCGCATCTGCCTGGGTTGCATGACCTACGGCGAACCGAACCGCGGCAATCACGCCTGGACGCTGCCTGAAGAGAGTAGCCGTCCGCTGCTGAAACAGGCGCTGGAAGCCGGCATCAACTTTTTCGACACCGCCAACAGCTATTCCGACGGCAGCAGCGAGGAGATCCTCGGCCGGGCACTGCGCGACTATGCGCGCCGCGAGGAGGTGGTGATCGCCACCAAGGTGTATTTCCCGCTGAGCAACCTGGAGCGCGGTTTGTCGCGCGCCAAGATCATGCAATCCATCGACGACAGCCTGCGGCGTCTGGGCACCGACTATGTCGATTTGCTGCAAATCCATCGCTGGGATTACGAAACGCCGCTGGAAGAGACGCTGGAAGCGCTGCACGACGTGGTGAAAGCCGGTAAGGCGCGATACATCGGCGCCTCCTCGATGTACGCCTGGCAGTTCGCCAAGGCGCTGTATACCGCCGATCTGCACGGCTGGACGCGCTTCGTCAGCATGCAGGATCAATACAACCTGATCCAGCGCGAAGAAGAGCGCGAGATGCACCCGCTGTGCGCCGCCGAAGGCATCGCCGTGCTGCCGTGGAGCCCGCTGGCGCGCGGCCGCCTGACCCGCCCCTGGGGCGAAACCACCGCGCGGCTGGTTTCCGACCAGTTCGGCAAGAGCCTGTACGAGGAAACCGAAGGCATTGACGCCATTATCGCCGAGCGCGTCGCCAGCCTCGCCGACGAACGCGGCGTGTCACGCGCGCAGATCGCGCTGGCCTGGCTGCTGAACAAGCCGGCGGTCAGCGCACCGATCGTCGGCGCTTCGCGCAGCGAACAGCTGGACGACGCCATCGCCGCAGTCGATTTGAGTTTGTCGCCGCAAGAGGTGGCGGAACTGGAGACGGCTTACGTGCCGCACCGGGTGACAGGGTTTGAATAAAGAGAAGCGGGCGCGAAACAGCGCGCCCGTCTGTCAGAACAGCCCGATCGGCCAGTGGTGCCCAATCAGGTAGATGATGCCGGCGGACAGCACGCCGGCGATGATATCGTCGACCATAATACCCATGCCGCCATGCACGTTGCGGTCGAACCAGCGGATCGGCCACGGCTTCCACATATCCAGAATGCGGAAGATGACGAAACCGGCGGCGACCCAGCGCCAATCGTTGACCGGCAACGCCATCAGCGTGATCCACATGCCGACGAACTCGTCCCAGACGATGCTGCCGTGATCGTGCACCTTCATGTCTTTTGCCGTGCGATGGCAAATATAGACACCGATGCAAATGCTGAACATCACCGCCAGCGAGTAAAGCTGCCACGGCAGTTGGATCAGCAGCAGCCAGAACGGGATCGCCGCCAGCGATCCCATGGTGCCCGGCATCACCGGCGACAAACCGCTGCCAAAACCGGTGGCCAGCAGGTGCCACGGATTGCTCATCCGCAGCCGGCGCTTGGCTTCATCCATCGGTGCCCGGCTCCGCGTTGAAATGATCGAAGCCGGCCCAGTCCAGCTCTACCGCCTCATCGTCGCGATAATAGCGAATACCTTCAGACAGCGGGCCAATTTGGCCGATACAGGTGTAGTCGGCTCCGAGGTGGCTCAGCGCCACTTCCAGCGCACCGCGGTTGATCTCCGGCACGGTGAAGCACAGCTCATAATCTTCGCCGCCCGCCAGCGCCCAGCGCAGCGCCTGCTCGGCATCGGCGTGGCTGCTCAGCGCCTGCGACATCGGCAGCTCGTCCAGTACGATGCGTGCGCCACAGTCGCTGGCCTTCAGGATATGCTTCAGATCGGAAATCAGGCCATCGGAGATGTCGATCGCCGAGCTGGCCAGATCGCGCAGCGCCTGCCCCTGCAACACCCGCGGCTGCGGCCGCAGATGACGCGCGACCAGATAATCGCGCGCCGCCGCATCCGTCACCGCCAGGCGATCCTGCAGGATCGCCAGACCGGCGGCGCTGTCGCCCAGCGTGCCGGTCACATAGATCCAGTCGCCGATGCGCGCGCCGCTGCGGGTCAGCGCCCGGCCGGCCGGGATCAGCCCCTGAATGGTCAACGTCATGCTCAGCGGGCCGCGCGTGGTATCACCGCCAATCAGCTGCATGCCGTAATAGTTGAGCTGATCGAACAGGCTGTCGCTGAAGGCCTTCAGCCACGGCTCGTTCACCTCCGGCAGGGTCAGGGCCAGCGAGAGCCACGCAGGATCGGCGCCCATCGCCGCCAGATCGCTCAGATTGACCGCCAGCGCCTTGTAACCGAGATCGGCCGGATCGATGTCCGGCAGGAAGTGAATGCCCGCCACCAGTGTATCGGTACTGACGGCCACCAGCTGTTTTTCCGGCACTGCCAGCAGTGCGCAGTCATCTCCAATGCCCAACTGTACATCCCGGCGCACGCGCTTAAACCGGTCAAAATAGCGGGCAATGAGGTCAAATTCGCCGCATGCCATATCGATATTCCACTAGAAGAAATTAAGGCCGGGAATGCCGGCCTTAATGTTTTACTTTTTCTTGCGAAGGGTTGGCGCCACTTTATCCAGCACCCCGTTCACAAACTTGTGGCTGTCTTCCGCGCCGAAGGTTTTCGCCAGCTCGATCGCTTCGTTAATCGCCACCTTATAAGGGACATCCTCGCGCATTTTCAGTTCAAACAGCGCGACGCGCAGCACCGCGCGCTCCACCTGGCCCAGCTCTTCGAGCTGACGCGACAGGTAAGGCGCCATCAGTTCGTCCAGCATACCTGCATTCACTGCCGCGCCGGACAGCAACTCGCGAAAATAGGCGACGTCAACATCTTTGACATCCTGCTCCGTCAGGAACTGGTGTTCAACATCGGCAAGGTCGTTTTTAGACAACTGCCAAGAGTAAAGCGCTTGAACAGCGCACTCACGAGCGCGGCGACGAGCAGCAGGTTTCACGGAATTCCCCTTAACTAAATTCAGGCTTTAATAGCTTTGATAACATTAATCATTTCAAGTGCGGTCAGCGCGGCTTCAGCGCCCTTGTTGCCCGCTTTGGTGCCGGCGCGTTCGATCGCCTGTTCGATGCTTTCGGTGGTCAGCACGCCAAAGGCAACCGGGATTTCGGCATTCATCGCAACGTTGCCGATGCCGGAGCTGGCTTCGCCCGCTACATATTCGAAGTGCGCGGTGCCCCCACGGATAACGGTGCCCAGCGCGATAACCGCGTCGTATTTGCCGGTTTTGGCCAATACGCTCGCCGTCAGCGGCAGCTCGTAAGCGCCCGGGACCCAGACAACGGTGATGTTGTCGTCAGCAACCTGACCAATGCGTTTCAGCGCGTCGATGGCACCTTCCAGCAGGCTGTCGTTGATGAAATTGTTAAAACGTGCAATTGCGATCGCCACACGGGCATTTGGAGTAGCAACAACACCTTCGATAACTTTCATGGGCTTTCCTTAAAAATGGGTTCAATACCCCGCAGGGGGGCGGATTCTATCATATTCTTTCATCGCCTGCGCGGCGCTTTTGTAAAACCGGCGCGCGGGCGCGAGATTCAGTGTTTCGCCCGCAGGCGCAAACGCAGATCGGGGCCAACCTGACGCACGTCACTAAAGACGAATTCCGGCGCGTCGGCCAGCCGTTCCAGGCCCGGCAGATGACACAGGCCACGGCCATTATCGCCCAACAGTTTCGGCGCGATGTACAAAATGAGCTCATCCACCAGGCCAGCCTGCAGCAGCGCGCCGGCCAGCGTTGCGCCCGCCTCTACCCAGATTGAATTCACCTGGCGCTTGGCCAACAGCATCATCATCACCACCAGATCGATGCCGCCGCCGTGCGCCGGGCAGATAAACTGTTCAACCTCTTGCGGCCAGGCCTGTTCATCCGCCTGCAGGCGTGCCAGCCAGGTAGCGCCCGGCTGCTGCACCACGCGGTGCTGCGGGGTAATGCGATTTTGGCTGTCGAGCAGGATGCGCAGCGGCTGGCGCAGATTTTCGCGCGGATAGAGGCGCTGCGTCTCGGCGTCCAGCTCATCCCAACGCACCGTCAGCGACGGATCGTCCGCCAGCACGGTGGCGCTGGTGCTGAGAATGGCGGCGCTCTGCGCGCGCAGGCGCTGCACGTCCTGACGCGCTTCGGGTGAGGTGATCCACTGGCTTTCGCCGGAGGCCATCGCCGTGCGGCCGTCCAGCGACGCGCCCAGCTTCAGCTGCACATAGGGGAAACCGGTGCGCATGCGTTTGAGGAAGCCCAGGTTGACCGCTTCGGCCTCGGCCAGCATCAGGCCATGACGGACTTCGACGCCGGCCTGCTGCAGCTTGTACAGCCCGCGCCCCGCCACCTGCGGATTGGGATCTTGCATCGCCGCGACCACCCGCGTCACGCCGGCGGCCACCAGCGCATCGGCGCAGGGCGGCGTGCGGCCGTGGTGACTGCACGGCTCGAGCGTCACGTAGGCGGTGGCGCCGCGCGCCTTGTCGCCCGCCATGCGCAGCGCGTGCACTTCCGCATGCGGCTCGCCGGCGCGCAGATGATAGCCTTCACCGACAATTTCGCCGTCGCGCACGATAACGCAGCCGACGTTCGGATTGGGCGCGGTGGTGAAACGCCCCAGCCGCGCCAGTTCGAAGGCGCGCGCCATGTAAAATTCGTCGTGATGCATGAAAGATCCTTTAGTCTTGCAGGCGGGCAATCTCTTCACCGAACTCGCGCACGTCTTCGAAGCTGCGGTACACCGACGCGAAGCGAATGTAGGCCACCTTATCCAGCTTTTTCAGCGCGTCCATCACCAGATTGCCGACTAACTTGGTCGGCACTTCGCGTTCGCCGGTGGCGCGCAGTTGGGATTTGATATGATTAAGGGCGTTTTCCACATCGTCCGAGCTGACCGGGCGCTTTTCCAGCGCTTTCAGCATGCCGCGACGCAGTTTGTCTTCGTTGAACGGCTCGCGCACCTCATCGCTTTTAATCACTCGCGGCATCACCAGCTCGGCCACCTCGAAGGTGGTGAAGCGTTCATTGCATACCAGACACTGGCGGCGGCGGCGCACTTGCGAACCGTCCCCCACCAGGCGGGAATCGATGACTTTGGTATCAACGGCGGCGCAGAAAGGGCAATGCATAACACGTCCTGATAAACGTTTTTTATAGATAAATGCAGTTTAACCCGAAGTGCAGCCACAACAAAGGGCGGCGGCCATTTGTTGCGACAGGCGGCGGGAAGGTGGCAGCGATATGACTTTCACCACTATGCGGACTAAGCTTGATAGCAGGAGACTCAGCATAGGAAATCGCCGTCATGACAACCTGTTACCCTAAAATCGCCCTGCTCGCCGCCGCCATTTTGCTGGCGGGCTGCGCGCACAACACCGCCGTGCCTCAGCTGCGCCATCAGGTCGCCGCGCTGAACCAGAAAGTGAGCGTACTGACCGACCAAACCACCGCACTGGAGCGGCAGAATTTGCTCAATCAGCACTCCGACAATGGCGTCTACCTGCTGCCGGCGGCTCGAAGCGCTGCCCGTTTGCAGAGCAGCATCGGCGAACTGAGCGTTTCGCTGAGCCACATCAAGAGCGAAGCCAACGGCACGCAGGCGCAGCTGCATGTGCGCATCCTCTCACAGGCTACGCTGCCGCCGTTCAACGCGGTGGTGGAATGGGGTCAACTGGATGAGGCCACCGGCCGGCCGCTGACCGCCGAAGCACTGTCGCAACCGATCGCCAGCGCCGACTCACTGCTGCCGAAACCCGGTCAGGACTTCGAGCTACGCTTCAGCGGCCTGACGCCGGAACAGCTCGGCTATATCCGTCTGCACAGTCTGGTGGCCACCGCCCAACCGGCGGTGGTGCAGCAACGCTGAAACCCAAAGCAAAAAAAAAGGAGCGCCATTGGCGCTCCTTCTCATTTCGCTGAATACTGCGGCGGTTAAGGCAGAATCGAAGGCTGATCCGCGCCCTCTTTTTCCACTTTTTGCTGCAGCATGTGCTCGCGTTTCATCCCCAGCTTCAACGCCAGCGCGGACGCGACGTAGATGGAGGAAACGGTACCGATCGACACGCCGATCAGCATCGCCAGCGAGAAGCCTTGCAGCATCGCGCCACCGAAGATGTACAGCATCAGCACCACCATCAGGGTAGTACCGGAAGTCATCAGCGTACGGCTCAGCGTCTGGGTCAACGACACGTTCATGATCTCGTAAGGCGTACCGCGGCGGATCTTGCGGAAGTTCTCACGAATACGGTCGGAGACCACGATGCTGTCGTTCAGCGAGTAACCGATAACCGACATCAGGGAAGCGACGATGGTCAGGTCAATCTCGATGTGGAACAGCGACAGCACGCCCAGCGTGATGATCACGTCGTGCGCTAGCGCGATAACCGCCCCCAGCGCCAGGCGCCATTCGAAGCGGAAACCGACGTAGATCAGGATACAGATCAACGCCACCAGCAGCGCCATGCCGCCGGTTTGCGCCAGCTCGCTGCCCACGCTCGGGCCGACGAACTCGATGCGCTTCACGGTGGCGTTTTTATCCACCGAGTCGTTGATCACGCCGATCACCTTGTTGCCCAGTTCCTGGCCTGCGGTGCCGGTCGCCGGTGGCATGCGCACCATCACGTCGCGGCTGCTGCCGAAGTTCTGGATGATCGGATCCTGGAACCCGGCCTTCTCCAGCGTGTCGCGCATCAGGTCAAGGTTAGCCGGCTTCTCCAGGTTGATTTCAATCACCGTACCGCCGGTGAAATCCAGACCCCAGTTAAACCCGCGCACCGACATGGTGACGATCGACGCGACCAACAGCAGCAACGAGATGCCGAAGGCCAAATAGTCCCAGCGCATAAAGTCGTAGACTTTACGGCCGTAGTTGAGTTGCTCAACAGTATAATCCTGTGCCACAACGCACTCCTCAGATAGACAGCTTGTTAATGCGTTTGCCGCCGTAAAGCAGGTTGACGATGGCACGGGTACCGACAATCGCGGTGAACATGGACGTCGCCACACCGATCGCGGTGGTGATCGCAAAGCCTTTGATCGAACCGGTGCCCACTGCGTACAGGATGACCGCGGTGATCAGCGTGGTGATGTTGGCGTCGACGATACTGGAGAACGCGCCTTTATAGCCCTCATGGATTGCCTGCTGAACGGACCGGCCATTCTTCAGCTCTTCCTTGATACGTTCGTTAATCAGTACGTTGGCGTCGACCGCCACCGCCAGCGTCAACACGATCCCGGCAATGCCCGGCATGGTCAGCGTCGCCCCCGGCAACAGGGACATCACGCCGACGATCAGCACCAGGTTGGCGACCAGCGCCGTGGTGGCGATCACGCCGAACTTACGGTACCAGACCACCATGAAGACGATGGACGCCACCAGGCCCCACAGACAGGCTTCCAGACCTTGGGTAATGTTCTGCTGACCCAGGGTTGGACCGATGGTGCGCTCTTCAACGATCTGAATCGGCGCGATCAGCGCACCCGCACGCAACAGCAGCGAAAGCTGACGCGCTTCGTTCGGGTTGCCGATACCGGTGATGCGGAAGCTGTTGCCCAGACGCGACTGAATGTTCGCCACGTTGATCACTTCTTCCTGTTTCACCAGCACCGCACGGCCGTTGGCGTCTTTCTTACCGCTGTCCTTATACTCCACGAACAGGGTCGCCATCGGCTTGCCGATGTTGTCCTTGGTGAAGTTGGACATGGACGTGCCGCCGGCGCTATCCAGCGAGATGTTAACCTGCGGCTGGTTGTATTCGTCGGTGCTCGAGGTGGAGTCGGTGATGTGGTCACCGGTCAGGATCACGCGCTTGTACAGCACGATCGGCTGGCCGTCGCGGGTATATTTCACCTCGGAATCGCCCGGCACGCGGCCATTGGCCGCCGCGGTGGCGTCCGCATTGGTGTTCACCAGACGGAATTCGAGGGTCGCGGTGGCGCCCAGAATTTCTTTGGCACGCGCGGTGTCCTGAATGCCCGGCAGCTCGACCACGATGCGGTCAGCGCCCTGGCGCTGCACCAGCGGTTCGGCGACGCCGAGCTGGTTGACGCGGTTACGCAGGATAGTGATGTTCTGCTGGACGGCGTATTCACGCGCTTCGCTCAGACGGGCGTCCGTCAGGTTCGCTTTCATGGTGTTGGCGCCGTTGGCGGACAGCACCAGATCGCGCTGACGCGGGCCGATGTAGCTGATGGCCTGGTCGCGAGCCGCATCGTCACGGAAGCGAACTTCCACGCCGTTGTTGTCCAGCTTGCGGATAGACGCGTAAGGAATGCCCTTCTCGCGCAGCTCGCTGCGCAGGGTATCCATGGTCTGTTCCTGCAGCTTGCTCAACGCGGTGTCCATGTCCACTTCCATCAGGAAGTGCACGCCGCCGCGCAGGTCCAGGCCGAGTTTCATCGGTTCTGCGCCCAGCATGGCCAGCCAGGTCGGCGTGGCCGGCGCCAGGTTCAGCGCCACGACGAATTTGTCACCCAGCTCGGTCACCAGCGCTTCGCGGGCGCGCAGCTGAACGTCAGGATCTTTAAAGCGAGCCAGGATAGCGCCATTTTCCAGCGCAATCGACTTGCTCGCGATGTTGTCTTTTTCTAATACGGTACGGACCTGGTCCAGCGTAGTTTCACTGGCGGCGACACCGCGCGCGCCAGTGATTTGTACGGCCGGATCCTCACCGTAGATGTTGGGAAGCGCATAAAGCAGACCGACGAGGATCACGACGATCAACATCAGATACTTCCACAAAGGATAACGGTTTAGCACGGCAATTCCCTTCGGGAAAAAAGATTACAGGGCCTTCATGGTACCTTTCGGCAGAACGGCCGCCACGAAGTCACGCTTGATCATCACTTCCGTGGTGTCGTTCAGCGCGATGGCGATGATGCCGGTGTCGGCCACTTTGGTCACACGACCGATCAGGCCGCCGGTGGTCAGCACTTCGTCGCCTTTACCGATGGAGTCCATCAGCTTCTTGTGATCTTTCGCGCGTTTCTGCTGTGGGCGCAGGATCATGAAGTAGAAGATCAGGCCGAACACCACCAGCATAATGATCAGAGAGTACGGGCTTCCCTGAGCCGGAGCCCCTGCGGATGCGACGGCGTCAGAAATGAAAAAGCTCATTGAAATTCCCTCATTAAGTTATCAATTATTAGATCAAGCGTTTAAAGGCGGAATCGGCTTGCCGATCCGACCATAGAAATCCGCAACAAACTGCTCTAATTTACCCTCTTCGATAGCCTGGCGTAAACCCGCCATCAGGCGCTGGTAGTGACGCAGGTTATGAATTGTGTTCAGTCGAGCACCCAATATTTCGTTGCAACGGTCGAGATGGTGCAAGTAGGCGCGGCTGTAATGGCGACACGTGTAGCAATCACAGTCCTTATCCAGCGGAGAAGTATCATCCTTGTGCTTGGCATTACGGATTTTTACCACACCGTCAGTCACGAACAAATGGCCGTTGCGGGCGTTGCGGGTCGGCATGACGCAGTCGAACATGTCGATGCCGCGGCGCACGCCTTCCACCAAATCTTCCGGCTTGCCGACGCCCATCAAATAGCGTGGCTTATCTTCCGGAATTTGCGGGCAAACGTGTTCAAGAATGCGATGCATATCCTCTTTCGGCTCGCCTACAGCCAAGCCGCCCACAGCGTACCCGTCAAAGCCGATATCCACCAGCCCTTTGACGGAAACATCACGTAAATCTTCGTAAACGCCGCCCTGAATGATGCCGAACAGCGCATTTTTATTTTCCAGCTCGTCGAAACGCTGGCGGCTGCGCTGCGCCCAACGCAGCGACATTTCCATCGAACGCTTGGCGTAGTCCCAGTCGGCCGGGTACGGCGTGCATTCGTCGAAGATCATCACGATGTCGGAACCCAGGTCATACTGGATTTCCATCGATTTTTCCGGGCTCAGGAACACCTTGTCGCCGTTGATCGGGTTGCGGAAGTACACGCCTTCCTCTTTGATCTTGCGCATCGCCCCCAGGCTGAACACCTGAAAACCGCCGGAGTCGGTGAGGATCGGGCCCGGCCACTGCATGAAATCGTGCAGATCGCCGTGCAGCTTCATGATCTCCTGGCCAGGGCGCAGCCACAGGTGGAAGGTGTTGCCCAGCAGGATCTGCGCGCCGGTTTCTTTCACTTCTTCCGGCGTCATGCCCTTGACCGTGCCGTAGGTGCCGACCGGCATAAAGGCCGGGGTTTCCACCACGCCACGGTCGAAAATCAGGCGGCCGCGGCGTGCGCGGCCATCGGTAGTTTGTAGTTCGTACTTCACAAAGCCTCCAGCATCAGAGAAACAGTCTGATGTCGTTGAAACGGGGCCGCACCGTGGGCGCAGCCCGGGAAATTAACCGCCGACGGACTCGTTTTCCGCCTGCGGGTTACGGCTGATGAACATCGCATCGCCGTAGCTGAAAAAGCGATACTGCTCGGCCACCGCCTGCTGATAGGCGTTCATGGTATTTTTATAGCCGGCGAAGGCCGATACCAGCATGATCAGGGTCGATTCCGGCAGGTGGAAATTGGTCACCAGCGAGTCGATCACCTGGTAGTGATAACCTGGATAGATAAAGATGCTGGTATCGCCGAAGAACGGCGCAATCAGCGCCTCTTTGCTGGCCGCCGCGGCGCTTTCCAGCGAGCGCACCGAGGTGGTGCCTACCGCCACGACGCGTTTGCCGCGCGCCTTGCAGGCCAGCACGGCATCGACCACGTCCTGCGGCACTTCGGCGTATTCGGCGTGCATCACGTGATCTTCGATGGTTTCCACGCGCACCGGCTGGAAGGTGCCGGCGCCGACGTGCAGCGTCACGAACGCCATTTCCACGCCTTTGGCGCGCAGCGCCGCCAGCAAGGGTTCGTCGAAGTGCAGGCCGGCGGTCGGCGCGGCGACCGCCCCCGGTTTCTCGCTGTAGACCGTCTGATACAGCTCGCGGTCGGCGTCTTCATCCGGGCGAGCGATATAAGGCGGCAGCGGCATGTGGCCGGCCGCGTTGAGAAGGGTGAATACATCGCGTTCGTCGTTGAAGCGCAGCTCGAACAGCGTCTCGTGGCGCGCCACCATGGTAGCGGCGATGCTCTCATCATCCCCCAACAGCAGCTCGGCGCCCGGCTTGGGCGCTTTCGACGCGCGCACGTGCGCCAGCACGCGATGGTCGTCCAGCACGCGCTCCACCAGCACTTCTATCTTGCCACCGCTGACCTTGCGGCCGAACATGCGCGCCGGGATCACGCGGGTATTGTTGAACACCAGCAGGTCGCCGGCTTCCAGCTTATCCAGCAGATCGGTGAATACGCCGTGCGTCAGCGCCCCGCTCGGCCCGTCCAGCTGCAGCAGGCGGCATGCGCTGCGTTCGGCCTGGGGATAGTGGGCAATCAGGGATTCGGGAAGTTCAAACGAAAAATCAGCGACGCGCATGGGTATTCACTTCTTCAATTTATGGCTGGTTGGTAAAAAACAGGCGGCCTAGTCTAAAGCCGGGGGCGGTCAGCGGCAAGAAATAAGGAGGATTTGCCTGACTTCGGGTATAGTTGAGGGATGAATTTTCTCGCTCATCTTCACCTGGCCATGCTGGCGGACAGCTCGCTGCTGGGCAACCTGCTGGCCGATTTCGTGCGTGGCAACCCTGCCGCCGACTACCAGCCCGACGTGGTGGCCGGCATCATGATGCACCGCCGCGTCGACGTGCTGACCGACAGCCTGCCGCAGGTGAAAGCCTGCCGCGACTATTTCAGCGCCCCCTACCGCCGCGTGGCGCCAATTACCCTCGACGTGGTGTGGGACCATTTTCTGGCGCGCCACTGGCAGCAGTTGGAGCCCTCACGCGACCTGCACCAGTTTACCCAGGAAGCCCGCAGCCAGATCGAACCTTACCTGCCGCTCACGCCGCCGCGTTTTCAGAACCTGAACGGCTATCTGTGGCCGGAACGCTGGCTGGAACGCTACGCCGAATTGCCGTTCATCGCCCGGGTATTGCAGGGCATGGCCAGCCGCCGTCCGCGCCTCGATGCCCTGGCAGGCTCGTTCGCCGACGTCGAGCGACACTATCATCAGCTTGAAACACAATTCTGGCAGTTTTATCCGCAAATGATGCAGCAGGCGAAGGAAAAAACGCTCTGAGGTCAAGCTCAAGCGTTTGAAATTGCCGCGCCTTGCAAGAATTTACGCTTTGCCGCTTGCCCTTTTGTGGGAAAAGGTTATTTTTAAAGCCTGTCAAATTTAATTAATGAATTTAATAGGTAAAAGCTATCTCATCGATTGGTCTTTTGCCCTTTATTCGCCAAGTCGTGGCCCCTATACTGGCCCTTGTTTTTACATCCACCCTTTAACACCTATTACAGGAGTAATTATGGTCCTGGTAACTCGTCAAGCCCCTGACTTCACTGCAGCTGCCGTACTGGGTAGCGGCGAAATCGTTGAAAACTTCAACCTGAAGAAGCACCTGAACGGTAAACCAGCCGTGCTGTTCTTCTGGCCAATGGACTTCACCTTCGTATGCCCTTCCGAGCTGATCGCTTTCGATCACCGCTATGAAGAGTTCCAGAAGCGTGGCGTTGAAGTGGTTGGCGTTTCCTTCGACTCAGAATTCGTCCACAACGCATGGCGTAAAACCCCTGTCGACAAAGGCGGCATCGGTGAAGTGAAATACGCAATGGTTGCTGACGTTAAGCGTGAAATCCAGAAAGCTTACGGCATCGAACACCCGGAAGCTGGCGTTGCGCTGCGCGGCTCCTTCCTGATCGACAAAGACGGCATCGTGCGTGCTCAGGTTGTTAACGACCTGCCAATCGGCCGTAACATCGACGAAATGATCCGTACCGTTGACGCGCTGCAATTCCACGAAGAGCACGGTGAAGTGTGCCCGGCTCAGTGGGAAAAAGGCAAAGCAGGTATGGGCGCTTCCCCAGACGGCGTGGCAAAATACCTGTCTGAAAACGCTGCCAAGCTGTAATTTCAGCCTGATAGTGAATCAACCGGCCCACGCGGCCGGTTTTTTTATGCCCCTTTTTGGGGCAGACCGCCCGCCTTCAGTGCTTTATTTCCCTGTTTCCGCTCACATTTCCCGCCCAGTTCGCCGCGTGAATGCCCATCTGCGGCTACTATCAATAACGCTGGCTCGCGCTTTGCAAGCGAACAGCGGCAAGCAAACACAACACAATAAAAAACTGACAGGGTAGGAATAACTATGTTTTTACAGAAATGGAGCAAACCCCTGACCATGGCGGCGCTGCTGGTCAGCGGCAGCCTGTATGCGGCATCCAACCCAGCGGTGGAAGCCAAAAACGGCATGGTGGTCACCTCGCAGCATCTGGCTTCGCAGGTCGGGGTGGATATCCTGAAGATGGGCGGCAACGCCATCGACGCCGCCGTGGCGGTCGGCTATGCGCAAGCGGTGGTGAACCCCTGCTGCGGCAACATCGGCGGCGGCGGCTTTATGACCGTCCACCTGGCGGACGGTACCGATACCTTCATCAACTTCCGCGAAACTGCACCGGCGGCGGCCAGCGCCAACATGTATCTGGATGCCGACGGCAAGGTGAAGAAAGACGCCAGCCTGTACGGCTATTTGGCGGCGGGCGTGCCGGGCACCGTGCTGGGGATGGAAACCGCGCGTGAGAAGTACGGCAAACTGAGCCGAGAACAGGTGCTGGCGCCGGCGATCAGGCTGGCGCGCGAAGGCTTTGTGCTGACCCGCGCCGACACCGATATTCTCGACACCACCGTCGCACGCTTCAAACAGGATCCCGAGTCGGCCAAAATCTTCCTGCGCCCGGACGGCAGCCCGCTGCAGCCGGGGGACAAACTGGTGCAAACCGATCTGGCCAATACGCTGGAAGCCATCGCCAAAGGGGGAACCGACGCCTTCTACAAAGGCAAGATCCCACAGGCGGTGGAGGCGGCGGCCAAACAGGGCGGCGGCATTTTGACCGCCGCCGACTTCGCCGACTACAAGGTCACCGAAACGCCGCCGATCACCTGCAGCTATCGCGGCTACAAGTTCGTGTCGGCGCCGCCTCCCAGCTCAGGTGGCGTCACGCTGTGCGAAATCCTCAACGTGGTGGAAGGCTATGACCTGAAAAGCATGGGCTTCAACTCGGCGGCGGCCATTCACACCATGACCGAAGCGATGCGCCATGCCTACATGGATCGCAACACCTACCTCGGCGACCCGGAATTCATCAAGAACCCGATCGACCGGCTGGTGAGCAAGAGCTACGCCGAGCAGATCCGCAAGAAAATCGTCGCGGACAAGGCCACGCCGTCGGAAAACGTACAGCCCGGCATGGAACCGCATGAGAAGCCGGAAACCACCCATTATTCGATCGTCGACCACGACGGCAACGCGGTCTCCACCACCTATACCGTCAACGGCCGCTTCGGCGCCGTGGTGATCGCACCGGGCACCGGCTTCTTCCTCAACGACGAGATGGACGACTTCACGGTGAAAGTGGGCGAGAAAAACCTGTACGGGCTGGTGCAAGGCACCGCCAACAGCATTGCCCCCGGTAAGCGCCCACTATCGTCGATGAGCCCGACGCTGGTGACCAAGGACAACAAGATCTTTATGGTGCTGGGCTCGCCGGGCGGCTCACGCATCATCACCATTACCCTGCAGACCGCGTTGAACGTGATCGACCACGGTATGGCGCCGCAGGAAGCGGTGGACGCACCGCGCATCCATCACCAATGGTTGCCGGATGAGGTGTACTACGAACAGCGCGGCGTTTCCGCCGATACGCTGAAGCTGCTGAGCGGCATGGGCTATAAGATGGTCGAGCAAACGCCATGGGGCGCCGCCGAACTGATTCTGGTCGGTTTGCCGGGCGCGGCGGGCGTCAGCCCGGCCAACTCCGGCAACGATTCGGCGGTTTCCGGCAAAGTGCGCGAAGGTTACCTGTACGGCGCCAACGACGTGCGTCGCCCGGCAGGCTCCGCGGTCGGTTACTGATGCAAACGCCCACTCACCTTAATCGCGGGGGCCCTTCGGCCCCCCCAGTTCCCTTAGCCTTCACAGCGCCACACGGTGGCCGATTCTTCCGCCAGCTGCAGGCGCAGCCCGCCGGCCGTTTCGCTCAACTCTCCCCGCCCTTCCACACGCCGCCACGGGCCGCGGGCCAACAGCGGGTTGTGCGGCAGCTGCGCCTGGCCGCTGCCGTCGCGCTGCAGCGCCACCAACACCTGCTCCTGCTGATACAGACGCACGAACACCAGCGTTTCTCCGCTGGCGTACAGCACCTGACAGCCGCCGCGACGCAGCGCCAGGCTCTGTTTACGCAGCGCCGCCATGCGCTGGAACAGCGCCAGCAGCGGCCGATCCCAGTCACCGACGTCCCACGGGAACGGCTTGCGGCAGAACGGATCGTTGCCGCCGTCCAGGCCAATCTCATCGCCGTAATAGAGACAAGGCACGCCGATCCAGCTCAGCAACCACACCGCCGCCATCTGCATGCGCGCCGCGTTCCCCTGCAACAGCGTGAGGAAACGCGCGGTATCGTGGCTGTCCAGCTGATTGAACTGGATCAGCTGGCGGCCGTGCGGCAGCCCCGCGCGGTAGCCGTCCATCCACTGCGCGCACCCGGCGGCGTCCAGCCGCACCGGGTGATAGGCCACGTCCAGCCCCGCCAAGAACGCCCGCACTGGCAGCGCAAAGCCCATGTAGTTCATCGCCGCATCCTCCACGCCGGCGTGCAGCCAGCGGCGCGCGTCGCCGAAGTGTTCGCCCAATACGTAGGCCTGCGGATTCTCCTGCTTCACCGCCTGATAGATGCCAGCCAGGTGGTGCAGGTTGCCGGTGGCACCGCCGTTCTCCCCCAGCATGTGCACCACGTCCAGCCGCCAACCGTCGATGCTGTACGGCGGGCGCAGCCAGTGGCGCACCACGCTTCCTTCCCCGCGATAGATCGCTTCCGCCACCTGCGGCTCGGCGAAGTTGAGCTTCGGCAGGCTGGCGTTGCCCTTCCAGTCGAGCGCGCGGCCGTCCGGGTAAAAGTTGAACCAGCCGCGATACGGCGAATCGGGATGGTGACAGGCGCCGTTTCCGCCCTGGCGATGGCGGTCGAACCACGGATGCGAGTCACCGGTGTGGTTGAAGACCCCGTCCAGCACCAGTTTCATGCCCACCTTGTGAGTGCTCACTCGCAAACGCTGCAGCGCCGCGTTGCCGCCGAAGTGCGGATCGACCTGGTAATAGTCCTCGGTATCGTACTTATGTACGCTCGGCGCGGTAAAAATCGGGTTCAGATACAGCGCCGTCACGCCCAGCTGCTGCAAATACGGCAGTTTGGCGCAGATGCCGTCCAGATCGCCGCCGTAAAAGGTCGAGGCGGCGTGACGATCCTCCAGCGGATGCTGCCAGTCGCGCCGAATCACCTCGGCACCGGCCGCGTGATGGCGGTAGCTGCCGCTTTGGATGCCGTGCTCGCCGCCGCTGCTGGCGAAGCGATCGGGGAAAATCTGGTAGAACAGCTGATCCGCCACCCACTCGGGGCCATGGTCGGGCTCGTCGACGGCGAACTGCGCCAGCTGGCCCGGCGGCGTTGGCGACCAGCCCTGCGGGCCGAACCACTGCTGGCGATCGGCCCACAGCAGCTTGAAGCAGTAACGCCGCGTCGGCTCGCCCTCATTCAGCGTCAGGCTGGCCTGGTAGCGCCGCATCCCCTCGTAGCGCTGCGCTTTCATCACCAGCAGCCACTCTTCGTTGTCCGGTTCGGCGCGCAAAAACACCCGTTCCGGCAGTTCATCCCCCTGTAACCACAGCGTGATATCCAAACGTTGCCCTTGCTTCACCACAAAAGGCGGGACCGGTTGATGCCAGGCGTTAAGCATACTGTTTCTCCTGCTGTACCAAACGAAATCGACGGCGTTCTTCAAGAAGCGAACAATGCCACGTTAAGTGCAACTCCCCCTCCTCTCTGGCCGCAAAACCCAGGGATGAGCCGGGGGGCGGAGACCGAAAAATAACGCTAACTCGATGTAAAAAAAGGTAAACAGGCACAAATCCTTCACGTTACCCCTTAGGCTAACGCGTTTTGAGCTTACAGGATATTTTTTGCGCATTTTTTAAGGAGCGGTAATGCAACAACAGATAACGCGCTGGCTGGAACAGTTTGGTTTGGAATTCGGCGGAGTGATGTCGCTGTTGATGGTATTGGGGTTGATTGTCCTGATCTCGGTGGTGATCCACCTGGTGCTGCACCGGGTGGTGTTGGCCGCCCTTCAGCGCCGCGGCCAGCAATCGCAGCGCGTCTGGCAGCAGGCCATCACCCAATACAAACTGTTCCAGCGCGTGGCGCTGCTGCTGCAAGGGGTGATCATCAGCATCCAGGCGACGCTGTGGCTGCAGAGCGGCAGCCAGACCCAGGCGGTGATCGTTACCGCCGCGCAGGTGTGGATCCTCGCCTTCACCCTGCTGTCGCTGTTCTCGTTGCTGGATACGCTGCTGGCGCTGCTGCGCCAAAGCCCGATCGCCAATCAGCTGCCGCTGCGCGGCATTTTCCAGGGCCTGAAACTGGTGGCGGCGATCCTGATCGGCATCATGATCGTCTCGCTGCTGATGGGCAAATCGCCGCTGCTGCTGCTCAGCGGCCTGGGTGCCATGACCGCGGTCTTGATGTTGGTGTTCAAGGATCCGATCCTCGGGCTGGTGGCCGGCATTCAGCTCTCCGCCAACGACATGCTGAAGATCGGCGACTGGCTGGAAATGCCGAAATACGGCGCCGACGGCGCGGTCACCGACATCGGCCTGACCACGGTCAAAGTGCGTAACTGGGACAACACCGTCACCACCATTCCCACCTACGCGCTGATCTCCGACTCGTTCAAAAACTGGCGGTCGATGTCGGAATCCGGCGGGCGCCGCATCAAGCGCAGCCTGAATATCGACACCGGCAGCGTGCACTTCCTGTCGGAAGAGGAACAGCGCAGCCTGCAGCGCAACCCGCTGCTGCACAGCTACCTGAACGTCAAGACCCAGGAGCTGAGCCAGCACAACCAGGAGATCGCCGTCGATCTGGCCTCGCCGCTCAACGGCCGCCGCCTGACCAACCTCGGCACGCTGCGCGCCTATCTGGAAGCCTATCTGCGCGCTCACCCGCGCATTCACCAGAATATGACGCTGATGGTGCGCCAGCTGGCGCCGACGCCGGAGGGCCTGCCGCTGGAAATCTACGCCTTCACCAACACCACGGTCTGGGCGGAGTACGAAAGCATTCAGGCGGATATTTTCGACCATCTCCTGGCGGTGATCGACGAGTTCGGCCTGCGCGTGCATCAAACGCCAACCGGCAACGACCTGCGCGGCATGCTGCGACAAAGCGCGAACGCTTCCTGACGTCGGCTGACGTAACTGTGTCTGCTGGTAATTATTCTCTTTCAATTGCCAGCAGATATCTCCATCCCCTTCTTTTCCCCGGCGAAAACGGCGTTAATGCGCCATCACCTTCACTACCGAGAGGGAAAGCCCTTGCTGAAACGGTTACGTCACCGGCTGTTTACCCTGCTGGCCACCCTGCTGTTTATCGGCTGCCTGCACAGCGCGTCGCTGGATGAAAGCCGCATGCCCCGCAATCTGCAACCTTCGCTGAGTGCGCTCAGCAGCAACCTGCAGGACATTCGCGAAGTGCTGGCGCGCTGCGCCGGCGAGGAGGAGGAAGAACGCCTTAACGGCGGCGACATGCGTATCGAAGCGCGCGCCGCCGGGGAGGATGAAGTGGAAGACCAACGCTAAAAAAACACCGGCCTTAGCCGGTGTTTTTCCATTTAGTCTTGCTGCGTCGCCAACGGCGCGCGTTTTTTCTGATGGTTGACCTTGAACCAGTATCCCGCCAGCAGCAATACCACCCAGACCAGGCCGGCGTACAGCGAGACGCGCGTGGTCGGGAAGTAGCCGATCAGGCCGATGATGAACACCAGGAACACGATCGCCACCACCGAGGTGAATACCCCACCGCGCAGTGGGAACGCCAGCTGTTTCACCTGCTCTTTGCTCAGGCTGCGGCGGAAGGCAATTTGCGAGAACAGGATCATGATCCACACCCACACGGTGGCGAAGGTCGCCAGGGAGGCGATCACCAGGAACACGCTCTCCGGCATGATGTAGTTGAGGTATACCGCCAGCAGCAGCGCCAACATCATCACCACTACCGTCACCCAAGGAATGCCGCGCTTCGACACCTTGCTGAACATCTTCGGCGCGTGGCCCTGTTCGGCCATGCCGTGCAGCATGCGGCCGACGCCGAACACGTCGCTGTTAATCGCCGACAGCGACGCGGTAATCACCACGAAGTTGAGGATGCCTGCCGCCACGGTGATGCCCATATGCTGGAAAGTCAGCACGAACGGGCTGCCGTTGGTACCCACCTGGTTCCACGGGTAGATAGACATAATGACGAACAGCGTGCCGACGTAGAACACCAGAATGCGCCACGGCACCGAGTTGATGGCTTTGGGTATCGATTTTTTCGGATCTTTGGCTTCGCCGGCGGTAATACCGATGATTTCAATGCCGCCGTAAGCGAACATCACCAGCTGCAGCGACAGGATCATGCCGATAAAGCCGTTGCTGAAGAAGCCGCCGTTCGACCACAGGTTATGAATACCGGTCGGTTGCCCGCCGTTGCCGATACCCCAGATGATGATGCCGATACCGGCCGCGATCATGATGATGATGGTGGCGACCTTGAAGAACGAGAACCAGAATTCCAGTTCGCCGAATACCTTGACGCTCATCAGGTTGATGGCGCCAATGATCAGCACCACGCTCAGCACCCAGATCCAGTGCGGCACTTCCGGGAACCAGACCCCCATATAGATGCCGAAGGCGGTCACGTCGGCGATGGCGACAATCAGGATTTCAAAGCAGTAAGTCCAGCCGGTGATGTAACCCGCCATCGGGCCGAGGTAGTCCTGCGCGTAGCGGGAAAATGAGCTGGCCTGCGGGTTGTTGACCGACATCTCCCCCAATGCGCGCATGATGATGAAGGCCACGATGCCGCCGATCAGGTAAGCCAGCAGCACGCTCGGGCCGGCCATTTTGATGGCGTCCGCCGAGCCGTAGAACAACCCGGTGCCGATGGCTGACCCCAACGCCATAAAGCGGATATGACGCGTGCTGAGGCCGCGTTTCAGCTTATTGTCGGGGACAGTGGTGGGTGACTGTTGTTGCATGAAAATGACCCATAGTTTTAAACGTAAAAAAGCCACGGACATGTCCGTGGCCCTAGATTAAGCCGGGGGATTATCAGTGCGCGGTCACTTGGGAACGCGTACACACCCGATCATAAATCGCGACCAGCGCCAGCATCAGCAGCGAAGGCGGCAACCATGCCAACCCCTGCTCCGCCAGCGGCAGGTGAGTGGTCCAGGCCGGCAGCAGCTGCTGGAAGCTGGACGCTTTCACCGCGTCAAGGATACCAAACAACAGGCTGACAAGCATCACCGGCGCGATGATGCGCGGCGCGCTGTGCCACCAACGCAGGGTGAAGCTCAGCACCACCAGCACGATGCACGGCGGGTAAATCGCGGTCAGCACCGGAATGGAGATCTGGATCAGGTGGCTCAGGCCGAGGTTGGACACCACCATCGAGAACAGGCCCAGGATAAACACCAGCGTCTTGTACGAGAACGGCAGATATTGCGCGAAGAACTCGGCGCAGGCGCAGGTCAGGCCTACCGCGGTCACCATGCAGGCGATGAAGATCAGCGCCGCCAGGAAGAAGCTGCCCAAACCGCCGAAGGTGTTCTGAACGTAAGCGTGCAGGATCACCGCGCCGTTGGTGGCGTCAGGCACCAGCGCGCCGCTGCCGGAGCCCAGCTTGAACAGGCTCAGGTAAACCAGCGTCAGGCCCACGCCGGCGATCAAACCGGCCAGAATGGTGTAACGAGTCAACAGACCGGCGTCTTTCACGCCGCGTGAACGCGCCGCGTTGACGATAACGATACCGAATACCAGCGCCCCCAGCGTATCCATGGTCAGATAGCCGTTAACGAAGCCAGAGGAGAAAGGCACGCTCTGGTAAGCCGCCGTCGCCGGGATCGGCGCGCCGGCAGGCCACAGCAGCGCGGCGATGCCCAGTACGGCCAGCGCCACGATCTTCAGCGGCGCCAGCACGTGGCCGACGGTATCGAGCAGACGGCCCGGATACAGGGAGATGCCGATCACTAGCGCGAAGTACACCAGGCTATAGATGAACAGCGGCATGGTGCCGTCGCCGGTCAGCGGGGCAATGCCCACTTCAAAGGATACGGTGGCGGTGCGCGGCGTGGCGAACAGCGGGCCGACGGCCAGGTAGCAGACGGTCGCCAGCAGCAGGCCGGCGCCGCGGCCGATCGGCGAACTGAGGGCGTCGATGCCGCCGCCGACGCGCGCCAACGCGATGACGGTGATGACCGGCAGACCCACGGCGGTGATCAGGAAGCCCAGCGCTGCGGTCCAGACGTGTTCACCGGACTGCAAGCCGACCATCGGCGGGAAGATGATGTTCCCGGCCCCAACGAATAAGGCAAAGGTCATGAAACCCAGTGCCAGGATATCTTTTGACGTTAAACGATGACTCATACGATGTCGTGTTGCCTGTTCAAATGAAAAAAAGGGTCCGATAGCGTGGTGGCGTAACGCCCCACCCGGTTGCCGGCATGCCCTAACGTTGCAGCGCCAAATAAGCACCCTAAACGCAGTCGATCCGGCGTTTATGTCCCTATTCGAAAGTGGCCGCTCATGAAGATGGGCGAAATTTTAGGAGTTATAAAAATGGAGGTTTAATCCGACAACGAGGGCTAAGGTAAACGTTTATAGCGCTTCAAGGCAAGACGCACGGCGAAAAGCAGAGCTATCGACCATATAAACTTTAGCCACCAGTCGATCATATTGGCTATCAATAAATATACACTACATGATTTGTATCATTTTTGAACAGCAGATTCACGAAACGTGAAGCATATATCACTTTACCGCGCGAAAACGCCAATATAAGCCCGATTTTCGCGTGGCACGAGCTTCGTTTGGCCGTGAAAAAAGGCGAAAATTACGTCGCATTTTGTCGGTTATTTCATCACGGCCGGCGCGAGCGGTGGCAACCCAAGCGCCTGACGGGTCTTCTGCAGGGCGCCCGGCGGCAGCGGCAGATAGCCGTCGTGATTGACCAGGCTCTGCCCGGCAGTCGACAGCACGCGGTCGAGGAACGCGGCGGTCAGCGGCTCCAGCGGTTGATTAGGGGCTTTGTTGATGTAGATATACAGATAGCGCGACAGCGGGTAGCGATCGTTGCGCACGTTGGCGGCGGTAGGCGCAACATAGTCCTCTCCCGACTCCGCCAACGGCAGCAGCCGCACGCCGCTGGCGCGAAAACCGATGCTGGCGTAGCCGATGCCGTTGAGCGAACCGGCCACCGCCTGCACCACCGAGGCTGAACCGGGCAGCTCATTGACGCGCGGCATAAAATCGCCGCCGCACAGCGCACGCAGTTTGAAATAGCCGTAGGTGCCGGACGCCGAGTTGCGGCCGAAACGCTGCAGCGAACGCGTCGCCCAGTCGCCACTCAGCCCCAGCTCGCCCCAGCGCGTCAGCGGTTTGCTTTCGCCGCAGCGCCGGGTGGCGGAGAAAATGCGATCGAGCTGCTGCAGATTGAGGCCGCGCAGCGGGTTGTCCTGATGCACCAACACCACCAGCGCATCCACCGCTACCGGCACCGCCAGCGGCGCATAGCCGTAACGGTGTTCGAACGCCGAAACCTCGGCGGCCTTCATCGGCCGGCTCATCGGGCCCAGCTGCGCGGCGCCCGCCGCCAACGCGGTCGGCGCGGTCGACGATCCGGCGGCCTGGATCTGCAGGTTAACGTTGGGATAATGCTGGCTGAAATCCTGCGCCCATAGCGCCATCAGATTCGCCAGGGTGTCGGAACCGACGCTGGACAGGTTGCCCGCCAGCATGCCGTCGGGCTGCGCCAGCGCGCCGCGCCCGGCCAGCAGCGCCAGGCAAAGCAACAGCCCTCGGGTTATTCGGGTCATACCGGTGTCTCGCGTTAATTTTTCACCGCATTCTCTGATAAAGCGGCGGGAACAATCAACCGATTGGGTAAGGTAAAGATAAAGCGGGTGCCGATCCCCGGTTCGCTGAGGATCTCCAGCCGCGCATCGTGATGGCTGAGCGCGTGTTTGACGATCGCCAGCCCCAGCCCGCTGCCGCCGGTCTGGCGCGAACGGGCCTTGTCGACGCGGTAAAAACGCTCGGTCAGGCGCGGCAGGTGCTCGGCGGCGATGCCCGGCCCGTTGTCGCTGACCTGGAACTGCGCGCCGTGCGCCGTCTGCTGCCAGCTCACTTCGATGTGGGTACCCTTCGGCGTGTGGTTGACCGCGTTGTACACCAGGTTAGACACCGCGCTGCGCAACTGATCTTCATTACCGAACACGTTGAGCTGCTCGTTAACCCGGAAGGTGATCTCGTGATTGCCGCCGCTCAGCGACTGCGCCTCGCGCTGCAACACCCGCAGCATCAGCGGGATATCCACGCGCTCGTTCATGTCGACATTGGGCGCCGCCTCGATGCGCGACAGTGTCAGCAACTGCTTGACCAGCCCGTCCATCCGGCGGGTCTGCTCTTGCATGGTGCCGAGCGCCTTGCTGCGCAGCGAACCATCCTGCTCTTCGTCACCCATCATCTCCAGGTAGCCCTGCAGCACCGTCAGCGGCGTGCGCAGCTCATGGCTGACGTTGGCGAAGAAGTTGCGCCGCGCGCCCTCCAGCTGGCGCATCTGGGTGACGTCGCGCGCCACCATCAGCAGTTGCCCTTCGGAATACGGCATCACGCGGAATTCGACGTAGTGTTCGTTGTTCAGCTGCAGTGTCAGCGGGCGTGAAAACTCCTGCTGTTGCAGATAGTGGCTGAATTCCGGATAGCGCAGCAGGTTGAGGATGTGCTGGCCGTTGTCTTCAGGCCAGCGGAAGCCGAGCAGATGCTGCGCCAGCCCGTTGCACCAGAAGATATTGCCCTCGACGGTGGTCATCACCACCGCGTCAGGCAACGATTCGGCCCCGCTGCGAAAACGCTTGATAAGCAGCGCCAGCTCGCGCCGGCGGCGGCGATTGCGCTGCTGCATCTGATACAGGCCATAGAACAGCGGTTCCCAGCTCCAGCGGCCGGGCGGCGGCGTCATGCTGCGGTCAATCCACAGCCAATGGGAGAGTTTGAGCTGGTTGTAGAAATTCCACACCAGCGCAGCCAGCGCGGAGGCCAGCAGGAACCAGGGCAGATAACCGAAAATCAGCCCCAGCAGTAAGGCGGGCAAACAAAAAAGAGCCAGCTCCAGAGCCAGCCTCTTCCACGACAGACGTTCTAACACGGCATATTCTCCAGCGCAGCGCGATCAGTAGCGCGTTGAGAACCGGTAGCCGGTGCCCCGAACGGTTTGAACCATTTTATCATGCCCACTGGTTTCTAACGCTTTGCGGAGCCGACGGATATGCACGTCAACGGTACGGTCTTCCACATAAACGTTAGTGCCCCAGACGTGATTAAGCAACTGCTCACGGCTATAAACCCGCTCCGGGTGGGTCATAAAGAAGTGCAGCAGCTTGAACTCGGTCGGCCCCATGTCCAACGCCTGATCGTTCGCCATCACGCGGTGGGAGGACGGGTCCAGGCTCAGGCCTTGCATTTCAATCACTTCTTCCACCGCCATCGGTGAAATGCGGCGCATGACCGCCTTGATGCGCGCCACCAGCTCCTTGGGCGAGAACGGCTTGGTAATGTAATCATCCGCCCCCACTTCCAGGCCGCGCACGCGGTCTTCCTCTTCCCCGCGCGCGGTCAGCATCATGACCGGAATATCGCGGGTCAGCGCTTCGCGCTTCATATGTTTGATAAACTGAATGCCGGAACCGCCGGGCAACATCCAGTCAAGCAACACCAAATCAGGGAACGGCTCAGACAGACGCGTCACGGCGCTGTCATAATCCTCGGCTTCCAACGGTTGGTAACCATTTTGTTCCAACACAAAGCACACCATCTCACGGATCGGCGCTTCGTCTTCCACCACCAGTATGCGTCTTGCCATCGTCAATCCTGCCAATGTGTTAGCGACTTTTCGGGCGCCATTATGCGTCAGTTTTGTGACACTTTTATGAAAAAAACCGGCTGTTATAGGCAGTAAGCATAGCGATTATTTCCCGCAGTAAAGAAAAATCATCCGGTTGTCATCATCATTGCGCCGGGACAGCCGCCGCCGCGGCCTTTATAATCATCGCCATTATCTTTGCATCCGGGAGTGTCATGCGCCTGATCCACACCTCTGACTGGCACCTTGGCCAGTACTTTTTCACCAAAAGCCGCGCCGCCGAGCACCAGGCTTTTCTGAACTGGCTGATCGAACAGATCGAACAGCAACAGGTGGATGCGCTGATCGTCGCCGGGGATCTGTTCGATACCGGCTCACCACCCAGCTATGCCCGCGAGCTGTACAACCGCTTCGTGGTGGAACTACAGCGCACCGGCTGCCAGTTGGTCGTGTTGGGCGGCAACCACGATTCGGTGGCGACGCTGAACGAATCGCGGGAACTGCTCTCCTGCCTGAACACCACGGTGATCGCGAGCGCGCAAGGCGCGGCCGAACAGCAGATCGTGGTGCTTAACCAGCGCGACGGCCAGCCGGGCGCGGTGCTGTGCGCCATCCCGTTCCTACGGCCGCGCGATCTGCTTACCAGCCGCGCCGGCGAATCCGGCGCGCAGAAACAGCAGGCGCTGCAGGAAGCCATCGCCGAACATTATCAGACGCTGTATCAGGCGGCCTGCGAGCGCCGCGACCAGCTGGGCTTGCCGCTGCCGATCGTCGCCACCGGCCACCTGACCACCGTCGGCGTCACCACCTCCGACTCGGTGCGCGACATCTATATCGGCACTCTGGACGCCTTCCCGGCGCAGGCCTTCCCGCCCGCCGATTACATCGCGCTCGGCCACATTCACCGCGCGCAGAACGTCGCCAAGTCAGAGCATATTCGCTATAGCGGCTCACCGATCCCGCTCAGCTTCGATGAGCTGGGCAAAGCCAAAAGCGTCTTCCTGGTCGATTTCGCCGACGGAGCCCTCCAGCAGGTAGATGCGTTAACGATCCCGCAGTTCCAGCCCATGCAGCTGATCAAAGGGGATCTGGCCGAGATCGAACGGCAGCTGCAGCAATTTGCCGACTATGCCGGCGAGCTGCCGGTGTGGCTGGATATCGAAGTGGCGACGCAGGACTACCTCAGCGATATTCAGCGCCGCATCCAACTGATGGCGGATGAGCTGCCGGTGGAAGTGGTGCTGTTGCGGCGCAGCAAAGAGCAGCGCCGCCAGGCAATCGCGCAGCAGGATAAGGAAACGCTGAACGAACTGAGCGTCAACGAGGTGTTCGAACGGCGCCTGGCGCAGGAGGCCGACATGCCCGAAGCACGCCAACGGCGGATGCACCAACTGTTCCGCCAGGTGGTCGATGCGGTGCAGCACAATCCTGAGGAGACCAACCCATGAAGATCCTCAGCCTGCGGTTAAAAAACCTCAACTCGCTGCAGGGCGAATGGAAAATTGACTTCACCGCCGAGCCGTTCGCCAGCAACGGCCTGTTCGCCATTACCGGCCCGACCGGTGCGGGCAAAACCACCCTGCTGGACGCCATTTGCCTGGCGCTGTACCACCAGACGCCGCGCCTCAACGTCACGCCGAGCCAGAATGAACTGATGACCCGCCACACCGCCGAATCGCTGGCGGAGGTCGAATTCGAGGTCAAGGGCGTCGGCTATCGCGCCTTCTGGAGCCAGCGCCGCGCCAAGAATGCGCCGGACGGCAATCTGCAGGCGCCGAAGGTCGAATTGGCGCGCCGCGAGGACGGCAAGATCCTGGCGGACAAGGTGCGCGACAAGCTGGAGCTTACCGCAACCATCACCGGGCTGGACTTTGGCCGCTTCACCAAATCGATGATGCTGTCTCAGGGGCAGTTCGCCGCCTTCCTCAATGCCGATGCCAACGATCGCGCCGAACTGCTGGAAGAGCTGACCGGCACCGAAATCTATGGGCGACTGTCCGAACAGGTGTTCGAGTCGCACAAGCAGGCCAAAACCGACCTGGATGGGTTACACCAACGCGCCAGCGGCATCGAACTGCTGAACGACGAGCAGCGCCAGTCTCTGACCGAACAGCTGACGGCGCTGAGCGCGCAGGAAATCGCCCTCGGCGAGCAAACCCAGCGACAGCAACAGGCGCTGAGCTGGCTGCAGCAATGGCAACGCCTCCGGCAACAGCAAGGCGAGGGTCAACGGCGGCTGGAAACCGCCCAGCGCGAGCAGGCGGAGGCCGCCCCGCAGCTGCAGCAGCTGGCGCTCAGCGAACCGGCCGAGAAATTGCGGCCGCTGCGCGGCGAACGCGATCGCTGCCGCGCCGAACTGCAGACGATACAACAGCAGGCAGCCCAGCTGACGCAGCAACAGGAACAGCACTCGGCGCAGCTGGCGCCGCTGCAGCAGGCGGTGGAAAAAGCCCGCCTGGCGCAGCAAACCCATGCCGAGTATATGCAGCAGCAGCAACAGCTGATCGATGAGCAAGTCGCTCCGCTCGACCACCAAATAGCCCAACTGCAGTCGACACAGGCCGAGCGACGACAGGCCGCCGATGCCGCCGCGCAGCAGTGTGCCCAGCAGCAAACTACGCTGGAGCAGCTCACCGTTCAGCGCAGCCAGCTGACGGCACAGAGCGCACAGCATCAGCAGCAGTTGAACGCGCTGAACGAAGCGCTGGCCGTTCAACAGCAACAGCAGCAGGCGCTGGAGGCGAAAACGCCGCTGGCCCCGCTGCGCCAGCGCCTGAGCGCCCTGGCGGATCTGCGCCCGACGCGCCAGCAGCTGTTTACTCTATCCTCTTTGTCGCAGCAAATCGTTAAACGGCTGGAACAACAGCGGCAAGAGCTAAACATCGGTCAACATGAACTGACCCAGTTGGAGCCACAGCTAGAACTCATCCGTCAGCAATTTAAGCAGCAGAAAGCACACCAGGCCGATGTTGAAAAAACCTATGCGCTGGAACAACGGATCGTGGGTCTGGAGGCCGAGCGCGCCCGTTTGCAACCCGGCGCCCCCTGCCCGCTGTGCGGCTCATGCGAGCACCCGGCGGTAGAACAATATCAAGAGGTAAAACTGTCAGAAACTGCGCAACGTCTGGAGCAAATGAAAGTCCAGACCGAAGCATTGCAAAAACAAGGCGTCGAGCTGCGAGCCCGTTACGACAACCTGCAACAGCAGTTGCAGCGCCAACAGCAAACCATCGCGCAGGATGAACAGCAGTTGGCTGCCCAACAGCAGCAGTGGCAGCAGCTCAGCGCACCGCTGGCGTTCGACTTTACGCTGGCGGAGAGCGAGCGACTCAGCGCCTGGCTGAGCGGTTGCGACGATGAAGAGCGGCGCGGGCAGCACGCGCTGCAGCAGCATGAACAGGCGGCGCAGGCAGTACAACAGGCAAAAGACGCGCTCGCCGCTCTGCAAACGCAGCAGCAGCAGGCGCAGCAACAGCTGGCGCTGCTCGAAGAGCGCTTTACGCTGCTGCAGAAAACCTATGCCGACAGCCTGCAACAGCAGCAAGACCTGCAACAACGCTGGCAGGAAGGCGAGAAAACTCTCGCAGAGCGGCGCGCGCAGCGGCTGGCGCTGTTCGGCGAACAGCGGGTCGCCGAGGTACGGGAACAGCTGCGCGCCAAACAAACCGCCTGTGAACAGGCCAGCTTACAGGCCGCCGAGCAGTGGCAAAAGGCGCAGGAACTGCGCGAGCGCCTGACCGGCCAGCAGGCCGGGTTACAACAACAGCACACCCAGATGCAGGAGCGGCTGCAGCAGGCGCAGCAGCAGTGGCAGCAGGCGCTGGCCGACAGCGAATTCGCTGATGAAACCGCCTTCACCGCCGCGCTGCTGGACGACACACTGCGCCGCGAATTGCAGCAGCGTAGAGAGCAACTGCAACAGCGGCAGGTAGAGGCCGCGGCCCTGCTGACGCAGGCGACGCAAACGCTGGAGCAGCATCGGCTGAACCGCCCTGAGGGGGTGGATGAAGCCAACACGGATCTCGACGCGCTCACCCAATCGCTGGCCGAGTTGGCACAGCAGTTGAAAACGTTGCAGCTGCGCCAGGGTGAACTGCGCAACCAGTTGGAAAGCGACGCCGCCCGTCGCCTTAATCAGCAGGCGCTGTTCGAGCAGATCGCCCGCAGTCAGCAAGACTACGACGACTGGAGCTACCTCAACCAGCTGATCGGCTCGAAAGAAGGCGACAAGTTCCGCCGCTTCGCTCAGGGGTTAACGCTCGATCATCTGGTCTATCTGGCTAACCAGCAACTCGGCCGGCTGCATGGGCGCTACCTGCTTCAGCGCAAAACCAGCGATGCGCTGGAGCTGCAGGTGGTGGACACCTGGCAGGCGGACGCGCTGCGCGATACCCGCACCCTGTCCGGCGGTGAGAGCTTCCTGGTCAGCCTGGCGCTGGCGCTGGCGTTGTCCGATCTGGTCAGCCACAAAACCAGCATCGACTCGCTGTTCCTCGACGAAGGCTTCGGCACGCTAGACGCCGAAACCCTCGATACCGCGCTGGATGCGCTGGACAGCCTGAATGCCTCCGGCAAAACCATCGGCGTGATCAGCCACGTCGAGGCGATGAAAGAACGTATTCCGGTGCAGATCAAGGTGAAAAAGGTCAACGGGCTCGGCGTCAGCCGGCTGGAGGCGCATTTCAGGCTGGAATGATCCCGCGGCGCGCGGCGCAGAAGTGTGACCGCGGCGGCACTCCGCAGTGAAAAGCGTTGAGCCGCGGCGGGCACGGGTTATTATGCCAACATAATAGGATTGTTACTGTATCCCCTCCGCCGCTCAGGGCCGCAGGGAAGAAACATAAAATACAGGCAAAACCTGACACCCGGGATCGCTTCCGGGCGTCAGGTTTTTTCGTTTTCAGGATGCTGAAACACCGGGAAAAACCATGAAAATCGCTAAAATACTCAATAATAACGTGGTGATTACGCTGGACGACCGTCAGGAAGAGACGGTGGTGATGGGAAAAGGAATCGGCTTTAAAAAGAAGCCCGGCGATACGCTGGACGAAAGCCTGATCGAAAAGGTATTCACCCATAACGGCGGAGAAACCGCCGAGCGCTATAAAGAGCTGCTCGCCGAGATCCCATTAGCCTGCGTCACCACCGCCGACAAGATCATTACTCTCGCCCGCGAACGCCTGCCGGGCAAGTTGCATAACATCGTCTACATCACGCTGACCGATCACATCCACTTCGCCCTGCAGCGCCATGCGCAAGGGCTGGATATCAAAAATGCGTTGCTGTGGGAGATTAAAAAGCTCTATCCGGCCGAGTTCGCCGTCGGGCTGGAGGCGCTGGCCCTGATCGCCCAACGGCTGGACACCGCGTTGCCGGAGGACGAAGCCGGATTTATCGCCCTACACCTGGTCAACGCCCAGCTTAACGACGAGATGCACAACACGCTGCATATTACCCGCGTGATGCAAGAGATCCTCAACCTGGTCAAATACCATTTCCGCTTTGATTACAACGAGGAATCCCTGAGCTACCACCGTTTCGTCACCCATTTGAAATTCTTCGCCCAGCGCCTGCTGGGGAAAAACTACGTCGACAGCGACGACGACTCGCTCTATCAGGTGGTGAAAGAGAAGTACCGCGAGTCATTCGCCTGCGCCGGTAAGATCAACCGCCACATCGAAAAGCACTATCAGCATCAGCTCACCACGGAAGAGATGATGTTTCTGACCATTCATATCGAACGGGTGCGCAGCGAAAGCGAGGAAAAGCCGGCTTAACGGCGAGCGTCGGCTACCCGCACGCCGTACTGCGGAAACACCGCGTCGGCGGAGACCAGCGTCAGCCCTTCGGCCTGCGCCTGTGCGATCAGCATGCGATCGAAAGGATCCTGATGATAGGGCGGCAACTGCCCGGCCTGTTGGCAGTGAAAGGCGTCCATCGGCAGCGACAGAAATTCCTCGGCCTCGATGATCGCAAAGATATCTTCCGGCAGCGCCAGTTTGCCCAGCGCCTGCTTGATCGAGATCTCCCAAATGCTGGCCGCGCTGACGTACACCGCATTGCCCGGATCGGCGATCTGCCTTTTGGCGTTCGCGCCCAAGCAGGCGTCATCGATCAGCCACCACAGCAACGCGTGGGTATCCAGCAACAGGCGCTTCATGCATCGCCCTCAAACAACGCCGCAATGGCCGCATCCTCGGCGTTGAAATCCGCCGGCACGGTGAACTTGCCCTTGGCGGCGCCAGGGCGGCGCGCTTCCCCCTTGATGGCGACCAGCTGTACGTACGGCTTCCCTGCTTTTGCAATAATCACGGTTTCTCCCTCCGCGGCTCTGTCCGCCAACTGGCTCAGATTGGATTTGGCTTCGTGCATATTGGCCTGAATCGGCATACGCGTCCTCCTTAGCTAAGTTAGCTAAATCATAAAACGCCGTCCAGTTTTTGTACAGGGAAGGGCTTAAAGCGCGAGCAGCCTCGCGCTTTGCTGCAACGTTTAGCGCTGCTGTTGCGGCCACAGCCAGGCCGCACCGCGTACGCCGCTGGAGTCGCCGTGAACCGCCTTGCGGATCGGCGTTTCACACTCGCCGCCAAATACCCAACTTTTCACCCGCTGCGGCACCGTGCGGTACAGGCGATCCACGTTGCTCATGCCGCCGCCGAGCACCACCACGTCCGGATCCAGCATGTTGATCACGTGCGCCAGCGATTTCGCCAACCGCATTTCGTAGCGAACGATCGCCTGCTCCGCCAGCGCATCGCCCCGCTCGCTCAGCGCCATGATCTCATGCCCTTGCAGCGCGTTGCCGCTCAGGCGCGCATAGTCGGTAGCGAAACCGGTGCCGGAAATAAAGGTTTCGATGCAGCCCGGCTTGCCGCAGTAACACGGCACGTCGCGAGCGTAACGCAGCTCATCGTCATCCTGCCACGGCAGCGGGTTGTGGCCCCACTCGCCGGCGATGCCATTGCCGCCAGAATGCGCCTGGCCGCTCAGCGCCACGCCGGCGCCGCAGCCGGTGCCGATAATGACCGCGAACACCGTTTTCGCGCCAGCGCCTGCGCCGTCGGTAGCTTCCGACACCGCCAGGCAGTTGGCGTCGTTGGCGATACGCACCTCGCGCGCCAGCAGCGCCGACAGATCCTTGTCCAGCGGTTGGCCGTTGAGCCATACCGAGTTGGCGTTCTTCACCCGCCCGGTAAACGGCGACAGCGTGCCGGGAATGCCGATCCCGACCGATCCCAATTCGCCGGTATGATCTTCCGCCAGCTTCACCAGCCCGGCGATCGCCGCCAGGGTTTGCCCATAGTCATGGCGCGGCGTGGCGATGCGATGGCGAAACAGCTCCCGCCCGTCGTCCGCCAACGCAATCACTTCAATTTTCGTCCCACCCAAGTCGATGCCAATGCGCACGTATTTTTCTCCTCGATGCCACGTAGCGTTGCCACAGCCTAATGTAAGCGCGCAGATGAATCACCTGTTTCCCACCCTCCACCCCGCCCTTTCTCGGTGCGTAAAGCAACGCAATTCGGAGAGAATGGGGCGATTTTTCAGCGTCAATTCGTTATCATGCCGCCCTGCTTTTGACGAATCAGCGTGCCGAGCGCACGCCCAGCCAGGGATAACATTATGCTGTGGTTTAAGAATTTGATGGTTTACCGTTTGAGCCGCGAAGTGGCGTTAAACGCGGATGAAATGGAAAAACAACTCAGCGCGTTCGCCTTCACGCCGTGCGGCAGCCAGGACATGGCGAAGACCGGCTGGGTCTCCCCGATGGGCTCGCACAGCGATGCGCTGACGCACGCGGTCAACGGCCAGATCGTCATCTGCGCGCGCAAGGAAGAGAAAATCCTGCCGTCGCCGGTCATCAAGCAAGAGCTGCAGGCCAAGATTGAGCGCCTGGAGGCGGAACAACACCGCAAACTGAAGAAAACCGAGAAAGACGCACTGAAGGACGAAGTGCTGCACAGCCTGCTGCCGCGCGCGTTCAGCCGCTTCAACCAGACCTTCATGTGGATCGACACCGTCAACGATCTGATCATGGTCGATGCCGCCAGTGCCAAACGCGCCGAAGATACGCTGGCGCTGCTGCGCAAGAGCCTCGGCTCGCTGCCGGTGGTGCCGCTGACGATGGAAAGCCCGATCGAACTGACGCTGACCGAATGGGTGCGTTCCGGCGAGATGCCGGCCGGCTTCGCCATTCAGGATGAAGCGGAATTGAAAGCGATTCTGGAAGAAGGCGGCGTGATCCGCTGCAAGAAACAGAATCTGATCAGTGACGAAATCGCGGTGCATATCGAAGCCGGCAAGCTGGTGACCAAGCTGGCGGTGGATTGGCAGGAGCGCATTCAGCTGATGCTGTCGGACGACGGCTCGCTCAAGCGCCTGAAGTTCGCCGACACGCTGCGCGAGCAGAACGACGACATCGATCGCGACGACTTCGCCCAGCGCTTTGACGCCGACTTTATCCTGATGACCAGCGAGCTGGCGGCGTTGATCAAAAACACCATCGAAGCGCTCGGCGGCGAAGCCCAGCGTTAATCCCGCCGCAGAAACGACCAGGGCCCAGCCTTCGCTGAGCCCTGCGTTCCCCTAACGAGCAACGTTTATTTGCTCAGATAGCGGCACAGATAGGCGGTCGCGTCGGCCACCTGCAGGTTGAACTCGCTGTGCCCCGGCACGAAGAACTTCTCACCCGGCGTAAACACCTGCCAGTCCGGCGCCCCTGGCAGCAGCACTTTCAGCGCCCCGGTGATCACCGTCATTTCTTCCGGTTGCGCGGTGGAGAAGGTGTATTCGCCCTCTTCCATCACGCCCACGCTGGTAAGACCGATGCTGCTACTGTCAAAACCGATAGACTTCACTTTTCCGGCAAAATACTCATTCACTTTCAGCATAGACTGGCACCCGCGTAATCATCTTGATGGAAAATCCATATTGGGGGATTGCGGTTGATCTGTCACTGGTTTTTCGCGCGAAATGCGATCGCGGCGCAGAGTAAAACGCTGCCGGGCTTCTCACCGGCAGTCAGGGCTGCTGAAGCCCAGGGAGATCCACGGGCGCAAAGCGCCTGAGACCGCGTCGAGCGGTAACTTTTCACTATTTGAATCAGTCGACTAACTCTGCAGCCAGCTTGGCGACCAGTACGTTCGACAACAACACTGGCACCGACAGACGCGCCTGCAAAAAGGCGCGGTGACGCTGGTGATAACCGATGCAGTCTAGCACCACCACCTCCGCCCCCTGCCGCAGCAGTGCGCAAGCCGCCTGCTCCAGCGCGGCATCATCTGCCAGATAGGGGCTGGCGACGGCATAGCTCGGCGGCGTCGCCAGCTGCCGCCATTTACGCGCCTGCTGCTCAACCTGTTCCGCCATCGGCACCACGATGCCGACGCGGTGTGCGCCGACGATCGCGGAGATCAACGGCGGAATAATGCGATCCGGCTCCAGCAACAGCGCCTGTTCCGCCTGCAATTCGCCGAATTCGCCGGTGCACAGCAGCAGGATCACCTGGCACCCCGCCGCCTCCAACTCGCGGATCTTCTGCTGCAACCCGCTTTCAACGCGAGCGGCACAGAGCGTCACCTGCGTGCCGTCCAACAGGCGCGACACCAGCAGCTTATCGCCCTGTTGCGGCGCATAACGCTCGGCGATCTGCCCGGCATCCAGGCCGTCCAGCAAACCGACGTGCCTCACCCGCTCCGCCGGCAGATAAGCAGACAGCAGCGGCATGATATCGCTGCGCGGCGCCTGACCGAGGGTCAGCGTGGCGAATGAAGCCGTCATGGGTCTATCTCCTTTTTTGCAGGTGGCTCAGACTGCCGTACAGCGCCAGCAGCTGGCCGAATTCGGCAGCATCGTAGAACCGGCAAGTACCGCGGCCAAATTCTTTGGCGACCTCCACCGCGAATTTGACCACCAGCGCGATGTCCGTTTCGTGGCTGGCGCCGGTGCCGCAGCCCGGCACCACCGATTCGCTGCAAATCGCCACGCCGACCACCGGCGCCGCAGTAGCGGTCGAGGGCTGCAGGATGCTGTTGAGGTGATGCACGCCGTTGCCATAAGGGGTGATATCCTGCGTGGTGATCGGGAAGGTCACCGCCGGGCGGCCGCTGGTCATCTCCATGATGCGCAGCAGATCTTCCGCCACCCGCAGGATGTAGCCCTCTTTCACCGTCGGCGACAGCGCATAGCCTTTGTGGTTGATGATGCGATTGCCCTTGGTGGTATCGATCGACAGGATGGCGTCAGCCTCCGGCACCACTTCATTATCGTTCATCGTCACGTCATCGATCGGCGAATCCATAAAATCGACCGGATCGTGCGGCCGGGTCGGCGCGTTCGGGCAAATATGAGTGGTGACGATCACATCGCCCGGCAGCGTGTCGCCCTTACGCTGCATCTCTGCCAGCTTCAGCGCGGCGGCAATGGCGGCGATCGCGCCGTCGCCGTCAGATACCAGCCCGATACGCGTCGGCCGCGCGCCGATGCCGCCCAGGCGGCCGATAATGCCCAGCGTCGGCGCCGCACCGCCAGCGAATTGGCCTGCGCTACCGGGGATCTCGATGCGCACGAAATCGGTACCGCCCTTCGGCCCGTCGGCGCGCAAGGTGCTGGCCCGGATCGCCGGGTAAGGCGCAAACAGATCGACGACGTCCTGGCCGCTGACGAATGCGCTATCAATCAATTCAAAAACCTGCAGCGTTTGTTGCAAACTCATGGTCGTTTTACCTCACCAATGTCATCGGCAGGGGCTATTTGCCCTTGCTGGAAAAAATCGAGCTGAAGAAGTTGTAGAGCGCGTCGCCGGCGATAAACCCGGCCGCCATGATCTCCATCGGCGTGCGGCCTCGATCGCCCCAACGGCGCAGGATCGCCACGCGCAGCGCGATACCCACCAGCACCGCCCACCCGGCCAAGGCGTTATTGATCAGCAGACCGGTTGCCAGCAACACGCCGAGCTGGCGCTTAGGGCCGCCGATCAGCTGTACCACGGCGCCGGGGATCGCCCAGATCAAAAGGCTCCAGGCGATACCCGGCTGCGCACCGGCCTCGATGGTCTTCGCGTAAACGCGCGCGACCGGCGGGATCAGGTCCTGCAGGAAATAGCTGTGATAAGAGAGGTAAACCACCGGAATGGCGATGAGGAAGGCAATCAGCGCCGCAAACAGCTGAATGCGGCGCCCCAGCAGCTCCTGTCGCAGATCCTCGCCATAGCCACGCAGGATGAAGCCGGCTTTCAAATCAAAGCCCATGTCGGCGAAGGCCGGCCCGGTGGCGGCGGTAAAACCGGTCAGGATGCACAGCGCCAGCGGTGGGAAACCGATCAGGATACCGACGATCAGGGTGATCAACGCCACCGCGAACGCAGGAAACCAGCCGGAGTGCATGGCGGCGATACCGACGATCAGCTCATGAACGAAAGCGGCGAACGCCGCGTATATCACGAACAGCGCCAACATCGGCAGCGACATCTCGCTGAACAGCCCGCCGATCAGAGCCAAAAACGCGGCGATGGCGATGTAGCCGACCGCGCCCAGGCCGAGCGCTTTGCTTACCGCACTGTCCGGTTGGGTATAACCGGCGCTATCGGCGCGGCGGCTGCGGATCACCTGCGCAACCTGGATCAGCGCCACCAGGCCGGCGCCGACCATCACGCCGTGCGGAATAAAATGGGCATTGATATCGAAACCGGCCACCGGATCGGCGTAAGCCCGCAACAATAACCCGACGCCAAACATGCTCAGCGCCCAGATATTGCCGATAAAGGCGGTGCCGAAGGCCGCCATGGGGATCTTGAGCATTGATCCGGCGATACCTACCCCTACGCCCACCACCAAAAGCCAGGCCTGCTTGCCGCCGCGATCGCCGGCTTTAATCGCTTCCGCGGCGGCGACGCCGGGCGGCCAGGCATTGGCGGCGGGGAACACTTTGGTATCGAACAGGCGATAAAGCAGATAGGCGTCAAGCAACATCGCCGCCGCCACGCCGCAGAACATCGGTAAAATAAGCTGCGGTTGCCCCATCACGTAAGGCACCGCAATCGGCATCAGCAGACAATTGGCCGCGCCGAAGGTGGCAGAGGAGATCACCGTCTGCGCCAGGTTCTGAGTGTGCACCGAGCGGTAGCGTTGGAACATTTTCAGCGGAATGCGTGCCAACAGCATGGCAATCAGCGCACCGATGATCGAGGTGTTGGGCGTCACGCCCAGCGTGGTGATCAGCTGAACGCCGATGATCGCCCCCACCACCGAAAGTAACGCCATGACCAACAGCGTGCCGGCCTCTTTTAGCGGATTATTTGATTTCATGCTTGGTTTCCCTGAATATTTCCTGCTGCGTGGCGGAAATAACGCCAAACGATAGCTCGCCGCGGCAGTTCCATTATTTGGAACTGCCGGCGTCACAACGTGATTATTTTCTTATTCAGCCTGTCTATTTCTTACCAATAAAATACGGTGAAATATAATTAATGAGTTCCCTGGTGTCGGCGCTCGTTAATTATGATGCAACACGATAGCTCAGGCGCGTTATTTGATCTGCTGCCAATAATCATCGCCATATTTTTCCGCCAGTTGGCGGCTGACTGCGGTTAATTCGGCCAAGACTTCCGGTACAAACGGCTGCTCCTCGCCCTGCGAGGGGAAGGACAGGCACAACCCCACCGTCTCGCTGCCGTGCTTGTTCACCAGCGCGGTCGCCAGCGAACTGATGCTGTTCAAGGTTTCATTGCGCGCCAGCGACCATCCCTGACGCCTCACCTGCTGCAACGTCTGCAACAGCGCATCCAACGTTTGCGGCGCATTGGGCGAAGTCGCCCGGTAACCGCCGGCGTAACGCGCCCGAACCTGCTCGTCGCTTTCACGCGCCAGTATCGCCCGGCCGACCGAGGTTTCCGCCGCTGGCGAACGGTAACCCGCCGGGGTGACCACCTGCAAAAAGTGGCGGCCGGGAAACATGCGCATCACCATGATCTCCTGCCCTTCCAATATAGAAAGGTAGCCGGTACAGGCCGTCTGGCGGCACAGCTGCGCCATACTGGCCGCCAGGTTGTCCACCAGCGGCATCGACAGATAGTGGCTGGATGCCGCCAGCAACAGCGCGCCGATGTGATAACGCCGGCTATCGGGATCGCGCTCCAGCATGCCCTGATTTTCCATGGTCTGCAGCAGGCGCGATACCGTGCTTTTCGGCAGCGCCAATTGCTCAACCACGTCGCTGAATGCAATACCCGGTTGGCCATGCATCACACGTTGTTGAGAAAAGAGTTTTAATACCGCAGCGGCATTTTCCAGCGTTGTCATGATCCGCCTTGTTCCACTATATGGAACTCAGTTCCTGTTTTATAATTAAAAACTAAAACCCGAACTCCGCAGCGTCAAGCTGTTTATTTTTTGTCAGCCGCAAAATAAAAGGCATTCGTGCTTTTCAAATAAAAATATTGCGTAGAACGCCGACTTATCCGCGCCGAATAAAATAACGATACGCTCTGAAAATAATGAATAGCAGGACAAGCTGCTGAAAAATGATTTTCTCAGGAGGAGATATTGCCGCGGCTCAGAAACCCGCGCCGCGCAAACTGAAATCGATCGGCAACGTCAATTCCACCGTGCCGTTGACGTAGGCGTCCGCCGGCGGCGTGGGCAGCGGCGAAGCGCGTTTGACCAGCGCCTGGATTTCGCGATCCAGCGACGGCAACCCGGCGCTGCTGACCAGCGTCACCGCCAGCACATGGCCCTGCCTGTCCAACGTGAAACGCACCTGCCCGACGCCCTGGCGCTTTAGCCGCAATGCGTCTTTGGGGTAACGTTTAAAACGATTCAGGCGGCCGCTGATGCGGCTGCGCCAGTTGTCCACCCCCGCCTGAGCATAGGGCGTCAGGCGAGTTTGCGGCGCGGCCGTTTTATCCGCCCGGCCCGGCGGTGGCGCACCGACGCTTTGCTCCTGAACCTTCGGCGGCGCGATCGTTTTCTCCTGCGGCGGTGTGCGCGGCAGGGGGGGAGTCTTCACCGGCTTGGGCGGTTTTTTCTGCTTCGGCGGTACGGCGATGTTCGGCCGCACGGCTTCAGGCACCTTCACCGTCGGCAAGGGTTCCGGCGGCGACGGCGGTTCAACCTGAGGCGGCGGCGTCCTTTGCCCCGGCGGTTGTTTTACCTCGGCCGGGGCCTGCGGTGCGGCGGCCATCACCACCATGACCGCCGGCGGCGGCACCCACGCCGGCGCGGCCTTGTCTCGCCAGGGCCAGAACAGCGCCACAACCAGCAGGTGCAGTGCCAGCACCAGCACCAGGCAACGGCGCCAGGGCATGACGGCACCGGGTGCGGCGAAAGGCAGCGGCGAAACCGACATGCTCACTCTTCCGTCAGCGCCAGATGAAGGCGGTCGGTCAGCGGTTTGAACAGGTAGTTCATCATCGAACGCTCGCCGGTGCGGATGAAGCCTTCGACCGGCATCCCCGGGCGGATCTCCAACCCGTTCAGGCGTTGCAGCCCCGCTTCGCTGACCTTGGCGCGCACGCTGTAATAGGGCGCGCCGCTTTTCTCGTCGGTCAGGCGATCGGCCCCGACCAGCGTCACCTCGCCCTCGACGCGCGGCGTGGTGCTTTGGTTGAACGCCGAGAACAACAGTTCGACCGGCAGCCCTACCTGCACCTTGTCGATCAGTTCGACCGGGATACGCGCCTCCACCTGCAGCCCCCGCTCGCTGGGCACGATCTCCATCAGTTGCTGACCGGCGCCGATCACGCCACCTTCGGTGAACACGCTCAGCCCCACCACGGTGCCCGCCACCGGCGCTTTCACCTGCGTATGACCCAGATCGGCCTCCGCCTTGGCCAGGCGGTTATCCAGTTCGTCCAGCTTCATCCGCACCTCGGCCAGCTGGCTACTGACCTCTTTCTGATACTCTTCCCGCCGCTGGATCGCCCGCAGCTTCAGCTCCAGTATTTGGCGGCCCAGGCGGCCGATATTGCCGGTGTCCTCGGACGCCTGGCCGTCGATCTGCGCATACTGCCCTTCCAGATCCAGCAGCCGATTGCGCGCCACATACCCCTGCGCAGCCAGCTTGCGCATACCGCTCAGCTGCTCCTGCAACATGGCCTTTTGCCGTTGCTTGCTGGCGTAAGACTGACGGATCCCTTCCAGCATCGCCTGCGATCCGGCAATGCTCTCCGCGATCGCCGCCAGCTCACTCTGCAGCGCCGCTCGGCGGCTGGTGAACAGCTGCTGCTGCAGCAGCATCAACGACATCACCTCTGGCTCCTCCCGCCGCGCCTGCAGCAATGCCGGGAAAGCGATCGCCTGCAGGCCGTCGCGTTCGGCCTGCAGCCGCGCCCGCTGCGCGGCGTTGCTCAACTGCTGGCTGCGCAGCGCATCGCGCTGGGTGCGGCTGTCGACGGTATCCATCAGCAACAGCACCTGCCCGGCGCGAACCCGGTCGCCTTCATGCACTTGAATTTGCGACACTACGCCGCCGCTCGGGTGCTGCACCGCCTTACGGTTGCCGGCCACCACCACGCTGCCGGAAATCGGCACGCCTTTGTCCAGCGGCGCCAACAGCCCCCACAGCAGGAAGCCGCCAAACCCCAACAGCACCAGCCAGCCGCCGAGCCGCAGATGGCGCCCTTCGTCGAACTGTCGGGAAAGGGCGTCGATATCGCCGGGGATCACACTCTGATTGCTCATACTTTTCGTTCACCGCTGGCCGTTTTGGCAAAGTTGGCGTAGTTGACGTTGAAGCCGCCGCTGCTGCGGCCGACGTTGGCCGGTACGGCTGCAGGCGCAAAACCAGGCAGTTTCTTCAGGATGGCGTCGCTGGGGCCGAAGTGCTGCACCTGGCCGGCGGCCAGCACCAGCAATTTGTCGGTGGTCGCCAGGATCGCCGGTTTGTGGGTCACCAACACGATGGTGGTGCCGCGCGTCTTCAGCGCTTCGATCGCCCGCTGCAGCGCCTCTTCCCCTTCACGATCGAGGTTGGCATTCGGTTCGTCCAACACCACCAACGCCGGAGAGCCATACAGCGCGCGCGCCAGCGCCACCCGCTGACGCTGGCCGCCGGACAGGCCGCTGCCGCCCTCGCCCAGCTCGGTTTCATACCCTTTGGGCAAATGCAGGATCAATTGGTGCACGCCGGCCAGCGCGGCGGCGGCCACCACCTTCTCGGCGTCAACCTGGCCAAAGCGGGCGATGTTTTCCGTCAGGGTACCGGCGAACAGCTGGATATCCTGCGGCAAATAGCCGATATGCGGCCCCAGCTGCTGTTTATCCCACTGCCGGATATCCGCGCCGTCCAGCCGCACGTCGCCGCTGAGCGGCGTCAGCGCGCCGACCAGTTGGCGCATCAGCAACGTTTTGCCGGAGCCGGATGCGCCAATGACGCCCAGCACCTCGCCGGCCTCCAGACGAAAACTGACGCCGTGCAATACCGGTGCGCTCCCGCCGGGCGCGCTGGCGGCCAGCTGATTCACGGTCAATGTCCCGTTGGGCGCCGGCAGCGGCAGGCTCGCCGCCCGCGGCGGATTAGCGGCCAACATCACCTCCAGCCGTTGCAGGGACTGGCGCGCCGACGACCACTGCTTCCAGGCGCCGATCAGCTGATCGATCGGCCCCAGCACCCTGCCGATCAGGATCGATCCGGCGATCATCATGCCCGGCGTAATGTCGCCGTTGACCGCCAGCAGCGCGCCGCAGCCCAACATCAGCGACTGCAGCGCCAGCCGCACGGTTTTCGACCAGGCGGTGACGGCGGCGATTTTCTCGCTGGCGCGGTTCTGCAACAGCAGGAACTGCTGATGCTGCCGCAACCAACGCAGGCGCAAGTCGGTCAGCATCCCCATGGCGGCAATGGCTTCGGCGTTGCGCAGGTTGCCGTTGGCCTGCTGCGTGGCGCTCAGCGCGACCCGGCCAGCCTCCGCGAGCGGCGCTTGCGACACTCGCTGGTTGAGCCAGGCCAGCAGCACCAGCACGATTACCCCGGCGCTGGCCAACGCGCCAAGCCAGGGGTGGAGCAGAAACACCACCAGCAGATAAACCGGGAACCAGGGGGCATCGAAAAAGGCGAACAGCGCATTGCCGGTGGCAAATTGGCGCAGGTTGGTCAGATCGTTCAGCGCCTGCCCTGCCAGCGGGTTGCCGGTTTTCAGATTGGTTTCGAAGGCGGCGTCGTAGACTCGCTGATTGAGGCGCATATCCATCTGGGCGCCGAGGCGGATCACCACCTGGCTGCGCACCCACTCCAGCAGCCCCATAAACAGGTAAAGGCCGACCACCATCAGGGTCAGCATCGCCAGCGTCATGCGGTTGCCCGACGGCAACACGCGATCGTAGACCTGCAGCATGTACAGCGCCGGTGCCAGCATCAACAGGTTGATCACCGCGGTAAACAGCGCGATGCCCCAAAATCCGCGCCGGTATGCGGCCAGCACGCTCATCACTTCTCCGCGCCTGACGGCGTTTTTCATGGCGTTTTCCATCGGCTAAAAACGAGAAAATGCCCGCCGGGGCGCACGGCGCCGGCGGGCAAACAGCCGCAATCAGGCCGCCAGCAGTTCCGGGCTGTCGGCGTGCTGCACGCCCACCGCCGTCGCCGCCGCCACCTGATCGAAGGTGGAATTGACGCTCAGGCCGTAGTCGTCGAGGATGCCGTTCAGCGCGGTTTCCAGCGCGCCGGTATCGCCGGACATCAGGCCGTACACTACCTGGTGCACCACGCCATCGTGGCCCTGCGCCTGCAGGCTGCTGAGGTTCAGGCCGCCGAAGCTGACGTCAGGCACCTGGATGTTGTACGGCGTGGAGCCGCCGCCGTTCAGGCCGTCGCCGAACGACAGCGAATCCAGCTGGCCGTACAGGGTGTGCGCCGGGGCATTGAACAAGGTGTAGGTCAGGTTGCCGCCCGCCACGAACGAGGTAACGTTGTTGGCGGTGCTGGTCACGGCGTATTGGCTGCCGGACAGGCTGCCGCCATAGAAGCCGCCGCTGTTGGAGTCGGTGACGTTACCGTTGGTGTGGTTGATATCGCCAAATGACGACGCCCACTCGTTCAGATAGTTATGGATGCTGTAGCTGCCGAAGCTGCTGTCATAGTTGACTGAAAATGCCATTTCTCTATCTCCATTGATGAATGGCGCCCCTTGCGAGGCCGCCCTTGTGCTCAAGAATGAGCAGCGCCCTTTTACTGCTTAAAAACGATATTCCACCCCGCCCTGCACGGTGCGGCCGCGCCCCAGCGTGTTGGCCAGCGTCTCGCCGTAGCTGACGACGTAGGCGCGGTTGGTCAGGTTCTCCACCGAGCCGCGCAGCGTCAGGCTGTCGGTCAGCTTGTAGCTGGCATACAGATCGAACAGGGTGTACTTCGGCCAGTCGGCCAGGTACGGGTAGTTGGACGGCACCGAACTGTCCTGATAGCCCGGCGCGAAGCGCACGGTCACCCCGGCGTCCAGCTTGCGATCGAAAGCGCGGCCGCCCAGCGTGACCGAGCCGCGATCGCCCGGCAGATAGGCTGCCGTGCCGAACTGCGAACCCCCGTCGCACGTGACGGCATCATTGGACGCGGCATCCGGTTCAACATAGAAGTTGCCGCGGCGCGATCCGTCGCCGTAGCGCAGACGCCCTCCCAACCAGGCCTTGTTCGAGCAGAACTCGTTTTTGCCGATCATGTGGGTATAGGTCAGGTCGGCGTAGAACACCCCGGCGTCATAGTTGAGCTGGTACTCCAGCCCGCGGAAGCGGGTTTTCGACAGGTTGTTGACGTAAGCAGCATTGCCGATGCTCGGCTGCACCAGCCCCGGTTTATTGCGGTCTATCGCCAGGTTGATGTAGTTATCCACTTTGGTATCGAAGTAGGCCACCTTCGCCACCAACCGATCGCCCTCAAACCACAGATCCGGCTGCTGCACATTGAACCCGACTTCCCAGGCGCGCGAGCGCTCGGGCTGCAGGAACGGGTTGGGGTATTGCGTGGATGAACTGTGCGCGCTGCCATTGGTCAGCGTTTCGGTGATCGCCGGCGGCCGCCAGGATTTGCCGTAGGTGGTATACAGCTCCAGCCACTCCACGCCGGGGCGTACCGCCACCGCCAGCGTTGGCGACAGCTTGCCCTGATCGCGATCCACGTCCCAATCTTCGCGGGTCGTGGTTGAACAGCCGGTCAGACGCAACGCTTTGCAAGGATTGTCAATCGTGTAGCGTTGCCCATCCTTGGCCAAATCCGGATAGCTCAGGCCGGTCTGGCCGCGCAGGCGATAGCGGTCGTAACGCAGCCCGCCCTCCAACGTCAGCCAGCCGTCGTAGTCGTAGGTCAGGTTGGCGAACAGGCTGGCGACCGAACGGTTGCCGGCCGGCGTCACCCCTTCCATGCCTTGGCGGGAAGAGTCGCTGGTTGCCTTGTCGTAATAAAACTCCAGCCCGTAGTTGGCGCGGAAGTCATGCCCCGGCGCCAGGCTGAAGCGCGAGGTATTTTGCGCCTGCGCGCCGTAGGTACGCAGGCGGGTACGCGTCGCGTAGCCGTTGTCCAGCAGCGAGCTGGTGCTGTAGGTGTCGCTGTCATCCTGAGTATCGACGTAATACAGCTTGGCCTGAAAATCGAGCCAGTCGACGTCTTCCGGCGCCAGGCTGTAATCAAACGCCGCGTTGCGCGCCATCACGTCACTGTAACCGGTGCGCTTCCAGCCCAGTTCATAGGGCGGGCGGGTGCCCAGGTTGGTCAACGTGCCGGCGATCGGCGACGCGGTCTGGGTCTGCAAATAGCTCAGCTGCAGGCGTTGGTTGGCGGGCAGATTCCAGCCCACCTTGGCCAGCCGCGAGTGCATACGGTAATTTGTGTCGGGGATTTTGTTGTTCTTGATGCTCTCGGCGTAGCGATCGTAATTGCCGGTGTCGTTATTGATGCGAATGTTACCGATATCGCCCTTGTTGCCGGGCCAATAATCGCCGAGGTGGCGTTCGCTGGCAGCCAGCAGGATATCGCCGGTTTCGTTGCCCAATGCCAGTACGCCGCTGCCGATGAAGTGGGTGCCGTTATCGCCGGTGCTGGCGTGCAGCTTGCCGCCCAGCTCTTTGCCCGGCGCCAGGAAATCGCTCGCGCTGACGGTATTGAAGGTGGCAATGCCGCCGAGCGTGCCGGCGCTGCCCATGCCGCCGGTGGTGCCCTTGTCGATAGTCACGCCGGACAGCAGTTCGGAATCGATGTACATGGTGCCATTACGCTGACCATGGCCGCTCTTTTGAAAATTCTGCCGCATGCCGTCGATATTCATGTTCACCCGGCCATAGTCTTGTATGCCGCGGATGTTGACCGACAGCGCAGGATCTTGCTGGCTGACGCTGGAATAGGCTCCCGTAGTCTGCTCCAGAATATCGGCCGCGTGTCGCGCCGGGCGGTTGTCCATCTGTTCGCGGCTGATGACGCTGACCGAGCGCGGTTCGTCGTAAACCCAATCGTTGGCATTGATGCCGCTGGCACCCAGCACCGTCAGGCTATCCAACGCCAGCGCGCCACCGTCGCCGTTCGCCGTCGGCAGCCGGCTCAATACGATTTGCCCCTGCGGCTGCAGGCGGAAAGCCACCGGATTGCCGCCGATCAAGCGCCGCAGGCCCTGTTCAACGCTCATGCTGCCGTTCAGCGCCGCCGCCTGCATGCCGTCGAGTTTCACCTCGTCAAAAAACACCTGCATGCCGGCCTGCTCGGCGAAGCGCAACATGGCGCTCTGCAGCGGCTGCGCCGCAATGTTGAAATTCTTTTGCTGTGCGGCCTGCGCGCCGTTCGCCTCAGCCTGGACGGCAAGCGCCACCGCCGGCTGAGTCAACATCATCGCCGCCAGCGCGGCGCGTACCGCCGTGGCCAATCGGCCGGCCGGCGTGGTTCCCTTGTGAATAAGCATGCGTGTGTGTTCCACCCGAAAGAATGCCAAACCAAGTGATAATGGAAATCAATCTCGTTTAAACATAAGGACGTTCCGGGAGGCAAAAACCCGTAAAGATTTTTTACAGAAAGTGAAAATAACGGCGAAGCGGGCATCCCGGCCCGCCTTGGCCGCTCAGTAAAGCAGCGTGATGCCGGGGAGATTCAGCTGGCGGGCGGAGAGTTCCTGACGAATGGCACCGACGCCGTCGTCGAGTTTATTGAGCGCGAACACACCGCTCACGGTGCGCGTTCTTAGCGCGGGATTGACCGCCACGATGCGGGTCCCGCGATAGCGGTTGAGCTGCGCGAGCGCCTGCGTCAGCGGTTGGCGGTCGATCACCAGCCAGCCGCGTCGCCAAGCGTCATCACCGGCCGTTTGCCGCGTCAGCTGCAGCTGCCCGTTGCGGTAATGCGCCGCCTGGCGTTGCGCGACCACCAGCGAGCGCTCGCCGCGCTCAAGCGTCACCCGCACGCTGTGCTGATGCACGCTGACGTCGACGCCCTGTTCAGTGCGCGCCACGCTGAACTCGGTGCCCAGCGCCTGGGTGACGCCGTTTTTCGCCTCCACCCTGAACGGACGGCTTTCCGCCCCGCCCAACGGCGCGACGATAAAATAGGCGGCGCCGCTCAGCAGCCGCACCTTGCGCTCATCTGCGGAATACGCCAGCGCGATCGCGCTGCCGCTGTCCAGCGCCACCCGGCTGCCGTCCGGCAAAGCAACTTCGCGCACCTCACCGCGAACGGTTTGATAATCGGCCTGCAGGCCGATCCACAGATCCGGCCCGCGATAAACGCCGAATGAAACGGCGAGCGCCACCGCCGCTGCCACCGCCCAGCGGGGCCATCGATGGCGAGAGGGCGTTTTCAGCGTCGCCACCTGCGGTTGTAACGCCTGCCGCTGCTCAGGCGGCAGTTGCCCAAGCGTCGTCCACAGCAGGCGAGCCTGACGCAGCGCCGCCGGATGCTGCGGATCGGCGGCCAGCCAGGCGTCCAACGCTCGCCGCCGATCGGCCGGCAGCGCCCCTTCGGCCAGACTCACGGCCCAGGCGGCCGCCTGCTGTCGCGCCTGTGCGGTTAGCGGTTTCATAATGGCATAGACCTCTGTTTTTTCTGGTTATAGGTTAAGACGTCTGAGCGCGGATAAACCCGTAAAAAAGTTGCCATTATTGTTCTTCCATCCGCGCCATCAGCCGCTCGAGCGCGCTGGCCAGGTGTTTTTCCACCGTGCTGAGCGACACGCCTAGCTGCGCCGCCACCTGCGCCTGGGTCAGGCCATCGAGCCGGTTAAGGCGGAAAATTTGCTGCGTGCGCGGCGGCATGTCCGCTAGCGCCTGCTGCAACAGCTGCAGCAATTGGCTATCGATCGCCCGTTGTTCAAGCGCCGGTTCACCGGAGGGATACTGCGCCAGAATGTCGTCTTCGACCGCTTCGGTCTGCCGCCGCTGCTGCTGGCGCACATGGTCGAGCATCAGGTTTTTGGCGGTTTTGTACAGGTAGGCTTCGATATCGAGAATGTTACCCTGCGGATATTGCTCGGTAAGGCGGGTAAAACTTTCCTGCGCCAAATCCGCGGCCAGCTGAGGGTCGCGCAGTTTGGCGTTCAAATAGGCTTGCAGCGGCCGCATATGGCGCAGAAACAGCGCCTGCAACTCGGAATTGGACATCTCTTTTCCCAGAAGTGAAACACCCAATAGGGGCGATAAAAATCACATAAATGATTATCATTATCAATATTGTTCTGGGAAATATATGCTAACGCGGGGGGATAAACAGGAAACCGGCCTGGCGCCGGTTTCCGCTGTGCAGCAGGTCAGAGCTCTAGCGCCTCGTCTTCATAGCGGTGCTTGGCGTCGAGCGCTTCCTGCTCGGTTTCATGTTCACTGAGCAGCGTATTCGGCTCAATGTCGTCGGTGCGCACTTCAAAACGGCGCAGATGCAGGTTCGGGTCGCCCCGAAACACCTCAACGACGCGGGCGCTCCGTGGATAAGCAGGTTGATCATTTTCGCGCATGCCGTTCTCCCGTGTGTTTCACACAGTAGCAAGTATAGCAGCCGCCCTCATTCCGGCACGCGCGAGCCAAGATCGCGATCGCCGGGGGCGCCCGCCAACAGCTCGGTCAGTTCGTCGCAGGCGCAAATCCGGCCTTCACGCACGGTGAAGTGCGCCAGCACCCGCACGCGGCTGCGGGTACCGTCGCGCTTTTCCACCTCGACCAGATGGTGGGTCAGCACTGCCTCGCCCTGCTCCGCCGCCGCGATCACGCTCAGCGTCATGCGGCGGGTTTGCCGTTTCAGCAGCGCCATATGTTGCTCAAACTGCGCGAAGTTCAGCACCTTGCCATCCACCTGCTGGCGGTAGCCTGCGCTGAAACGGGCAGCGAGCTGCGTCGGCCGATGCTCCGGGCTGGCGACGACCTGCTGCAGCGTATCGAGCACCAGGTTCAGTGGGGTAACTTGAGTCATCACGTTTCTCCGAAATAGGGTGAACGGTGATCCTATCCCGGCCAGACGATGGCATAATAACCACATCAAGACTTTCAATAACGTTAAACGGCCAACATGACGCAGATCCGCAGCCAACGCCTTCAGCATGAAAAAAAGCACCTGACGCCCTGGCACCGGCACGAAGGCGGCCAGATCTATCTCTTGACGCGTGGCATGCTGGCAATGGAACTCCCGGGCCGGCAATGGGCGATCACCGGCGGTACGCTGGGCTGGCTGCCGCCGGGATGCGCCCATCAGGCGCTGGCCTGCGGCGACGTAGCGGGCTGGAGTCTGTATCTGCCGGGGGAAAGCGTGCCGGAGATGCCGCCGCAGCCGCAGCTGTTCACGGCCTCTGCGCTGTTGCAGGCCCTGGTGGAGCGTATCGCACAGTTCCCCGCCGGCCCACTGAGTGCGCCGCAACGGCGGCTGCTGCAGGTGCTGCTGGATGAAATGCATACGGCAAGCCGCGCGCCGTTGCAATTGCCGCTGCCGCAGGACGCCCGGTTGCTGAACATCGCCCGGGCGCTGTTGAACGATCCCGCCAGCCTGCGCAGCCAGCGCGACTGGGCCGACTGGGCCGGGCTCAGCCCGCGCACCCTGAGCCGCCGCTTTGTGCAGGAAACCGGCATCAGCTTCGCGCTGTGGCGCCAGCAGGCGCGGGTATTGCGTTCACTGGAGGGATTATCACGCGGCGCAGCGGTCGCCGAAGTGGCCGACACCTGTGGCTACGACAACGTCAGCGCCTACATCGCCGCCTTTCGCCGCCGCTTCGGCGTCACGCCCGGGGCGTACTTTGCGGCCGCTCGGCAAACGGAATAGGAAAACGGGCGCCCAGCGCCCGAAGAGAAGAAAGGGTTATTTCACCGTCTCACGCGGCAGCACCGCGAGGATTTGCTCCACCACCCGCTGCGGATCGGCGGCGCCGTCCATCACGTAATGCGCGGCGTCCTGATACAGCGCTTCACGCGCCGCCAGCACCTCGAGCATCTCTTCGGCGATCGGCCTGCCGGTGAGCGTCGGGCGCTGCGCATCTTCCGGGTACTCTTCCAACCGCTGCGCCAACACGCTGGCCGGCGCGCGCAGATAGATAACGGTGCCATGCTGGCGCATAAACTGACGGTTCTCTTCCGCCAGGATCGCGCCGCCACCGGTGGCAACTACAGTTGACGGTTTGGTCACGGTTTGCAACGCGATGGTTTCGCGGCGACGGAACCCCAGCCAGCCCTCGCGCTCGACCATTTCCGCCACGCTCATCTGTACCGCTTGCTGCATAAACAGATCGGTATCGACAAACTGATAGCCCAACGCCAGCGCCAATGCGCTGCCTACCGTGGTCTTGCCGGCTCCGCGAGCGCCTATCATGAACAGGGTTTGTGTCATTACGGGTTGTCCCTTATGCGGTGACTTGAGTGCATTGCATACCAAAATACCGAGCGGGTGCGATGGCGTGGTGGCTGCATCATACCCTGCCCGCTCTGTATTTCAATATTTACGATAGTGTAAATTCCATGGCACAGCGACTGCCGACGGCAAAGCCGTGCGCCAGATCCTCATCCAGGTGCCGCCGCAGGGCGACCGTGAGCCGCGCGTCGTCGAGCAGCCGGAATCCCAGCCGCCGGTAGTAGGGCGCATTCCACGGCACATCAATGAAGGTGGTGAGCGTCAGGCGAGTGGCGCCCTGCCGTTTGGCTTCTTCCACCACCGCGCCGATCAGGCGGCGGCCGACGCCCTGCCGTTGCCAGGCAGCGGCGACCGATAATTCGGCGACATGCCAGTCTTCCCCCTGAGCCAACACGGCGATAAAACCGGCGCACTCACCGTTGTCGCTTTCCGCCAGCCATTCACGGCGCTCGGCGATAAACGCGGCGTGCTGTTTCGGGGCCATCACCTCGCCTTCGGCGATAAAGCGCCATTCCGGCTGCTGGCGAAACAGCTGCGCCGCCGAACGTTCAACCGCCATCAGATGCGCGATATCTCGCTGCTGCGCCAAACGGATCTGCAGGCTCATGAGTTCTCCTTAACGTTGGGGCGGTTATTTAAACAAATTCCACCGCCCGTGGCTCAGAAATCGATACTGCCGCGCAGCACCACCTCACGCGGCTCTCCCACCGCCACGCGCAGATTGCCACCGCTGGACGGATAGTAGGTTTTATCGAACAGGTTCTTCACGTTCAGCTGCCATTTCACCCGATAGCCGTTGATCGGCATGGTGTAAGCGGCGAACGCATCGGCAACGGTGTAGTTATCCAGGTAGAAGCTGTTGGCGGCGTCGCCCGGGCGCCGGCCCACGTAGCGCGCGCCGGCGCCGATACGCACCTCATCTCCGCTGTACAGGCCCAGGCTGCCGAGGTTCTGGGTCAGGAACAGCGAGGCGGTATGGCGCGCCACGTTGGTCATCTCTTTCCCCTTGTTGTCCGGATCGTCCACCACGCGGGCGTCGGTATACGCATAGGAACCGATCAGGCTCAGCGAGTCGGTGAGATTGCCGGCCACGTCCAGCTCCACGCCCTGCGAACGCACGCGCCCGGCGGTGCGCGTCACGGTTTCGCCCTCCACCAGCTCATTGACCATGACGTTACGCTTGGTGATGTCGAACAGCGCCAGCGTGCCGGTAACGCCGTTCGGCAACGCCAGCTTGCCGCCGACTTCCCACGACTTGCCCTGCTCCGGCGGCAGCGAATCAATTTGGGTGGCGATGGAAGAGTTCGGCTTGAACGACTCGGTATAGCTGCTGTACAGCGACACGTAAGGCGTCAGCTTGTAGACCACCCCGGCGCGCGGCACCAGCTTGCCGTCCGAGCTGTCGGTGTTGGTCTGGAACGGCCGCCCCTTGCCGGCATAGACGTCGAAAGCGTCGTAACGCAGCCCGCCCATCACCAGCCATTTATCAGTCAATTGGATAGAATCCTGCATAAACCAACCGTAGCTGGTGAGGTTTTCCCGCTGGTCGCTGTCTTTGGCGCTGACCGCGGTCGACGGCGGCATCAGGCCGTATACCGGATGATAGATATTGAAATCGCTGTTCTTTTTACCGCGGATCATGTCGCCGCGGTAGGTACGGTTATCTTCAAAATCGAAGCCGAACAGCATCTGGTGGTTGATGCTGCCCCAGTCCACGTCGCCATTGAGCGTCAGCTGCACCGCGTTGGCGTGGCTGACGGCATGGGCTGTCGAGTCGGCCTGGCGGCTCAATGCGCCGGTCACCGGGTTCAGCGCCGTGGCGCGCGCCTGGTTGTCGCTGTAGCTGTTGCGGCTGTAGGCGTAGGTCAGCGAGCTTTTCCAGCGCTCGTTGAGCGTTTGATCGATCTGCAGAGTGACGCTGTCCTGATCGCCGCGGGTAGCGTTATAGGCTTCGTCGAAACGGCGATCGCGCGGCGTATTCACCGGTTTGCCGGTGCGCGAATCGATAATGGTGCCGCGATCGAACGGCACCAGATATTCCATATGCTCGTAGGCCAAGCGCACGGTGGTGTTCTCGCCATACCACATCAGCGAGGGCGCGATCACCGTCTGGCGGTTGCGGCCGAAGTTGCGCCAGTAGTCGGTTTCATCGTGATCGACGATCATGCGATAGGCGAATCCCGACGTACCGAGCGGCCCGGTAACGTCGAGCTGGCCGCCGCCGCCGTTGAAGCTGCTGCCCCAGCCTTCCACGTGGGTATGTTGCTGCAGCTGGGGCTTTTTGGTGATCATATTGATCATCCCGCCCGGCTCGCCCATGCCATACAGCATCGAGGCCGGCCCCTTGAGCACCTCCACCCGCTCGGTGGTCGGCGTAAAGTTGCGTGCCTGCACCGAGCGCACGCCGTCGCGCAGAATAGAGCCGTCGCGGTTATCGCCGAAGCCGCGTTTCATGACCGCGTCCTGAGTGCCGCCCAGCGTGTTGGCCTGGGTAATGCCGCTGACGTTGTACAGCGCTTCGTCCAGGCTGCTGACCGCCTGATCGGTAATCACCTGCTGCGGCACCACGTCGATCGCCTGCGGCACATTCAACAGGTTGGTTTCGCTGCGGGTGCCGGTGACGCTGGTCAACGGCTGATAGCTCTGCACACCGTCGGCGTCTTTGCGGCCAATCACCGTCAGGCTTTCTTCTTTCGACGCGACTTTTTCCGCCGCCCACGTCGGCAATGTTGCGCAGGCCGCCAAAGGCAATGCGCACCACCAGCCGCGCTTGTTGTTATTCATTATCTAACTGACTCCAATAGGTCCCTGAAAAAGGTAACGGCAAAAACTGCTGATACAGCTGTTGGAAGGTCTGCTGCGGGTTGATGTCGGCGAACAGATCCGGGTAAAACGCTTTGGCGAATACCTCGACCAGCACCACGTGGTACGGGCTGAGGTAAAAGTTGTGCCAGACGCTCCAGGCGCGGTGGTTTTTCACCGCCTGCAGGCTGGCCAGCATCGGCTGTTTGGCGATCAGCCGGCGGAAGCTGTCGGCGGCCTCCTGTGGGCTGACCTGCGGCCCGAGGCGCAGATCGGACAGCCGTTTGCCCTGCGGGCCGGCCATGCCGGTGGCGAGGTATACGTCGGGATTGGCGCTCAGAATGCTTTCCGGGTTCAGTTCGCCATACACCCCTTTGACGCTGGCGTTGGCGATGTTGTCGCCGCCGGCGAAGGTCAGCAGATCGCCCAGGTTGCCGTGTGCGGCGGTGGTGCAACAGGTATCGCGCCGCCCCAGATGCAGGTGCAGCATCACTTTGGGCTTCGCCCCCTGATAGCCCGCCAGCCGTTGCTGAACCACCGCCATATGCTGCTGATAAAACGCGATGAACTGCTCGGCGCGCTGCTGGCGATTGAGCACTTCGCCCAGCAGCCGCACGCTCGGCACGGTGTTGTTCAGCAGATCGATACGCAGATCGACGTAGATCACCGCCACGCCGGCCTTGTTCAGCGCGGAAACCAGCAGATCGTTGTCGCCGTCTTCACGCGCGTAGCGCGCCAGGATCACCAGATCCGGCTTCAGCTGCAGCAGGCTTTCGATGTTGACCTGGCGGAAATTATTGCCGCTGATAATGGGGATCGCGGCGATCTGCGGGAACTTCTGCGTATAGCGTTGCCAGCTTTGCGCATCGAAACGCGCCAGATCCGCCGGCCAGCCGACGATGCGCTGCGCCGGGTTGCCCGGCTCCAGCAGCGCCAGCGTATACAACATGCGGCTCTCCCCCACCACGATGCGCTGCGGATTGTCCGGCACCACAACCTGACGGCCGGTGATATCGGTCACCGTCTTCGCCTGGGCGGAGAACACGCCGAACCACAGAGAAAGCAGCAGTAAAATGAGGAAATTGCGCATGATTGAGCCGAAAGGGGGAAATAGTGTGCGCATGATAATCACTCTCATTAACACTTGCAATCCTGCGCCGCCATTGCCAAAAGAAATCCGGGAAACGGCGCCGGGCGCGCGGCAAACACGGCGAAACCGCTAAAATAACGGCTTTAAAAAGTTAAAAAAATGGCGGGGAAATCGGTTAAATAGAACGGGGAAACAGCTAAAAACCGGGAGACCTCCATGACTCAACGCATCATTCCGCTGTCGGAGTGCCCGCAGTTTGCCGATGTGTGCGCCGCCTGGGCCTTCGGCCAATGGGGCTCACAGCGCGGCGGTTCGCTGGAGCGCACCCAGTTGCGCTTCGCCCACTGCAGCCGGCCAAGCGACGATCACCTGACGCTGATGATGATCGACGGCGATCGTCCGGTGGGCATGGCCAGCCTGTGGCCCAGCGACGATCATCAGCGCCAGGATCTCACCCCATGGCTGGCCGGCGTCTTCGTGCATCCCGATCACCGCCGCAAGGGCATCGCCCACCGTCTTGAGATGGCCATCGTCGAGGCGGCGCGGCAACGCCATCACTCGGTTTTGCATCTCATCACCGACAAATCGGAAGCGCTGTACGCCGGCTGGGGTTGGCATCCCGTGGAACGCCGGCGGCAGCATGACGAAGAAGTGGTAGTAATGGCGAAAACGCTGTAGCTAACGCGGCGTACAAACATACACCAGCGCCGGCGGGAAGTTGCGCACCACCCGCAGGCGCTTCCAGTGAAAATAGCGGGACAGCAATTTTTCCGACAGGTGGCTGTATTGAAACAACACCAGCGTGCCGTTGCGCGCCAGCAGCCGCTGCCGGGCCTGCTGAAGAATGCGCACGCTTATCCTGACCGGGATCGACAGCAGCGGCAGGCAGGAAAACACCACGTCGTAATCCGTGGCCATTTGGGTCGCCGAATGGGGCATCACCTGCAGCCGCCGATCGTCTATCCCCCGAAGCCGATGCACGAAATGCGGTTGAATTTCGAAAGCCTCCAGCGCCGCATCGGCGCGCATCCGCCCCAGGATGCGTTTGGTCAGTACGCCGTCCGCCGCGCCCAGCTCCGCGATCGACAGCGCACGGGTCCATTCAATCTGGTTCAGCATCGCCTGGCACAGCCACGGGGAAGAAGGCGCCAGCGTACCGACGGTGCGCGGTGAAGCCATAAATTGCTGCAGGTAAGCGAAGTGATTCATCAGTTGCAGCCGGGTCGCATTTAACATTGAGGCCTCCTTGGGTTAAGCCCCCAATGTGAGCCGAATTTCTTAAGTAATCATTAACATGATTCCGAAAGCGGCAGACACAGTTGTAATAAAATGCGACCTCAGCCACGACGGCACAAAGAAAAACGGTCGTAATAATGACCTGAAAATAAGCCGTTTATGCGCCGACTGTTCAGATAATTATTACGACCGTTTATTTTATTGGCCACGTTGCCGTGGCCAGAGAGTAACAATCAACGCTTAGCGATAAATTTCCGCATTGCCGCGCCAGTTACTGGAGTCCCCGGGGGTGTCCAGGCCGATAATGCGGTAATGGCTGGCGCCGTCCGCCGCGGCTTTTTCTTTCAGGGCGGTGATGGCGTCATGCGGTGAGCCGCTAATGCCGGAAACCGACACGACGCCGATGCTTTGCAGATTGGCGGCCTGCTCGCTGTTGACCTGTTTCACCGACGACAGCGGCGCGGCGAAAGTGGAGAAGGAAGCGGCGGCGATCAATACGGCTGCGATGCTTGGGATAAGTTTCATGATTGACTCCAGGTGTTCTTGTTTATTAGCTCGTTGTCAGTGATGTTAATTATCCGCTAGCCAATGAAAACGGACGTCATGCAACGTAAAGAACATCAATCATTGTGAGGAGAATAAGGAGGATATGAGTGCGAGTGTGTATTTTCAGGCAGGAATGACTTTATTGAGTTCACCTTACCCCTATTTGATGAACAATTAAAGACAGGGCGAAAGAAAGAACGCACGCCGCCGCTATTTAAGATTTTTTACCCGCCGAGGCGCGCTGAGCTACGCTGATTTTGTGGCTTACCCTTTTAAGGAAGAACGCTTATGTCGCAAAACCTGCTGCGCGTGCGTGACGGTCAGGGCGCGTCGGTCTCATTCTCCGAACTGCTGTTCGATCTGATCTACGTTTTCGCCGTGACCCAACTTTCCCACTATCTGTTGCATCACCTGACGCTGACCGGCGCGCTGGAAACCCTGCTGCTGTGGTTCGCCGTCTGGCTGGCCTGGCAATACACCGCCTGGGTCACCAACTGGTTCAATCCCGATACCCGTCAGATCCGCCTGCTGCTGTTCGCGATCATGCTGCTAGGGCTGTTCGCCGCCGCCGCGCTGCCACAGGCGTTTGGCGAACGCGGTCTGATCTTCGCGCTGTTCTACGTCGCCATTCAGGTTGGCCGCTCCGTCACGGTGCTACGCCTGCTGGCGCCCGATCATCCGTTAAAACAAAACTTTCGCCGCATTCTCGGTTGGCTGTGCATCTCCGCCGTCTTCTGGATCGTCGGTGGGCTGGCAGAAGGCAATGCCCGCCTGGCGCTGTGGGCGATCGCCGTCTTGTGCGAATACGTCTCGCCGATGTTCGGCTTCCGTTTACCGGTCCTGGGGCGCTCGGACAGCAGCAGCGAATGGACCATCGAAGGCCACCATCTGGCAGAACGTTGCCAGCTGTTCGTGATCGTGGCGCTGGGAGAAACCATTCTGATCACCGGCGCTACCCTGAGCGAGATGGAAAGCTGGAGTCTGCCGGTGCTCATCGCCTCGCTGGTGGCCTTTCTCGGCAGCCTGGCGATGTGGTGGGTTTACTTCGACACCAGCAGCAAAGCCGGCAGCCACGCCATCAGCCAGGCGGAAAACCCCGGCCAACTGGGCGCTTATTTCCATTATGTGCACGTCGCGCTGGTGGGGGCGATCATCGTCTGCGCCGTGGCCAACGAGCTGGTGATCGCCCATCCCGACGGCCGCATCCAACACGCCACGGCGGCGGTGCTGCTGCTCGGCCCGGCGATTTACCTGTTCGCCAACGCGCTGTACAAACGGCTGGTGTATCACCGTTTTCCGCTGTCGCACCTGGTTGGGCTGCTGGCGCTGGCGGTATTGGCCCCTATCGCCTATTTAACCGATCTGCTGATGGTCAATGGCCTGACGACGCTGATCATGGTGATGGTGGCGGTGTGGGAGAGCATCTCGCGCGGCAGAGCGCCGCAGCAGCATGCGGAAGCCTGACACAAACGGGGGCGCTATCGCCCCCGCTGTGAGATTGATGACAAACCTCATGCCATTGCCGGGTTTGCAAAGAGCAGCGGATAAAAAACAAGGAAAATCAATTTATTGATTTTCGGCTGATGGCCACAAAGGAGGAAAAACCACGTTTTTTCCTCCTTTGTCAACGGTCTGACGGGGGCGCTATCGCCCCCCTATCTCGGTCACTTCAAGGGTTGCGGCAAGGTGAGCACCCAAAGCTCACTCAGCGATTCCGGCTGCTCCAGAGGGCGCAATTCGATGCGGGCGTCGGTTTTGTCGCCGTCGAGGCTCAACCGCCCTCCTTTCTCCAGCTGATAGTCACCGATTTTCTTGCTCTTTGGCGACGCATCCACCAGCTTGGCCTGCAAGCCGAAATCGTTGTCATTGATCACCGCCAGCGTGCGATCGTCGATCAGCGCCAACCCTTCCGCTTTCTCCTGGCGCCAACCCAACTGACGCAGATCCGCCACTTCCCGTTTCTGCGCCAGCTTCACGCCGCGTTTAGCCAGATCTTTCGCATCATCGAACTCCAGCGCTTTACCCTGGCCGTCAAACGCGCTCAGATCGCTGGCCTGCGCGAGATCCACCAGATAGATCTTGTTGATCATCGTCTTTTCTTTACCGGTTCCCTGTTCAATCAACAGGATGCGCTGGTTGTCCAATGCCACGACATCGCCAATTTTGGCGTCTTTGGCTTTTTTATAGCTGTCGATATCGATGGGATAGCCGTACATCGCGGTTTTGCCACTGCGCGGATCGAAGCTCACCAGCCGGGTAAACTGCGCCTTGTTTTTGCTTTTGCCGTCGACATCCAGCGTGCTCTGCACCGCCGCCAGAATGCGCCCATCCGGCATCCGGGTCAGCCCCTCAAAACCGCGGTTAGGCTGGCGCCACTTCAGGATGTTCGGTAACCCGCTCGCCACCGCCTGCTCGCCGGCCTGCGGCGTTGGGCCATATTTGGCGAGGATTTTACCTTTGCCGTCGACATGGATCAGAAACGGGCCGTACTCATCGCACAGCCAATAACCGCCGTTACCGTCACCGATGATGCCTTCGGTATCCAACCCGCGGCGATCGCCGGACAGCGGTTGCAGCGCGTCGTTCAACGCCACTTCGTTCGTGGAACCAATCAGCTCACTCGGCAGCGGCAGCCCGCTAATCGGCCCTTTTTCGTCATGCAAGGGCCGCGCATTCTCGGCCACGGCCTTGCCGCCGCCGATACGAATGTCCATCAACAGAGGCGTGAATTGCGGATTGGCGAAAATCTTGGCCTCTTGCTTGCCTACCGCCGGGGCATCGGCATTCGGGCCGCGATCGGTCAGCGTCGTCAGCACCAAATCGTCGCCCTGCTTCTTGTTGAACATCAACCCGGAGCCGATCCCCACCGGCAACCCCTGTGGGAAATGCTTGGCGAACGCCCCCTGATAGGCGACGCGTTCCCCACCGGGGAAGCCGACCATATAACGCGCCACCTCAATGTCGGCAGCGTGGGCCAATACAGGAAACAGTGAAGCCAACAGCAGGGAGAGCGATTTTATTTTCATATTTGTTACCCGAGGTTAAATGAAGCGTTGTCAGGCAGAAGACGATATTAATTTAGCATGACACTTAGATGACAATAGGCAATTCGTCAAATGCACATCAGGCAATAAGGTTGGCTGGCAAATAGAAATTAGCAATTAACCTGAGCGTATTGAATGGAGAAAACCGCTGGAAAAAACCGCCCGGAAATAACCCGTCATTTTGCTTAGGGTAAATTCTGATAACAAAGATAAAAAAATCGGCAAACGCGCGTCAACACGGCGAAAAACGGTGTTTTTCTCATAGACAAAATAAAATACCAGGGATTTAATACCGCCGTTATTCAAGGTGCATTAAGAAAATTCTATAGAATATCTGCATGAACTGAAAAAGCTGTTCTATAGTTTTTAGTGCTAACGCCCGTTAGTCAATTCCGCAGGATGGAATCTATGTCAAAGCGACTTTTTGCTGAATTTTTTGGCACATTTTGGTTGGTGTTTGGTGGTTGTGGTAGCGCAGTATTAGCAGCGGCATTCCCACAACTGGGTATTGGTTTCCTCGGCGTCGCGCTCGCTTTCGGTCTGACCGTGGTGACGATGGCCTATGCCGTCGGCCATATTTCCGGCGGGCACTTTAACCCGGCGATCACCGTCGGCTTATTCGCCGGCGGCCGTTTCGCGGCGAAAGACGTGATCCCTTACGTGATCGCACAGGTGATCGGCGGTATCGCCGCAGCGGCGGTGCTGTATCTGATCGCCAGCGGCAAAGCCGGTTTCGACGCCACCGCGGGCGGTTTCGCCTCCAACGGTTACGGCGAACACTCACCGGGCGGTTATTCTCTGCAATCAGCCATCGTGATTGAGCTGGTGCTGACGGCCTTCTTCCTGATCGTTATTCATGGCGTAACCGACAAGCGCGCGCCGGCAGGCTTTGCCCCGCTGGCGATCGGCCTGACGCTGACGCTGATCCACCTGATCAGCATCCCGGTGACCAACACCTCCGTTAACCCGGCGCGCAGCACCGGCGTAGCGATCTTCCAGGGCACCTGGGCGCTGCAGCAGCTGTGGGTGTTCTGGCTGGTGCCGCTGGTCGGCGGCATTATCGGCGGCCTGATCTACCGCTGCCTGCTGGAAGACAAAAAATAAGCGTATCGCAGTCGATCGCGTTTCACGGGGCAGCCTTCATCGGCTGCCCCGTTGCTTTCAGCCCTTCGTCACTTCAAACATCATGATATCGCTGGTAAAGGAGCCATCCAGCTGAATCGCGAAATGCTCCGCCACCTCTTGCGACACGCTTTGCTGCAGCGCGCGGATCGCGGTGACGAAATGCGCCGGGGTGCGCATGCGCGCCACCCAGCTATCGAACTCCAGCATCAATCGATCCGACGTCACCTCACGCACCACCAGCCCGGCTTCGGTCAATAACGCCAGCCACTCGCCTGGCGCATAGTTGCGCACATGCGAGGTATCACGCAGCACTTCCACGGTTTGCAGGTAGATATCCAGCAGCGGATGCCCCGGCGAGACCACGTCCATAAAGATCGCGCTGCCGCCCGGTTTGAGCACCCGCCTGACCTCACGCAGCGCCTGGCCGACATCGTGCCAGTGGTGCGCCGAATAGCGGCTGATGACCAGATCGAAGCTGGCGTCCTCAAACGGCAAAGACTCCGCCACGCCTTGCTGCAGCTGAATGTTACCCAGGCCTTTTTCCGCCGCCGCCTGCTTCACCACCGCCAGCATTTGCGCCGACAGATCGTAGGCCACCACCTGCGCCACCCTGGCCGCCGCGGTGAAGCTGGCATGCCCGGCGCCGCAGCCCAAATCGAGCAGACGCGCGTCGGCATGCGGCGCCAGTAACTGCGCGAGGCGTTGCAAATCCTTGCCCTGCGCATGTACCGCGCTGGTTAAGTAGGCGTTGGCCTGCTCGCCGAACTGCCGGTCTACCGCGTTTTTGTGGCTGTTGCTGTTGCTCATGTTTGCTCCTGTTATTATCCGGCTTGCGCCTGTGCCTGAAGGCTTTTCGGCTACTATAATCAGGCTACTATACGGGTACAATATGAGCAGTTATCCTGGTATAAATAGGTACCACGCTATGTCATCAGAAGCCTTATCCGGGCCAAAAGCCCTCGGCGCATTTCTGCGCGCGCACCGCGAACGCATCACGCCGGAAATGATCGGCCTGCCTAGCTCTTCGCGCCGCCGCACCAGCGGCCTGCGCCGCGAAGAACTGGCGCAAATCAGCGGCATCAGCGCCACCTGGTATACCTGGATCGAACAGGGCCGCGAGGTGTCTATTTCCCCCTATACGCTGGCACGCATCGCCAAAGCGCTGCGGCTCGGCCCGGCCGAACGCCACTACCTGTTTACCCTGGCGCGCATCGCCGATCCCGAGCAGGAAGCGCACCGCGAAACCGCCAACGACGCGGTGCTGCAAAGCGTGCATCAGATGACGGTGCCCTGCTATCTGCTGGACGTGACCTGGAACGTCGTCGCCTGGAACCCGCAGGCGGCGGCGCTGTTCCGCGGCTGGCTGGATGTGGCCAACAGCCCCAACCTGCTGCACTTCATGTTCTTCCACCTGTTGGCGAAAACGCTGGTCAGCGATTGGGAGGAACGCGCTCGCCGCGTGGTGGCCGAGTTTCGCGCCGAGACCAGCCATCATCAAAATACCGAAGAGATGCGCGCCTTCGTGCGCAACATGACGCACAACAGCGCGGACTTTAATCACTGGTGGAAGCAGCATGACGTGATGGCGCGCGAAGGCGGCGAAAGAGCGTTCGAACATCCTCAGCAAGGCGCACTGCGCTATCGCCAACTCACCTTCCATCCGGCGGAGCACGCCGGTCTGAAGCTGGTGATGCTGATCCCGCTGCCGCAATTGGTAACAAATTCATAGGCAGGTTTACCCGCCATTTATTTATTGGTTCATGTAAACGCGCTAGGGTGATTGTTACCGATGATAGTCATCATCCAGCAACGTTATTTATCTCCCGAGGTACGCCTATGCAATCCGAAGAACAACGCCTTATCGATGGTCTGTTTGGCCGCCTGAAAGAAGCCGAGACCAAGACGGGCCCACGGGATCTCCAGGCAGAGCAGCAAATCAACCAGCATATTCGCGAGCAGCCTTCCGCCCCTTATTACATGGCGCAGGCGATGATCATTCAGGAAGCAGCGCTCAAGCAGATGGACCAGCGGGTCAAAGATCTGGAAGCCCAGGTCGCGCAGCTGCAGCAAACTGCCCACGGCCAGCAAAGCAGCGGCGGTTTCCTGGCCGGTCTGTTTGGCGGCGGCAGCCGCACGCCAAGCCCGCGCGAACAGTATCAGGCGCAGCAGCAAAATACGGCGGCCTGGAACAACGCGCAGCAACAGCCTCAGCAACCGGCCTATGCCCAACCGCAGCAGGCGGCGCCTTCACGTGCCGGCGGCTTCCTGGGCGGCGCCTTGCAAACGGCGGCGGGCGTCGCCGGCGGCGTGGTATTGGCCGACATGCTGACCGGCATGTTCCGCCATTCGCAGCCACAGGAAATCGTGAATATTATCGAAGAAACCCCGGCGCCGCTGGACGACAGCGCGATGCGCAATTTCGACGCCTCCAACAACCTTGATACCTTCAACAACGGCGACGGTGGCAGCTTCCTGAACCAGGACAACGGCTTCCAGAACGCCAACTATCAGGACGACACGGACTACGCCGACGACGATTACAGCGACGACGACGACTCCTTCCTGTAATGCCCTCTCCCCCTCTCACCCGCAGAGGGGATTTCCCGTTTCGCCAATCTGGTCTACAGTGAACACTGTTCATTTATCCAGCAGAGAGAAACGATGACAAGCTTTAATCCTGCCACCCCTTTCTTCAGCGAACGCCTGCAGATGCGCCCACCGGTAATGGCGGACCTCGCACGTTTCTACGCCATCTTTGGCGATCCGCAAACGCAGCGTTTCAATCCCGCCGGCCCACTCACCAGCGAAGCGCAGGCCGCATCGGCGCTGCACGAGAGGATTGCCGGGTGGCAACAACACGGTTACGGTTCCTGGGCGATCGCTCTGCGCGAACGGCCGGATTGGATTATCGGCTTTGGCGGATTGTCCCGGAAAGCGCTCGGGGCGCAGCGCACCGTGAACCTTGGCTATCGCTTCGATACTCGCGTCTGGGGCATGGGATTGGCCACCGAGATGGCGCGGGCTTCGCTGCAATACGGTTTTGTCGGATTGGCGCTGGAGGAGATTTCCGCCATTGTACGTGCGGAGAATCAGGCCTCGTGGCGAGTATTGGAAAAGGTCGGTTTACGGCGGGTGGATACGCTGGATGACGTGCCCGGCGCAGCGCCGAGCCTGGTGTATACGCTAAAGCGCGGCGACTATCAGGGTTGATCGTCGCTGATTTTGGCCAACGCCATGCGGTAAGATTTGACCTTCTGACGCTTTTTCAACCAGGTGGTGGTAGACACGATGAACACCGCGCCCGACATCGCCAACACGCCGGTCGGGTGGCCGTAAAACACCATCAAGGCAAAGTACACGGCGGAAACGATCGCCACCCATTTCGCCGTATTGCCCATGTCGTTCTTCTCCTGGGTCAAACGGCGGATGTGCTCTTCTTCACTGATTCCCATACGCGCTCCTTGTTGGCTGAACGTTCCATTATATGGAGCTGGAGTGTTGATATTTCAAGCGGTTGGATGGTAAAGAAGCGTAAAGCTCAGGCCGGCGGTTCCTGCCGCCGGGGCAGATAACGCCCGGGCTGATCGGTGCCCGGCAGGCCGGTGCCGTCGTTGCGGCCAAACAGCCGGTAGCGATTGCCGGCGACCGCATCATAGACCTTGTCCGCCAGTCGCGGCGGCAGGTAACGCGCCAGCGCCAGTACGCGGTACGGCCACCCCACTTGACGCAGCGCCTGAAACAACGCCGCCGAACGTAGCCAACAGCGCCCCTGCTCAACATAGACCACGGAATCGAAACGATCGGTAGGCAATCCCAGCGCCTGCAGGATCGCCTGCCCTTCGGCGGATTGCACCGTCGCCAACAGAATGCGCCGCTGCCGATCGGCGCGAATAAGATACCTCACCAGCCCGTGACACAGATTACATTCGCCGTCGAACAACAGCGCGCGATCGCCGGGCTGGAGATAAGGCAGATGTGATAAAGGGGTCATCCCGCCTCCCGAAAAACGCTCGCCTTAGCCTAACGCGCCTAGCGCGCCCAGGCCAGAGCGGGATGACAGGGCGTGTTAAGGCGCGGGCGGTGCGTCAGGCACCGCCACCACCGCGACGCGAACTTCGTAATGTTTGGCGCTGCCCGCCGGGATCACCGCCGTCAGTTTGTTGATGGTTTCCACCGGATTGTCGCTGGCCGAGGTGGCGCAGAACAGCTCGCCGCCGTGGCAGAACCCCGGCTTGGGCGGGTGCCCGCCCGGGAAAGGCGGCATGCGCATCGGTTCATCCGCCACAGGCGGCAACGCTTTAGCCGCAGGCGCCTCGGGGGCAGACATCGCGCTCGCGCTGAACAACAGCGCCATGCCCATGCAGGGCAGCGCCAGGATCTTGATTGCTTGTTTCATTGAATTAGCCTCATTTGCCGGGTTCGGGATTACGCTACCCCGCCCCCGGCCCATGAGAAAGCCGCTTTTCGCTACCTTTTCGCCCCGCTGCGCTTTGCTTACATCCCGCGTCTAACGTGATGAAAGGCGAAAGGTTGGGTAAAGGGCCGTCGCGTTACTTGCCGTTCGTCAGCGTGTTGTAGCTGGTCATCAGATTGCGGTAGTCCGGGATATGGTTGGAGAACAGCGCGCCCAGCCCTTCGATGTCATTGCGCCAGTCGCGGTGCAGCTCGCAGGCGACGCCGAACCAGGTCATCAACTGCGCGCCGGCGGCCTCCATGCGGCTCCAGGCCGACTGACGCGTCAACTCATTGAAGGTGCCGGAGGCGTCGGTCACCACAAAGACCTCGAAACCTTCATTGAGCGCCGACAGCGCCGGGAATGCCACGCACACTTCGGTTACTACGCCGGCGATGATCAGTTGCTTGCGGCCGGTGGCTTTTACCGCCTTGACGAAGTCGTCGTTGTCCCAGGCGTTGATCTGGCCAGGGCGAGGAATGAAGGGAGCATCGGGGAATTGGGCTTTCAGTTCCGGCACCAGCGGGCCGTTGGGACCGTTTTCGAAACTGGTGGTAAGAATGGTCGGCAGGTTGAAGTATTTCGCTAAATCACCCAGCGCCAGAACGTTGTTTTTAAACCGATCGGGATCGATATCACGCACCAGCGAAAGCAGCCCTGCCTGATGATCCACCAGCAATACGGCGGCCTGGTCTTTGTCGAGGCGCTTGTAGTTTGCAGTCATGGTTTTACTCCTGTGGGGTTGATGTTGCGGATGAAACGCCCCGCCTGGCGGCGGGGCGTTGAGGTTTAAGTGTAGCGCCTGAGCCGGGGACCACGGCCCGCCCCAGGCGCCAAAGTTCAACCGGCGCTCGCTTCGGCGTTCATGCTGCCGAACTTACCGCTGTTGAAATCGCGGAACGCCTGCTGGATTTCCGCGTCGCTGTTCATGACGAACGGGCCGTAGCCGACGATAGGCTCATCGATCGGTTCGCCGCTCAGCACCAGCAGTGCGACGTCGTTGTTGGCTTCGATGGTGATCGAATCCCCCGCCCGGTCGAAACGCACCATTTGGGTTTCGCGCACCACGTCTTCGCCGTTGACCAGGATCGCACCGTGCAACATCACCAGCGCCAGCGTATGGCCTTCTTTCACCGTCAGCGTGGTGGTATGGCCGGCATTCAGCTTCATGTCCCACACGTTGAGCGGGCTGAAAGTGCGTGCCGGGCCGGCGTGGCCGCCAAAGTCACCGGCAATCACCCGCACCTGCCCGGCGCCGTCCGCCAGCGGAACCACAGGAATATCGGCGTTCAGCAGCGTCTGGTAACCCGGCTCGGCCATTTTGTCCTTGGCCGGCAGGTTAACCCACAGCTGCACCATTTCCATGGTGCCGCCCTTGCGCGAGAAGTCCCGAGAATGGAACTCTTCGTGCAGAATGCCAGAGGCGGCGGTCATCCACTGGACGTCGCCGGGGCCAATCACCCCACCGCTGCCGGTCGAGTCGCGGTGTTCCACTTCGCCCTGATAGACGATGGTCACCGTTTCAAACCCGCGATGCGGGTGCTGACCCACGCCACGAGTGCCGGAGGCGGAGCGGAATTTGGTTGGCGCTGCGTGATCCAGCAGCAAGAACGGGCTCATTTCCGCCCCCAAATCGTTATAAGAGAACAGCGAATTCACCAGGAAACCGTTACCGACCCAATGTGCTTCCGGGCTGTTGTGAATACCGAGGATTTTTTTCATCTTGAACTCCCGTTTCAGACCTCACGGCCTTAAGTTGATGTCAGAAGTTTAATCCGCCGGGGTTTGCTGCAGTAGTAGGCAAGATGTACACTCAGCGTTCTACTGATAGAACGATAAGGGATGCGATGCTGACCGATCTGAACGACCTGTTTTTCTTCGCCAGCGTGGTCGATCACCAGGGATTCGCCCCCGCCGGCCGGGCGCTGGGCATTCCCAAATCCAAGCTCAGCCGCCGCGTGGCGCTGCTGGAAGAGCGGTTGGGCGTGCGCCTTATCCAGCGCTCGACGCGGCGCTTCTCGGTGACCGAGCTCGGCCAAACCTATTACGCGCACTGCAAGGCGATGCTGGTGGAAGCGGAAGCGGCGCAGCAAGCGATCGAGCAGACCCGCGCCGAGCCCTGCGGCACGGTGCGCATGTCCTGTCCGGTGGCGATCTTGCACACCCGCGTCGGCAGCATGGTGGCAGCTTTTATGGCCGATTACCCCAAGGTGACAGTGCATCTGGAAGCCACCAACCGCCGGGTGGACGTGGTGGGGGAAGGGTTGGATCTGGCGATCCGCGTACGGCCGCCGCCGCTGGAGGACAGCGATCTGGTGCTGAAGATCCTCGCGCAGCGCACCTGGTGCGTCGCCGCCAGCCCGGCGCTGGTGCGCACCCTCGGGCCGGCGCAAACGCCGGAAGACCTGCGTAAATACCCGACGCTCGATCTCGGCCCGGCGCGCGCTCAGCACCAATGGCGGCTGACCGGCCCGCAGGGTGAACGGGTGGAGTGGGAACACACGCCGCGGCTGGTCACCGACGACATGCTGATGCTGCGTACCGCCGCCATCGCCGGCGCCGGCATCGTTCAGCTACCGGCGATGATGATGCGCGACGACATGCTGCGCGGCGAGCTGGTGCAACTGTTGCCGGGCTGGCAGCCACAGGGCGGCGTGGTGCACGCAGTCTACCCGTCGCGCCGCGGCCTGCTGCCGGCAGTGCGGCTGCTGCTCGACTATCTGGGGGAGCAGTTCGCCAGCATTGAAGAAGAGTGATCAGGCGGTGATTTCGATCGCGTTGCCATCCGGATCGCGAATGACGGCCTCGTAGAAGCCGTCGCCGGTCCAGCGCGGCGCAGACAGCAAAATGCCCTCCTGCTGTGCGCGCTGCGCCAACCGATCGACCTGCCGCTCATCCCCCAGCGACAGCGCGATGTGCGCCCAACCGACCCGCTCCTCCTGCGCCTGCGCCGGCAGCAACGTCGGCACGCACATGATCTCCAGCGACGGCCCGGCCGCCAGGCTGACGAAGCGGGAAACGAACCCCGGCCGGTTGCGGCTGACATACTCCTCCCCCGCTTCACCGTTGAAATAACGCTGCCAGAACGCCAGCTGCGCGTCGATGTTATGGGTCCACAGGGCAACATGGGCTATTTTCATCATCATTCTCCGATCGATAAATCGCTGTGCCAGATCTGGCCGCCGCCTTGCGCCACCTGCAACTCAAGCTGCGGGTGCGCGCCGCGCGCCGTCACCAGATGATCTACCCGCCCGGCGGGCAGGAAGGGGTAAGGGGCATAGGTATTGAGTTTGTCGCGGGTGCACAGCACCGCCACGCTGCCGGCGCGCGTCAGCAAGCGCTTTTTGAACGTGGCGTCCTGATAGCTCAATGCGGAAAAGCCACCGGCCGGGTCGTAAGCGCAGATGCCGGTGAACACCAGATCGAAATGAAACCCGTCTATCTCTTCCGCCGCCTTGGCGTCCACGCAGCCGCCGACCTGCGCATCCAGTTCGCCGCCGATCAGGATGGTGCGGATCCCCGGCCGTTCCAGCATTTTGCCGGCGATGCTCAACGCATTAGTTACCACCGTCAAACGCCGATCGCGTGGCAACAGCTCTGCCAGATACAGGTGGGTGCTGCCGGCATCGAGGAAGATCAGCTGTTCTTCGCCGATCACCCCCAGCGCGGTCTGCGCCAACGCCAGCTTCTCATCGCCGCTGAGGGCAATGCGCGCCGTCATGGGGCCTTCGGCCGGGGTCGGCGCCAGCGCACCGCCATAGATGCGTTTGCACAGGTTCTGCGCCGCCAACTGGCGCAGATCGCGGCGGATGGTCGCTTCGGTGGTATTCAAACGCTGCGCCATCTCCATGGCCAGCACCCGCCCCTGTTGGCGAAGCGTGTCGAGAATGGCCTGATGGCGCTCATTGGGTAACAGTTTGGACATCGCGGGGATCCGGTGGCGCTAAAGTGATCATAAATGTACACAAACGTACACAATCGAACAATCACTTTTTTGGCAACACTCGAGCGGCAGTGCTCATCTAGACTGAAAGTGACATCACCATTAAGGGATTATGACGCGATGACCTCCGCCGTGCTTTATACGCTGTTTCCCGCCGCAGCCACCGTCGTCGGCGCAGCGGTGGCGCTCTATCGCCGCCCCGGTGACGCCGCAATGCGCGTCATCCATCACTTTACCGCCGGCATCGTTTTCGCCGCCGCCGCCACCGAAATCCTGCCCGATCTCAAGCAGCTGTCGCCTGTGGCGGTGTTGCTGGGCGGCGTTGCGGGGGTGCTGTTAATGCTGCTGGTTCGGCGGCTGGGTGAAAAAGCGCAGGGGCCGGTCGGTTTTATCGCCGCGGTCGGCGTCGATATCTTTATCGATGGGCTGGTGCTGGGCATTGCCTTCGCGGCCGGCGCCAAAGCCGGCCTGCTGTTGACGCTGGCGTTAACGCTGGAAGTGCTGTTCCTCGGATTATCGATCGTCGGCGATTTGAAAGACTTTCTCGGCAGGCGGCTGCGTGCCATGGCGGCGATAGTCGGCCTAGCGCTGCTGCTGCCCATCGGTGGCCTGCTGGGGGCGCCGGTGGCCATGCTGGGCACATTTTGGCTGACCGCCTTTTTGGCCTTTGGCCTGATCGCCCTGCTCTACCTGGTGACCGAGGAGTTACTGGTCGAAGCGCATGAGGGCGGGAAAGAGACACCGTTCGCCACCGCGATGTTCTTTGCCGGCTTCCTGCTGCTGTTGTTGCTAGAGGAAGGTTTGGGGTAAAAAACGGGAATTTCATGGCGCATGCCGCCCGATGGCAACGCTTTGGCTATACTGTGGCAAGCGAAGTTACCGCAGACGTAACGGCTTGGGCGTAAAGGGAAAACGATGTTATTGACGATCGCAAGGTGGCTGTTTCAACTCCCCGGGAAGCTGTTCGGGCTGATTTTCAAAAATCGCCTGAGGATATTTTTGTTCTTCATGCTGGTCGCCATCGCGGTGCTCGGCGCCAAGCGCTATCTGCGCGCCCACCAGTATGACGACGAGTTCAGCCTCGCCGCCCCCGCCGATTACAACCGCGCAATAAAGCGCGAAATGCCGCTGCGCGAAGCGCGTGAACAGTGCGGTGGGCCGTTGCACGACAATGCCGGCCAGCCGTGGCCCGCCTCAGCCGGTTATCTGCATCAGCCGACCAGGCTGCCCGCGACCAGTCTGCATCGGCTGACGCTGGATAATCAGGGCAACGATTTCGCGGTGCTGGTCAAGCTGGAAACGCCGGCGGCGCCGCAGCAGCTGGCGGAAGTCTTTATTCCGCCCGCTGGCAGCTTCGAGGTAAAAATCAATGCCGACGCGGAACACGTGATGAAAATCAAGAACATCAAGACCGGCTGCATGTTCCGCTCCAGGTCATTCAACCTGGATAAACAGCGCGATTGGCGCATGCCGCTGACGCTACAGAAGGACGGCAGCCTGCAGCTGCAATCTATAGGCGATCGCCAATTCTGATCGGGCGCCGGGCAGAAAGAGCCGGCGCCGCATAGGGTTACTTTTTCACCGGATGATCGCGGCGGAACAGTTCCCAGCTTTCAATTTCCTGCCCACTCGGCAAGGTACAGGTGGAATACTGGCCTGCCGCATTCTCTTTGGCGTTCAGCTTGCCGCCGATTTTGGTGCAATACACGTCGGCCGGGTTCGCCATGCCGATCGGTTTCACCTGCGGCGGTGGTGGCGCCTCGTTGGATTTCACGGAACACCCCTGCAACATCGTCATCCCTGCCAGCAGGGAAAGCATCAACGTTTTTTTCATTTTTTCAGCTTATGCAAAAACGAACGGCGGAGCGCTCCGCCGTTCGCTCATCATGAAATAAAGGATTTGCCCTGCTTCAGCACCAGATCGCAGGCTTTTTGCTTCACCTTCTCGGTGATCTGCGAGGTGCCCAGGCTGTTCAGATCCAGGCTCTTGCCTTCGCCAGTCTGCAGCAAGCCACCCAGGCCCTGCTGATAATCCTGGCTCTTGGCGTTTTCGGTGCTGGTGATGCCCAGCTTGCTGAGCAGCTGATCTTTCACCCCTTCGGCGCCGTTAGCCGACAGCACGTTGTTTTTCACGCAGTACTGCAGGATACCGGCGGCATTGGTCATGCTGCTGGAGCTCAGCGCCTTGTCGCCGCCGTTCAGCAGACCGGTCAACGAGGAGAGTGACATGCCGCTGCTGCTATCGCCGCCCGACTTGCTCAGTTCACCCGCCGCGCTGCTGAGGGAATCCATCAGCCCGGCGGCCTGGGAGGCACCGCTGGCCAGGGTAGCGGACAGCGCCAAGGCCAGCAGTAAACGATGTTTGGTGATCATAGTGGTGAAACTCCTGTAATAACGGCATGCGATCGGCGCAGCGCGCCGGGATACCCTTCCGACGCCGCCGGCGGCGACAAGTTCCTTTTATCTCGCCACCGCGCCATTTTTCGGAATTCAGGAAATTTAGAACTGCCAGCGCAGCCAGGCGAAGAACACGTTGCCGTTGTTATAGGTACCGGGAATGTAGGTCGCCTGGAACGTCAGCCGCTGATAGCCGATAGAGGCCAGCGGCAGCGGCGCCGGAATAGGGATGTATTTCCAGTTGTCGCGCGCGGTGACGCTGGCGGTGAAGCCCAGCCCCAGGCGGAAATCTTTGTCATCCAGCGGGCGCCAGATCTTCTCGTAGGCGTAACCACCGATCGGCTCCCATTTGTTGAAGGAGTCCTTGAACGCCATGATGTAGATGCCGTGCCAGTCACCGTCGCTGTCGTAGCGGGAGATGCCGTAACCGGCGCCCCACGGGCGCTCGTTGTACTTATCGATATGTTCATCATCGTAAGTCCAACGGTTGTGCCAGGTGATGGCTGGGATATAGAGATCGTGGTTAGGCGAGTTGTTCCAGGTCTCCGCCACGTTATCGGTAAAACGCTGCCATAGACCCGGTTTTTCAGCCTGTGCGGTATTGCCACTTTCTGTACCAACCTCAGCGTAAGAAGGCAGTGCAGGAAATATCAACGCCAGAGAACATGCCAAAAGAGTCCGTTTGAGAAACATCGTAAAGCTCCTGTAAAAATACGGCCGCAGATTCTTACCGATAGCCCAGGCAAGATCAAGCTGTATCTAATTTATCCAACGCCCGTTGTGCTTTGGTTAAGTTTAGCACCGGAATATTCCCAATAATTTTTAACAGGTTGCACCGGTTTCCCCTATGCTATCGCCTTTAGGAGGGCAAAACCGTGGGAAAAGTCCGCTTTGTCGTTCGCTACTCGCGGGCCAGGTGCTTGACCAATACATCGACATCGAGGCGGTTCACAAATTCCAGAGAATATGAGGAATAGAGGCCGAACAGGCGGTTTTGGTGCCCGACCACCACCAGATCGATGCCAGCCTGATGAATGAAATCGCTCACGTCCTTAAAGCGCCGGATGGTGACGATTTCCTTGACCGCAACCGGCGCCTCGACGGCGCTCACCAGCCGGCTCAGCATCGCCTTGGCGGCGATCACCTCCTGCGCCTGGCGATCTTTGACCAGCGCATCGCTGCCGTACTCCAGCTCGGCGTAGTCGGCGTTAAGGTGGCCGACGGTGAGGGCAATCGGCAGCCCGCGCACCATCGCCACCGTTTGACGCAGCAACGGCAGCCCGTCACGCTCATCATGAATCAGTACCAGAATATGTCGATAGCTTTTCATCGCAGTTCCCCCCACAGGCCAGTACCGCTGGGACATCATCCCCTCTGGTAGGTATACGCCATCTGCGCGCACGTAGAGAAAAGTTTACGTATCACTTCCTACGGAATGTGATGGCCACCACGTTATATTAATGCCCGTGACGGCACATTTTAGCGCCGGCCCGACGTGGCGCGCACTGCAGGCCCGTAAAGCAAAGCTGACGAAAAAAGGCGGACAAAAAACGATCGTTGTTAATTTTTTGTTTTTGATTGGTTACAAGGTGGTTTCATGAAATAAGCGTGCGGCGGATCACCAAAATCCCCCTTTACGCCAGGTTCTGCTTTTCTTTCCCAGGCAAAAAGCGTTACGCCACCCGATGGGATTTAACGCGGCGTCAAAAGTACCGGATGACTCACCCTACATCACGATAAATGCCAATGCGCCGCCGCTTCTCTAGCGATATACCGACAATGAAAAATACCGTCTCTTTCCAATATCCAATACCCCTACTTTTTATGTATTACTCAATCGCGTAAAGCGCCGAATACAAACCGCCTATTCACCGGCCGCCCCCCTTATCTTGAACAAGCTGAGACTTTAAATAACTGTTAATGCTAACGACACAACATCGCCAGCAATTTATTTTTGCTGATTTTCGCCTGACAAAAATAAAGATAAATAATCCGGAGCAATCAATGAAAATAACTATCGGGTCATTCATTCTGCAACAGCTTCACGCCCTGAACGTCGATCGTATTTATGGCGTGCCCGGCGACTATAACCTCAGCCTGCTGGAGCTGCTGGAAAACGACGAGCGGCTGGCGTTTGTCGGCAACTGCAATGAATTGAACGCCTCCTACGCCGCCGACGGTTACGCCCGCATGAAAGGCGCCGGCGCGCTGATCGTCACCTACGGCGTCGGCGATCTGGCCGCGCTGTCCGGCATCGCCGGGGCCTATGCCGAATCTTCGCCGGTTATCTGCATCGCCGGCACGCCGCCGCTGCATGCGATGAAGAATCATCAGCTCTTGCACCATACCCTGGGCGATGGGAATTTCGACAACGTCATGAACTGCTTTAAACAATTCACCGTCGCTCAGGCTCTGATCACGCCGGAAAATGCCGCACAAGAAATACCACGCGTTATTTCCCGCGCCTGGATAGAGAAGAAACCGGTGTATTTACAGCTGCCGTCGGATATTTGCGATGTGGAAATTGAAATCGCCGCGGCGGCGGCGGCACCGCAATTACCGGCCAGCGATAAATACAATGTGCAATTAGCGGCGATGGCGCTGTTAACCAAAATCAAACGCGCACAGCGCCCAATCATGTTGGTCGATCAAATGGTGGATCGCTACCAGTTGCAGCAGTTGGTCATCGCGGTCGCTCACCGCTTCGCCATTCCGCTGACCAATATGCCCACCGCCAAATGCATTATCCCGGAAAACACCGCCGGTTGGATGGGCGGCTACAGCGGTAACCTGTCGCGCCCCGAACTGTATGAACACATGGCCCACTCGGATTGCGTGCTGAGCTTCGGCGTACGTCTGGTAGACTCCACCACCGGCTATTTCTCGCAGCAAATTCCCGCCGCCGCTCAGGTGGATATTCAGCCGTTTTCGATGAAACTGGACAACACCTCCTACCCAGCGGTAGCGACGGCGGATCTGCTGCAGGCACTGCTGGATCTGAGCGAAGACACGCCGGCGCAGCGTTTATCACCGCTGGCCGATCCCCGTGAGAAGCTGGCGACGCCGAGCGACGCGCCTATCGACCAGGCCTATCTGTGGCGACGCATTCAACGCTTCATCCAGGCGGATGACGTGGTAGTGGTGGAAAACGGCACCTCAGGCGCGGCCATCGGCGGCATGCGCATGCCAGGGGGCGTCAAGGTGGTCAACCAACCGATTTGGGGCTCGATCGGTTATACCCTGCCGGCGCTGCTCGGCACCCTGATGGCGGCGCCGGAGCGCCGCCACCTGCTGTTCATCGGCGACGGCTCCTTCCAGCTCACCGCGCAGGAAGTGTCTACCCTGCTGCGCTGCGAGCAAAAGCCGATCATCTTCCTGATCAACAACGACGGCTACACCATTGAACGCTATATCCTCGGCGAAAACTCGTCTTACAACGACATCAGCCCGTGGGACTACGCCAAACTGCCGGCGGTATTGAATACCCAGGCGCAGCCGTTCAGCGTGGCGGTGGAAACCACGCAACAGCTGGAAATGGCCCTGGAACACGCCTCGCGGCAGGATCGGCTGGCGTTTATCGAGGTGAAAGTGCCGATGATGGACACGCCACCGGTGATGAAAGAGTTCTGTAACCGCTGCAACAGCTTTAACTTTGGCCTGACCAACCCGCGTCGCAGCGCCTGAGGCGCGATCGCGCCGCCGGTGGTTCAGGAAACCGGCGGCGTTTTTTTATGCCGTTACCCGCCGGCGCGCGCCATGCAGCGCTGGCGGCGTTCGTCCACCCGCTTGGCGAACCAGGCGGTGGTCAGCTTGCGGGTGATTTTCGGGCTCTCCAACTGGATACCCGGCAGCATCTCACGCGGCAGCTTGCCGCCCGCCAGCGCATAGACCTTCTTATACAGGTCGGTATCGGCAAAGCCGGCCGTGTCGCCTTTCTCCAGCGCCCGGCGAATGGCGCTGTCGCTCATGTTCAGGCGCTTGCCGAGCGTGCGCACCGCCAGCTCGGTCGAACCGGGCTTGTCGCTGCCGAAATCGATAAGATCGCCGTCCAGCGCCAGCGGAATGGCGCTCGCCCGGCTGACCGCGTTTTGGAACGCCGCGTTGCGGCTGGCGTACCAGCCGGCGTTGAAGTCGGCGAAGCGGTAAATCGGCCGGCTGTAATCGGCCGGGTACCCCAGCAAATGCATAATGCCGAAGTACATACCGCCGCGCCGGCTGAAAACTTCGCGGCGAATCGAGCCGTCGACCGGATAAGGGTACCCTTTGGCGTGCGCCTCGGCGAAGGCGATGCTCACCTGCATCGGGCCGCCGGTATGTACCGGATTTAAATGGCCGAACAGCTTCTGCCCCATCGGCACGCGGTCGATCATGTCATCGAAGATATCGCTCAGATCCTTCTCGGTGCGCACCTTATCCAGCCGCTCGCTGTAGCTCTGGCCGTTCGACGACGAAATCTTCAATGCGGTGTGCACCAAAAAGTTCGGGATGTGCATCTGATCGGCGCGGCGGTCGATCTCCTTCCAAGCGATCTTCGGCAGCCCCGGCACCTGCGGGTTAGCCTGGAACGTCGACTCCTGTTCGGTCACCGCCAGCACCGAACACAGGTTCTCATCGCTCGGCTCGATGCCCTGCGCGGCGAAGGCGGCGGTAATATCGGTAGCCCAGCCCTGCCGATCGCCGGCGTTGGCCGGGATCAGCGTCATCAGTCGGGCTTTGACGTCGGCGGGGCGCGCCGCCGGTGCCGTGGTGGTGGTTTTGCTGGTACAGCCCGCCAGCGCCAGCAGCGCGGCCAGGCTTAGCAAACGGAAGGGCATCGGGTGGAATAAACGAAGTATCGGCATCTTTTCCCTGAACGTGATGACATGAACAGCACTGAAATTAGCCCAGCCGCCGCGCACAATCCAGTATAAATATACCCGTTCCGCCGCACAGGTGGGCCGGGAAATACCCAACAACGCAGGGAGAACAAAATGATCGAACTCAAAGAAATGACGGCGCAGGAACTGGATCACTACCGTAAATACGGGGTAAAGGCTTACGCAGACGATTTGGCGCGTTCGTTTCAGCTCAGCCAGGAACACGCGTTGATCGAGGCCGAAGCCAATTTCAAACGAGGGCTGGCGATGCCCGGCCAACGGTTGGTATGCGCGAGGCTGCCGAATGTCGAGGACAGCATCGCCACCGTCTGGTACGCCATTGAGCAACGAACCTTCGGTAAGCAGCTGTTTATCTATGATTTTGAAGTGACGCACGCCTGGCGTGGCAAAGGCTATGGCGAGCGGGTACTAAATGCGGTGCTGGACGCGGCGAGAGCACAGGGGGCGGAATATGCCGAACTGACGGTGTTCAACGATAATCCGACGGCCGCGCGCCTGTATTCCAAGTTAGGTTTCGATGCGGTCACCACCCGTATGCGCCGCCGTTTGTAGCAATAGGTTTGCGAAGCTCGGGATTTTCAAATGACGAATAAAGATGTATTTTATATGCATCATATAAATCACTTTGCTTGCCCAGCCAAAGGAGCCCCCTATGGAGCAGCAGCTGCTTTGCTATAAAACCCTGCCAGAATGGAACAGCGACACGCTGCCGGCGGCCTTCCGCCAGCGCCACAACACCCAGAGCGGCACCTGGGCGAAGCTCACCGTACTGAGCGGGAACCTGACGTTCGCCATGATGACCGAAGACGGCGCCACCACCGAGACCTGGCAGTTCAGCCCCGAAAGCCAGCCGCCGTTTATCGCACCGCAGCAGTGGCATCGCATCGTTTCCTTTTCGGACGACATGACCTGCCGGCTGGCGTTTTACTGCACGCCGGAAGATTACTACCACAAGAAATACGAACTGACGCGCACCCACTCCGAAGTGATCGAAGCGGCGGCGCGCATCGCGCCGGGCAAGGCGCTGGATCTGGGCTGCGGCGGCGGGCGCAATTCGCTCTATCTCAATCTGAAAGGTTTCGACGTCACCGCCTGGGACAAGCACGCGCCGTCGATAGCCCGCCTCAATCAGATCGTCGACGCCGAGCAGCTGACCCGCCTGAGTGCCGGGGTGCAGGATCTCAATACCCATCGCTTCAGCGGCGACTACGACTTCATCCTGTCCACCGTGGTAATGATGTTCCTCGAGCGGCAGCAGATCCCGCCTATCGTGCAAAACATGCAGGACAGCACCGTGCGCGGCGGCCATAACCTGATCGTGGCGGCGATGGATACCGAGGATTATCCCTGCCCGCTGCCGTTCCCGTTCACCTTCAGCCCGGGTGAGCTGAAGCATTATTATCGCGACTGGGAGATCCTCAAATACAACGAGGACGTCGGCCAACTGCACAAGACCGACGCCAACGGCAACCGCATCTCGCTGCGCTTCGCCACCCTGCTAGCGCGCAAGCTATAGCGCGTCGTGAAAGATCACCCCCAGCGTGTGGCGTTGGCCGGCGCGTATCCGGCTGACGCCGTGGCGCAGATTGACCCGATAGTAGCCTTTCACTCCCGCCACCGGCCGATGATGCACGGCGAACACCACGGCGTCTCCCTGCTGCAGCGGCACCACCTCCGGCCGGCTCTGCATCCGCGGCCGCTGTTCGGTCAGCACGAATTCGCCGCCGGTGAAATCCCGCTCGGGGGCGGAGAGCAAAAATGCCACCTGCAGCGGAAACACCCGCTCGCCGTACAGATCCTGATGCAGGCAGTTGTAATCTCCCGCTTCGTAACGCAACAGCAGCGGCGTCGGCCGCCGTTGGCCGGCCCGGTGGCATTCGGCCAGGTAAACCTCATGGTCGGCGGGATAACGCACCGCCAGGCCCAATAAGGCGTTCCAACGGTTGGCCACCGGCGCCAGCCGCGCATACATCAGGCTGCGCGCTTCGGCCACCGGCGACGGCAGCGGATAGGTGAAATAGCGGTACTCGCCGCGGCCAAAACCGTGCTTCTCCATCACGACGCGGCTGCGGAAGTGCGCATCCTGCGGGTAGAGCGCCGCCAGCTCGCGGCACAGCTCTTGGCTGAGCACGCTGGGCAACCGCGCGCAACCCTGCGCATCGAGTTCGCGCTCGATGGCCGCCCAGTCCAATTCGGCCAGCCGCGCCGCCAGCGCGCCGCTCATCGCTGCGCCTCTTTTTCCAGCAAGGCTTTCTTGCGCTCGACGCCCCAGCGATAGCCGGACAAGGCGCCGTCGTTGCGCACCACCCGGTGACAGGGGATCGCCACCGCCAGCACGTTGGCGGCGCAGGCACCGGCCACCGCGCGCACCGCTTTGGGCGCCCCGATGCGCCGAGCGATATCGGCATAGCTGACGGTTTCGCCGACCGGTATCGCCTGCAGCGCCCGCCAGACCCGCTGTTGAAACGCGGTGCCGCGAATATCCAGCGGCAGCGCCAACCCGTTCTCCGGCGCTTCAATCAGGCCCACCACCTGCGCCATCAGCGCTTCATACTGCGCGTCGCCGCCGATCAGCTCGGCGTTGGGGAATTTGTCCTGCAGATCCTGCACCAGCTGCTGCGCATCGTCCCCCAGCAGAATGGCGCAGATGCCCACCTCGCTCTGCGCCGCCAGGATCTCGCCCAGCGAACAGCGCCCGACGGCGAAATGAATGCGCATGCCTTTGCCGCCGGCTCGGTAGGCCTTCGGCGTCATGCCCAGCGCGGCGTTGGCTTGTTGGTAGAAGCGGCCGTTGGCGCCATAGCCGGCGTCGAAGATCGCGTCGGTCACCGTTTCCTGCTGCGTAAGGCCGGTGCGCAAGCGTTGGCTGCGCTGCGCGTCGGCGTAGCCTTTCGGCGTCAGGCCGGTGATCGCTTTGAACAGCCGGTGGAAATGGTATTGGCTCAACCCGACGTGGCGCGCCAGCGTCTGCAGCGACGGCGCTTTCTCCGCCCGTTCGATATAGCGGCAGGCCTCGGCTATCTGCCGCGCATGCTGTTCCGTCAACGGCGTCAGCCCCTGGCGGCAGCGTTTGCAGGGCCGATAACCCGCCGCTTCCGCCTGTTCGGCATCGTCGAACAGCTCCACGTTTTGCCGATTCGGCTGACGTGACGGGCAAGAAGGCGAGCAATACACGCCGGTGGTTTTCACCGCGTAGATAAAGCGGCCGTCGGCGTGCTTGTCGCGGCTGACAATCGCCAGCCAGCGCGGATCGGCGCTGTCGATTACGTTTTTCATCATCCGTTCCTCACTGCGGTTTCGATGTTAACCAGCATAGTGACGGGCCGTTGGCGAAACACGCCGACTCTTGCTTTTTAATTCGGCGCCGACGTTTTCAACAATCTTTCGACAATTTTTAACCAACAACATGAAGTTTATTACGTTGCCAACCCGGTTGCACAGCGTTAGGATCGCGGCCGGCCACGGGCGTGGCCAGTGTTTTTGCCTGTTAGTTGCGCGCATGGAGAGGTTATTGTGTTAGAGAGTTTTGGCGTCCTGAATTTATGGACCTATTTGGCCGGGGTGGTCTTCATCATCATTCTGCCGGGGCCGAATACGCTGTACGTGCTGAAAACCGGCATATCGCGCGGCGTGCGCGCCGGCTATACCGCCGCGCTGGGCGTGTTCATCGGTGATGCGATCCTGATCTTCTGCGCCTATATCGGCGTGGCGTCGCTGATCCGCACCACGCCGTTCCTGTTTACCCTGGTGCGTTTTCTCGGCGCGATTTACCTGCTGTTCCTCGGCGCAAAAATCCTCTACGCCACCTTCGTGCAGAAGGCGCAGGCGCAACAGCAGCAGATTGAGGGCGGCCACAGCATTCTGCGAAAATCGCTGACGCTGAGCCTGACCAACCCGAAGGCGATCCTGTTTTACGTGTCGTTCTTCGTGCAGTTCATCGATTTCAACTATGCGCACACCGGGCTGTCGTTCACCATTTTGGCGCTGATCCTCGAAGCCGTCAGCTTTATCTACATGAGCACGCTGATCTTCTCCGGCGCGATGCTGGCGCATTTCTTCAATCACAAGAAAGGCCTGGCGAAGCTCGGCAACGGCCTGATCGGCCTGCTGTTCCTTGGTTTCGCCACCCGTCTGGCGACCCTGAGCTCGTGATCCCTCCCGGCCGGCGCCCGCCGGCCTCGGTTTACCCTTCCGTCACGGCAAAATGACACGCAGGACAAACCGAATGTCAGGCAGACCAAAGCCGCCGCTTTCCCGCTGATCTAGACTTGCAGGGTTAACGATAACCTGATGAGCCTGATCGGAGGATGTATGTCTGACAATACCGTAGCCGTGCTGGATAGCGTATCGCGTTTTCTCGATCGTCAGCATGGGCTGTATATCGACGGCCAGTGGCGCGCGTCCGCCGCGGAAGGCCGCCTGGCGGTGTATAACCCCGCCAATGGGCAGCAGATCGCCACCACCGCCGACGCCAATGAACACGACGTCGCACTGGCGGTGCAGTCCGCCCACAAAGCCTTCAGTGAAGGCGTCTGGGCGCAGCGTCTGCCGGTCGAGCGCGAGCGTATCCTGCTGCGCTTCGCCGATCTGGTGGAGCAGCACGCCGAGGAGCTGGCGCAGTTGGAAACCCTGGAGCAGGGCAAATCCATCAACATCGCCCGCGCTTTCGAAGTCGGCAGCACCCTGAACTGGATGCGTTACACCGCCGGGCTGGCGACCAAAATCACCGGTCAAACGCTGGACGTCTCTATTCCGATGCCGCCGGGCGCCAAATATCAGGTTTATACCCGTAAAGAGCCGATCGGCGTGGTCGCCGGCATCGTGCCCTGGAACTTCCCGCTGATGATCGGCATGTGGAAAGTGATGCCGGCGCTGGCCGCGGGCTGCTCCATCGTCATCAAGCCGTCGGAAACCACCCCGCTCACCCTGCTGCGCATCGCCGAGCTGGCGAGCGAAGCCGGCGTGCCGCCGGGCGTGTTCAACGTGGTCACCGGCCGCGGCACCGTGTGCGGCAAAGCGCTGACCGAACATCCACTGATCGCCAAAGTCAGCTTTACCGGCTCCACCCCGGTGGGCAAAAGCATCGCGCGCGCGGCGGCGGATCGCCTGACCCGCGTGACGCTGGAGCTGGGCGGCAAAAACCCGGCCATCGTGCTGAAAGATGCCGATCCGCAGCAGGTGATCGAAGGCCTGATGCTTGGCAGCTTCCTCAATCAGGGGCAGGTATGCGCCGCCAGCTCGCGAATTTATATTGAAGCGCCGATTTATGATCGGTTGGTGGCCGGATTCGAACAGGCGGTGAAATCGCTGTCGGTCGGGCCGGGGATGGATACCGGCGCGCAAATCAACCCGCTGGTGTCGCTCGCGCACCGCAACAAGGTGGCGGCCTACCTGGACGACGCCCGGGCGAAAAACGCTGAGCTTATCGGCGGCGCGGCCGGGCCGGACGCCAACGGCTTCTACATTCCGCCGACCCTGGTGATCAACCCGGACGATCGGCTGAACCTGACGCGCGAGGAAGTGTTCGGCCCGGTGGTCAACCTGATTCGGGTGGCGAGCGCCGAAGAGGCCTTGAGCAAAGCCAACGACACCGACTTCGGGCTGACCGCCAGCCTGTGGACCACCAGCCTGCAGCAGGCGATGGCGCTGACGCCGCGCATTCAGGCCGGCACCGTGTGGGTCAACACCCATACGCTGATCGACCCGAACATGCCGTTCGGCGGGTTCAAACAGTCGGGCAGCGGCCGTGATTTCGGCCCGGATTGGCTGGATGCCTACACCGAATCGAAATCGGTCTGCATCCGCTATTGAGTGAAGCGGCGCGGGTCTGGCCCGCGCCCTGACTTACTGATACTGCCGACGGTATTCGCTCGGCGACATGCCGAAACGCTGCTTGAAAGCGGTCGAGAAATGGCTGTGATCGGTGAAACCCCAGTCGAGGCCGACGCCGGCCAGTTTTTCCTGCCCGGCGGCGCTGCGCAGCGCCTGCGCGCACAGATCCAGCCTGCGGTTCCTGATGTACTGCGCCACCACCAGCCCCTGACGGGCGAACACCCGATACAGACTGCGTAACGACACCCCCAACTCGGCCGCCACCCACTCAGGGCGCAGCTGCGCCGACTGAATATGCCTGTCGATCAATGCCAGCGCCTTGTCAAAGACCGGTTGCTGCCCCTCCGGCCGCGCCTGCTCGAGCGCCAGAGCCGGGCGCAGCAGCGCCGCCAGCGCATTCAGCACCGCCTCGCTTTCCGCCGCGGCAAGCTGAGGATCCTGCATGCTGCTCAGCACCAGCTGGCGGCTGAGGCGCACCGCGCTGAGCTCGGCTCCCAGACGCTGAGCGCAAGGCGGCGGCAGCGGCAAGCAGCCGCGCGGCAATAACAGGGAGATTTGGCGCGAATCGCGCTGGAAAGTGAAACTGCTGGGCTGTGAGGCATCGATCAGCGTCATGTCGCCGGGAGAGAGCACCGTTTGGCGATCGCCCTGCTCCATCAACGCGCTGCCGCGCAGCTGGATGACGGTGAAAAAGTGCGCACCGTCGCTGCGGGCAATTTCACGCGGCGTGCGGTACAGCCGAGCCTGGGACACATCGACCACGCTCAGGCGCAGGGCATGGGCACGAAACTCCTGCATCGCCCCGCTGAAGCCGGGCCCCAACGTTTTCGCGCAGAATCGGCCGCAGGCGGTGTTGATTTTCCCCAGCCACTCTTCGAAGCCGACGTCCCGGAGCGTTGCCAATGCCGTCATGATCTCTCCCTTCAAACAGCAGCGGTGCTGCGCCGTTGAACAGAAAAACACCATAACAATCCGTTAACACACAATCAATGGCGAGCGGGGGATTTGGCGCCGCGATCACAGATCATCGGGCGCACGTCATCAATCCGCCACGAAACCGTCATCTCATCGTCACAGGCCTCGCCAAAAATACAGGCTGTTCCCCCTTCACGTTGACTCCCTGGACATGACCCGATGAAATCGTTGCAGAAATCCATTTTAGCGCTGTGTTTGTTTACCACCAGCGCCCTGGCCGCGTTCCATGCGCAGGCGGCAGAGGAAGCCCAACCGTTCACCACCGCGCAGCAGGTGGATCTGACCCACATCCTGCCGCCGCCGCCGGCCAACGACTCGGCGCAGACCCAGCGCGAACTGCGGGAAGTGCTCGACATGCAGCAGAAACGCACGCCGCAAATGGCCAGCCAGGCTAAGGCGGATGCGGAAGAGAACGTCTGGGTATACAGCAACGTGATGGGGCCGAAGTTCAACGCCGAAGCGTTGCCGGCCGTGAGCGCCTTCTTCGATCGCATCGTCGCAACCGAAGCGGCGGTGGTCGATCCGGCGAAAGATTTCTGGAAGCGCCCGCGCCCGCATATGTTGGACAGCCGCATCGAGCCGATCGTCAAGCGCTCCAGCTCCGGCTCCTGGCCTTCCGGCCACACCACGCTGGGCACGCTGATGGGCATCACCCTGGCCAATATGGTGCCGGAGAAGCGTGCCGCCATCATGACGCGCGCCTGGCAATACGGCGACAACCGGGTGGTGGCGGGGATCCACTACCCTTCCGATATCGAGATGGGCCGCATCGCCGGCAGTGTGATCAGCCAGCAGCTTTCACAGCAGCAGGATTTCCAGCAGCAGTACCGGCAAGCACGCGACGAGCTGCGCCAGGCGCTGGATTTACCCGCGGCGAAATAGACCCGGCGGCTAGCACCGCGCCCTGACGGCCCGGTTTACGGCTGTTTGTCCAACAGGTAACGCACCACCGCCGCGTACTCTTTGGCGTAGCCTTCAACGCTGGTGCTGGCCATGCCGGCATTGTCTATCTTGTATTTGCCGGCCACGTAGAACGACGGGGTGCCGCGCACCTCGAATGCTTTCACCGCTTCGTTCTGCTTGGCGATCAATCCTTTGACCAGCAGGCTGTGGCGCGCGTTTTCATAGGTAGCGGCATCGATGCCGGCCGCCGTAAACACCCGCTGAATATCGTCGGCGCCGTTGACGGCGCGCTGTTTCTGCACCGCGTCGAACATCGCCCCTTCAATCTTGTCTTCCACGCCCAGCACCGTCGCCACCGCCCAGGCTTCGGTCAGCTCATTGCCCAGTTTGCCCATCAGGCTGACGTGATATTTGGTGACTTTCTCACCGGCGGGCAGCGCCTGCGCCACGGTACTGCCTACGCGATAGGTATCGGCGAACTGATAGCAAGGGCCGCAGTAGAAGGAGAAGAACTCCACCACCGCCGGCGCGGCGGCCACCGGCTTATCCAGCCGGGTGTATTGCTCGCCCGCACGGTAATCCGCGGCCTGAACCGCAGGCAGCGCCAACATCAATACGACGGCGGCGGCGAACGAACGCTTAACTTTTGCCAACATAAACACTCCTGGTTTCATCTATGAACATCGTCCTTAGCGGCGGTTTTTATAATCAAATAACCGCCAGAAGACCAGTTTTTATTACCTTCTATTTGTGAGGGATTATGTTCAGCGACCTTCGTAACCGTCCCAGTACGCACCTACCGCTTCCTGTGAGAGCACCTGGCGGCGCTTAGGATTGTCGGCGCTGCTGTAGGCGCGATTAATGAAAATGGTTTTGTGTTCCATGTTCTGCTGGAACTCCGCGCTGGCCAGGTAATCGGCCTTTTTCTGCGCCTCGCTGCGCGCCACGCCTGCCGCGCGATCCTTTTTCCCCAGTTGGTAGAACTGTTCGAACATCGGCACGGCGTTCTTAATACTGCCGTTCACATCGGTGCGGAATTGCGGATCAAAATCGTCGCGAGTTTGATAAACGTAGTGTTTGGCATGCTGCTCGGCACTGCTGAGGTGATGGGTGCAGGCGCTGAGCGCCAACAGCGGCAACAACAGCGCCGCGCTTTTCAGTCTTTTCATGTCGTCTGTCCCTGTCAGTGAGGAAGGTTCCTTTAGCGCCACGAGCATAGCGCCGCAACCCGGCAAACGTCAAACGACAAAAAACGCATCACATTGTTTTATATTAATATTATATACACTGATTGGTATTCATTGCCTGAAACACTATGCTTTAACAAAACAGGGTAAACACTCACCGACAGCGAGGCGGCCAATGAAACCGATCGACAAAAACGTGGGGGAGTACGACCTCACGGCGGAAAAAAAAGCGGGCATGATCACCGGCACCATCCGCGGCGAACTGCCGGACAGCGACGCCAATCTGCCGCTGCTGCCCTTCTCCGGCACTTTCGCCGGCCCCAGCGTGGCCGAAGCCATCGCCGATATTCAGCAACAGTTCCCCGACATCGAACCGGCGATTATCGACGATTTGCGCGAGGAACTGCTGAAGGCCGGGTTCTAATCCGGATCGCGGTGCCGCACGAACGGACTGTAGACCGGCGCGCCGGGCTTCAACGCCAGATCGGCGTCAAAATCTTCATTGCGATTGAACGGCACCGCCGGCCAGGTGGAAAACGCGTTCAAACCGTCCCGGTACGTCTGTGTCACCTGTGCCAAAGCGGCATTTTGCGCCTGCAGAGCTTCGCCCGCCAACCCGCCGCGCACGCCATAGACCAGGAACGGCTCCAGCACGCTAAAGCCGATATAGTGCAGCGCATGCATGATTGGCCACAGCATCAGCCGCATATCGCCGTCGCGCCCGTTCGGCGCGCAGGCCTGTGCGGAAGCGCCGGCGGTCACGGTCAGCAGCGCCCGCTTACCGCACATCACGCCGTTCTCATGGCGGTGGCGGCTGTCGTAGATCCCGCCGTAAACGAACACCCGATCCATCCAGCCCTTGATGATGGCCGGCGCGCCGAACCACCAGAAAGGGAACTGCAGCACCAGCGTATCCGCCCAGCGCAACAGCTCGATATGCCGCCGGATCTCCGCCGGCAGCGCCTGGATCGTCCAGTGATGGCGCTGCTCCTGCATCGCATCGAACCGGTCCACCTGCTTTCTGCTGGGGTAATGGCCGGCGCCCTCGCGCGGATCAAACCCCTCCTGATACAGATCGACCGTTTTCACCTGATGCCCCTGCGCCAGCCAGGCCTGCCGCGCCTGTTCGGCCAAATGGGCATTGAAAGAATGCGGCTCGGGGTGAGCCAGCACAATCAGCACGTTCATCCTGTGTCTCCCGTTGTAAGGTGGTGCTGTTATGCTGTGGCTTTATCGTCCCCTTGGCAATTACGCACCTGAAGGTAACCCCCAATGGCTTATCCCGGCGACGTCTATTCGAGCAAGTGTTCCGCACGCGATGCGCTGGCGCTGATTTCCGGCAAGTGGGTGATGCTGATCCTGCCTGCGCTGGCGCAGCGCCCGATGCGCAACGGCGAGCTGCTGCGCCGCATCGACGGCATTTCGCAGAAGGTGCTGACGCAAACGCTGCGCCAGCTGGAACGCAACGGGCTGCTCGAACGGCTAGATTTAAGTGAAAAGAATCAGGCGCATGTGGAATACCGGCTCAGCGCCGTCGCCTGCTCGCTGGTCGAGACGCTGGCGGCGCTGGACCGATGGGCGGAATACCATTTCCCCGAGCTGGACGCCGCCCGCGAGCGCTATGATGCCGACCGCGGGCGCGAGACCGATTAAAGCGGTTTGGCCCGCAGCGTCTCGCCGCTGCGCACGAAGTTGCCGGCCCCCAGATGATGAATGGTGTGCAGATCCGCATTGGCGGCGGTGAAGTTCCAGCGCCCTTGCTGGAACATCCGCTCGTCCGCTGCCGCGCTCAACACCTCGCCGAAGCAGGTGTCGTATTTTTCCTGTGCGCCGCTTTCCGGCAATAAGCGGCACTCCAGCCACGCCACGCAACCCTGTTCGATCAGCGGCACCTGCAGCGTGGCGCTCGGCGCTGCGGCGATGTGAAAGCGGGCAAACTTGTCTTCATCCAGCCCGGACACGCTGCCAACCGCGTAGGTGGCGTCGATGAACATGGCCGCCGGCACGCAAATGCCGAATGCGCCGCTCTCCTCGATCATTTGCCGGCTGTGCGCCCCTTTGTCCACCACAATGGCGATGCGCGGCGGGCTGAACTCCACCGGCATCGACCAGGCGGCGGCCATCACGTTGCGTTTGGCGCCGTCGTGGCTGCGGCTGGTGATCAATACCGTCGGGCCGTGGTTCAGCAGGCGGCTGGCGTGTTCGAGGGCGACAGGACGAAAGTGGCTCATCGGGAAATCCTTGCGAGTGACTGATTGTCCCGCAGTGTAGATCTGCGCTGCGGCGGCAGGCAACGCGGGGCGCACAGAATGCGCAGGTGAGACGCTTGTTCCCCGTCTCGCCATCCGTTATCTATAGTTAGATCAATTCGCCGGTAACGGCCCACTCCACCTGAGGATCTTGCCTTGACGTTTTTAAAACACCCTATCGCCGGATTGGTGCTGGCCGGCTGCGGCCTGCTGTCGGCGGGCGGCGCGCTGGCCGCTTCCGATGCGCTGGTGTACTGCACCGTCGCCTCGCCAGAATCGTTCAACCCGCAGCTCTCCAGCTCCGGGCCGACCTTTATCGCCACCTCGCAGGTGCTGTACAACCGCTTGGTGACGCTGCGTGAAAGCGATAAAACCCCGGCCCCGTCGCTGGCCACCGAGTGGAGCGTCAGCCCGGACGGCAAGACCTATACCTTTACCCTGCGCCAGGGCGTGAAATTCAACAGCAACAAATACTTCACCCCGACACGCGACTTCAACGCCGAAGACGTGGTGTTCACCGTGATGCGGCAGAAGGATCCCGCTAACCCTTATCACAAGGTCTCCGGCGGCAACTATGAATACTTCACCGACATGGGCCTGGATAAGCTGATCACCAAGGTGGAAGCGGTGGACGAGCATCACGTGCGCTTCACGCTGAGCCAGCCCAACGCCGCCTTCGTCGCTGACTGGGCGATGGATTTCGCCTCGATCCTGTCCGCCGAATACGCCGACGCCATGCTGAAAAAGGGCACGCCGGAATACGTCGACAACTGGCCGATCGGCACCGGGCCGTTTGCGCTGCAGCAGTACAAACAGGATTCGCTGATCCGCTACATCGCCAATCCGCACTACTGGCAGGGCGAAGTGGCCAGCAAGCACCTCATCTTCTCCATCACGCCGGATCCGCAAACCCGGTTGGCCAAACTGAAAACCAACGAATGCCAGATCATCCCCGCGCCGCTACCGGAACAGTTCGCCGCCATCAAGGCCGACGGCAACCTGCAGCTGCACGACATTACCGGGCTGAACGTCGGCTATCTGGCGTTCAACACCCAGAAAAAACCGTTCGACAACCTGCTGGTGCGCCAAGCGTTGAGCTACGCGGTAGACAAGAAAGCGATCGTCGCCGCGGTGTTCAAAGACAGCGGCACGCCGGCCAATTCACTGCTGCCGCCGGGCATGCTGGGCTACAACGACAAACTGCCGGAGTACGCCTACGATCCGCAGAAGGCGCGCGAGCTGCTGAAGCAGGCCGGGCTGGAACAGGGCTTTGAAACCGACATCTGGTCGATGCCGGTACAGCGCCCTTACAACCCGAACTCCAAGCGCATCGCCGAGATGATCCAGAGCGACTGGGCGAAGGTGGGCGTGAAGGCCAAGATCGTCACCTGGGAGTGGGGGCAGTATCTGGCCGGGCTGCGCAAAGGCGAGCAACAGAGCGCGCTGTACGGCTGGGTCTCGGACAACGGCGATCCGGACAACTTCGCCACCCTGCTCGGCTGCGCCGGCGTGCAGAGCGGCGCCAACGTGGCACGCTGGTGCGATAAGGATTATGACCGGCTGATCCAGCAGGCGATCCAGGAGAACCAGCCGCAGGCGCGCGCCAAGCTGTATCAACAGGCGCAGGTGATCTTCGCCAAACAGGCGCCGTGGCTGCCGCTGGCCACCGGCAAAGTGTTCTACGCCACCCGCAGCAACCTGAGCGGCTATGTGGTGGACGTGAACGGCAGCGATTTCGCCAAGGCCAAATTGAACTGATCTTAGGCGCCGCAGCGCGGACTGCGGCGCAACCCGCTTCATCGCTTAATAAGCTGCCAGCCTCTGAACCTATCATTATTAGCTTCATAACTTACGGCGCTCACCTATCACCAGACGCATATCCCACTAAACCAATAGCTTAATAAGCGAGCTGAACCTGGCGTTTTGCCTAAATTGCGCGCACGCGCTTTCCTCCGATGTAACATTTCGTTACCATCGACGCACAGACCCTTTAACATCAAAAGGTAACCCGGTGCAGAACACCTACATGCCGTGGCAAATTCGCCTGCACTGGCTGGTGGCGATCCTGCTGGTCATCACCTGTGTCACCATCGAGCTGCGGAGCTTTGCCGAACCGGGCAGCGCCCCTTGGTACGTGCTGGTTGTCACCCACTTCAGCTGCGGCGTAACGGTATTTGCGCTGATGATCGCCCGCCTGTTCCTGCGCTGGCGCCACCCCTCGCCCGCCATCGCGCCCAAACCGCCGAAGTGGCAAACCGGCCTGGCGCACCTGACGCACACCCTGATCTACCTGCTGCTGCTGACGCTGCCGGTGCTGGGGGTCTATTCGCGCTATCTGGGGGGCACAGAGTGGTATCTATTCGGCCTGCCGATGCCGTTCGCCGACGTGGCCGATCGGCCGCAGGCGCGGGCGATTATCGGCTGGCACAAAACGCTGGCGTCATTCGGCTACTGGCTGATCGGCCTGCATACCGCCGCCGCACTATTCCACCACTATATCGTCAAGGACAATGCGCTGGTGCGCATGCTGCCACTGATGAAAAAGCGCTGACCATCCGGCGCCAGGGATGAATTTTCGGACCACGCCTGCTGACAGGGAATGATATGCAAACCCAATTTTTTCATGTGACCGTCGAGCAATGCGCTTGCCAACAGACGGCGCCCGACAATCTGGTGAGGATCATCGCCTCCGGCCAGACGTTCTTTTTTTATCGCGATGACTTCAGCGACAGCGAAAATCTGCTGGCCAGGCTCGCTGCCGGCGATCGGGTGAAGATCGGCGCCCACCGCCTGCGGGACGGCAGCTACTGGCTGCACTGGCTGCTGCACGGCACGAAAGGCCGGCTGGAGCCTGACAGAACGCTGAAATATAAGCTGAAATACTTCGCCCTGCTGCTGCTGGGCGCGGCGCTGGCCGGCGGTTTCCCGGCGGCCTTTTTCATCATGGACCGGGAAGATTCCTGGCTGACCATCGTCCTGTTCTTTATCGCCATCATCGCCGGCCTTATCGGCATCGGCATGGTGCTGTTCGTCGGTTCGGAGCTCCTGTTGATTGCGCACCGCGGCCGCAGGCGCCTGCTCAGAGCGCTGGATCGCGTGCTGCAGGGGCAAGACGTCACGCCGCCCGGCTCGCTCAGCCTGAAAATCCCCGGCATCAGATACCGGGCCGTCCGCGCAGACGCCGCGCCAGCGCCCACAATGCCACAAACCGAGTTCCCCCTCCCCGAGGGCGTCGAGGCCTCCGGCATCGAGACGGTCAACGCCCTGAGCTACGAACTCTGCCACTATGAGATCCCGCGGCAGGTGCAGTATTTGGACACCTATGCGTGGCGTCAGAAGGAGACGCACTTCGCGTTGACGACCCGCGCGCTCAACGTCCCCAATACCAAACTGCACCCGGTATTTCGTCGGCAACATCCGCTTTTCATCGCCAAAGGCGATCCGCTGCAGGTGCTGTATTGCGAAAACGACACCGTCCCCGAGTTGCCGACGGTGCGTGGGATCATCAATCATCGCGATCGCCAAACCTATCTCATCGGCGGCAGCCGCTACTTCACCGAAGCCGGCCTTAACCTGTGCGCGCGCGTTGTCTTCATTTTTGGGGCAATCGTGGCGTGTTTTGTGCTCGGCATGACGGTGGTGGATAACGCCGATACCCCGGCGGGCTTTTACCTGGATGCCTGGACCCTGAAGCGCCTCGGCAGTGAATTGCCGCCGATTATTCTGCTGCTGATGCTGATGGTCAGCGGCCTGGCGCTGCTGATCGAGGGTTTCGCCCAGATCTGTCGCCTGTACTCTTTTGACCAGCACCGCACGTTTAAAACGTTTAAATACCTGCGAAATCTGCGTCGCAGGTTGTGGCGGCAGGCTCAGGTGACGGAGCTGAAATGATGACGTTAGCGCTTTATAAAAGACCCCTTATTATCCTGACGCTGTTTTTAGCCAGCGCGCTGGGCGTCTATTTGCTCGCCCCTGAGCAACGCTATGCGCAGTGGCAATGGACTCGGGGCGACCAGGCGTTGCCGACGATAGCCCGGTACGATCTCATCCATAGCTACCCGGCGCAGGACGGCGCCCTGCTGCTCACCAGCAAAAGAAGTGAAGACCGCGCGTACAACAGCTTTTACGGTTGGGCGGCCAACTACCTCAGCCAGGTGCTGTTTGCCGGCCCAAAAGGGTTACAGATGCTGGGGGAACTCGACGACTTGATCCACGATGCGGTTTGCGGCGAGCAGGAGTGCGTGCTTTTTCTCTCTGAGGGCCGCAGGCTGGTTGATGTGCAACGGGGTACCATCGGGGCGCTGATCCCCTGGCCGGAGGGCGACGACAACCGACCTTCCTTTGTCGGCGGCAAACTGGTGGCGCAACCGGGAAAACGCGCGCTGTATCTCATCAGCACCGAAGGCGTATTCTACAGCCCGGACTTCGGCGCCCATTGGCGGCAGACGCTGGATCTGCCGGCGCTGCTGGACGCGCGGCAACTGCTGGGCTTTGAGCGCGGCGAGGAGGAGTCACCGACGGCTTACGCCTCCGGTAAGCGCAAATCCGTACCCGAGATATTCACCGCCATTGATGGCGACCGCGTGCATTTCTGGATGAACCCGGTGCTCGGATCTGGCGCGTTACACATCGCCGTTAACGGTAAAACCGGCGAGGTGATTGAAATGCATTGGCTGCTGGTGCGCGTGGAGGAAAGCGCGCAAGCCCCGGACGGCGGCATCTACCTGATCGCACAAACGCTGGACAGAGGGCTGTATCAGCTTCTGCGTTATCAATCCGACGGGCAGTTGAAGGTGCTGCTGGAGACCGGCGATAAATCGCTGTATCAGCTCTGGGCGGGCAACGATAAGCTGGTCGCCCAAACGGATAACGGCGATGCGCGTCTTTCGCTGATTTTCGATCTGCGCTCATCCGACGTGCACTACCGACAGCCGTTGGAGTACCGGTACAACGGGCGCGACGACGCGCGCCAAACCGTGATCGAACCAGAAAGCCACTATGACGATGACGGGGAGATCCCGGCGCTGCCCTACTTCGTTCGCTATCGCTCCACCACGCCGTGAACATAAGGAACTTGCCATGCTGTTAGGTTATGGCGCCGGCGCCGCCGGCCTGCTGGCGCTGTTATTGGCCCTGCTGCTCGCCGGCATCCTGCTCGCCTGGTGGGGCTGGCGCTACGCCGCCGCCCGCTGCGGCCGCCCGCGCCCGCCGCTTTCCTGGGGCGGCTATCTGTTGGCCTCGGCGCTGGCGATCTACCCGGTGGCGTTCGCGCTGATGCTGATCGGCATGGCCATCCAGGACATCAAGAGCCAGCGGGCGGAAGATCGTTGGAATCAACGCAGCTACTTGACGCTCGACGAGGCAAAGCCGTTCGGTGAAACGACGCTGCCGAAAGGCAGTTGGGTAAACCGCCAGGAGCCACGCCTGCCCGGCACCGAAGACAGCCCTATCACGATGAACGGCGTGACCGCCGTGCGTTTTCCTCAGCCGCAGAGCGTGGCCGGCGTACCGATCATCGCCTTCGAGGTTTTACCGCCGGTGATGGAGCTGGCGAGCGCGCATACCTTTACCCGCCCGAGCGGCCAAAGGGTGCACTGCGAAGCGGGTTGGCTGGTCTCTTTCTCTTTACCGCCGGATAAGCCGACCCCGCAGTGGGAGGAGTGGCAGGCCGGGCTGCCTGCGGCGGCGTTTCGGCCCAGCGACTGGATCTTTAGGGAGTGCTTCTCCGGCAGTCCGATCGCGGTGCTGACCTTGCACAACGGCGAAGTCAGGGTGCTGCCCTAAGCCTTACGCCGTGGCGTTGGGCAAACGCACGGTCACGCGGTTATTGGCCGTGGGCAGCTGCAGCGGCGTTTCCTGCCAGCTCACCGCGATAACCAATACCGGCGGGGCCGGCACGCGCGGCTCACGCCCGTCGGGCCCCACGCTGTAGGCATCCCATTCAATCACAAACACCCCGCCGTCTTGCGGCTCGACCCGCTCGACGAAAAAGGTGGTGTCCGAACCGCGCCCGCCCGCCGGTTTATGTGCATAAGAGAGCAGGCTGAACCACTCGCCGGCGAAGTACAGATGGTAAAGGCCATCGACGATATGCTCGCCGTGGAACTGGCAGCCGCCGACGCTCAAGCCGCAGCCCGCTGGGGATCCCGCCACGCGTTCGAGATCGCGCACGAAGCGATCGGTCGGCCGGTTATCCAGCAACAGCTCATAAGGCGGCGCGTGCAGCAGCGCGGCAGGATCGTCCGCCAGGCGCAGATCCGCCGACAACATCAAGCGCGCCGCCAGCACCCGGCCGTTGGGCAAGGCGATCTCCAGACGATCGGCCGGATCCTCTGTCCACGGCGGCACCCACAGACCGCGCACAAGGTGCAACGGCGTAGCCTCCGCCTGCCGACACCTCGCCCGCAGCCGCGCCAGCGCCTCGGCGGTACCGGCGGCCAGCGCGTCCTGCTCGCGATCGGTCAATGCCGGCAGCGCGTACATCATCCGGGCAGCAGGCTCGTACACCGTCAGCCCCTCACCCTCACGACTGCGGGTCGGGATCAGGCGCAGCTTGCCATCGTCCACGTCCTGCGGCGCCGCACAGGCGCCATGCACAATCGCCCCGTCACGCAGCAGCAGCGTCCAAAAACTGGGGCCGCCCATGCCCAGCTCCCCCACGCCGCCAATCTGCCGATCGCTGTCGCCGGCGTGCGCCATTTCAATCGGCTGCGAATGCCAGTCGGTTTTGCGCCACTCTGCGGCCTCTTCGGGGTCTTGCACGCCTTTAGCGGCGTACTTCACCCATTGCAGCACGGCAAACAGCGCGATGCACAGCACGCCGAAAATCGGGTGATCCTGCCAAATCAACCCCCAACCGACGATCAAAAAGGCCCAGGCGGCCATGGCGATATCCTTTTCCACGAGAAAACCGCCTGATTCTAGCGCAGGAAACGCAAAGGGTTGAAGCCTATGCCATGAATAATTAGCCGTTAAATAGAAAGATAATAATTTCAGCGTTATTTCTGTGACTACAAAGATCACATAAATAACGCTTCAAAGAGTGATTTGAACGTAGAAAAGACAACTCCCTGTATCTCAATGCAATATTCGCAACCCTATTAAAAACCAAAAGATAAAAGGGAAAAAAAACTGCAGTAATTTGTGCATATTCTAAACATTGACTATGTTTATACATACTCTTTATATGCAGGTAAATAGACTGAAAAACAAAAGAGAAAGGCTCCCAATATAATTAAACAAACCTCGCATACCGCGTGGGTGAAACGCTATTAATTATAAAAATTCCGAGGATATTTTATCTCCGCGGAACGGGTCACTTTGCATTTTATCGGACCAATAGGCTACACACCGCAATTAATATCATTATTAGCATTCCGGAGAGCGACAATGAAAATCGTTACGGGCATTATCCTTACCTCTGTGGCCGTCTTCAGCGGCGCGGCTTACGCGGCCGATGCGCAGCCTACCACCGGCAGCGCGGCGGTGATGCTGGAACATGTGCATGCCGTGATGGAAAACGGCAGCCCGGCGCCGCAGCACGACGCCGCCTGCAAAAAAGAACTTTCCATGCCGGAATCGAAATATATGGGCATGAAGGTCAAAACCGATTACACCATCAACAGCAGCACCATGATGATGTCGGCCAAGTCGATGTTCCCATCGCCGGACTCTATGAAACCGATGGAGCTGACGGTCGATCTCTCCGCGCTGGGCCTGGCGGATGTGTATGCCTTCGGCGCCTTTAAACCGGCCGCGCTGCCGCAGGCCTATATTTATTTCACCATCGACAAGGATTTTAAAGATCCGGTCAGCACCTTTATGATCATCAACCAAGGCAAGCAATATAACTGCGTCATTTCCAGCTCGAATAAAATGATGAGTGAAGAAATGCGCGGCAAGATGATGAAGAAACAGTAGCGGAATGAAAAACGGCGCTTCCCTTAACAGGAGGCGCCGTCAGCAAAGCCTTAAATCAGACCCGGATTGTATTTCTGGTTGAACTTCTCTTCCGATTGGAACAGATAAATAATGCCTTCGATAAAGCCGACAATTGCCGGGATCCCCGTCCAGCAGAACAGCAGGTAGAACAGCCCCCACCACTTCATCCCCAGGTAAAACTTGTGAATGCCCAGCCCACCCAGGAAGATGGCCAGCAGGGCCGCCGCGAGCTTGTCTTTTCTGCTCATAGTGCACTTCTCCTTACTTCTCACCGAACCACCGGCATGCCTAAAAACGGATGCCGCTCCACAGAGCGCCGCATCGCAATGCTTGAGGAGAAAACATTCACCCATCAAGACTCAACAGGGGTAATTATAACAGTGATTAATTAAACGGTTGTTTAACCGGCAAAAAGGTAAGCAAAGGGAATCTGAAGGAGAGATGGTGCCGATAATAGGAGTCGAACCTACGACCTTCGCATTACGAATGCGCTGCTCTACCAACTGAGCTATATCGGCATCGAGCCGGGCCTGCGGGGCAAGCCGGAAGTGCGTTGAACAAGGTAGACCTGCGCGCGAAATGAGTCAATAGCCGCCGGGGCGTTTGGTTGTTTTGCAAGCAGCCAGACTGCCCCACGTTGCCCCTTCCAAAAAAATCAGGGCGCAGCACGCTGCGCCCTGACCTCTTTATGATCGCAATGCGGCCTTAGCTGCGCACCAGATCGTCGCCGTAGCCGATCCACTTGTAGGTGGTTAGCGCATCCAGGCCCATCGGGCCGCGGGCGTGCAGTTTCTGGGTGCTCACCGCCACTTCCGCGCCCAGGCCGAACTGGCCGCCGTCGGTGAAGCGGGTGCTGGCGTTGACGTACACCGCCGAGGAGTCCACTGCGCGCACGAAATGCTCGGCGCTGCTGAGCGAACGGGTGAGGATCGCGTCGGAGTGGTTGGTGCCGTGAGTGCGGATGTGGTCGATGGCCTGATCGATATCGTCCACCAGCAGCACGTTCAGATCCAGCGACAGCCATTCGTCGTCGTAATCCTCCGCGTTCACCGGCACCACCGTCGCCGGGCCGCCCTGCAGCAGCGGCAGCGCGTTTTCCGCCGCGTGCAGCGTCACGCCCGCCGCCGCCATTTTGGCGCTCAGCGCCGGCAGGAACTCGGCGGCGATGCTGCGGTTCACCAGCAGCGTCTCCAGCGAGTTACAGGCGCTCGGGCGCTGGATCTTGGCGTTTTCAATCACCGTCAGCGCCTTGTCGAAATCGACATCGGCATCCACGTAGGTATGGCACACGCCGATGCCGCCGGTGATCACCGGGATGGTCGATTGCTCGCGGCACAGCTTGTGCAGGCCGGCGCCGCCACGTGGGATCAGCATGTCGACATAGCGATCCAGGCGCAGCAGTTCGTTCACCAGCGCACGATCCGGGCTGTCGATCGCCTGCACCGCCGCCGCCGGCAGACCGCACTGTTCTAGCGCCTGCTGGATCACTTTCACCGTCGCCTGGTTGGTGTTGTGCGTCTCTTTCCCGCCGCGCAGGATCACCGCGTTGCCGGTTTTCAGGCACAGGCTGGCGACGTCGATGGTGACGTTCGGCCGCGCCTCGTAAATCACGCCGATCACGCCGAGCGGCACCCGCCGGCGCTCCAGCTTCAGCCCGCTGTCCAGCAGGTTGCCGTCCAGCACGTGGCCGACCGGATCGTTCAGGCGGCATACCTGGCGCACGTCGTTGGCGATCGCCGCCAGCCGCGCCGGGGTCAACAGCAGGCGGTCGAGCAGCGCTTCGCTCATGCCGGTGGCGCGCGCCTGCGCCATGTCTTGTTCATTCGCCAGCAGGATCGCTTCACTCTTGGCTTCCAGCCTGTCGGCCATCACCGACAGCACCTGATTTTTCTTCGCCGTGCTCAGCACCGCCAGCTGCCAGGAGGCCTGCTTGGCGGCCTTCCCCATCTGCTCCAGCATGCTCACTCCTTAACTGACAATCATATCGTCGCGGTGCACTGCCACCGGACCGTATTCATAACCGAGGATCTCGCTGATTTCCTGCGAGTGGTGCCCGGCGATCATGCGCATCGCGTCGCTGTTGTAGCGGCTGACGCCGTGCGCCAGATCGCGCCCCGCCAGGTTGCGGATGCGGATCACTTCGCCGCGCGAGAAGTCGCCCTTCACTTCGCGGATGCCCTTCGGCAACAGCGAGCTGCCGCGCGCCATCATCGCTTCCACCGCGCCATCGTCGACGGTGATCTCACCGGCCGGTGGCGCGCCGAAGATCCAGCGCTTGCGGTTTTCCAGCGGGGTTTCCAACGCGTGGAAACGGGTGCCCACCGGTTTGCCTTCGATCACGTCCGCCACCACGCCCGGCTTGCTGCCGGCGGCGATCACCACGTCGATGCCGGCGCGGCAGGCCACGTCGGCCGCCTGCAGCTTGGTGCCCATGCCGCCGGTGCCCAGACCGGAGACGCTGTCGCCGGCGATGGCGCGCAGCGCGTCGTCGATGCCGTGCACTTCACGGATCAGTTCGGCCTGTGGGTTGTTGCGCGGATCGGCGGTGTAGAGGCCCTGCTGATCGGTAAGCAGCAGCAGTTTGTCAGCCCCGGCCAGAATGGCCGCCAGCGCCGACAGGTTATCGTTGTCGCCCACCTTGATTTCGGCGGTGGCGACGGCGTCGTTCTCATTGATTACCGGCACGATGCGGTTATCCAGCAGCGCCGTCATGGTGTCGCGCGCGTTGAGGAAGCGCTCGCGGTCCTCCAGATCGGCGCGCGTCAGCAGCATCTGCCCGACGTGAATGCCGTAAATGGAGAACAGCTGTTCCCACAGCTGGATCAGCCGGCTCTGCCCTACCGCTGCCAGCAGCTGCTTGGAGGCGATGGTGGCGGGCAGCTCGGGGTAGCCCAGGTGTTCGCGCCCGGCGGCGATGGCGCCGGAAGTGACGATGACAATGCGGTGGCCCGCGGCGTGTTGCTGCGCACATTGGCGCACCAATTCGACAATGTGGGCGCGGTTCAGACGCAGCGATCCGCCGGTCAACACGCTGGTGCCCAATTTCACAACCAATGTCTGGCTGCCGTTCATAGTATTTCTGCCGTGTGTAATGATGAGAAGAAGAGTGCAAAGGTCTTTGTAACAGGAGAGACGCGTTATGCCAACAGGCACAACGCGAAATCAGCACAATACGTGGTCAAACGGGGTCAGGCGGAGAGTTTGATCAGTTTTTCTTTGAAATCGTCGGCGGGTTCCAGCCCCAGTTCCATGGTCGCCAGCAGCTCGCCCAGGCGGCGATGGAAGTCGCGCAGGGTGTCTTCCAGCTTGGCGTTTACTTCATCATCCTTAATGTTTTGCGCCGTCCAGTCGCCTTCCTTGTCGAACAGGCCGAATTGGTACGAATAGGTGAAGCGCGCCTCTTCCGCCTGCAGCTCCATCCACCAGCCCCAGAACTCACGCTTCTCCGGAGCGGGCTTTACATTGACGCAGACGGCCAAACAATCAAAGAAAAAACGGTCGTTTTCACATTGCCCTTCACGCAGGTACGGCCCCAAGCTGGCAAAACGTTTCATTAGTCGGCTTTTAGGGTGACCACTCGGTAACGTCATTCTCTAACCTCCTCAATGTAGACCACTCTTTTTAACAAACTGTTAAAATTTAGCAACTAATTAACGCATTTTGTCCCTCAGCCAACCGGACATCTGCAGCAACGCCCGGTGGAAGCTGTCGTACACCGGGGTGCGCGGGATGGCGACCAGCTTGCCGCTCACCGAGGAGGTGACGATCAGCTGCGACTCCTCTTTCGGACTGAGCGTATCGCGCTCCCAGTAGCCGGAGATCATCGGCGTCGGGCAACGGCGCCCCAGCAGCCCCTGCATTTTCAGCGAATAGCTGTTCAGCTCCACCTTCAGCACGTTGTCCGAGGCGTTAGCCATGCCCATGCGGCTGGCCAGCACGTCCATATACATGTCCGGCACGTTCAACTGGGTGCTGCTGTCGCACAGCAGGCGATGCACCACCGGCCCCAGGCAGGCTACGCCGCGCAGCCGCTGCGGCTCCAGATAGGCCAGCCGCACCGCCACGTTGGCGCCGAAGCGGAAGCCGAAGGCGCTCACCCGCTGATGATCCACCCACGGCACCGAGGCCAGCTGGATCAGCACCTGTTGGTGCAGGTAGCTGGAGTCCTGCGTCAGCTTCCATTTGCACGAAGAACCGATCGACGGCATATCGAGCGTCAGCATGGCGATGCCGTGCGGCGCCAGGTAGTCGCGGAACAGGCGATGATAGTCGGTCTGCAGCGTATCGAGGCTGCCGCACATCAGCACCGTCGGGAACGGCGCCTCGCCCTTCTCCGGCATGTGCAGGAAACCGGTGACGCTGCCGCCGCCTTCGATGCGGAACTCCAGCTCTTTCAGCTGATACGGCAGCAACAGCGCCGCCTCTTCGTAAGCGCGGTTGGCGAGCATCTCCGCCTGTTCGGCCAGCTCGTCGCCCTTCAGGTGCGGGTAACCGGCGATGCTGTACAGGCTCGCGGCCTTCAGCCAGTACTCGCCGCCGAGCAGCGGATCCTGCTGTTCCGTCGCCCGCTGCTGCCACTGCATGCCCTGATGGATCCACTCGTAGATCCAGTTGCCGTTGCGGTAGCCCACCACGGTATCCAGCCGCTGCGGATTGCTGCGCTCGGCGTCCGAGGCGGCGATGCGCGCCAGCACTTCGTGGATTTCGATCGGGCTGACGCCGCGCCAGGCCCACAGCAACGGATTCAGCATGCGATACCAGCTGCCGGTGGTGTCGCCTTCCAATGCGGAATGCATGGCGGCGCTCACTTTGTTGCGCGCGCGCAGCACCAGCGTCGAGGTTTCAGGGTGTTTGAATTTGGGCTTGAAAAGAATTTCAGAAAGGTTGGCCTGTGCCATGGTAACAACAGCCTCCGTAAATCTGGCGATAGGCCGCAAAAGGCCTACTTAACTGGAGGTAGTGTACCTAACTCTGGCGGGATAAACCAAGATAACGCAAACGCCCGGCATAACCGGGCGTTGGGCTGGAACTGGCTGGACTTAGCGACCGCCGATCGGGGGAACGAAGCTGACGCCCATGTCCCACGGCTGTTCGATCCAGGTATCCTGCGGGATGTCGACTTCGTAGTCGTCCACCAGCGGACGGCCCGCCGGCTTGGCGAAGATGGTGACGAAATGCGCTTTCGGGTACATGTCGCGGATCGCTTTCGCGGTGCCGCCGGTATCCACCAGATCGTCCACCACGATGAAGCCTTCACCGTCGCCTTCGGCGCGCTTGAGCACTTTCATTTCGCGTTGGTTGTCATGGTCATAGCTGGAAATGCAGACGGTATCCACATAGCGGATGCCCAGTTCGCGCGCCAGCAGGCCCGCCGGTACCAGACCGCCGCGGCTTACGGCAATGATGCCTGTCCATTTGTCGGCAGGCAGCAGGCGGTGCGCCAGCTTGCGTGCGTGCATTTGCAGCATATCCCAGGTAACAACGTATTTTTCGCTCATAGAATCGTGTCCCAGCCGGCGGTGAAGCGGCTTATTTGTAGTTCAGGGGAAAAAAGGTTGCGCGAGATTATAGAGACTGGCCGCGTTGAATTCCAGCTGTACCGAGGAAAACCTCGCGATTTCCGCCGGGCGGCTTTTCGGTGATTGATGCTGAAAAAGCGAGCGTTCCCGCAGCGAAGCCATGTGATCAAGCGCTTAAACCGCACAATACGGGGGGCGCACCGCCGGAAATAAAGTGATATTCTCTGACGATCGTGCCACGACGCACAGATACCCGCTCACCTTAACCGCGCGGCATGCCCGTCCTGTCGGAGCCTGCCGTCACAGGAGACTTATAGTGTCTGAATTGTCTCAGCTTTCGCCACAGCCGCTGTGGGATATTTTCGCCAAGATCTGTTCTATCCCGCACCCTTCTTATCATGAAGAAGCGCTGGCGCAGCACATCCTCACCTGGGCCAAAGAAAAGAACCTGCACGCCGAGCGTGATCAGGTCGGCAATATCCTGCTGCGCAAGCCGGCCACCAAAGGCATGGAAAACCGCAAGCCGGTCGCACTGCAGGCGCACCTGGACATGGTGCCGCAAAAGAATAACGACACCGTGCACGACTTCGCCAAGGATCCGATCCAGCCTTATATCGCCGGCGAGTGGGTGAAAGCACGCGGCACCACGCTGGGCGCCGACAACGGCATCGGCATGGCCTCCGCCCTGGCGGTGCTGGCCGACGACAGCGTTGAGCACGGCCCGCTGGAAGTGCTGCTGACCATGACCGAAGAAGCGGGTATGGACGGCGCCTTCGGGCTGCAGCCGAACTGGCTGCAGGCGGATATCCTGATCAATACCGATTCCGAAGAAGAAGGCGAAATCTACATGGGTTGCGCCGGCGGTATCGACTTCATCACCACCCTGCCGCTGCAGCGCGAAGCGGTGCCGGCCGGTTACCAAACCCTGAAGCTGACCCTCAAGGGCCTGAAAGGCGGCCATTCCGGCGCCGAGATCCACGTCGGGCTGGGCAACGCCAACAAACTGCTGGCGCGCTTCCTGTTCGCCCATGCGGCGGCGCTGAACCTGCGCGTGCTGGACCTGAACGGCGGCACCCTGCGCAACGCCATCCCGCGTGAAGCCTCCGCGGTGGTAGCGGTGCCGGCGGACAAGGCCGACGTACTGAAAGCGCTGAGCCAGGAGTTCCTGGCCGTGCTGCAGAACGAACTCTCCGCCAAAGAGAAGAACATCACCGTGCTGTTGGAGCCGACCACCAGCGCTTCGCTGGCGCTGAGCGCCGACAGCCAGCAGCGCTTCCTGGCGCTGCTGAACGGCACGCCGAACGGCGTGATCCGCATGAGCGACGCGGTGAAAGGCGTGGTGGAAACCTCGCTGAACGTCGGCGTGGTCACCACCAGCGAAAACGAAGCGGAAATCATCTGCCTGATCCGCTCCCTGATCGACAGTGGCAAAGACTACGTGGTCGAGATGCTGACCGCGTTGGGCCAGCTGGCCGGCGCTAAAGTGGCGCCGAAGGGCGGCTACCCGGGCTGGCAGCCGGACGCCGACTCGCCGGTGATGCACCTGGTGCGCGAGCTGTATCAGGATCTGTTCGACAAGACGCCGAACATCATGGTGATCCACGCCGGTCTGGAATGCGGTCTGTTCAAAAAGCCATATCCAAACATGGACATGGTATCGATCGGGCCAACCATCACCGGCCCGCATTCGCCGGATGAGCAGGTGCATATCGAAAGCGTCGGCCTGTACTGGAAGCTGCTGACCTCGTTGCTGAAAGCAATCCCTGAGCGCGCGTAATCTGCACGCTTAACGCAAAAAGCCGGCGACCGCCGGCTTTTTTATTCCCACGACAGCGCCAGCTGCCGCTCCAGCTGCGGATCGAGCAGCGTCACATGCAACCCCACCAGCCGCACGCCGCGCCCTTCGCGCCGCTCGCGCCACGCCTGCCGCGCCACCTCCAGCAAATCCTGCCGGTTCAGCACCGGGAACACGTGCTCCTGGGTGGTTTGCTGAAAATCCTGAAACTTCAGCTTCACGCCCTGCCGGGCGATGTGCAGATCCGGCTTCACCTTGCGCAGCCGCATCTCCAGCTCGGGATAGAGTTTGTCGATAATCAGCGTTTCGCAGTCTTCCCAGTCGTGAATATCCTCCGCCAGCGTGCGCTCCACCCCCACCGATTTGCGCAGCCGCTCAGGAGAGATTTCGCGCCGATCGATGCCCTGACAGCGCTCCCACAGCACCCGGCCGAACTTGCCGAAGCGCTTGAGCAGCTGCGCCAAATCGTATTGCTGCACGTCGGCGCAGGTGATAAGCCCCACTTCCTCCAGCCGCTTGGCGGTCACCTTGCCGACGCCGGGGATCTTGCTGAGCGGCAGCTGCTGCAAAAACGCCGGCACCTGCGCCGGCGTGATCACGTATTGCCCGTTCGGCTTGTTCATCTCGGAGGCGATTTTAGCGAGAAACTTGATTGGCGCGATGCCGGCCGACGCGGTGAGGTTCAGCTCGTCGGCGATCGCCTGACGGATTTCCTGGGCGATCAGCGTCGCCGAACCGTTGCATTGCGGGCTGTCGGTCACGTCGAGGTAGGCCTCGTCGAGCGAAAGCGGCTCGATCAACGAGGTATAGCGGGCGAAGATTTCGCGGATGTGCAGCGAAGCTTCTTTGTAGGCCGCCATGCGCCCCGGCAGCAGGGTGAGATGCGGGCACAGTTTGAGCGCCATCGCCGTGGACATGGCACTGTGCACGCCGTAGCGCCGCGCCGGGTAGTTGGCGGTGCTGATCACCCCGCGGCGATCGGCGCTACCGCCAATCGCCAGCGGGATATCGCGCAGGCTGGGATCGTCGCGCATCTCCACTGCCGCGAAGAAGCAGTCCATATCGACATGAATGATTTTACGCATCGCACCCTCCAACAATACTGTATAAGTATACAGCCAGGCACCAAAAGCTCAAGGCCTCAGAGCTCGAGGAAAGCGGCGTTTCTGACAGATATTTCCGCGTTGTTAAAAAAGCTTAATTTTTCAATAGTATGATTTCCGCCATCCCGTGCGGCTCACCACAACGATAACGACAAGGTACCCTACATGATCAGATTTTCTCATTTGCTGCTGGCTTCCGCGCTGTCGCTGAGCGCGCTGGCGGCCAGCGCCGCCGCCGGTCATGCGCCGGCGATCGTCGCCCATCGCGGCGGCACCGCCGATGCGCCGGAAAACACTCGCATCGCCATCGAAACCGCGCTGAAAAACGGCGCCGACGCCATCTGGATCACCCTGCAAGCATCCAAAGACGGCATCATCGTGCTGTATCGCCCCTCGGACCTGAAAGCGCTGACCAACCGGCAGGGTCCTGTTTCTGCCTATACCGCCGCGCAGCTGGCCGAGACCGACGCCGGTTGGGCCTTCGCCAAGGGTGACGCACACCCGTTCCGCGGCCAGGGTATCGGCATTCCACGGCTCGACGACGTGCTTAAAGCGTTTCCGCACGTCACTTTTTATCTGGACATCAAATCCCCGGACGCCGATCCGGCGCAGTTTGGCCAAACGCTGCTGGCGACGTTGCAAAGCACCGACAGCCTGAACCGCATCCGCGTCTACTCTACCGACGCCAAATACCTGCAGGCGCTGCCGCCGGCCATCCCGCGCTTTGAAAGCCGCGACGAAACCCGCACGCTGCTGGCCAACGTCACCATGGCGCACCAGTGCGACGTCAAACCGGACAACCGGCAGCCGCGCTGGTACGGGCTGGAGCTGAAGCGCGAGGTGGAAGTGGTGGAGAAATATACCCTCGGCGAAGGGCGTTCGAAGGCGTTTCTGACCTGGGATAAAGAGTCGATGGACTGTTTCCGCTCGCAGGGCCCGGCGCACATTATCCTGTTCGGCGTCAACTCGCCGCAGGAATATCAGCAGGCGCTGGCGCTGGGCGCTGACGGCGTGATGGTCAACTCGCCGGCCGAGGCGAAAAGCTTCCGCAAGGCGAAATAAAAAACCCGGCCAAGGCCGGGTTTTCGCTACAGAATACGGTGCTTTTCCAACTGCTCGCGCCGCTGCGCCGCTTTGGCTTCGCGCTTTTTGCGCGCATCGCACGGCTCCGGGCAGTCGCAGACTTTCTCCATGCCCAGCGCGGTGATGCCGCCGCAGCTGCCCTGCAGGCTTTTGCGTTTGAACACATAGCCCAGCGACATGCCGCCGACGATCAGCAGAAACAACACGAAAGTAGCGGCGAATACCGTCAACATAGCAACCTCACGAACGCTTTTTCAGATAGGGCTTGAACGCGTCTGAGTAACGCTCCTCAAACCCGTCGGCGGTTTTCACGATCATGAACACCGGGATACCGAGCAGGTTGGCCAGCGCCAGGCCGCGCTCCGGCCCCATCACGTTCAGGCCGGTGGACAGGCCGTCGGCGGTCATGCAGGTCGGGCTCAGCACGGTGATCGACACCAAACGGTGGTGAATGGGTCGGCCGGTGACCGGATCGATGGTGTGCGAATAGCGCACCCCGTCCTGCTCGAAGTAGTTGCGATAGTCACCCGAGGTAGCGATCGACATCTCCCCCGGCTGGATCACCAGCTGCGCCTGCTGTTGCGTACCGGCGGTCGGGCGCTCGATGGCGATGCGCCACGGCTTTTGCTCGCCGTTATGCCCGCGCGTGCGCACCTCGCCGCCGATATCCACCATGTAGTTCTTCACATGCCGGGACTGCAGATATTCCGCCACCACGTCCACGCCATACCCTTTGGCGATCGACGACAGATCGACATACAGCTCGGGGATGCTTTTCACCAGCGCGCTGCCCTGCACCGACAGTTTGTCGGCGCCGGTCCAGGCGCGGCGGTGCTCCAGCTCCGCCTCGCTCGGCACTTTGTCCGGCCGCCCTTCCGGGCCGAAGCCCCACAGGTTGACCAGCGGCCCGACGGTCACGTCCAGCGCACCGTCGGTGACGCGGTTGATGCGCAGCGCTTCGCGCACCACTTCGGCGGTGGCCGGCGAAACCGGGAACGGCCGGTCAATGTCGCGGCTGGCGTTGAAGCGGCTCAGCTCGGAATCCGGCCGGTAGGTGGACATCTGATCGTTCACCTGCTCCAGCCGTTTGTCGATCTCCGCCTGCATCTCGCGCGCCGACGGCGTATCTTCGCCGGTCACGTAACGGATCGAATACGAGGTGCCCATGGTTTTACCCATCAGGTCCACCTGTTCCGGCCCGCAGCCGGTCAGCAGCAGGGTGGCGCTCAGCGCCACACCCGTCAGCCAGTTCTTCATCGCCAATGCGCGCAATTTAGCCACCAAAGTCATCCAGCATGATGTTTTCGTCTTCGACGCCCAGATCTTTGAGCATCTTGATCACCGCGGCGTTCATCATCGGCGGCCCGCACATGTAAAACTCGCAGTCCTCCGGTGCCGGGTGGTTCCTCAGGTAGTTCTCCAGCAGAACATTATGGATAAAGCCGGTGTAGCCGGTCCAGTTATCTTCCGGCTGCGGATCCGACAGCGCCACGTGCCAGGTGAAGTTTTCGTTCTCCGCCTGCAGCTGGTTGAAGTCGTCTTCATAGAACATCTCGCGCAGCGAACGCGCGCCGTACCAGAAGGTGATCTTGCGCTTCGAGTTCAGGCGCTTGAGCTGGTCGAAGATGTGCGAACGCATCGGCGCCATGCCCGCGCCGCCGCCGATGAAGATCATTTCGGCGTCGGTGTCCTTGGCGAAGAACTCGCCGAACGGCCCGGAGATGGTCACCTTATCACCGGCTTTCAGCGACCAGATATAGGAAGACATGATGCCCGGCGGCACGTCCGGATTGTTCGGCGGCGGCGTGGCGATACGCACGTTGAGCATGATGATGCCCTTCTCTTCCGGGTAGTTGGCCATCGAGTAGGCGCGCACCGTGGTGTCGTTCACCGTCGAGCGGTAGCGGAACAGGTTGAACTTGTCCCAGTCGCCGCGATACTCCTGCGGCACGTCGAAGTCGGCGTAGCTGATGTCGTGCGCCGGTGCTTCGATCTGGATAAAGCCGCCCGCGCGGAACGGCACGTCCTCGCCATCGGGGATCTTCAGCTTCAGCTCTTTGATAAAGGTGGCTTTGTTATCGTTGGAGATAACCTCGCACTCCCATTTCTTCACGCCGAAGATCTCTTCCGGCAGCTCGATCTTCAGGTTCTGCTTCACGTTCACCTGGCACGCCAGGCGGCACCCTTCTTTCGCTTCGCGCTTGTTGATGTGCGAAAGCTCGGTCGGCAGGATATCGCCGCCGCCCTCTTTGATCACCACCCGGCACTGGCCGCAGGAACCGCCGCCGCCGCAGGCCGAGGAGACGAAGATCCCCTGGCTGGAGAGCACGTTGAGCAGCTTGTCGCCCGCCGGCGCATGGAAGCTCTTATCCAGATCGCCGTTGATTTCCACCGCGATGTCGCCGGTGTTCACCAGCTTCGATTTGGCGAACAGGATCAGCAACACCAGCACCATCACGATGGTGGTGAACATTGCTACGCCTAAAATAATTTCCATAAATTCTTCCCGCCTTTACAACTGAACACCGGAGAAGGACATGAAGCCCAGCGCCATCAGTCCGGTGGTGATAAAGGTAATGCCCAGGCCGCGCAGCCCTGCCGGCACGTTGGCATACTTGAGTTTTTCGCGGATCCCCGCCATGGCGACGATCGCCAGCATCCAGCCGGTGCCGGAACCAAAGCCGTACACCACCGACTCGGCGAAGTTATAGTCGCGCTGCACCATGAAGGACACGCCGCCAAAGATGGCGCAGTTCACGGTGATGAGCGGCAGGAAGATGCCGAGCGCGTTATACAGCGACGGGAAGAAGCGATCGAGGATCATCTCCAAAATCTGTACCAGCGCCGCGATCACGCCGATGAAGGTGATGAAGTTGAGGAAGCTCAGATCGACGCCTTCCACCAGCGCGCCGTCGCGCAGGATCAGGTTGTAGACCAGGTTGTTCACCGGCACCGAAATGCCGAGCACGATGGTCACCGCGATGCCCAGGCCAAAGGCGGTCGAGACCTTCTTCGACACCGCCAGGAAGGTACACATCCCGAGGAAGAACGCCAGCGCCATGTTCTCGACGAACACCGCGCGCACAAACAGGCTGATATAGTGTTCCATCGGCCTTTACTCCTTTTCGATCTGCGCCGGCTTCAGGGTGCGCAGCACCCAGATCAGCAGGCCGATGATGAAGAACGCGCTCGGCGCAAGCAGGAACAGGCCGTTCGGCTGGTACCAGCCGCCGTTCTGCACCGTTTCCAGCACCGGGACGCCGAACAGCTTGCCGGAGCCAATCAGCTCGCGCAGGAAACCGACCAGCACCAGGATCACCCCGTAACCCAGCCCGTTGCCGATGCCGTCCATAAAGCTCTCGATCGGCGGCGATTTCATGGCGTAGGCTTCGGCGCGCCCCATCACGATGCAGTTGGTGATGATAAGGCCGACGAACACCGACAGCTGCTTGGAGATCTCGAACGCATAGGCGCGCAACAGCTGATCGACCACGATCACCAGCGAGGCGATGATCGCCATCTGCACGATGATGCGCACGCTGTTGGGAATATGGTGACGGATCAGCGAGATGAAGAAGCTGGAGAACGCGGTCACCAGCGTCACCGCAATGGTCATCACCACCGCCGTCTCCAGCTTGGTGGTCACCGCCAACGCAGAACAGACGCCCAACACCTGCAGGGCGATCGGGTTATTGTCGAACAGCGGCCCCAGCAGGACCCGCTTTATCTCTTTGGAATCAGCCATTTTTCAGCGCTCCTTCACGAACTTTTTTCAGGAACGGGCCGAAGCCGTGCTCGCCCAACCAGAAATCAAACGTATGCTGCACACCGTTGGAGGTCAGCGTGGCGCCGGATAGGCCGTCCACTCCGTGCACATCCCCCTGACGTGCGCCGCCTTTCACCACGCGGATCGCCGGCTGGCCGTTGTCGTCGAACAGCTGTTTACCGACCCACTGCTGGCGCCAGGACGGATTCTCGACCTCACCGCCCAGCCCTGGGGTTTCCCCCTGGTCGTAGTAGGTGATGCCCTTGACCGTATTGCCGTCGTTATCCAGCGCCACGAAGGCGTACATCATCGACCACAGGCCGGTGCCGTATACCGGCAGCACAAGCTTGTTCACCTGGCCGCTTTCGTCGCGCACCAGGTAGATTTCCGCCTGGTTGCTACGGCGTTTGATACCGGCCGGATCGTCGCCCGCGGGCAACGCCACGCTTTTGGCGTCGTCGCGCAGCGCGGCGCCCAGATCGAACGCCGCCGCCTTGCCAGCGACAAACTCGCCGCTGTTCAGATCCACCAGGCGCGGTTCGATGCGCTCGCTGTACAGACGCTTGACCTGCTCGCTCTCCATTTTCGGCTGCAACAGGCCGGCTACGTCGAGAATATTACGCTGCTTATCGAGCAGCTTTTGCTCCTGCTGTTTGGACTTCAGGCCGACGGCGGAGCCCGCCACCACCACTGAACACACCAGACACAGCAGCAGCACTACCAGCAGCGTTTTACCGATGCCGTCGTTTTTCGCTTCATTCGCCACGGGCTTTTCTCCGCTTGATGTTGGCCTGCACCACCAGGTAATCGAACAGCGGTGCGAACAGGTTGGCGAACAGGATCGCCAGCATCATGCCTTCCGGATAGGCGGGGTTGACCACCCGGATCAGCACGCACATCACGCCGATCAGAATGCCGTACCACCATTTCCCCTTATTGGTGAAGGAGGCGGAAACCGGGTCGGTCGCCATAAAGATCATGCCGAAGGCGAAGCCGCCCAGCACCAGGTGCCAGTACCACGGCATGGCGAACATCGGGTTGGTGTCCGAACCGATGGCGTTGAACAACAGTGCAGAAGCCACCATGCCGAGCATCACGCCGGCGACGATGCGCCAGGAGGCCACGCGGCCGAACAGGATAATCGCCCCGCCGATCAGGATCATCAGCGTGGAGACTTCACCGATGGAGCCGGGAATGTTGCCGAGGAAGGCGTCCAGCCAGCTGATGGACTGGCCGGTGGCCACGTTGCTCAGGCTGTGCGCCCCGCCTGCACTCCACTGCGCCAGCGGCGTCGCGCCGGAGAAACCGTCCGCGGAGGTCCACACCAAATCGCCGGAGATCTGCGCCGGATAGGCGAAGAACAGGAAGGCGCGGCCGGCCAGCGCCGGGTTGAGGAAGTTGCGCCCGGTGCCGCCGAAGATCTCTTTGGCCACCACCACACCGAAGGTGATGCCCAGCGCGGCCTGCCACAGCGGCAGGGTCGGCGGCACGATCAGCGCAAACAGGATTGAAGTGACGAAGAAGCCTTCGTTAACCTCATGCTTGCGGATAATGGCGAACAGCACCTCCCAGAAGCCGCCGACGACAAACACCACGGCGTATATCGGCAGGAAGTAACAGGCGCCCAGCACCATCTTGCTGACCCAGCCGGCGTCGGCCGCCAGCGAGGCGCCTAGCCACTGCGCCAGACGATAATGCCAGTCGCCCGCCAGCACCTGTTGCAGCGCGTCGCCGCTGTACAGATGGTGCAGCGCCGGGATCGCCTGCTGGCCAACGTTGAACATGCCCCAGAACATCGCCGGGAACACCGCCAGCCACACCAGGATCATCATGCGTTTCAAATCGATGGCGTCACGCACGTGCGAAGCGCCGCGCGTCACCGTGCCGGGGGTATAAAACACCGTGGTGGTCGCTTCATACAGCGGGTACCACTTTTCCAGTTTGCCGCCCGGCGTGAAGTGATGCTCTATCTTCTCAAAATAATTCTTCAGGCCCATCGGTTATCCTTCCTGCTCAATCTTGGTCAGCACCTCGCGCAGCACCGGCGCGTACTCATACTTGCCGGGGCAAACGAAGGTGCACAACGCCAGATCTTCCTCGTCCAGCTCCAGGCAGCCCAGCGCCTGCGCACTGTCGCTGTCGCCCGCCAGCAAATCGCGCAGCAGCAGCGTCGGCAAAATGTCCAGCGGCATCACCCGCTCGTAGTTGCCGATCGGCACCATGGCGCGTTCGCCGCCGTTAGTGGTGGTCGAGAAGGCGAACAGTTTGTTCTTCAGGAAGTGGCCCAGCGTGGTGCGGGTAATGGAGAACTTGTTCGGCGACGGCACGATCCAGCCGAACAGCTCTTTGTCGCGCCCTTCTTCCAGCACCGACACCTGCGAGTGGAAACGGCCGAGCCAGGCGTTCGGCCCGGCGGCGTGCATGCCGTTCAGCACCGAACCGGAGATCACCCGGTTCTCGCCGTCTTTCAGGCGGCCGGCGGTCAGCTCCTCGAGGCTGGCCCCCAGGCGGGTGCGCAGCAGCGCCGGCTGCGCCACCTGCGGCCCGGCCAGCGCCACGACCCGGCGGGTATCGAGCTTACCGGTGGTGAACAGCGTGCCGATGGCGATGACGTCCTGGTAGCCGATGTGCCAAACGATTTTCTTCAGGCTAACCGGTTCAAGGAAGTGAATGTGGGTGCCCACCAGCCCGGCGGGATGCGGGCCGGCAAATTCACTGTAGGCGATCTGCGGGCCGCTCTGCTGGCCAACGGAGGCGCCGGCGGCGTGACATACGTGCACCTTGCCCGCCGTCAGGCGTGCCAAGACCACCAGCCCGGCGTTGAACGCCGCCTGCTGCTCGGCGATGATCACCTGCGGATCGGCGGCCAACGGTTGGGTATCCATCGCGGTGACGAAAATGGCGCGCGGTTCGCTGCCGGGGCTTGGCGTTTTACTGAACGGGCGGGTGCGCAGTGCGGTCCACAGGCCACTGGCGATCAGTTCGCTCTCGACCTGTTCGCGTGGCAACTGGGCCAATTCCCCCTGCGGGTAGTGCGCAAACTCGAGCTGATCGTCGCCGCCGTTTTCCAGCGCAATCACCACCGATTGCAATACGCGCCGCTCGCCGCGGTTAATCGCGACGATGCGGCCGCTGGCGGGAGCCGTGAAGAAAACCCCGGGGTTTTTCTTATCTTCGAACAACGCCTGGCCTTTCTTAACGGTATCGCCTTCCTGCACCAGCATGGAGGGGCGCATTCCGATATACTCTTCCCCAAGCAGGGCGACATGCTGAATGTTCGGGCCATCTTGGATCGCCTGAACCGGGGCTCCGGCTATCGGCAGATCTAACCCTTTTCTGATCTTAATCATAGGATTTATACGATGTAGTTGGGTTTACACGTCTGACCGGCCCCAGAGGCGGGTGCTGACGATGCCAGGATTGCCGGGCAGTGCGCACAACGGCACGCCCAACATGAACTTTCTCGCAGTGAAAAACTGGGGTAACGCGCATTCCCTTGAATCCCCCTTTCCGTTGTTTGCGCGACAGTCGATGTGTTAACGGCATGTAGCCAAATAACCATCAAAACGGCCGGGTTATATGCAATAACTCTTGCCGCTTCAATCGCCACAGCGCGTTAAATTGAAGAGAGAATATTAACATTGTTCGCAACATTGTTCTGCGTTACGTCGTGACTTGGGTCAAGCAAACGCAATTAAATTTCGCCTGTTTTTCACTACTTATCGTTAAAATCTGCCGGTCATTTCACTTTTATCGAGCTTTGTCGTTTTTTTATACATATCACGTATTGCTAAAAATAAACGCGCTGGTAATCTGGCGGTGTTTTGCAGCAGTAAAAACAATAATCAGTGGCATGTTGGCCAACCTCAATTGCGCCGGCAGATAAATATAAGCAGGAATAATAATGAGCAAAATCGCGCTGTTGTTTGCGATGCTTGTTTCTATGCCGATGATCACGGCCTGCAGCGCCAGCGAGCAGGTACCCGAAGCACCGGTAGTTAAACAGCAATTATTGGGTTCGCCGGTCTATATTCAGATCTTCAAAGAGGAACGCAAGCTGGAATTGTATGCCAAAATGGGCAATGAATTCCGCCTGGTCAACACGTTCCCGATCTGTAATTTCTCCGGCGGGCTGGGTCCTAAACGTCGTGAAGGCGACTTTAAAAGTCCGGAAGGCTTTTATAGCGTTGACGCACGCCATCTGAAACCCGACAGCAAGTATTATCGGGCGATCAATATCGGTTTCCCTAACGATTACGATAAATCGCAGGGCTATTCCGGCGCTTATCTGATGATCCACGGCGAATGTAAATCGATCGGCTGTTACGCGATGACCAACACCTATATGGATGAGATCTATCGCTACGTCGAAGCTGCTTTTGCCTATGGCCAAAGCCGCGTCGATATCAGCATCTATCCGTTCCGCATGACCGAGCAAAACCTCAAGCGCCATGCGTCATCCAGCTATATCGCCTTCTGGCGCCAGCTGAAGCCGGGTTACGATTACTTCGCGAAGAACCACCAGCCGCCGATGATGACCGTAGACAACGGCCAGTATGTGCTGGGTCAACCGTTGATGAGCAGCGGCCAGATGACGCAGTACGCGTCAGCCAGCCCGACGCCCAACACCAATCCCTTCGCTCAGAACAAGCCGCTCACCGAAGTGAAATAACGCGAACTCGCCTGGCTCAATCTTGTGCCAGGTTTCGTTGGCGGTCAGCGGTTGGGTGGCGATCACCGTGACCACATCGTTCGGTGTGGTCTGCTGCTGAAAATCGATCTCCACATCCTGATCCAGTAACGTCGCCTTACCGAACGGCGCGCGGCGCGTGATCCAATACAGGTTGGTGGAGCAATAGGCCATCACGAAGCGCCCGTCCGACAACAGCATGTTGAACACCCCTTTCTTGCGCAGCTGGTTCGCCAACAGGCCGATATAGCGGAAGACCGCCGGCCATTGGCTCGGGGTGCGCGGGTATTTCAGCGCCAGCTGATGCAGCAGCCAGCAGAACGCGTATTCGCTGTCGGTCTGGCCGACCGGGCGGAACGTGCCGGTATCCAGCTGACGATAGCCTTTTAATTGGCCGTTGTGCGCGTAAGTCCAGTTGCGGCCCCACAGTTCACGGGTGAACGGATGGGTGTTTTCCAGCGCCACTTCGCCGCGGTTGGCCTGGCGAATATGGGACACCACCGCGCAAGACTTGATCGGATAGTCCTGCACCAGGCGGGCGATCGGCGAGTTGAAGCTCGGCTGCGGATCCTTGAATGTGCGGCAGCCGTTCCCTTCATAGAAGGTAATGCCCCAGCCATCCTTATGCGGCCCGGTGCGGCCGCCGCGCTGTACCAGGCCGGTAAAGCTGAAGCAGATATCGGTCGGTACGTTTGCGCTCATCCCGAGCAGTTCACACATCGCCAGCACTCCTTAACCACACTGACACAGGCTGTGCGGACGCACCATGCGGCGTCCGCCGTCTTATTCATGGGGAGCCGCAGCTCCCCGAAGGCTATCAAGCCTTAACCATCTCTTTTTCGATCAGCTGAATCAAGATGTGAATCGCTTTGATGTGGATTTCCTGAATGCGGTCGGCGTAGCCGAAGTGCGGCACGCGAATTTCCACATCGGCGGAACCCGCCATCTTGCCGCCGTCCTTGCCGGTCAGGGTGATCACTTTCATCCCCTTGGCACGCGCCGCGTCGATGGCCTTGATGATGTTGCCGGAGTTGCCGGAAGTAGAAATGCCCAGCAGCACGTCGCCTTCGCGGCCCACCGCTTCCACATAGCGCGAGAACACATACTCATAACCGAAGTCGTTGCTGACGCAGGACAGGTGGCTCACGTCCGAGATGGCAATTGCCGGGTAGCCCGGGCGGTTTTCGCGGTAGCGGCCGGTCAGCTCTTCGGCGAAGTGCATCGCGTCGCAATGGGAACCGCCGTTGCCGCAGGAAATCACTTTACCGCCGGCTTTGAAGGAATCCGCCAGCAGCACCGCCGCACGTTGGATGGCGTCGATGTTGGCGTCGTCATTGATAAATTTCGCCAGGGTATCAGCTGCTTCGTTCAGTTCACTGCGAATAAGGTCGTGGTACATGAGGAACCTCTTGTTATCGTCAAATCTTCCGCTTCGCAGTGTACCGGATCGCGGAAACAGCGAGAAGCATTCTCAGCCAAACAGCGCGCCAGTTAAGGAAGCGGAGAGGTTTTTGATGATTGGTGCTGTCAGTTTGTGACCTGAGTTGTAATTAAACTGTAAACGCATTGATAAAAATTCTGCCTTGTACTAAAACCTATTACATACACACAACAGGTCAGACCTCTTACTACTTCGGAGCTTCTTATGATGGTTCTTAGTATCGTCGTTTTCCTGGCTCTCCTCGGCGTGGTGTTCTACCACCGAGTGAACCTTACCCTCAGCAGCCTGATCCTGGTGGCGTACACTGCCGCCATGGGTGCTATCGGCCTGTGGAGCTTCTGGCTGTTGCTGCCGCTGGCGATCGTGCTGCTGCCGCTGAACCTTTCCTCTGTACGCCGTTCCCTGCTCTCCGCGCCGGCGCTGCGCGCCTTCCGCAAGGTGATGCCGCCGATGTCCACCACCGAGAAGGAAGCGATCGACGCCGGTACCACCTGGTGGGAAGGCGATCTGTTCCGCGGCGCGCCGGACTGGAACAAGCTGCACAGCTACCCGAAACCGCGCCTGACGGAAGAAGAGCAGGCGTTTATCGACGGCCCGGTGGAAGAAGCCTGCCGCATGGCCAACGACTTCCAGATCACCCACGAACTGGCCGATCTGCCGCCTGAACTCTGGGCGTACCTGAAAGAACACCGTTTCTTCGCGATGATCATCAAGAAAGAGTACGGCGGTCTGGAATTCTCACCTTACGCTCAGGCGATGGTGCTGCAAAAACTGGCCGGCGTTTCCGGCATCCTGGCGATCACCGTCGGCGTGCCAAACTCCCTCGGCCCGGGCGAACTGCTGCAGCACTACGGTACCGAAGAACAGAAAAACCACTATCTGCCGGGCCTGGCGCGCGGCGACGAAATTCCTTGCTTCGCGCTGACCAGCCCGGAAGCGGGCTCCGATGCCGGTGCCATTCCAGACGTCGGCACCGTGTGCATGGGCGAATGGCAAGGCAAGCAGGTACTGGGCATGCGCCTGACCTGGAACAAGCGCTACATCACGCTGGCGCCGGTCGCTACCGTACTGGGCCTAGCGTTCAAACTGCATGACCCGAATCGCCTGCTGAGCGACAACGAATCCCCGGGCATCACCTGTGCGCTGATCCCAACCAGCACGCCGGGCGTGGAAATCGGCAACCGTCACTTCCCGCTGAACGTGCCGTTCCAGAACGGCCCAACCCGCGGCACCGACGTGTTCGTGCCGATAGATTACATCATCGGCGGGCCGAAAATGGCCGGCCAGGGCTGGCGCATGCTGGTTGAGTGCCTGTCGGTCGGCCGCGGCATCACCCTGCCGTCCAACTCTACCGGCAGCCTGAAATCCATCGCCCTGGCGACCGGCGCCTACGCGCACATTCGCCGTCAGTTCAAGATCTCCATCGGCAAGATGGAGGGGATCGAAGAGCCGTTGGCACGCATCGCCGGCAACACCTATGTGATGGACGCCGCCGCTTCGCTGATCACCTACGCGCTGGTGCAGGGCGAGAAACCGGCCGTGCTGTCGGCCATCGTCAAATACCACTGTACACACCGCGGCCAGCAGTCGATCGTTGACGCCATGGACATCGCCGGCGGTAAAGGCATCATGCTGGGCGAATCCAACTTCCTGGCTCGAGCCTATCAGGGCGCACCGATCGCCATCACGGTGGAAGGCGCGAACATCCTGACCCGCACCATGATGATCTTCGGCCAGGGCGCAATCCGCTGCCATCCTTATGTGCTGGATGAAATGGCAGCGGCACAGAACAACGATCTGAACGCCTTCGATAAATCGCTGTTCGGCCACTTGGGCCACGTCGGCAGCAACAAGGTACGCAGCTTCTGGCTGGGCCTGACCAACGGCCGCACCAGCGCCACGCCGACCAAGGATGCGACCCGTCGTTACTATCAGCAGTTGAACCGCCTGAGCGCCAACCTGGCGCTGCTGTCGGACGTTTCCATGGGCGTGCTGGGCGGCAGCCTGAAGCGCCGTGAGCGCATCTCCGCTCGCCTGGGGGATATCCTCAGCCAGATGTATTTGGCTTCCGCCGTGCTGAAACGCTTTGACGACGAAGGCCGTCAGAAAGAAGATCTGCCGCTGGTGCATTGGGGCGTGCAAGACAGCCTGCATAAAGCCGAACAGGCGCTGGATGACCTGCTGCGCAACTTCCCGAACCGCTTTATCGCTGGCGCGATGCGCTTCGTGGTCTTCCCGTTCGGCCGCGTGCATACCGCACCGTCCGATCGCCTGGATCACCAGTTGGCCAAGATCCTGCAGGTGCCTTCCGCCACCCGCAGCCGCCTGGGGCGCGGTCAGTACCTGACGCCGAGCGAACATAACCCAATCGGCCTGCTGGAAGCGGCGCTGGCCGACGTGATGGCCGCCGAGCCGATTCACGAACGCCTGTGCAAGGCAGCCGGCAAAAACCTGCCGTTCACCCGTCTGGATCGTTTGGCGGAACGCGCGCTGGAAGAAGGCAAGATCAGCGCCGACGAAGCGAAGATCCTGGTGAAAGCCGAAGAGAGCCGTCTGCGCTCCATCAACGTGGACGACTTTGCACCGGATGCGCTGGCGGCCGCTAAGCCGGAAAAGCCGGCGGCGCAGTCTAAGCGCCAACAGCAGACCGAAGCGGCTTAACGCCAATTCCCACTCCACGCATCCAAGGGGCGATCATCATCGCCCCTTTTTCTTTTCTTGCACCACAAACTGCGCACCGCGCCGCAGGTTGGCGCAACGGCAGATTTCACGGGAAGGAAGTTCGAGTAGACTGCGCAGCGGGTGCTCTGGATCTTTCTGTCCGGAGCCTTGGCAAAGGAGAGAAAGAGAAAGGCCCCGAGTCGATATTATCAACCCGAGGCCACTCTGATGCCAAGCAACATCAGGTTAGCCTCTTACCCGCCGCAAGGCAAGGATAGGGAGGTCAAAAATGCAGCAAAAACGGGTCGTACTTAAACTGGTGATCGTCTGTATGACGCTGATCGCGTTCATCTGGCTAACCCGCGGTTCGCTGTGCGAACTGCGCATCAGGTTGGGAGACTCGGAGGTTGCGGCCACTTTGGCTTACGAATCCGAACGGTAAGGCAACCCAACGGCGGGGTTCGCCCCGCCCGTTGGCTGATGATGTCAGGCAGGATCCACGAGCACCCGCCTTTTCAGCCCTGCTGGCGAATACGCGCCAACAGCGCATCGATATGCTCGATCTGCGGCGCATTGACGATCAGCGTGCGCCCCAATCCCAGGGCGTGACGCTGACAGTCGAGGCGCATGTCGGCGTCGGCGATGCTGTCCAGATCGGCGACGTGCGCCAGGCCAATGGTGCGCCGGATCAGTTCGGTGCCACAGTACCCTACTGCGTCAGCCCAGACCTGCTGCAGGAACTGCTCGGCGTAACCCGGCGTCGCCAGCGCCGCATCGCGGCTTTGCTGATGGCACAGCGCCAGGAAGCGATCGGCGAAAATCAGCCACAGCTCGCGCACATCCTGCAGGCGCTGCTCGCGTCCGGCGGCGGCGTCGCGCGGCCCGAACAGCCCCGGCTGGCCACAATAGTTGAGCAGCAAGTTGCCTAACGCAGTGCCGACATCGAAACCGATCGGGCCGTAGAAACCGAATTCAGCGTCGATCGCTTTCAACCGCCCTTCCGCCACGAAAATTGAACCACTGTGAATATCGCCGTGCAGCAGCGCCTCCGCTTTGCTGAGGAAACGATGTTTCAGGCCGGCGACCGCCAGCTTCAGCGGCGCATCCTCACGCAGCGCCTGCACCTGCGGCAACAGCGCCGCCTCGAACTGATTGCGCTCATGGTCGATATAGGGGTCGGTAAAGAACAGATCTTCGGTGATCTGGCACAGCTCGGGGTTGGTGAAACGGCTGACTTCCGCCTTCTTCTGCTGCGCCGACTGATAAAAATCGGAGGTGTGAAACAGCGTCTGCGCCAGGTATTCCGCCAGTTGCCCAGCCGCCAGCGGGTGATAGTTCCCCTGCACCAGTTCACTGCGCCAGATGCGATGATCGGAGAGATCTTCCTGCACCATCACCGCCAATTCGGGATCGTGATGCAAGACTTTTACCGTATGCCTTGGGCAGAAACTGCCGTGGACCAGCAGCGTTTCCGCTTCGATGCGCGCCCGATCCAACGTCAGCGGCCAGGATTCGCCCACGCAGCGCACGTAGGGCAGCGCCTGTTTGACGATCACCCGACTCACGCCTTCGCGATCGCGGATCTTGAACACCAGGTTCAGGTTGCCGTCACCGATCTCGTCGGCGCTCACCAGCGCCTGCGGTTCGGCCACCTGCCCATATTGGCGGGCATATTCAACGGCATCGGCAGCCGTAAACGTACGATAAAGCGACATTCCCCAACCCCTCTGTTCTCTCTCACTGACCCAGCGACTCTGATTATTTAGACGTAAAAGCATTTGGACGTCTATACATCTGGAAGTCATGTTGGCAGAATAGCGTTTCAGATGCAATAACCACGCAACAAGGAATTAACCGCCGATGCAAGCGCTTAACACCACCAGTTTGACCCTGCGAGATAACCGCCTTTGGATCCTCGATCAGCAAGCTCTGCCGCAGGAAAAGCGGTGGCGGGCCTGCGACAGCGTGGAAGAGTTGGTCGGGCACATTCACAGCCTGCGGGTGCGCGGCGCGCCGCTGATCGGGCTGTCCGCCAGCCTGCTGTTGGCGCTGCTGGCGGAACGCGGTCTGCCGCGCGCCGAGCTGGAACAGGCGCTGCACACGCTGCGCGCCGCCCGCCCGACGGCGGTTAACCTGATGAACAATCTGGATCGCATGAAGCTGGCGCTGGCGGAGCCTGACTGGGCGCCGGCGATGGTGAACGAAGCGCTGCGGCTGGTGGAGGAAGATCGCCGGCTGTGCGATCGCATCGCCGATCACGGCGCTGGGCTGGTCAAGCCCAGCAGCCGCCTGCTGACCCACTGCAATACCGGCGGGTTGGCCACCGCCGGCGTCGGCACCGCCATCGGGGTGCTGCTGCGCGCCCACCAGCAGGGCAAAGTGCAACAGGTGTGGGTCGATGAAACCCGGCCGCTGCTGCAGGGCGGTCGTCTGACCGCCTGGGAACTGGGCGAGCTGGGCATTCCCTATCGTCTGATCTGCGATTCGATGGCCGCCAGCCTGATGGCGCAGGGCCAGGTCGATGCGGTGTGGGTCGGCGCGGATCGCATCGCCGCCAACGGCGACGTCGCCAACAAGATTGGCACCTACAGCCTGGCGGTGCTGGCGCACTATCACGGCATCCCGTTCTACGTGGCCGCCCCGCACACCACCCACGATCCGCACTGTCCGGACGGCGCCGCCATCCCGATCGAGCAACGCGCGGCGGCCGAAGTCACCGGCGTTTCAGGCAGCTTCGGCGCCTGCCAGTGGGCGCCGAACGAGGCACCGGTGTACAATCCGGCGTTCGATGTCACGCCGGCGAAGCTTATCAGCGGGTGGGTGTTCGACAGCGGCGTGATCACGCCGCAACAGGTTGAAGCGGGGATTTTCCAGCGGGCGCTGGGGTAATGCCCGCCGGTTGACGATCAGTCCAAACGCGGATAGGCATCGGCGATCGTGTCGCCGGTGAAATGCGCCACCCAGCCTTCCGGGTTGTCAAATACCCGGATCGCGGTAAAGTGCGGCGCCGAGCCCATATCGAACCAGTGACGGGTGTTGGCCGGCACCGAGATCAGATCGTTCTTTTCGCACAGGATCTGGAAGATCTTGCCGTCCAGATGCAGGCAAAACAGCCCCGCCCCTTCAACGAAAAAGCGCACTTCATCCTCGCCGTGCGTGTGTTCGGACAGGAATTTTTCGCGCAGCGCCTGACGCTGCTCGTGGTCCGGCCGCATGCTGATCACGTCCCAACTCTGGTAGCCCTTTTCCGCCACCAGCCGGTCGATCTCATGCTGGTAGGCGGCGATCACTGCCTCCGGCTGCGGGTTGTCGCCCAGCTCGCGATCCGCCTGCCAGCGCTCAAAGCGCACGCCGATTTGCGCCAGCTGGCGCTGGATCTCCTGCGCGTCGCGGCTCTGCCACAGCGGCTGCTGCGGCGCTTTATCGCTGAAAATGGTCAATCCACTCATGAGACGAACTCCCCTAAATCGATACGATCAAAACGGTTAACCTGCGGATGCCGGCTTTGCTCGTCCGCCTCATCGCGGATCAGCTGGCAAGTATGCCAGCCGGCGGCCTGCGCCGCATCCAGCTCCTGGTGGATATCGGACAAGAACAGCAGCTCGTCGGGCGCGATGCCGATAGCCTGCGCGATGTTGCGGTACGACGCGGTTTCACGCTTGGCGCCGACGTGCGTATCGAAATAGCCGCTGAACAGCGGCTGCAGATCGCCTGCGTCGCTGTGACCGAACAGCAGCTTCTGCGCTTCCACCGAACCGGAGGAATAGACGTAAAGCCTCAACCCCTGACGCTGCCAGGCGGCCAACTGCCCGGCGACTTCCGGGTACAGATGCCCGCGGAAATCCCCTTCGCGGTAACCGCTGCGCCAGATGATGCCCTGCAACGCCTTGAGCGCGGTGGATTTGCGATCTTCATCCATAAAGCGGTACAGGGCGGCGATCAGCGCGTCGAGATCTGCCTGCGGCTGGTCAATTTCAGCGCGCAGCGCCGCCAGCGGCGCGGCGACTTCGCTCTCAGCGGCATGGCGGCGCACAAAATCCGCCAGCCGTTCGCGGGCATAGGGAAACAGTACCTGATGCACAAAGCGAATATCGCTGGTGGTGCCTTCAATATCGGTCACGATAGCGCGGATCATTTCGCCTCCAGTAAGCGGCGTTGCAGTTCACACTGGAACAGGAATTCCAGCCCTTCGAGATGGCGGCGGGCTTCCGCTACCTGGCTTCCCCAGCAATAGAGACCGTGGCCGCGCACCAGAAAACCGTACTGCAGTGGCGTGGCCTCGGCATAGGCCGCCACACGCGCCGCCAACCGGGGGATATCCTGATCGTTATCAAAAATGGGGATCGCCACACTGTCCAGGTGGCTGCGCTGGCCGGCCAGCGACTTCTGCATTTCGTATCCCTGCAGCACCAGCGCATCGCCGCGTTCCACCCGCGACAGTACGGTAGCGTTGACGGAATGGGTATGCAGCACCGCGCCGATGTGCGCAGACAGGCGGTAGAGCAGCGTATGCAGCCCGGTCTCCGCCGACGGCGTGCGGCCGCTCGGCACATGATTGTCGGCGATATCCACCCGCAGAAAATCGGCGGCGCTCAGGCTGCCCTTGTCTTTGCCGGACTCGGTGACCAGGCACTGACGTTCGTCGAGGCGCAGCGACATGTTGCCGCCGGTCGCCGGGCACCAGCCTTTGTCGCCAATCCAGTGGCAGGCCGCCAGCAATGCGGTAAATTGCGGATTATCCGTCATTATTATCATTTCCCGTTCGGTAAGGCGGCCGGCAGAGGAAACTTTGCCTGCCGCGTGGCGGGCTAAGCACTTTTTCGCATTTAGCCATCTAAGCGTCTTGATTGCCAAATACTAGCATCGTGTTATATTGACGGCAATATAAGCGCCTGGAGTATTCACCTGCTATGAGCACTTCCGCATTGATTCCCGAAAGTAAACTGCCTGCCCTGGGCACCACCATCTTTACCCAAATGAGCGCGCTAGCGCAGCAGCATCAGGCGATCAACCTGTCTCAGGGCTTCCCTGATTTCGACGGGCCGGACTACCTGAAAGAACGCTTGGCCTGGCACGTCGCCCAGGGCGCCAACCAATATGCGCCGATGACCGGGGTGGCGCCGCTGCGCGAAGCCATCGCCGACAAAACCGCCGAGCTGTATGGCTGGCAGCCGGACGCCGCTGCTGAAGTGACCGTCACCGCCGGCGCCACCGAAGCGCTGTTCGCCGCCATCAGCGCGCTGGTGCGCCCCGGCGATGAGGTGGTCTGCTTCGATCCCAGCTACGATAGCTATGCGCCGGCGGTGACGCTGGCCGGCGGCGTACTCAAACGCCTCGCCCTGCAGCCGCCCGCGTTTGCCGTGGATTGGCAACGGTTCGCCGCCGCGCTGTCGTCGCGCACCCGCCTGGTGATCGTCAACACGCCGCACAACCCGTCCGCCACCGCCTGGCAGGCGGAAGATATGCAGCAGCTGTGGCACGCCATTGCAGAACGCGAAATCTACGTGCTCAGCGACGAAGTCTACGAACACATCTGCTTCGCCAAAGGCGGCCACGCCAGCGTGTTGGCCCACCCGCAGCTGCGCCAACGGGCGATCGCGGTGTCCTCCTTCGGTAAAACCTTCCACATGACCGGCTGGAAAGTGGGTTACTGCGTGGCGCCCGCCGCGCTGAGCGCCGAGGTGCGCAAGGTGCATCAATACCTGACCTTTTCGGTCAACACCCCGGCGCAGCTGGCGCTAGCGGATAGCCTGCGTGCCGAGCCGGAGCACTGGCGGCAGTTGCCGGCGTTCTATCGCGCCAAGCGCGATCGCTTTGTGCAGGCGCTGGCGCGCAGCCGACTGGAAATTTTACCCTGCGCGGGTACATACTTCTTGCTGGCGGACTACAGCGCCATCTCCGATCTGGACGATGTGGCGTTCTGCCATTGGTTAACCGAGCACGTGGGCGTGGCGGCCATTCCGCTGTCGGTCTTCTGTGCCGATCCTTTCCCCCATAAATTGATCCGGCTGTGCTTCGCTAAACAGGACGCCACGCTGGATGCAGCTGCGGAGCGGTTATGTCGACTTTAAAAATTACCCTGTTGCAGCAACCTCTGGTCTGGCGCGACGGCCTCGCTAACCTGGCCGCCTTCGACGCGTTGCTGGCACCGATCGCCGGGCGCGATCTCATCGTTTTGCCGGAAATGTTCACCACCGGTTTTGCCATGGATGCCGGCGAGAGCGCCCTGCCCGAACAGCAGGTGATCGACTGGCTGCGCGGTTGGGCGGTGAAAAGCCACGCGTTAATCGGCGGCAGCGTGGCGCTGAAAACGCCCGAAGGCGCGGTCAACCGCTTCCTGCTGGTAGAGCCGGGCGGCCAGGTGCATGCCTATGATAAACGCCACCTGTTCCGCATGGCCGGCGAACACCTGCATTACCAGGCCGGCAACCGGCGTGAAATCTTCGAGTGGCGCGGCTGGCGCATCCTGCCGCAGATCTGCTACGACCTGCGTTTCCCGGTCTGGGCGCGCTATCAGCAGGATTACGATCTGGCGCTGTACGTCGCCAACTGGCCGGCGCCGCGCAGCCGCCATTGGCAAACGCTGCTGACGGCGCGGGCGATTGAGAATCAGGTGTATGTGGCGGGCTGCAACCGGGTGGGCGAAGATCCTAACGGACTGAGCTACAGCGGAGACAGCTTAATCATCAGCCCTCAGGGCGAGATCCTGGCGGATGCGGAACCCGGCGCGGCCACGCGCCTGGACGCCGAGCTGTCGCTGGAAACCCTGCAGAGTTACCGCAACGCCTTCCCGGCCTGGCGCGATGCCGACAGCTTTCTGCGTCTTGACTGATTAAACGCGATCCCAGCCGGCGATTAGCGCGTCGATCTTCGGCAGAGAGATAAAGGCTCCGCGCCGATGCCGGAAAAGGACGGCTCGTTCAGCACCAATAGGCCATGAAGTTGACGGTGGAGCGATCCAGATCGCGTTCGCCAATCAGGTAACGCCGCAGCGTTTTCACCGCAGAAGATTCGGCCGCCACCCAGGCATAAAAAGCGTTGCTGCCGGCCGCCCGCTCCCACAGCACCTCATCGCTCAGGCTGCTTTCCGCCAGTGACTGCGCCTGTGCGCACGCCGATGCGGGGATATCCACCCGCTGGCGCACCGCTTCCACCAGCAGCGTACCGTGTGCCAGCTGGCGGCCGACGTCACGCGGCAGCCAGTAGACCTCGGCGAACGGGAAATGCGCCAAATCCAGGCAATCCCCCGCCACCGGCACCTCAAAAAACGCCTGCACCCGCGGCGGATTGGCCTGCTGCGCCAGCTGTTCCAGAATCGCCATCGCCGCCGGCACCGCCGTCTCATCGGCGATCAGCAACGCCTGTTGCAACTGCGCCGGCGGCGCCCATTCGTAACCGCCGCTGTCGCCGTCGAAGTCACCGTTGGGGGCGACCGTTTGAATCGTGTCTCCGGGTTCGGCATGGGTCGCCCAGGCGGAAGCCGGGCCGTTCACGCCATGCAACACGAACTCGACGTCCATCTGATTCTGCTCGCGGCGCAGCGCACGCAACGTATAGGTGCGCATCACCGGACGCTGTTCTTTGGGGATCGCCATGTAATCGCCGTACCAGTCAGAGCTGTTGACCAACTGCGGGATCTTGCCGTCCGCCGCCGGGAACAACAGTTTGATGCGCTGGTCCGGCGCTTCGAGCTTCATCCGATGAATATCCGCACCTTCAAACACGCAGCGCACCAGCGAAGATGAAATCAGCGTTTTGCTTTTCAAGGTGATATCAAAAATTCTGTAGCTGGCGGACATGTTCTCGATTCTCCGGCAACGGCTGTCGCTTGTGCGTATGGCCGATCGGCTGCCGTGTTGACGGCGTGGGGTGCTCGATCGCGCAGCGGGCAAAATGTTAATAAAACTAATTAATTACGTTAATGTATCGCAAAAAATCATATCACGATTTTATTGATAACAAGAAACGTTATTGATAAAAGAAGCATTCTCAAAAAAACACAATAACAATATCACCAGGAAATAACGATGAAACGCAAACACCTTTGGGTATTGAACCCTTGTCTGCTGGCAATGCTTGCGCCGGCGGCTTGGGCTGAAGATCAGAAAGCCGGCACCGAAGAGCAGATGGTGGTCTCCGCCAGCCGTTCGCACCGCAGCACGGCGGAAATGGCACAGACTACCTGGATTATTGAAAGCCAGGAGATCGAACAGCAGGTTCAGGGCGGTAAAGAGATCAAGGACATGTTGGCGCAGTTGATCCCCGGCATGGACGTCAGCGGTCAGGGCCGTACCAACTATGGCATGAATATGCGCGGCCGCTCGATGATGGTGATGATTGACGGCGTACGCCTGAATTCATCGCGCAGCGACAGCCGCCAGTTGGATTCGATCGATCCATTCAATATCGATCATATCGAGGTGATTTCCGGCGCGACCTCTCTGTACGGCGGCGGCAGCACCGGCGGCCTGATCAATATCGTCACCAAAAAAGGGCAACAGGAACAGCAGGTCGAGTTGCAGGTCGGCGGTAAAACCGGCTTTGGCGGCCATAACGATCACGACGAGAACGTGGCGGCGGCGGTCAGCGGCGGCAACGACAACGCCTCTGGGCGCCTGTCCGTTTCTTACCAGCGCTATGGCGGCTGGTATGACGGCAAAGGCAATGAGGTACTGATCGACAATACCCAAACCGGCCTGCAGTATTCCGATCGCCTCGACGTCATGGGCACCGGCACCCTCAACATCGACGATCATCAACAGCTGCAGCTGACCACCCAATACTACAAAAGCCAATCCGACGGCGATCACGGCCTGTTCCTGGGAGAGAACTTTGCGGCGGTGACGGGCAACGCCAAGGCATATAACAGCGGTAACTTAAATTCCGACCGCATCCCCGGTACCGAACGCCACCTGATCAACCTGCAGTATTCCAACACTGATTTCCTCGGCCAGGATTTGGTGGCGCAGGTCTACTACCGCGACGAAACGTTGACCTTCTACCCGTTCCCGACGCTGGCGGGCAAAGCGCCGAACTATTACGTCAACAGCATTGGTGCTTCACAGCAAAAAACCGATTTCTACGGCGGCAAGCTGACGTTAAACAGCAAACCTGTCGACGCACTGACGCTGACTTACGGCATTGACGCCGAGCATGAAAGCTTCAACGCCAATCAGCAGTTCTTTAACCTGGCGAAGGCTCAGCAGTCCGGCGGCATGATGCTGGAGAACGCTTACAGCACCGGCCGCTACCCGAGCTATACCACCAGCAACCTGGCGTCGTTCCTGCAGGCCAGTTACGACATTAATCCCATTTTCACCCTGAGCGGCGGCGTGCGTTACCAGTACACCGAAAACAAGATCGACGACTTCGTCGGTTATAACCAGCAGCAGGCGATCGCCACCGGCGCCGCGACATCCGCCGACGCTATACCGGGCGGGAAAACCGACTACAACAACGCGCTGTTCAACGCCGGCCTGTTGGCACATCTGACCGAGCGCCAGCAAACCTGGTTCAACTTCTCTCAGGGCTTCGAGATCCCGGATCCGGGCAAATATTACGGTAACGGCACCTACGCGTTGAACGGCGGCCATTACCAGTTGTTGAAGAGCGTCAACGTCGGCGATTCCAAGCTGGAGGGCATCAAGGTCAATGCCTACGAGCTGGGCTGGCGCTATACCGGCGATAACCTGCGCACGCAAATCGCCGCCTACTACTCGCTGTCCGACAAGAGCATCGCTATCAACAAAACCGACATGACCATTAACGTCAATGCGGATAAGCGCCGTATCTATGGGGTGGAAGGCGCGGTGGACTACTTCTTTGAAGACAGCGACTGGAGCGCCGGCACCAACTTCAACGTTATCCGTTCCGAAACCAAGGTCAACGGCGAATGGAAGAAGCTGGTGGTCGATACCGCCAGCCCATCGAAAGTCACCGCTTATGTCGGCTGGGCGCCGGGCGACTGGAATCTGCGCTTACAGTCGCAGCAAACCTTCGATGTGTCGGACGACGGCGATTACACCAAGGCCAACTCCACCCAAGGCCGCAAAATCGATGGCTACAACACCCTCGATTTTCTCGGCAGCTATACCCTGCCGGTAGGGAAAATCAGCTTCAGCGTGGAAAACCTGCTGGACAAGGAATACACCACCGTTTGGGGCCAACGCGCGCCGATCCTGTACAGCCCGACCTACGGCTCGCCTGAGCTGTACAGCTATAAGGGCCGCGGACGCACCTTCGGTTTGAACTACTCGGTGTTGTTCTGAGGAATCAGGGGCCGGTCTGCCGGCCCCGTTCATTGGGCCGTACCGTTTTGCCGAGAGCAGAAACGACGAAGCCCTGAGTTATCGCTAACTCAGGGCTTCTGAATAGTGGCGGAACGGACGGGGCTCGAACCCGCGACCCCCTGCGTGACAGGCAGGTATTCTAACCAACTGAACTACCGCTCCGCGCCATTCCCTCTTGCGGGGGAACGAGGCGCATATTACGGACGCCTCTCGGTTCCGTCAACGCCTTTTTCTCACCAAATGAACCGTTTGCACAGTTTTTCAACGAAGGTTCATCCGGTGCGTTTTTTTCGTGCAAAAATGCCGTTACTCGGCCGGCGCACCGCGCCACAGGCAGCTGCCGCCCTTTTTCGCCACCAGATCCAGACGCGCCTCGTGCGCCTTCACTTCTTCGTCGCTGGCGTAGACCACTTTCATCGCCGTCGCCGGGCGGACGATGCGCTGAATTTCTTGCGTGGCGTCGTTTTGCTGGGTATCGCCTTCCATTTGGAACGCTATCGAGGTCTGACCGCCGGTCATCGCCAGATAGACTTCCGCCAGGATCTCGGCATCGAGCAATGCGCCGTGCAGCGTACGCTTGCTGTTGTCTATCTCATAACGGCTGCACAAGGCATCGAGGTTGTTGCGCTTGCCCGGGAACAGGCGGCGCGCCATCAGCAGGCTGTCGGTGATGGTGCAGAAGGTCTCGGTCTTCGGGATGCCCTGCTGCAACATGCGGAATTCGTGATCCATAAAGCCGATGTCGAACGCCGCGTTATGGATCACCAGCTCGCCGCCGCGGATAAAGTCGAGGAATTCGTCGGCAACCTGATCGAAGGTCGGCTTGTCGGCCAGGAAGTCGTCGCTGATGCCGTGTACGCCGTACGCTTCCGGATCCACCAGCCGATCCGGCTTGATGTAAACGTGGAAGTTGCGCCCGGTCAGGCGGCGGTTAATCACCTCCACCGCACCGATTTCAATGATGCGGTGCCCTTCGTAGTGCACCCCAAGCTTGTTCATACCGGTGGTTTCGGTATCGAGGACAATCTGTCTGGTGGTTGTAGAGATCATATTGCAGTGCTCACAGCGCTCGTTTATGTCAGACTTGGCTTTTATAAAACTGATAGGAAGAGTCTACCAGAGATGCTCAAACAGGTAGAAATTTTCACCGACGGCTCCTGCCTTGGCAACCCCGGCCCCGGTGGCTACGGCGCGATATTACGCTATAAGCAAACGGAAAAAACCTTCAGCGAGGGTTTTCGTCTGACCACCAATAACCGCATGGAAATGATGGCGGCGATCGTGGCGCTGGAAGCGCTGACCGTGCCCTGCGCCGTGACGCTCAGCACCGACAGCCAGTATGTGCGCCAGGGCATCACCAGTTGGATCCATAACTGGAAGAAGCGCGGCTGGAAAACCGCCGACAAAAAGCCGGTCAAGAATGTCGATCTGTGGCAGCGGTTGGATCTGGCCATTCAGCGCCACGAGGTGAAATGGGAATGGGTCAAAGGCCACGCCGGCCATCCGGAGAACGAACGTTGTGACGTGCTGGCGCGCGAAGCGGCCGGTAAGCCGACGCAAGAAGACGTCGGTTACCAACCGGAAGCCTAAGGCAGCTTGCGATAGCTCTTGGTCGCGCCCACCGCGCGGCTAAGAGACGGCTTTCTCGCCCCCAGTTTCATCGGCGTAGGCGTTAGCGGCAAGGTGCGTTTGCGCGCCACAATCACGCTCATGCAGCCCAGCGCTGGCAAATGGGTACATAAAAACTTGCCGCCCTTGCGGTGCCACGGCAGCACGTGAAAACGCGACTGATGCAGCACCTCATAATTCAGCAGGCTGAGCCAATCCAACAGCCGCATCTGGGTAAACATGCGGCTGACATAGGGCTGGCGATGACGCAACCCGGGCACCAGCTTGCCCAATCCCAGCAGGCTGAACGGATTGAAGCTGCTGATAACCAACCAGCCGTCGTCGATCAATATCCTGTCCACCTCACGCAGCATGCGGTGCGGATCGTCCGCATAGGACAGCGTATGCGCCAACAGGCAGGCATCCACCGACTTGGCGGCGAACGGCAGTTGATAGGCATCGGCGATCACCTGCAGCCCGTCCCCCTCCAGCCCTACGTTGACCTGATGGGAAATCGCACATTTGTCCGTGGCCAGCTCGGCGCTGAGCATGCCCATCTTCAGCAGATGGAAACCGAACAGCTTGGGCCACCAGGGTTGCAACTGCCGCTCGAGCGCTTCACGATAGTACTCCCCCCACGGCAGCTCAGCCCAGGACTGCGGGCCGGTGAGCTTTTGTAGAGTATGGGCTGGTTTCATGATTTATTATCTTCTTTCAAGCCGTTGCCAACGAGAGGTACACCATGAATCTTATCAGCATTCCCGCCTTCCAGGACAATTACATTTGGTTATTGGATGACCGACAGGGGCGCTGCATTATCGTCGATCCGGGTGAAGCGCAGCCGGTACTCGAAGCGTTGCAGCGCCTGCAGCTGGCGCCGGCGGCGATCCTGCTGACCCACCATCATCACGATCACGTCGGCGGCGTGGCGCAAATCGTAGCGAAGTATCCCGGGCTGGCCGTCTATGGGCCGCAAGAAACCGCGGACAAAGGCGCCAACCACATCGTCCGCGACGGCGACACCTTTGACATCGATGGCCGCCAATACAGGACTATCGCCGTTCCCGGCCATACGTTGGGCCATGTGGCATTCTATAGTGCCCCTTATCTGTTCTGCGGTGACACCATTTTCTCCGCCGGCTGCGGCAGGCTGTTTGAAGGCACCGCCAAACAAATGTACGACTCATTTCAACAACTCGCGCAACTTCCCGATAACACCTTAATTTGCTGCGCGCATGAATATACTCTTTCTAATCTTAAGTTTGCGCGGGCTATTTTGCCGGAAGATCGAGAGATTGAAACATATCAACAACATGTTGAAGCGTTAAGGGCAAAAGGCCAAGCCAGTGTGCCGACCACGTTGCAATTAGAGCGCAAAATTAACCTGTTTTTACGTTGCCATGACGCTGATTTACAAAAGAAATTAGGCTTTAATTCACCACCGGAAAGCCTTCATTCAGTTTTTTCCGAATTACGCCTGCGGAAAGATAACTTCTAAGCTTTTAGTTGTGTTATTTGGCGAAGCAAAGTATTATTGCTCGTCTTTTAAGCAACTACATTGACACACACATGAAGGCTAAAGCGATATTTCTCGCCTCAGTCTTGCTAGTGGGTTGCCAGTCGTCCAGGCAGGACGCACCGGCGCCAGAACAGCATGCACAGAGTTTGTCTTCGGCTGGTCAAGATGGTGAAGCAGGAGAGTACACAGCAAATGGCCGAGCGAGCTCGGCGCGGTGGTTGGATAACAACAGTCCCGCCGCGCAACAGGACCTGTGGAACTTCATTAGCGACGAGCTGAAGATGGAGGTTCCGGAAAATTCCCGGATCCGTGATCAGAAAAGAAAGTACTTAAAAAGTAAGAGCTATCTCCACGATGTAACATTACGGGCAGAGCCGTACATGTACTGGATAGTCGGGCAGATTAAGAAACGTAATATGCCGATGGAACTGGTACTGCTACCCATAGTGGAGAGCGCTTTTGACCCACACGCCACGTCAAGTGCCAACGCCGCAGGGCTATGGCAAATCGTGCCGCAAACGGGTCGCAATTATGGTTTGAAAAACAATCAGTGGTATGACGGTCGACGCGATGTCGTCGCCTCGACAACCGCTGCGCTTAACATGATGCAGCGCTTGAACCGCATGTTTAACGGCGACTGGTTACTGACCGTAGCCGCCTATAACAGTGGTGAAGGCCGCGTGATGCAAGCGGTGAAGGCAAACAAACGCCAGGGTAAGCCAACCAATTTCTGGGCATTGTCGCTTCCGCGTGAAACGTCAATCTATGTCCCGAAAATGCTGGCACTGAGCGACATCATCAAGAACAGCAAGAAATACGGCGTGAAACTCCCGAAAACGGATGAAACCCGTGCGCTGGCTCGTATCGATGTCGGGCAGCAGATCCAGCTAACTCAGGCGGCTGAGATGGCAGGGCTTTCAGTCACCAAGATGAAAGCGTATAACCCAGGCTACAAAAAAGGCGTTACGGCACCCAACGGGCCCCATTACATCATGGTTCCCAAAGGGCATGCCGATCAGCTGAAAGACTCGCTGGCCGATGGCCAGATCGCCGTGACTCAGCCAACGACGCAGTTGGCGAAGAACAGCGGTTTGACCGGTGGCAGTTCGTATAAAGTGCGCTCAGGCGACACTTTATCGGGCATTGCCAAGCGGCTGAACGTTAAGACCAGCGATTTGCAGAGTTGGAACAACTTACGCGCCAAGAGCGCCATAAAAGTTGGGCAAACCCTGCAAGTGGCCAGCAATACTGGCAGTAACAGCAGTATCACCTACCAGGTTCGTAAAGGTGATTCGCTCGCCAGTATCGCACGTCGTCACGGCGTCGATATTAACGACGTGATGCGTTGGAATTCAACGCTCGCCAAAGGCAACCTGCAGCCAGGTCTGAAGCTGACCCTGTTTGTCGGCAACAAGATGACGCCGGATACTTAAATGTTCGGCACAAAAAAAGCACCCTTCGGGGTGCTTTTTTATTACCTGCGATTCACCATACCGGCGAGTCTTTCTCCGGATGAAACTCCACCAACAACGGATTGTGATCCGACGCGCTGGTCACCAGCACCGACGCCTCTACGACCCCAAGATTGCGGTAAAACACGAAGTCCAACGGACGGCCAAAAGCCTTGCGGCGGTGATCGTCGGTGAAGCTCACTTCGCGCAGCGCCATTTCGCCGGCGAAGTCATACAGCGCATTGATGCGCTTGCGGCTCCACGCGTTGAAATCCCCCGCCATAATCACCGGCCCCCGGTGACTGGCGATCTGTTCGCCTATCGGCCCCAACTGCTTGCTGTAGACGTCGACGCCCAGGCTAAAGTTCACCGCATGAATGTTCACCACCATCAACAGTTCGCCATTGTACAGCGGATAAACGGTGATCAGGGCCGACTTGGACAGCCGCAGCAGCGGCTCTCGCTCGCGCAGCGGGCAGCAGTAAACCGGATGAGCGGCCGCCAGCGTCATCACGCCGGAAGGATGCTGCGGCAGCACAAAGGCCGGAACCTGATCGGCCGCCAGATAGTTGGCGGTAGCGTAGCTCACCAGTTCCGGCGTGGTTTGCGCCTCTTGCAACAACACCAGCTGCGCGTCTTTGCCATGGTTTTTCAGCACCGAAAGCCAGTCGGCTCGCTGCTGTTTGAAAATATTCCATACCATAACGCGCAGAGCGCCGGTCGTCGGCAGCGCCGCCCCTGGCGGCAACGGCTGGTTAACGGCGCCAGGAAAGATTCGCTCAACTGGCTGACCTGCAACATACCTCATTGCATAAGTTCGTTTCGGCACGCGATTCGCCTATTACCCATTAACATGAAAACTGGCGATGAAGACTCGCCAACGATGAATTGATTATACGCCTACCCCGCATAGAGGGCATGGCTTTTGCGGGCATCACCTTTTCAGTTATAGGGGCCACCTGCAGCGATTTCAATCTTCTGACGGTATAGCTGTGTAAAGACAGGGAGTAATAGGTGAAAAATGCGAAAAGGCCCGCAAAATGCGGGCCAGACAACAATGATTTTGTGTATCAAGCTGTTTGCAGCTGAGACTTTTTATCCAGGCGGCCGCTGAGGCTAACCAGCAACAGTGCAACTACCACGATCAGCGCGCCAATCCAGGGGGTCTGCGCCAGCCCCAGTGAGGCGACGGTCTGACCGCCAATCACCGAACCGAGCGCAATACCGATGTTGAACGCCGCGATATTGAGACCGGACGCCACATCCACCGCATTTGGCGTGTATTGCGCGGCTTTCTGCACCACATAGACCTGCAGCCCCGGCACGTTACCGAAAGCGAACACGCCCATCGCAATCACCGTCAGCAAAGCGGCAATACTGTGGCTGGCGGTAAACTGAAACACCAGTAACAAAACAGCCAGCGCGGCAAAGATAAAGCTCAACGCACGCACCGCCCCATGGCGATCGGCCAGCTTGCCCCCCCAGATGTTACCCACCGCCACCGCGACACCATAAGCCAACAGTATCCAGCTCACGGTCGGAGCAGAGAAGCCCGCCAGTTCCTGCATCATTGGCGCAAGGAAGGTAAAGGTCGTGAAGACCCCGCCGTATCCCAATGCGGTAATTGCGTAAATCAGCAGCAGACGAGGATGGGTCAGTACTTTCATCTGTTCCCGCACGCCGGCGCTGCCCTGATTCTTGATATTGTTCGGCACCAGAATAATGCTGGCCACCGTAGCGACCGCGCCAATCAGAGAAACGGCCAGGAAGGTTTCACGCCAGCCAAACTGCTGGCCGATGAACGTCCCTAACGGTACGCCGGTCACCAGCGCCACCGTCAGGCCGCCAAACATGATGGCGATGGCGGAAGCCGCCTTCTCTTTCGCCACCAGGCTCGTCGCGATAGTGGAGCCGATAGAGAAGAACACGCCGTGCGCCAGGCCGGTCAACAACCGGGCAATCACCAGCGATTCATAGCTGGGTGATTGCCAGGCCAGCAGGTTACCGAGAGTGAACAGCACCATCAGGCCAACCAGCAGCAGCTTGCGCGGTATACGGCTGGTCAGGGCCGTCAGCACCGGCGCGCCAATGGCCACGCCGAGGGCATAGATAGTCACCAGCAATCCAGCGGACGGTACGGTCACCCCAATCTGCTCCGCGATAGTCGGGATCAACCCAACAATCACGAACTCGGTCGTGCCGATAGCAAAAGCGCTGATGGTTAAGGCAAGTAATGCGAGTGGCATTTTTTACTCCGAAATAGCATTCAAGTTGATGACGGCTATTATCTGCCTATGCTTAAATGATAAAAATGCTCAAAATTTCAAATTAACTTTGCTATAGGAGCAAAAATGAAAGCAAACTCAGACGAGCTGATCACCTTTGTCACCGTAGTGGAAAGCGGCAGTTTCAGCCGGGCGGCCGAACGCCTGGAACAAGCGAACTCCGTAGTCAGCCGAACGGTAAAAAAACTGGAAAGCAAACTGGGCGTGACGTTGCTCAACCGCACCACGCGCCAAATCAGCCTGACTCAGGAAGGAGAGAATTACTTTCGCCAAGTGCAGAAGGTACTGAACGACATGGCCGCGGCGGAAAATGCGCTGATGGAAAGCCGCCAGCGTCCGCAAGGTCTGCTGCGCGTCGACGCGGCAACGCCGGTGGTGCTGCACATGCTGACGCCTTTAGTGGCGGAGTTCCGCGAACGTTATCCTGAAATGTCGTTATCGTTGGTGTCTTCGGAAAACTTTATCAACTTGATCGAGCGAAAAGTGGATATCGCAATCCGCGTAGGCGAACTGACCGATTCCACACTGAAAGCGCGCAAACTGATGACCAGCTACCGGCATGTGCTCGCCTCTCCCGCCTATCTGGCTCAACACGGCACGCCGCTAACGGTAGAAGATCTTGAACATCACTGCTGCATCGGCTTCAACGACCTTCCCAGCTTGAACCGCTGGCCACTGGCTTGCTCAGATGGCAGCCAGTTGGAAATCACCCCAGGCTTGACGACCAATAGCGGAGAAACCCAGCGCCATCTCTGTCTGCATGGCAACGGTATCGCCTGCCTGTCGGACTTTATGAGCGACGAAGATATCAAACGTGGAGATTTGGTCCCGATTCTGGTGGAAGCGACACTGCCGGTCGCCATGCCGATCAACGCGGTTTATTACAGCGACAGCGCCGTCAGCAACCGTCTGCGCAGCTTTATTGATTTTGTGAGTGAATACCTGAAACGATAAAAAAGGCGCCCCGATGGACGCCTTATGCTGACTACTGCAAGGAATGATTAATCCCAGTTTGGCGCCAGACCTTCTGGGCTAACCAGACGGCCGTTGCACTCCAGTGCGGCAATCTGCGCCATATCTTCGTCGGTCAGCGTCAGTTGCTGCGCCAACAGGTTGCTCGCCAGGTTTTCACGCTTGGTCGAAGAAGGAATAACCGCATAACCCAGCTTCAATGCCCAAGCCAGGACAACCTGTGCTGGGGTCGCATTGTGACGAGCAGCAATGCTTTTGATCGTTTCGTCCTGCAGCGCTTTGCCGTAGGCCAACGTCATGTAAGAGGTGATGGCGATGCCGTGCTGCTGCGCAAATTCTACCACCTTGCGGTTCTGCAAGAACGGTGACAGCTCGATTTGGTTGGTGGCGATTTCATCGGCGCCAATCGCGTCAATCGCTTGCTGCATCAAGTCGATGGTGAAGTTAGATACGCCGATTTGGCGGGTCAGCCCCAGCTTTTTCGCTTCCAGCAGCTCAGCCATAAATTCGGCAACCGGCACTTCGTCGTTGGGTGACGGCCAGTGGATCAGCGTCAGATCAACGTAGGACGTTTGCAGTTTTTTCAGGCTTTCTTGCAGGCTTGGGATCAGTGCGCCTTTCGCCAGGTTCGCGATCCAAATCTTGGTGGTGATGAACAGGTCTTCACGTTTCACGCCGCTGGCAGCGATAGCCTGGCCAACAGCCGCTTCGTTTTCATAGATCTGTGCAGTATCAATAGTGCGATAGCCCAGCTCGAGTGCGGTGCTGACAGAATCGATAACAACCTGATCCTGAAGGCGGAAGGTACCTAAACCAAATGCAGGGATGCTCATAATGTTTTCTCTCATTAATGGGTAGATGTGGTATGAGGAAGATTATGGCAACTTTTTTATTGATCAAAAACGCCTGGTTCGGCATAAGACTTTTGATCTAAAGGCAACAATATGGGGAGTAAGGCGGTAAGGAAGGACAATTCCGGCCTGAAAATCGCAAAATATAGATATGAAAAAGCCCTGAGTCAGAGACTCAGGGCTTATCAATTAAGTGGCGGAACGGACGGGGCTCGAACCCGCGACCCCCTGCGTGACAGGCAGGTATTCTAACCAACTGAACTACCGCTCCACCGATTCTTTTACGTTGCATCTTTCGATGCCGGCAAATTCGCGCTTTGCGATTTGCGCATTACCAGTCGTCACACTGATAACGTTTATTTGATGCCTGGCAGTGTCCTACTCTCGCATGGGGAGACCCCACACTACCATCGGCGCTACGGCGTTTCACTTCTGAGTTCGGCATGGGGTCAGGTGGGACCACCGCGCTATTGCCGCCAGGCAAATTCTGTTTCATTCCAACCGCTTCACTTCCGTGAAGCCATCAGAACCAATCTCGGAACGTCGCTGAAAATCTCTCTAAAAACACCTTCGGTGTTGTAAGGTTAAGCCTCACGGATCATTAGTACTGGTTAGCTCAATGCATCGCTGCACTTACACACCCAGCCTATCAACGTCTTAGTCTTAAACGTTCCTTCAGGGGCCTTAAAGGCCCAGGGAAGACTCATCTTGAGGCAAGTTTCGCGCTTAGATGCTTTCAGCGCTTATCTTTTCCGCACTTAGCTACCGGGCAATGCCATTGGCATGACAACCCGAACACCAGTGGTGCGTTCACTCCGGTCCTCTCGTACTAGGAGCAACCCCTCTCAATCTTCCAACGCCCACGGCAGATAGGGACCGAACTGTCTCACGACGTTCTAAACCCAGCTCGCGTACCACTTTAAATGGCGAACAGCCATACCCTTGGGACCTACTTCAGCCCCAGGATGTGATGAGCCGACATCGAGGTGCCAAACACCGCCGTCGATATGAACTCTTGGGCGGTATCAGCCTGTTATCCCCGGAGTACCTTTTATCCGTTGAGCGATGGCCCTTCCATTCAGAACCACCGGATCACTAAGACCTACTTTCGTACCTGCTCGAGCCGTCACTCTCGCAGTCAAGCTAGCTTATGCCTTTGCACTAACCTCACGATGTCCGACCGTGATTAGCTAACCTTCGTGCTCCTCCGTTACTCTTTGGGAGGAGACCGCCCCAGTCAAACTACCCACCAGACACTGTCCTCACCCCAGATTATGGGGCCGAGTTAGAACATCAAACATTAAAGGGTGGTATTTCAAGGATGGCTCCACGCAGACTGGCGTCCACGCTTCAAAGCCTCCCACCTATCCTACACATCAAGGCTCAATGTTCAGTGTCAAGCTATAGTAAAGGTTCACGGGGTCTTTCCGTCTTGCCGCGGGTACACTGCATCTTCACAGCGAGTTCAATTTCACTGAGTCTCGGGTGGAGACAGCCTGGCCATCATTACGCCATTCGTGCAGGTCGGAACTTACCCGACAAGGAATTTCGCTACCTTAGGACCGTTATAGTTACGGCCGCCGTTTACTGGGGCTTCGATCAAGAGCTTCGCCTTGCGGCTGACCCCATCAATTAACCTTCCAGCACCGGGCAGGCGTCACACCGTATACGTCCACTTTCGTGTTTGCACAGTGCTGTGTTTTTATTAAACAGTTGCAGCCAGCTGGTATCTTCGACTGGCTTCAGCTCCATCCGCAAGGGACTTCACCTACATGCCAGCGTGCCTTCTCCCGAAGTTACGGCACCATTTTGCCTAGTTCCTTCACCCGAGTTCTCTCAAGCGCCTTGGTATTCTCTACCTGACCACCTGTGTCGGTTTGGGGTACGATTTAATGTTACCTGGAGCTTAGAGGATTTTCCTGGAAGCAGGGCATCAACTACTTCTGCACCGTAGTGCATCGTCATCACGCCTCAGGGTTAGTATGCAACCGGATTTACCAGGTCACACCCCCTACACGCTTAAACCGGGACAACCGTCGCCCGGCTAGCCTAGCCTTCTCCGTCCCCCCTTCGCAGTAACACCAAGTACAGGAATATTAACCTGTTTCCCATCGACTACGCTTTTCAGCCTCGCCTTAGGGGTCGACTCACCCTGCCCCGATTAACGTTGGACAGGAACCCTTGGTCTTCCGGCGAGCGGGCTTTTCACCCGCTTTATCGTTACTTATGTCAGCATTCGCACTTCTGATACCTCCAGCAACCCTCACAGGCCACCTTCAACGGCTTACAGAACGCTCCCCTACCCAACAACGCCTAAGCGTCGCTGCCGCAGCTTCGGTGCATGGTTTAGCCCCGTTACATCTTCCGCGCAGGCCGACTCGACCAGTGAGCTATTACGCTTTCTTTAAATGATGGCTGCTTCTAAGCCAACATCCTGGCTGTCTATGCCTTCCCACATCGTTTCCCACTTAACCATGACTTTGGGACCTTAGCTGGCGGTCTGGGTTGTTTCCCTCTTCACGACGGACGTTAGCACCCGCCGTGTGTCTCCCGTGATAACATTCTTCGGTATTCGGAGTTTGCATCGGTTTGGTAAGCCGGGATGGCCCCCTAGCCGAAACAGTGCTCTACCCCCGAAGATGAGTTCACGAGGCGCTACCTAAATAGCTTTCGGGGAGAACCAGCTATCTCCCGGTTTGATTGGCCTTTCACCCCCAGCCACAAGTCATCCGCTAATTTTTCAACATTAGTCGGTTCGGTCCTCCAGTTAGTGTTACCCAACCTTCAACCTGCCCATGGCTAGATCACCGGGTTTCGGGTCTATACCTTGCAACTATTCGCCCAGTTAAGACTCGGTTTCCCTACGGCTCCCCTATACGGTTAACCTTGCTACAAAATATAAGTCGCTGACCCATTATACAAAAGGTACGCAGTCACACCACGAAGGTGCTCCCACTGCTTGTACGTACACGGTTTCAGGTTCTATTTCACTCCCCTCGCCGGGGTTCTTTTCGCCTTTCCCTCACGGTACTGGTTCACTATCGGTCAGTCAGGAGTATTTAGCCTTGGAGGATGGTCCCCCCATATTCAGACAGGATGTCACGTGTCCCGCCCTACTCATCGAACTCACGACCTGTGCATTTTAGTGTACGGGGCTATCACCCTTTGCTGCGCGACTTTCCAGACGCTTCCACTAACACACAAGCCGATTCAGGTTCTGGGCTCCTCCCCGTTCGCTCGCCGCTACTGGGGGAATCTCGGTTGATTTCTTTTCCTCGGGGTACTTAGATGTTTCAGTTCCCCCGGTTCGCCTCATGCCACTATGTATTCATGACATGATAGTGTGTCGAAACACACTGGGTTTCCCCATTCGGGTATCGCCGGTTATAACGGTTCATATCACCTTACCGACGCTTTTCGCAGATTAGCACGCCCTTCATCGCCTCTGACTGCCTAGGCATCCACCGTGTACGCTTAGTCACTTAACCTCACAACCCGAAGATGTTTCCATCGTTCGCGCTGCAAACATTTGAGAGACTCTATGACAGGTTACTCTTCATCCCA